>NZ_FOEE01000003.1 GCF_900110555.1 Trujillonella endophytica
CGTCGGCTTTGCGTTGGGTGTCGCTGACGGCGTCGATGGCGGCGTCGGCTTTGCGTTGGGTGTCGCTGACGGCGCTGATGGCTTCGTCGGCTTTGCGTTGGGTGTCGCCGACGGCGCTGATGGCGCCGTCGGCCCGGGCCAGCAGGCCCTCGACGGACGAGACGACGCCCGACACCCGGTCCAGGAGCCCCTCGATCCGGCCCACCGCGGTCACCACCCGCGGCACGAGCGCGACCGCCTCCGACAGTCCCTCGCGGAGACCGTCCACCGCTGCCAGGACGTCGGAGGGGCCGGGGATGGAGGGGAGGCGCACGGCCCGACGCTACGGCCGTGACCGATTCGCCGCCGGGCGATCTCCGCGCGTCACCCGTCCGGCGCCCCGATCGGACGTATCGTGAGGAGCCGCCCACGAAGCGTGTGCGGAGTGCTCGTGCGCGCGCGGGTACGGGGGCCGGCACGGACCACGACGATGGGATGTCGACGCGGTGGGGGACTCGCGAGCTGAGGGCGGCGGTGCCGGCGACGGTGCGGTCGGCCGGGACAGCGAGCCGCTGACCCTCGAGCAGCTGATCGCCCGCCGGGGCTCCGGCCCGAGCGGCCGCCGTGCGGCCCGCCGCACCGGTGAGGTTCCGATCCCGCTGCTGCCCGGTGAGTCGCTGCCCGCCCACCGCGGCCCCCGGCCCGCGGTCCCGCCGTCCCCCGGCCGCCCGCCCGCCCGCGGGGCCGCGGACACCCCGCCGCCCGTTCGCGGGTTCCCTCCCGTTCCGCCGGCCGCTGCGGGGCCGCCGCGCTCGGCGCCCTTGGCCCCCGCGTCGCCGTCCGTGCGCCCGGTGCCGGCCGCCGTCCTCCAGGCGGCCGCCCTCCGGCAACCAAGCTCGCCACCGTCCGCTCTCCCGCGGCCGGCCGTGCCGCCGGTCCCGGCCGCTCCCGGACCCGTCGCGGACGTCGGCGGCATCCGTCCGATCGCCCCGCCGCCCGCGGGTGCGCCGGCGGGGGGGCACCGCGGCGGCCCCGTCCCGCCGCCCGGCGTCCGGTTCAGCCAGCCGGTCCCGCCGCTGCCCGGTGGTGGTCCCGGCGGGCAGTCGCCGGCCCGTCCGGGCAGGCCGCTGCCGCCGATCCCCGGGCTCGACGCCCCCGGCCGCTCCGGGGCGACGGTTGCGCCCCGGCCGCCGCGCAAGGAGAGCCGCGCCGCCCGCCGCGCCGCGCGCAGCCCCGGTCGACGACGGATGGTCCGGCTCGCGCAGGGCGCTGCGGCGCTCGTCGCCCTCGTGCTGGCCTACCACCTGGGGCTCTACGTCTACGTCGACAACAGCATCGAGCGGGTCGACGCGCTCGCCCTCGACGGGCCGGAGATCGTCGCCCCGCAGCTGCAGGAGGGCGCGGCGACCTACCTGGTCGTCGGGACCGGCCTGCCGGGAGCCGAGGGGCCCGATGGCGTCGCCGCCCTGCTGGCCCGGGTCGCGCCGGACGAGGAGTCGGCCGTGCTGGTCAGCCTGCCGCCGACGGCGCTGGTCGACACCCCGGCCTGCCGGGCGGCCGACGGCGACGTCCGGGAGCCGGTCACCGAGGCGTTCGGCGACTCGCTGCTCGAGGGCGGGCCCGCCTGCATGGTGCGGGCCGTGCAGCAGCTGTCCGGCCTGCGGGTCGACCACTACCTCGGCGTCGACCTGGCCCGGCTGCCGGACATGGTGGACGCGCTCGACGGCATCCCCGTGTGCCTCCCGACGGTCACCGGGGCCTGGGCCGCGGCGGCCGACCCGCTGCCGGCCGGGGCCTCCCACCTCGACGGCGAGCGGGCGGCCGGCTGGCTGCGCCCCGGGGACCCCGCCGCCGACGCCGGGGGGACCGCGGTCGCCGAGCGCGCGCAGGTGGTGCTCACGTCGACGCTGCGGCAGGCCATGTCGTGGGGCGTGCTCGGCAACCCGGTCCGGCTCACCTCGTTCCTGACCAGCACCGCCGACGCGCTCACCGTCGACGAGTCGACCAACCTCGGGGACCTGCGCACCCTGGCCGGAACGCTCGGCGACCTGTCCGGCGACGCCGTGCAGCGCGCGGCCCTCCCGGTGGCCCAGGTGGGCTACGTGCCCGCCGGCGCCGAGCAGGGGTACGTGCTGCTGGACCGGCCGGCGACGCGCCTGCTGTTCGAGTCGGTGATCGAGGACGGCGTCCTGCCGCCGGGGGCCCAGCTCGAGGAGGCCGTCCCGGCCCCGGAACCCGCCGACGAGGCGCCCGCGCCGGAGCCCGCGGAGGAGCCGGCAACCGCCCCCGAGCCGCCCGCGACCGTGCTCGCGTCCGAGGTGTCGGTCGAGGTCCGCAACGGCACCGCCACGGCCGGGCTGGCGAGCACCGTCGCGGAGGCGCTGCGCCAGCAGGGCTTCGTCGTCGGCGCGGTCGGCAACGAGCCCGGCGGGGTGGACCGGACGGTCGTGCGCCACGGGCCCGGCGTCGCGGCCCAGGCCCGGACGGTGGCCGCCGCGGTGCCGGGCGCGGTGCTCGAGCCCAGCGATGCCCTCGGGGACACCGTCCGGCTCGTCCTCGGCCCGGACTACACCACCGTCGTCCCGGTGCCGCCCCCCGCTCCGCCGTCCAGCGCCCCGTCCGGCGCCCCCGACGCGTCGGCGGAGCCGGCCTCGGAGGTGCTCGCGGCGGAGCCGCGGACCGCCTCGGCGACGGTCGGCTGCGGCTGACCGGCAGGACCGGATCTCAGCGCGCGAGCCGCAGCCGGCCCACCCGGTAGGCCACGCCGACGGCGAACACCGCGAGGCCCGCGACGACCGCCGTCCACGGCAGCGTGGCCACCAGCGCCAGGCAGCCCGCCGCGCCGAGGACCTGCAGCCACCGCGGGCGCCGGCGATGCTCCGCGTGCTGCGTGAACGCCGCGACGTTCGCGACGAGGTAGTAGAGCAGGACGCCGAACGAGGAGAACCCGATCGCGTCGCGCAGGTCCGCCACCAGCAGCAGCGCGCAGACGGCGACCGCGACGGTCACCTCGACGCGATGGGGGACGCGGAAGCGCGGGTGCACGGCGGCGAGGAACCGCGGCAGGTCGGCCTGTCGCGCCATGGCCAGGCCGGTGCGCCCGATGCCGGCGACGAGTGCCAGCAGCGCCCCGAGCGAGGCGGCGGCCGCCCCGACACCGACCGCGGGCGAGACCCATGCCCACGATCCGCGCTCCACGGCGTCGGCCAGCGGCGTCGGGGTGGCGGCGACGCCGTCGGGGCCGAGCGCGGCGAGCAGGACCACCGCGACCGACGCGTAGACGACGAGCGCGCCGCCCAGCGCGAGCCCGATCGCCCGGGGGATGGTGCGCTCGGGGTCGCGGACCTCCTCGCCCATCGTGGCGATGCGGGCGTAGCCCGCGAACGCGAAGAACAGCAGGCCCGCCGACTGCAGCACCCCGTACCACCCGCCCTCGGCCGACGGGTCCGGGCGCAGGCCCTCGGCGCTCGCCCCGCCCCCCAGCAGCACGGCCGCGACCGAGACGGCCAGCGCGGCGAGGACGACGGCCACGACGATCCGGGTGAGTCCGGCGGTGCGCGTGACGCCGCGGTAGTTGACCGCCGTCACCGTGAGCACCGCGGCCACCGCCACCGGCTTCTGCCAGCCCGCCGGCGCCGCGTAGGCGGCGAACGTGAGTGCCATCGCCGCGCAGCTCGCGGTCTTGCCGACCACGAATCCCCAGCCGGCCAGGAAGCCCCACCACTCGCCCAGCCGCTCCCGCCCGTAGACGTAGGTGCCACCGGAGGTCGGGTACTGCGCGGCCAGCTGCGCCGAGGCCATCGCGTTGCAGTAGGCCACCACCGCCGCGATCGCCAGGCCGATCAGCAGGCCCGCACCGGCGGCTGCCGCGGCGGGGGTGAACGCGGCGAACACGCCCGCGCCGATCATCGACCCCAGGCCGATCAGCACCGCGTCGGCGGTGCCGAGCCGGCGGACCAGGCCGGGTCCGGTGCTGACGGCGACTCCCCGGGTGCCGGGCGGCGGACCGGTCAGCCGAAGCGGCCGGAGATGTAGTCCTCGGTCGCCTTCTCGTCGGGGTTGCTGAAGATCTTCTCGGTCGGGTTGAACTCGATCAGCCGGCCGGGCTGCCCGACGCCGTTGAGGTTGAAGAAGCCGGTCTGCTCGCTCACGCGGGCGGCCTGCTGCATGTTGTGCGTGACGATGACGATCGTGAACCGTTCCTTGAGCTCGGTCATCAGGTCCTCGATGGCGAGCGTGGAGATCGGGTCCAGCGCCGAGCAGGGCTCGTCCATGAGGAGGACGTCGGGCTCGACGGCGATGGCGCGGGCGATGCACAGCCGCTGCTGCTGGCCGCCGGACAGGCCGGAGCCGGGGCGGTCGAGCCGGTCCTTGACCTCGTTCCACAGGTTCGCGCCGCGCAGCGACCGCTCGACCAGCTCGTCGGTCTCGGCGCGCTTCATCCGCTTGTTGTTCAGGCGGTTGCCGGCGATGACGTTGTCGTAGATCGACATGGTCGGGAACGGGTTGGGCCGCTGGAAGACCATCCCGATCTGCCGGCGGACGTCGACGGGGTCGACGTCGCTGCCGTAGAGGTCCTGGCCGTCCATGACGACCTTGCCCTCCACGCGCGCGCCGGGCAGCACCTCGTGCATCCGGTTGATCGAGCGCAGGAACGTGGACTTGCCACAGCCCGAGGGGCCGATCAGCGCGGTGATGCTGCGCGGCTCGATGGAGACGTTGACGCCCTCCACGGCCAGGAAGTTGCCGTAGTAGATGTTGAGGTCCGAGACCTCGATGCGCTTGGCCACGTGCGTGTCCTCCGGGTCAGTCGATCGGTGCCGAGTCGGTCAGCGACCGGTCGTGGGGGCGAAGAAGCGGCTGATCAGGCGGGCGACGACGTTGAGCGCCATGACCAGGATGATGAGCAGGAGCGCCGCCGTCCAGGCCCGGTCGAGGAACGCCTGCTCGTTCACGCCGGGCTGGGTCAGCTGGTAGTAGGCGAACACCGGCAGGGTCGCCATGCGGCCGTCGAACGGGTTGAGGTTCGTGCCGGTGATCAGGCCGACGGTGATGAGCAGCGGCGCGGTCTCGCCGACCACGCGGGCGACGGCCAGCGTGATGCCGGTGCCCAGGCCCGCGACGGCGGTCGGGAGGACGACCTTCATGACGGTGCGCCACTTCGGCACGCCCAGGGCGTAGCTGGCCTCGCGCAGCTCGTTCGGCACGAGCTTGAGGACCTCCTCGCAGGAGCGGACGACGACCGGGATCATCAGCACGGAGAGGGCGACCGCGCCCATGACACCCGCGCGGAAGTCGTTGCCGAACAGCAGGGTGAACAGCGCGAACGCGAAGAGGCCGGCCACGATCGACGGGATGCCGGTCATGACGTCGACGAAGAACGTGATCGCCTTCTTCAGCCGCCCGGTGCCGTACTCCACGAGGTAGATGGCGGCCATGAGCCCGATCGGCACGGAGATGGCCGTGGCCAGCGCGGTGATGATCAGCGTGCCCAGGACGGCGTGGTAGGCGCCGCCGCCCTCGCCCACGACCCGGTACATCGAGTTGCTGAAGAACTGCCCGTCGAAGCGGGCCAGGCCGTTGTCCAGCACGGTCCAGACCAGCGAGACCAGCGGGACCATCGCGATGCCGAACGCGGTGGTCACCAGGCTGGTGACCAGCCGGTCGGTCGCCTTGCGGCGCCCCTCCACGGCGCGGGAGGCGGCGTAGACCGCCACGGTGCCCAGGACGACGCCGTAGACCACGGTGGAGATGACGCTGAAGCCGGTGAGCGCCGAGAGCGCGGCGCCGACGGCGACACCGCCCGCGAAGAGGCCGAAGGGGGCGTACCGCGGGAGCTTGCGCTGGACCCTGACCGGGCCCTCCTGCGGCGTGGCGGCCGGCGGCGCGGCCTGGGTGTCGGTGCTCATCAGTTGGCTCCGGAGAAGTCGGCGCGCCGGTTGACGACCCAGCGGGCGAGCATGTTGACCGCGAGGGTGATGACGAAGAGCACGAGGCCGCTGGCGATCAGCGTGTTGACCCCGAGCCCGGTGGCCTCGGGGAACCTCAGCGCGATGTTGGACGCGATCGTCGAGGGGCTGGAGTTGCTGATCACGTTGAGCGTGGCGCCCGCTCCGCCGGACAGGATGATGGCCACCGCCATGGTCTCGCCGAGCGCCCGGCCGAGGCCGAGCATCGCGCCGGCGATCACGCCCGACTTGCCGTAGGGCAGCACCGCCATCCGGATCATCTCCCAGCGGGTGGCGCCCAGGGCGAGCGCGGCCTCGCGGTGCAGCGCCGGCGCCTGGCCGAACACCTCGCGGGCGATGGCGGAGATGATCGGCAGGATCATCACCGCCAGCACCAGGCCGACGGTCAGCATGGTGCGGCCGGTCGTCGACGCCGGCCCCGCGAAGAACGGGATGAACCCCAGCGTGTCGTCCAGCCACTCGTGGAACGGGACGAGCTGCTTGGCGAGGACGGCGAGGCCCCAGAAGCCGTAGACGACGCTGGGGATGGCGGCGAGGAGGTCGATCACGTAGCCCAGCGCCGTCGCGATCCGCCGCGGGGCGTAGTAGGTCACGTAGAGCGCGATGCCGACCGCGAGCGGGGTGGCGACCAGCAGTGCGATCACGGCGCCGAGGAGGGTGCCGGCGATCAGGGGCCAGACGTAGTCGCCGAGGCCCTCTCCGCCGGGGATCTCCTCGGAGGACGCGGTGAAGGCCGGGATCGCCTCGCTGATGAGGAAGGCGGCGACACCGGCCAGCACGAGCAGGATGAAGATGCCGGAGCCGCGGGCGGCGCCGGCGAAGATCCGGTCACCCGGCCGGCGGATCGTCCGCTGCTGCGCCGGGGGTTCGGTCGGGGCCTTCGTGACGGTCACCGCTGCTCCGTGGGGGTCGTTCGTGGGTGCGGGTGCCCGGGTCCGGGCGGTGCGGCGGCCCGGGACGCCGGTCGGACGTCCCGGGCCACCGCGGTGGGCGGATCTCAGCCGGCGGTGATGGCGTCGACCGCGGTCTGCGCCTGCTCGCGCAGGGCGTCGGAGATCTCGGCGTTGCCGGCGTTCTCGGCGGCGGCAGCCTGACCGTCCTCGCTGATCACGTAGCCCATGAACGCGGCCACGTTGTCGGCCGTCTCCTGGTCGTCGTAGGTGATGCAGCCGAGGTGGTAGCTCACCAGGACGATCGGGTACTCGTCGGCGCTCTCGGTCAGCCGGTTGAGCTCGATGGCGAAGTCGTACTCACCGCGCCCCTCGACCGCCGGCGAGTTCTCGACCACCGCCGCGGCGGCCTCGGGGGTGGGGGCGGCGAAGCTCTCGCCGACGGCGACGTTCGCCACGCCCAGGTCCCCGGCGCGGCTGGCGTCCGCGTACCCGATGGCACCGTCGACGCTGCCCACGACCTCGACCATGCCCGAGGTCTGGTTCGCGGCCTCGCCACCCGGCAGCGGCCACTCGCCGTCGGGCTCGGAGGTCCACACGTCCCCGGCCGCCTGGAACAGGTAGTCCGTGAAGTTGTCGGTGGTGCCCGAGTCGTCGGCGCGGTGGACCGGGGTGATGGCGGTGCCGGGCAGCGTGGCGTCCGGGTTGTCCGCGGCGATGGCCGGGTCGTCCCACGACGTGATCGCGCCGGTGAAGATGCCCGCGATGGTGGCCGGCGACAGGTCGAGCTCGTCGACCCCCTCGAGGTTGAAGATCACGGCGATCGGCGAGATGTAGTTGGGCAGCTCGAAGACCTCGCCGCCGGCGCACCGCTCCTGCGCCTGGGCCAGCTCCTCGTCGTCCAGGGCGGCGTCCGAGCCGGCGAAGGCCGTGGAGCCCGCGATGAACTGCTCGCGCCCGGCGCCGGAGCCGGCGGGGTCGTAGCTGAACCGCACACCCGGGTACTCGCCCTCGAAGCCCGCCTGCCAGGCCTCCATGGCGGCCTGCTGGCTGCTGGCGCCCGCGCCGACGAGCTCGCCGCTCAGCTCCTGGGTGTCGCCACCGCCGTCGGAGCCGGAGTTGGAGTCGTCGGACTCGTTGGAGGCTCCGCACGCCGCGAGCGCCAGGGTGGCGGCGAGTGCGGCGGAGATCGTGAGGGCGCGCGTGCTGCTGCGCAGCTTCAAGTCAGTGCCTTTCGAAGGGTGCCCGGACCTCGTTGCCGGGCAGCGCTGATCCAACGAAGAGGAACGCTAGGGAGCCGAGGTGGCCGCATCCGGGTCGATCGGTGAACGCGAGGTGAACGCGATCGGAGGTCTTGCCGACCGGGTGAGAAGCAGCTCACGTCCAGGCGGTGAACGACCGCGCGTCCGGTGGCGCGGGACGCCGGGATGCGGCAGGAACGGACGGTTGGCCGGGGGCGGCCGGGGTCAGTGCGCGCGCCGCCAGGAGACGTCGACGGAGAAGCGGGTGAAGCCCCGCTTCTCGTACAGCGTCACGGCGGGCACGTTGTCGGCCTCGACGTAGAGCAGCACCTCGCGCAGCCCGCGACCGCGCAGGTGGGCCAGCCCCAGGTCGGTCAGCGCCCGGCCCAGGCCGGTGCCCTGGGCCGAGGGGGCGATGCCCAGCACGTAGACCTCGCCGATGGCCTCGTCGCCGGCGTCCCCGGGTGGGTGGACCTTGGTCCAGTGGGAGCCCAGCAGCTCCCCGTCGGCGCCCGGGTCACCGCGCCAGGCCAGGAGGAACCCGGCCGCGTCGAACCAGGGCTCGGCCTCGCGCAGCGCGAGGTCGGCCGCCGTCCAGCCGCCCTGCTCGGGGTGCGCGGCGAACGCGCGGGCGTTGACCCCCAGCCACGCCTGCTCGTCCCGGCCCGGGACGAACGGGAGCACCCGCACGCCGTCGGGCAGCGACGGCCGCGGATCGGGGTCGACGCCGGCGAGGTCGCGTCGCATCTGGAGGAGCACCCGCGCGCGGTCGTACCCGCCGGCGGCGGCGAGCTCGGCCGAGCCGGGCAGGTCGCCGTGCGCCCAGACCCGCAGCGGGCGGTGCCCGGCCAGCTCCTCGAGCCGGGCGAGCAGCACCCGCCCGACGCCGCGGCGCCGCGCGTCCGGGTGCACCACGAGCTCGCCCTCGGCGTCGTCGGTGTCGTCGGTGTCGCCGGGGTCGCCGCCCTCGAAGCGGGCGTAGCCGACGACGGCGTCCCCGATCTCGACGAGCACGTCCCGCCCGCCCGCGCCGCCGCCGTGCTGCAGGCGCAGCTCGGCGTCCTCGGAGAGCGGCCGCACGCCGTCGGCCGCCGTGGCGGCGCGCAGCAGCGCCAGCACGGCCTCGACCTGGGCGGCCTCCAGCCGGGGGACGTCCCGGACGGCGAACGGATCGACGGTCAGCGCGGCCTCAGCGGAGGGGAGCGGTGGTCCGGTCGGCGGCCGGGGCCTCGGCGGTGTCGGCACGGGCCGCCGCGGCGGTGGCGTCGGCGACCTGCTGGTCGAGCTTGTAGCCGACGTTGCGCACCGTGCCGATGAGCGCCTCGTGCTCGATGCCGAGCTTGGCCCGCAGCCGGCGGACGTGGACGTCGACGGTGCGCGTGCCGCCGAAGTAGTCGTAGCCCCAGATCTCCTGCAGCAGCTGCGCGCGGGAGAACACCCGGCCCGGGTGCTGGGCCAGGTACTTGAGGAGCTCGAACTCCTTGTAGGTCAGGTCCAGCGGGCGCCCGCGCAGCTTGGCCGAGTAGCTGTGCTCGTCGATGACCAGCTCGCCGGCCTGGGTGACGCCGCCGTCGGCGCCGTCCGCGGGCGTCGCCGCGGCCAGCCGCCGCGCGGTCGCCCACTTCAGGCGGGCGTCGACCTCGGCCGGCCCGGCGGTGTCGAGCAGGACGTCGTCGACGCCCCAGTCGGCCGACAGGGCCACCAGGCCGCCCTCGGCGAGGACGGCGACGAGCGCCGACGCCACACCGGTGGACGACAGCAGGCCGCACAGCGTCCGCGCCTGGATGAGGTCGTGCCGGGCGTCCACGAGGACCACGTCACCGGAGTCGCCGTCGAGCAGGCTGGACAGCTCCGGAGCCACCACGCGCACCTGGTGGCCGAGCAGCCCGAGCGCGGGCAGCACCTCGGTCGTCGCCTGGCGCGCTGCGGTCATGAGCACGAGTCGCATGTCGTCTCCTCACGGAGCCTGGGATGGCGGTGCATCCGGGGGCCACGACAGCGCTGTCGGGTGAAACCGGAGGATAACCGACGGACCGCCGGAAGCGGTGGCCCGCCGCGGAGAGGGCGCGGGCGAGCCCTCACCGGGAGCGGTGCGGAGGAGGCGGCGACCGCGGACGGCGGCCGGCCCCGGACACGCCGAGCGCGGCGCCGCCCTTCCGCTCGGCGAGCGGATCGGGCGCCTGCGGTCTGCGACGATCGGGTCACCGACGGGTTCCCCCGGGGACCCAGCACCGCCGCCGTCGCGCGGCCGACGACCGCCAGCGAGGAGGCCCCGTGACCGCCGCCGCGCCCTCCGTCGAGGGGTGGGCCCGCGTGCAGCACCTGCCGGCGGCGCTCGTGGCCGCCGTGGGCACCGCCCTCCTCGTGCTGCTCCCCGATCAGGTTGCCGAGCACGGCACGCTGGTGGCCGTCGTCGTGCTCCAGGCGGCGCTGGTCGCGGCCTGGGTGCCGGCGACCGGGGTGCGCGGCGGGCCAGGGGTGGTGGCGCTGGGGGTGGCGGCCGCGGTGGCGGCCGACCTGCGGCTCGTGCTGCCCGAGGACCCGGAGCTCGGGGAGCTGCTGGTCGTGCCGGGCGTCGCCTTCGCCGCCGCCGTGCTGCACCAGATGCTGCGGCGGCCGCCCCGCGGCGACGTCGTGGGGTCGCTGGCCGGTGCGCTGCTGCTCGTCTGCGCCGTCTGCGGGCTCGCGGTGCTGCTGCGGCTCCCCGACGCCGCCGGCGGGAACCGCGCCGCCGCCACGGCCGCGCTCGTCGTCGGCGCGGCGCTGGTCGCCGCGCACCTGGTGGACGCCGTGCTGCCCCGGCCGCAGGTGGCCGCCGGCGTCGACCGCGGCGTCCTGGGCCTGCTGGTCGCGCTGCTGGCCGGGGTCGCGGTCGCGATGCTGCGGCACGCGCCGGGCGGGCTGGGGGACACGCTGTCGTCGGTCACGGTCGGGCTCGTGCTGGCCGGGGTGGCGGCCCTGGTCGGGCTGGCCGGCAGCTACGTCGTCGCCGCCTCGGCCGGCGACGTCCGCGGTCGGGCGGTCGCCGCACCGGTGCTGCAGGCCGTCCTCCCGATCGCCGCGTGCGCCCCGGTCGCCTTCGCCCTGGCGCTGCGCCTGGCGTTCTGAGGCCCGGCGTGCGGGTTCTGCTGATCGCGCTCGTGGTCGGCCTCGGCCTGCTCGTGGTCGGCGACCGGATCGCGGTCGGCGTCGCGGAGGACCGCGTGGCCGAGGCGATCGCCGAGCGCGGCGGGCTGGCCGGCGCGCCCGACGTCTCGATCGAGGGCCGGCCGTTCCTGACCCAGGCGGTGGGCGGCGAGTACGAGGACGTGCGCATCCGGCTGTCCGCGGGCGACCTGGGGGAGCCGGAGGGCACCACGGCCGACGTCCGGCTGCGCGGTGTGCAGGTGCCGCTGTCCGACGTGCTCGGCGGGGCGGTCGGGGAGATCCCCGTCGAGCGCATCGACGGCACGGTGACGCTCTCCTACGCGCTGCTCTCCCGCGAGCTGGGGACCGACACCGAGCTGGTCCCCGAGGGCGCGGGGCTGCGGGTGACCACGACCGTCGAGGTGCTGGGCTACGAGGTGCCGCTCACCGCGGTGGGCACGGTCACCCTCGACGGGCAGGAACTGGTGCTCGACGTCGACGACGCCGGCGCGGCCGGGGTGGACCTGCCCGGCGCCGTGGTGGACGCGGCGAGCGACCTGCTGGACCTGCGCTACGCCCTCGAGCTGCCATTCGGGCTGGAGCTGACCGGCGTCACGCCGGAGGGCGACGGGGTGCACGTCACCGGAGGCGCGCGGGACACCGTGCTCGGTGGCGGCTGACCCGGTCGGGAATGGGCGGGGCGGCCGCGGTGCTGCTGCCGACGATGGACACGACGGGCATCGCCGCGCTGGCTATCGCGCTGCTGGCAACCGCGGCGCTCGCGTGGTGGCTGCGGGCTCGCAGCGGTGCGCTGCGCCGGGCCGGTGCCGAGCAGGAGGTCGGGATGGACGAGGCGGCGGTCCTGGCCGGGCTCGGTGTGCACCCGGCCGAGGCGGACCTGACCGTCGTCCAGTTCTCGACCGCCTTCTGCGCGCCCTGCCGCGCCACCCGTGCCCGCCTGCTGCAGCTGCAGCGCACCCGGCCGGGGCTGGCCTACGTGCACGTGGACGCCGAGAGCCACCTGGACGCCGTTCGCGCCCTGGACGTGCGGCGCACCCCCACGCTGCTCTACCTCGACCGCACCGGCCGGCTGATCGGGCGCAGCAGCGGGGCCCCGCGCCCGGAGGAGCTGACCGCCGTGGTGGCGGCCCACACCGAGGCCCGCACCGAGGCCCGCACCGAGGCCCGGGAGTGATCGGCTACCCTCGCCGCGTGGGCATCCTGCTGACCTCGCGCCGCACAGTCGACCTGTGCCGCGTCGGCAGCTGCCTGTGTCCGACTCCCTGAGGGCAGAACCCCTGCCCAGACGCGCCCCGACCGCCGTCCCGGGAGTCAGTACCGCCATGCCATCCGAGCACCCGTCCGTCGACGTGCGCGGCCCCCGCTTCGCCGCGTGGGTCACGAGCGCCGTCCTGGCCGTCGCCCTCCTCCTCGGCGCCGGCTGGCTGGTCGCCGCCCAGGCGGTGGTCTTCGCGATCGGTGCCTTCGCCGGCATGCGGCGCGCCCCGTACGCCGTCGCCTTCCGGGTCCTGTTCGCGCCGCGGCTGCGACCCGGCCGGGAGCGGGAGCCCGAGGCGCCGCTGCGGTTCGCCCAGCTCGTCGGACTCGTCTTCGCCCTGACCGGAGCCGCCGGGTACCTGCTCGGCGTGCCGGTCCTGGGCGCCGTCGCCACCGGGCTCGCGCTCGTGGCGGCCCTGCTCAACGCGGCCACGGGCTTCTGCCTGGGCTGCGAGCTGCACCTGCTCCTCCGGCGGGCCCTGCCCGCCCGCACCGCCTGACCGCACGACCAACCCCAACAGGGAGGAACACCCCCCATGAGCCGAAACGACGTGCTCGTCACCGTGGACTGGGTCCAGGAGCACCTCGGTGACCCCGGCATCGTCCTCGTCGAGGTCGACGAGGACGCCAGCGCCTACGACGGCGGCCACCTCGAGGGCGCCGTCAAGGTGGACTGGAAGCAGGACCTCCAGGACCCGCTGCGCCGCGACTACATCGACAAGGCCGGGTTCGAGGCCCTGCTGTCGGCGCGCGGCATCGGCAACGACGACACCGTGGTCCTCTACGGCGGCAACAACAACTGGTTCGCCGCCTACGCGTACTGGTACTTCAAGATCTACGGCCACCGCGACGTCAAGCTGATGGACGGCGGCCGCAAGAAGTGGGAGCTCGACGGCCGCCCGCTGTCCAAGGACACGGTGGAGCGCCCGGCCACCCAGTACAAGGCCGGCGAGCCGGACTTCTCGATCCGCGCCTTCCGCGACGAGGTCGTGTCCTCGATCGGCAAGGCCAACCTCGTCGACGTCCGTTCGCCCGACGAGTTCTCCGGCAAGATCCTGGCGCCGGCGCACCTGCCGCAGGAGCAGTCGCAGCGGCCCGGCCACGTGCCCTCGGCCATCAACATCCCGTGGAGCAAGGCGGCCAACGAGGACGGCACCTTCAAGTCCGACGAGCAGCTCGCGGCGCTGTACGCCGAGCAGGGCTTCGACGACAGCCTGCCGACCATCGCCTACTGCCGGATCGGCGAGCGCTCCAGCCACACGTGGTTCGTGCTCCAGGAGCTGCTCGGCAAGTCCAACGTCAAGAACTACGACGGCAGCTGGGTCGAGTACGGCTCGCTCGTCGGCGTCCCGATCGAGAAGTGAGCTGAGGACCAGACATGTGCGCAGCACCCAAGCAGGGCAACACCCTCATCGAGGTCGGCAACCAGACCGTGATCCAGGGCCAGGTGTGGCACGACGGCGCCCCGGTCGCCGGCGCCTACGTCCGGCTGCTGGACTCGACCGACGAGTTCACCGCCGAGGTCGTGACCAGCCCCGAGGGCGAGTTCCGCTTCTTCGCCGCCCCCGGTGAGTGGAAGCTCCGCTCGCTGGCCCAGGTCGGCAAGGGCGAGCGCGTCCTCGCCGCCGAGGTCGGCCTGAACGAGACGACCCTCGTCATCGAGTAAGGGACTCCCTGCCCCCTGCAGGTGGGCCGGGATCACCAATGGCGCCCTTCTCCGCTCCGGCGGGGAGGGGCGCCGTTCGTGTACGGGATGGTGCAGGATCGGCCGGTGCAGCAGACGCCGGCCCCGCAGGGGGTGCGCGCCCCGGACGACGCGGCGGACGGCCTGCTGGCGGCCCTGCTGCTCGGGCTGCTCTGGGTCGCCTGGGTGCTCGTCCCGGTGGGGCTCCTGCTGGCCGGCCTCGGCGAGACCCTCACGTTCTTCGGCGAGGCGCCGACGGCGGCGGAGAAGGCGCGGGCGCGGGAGCGGTACGCCTGGGCAGCGGTCGTGGCCCTCGTCCTCCCCGCGATCGGTCTGGTCGTCAGCCTGCGCGCCCGCCGCCGGGTTCACGCGATCGCGTTCGGCTGCGCGCTGACCGTCGCGGGCGTCGTCGCCCTCGGCGTCACCCTGGCGGCGGGGTACGCGGATCCGGACGAGGCCCCGCAGCCGGAGCGCGGTGTCGTGTGCCAGGAGCGCAGCGGCGGCGACAGCGACTGCCCGGGCGGCTAGTACCGGGGTCGGCGCAGGGCGGCCGTCGCGCGTCCGCGCAGGTGCCAGGCCAGCGAGAGGACGACGACGGCGGCCAGCGCGCACCCGCCGCCCCGGAACGCGGCGTCGATGGCGGCCAGGCGGAGATCCTCCTCCCCGGGCAGCGCGGACACACCGGCCAGCACGGCCGTGGCGGCGACCACTGCCGCGGGCTCCCAGCGCCCTGCCCGGTCCTCGACCGGGCCCGGAGGCGTCCGCCGCCACCAGCGGACCAGCCAGCCGGCCAGCACGACCGCACCCAGCACCCCGCTCGCGTCCTGCGCCCAGCGGTACCCCGGCCGCCCGGCCCAGCTGTCGGCCAGCACGGCGAGGTGCTCGGTGCCGAACCGGCCGCCGTGGGTGAACTCGTCCCAGACCACGTGGGTGGCCGCCCCCACCACGACGGCCACGACGACGAGGGCCAGCGGGCCGGCCGCGGTCAGTCGGTGGCGCAGGCCCGGCCGGACCCGCCCTGCCAGCCGCGCGCGCAGCCTCCGCGGAGCCGTGTGGAGGGCCGGGGTCGCGACCAGCCCGTGCCAGCCGGCCCACAGCAGGAGCCCGAGGAGGAGGTCCACGCCCACCACGGCGGCGGCGGTGTGCGTGGGCACGTCCGGCCCGACGGGCAGGAAGTAGGGCAGGTCGGGCGCGACACTGCCGGCCACCAGCGCCGAGGGGGGCAGTCGGGTGCGCACGAGCGGCAGGACGGCAGCGGCGTGGCTGGCGGTGAAGGGCACGTCAGAGTCCGATCAGCCGCGCGAGCTCGCTCATGGCGCGGTCGAAGTACCGGTCGCCGTCGGTGAGCGAGCCGACGAGGTGGCCGAACAGCTCGAAGCTGATCGTTCCGTAGACGGCGCTCCAGGCGAGCAGCGCCCGGACCCGCGCGGCGTCGTCCAGCGACGGGTGCTCCCCGCCGAGGACGGCGACGGCCTCGGCGGTGACCAGCGCCGGGCCGCCCCCGCCGGCGGGCTCGGGCAGGGCGCCGGCCCGGGCGGCGTCGCCGAGGACGCGGCCCAGCACGACGCCGACGCGCGCCGCCGCCGGGACGGTGTCCGGCGGGGCCGCGTAGCCGGGCACCGGCGAGCCGTAGAGGAGCGCGTACTCGTGCGGGTGGCCGTGCGCCCACGACCGCACGGCGCGGCAGACCGCCAGCCAGCGCTCGGCCGGTGGGGCGGCCGGGTCGTCGGCGGCCTCGGCGGCGGCACCCAGCGTGTCGTAGCCGTCGATGATCAGGCGGGTCAGCAGGTCGTCGCGGCTCGGGAAGTAGCGGTAGACCGCGGAGGACGCCATCCCGAGCTCCCGGGCGACGGCCCGCAGGGACAGCGCCGCCGCCCCCACCTCCGCGAGCTGCCGGCGCGCGGCCTCGACGATCTCGCCGGTGATCTCGAGGCGGACGCGTTCGCGGGCGGTAGGCACGCCCCATCGTGCGCGTGGAGAGCGGTGAACACAAGAGAGGGCATCGCTCTTGACTCGCTCGGAGCGGTTGTGCGACGGTCGATCTACACCGAGAGCACTGCTCTCGAACTGACCGGGAGGCCGTCATGGCGCTGCACGTGATCGTGGGCAAGGGGCCGGTGGGGACGACGACGGCGGAGCTGCTCGCCGCCCGAGGGCACGAGGTGCGGGTGCTCTCGCGCAGCGGTGGCCCCGCGGCGCGCCTCTCCGGGCCCGGCATCGAGCACCGCCGGGTCGACGCCGCCGACGCCGGAGGCCTGACCGAGGCCGCCCGGGGCGCGGCCGCCGTCTACAACGCGGTGAACCCCGCCTACACCCGCTGGCCGGTCGACTGGCCGCCCGTGGCGGCCGCCCTGATCGCCGCCGCCGAACGGACCGGCGCCGTCCTGGTGACCATGGGCAACCTGTACGGCTACGGCCGCCCGGACGGCGTCATGACCCCGGACTCCCCGCTCGCCGCCACCGACACCAAGGGCCGGGTGCGCAACCGGATGTGGGCCGACGCCCTCGCCGCGCACGAGGCCGGGCGGATCCGGATGAGCGAGGCCCGGGCGGCGGACTTCGTCGGTCCCCAGGTGCCCCCGGAGCACTCGCACCTCGTCCGCCAGCTCCCCGCCGTGCGCCGCGGCCGCCGGGCCTGGGTGGTCGGGGACCCGGACGCGCCGCGCTCGTGGAGCTTCCTGGACGACGTCGCGGCGACGCTCGCCACCCTCGGCACCGACGAGCGGGCGCTGGGCCGGGCGTGGCACGTGCCGAGCAGCCCGCCGCGGTCGCAGCGCGCGGCCATCGTCGACCTCTGCGCCGCTGCGGGCCGGCCCGCGGTGCCGGTGAGCGGCATCCCGTGGCCGGTGCTGCGGGCCGTCGCCGCCGTCTCGCCGATGATGCGCGAGATCGTCGACGTCCGGCACCAGTTCGACCAGCCGTACCTGATGGACGCCGCCGCGACGACCGAGACCTTCGGCCTGACGGCGACGCCGTGGGAGCGGGTCGTCGCCGCCACCGTCGGGGCGGCACCTCCGGCTGCGTGAGCAGGGGGACGGGGCGGCGTCCTACGGTGGAGCCCATGGTCGCTGCCTGGGTCCTCGTCGCCCTCGTGTCGCTGGCTGCCCTCGGCAGCGGGTACGGCGCCGTCCGCCTCGCCCGACGTCCCCGCGGGGCGCGTCGATGACCGGCCCGACCGAACTGCCGGTCGAGGACACCGTCGACGTCCGGACCGGTCCGGAGGTCGCCCACGACCTCCTCGGGCTGCTGCCGCTGCTGGGGGAGTGGCACGGCGAGGGGGTGAGCGTCGGCGAGGCCGGTGACCGGCGGTTCGGCCAGTGGGCCCGGTTCGCCCACGACGGCCGCGGCTTCCTCGCCTACGAGTCGCGCACGTGGCTGATCGACGACGACGGGAAGCCGGCCGGGCCGGCCGCGCGGGAGGCCGGCTTCTGGCGTCCGCGCGGGTCCGACGACGTCGAACTGCTCGTCGTCGACCCCGCGGGGCTCGTGGAGCTCTACGTCGGCCGGGCCCGGACGACGACGAGCTGGGAGCTCACCTCCGACGTGCTGGCGCACACCCCCGACGGGCCGGACGTGACCCGCGCCGTGCGCCTCTACGGGGTCGTGGAGGGCGCGCTCATGTACGCCATCGACCGCGCCACCGGCGACGCCCCGCTCCGGCCCACGATGTCGGCGCGGCTCGACCGCCTCCGGTGAGCGGTCCGGCGCCGACCCCGCGGCAGGTCGCCGACCGCTACGTCGCGCAGCTGTGCCGGCTCGACCCGCTGGTCGCCACGTCGCTGGGGGACCCCGCCGGTGCCGACCGGCTGCCCGACCCCTCCCCCGCGGGGCTCGAGGCCCGCGCCGAGCTGGCCCGCCGCACCCTCGCCGAGCTGGCGGCCGCGCCGGCGACCGACCCCGGTCAGCGGCGCTGCGCCCGGCTGCTGCGCGAGCGGCTCGGCGCCGACCTGGCCCTGCACGACGCCGGTGAGGGCCTGCGGGAGCTGTCCCACCTGTTCAGCCCGGTGCACGCGATCCGCCAGGTCTTCATGCTCATGCCGGCGTCGACCGGGGAGGACTGGTCCGTCCTGGCCCGCCGCATGGCCCAGGTGCCCGGCGCCTACCGGGGGTTCGTCGCGACGCTGCGCGAGGGTGCCGGCCGGGGTCTGCTCGTGGCGCCCCGGCAGGTGACCACCGTCCTCGGGCAGCTCGAGACGTGGCTGTCCGGGCCGTGGTTCGGGACCTTCGCCGCGGCGGGCCCGGCGGCGCTGCGCCGCGACCTGGACGCCGCCGCGGCGGCCGCCGACGGCGCGGTCGCCGAGGTGCGCGACTTCCTGCGCGACGAGTACCTGCCGCGCGCCGAGGGGACGCCGGACGCCGTGGGTCGCGAGCGCTACGCCCTGGCCGCCCGCCGCTGGACCGGTGCCGAGCTGGGGGCCGGCCGCCGGCTGGAGGAGGCCTACGCCTTCGGCTGGGACGAGCACCGGCGCCTGCTGGCCGAGCAGCGGCGGGCTGCGGGCGAGGCGCTGGAGGGGGCGGGACCGCGCGAGGCCATGGAGTGGGCGCAGCGGCACGGGCCCGCGGTGGCGGGGGTCGAGGCCACCCGCGCGTACCTGCAGGGGGTGATGGACCGCGCCATCGACGCCCTGGACGGCGTGCACTTCGACATCGCGCCACCGCTGCGCCGGGTGGAGGCGGTGGTGTCCCCGCCGGGCAGCGCGGCCGGCGCCTACTACACCCAGCCGTCGCAGGACTTCGCGCGCCCGGGCCGCACCTGGCTGCCGGTGCTGGGTCGCGAGCGCTTCCCGCTCTGGGACCTCGTCTCGATCTGGTACCACGAGGGCGTTCCGGGGCACCACCTGCAGCTGGCCCAGTGGGTGCTGCGCGCGGGCGAGCTGTCGACCTTCCAGACGTCGGTGGGCATGGTCGGTGCGGACATCGAGGGCTGGGCGCTCTACGCCGAGCGGCTGATGGACGAGCTCGGGTACCTGACCGAGCCGTGGGCGCGGCTGGGCTACCTGGACGGGCAGCAGCTGCGGGCGATGCGCGTCGTCGTCGACCTGGGCATGCACCTGGGCCTGCCCGTGCCCGCCGACGCCGACGGGGTGCTCGCGGACGCCCGTGGCCGGCCGTGGACGCCGGAGCTCGCCCGCGCATTCCTCGGCGAGCACAGCGGCAGCACCACGGCGTTCCTGGACAGCGAGCTGGTGCGCTACCTCGGGGTGCCGGGGCAGGCGATCAGCTACAAGCTCGGCGAGCGGGCGTGGCTGGCGGGGCGGGCGGCGGCCCGGCGGAACCGCGGCGGCGACTTCGACCTACGGGCCTGGCACATGGCGGCGCTGTCGCAGGGGTCGCTGGGTCTCGACGACCTGGAGTCCGAGCTCGCCGTCCTGTAGCGGGCAATTCCGCGCTTCTGCCCCAGGGCAATTCCGCGCTATTGCCCCGGGGCAACTTCGCACTATTGCCCCGGCGCAATTCCGCGCTTCTGCCCCGGGCAATTTCGCGCTTCTGCACGGAAGAGGGGGCGCTCAGGTGCGGGGGGCGACCGGGTTGACGGTGTCGGCGGCGTAGTCCACCTGGTCGTCGGGCCGCGCCGGGTGCACCTCGAGCCGCGACCCGAGCAGCGCGTCCAGGACCTCGACCGGGCCGCCGACGTAGGTGCTCATCAGCTCTGGATCGGTGGCCACGCACCAGGCGCGGTCGGCCGGCCACCACAGTGCCGGGCTCTGCTCCTGAGGCTCGGGCGCCATGTTCGCCGCCGCGAGGGTGATCGGACCGGCCAGCAGCAGCAGCTCGCACGAGGGCAGCACCAGGCGCGGGGCGTCGGTGCCCGTCTCGTCGCACGCGCCGAAGAAGCAGCGGTCGGGGGTGGTGGTGGCGCCGGTCAGCAGCGCCGCCAGTTCGACGGCCACGTGCGCGGGCAGGTGGCCGGGGGCGGGGGTGTCGTTCCAGAGGTCGGGCTGGTCGTCCTCGCCGACGTAGTCCCAGGAGCCGGTGACGCCCGGCCACTGCATCAGCCGGTGGGCGGTGCGGCCGTTGAACGCCGCGACCTCGTCCCAGCGGACGTCGACGTCGTCGTCCCCCTCGTAGCGGACGGCGGGGTGCAGCAGGCGCGCGTAGGCGGGGTAGCCGGCCGGCACGAGGGCGGCGACGGTGCCGGGGCGGCCGGCGCGCACGGCGTCGGCCAGCCAGGCTGCGGGGGAGAGGTCGGTCTCGGCGGGGCGGCCGGCGAGGAGCACGGCCCGGAACCTACCCGGAGGACGGACAACCCCCGGGCTGCTCCGCGGCGCCGTGCCCTGGAGACCAGGGGAGCTGCGCGCGGGCCGACTGGACTCGGTCGGCGGCCCGGGGGTCGGGTGACTGTCCGGTTCTCGCTCGCCGCCGTACGACGGACGGGCGATCGTGCCGTCGTTCGGATTCCACTCCGAACGGGCGGCCCATCTGGACGGCGGCTAGCGGACAGCCACCTCACGTGTCCTGTAAGCATGCAAGTTACGGACCACCTCCTCTCTCGTGTACCTCGACGGTACGACGCGTCCGGGGGGTCGGCAACGCGCTTTTTCAGCCGTCCGCGGAACCGCCGGCGGGCCCCCGCTGGTAGACGTCGGGGATGCCGTCGGCGTCGGCGTCGACCGCCTCCTCCTCCGCGATCGCCCGGTAGCGGCGGTTGCGCAGCCGCAGCAGCACGGTGGCCAGGAGCGCGGCCGCCACCGTGCCTGCGAGGATGCCCACCTTGGCGTGCTCGTAGGTGTCCGACCCCAGGCCGAAGGCGAGCTCGGTGATCAGCAGCGAGACCGTGAAACCGATGCCGCCGAGCAGCGCCAGCCCGACGACGTCGGGCCAGCCCAGGCTCTCGTCCAGCTCGGCGCGGGTGAAGCGGGAGACCAGCCAGGTGGCCGCGGTGATGCCGACGGCCTTGCCGGCGACCAGCCCGACGGCGATGCCCAGCGCCACGCTGTCGGTGGCCGAGGCGCCCAGCCCCGACAGCCCGCCGAACGCCACGCCGGCGGAGAAGAAGGCGAACACCGGCACCGCCACCCCCGCCGACAGGGGTCGCAGGCGGTGCTCGAAGTGCTCGGCCAGCCCCGGGCCCGCCTCTGGCCCCCCAGCGGCGTCGCTGCGCACCACCGGCACGGTGAAGGCCAGCAGCACGCCGGCGACGGTCGCGTGCACCCCGGACTCGTGCATCAGCACCCACGTCGCCGCGGCCAGGGGGAGCAGCAGCCACCAGCTCCGGACCCGCTTCTGCACCAGGACGCCGAAGACGGCCAGCGGGACCAGCGCCAGCAGCAGCGGTCCGACGGCCAGCTCCTCCGTGTAGAAGATCGCGATCACGACGATCGCCAGCAGGTCGTCGACGACGGCCAGCGTCAGCAGGAAGATCCGCAGCGCGGCCGGCAGATGCGTGCTGACCACGGCGAGGACGGCGAGCGCGAACGCGATGTCGGTGGCCGAGGGAATCGCCCAGCCGCTCAGGGCACCGTCGTCGCGGCCCAGGTTGAACAGCACGAAGAACAGGGCCGGCACGGCCATGCCGCCCACTGCCGCCGCGATCGGGATCGCCGCCCGGCGGGGATCGCGCAGGTCGCCGGCGACGAACTCCCGCTTGAGCTCTAGGCCGGCGACGAAGAAGAAGATCGCGAGCAGGCCGTCGGCCGCCCAGGTGCTTAGGGTCAGGTCCAGGTGCAGGGACGACGGCCCCACCCGGGTGTCCCGCAGGGTCTCGTAGGCGGCCGACCAGGGCGAGTTCGCCCAGACGAGGGCGATCAGCGCGCCGATCAGGAGGAGGACGCCGCCGACGGTCTCCTGGCGCAGGACCTCGGCGATCCGTCGCGCCTCGGGCCAGGTCCCGCGCGAGAGGACGGGCGGGACTCCGGAGGCGGTACTCGGCACGGGGCGGCTCCAGGCGATGGGGTCGGCTCTGGTCTGCTCACCGAGGAGCAGACGCCGACCAGACTTCCCGGCACACCGCGGGCCAGCCTACCGGCGCCGGACCGCGACGACCCGGGGGACGCGGCCGGGGGTCCGTAGAGTGGGCAGGCGTGGAAACCGCCCCCGCCGCACCGCCGCGGGAGCGCTCCGTCCGGCTCGAGGAGCTCGCCGGCACGCGCGTGGGCGTGTGGGGCCACGGGCGCGAGGGGCACGCCGCCGTCCGTGCGGCGCTCACCGCCGGGGCCGCGGGCGTGCACGTCGTCGACGCCCGCCCGGTGGACCCGGCGGGGCTGCCCACCGGCGTCACCGTCTCCGCGGACGTCGCCGACCTGGCCGGCTGCGCGTTCGTCGTCCGGTCCCCGGGGATCAGCCCCTACCGGCCGGAGGCCCGCGAGCTCGCCGAGCGGACGTGCGTGACGACCGGCACGGGCATCGCGCTGGCCGAGTTCGCGCGCCGGGCCGTCCCGACGCTGTGCGTGACCGGCACGAAGGGCAAGAGCACCACCAGCGCGCTGGCCGCGGCCGTGCTGGAGGCCGCCGGCCGGCCGGCCGTGCACGCCGGCAACATCGGCACCCCGCTGCTGGACGTCCTCCTCGACGGGACGGCGGAGCAGCGCACCCTGGTCGTGGAGATCTCCAGCTACCAGGCCGCCGCGGTGCCCGACTTCACCGGCCTCGGCGCGCTCACCTCGCTGGCCCCCGAGCACCTGGACTGGCACGGCGACGCGGCCACCTACTACCGCGACAAGCTGCGGGTGTTCAGCGCCTGCCCGCCGCGGTCGGTGGCCGTGGCCCCGCAGGCGCGGGAGCTGGCCGGGCGGTACCTCGACCCGGCGCAGCTGGTCGACCCGGCGGCGCTCGTGCCCGCGGACCTCGCCGGCGCGCTGGCCCCGCAGCACCTGCTGGGCGAGCACAACCGGGACAACGCGCGGCTCGCCCTCGCCGCGTGCGCGCTGCTCGGTGTCGACCTCGCGGCGTCCGCCGAGGCCGTCCTCGGCGCCGTCGGCGGCTTCCGGGCCCTGCCGCACCGGCTGTCCCCGGTCGCCCGCCGCGGCGACGTGACGTTCGTCGACGACACCCTGAGCACCACCCCGGTCTCGGTGCTCGCCGCCCTCGACGCGCTCGCCGGCCGGCCCGTGACGCTCATCGCCGGTGGCCAGGACCGCGGGCTGGACTACACGGGGCTGGCGTCGGCGTTGGCAGCCCGCAGCGACGCCGTCGCGCTGGTGACCGTGCCCGACACCGGCGCGCGGCTGGCCGCCGACGTCCGCCGGACCCCCGGTGGGGCGGAGGTGGCCGTCACCGAGGCGGCGTCGCTGGACGACGCGGTCGCCGCGGCGATCGGGACGACGGCGCCCGGCGGTGTCGTCCTCCTCTCGCCCGGTGCCCCCAGCTACAACCGCTTCCGCAACTACGAGGAGCTGGCCGCCCGGTTCACCGAGCTCGTGCTCGCCGCCGGCGCGACCGCCCTCCCAGGAGCCGCCCGATGACCGATCCGACCGCCCCCTTCGAGATCACCGACCGCACGCTCGACCTCGCCACCGGCGAGGCCGCCTTCAGCTACCGGCTCGGTGACGACGAGTTCACCGAGCGGCTGACCCTGGACCCCGCGCTGCTGCCCGCCGCGCCGTCGGCGGAGCTGGACGCCGCCCTCGACCTCGTGCACCTGGTCATGGGCACGAGCTACTACAAGCTGCGGGCGTCCGGCCGCGTCGTGGTGCGCCGGCCGATCACCAAGGCGCAGCTCGCCGTCGCCGAGGCCGCCTACGGCCCCGGGCTGGGGGAGTTCGCCGCCGTGAACCGGCTGCCGCTGCCCCACGTCGTCCGCTGGGACGTCGAGGTGCGCGACGCCCCGGCGCTCCCCGCCTCGGGCGGGACCGCCGGCCCCCTGCTGCCGGTGGGCGGCGGTAAGGACTCGGCGCTGGCGCTCGTCGTCCTGCCCGACGGGACGGCGCTGGCGGTCAACCCGACCGACGCGCAGCGCGACGTCGCCGGCGCCGCGGGGGCGCCGCTGCTCGGGGTGCGCCGCCGGCTGGACCCCCTGCTGCACCGGCGGACGGCGGAGGGCGGGCGCAACGGGCACGTGCCCGTCACCGCGATCAACTCGGCGATCTCGACGCTGGTCGCCGTCCTCGGCGGCTTCGATCCGGTCGTCTTCGCCAACGAGCGCTCCGCCGACGAGGAGACGCTGTCGGTCGGCGGGGTCCCGGTGAACCACCAGTACTCCAAGTCCTACGAGTTCGAGCGGCTGTTCGCCGCCGGGGCCGCCGAGGTGGGGGTGGGCTACTTCAGCCTCACCCGGCAGCTGTCGGAGCTCGCCACGGTGGCAGCCGTCGCCGCACTCCCGCTGCGCGAGCACATCCTGTCCTGCAACCGCTCCTACACCCAGCGGCACATGGGCGGGGAGGCGACGCAGCGCTGGTGCCTGCACTGCGACAAGTGCCTGTTCACCTTCCTGATGTTCGCGGTCTTCCTGACCCCGGCCGAGGCGGAGCGGATGTTCGGTGGGAACCCGCTGGACGACCCCGCCCTCGTCGACGGCTTCCGGGTGCTCTGGGCCACGGACAAGCCGTTCGACTGCGTCGGCGAGCGGGCCGAGAGCGCCGCCGCGATGGCCTTCCTCGCGGGCACCCGGGCCTGGGGGGACCGGCCCGTCGTGCGCGCCCTGGGCGAGGAGGCCGCCGCGTTCGCCGCCGCCACGGGGTCGACCGTCGCCGGCTTCCTGCCGCCGCGGGGCGGGCACGCCGTCCCCGAGCGGTACCTCGCCCCGCTGCAGCAGGCCCTGGCCGCCGGCCGTCCCCCGGTGGAGTAGCGCTGGACCCGCTCGAGCGGGCGCTGCTGCGCCCCGGCGCGCGGGACGTCGCCGCGCTGGCCGCGCACGCGGCCGGGCAGCTCGGCCGGCTGGCGGCGGTGCTGGCCGGGGCGGCCACGGCCGGACGCCGGATCGGCCTGGTCACCGGCGTACACATCGCCTGGGCCCCGCTGCCGGCTGCGGAGACCGACGGCCCCGTGGGCACCGCCGTCCTCGCCCGGGCGCTGACCTCGCTGGGCGGGGAGCCGGTCGTGCTCACCGACGACTGGTGCGGGCCGGTGGTCGACGCGTGCCTGGCCGCGGCCGGGTGCGGTCCGGCGGTCGTGGTCGGCCGGGCGGCCACCGAGGACGACGTGCGGACGGCGGTCTCCGCGCTCGACCTCGGCGCGCTCGTCGCGGTCGAGCGCCTGGGCCCGAATCGGTCCGGCCGGGTCCTGACCATGCGCGCGGTCGACATCACCGCCTCCACCGCGCCGCTGCACGCGGCCTTCCTCGCGCCGGGCGTCCCCACCGGCGCGGTGGGCGACGGTGGCAACGAGATCGGCATGGGCGTCGTGCCGCCGGAGGTGGTGGCCGCCGCGGTCGCGCACGGCGCCGAGATCGCCTGCCGCACGCCGGTCGACCACCTCGTCGTCGCGGGGACCTCCAACTGGGGCTGCTACGGCGTGGTCGCGGCGCTCGCCCGCGCCGTGCCGGACCGGGCGGACCGCCTGCTGGCGCTGCTCACCCCCGACCTGGACGCCGCCCTGCTGTCGGCGGCGGTCGCCGCCGGCGGGATCGACGGGGTCACCGGCGAGCCGGCGCCGTCGGTGGACGGCATCGCGGTCGCCGACTACGCCGACCTCTTCCCCGCCCTCGTCCGGCTGGCCCGGGCATAGGGCCCCCCGGGCATAGGGTCGAACCATGGCCGAGACCCCCGCCCCCGAGGCCGAGCCGCTCGCCGAGCGGCTCCGCGCCCGCGGCCTGCGGCTGACCCCCCAGCGCAAGCAGGTGCTCGCCGCCGTCGCGGCGCTCCAGCACGCCACCCCCGAGGCCATCGGCGCCCGGCTGCGCGAGGAGGCCGGCCCCGGCGGGGCGGCGCCGGACACCTCCACCGTCTACCGCAACCTCGAGTTGCTGGAGCGCCTCGGCCTGGTCTGGCACACCCACCTGGGCAAGGGCGCGCCGGTCTACCACGCGTTCGAGCACCCGCACCTGCACGTCGTCTGCTCCGCCTGCGGCGCGATCGAGTCGGCTGATCCGCACGTGCTCGACGCCGCGGCGGAACGTCTGGCGGCCGATCTGGGTTTCAGTCTGGACATCGGACACGTCGCCCTGTCGGGCACGTGCCGGGCCTGCCGCGAGAACGAGGACGCACCGTGAACCCATCCCCCCTGCTCGCCCGCCCCGGTGCCGTCGCCACCGAGGGCGGCGCGACGGCCGCCCACTACGGCGACCCGCTGCGCGAGCAGCGGCTGCTCGCCGAGGGCGCCGGGCTGGTCGACCGCAGCGACCGCGACGTGCTCACCGTCCCCGGCGCGGACCGGCTGACCTGGCTGCACAGCCTCACCAGCCAGCACCTGGAACGGCTCGCCGACCGCACCGGCACCGAGGCGCTGTTGCTCTCCCCGAACGGGCACGTCGAGCACCACATGGTGCTCGCCGAGCTCGACGGCGTGGTCTGGCTGGACGTCGAGCCCGGCGCCGGTGCGGCGCTGCACACCTTCCTGGACCGGATGCGGTTCATGCTCCGCGTCGAGCCGGCGCTGGTCACCGCCGACTGGGCCCTGCTGTCGCTCATCGGCCCGCGCGGGGACGACGTGCTCGCCGCGGCCGGGTTCCCGGTGCCCGCGGAGCCCACCGCCGTCGCCCCCCTGCCGGGTGGCGGCTGGGTGCGCCGGATGCCGCCGGTCGACGACGGCGCCCCCGTGGTCGACCTCCTCGTGCCGCGCGCCGCCCTCGACGCCACCGCCGACGCGCTGCTCGGCGCCGGGGCCGCCGCCGCGGGGCTGGACGCCCTCGAGGCGCTGCGGGTGGCGGCCCGCCGTCCGCGGCTGGCCGTGGACACCGACCACCGCACGATCCCCAACGAGCTGCCGTGGCTGAGCACCGCCGTCCACCTGCAGAAGGGCTGCTACCGCGGGCAGGAGACCGTCGCCCGGGTGCACAACCTGGGCCGGCCTCCGCGCCGGCTGGTGCTGCTGCACCTGGACGGCGTGAGCGAGGACCTGGCGGCGCCCGGCACCCCGGTGCTGCTGGGGGCGCGGGAGGTCGGTCGCGTCGGCACCGTCGTCCGGCACCACGAACTCGGCGTCGTCGCGCTGGCGCTGGTCAAGCAGTCCGTCGCCGCGGACGCCGAGCTGACCGTGGCCGGCTCGCGCGCCTCGATCGACCCCGACGACGCCCCGGCGGCCCTCGACGCGGAGCAGGCCGCGGCCCGGGAGCGGGTGCGGGCGGTCCGGTCTGCGACCATCCAGCGGTGACTTCGCCGGACGCAGCGGGAACCTCCGGGACGCTCGTGACCCTGGCGCCGGCCCCGGCCGCGCCGGACGTGCTGGCCACCACCGGGCGCACCTGTCAGGCCGTGGGCGCGACCGTGCTGGTGCTGCCGCCCCTGGAGCCCGCCGCCGCCCGCGAGGCCCTGGCCGCCCTGCGCGAGGAGACCGACCTGCTCGTGCAGGCGGCCGATCCGGCGCTGGGCGCCGACCTGGTCACCGTGCCGCTGGGCGCCACCGACGCGCTGCTGGACGAGGTCCTCGCCGAGGTGGCCCGCCGGGGCGCGACGCCGGTGTACGAGGCCGGCTCGCTGGCCGACCTCGACGTCCTGGCCGGGCTGGCGCACGGCCCCGGCCCGGTGCGGGTCGCCCTCCTGCTGGGCGCGCGCGGGGGGCTGCCGGGCACGCTCGCCTCGGTCGCCGCCTGCCTGGAGCGGCTCCCGGCCGGCGCGCTGTGGTCCGCCGCCGGCCGCGGCGCCGCCGCGATCCCCGTGCTGCTGGCCGCCCTCTCGGCCGGCGGTCACGTGCGGGCCGGCACGGCCGACACGCCGGAGCCCGGCGACCCTGCCCGCGCCGACCTGCAGCTGGTGGCCCGCGCGGCCGGGCTGGCGCGGATCGCCCAGCGCCCGCCGCTGCCCCCCTTCGCCGCCCGTGACCTGCTGCTCGGCCCGCCCGCCGGGCCGGTCGCGCCCCGAACCGCCCCCGACCCGACCTCCGTGGAGATCCGATGACGACCCAGCCCCTGCCCGCCGGCGGCGCCGCCGTCGACGCGCTGCTCGACCCCGGTTTCCTCGAGAACGCGGTCGGCAGTTCGATGGCCGAGGTCCGCCGGCTGCGGCGCCAGGCCGAGCAGGAGGAGGTCAACCTCTCCTACACGCGGCGACTGCTGCAGGGGCGGCTGGACATCCTGCGCCGGGAGGTGCAGCGCCGCGCCGAGCACGACGGGCGGTCGCTGGTCGACCTGCTCCCGGAGATCCTCGCCGAGAAGGGCCGCGGGCCCGCGCACGGCCTCGGGCGGCACCAGACCGTGCAGCCGGCCGCGCCGGAGGAGTACGAGTCGTGGGTCAACGCCCTGACCCCCGGGGTGGACCTGCTGGCCATCAGCGACCTGTCCGACGCCGACCTGGAGCGGTCGGCCCGCGCCCTCGCGGCGGCCGAGGGGCAGCTGTCGGAGCGCCGGCGGGGCGTGCAGCAGGTGATGGACGGGCTGGCCGGGGAGCTGGCCCGCCGCTACCGCAACGGCGAGGCGGACGTCGCCGCGCTGCTGGCCGACGAAGGGCGCTAGGTGACAGGCCCCGTCCTCCGCGCGAGCCTCCGGACGGGGCCGTCGTGGTGAGCTCCTGGCCCGACACGCCGGTCCTCGTCGAGGTCTGGCGGTCGGGGTTCCTCGAGTCGGTGCACCGCGGCTCGCTCGTCGTCCTCGCCGCCGACGGGACGGTCGTCACCGCCCTCGGGGACGTCGACCGCCCGATCCTGCCGCGCTCGTCGAACAAGCTCGTGCAGGCCACCACGTACCTGGACGCGGGCTGGTCGCCGGCCTCGGCCGAGGAGCTGGCCATCGCCGCCGGCTCGCACAGCGGCGAGGACGCCCACCGCGACCTGGCCGCCGGAATCCTGGCCGCCGCCGGCCTGGCGCCCGACTACCTGGGCTGCCCGGCGGCGCTGCCCCAGCACGAGCAGACCCGCGCCTCCTGGCTGGCCGGGGGCCGACTCCCGGAGCGGCTGGCGATGAACTGCTCCGGCAAGCACGCGGCGATGCTGGCCGCCTGCGTCGCCGCCGGCTGGCCGACGGCGGGCTACCTGGAGCGCGAGCATCCGCTGCAGCAGGCGATCGAGGCGCGGCTGGGCGAGGCCGCCGGCGAGCCCGTGTCCGCCGTCGTGGTGGACGGCTGCGGCGCGCCGCAGCACGCGCTGTCGCTGACCGGGCTGGCCCGCGGCGTGCTCTCCCTGGTCGCCGCTCCTGCCGGCAGCCCCGGCCGGCGGGTGGCCGACGCCGCGCGGGCGCAGCCCTGGTACGTGGCCGGGACCGGCCGGGAGGACACGGGTCTCATGGCCGCCGTCGCCGGCCTGCTGGTCAAGGGCGGTGCGGACGGCGTGCACGTGGCCGCGCTGCCGGGCCGGGGTGCGGTCGCGCTCAAGCTGGACGACGGCGGCGACCGCGGCCGGGGCCCCGCCCTCGCGGCCGGGCTGCGCCGCCTCGGCGTCCCGCCCGAGCCGCTGGCCCCCTGGGTGCTGACCCCGGTCAGCGGCGGGGACGGCGTCGTCGGCGAGGTCCGCGCGGCCGCCGCGCTGACCGGTGGCCGCGCGGACAGTTGAGCCGAACCGCGGAGGTGTGAGGGGTCTCACGCCGAGTGCTTGCTCAACCGCTTGCAGGAGCTAGCACATCCGGCTAGCGTCGTGTCCGTGCAGACACCGACCGAGTTCGTCCGCGAGCAGGTGAGCACCGTCCGCGAGAAGGTGGACCAGCTCGCGGGCAGCGTCGCCGGCACCGTCGCAGCCTCGAAGTCCGAGGTCAGCGCGACCGGCTCGCAGGTCGGCGACTTCATCCGGGAGCAGCGCAACGCCGCCCGGGTGTCGCTCCGGGAGCTCGCCCGCACGGCAGGGGTGAGCAACCCGTACCTGTCCCAGGTGGAGCGTGGTCTGCGCAAGCCGTCGGCGGAGATCCTCGCGGCCATCGCCAAGGGGCTGCAGATCTCGGCCGAGACGCTCTACGAGCAGGCCGGGATCCTCGACCGCCGGTCGGGCAACCCGGACACGATCGCCGCCCTCCGCGCCGACGAGGCGCTCTCCGAGCGGCACCGGGCCGTGCTCCTGGAGCTGTACGAGACCTACGTCCGCGAGCACGCAGCAACGCAGAAGCCCAGCACCCCGAACTCGACGACCCCCGACCCCTCGAAGGAGTCCGCATGACCACCACCGAGATCCTCAAGACCTACGGCGAGCAGCTCGCCGAGCGCGGCCGCACCCCCGTCCTGGCCCTCGTCGGCGCCGGCGACCTGGCCGTCGAGCGCGCCCGCGCCCTCGTCGGCTCGCTGGTCTCCCGCGCCGAGGCCCTGCCCGGCGAGGCCCAGGTGCAGGTCGACCTGGCCACCAAGGAGGCCCGCACCCGCGCCGAGGAGGCCGCCGGCCGCGCCCGCGGCGCCGTCCAGACCGCCCGCACCACCGCCGTCCAGTTCGGCGGGCTGGTGAAGCCGGAGACCGTGCGCGCCACCGTCACCGGGCTGGTCGACACCGCCCGCACGCAGGCCGCCGGCACGCTGGAGACCCTCGCCGAGCGTGGCGCCGGGGTCGTCGACGAGCTCCGCCGCCAGCCGACCTTCCGCAGGGTCGTCGCCCGTGCAGAGCGCGCCGTCGACGCCGTCGAGGACTCCCTCGAGGAGGTCCTCGAGGAGGGCGCCGAGACCGTCGCCGAGGCGTCGGACAAGGTGACCTCGGTCGCGCAGAAGACCGCGGCGAAGGCGACGAAGGCCGCTGCCAAGGTCGAGGACGCCGTCGACGAGGCCGCGGACTCCGCCAAGGCCGGCCTCGAGGCCGCCGAGCAGCCCGCTGCCAAGCCGGTCAGGAAGCGCACCACCCCCGCCCGCTCGAAGGCGACCGCGAGCACCTCGGCCCGCGTCAACGGCACCCGCTCGACGAAGCGGACCGAGCCGACCGTCTGACCGACGCGAGCACCGACGAACCGTCGGGACCGGCCAGGGCCCCGGAGCTGCCACGAGCGCTCCGGGGCCCTGTCGCGTCCGGTGCCGCTCCCGCGCGGGACACCGGCCGGGCGGGTGCCGCGGGTACCCTGCCGCCATGGAGTTCCAGGGCCTCGTGTACCTCGCGCTGTACTACGGGACCCTCGCGCTCACCGTCTGGGCCCTGGCCGACGCGCTCGTCCGCCCCGCCGTGGGCTACGTCGCCGCCGGCAAGCTCACCAAGCCGATCTGGCTGGCCATCACCGGGCTGGCCGCGGCCGTCATCTTCCTGACGAAGTCGCCGCTGACGTTCCTCGGCCTGCCCGCGGTCATCGCCGCGATCGTGTACCTGGTCGACGTGCGCCCCGCCGTCCGCGGCCTGCGCCGCGGCAACACCGGCTGGTAGGCCGCGCCCTCAGGCGAAGACGCCGGGCGGTGGCTCCGGCGAGGGCACGGCCGCCGCGTCGGTCACGGGGAGGGCGTCCCCGGTGAAGCGGTCCAGGTCGGCGCCCTCCACGACCCGCGCCGGCATCGGGTCCCCCGCGCAGCGCCGGGTGAGCGCGGCGACGGGCAGCGGGCGGTCGGAGGCGACCGCGACCAGGTTGCCGAACCGGCGGCCGCGGAAGGTGCCGGGCTCGGCCACGAGGCAGACGTGGTCGAACACCGCCCGCAGCGTGGCCACCTGGCCGCGCGCGAAGCGCAGCGGCGGGCCGTCGGCGACGTTGGCGGCGTAGACCCCGCCCGGCCGCAGCACCCGCCGGACCTGCGCGGCGAACTCGATCGTCGTCAGGTGCGCGGGCGTGCGCGCCCCGGCGAAGACGTCGCACACGACGACGTCGGCGCTGTCGGCGTGCGTCGCCTCCAGCCCGGCGCGGGCGTCGGCCGCCCGCACCCGCACCCGCGCGCCCCGCGGCAGTGGCAGGTGCGCGCGGACAAGCTCGGTGAGTGGCTCGTCGACCTCGACCACCCGCTGCCGGGAGCCCGGGCGGGTCACCGCGACGTAGCGGGCCAGCGTCAGGGCCCCGCCGCCCAGGTGCAGCACGTCCAGGGCGGCGCCCGGGTCGGCAGCCAGGTCCAGCACGTGGCCCATCCGCCGCACGTACTCGAACTCCAGGTGCGCGGGATCGGCCAGGTCGACGTGCGACTGCGGCGTGCCGCCGACCAGCAGCACCCAGGCGCCGTCCCGGTCGGCGTCGCCCAGCAGCTCGGCGATGCCCCCGGCCACCGGCACGCGCCCCGGCGGCGGCAGCGGGTCGGCGGCCCGCCGGCTCACCGCGGCGTCCCCTGCCCGGCCGGTGCCACGGCCGACCAGCGCACCGTCAGCTCGCCGTCGCGCCAGCGGCGGGTGGATCCGACCAGCGGCCAGCCGGAATCGGCCAGGGACTGCGCGGCCGCGGCCCAGCGCTGGCGCGGGCCGAACGCCGACAGCCCCGCGGCGGAGGCCCAGGCGGCGTCGAACGCGCGCAGGAAATCGTGCACCGGCTCGCCCGGCACGTTGTGGTGGATCAGCGCCTTCGGCAGCCGCTCGGCGAGGTCGGACGGGCGCTCCAGGTCCGAGACGCGTGCGGCGAGGGTGAGCGTGAGCGGCCCGTCGGCGTCGAGGGCGACCCAGGCCGAGCGCCGGCCCCACTCGTCGCAGGTGCCCTCCACGAGCAGGCCACCCGGCGCGAGCGCGGCGCACACGGTCTGCCACGCGCGGGCCGCGGACTCCTCGTCGTACTGGCGCAGCACGTTGAACGCGCGCACCAGCACCGGGCGCAGGCCGGCCAGCTCGAAGCCACCGAGCCGGAAGTCCAGCCGGGGCGGATCCCGGTCGGCGGCCACCGCGGCGACCCGCTCGGCGTCGATCTCCAGGCCGACGACCTCCAGCCCGGGGACGCGGGGCGCCAGCCGCTCGGCCAGCTCCACCGTGGTCACCGCCGACGCGCCGTAGCCCAGGTCGACGACGAGGGGGTGGGCGGCGTCGCGCAGCCGGGGCACCTGGGTGGCGACCAGCCAGCGGTCCACCCGCCGCAGCCGGTTGGCGTTCGTCGTCCCCCGCGTCGGCAGCCCGAGCGCGCGGGCCCGCCCGGCCGCCAGCCGGGGGTTGGCCTTGCGGGGGCCACCCGCGGGGAGGACGGCGCGGCGCTTGTGGTCGCCACCGCTCGCCTCGCTCACCGGTCCCGAGGGTAGTCGCGGCTAGCGTGGGCGCGTGCAGGTCCGCTCCGACGTCCCACTCGCGACGCTCACCACCCTCGGCGTGGGCGGGCCGGCCGAGCGTCTGGTGGAGGTCACCGACGCCGCCGAGCTCGTCGCCGCCGTACGTGACGCCGACGAGGCCGGCCGCCCGCTGCTGCTGCTCGGCGGCGGCTCGAACGTCGTCGCGCCGGACGAGGGGTGGCCCGGGGACGTGGTGTGGGTGCGCTCCCGCGGGATCGCGCAGCGTGGCGCCGAGCTGGAGGTCCAGGCCGGCGAGCCCTGGGAGGCCGTGGTCGCGCACGCCGTGGCCGCGGGGCTGGCCGGGATCGAAGCGCTGGCCGGCATTCCGGGGTCCACCGGCGCGACGCCCGTGCAGAACGTCGGCGCCTATGGGCAGGAGGTCGCGCAGGTCGTCACCGCCGTGCGGGTGTGGGACCGCGCCGAGAAGCGCGAGCGGACGCTGACCAACGCCGAGTGCGGGTTCGCCTACCGGGACAGCCGGCTCAAGCGCGACCCGGGCCGGTTCGTCGTCCTCACCGTGGGGTTCGCGCTGGTGGAGTCCGCGGTCTCCCGGCCGGTCGGCTACGCGGAGCTGGCCCGGGCGCTGGGCCTGGAGCTGGGCGAGGTCGCGCCGCTGGCCGCCGTCCGCGAGGCCGTGCTGGGCCTGCGCCGCGGCAAGGGCATGGTCTGGGACCCGGCTGACCCCGACACCCGCAGCGCCGGCTCCTTCTTCACCAACCCCGTGGTGCCCGCCGAGCGCGCCGTCGAGGGGTGCCCCGGCTGGCCCGCGGGCGACGGCGCGGTCAAGCTCAGCGCCGCCTGGCTGGTGCAGTCCGCCGGCTTCGGCCGGGGCACCCGCCGCGGCCGCGTGGGCACCTCCCCCCGGCACAGCCTCGCGCTGACCACCGAGCCCGGCGCGACCGCCGCCGAGCTGCTCGCCTTCGCCGACGACGTCGTCGCCGCGGTGCAGAACCGCTTCGGCGTCACGCTCGAGCGCGAACCCACCGCCGTCCGGCCGTAGGGGAGTGGGCCTTCCGCCTGCTCCCCCCGCCGAGATCGGCGATCTCGGCACCATCGCCGGCTCATGCCGCCGAGATCGCCGATCTCGGCGGGGTTGTGGACGGCGCAAGCGGGGAGGTGCCCTCCTCGGCCACCCTGCCGCGGTGCCCAGCCGACGTCCGCGCTCCCGTGTCCTCGGTCCCGTCACCAGGTCCGGCGCCCTGGCTGCCGGCATCTCCGACCGCGAGCTGAGGCATCCCGCCGTCGAACGCCTGTCGCGGGACACCTACCTGCCCCGAGGCATGAGCGCGGACCTGCGCCATCGCGTGGCTGCGGTCCTCCTGACGGCGCCCGCGGACACGGTCGTCAGCCACCTCACCGCGGCCGCGCTGTGGGGCGTCGAGGTGCCGCTGGTCGACCGCGTCGACCACCGCGTGCACCTGATCGTGCCGACCGGGTCCCGGGCCGAGGGCCGGCGGGACCGCAGCGTGCACCGCACGGGTCTGGGCGAGGGCGACGTCACCCGCCGCGGTGACCTGCCGGTCACGACGCCTGCACGGACGTGGCGGGACCTGGCCGGCGTGCTTCCTCCCCAGGCGCTGCTGGCGGTCACCGACCAGGTGCTGGCCCGGTGGTGCGGGCCGGAGGAGCTGGCCGCGCAGATCGAGCGGCGTCCCACCGGGCGGGGGGTGGCCCGTGCGCGCCTGGTGCTGCCCCTGGGCGACCCGCGAGCGGAGTCCCCGATGGAGTCCATCACCCGCTGGCTCGTGCATGCGGCGGGCCTACCCGCGCCCGAGCTCCAGCACGTCGTCCGGACGGCGGAGGGCGGGTTCCTCGGGCGGGCGGACCTCGCCTGGCCCCAGGCCAGGGTGCTCGTGGAGTTCGACGGCGACGTCCACCGCGAGCGGGACGTGTTCGTCGCCGACCTCCGTCGGCAGAACGCCCTCGTGGCCGCCGGCTGGGTCGTGCTGCGTTTCACCTCGGCCGACGTGCTGGGGCGCCCGGACGAGGTGGTGGCCGCGATCCGCCGCGCCCTGCGGAAGGCCCGCACCTGACGAGATCGGCGGTCTCGGCGCCTGGAGCACGGGATGCCGCCGAGATCGCCGATCTCGGCGGGACCGGGAGGGCTACTCCCGGTGGACCTTGTGCTGCGCGGCCTGGGCGCGCGGGCGGACGACGAGCAGGTCGACGTTCACGTGGTGCGGGCGGGTGAGCGTCCAGGCGATGCAGTCGGCGACGTCCGCGGCGACCAGCGGCTCGCGCACCCCGCGGTAGACGGCCTCGGCGGCCTCGGCGGAGCCGGTGCGGTTGAGCGCGAACTCGTCGGTGCGCACCATGCCCGGCGCGATCTCGATGACCCGGATCGGCTCGCCGCACAGCTCCAGCCGCAGCGTCTCGGCGAGCGTGTGCACCCCGTGCTTGGCGGCGGTGTAGGAGGCGCCGCCCTCGTAGCTGATCATGCCCGCCGTCGAGCCCACGAACAGGACGTCGCCCGCGCCCGAGGCGCGCAGCGCCGGCAGCAGCGCCTTGGTCAGCCGGACCGCGCCCACCACGTTCACCTCGAAGGAGCGCTGCCAGGAGTCGACGTCGGCCTCGGCCACCGGCTTCGCGTCGAAGGCGCCGCCGGCGTTGTTGACCAGGACGTCGACCCGGTCCAGCGCCGCGACGAAGGCGTCGACCGAGGTGGGGTCGGTCACGTCCAGGGGGAGGGCCCGCCCGCCGATCCGGTCGGCGAGCTCGGTCAGCCGGTCGAGCCGGCGCGCGCCCAGGACGACGTGGAAACCCTCGGCGGCCAGGCGCTCCGCGGTCGCGGCGCCGATGCCGCTGGAGGCGCCGGTGACCACGGCGGTGCGGCCGGAACCGGGCAGGTCAGCAGGGGGGAGTGACACACCGGACATGTGGACATCCTGGCGCTGTTGCAGGATGGGAGGTCGACAGGGGTGCCGCGGGGCGCGTGCACCCGACCCTCGTCGGTCCGAGCAGGAGGTCGCACGCGCGTGGTGTCCCGCCTGCACGTCCCCGGTCCGATTCGCCGGGTGGCCACCCTGTCGGTGCACACCAGCCCCCTCGACCAGCCCGGTGCCGGCGACGCCGGAGGCATGAACGTCTACATCGTCGAGGTGTCGCGGCGGCTCGCGGCCCGGGGCATCGCCGTCGACGTCTTCACCCGCGCCACGTCCAGCGACCTGCCGCCCGTGGTGGAGATGAGCCCCGGCGTCGTCGTCCGGCACGTCCCCGCCGGGCCGTTCGAGGGCCTCGGCAAGGAGGAGCTGCCCGCGCAGCTGTGCGCCTTCACGGCCGCGGTGCTGCGCGAGGAGGCGCAGCACGAGCCGGGCTACTACGACGTCGTCCACTCGCACTACTGGCTCTCCGGGCAGGTCGGCTGGCTGGCCCGCGACCGCTGGAGCGTGCCGCTGATCCACAGCGCGCACACGCTCGCCAAGGTGAAGAACGCGGCGCTGGCGGCCGGTGACCGGCCCGAGCCGCGCTCCCGCGTGATCGGCGAGGAGCAGGTGGTCGACGAGGCCGACCGGCTGATCGCCAACACCGAGGACGAGGCGCGCCAGCTGGTGCAGCACTACGGCGCCGACCCCCGCCGCACGCTCGTGGTGCCCCCGGGCGTCGACCTGGACCGGTTCCGGCCCGGCGACCGCGCCGCGGCCCGCCGGTCGGTCGGCGTCCCGGCCGACGCGGTCGTGCTGCTGTTCGTCGGCCGCATCCAGCCGCTCAAGGCGCCGGACCTCCTGCTGGAGACGGCGGCGCGGATGCTCGCCGACGACCCGGCGCTGCGCGAGCGGCTCCGCGTCCAGGTCATCGGCGCCCCGAGCGGCTCCGGCCTGGACGCCCCCCGCCGGATGCAGGAGCTGGCCGCCCGCCTGGGCATCGCCGACCTCGTGCACTTCCTCCCGCCGCAGCCCCCGGACCGCCTGGCCGAGCACTACCGGGCCGCCGACGTCGCCGTCGTCCCCAGTCACAACGAGTCCTTCGGGCTGGTCGCGCTGGAGGCACAGGCCTGCGGCACCCCGGTCGTCGCGGCGGCCGTGGGCGGCCTGCCGACGGCGGTGCGGGACGGGGTGTCGGGCGTGCTGGTGGCCGGTCGCGACCCGGCCGACTACGCCGCCGCCGTCCGGGCCGTCCTCGGCCGCCGGGAGCTGCTCTCCGCGGGAGCGCGCCGGCACGCCGCCGCCTTCTCCTGGGACCGCACCGCCGACTCGCTGGTGGAGGCCTACTCCGCCGCGGCCGCCGAGATGGCCGGCACCGCGCTCGGGCACCGCGGCGGCGGGCTCCGGGTCGTCGGCGGCGCGCAGGTGGCCCGGTGACGCGGCGGCCGGTCGAGGAGCTGGACGCGGTGATCGCGGCCGCCCTGGCCGACGCCGAGCTGGAGCACGAGCACCCCGCGCCCGGGCAGTGGCTGGTCGACCTGCCGGGCACCAAGAAGCTGAAGACGGTCTGCGGGCTGGTGGTGGGGGAGCACGCGCTGCGCGTCGAGGCCTTCGTCTGCCGCCAGCCCGACGAGAACCGCGAGCAGCTGTGGACCTACCTGCTGCAGCACAACGCGCGCATGTACGGGGTGGCCTTCTCCATCGACGCCGTCGGCGACATCTACCTGACCGGCCGGCTGCCGCACGCCGCCGTGACCGCCGAGGAGCTCGACCGGGTGCTCGGCGCCGTGCTCAGCTACGCCGACGACCACTTCAACACGATGCTGGAGATCGGCTTCGGCACGTCGATCCGCCGGGAGTGGGCGTGGCGGGTCAAGCGCGGGGAGTCCCTGCGCAACCTGGAGGCGTTCGCGGACTTCGCCGACCCCGACCGCCGTCCGCGCTCGGGCGCCTGACCCCGACCGGCTCCACGGGCGCCGGGCGCCGTCGGGCAGGATGGCCGCCGTGACCGGGACTCTGGTGCTGCTCCGCCACGGCGAGAGCGAGTGGAACAAGGCGAACCTCTTCACCGGCTGGGTGGACGTGCCCCTGTCGGAGAAGGGCCGCGCCGAGGCAGCCCGCGGTGGCCGGCTCCTGGCCGAGCACGGCCTGCTGCCCGACGTCTCGCACACGTCGCTGCTGCGCCGCGCGATCATGACGGCGGAGCTCGCGCTGCACGAGGCCGACCGGCAGTGGATCCCGGTGAAGCGCTCGTGGCGGCTGAACGAGCGCCACTACGGCGCGCTGCAGGGCAAGGACAAGGCCGCCACGCTCGCCGAGTACGGCGAGGAGCAGTTCATGACCTGGCGCCGGTCCTACGGCACCCCGCCGCCGCCGATCGACCCCGCCAGCGAGTTCAGCCAGGACGGCGACGCGCGCTACGCCTTCCTGCCGCCGGAGGTCCGGCCGGCCACCGAGTGCCTGGCCGACGTCGTCGTCCGGATGCTGCCGTACTGGTACGACGCGATCGTCCCGGACCTGCGGGCGGGGCAGACCGTGCTGGTCGCGGCGCACGGCAACAGCCTCCGCGCGCTGGTGAAGCACCTCGACGGCATGGGCGAGGACGAGGTCGTCGGGCTCAACATCCCGACGGGGGTGCCGCTGCGCTACGACCTGGACGACGACCTGCGGCCGACCACGCCGGGCGGGCAGTACCTCGACCCCGAGGCCGCCGCGGCCGCGATCGAGGCCGTCAAGAACCAGGGCAAGAAGTAGCGCCGACGAGCGGGGGCCGGGAGGGCTGCGCTCAGACGGAGCCGCGCATCTCCATCTCGCCGGTCACCAGGTAGACGACGCGGCGGGCCACGCTGACGGCGTGGTCGGCGAAGCGCTCGTAGTACCGGCCGAGCAGCGTCACGTCGATCGCCTGCTCCATGCCGTGCGGCCAGGTGTCGGCGAGCAGCTCGGTGAACAGCTGCCGGTGGATCCGGTCCATGAGGTCGTCGTCGGCCTCGAGCTGCGCGGCGGCCTCGACGTCGAGCTTGGCGATGACCGTCGCGGTCTTGCTGACCAGGCCCTCGGCGATGTGGCCGGCCTCCAGGAACAGCGGGCGGACCTCCTGCGGCACCGCGGGGTCGGGGAACCGCATCCGCGCCACCTTGGCGACGTGGACGGCGAGGTCGCCCATGCGCTCGAGGTCCGCGACGATCCGCATGGCCGCGGTGACGGTGCGCAGGTCGGTCGCGACCGGCTGCTGCCGGGCGAGCAGGGCGAAGCAGCGCTGCTCGATGCTCTCCCGCACCGCGTCGATGTGCTCGTCGCCGGCGATGACCCGGTCGGCGAGGGCGACGTCGGCGTCCAGGAGGGCGGTGGTGGCCGTGCTCATGGCCGAGCCCACCGAGTTGGCCATCTCGACCAGGGAGGCGTTGATGTCCTCGAGTTCCTCGCGGTAGTGCTCGCGCACGGCTGACTCCTCCTCGCCGGCCCGCGGCCGGGGCCGGGGCGGTCTCGGGTGGGCCCGGTGTTCCGGCACCCGCACTCAGGAACCGAGGGTAGGCCGGGCCCCCCGACGCCGTCCGACCTGCGAGGTGAACGCGGGGGCACGGGCACGTGAACAGTCCGGCCGCCCGGTCGTGGCGCCACTCGCACGGGGGATGACGGGGGTCGGGCGCGGCCTAGCATCGGCCGCGTGAGCCCTCTGGTCGCCCTCGTGACCGGCCTCGTCCTGGGTGCTGCCCTGGTCGCGGTCGTCGTCGTGACGCGCCGTCGACTCGCCGAGGAACCTGCGCCGGTGCACCCCGAGCCCACGATCGAGCAGCTGCTCGCCCGGCGGCTGGTCGATCTCATGGACCCGGCGGTGGTCGTCGTGGACGTGGACGAGGCCGTCGTGCTGGCCAACCCGGCCGCCCGGGCCCTGGGCATCGTGCGCGGCACGCGCCTGCTGGTGCCCGAGCTCCTGCACGTCGTCCGCGACGTCCGCGACGGCGGCAGCCGCCGGGCCGACGTCGCCCTGCCCGGTGACCTGGTCGGCTCCGGGCCGCGCCTGGTCGGTGTGCACGGTGTGCGCCTGGAGAGCGGCCCGGCGCCGGTGCCCGGCCCGGTCGCGCTGGTGCTGCAGGACGTCACCGAGGCGCGCCGGGTGGAGGAGGTGCGGCGGGACTTCGTCGCCAACGTCGGGCACGAGCTCAAGACGCCGGTGGGTGCGCTGGCGCTGCTGGCCGAGGCCGTCCAGGACGCCGCCGACGACCCGGAGACGGTGCAGCGCTTCGCCGCCCGCATGTCGCACGAGGCCGACCGGCTGGCCCGGCTCGTCCGCGAGCTCATCGACCTCTCCCGACTGCAGGGCGGGGACCCGCTGCCCGAGCTGGCGCCGGTGGACGTCGACACCGTGCTGCACGAGGCGGCCGATCGCACGGGCCTTGCCGCGGCGGCCAAGCGGATCGACCTCGTGGTGGGCGGCGAGCAGGGGCTGGTGGTGCGCGGCGTCGAGGCGCAGCTGACGACCGCGGTGACCAACCTGCTGGCCAACGCCGTCCACTACAGCCCGGAGGGCACGCGCATCGCGGTGGCGGCGCGGGCCCGCTCGGGCTTCGCGGAGATCGCGGTGACCGACAGCGGCATCGGCATCCCCCGCGAGGACCGCTCCCGGGTCTTCGAGCGCTTCTACCGGGTCGACCAGTCCCGCGCCTCGAGCACCGGCGGCACGGGCCTCGGGCTGGCGATCGTCAAGCACGTGGCCAGCAACCACGGCGGCTCGGTCACCGTGTGGAGCGAGGAGGGGCTGGGGTCCACGTTCACCCTGCGCATCCCGCTGGCGGGCAGCCCGGGCACCGAGCCCGCACCCGCCGGGGCCCCGGACGCCGCGCCCGCCGACGAGCTTCTTCCCGGGGCCTCCGGTCCCGGCTCACCCACGTCCGTCGCCTCGACCGCGGGCGGACCCACGGAAGGACGGACATGACCCGGGTGCTGGTGGTGGAGGACGAGGAGTCCTTCTCCGACGCGTTGTCCTACATGCTGCGACGGGAGGGTTTCGACGCCGTCGTCGCGGCGACCGGACCGGAGGCGCTCGAGGAGTTCGACCGGCAGGGCGCGGACATCGTCCTGCTCGACCTCATGCTGCCCGGCCTCTCCGGCACCGAGGTGTGCCGGACGCTGCGCAGCCGCAGCAACGTGCCGATCATCATGCTGACCGCGAAGGACGGCGAGATCGACAAGGTCGTCGGGCTCGAGCTCGGCGCCGACGACTACGTCACGAAGCCGTACTCCGCGCGCGAGCTCGTCGCCCGGATCCGCGCCGTCCTGCGCCGCCGGGGCGAGCCCGAGGTGACGGACGACGGGGCGCTGGAGGCCGGTCCGGTGCGCATGGACGTCGACCGGCACGTCGTCGCCGTGGCCGGCCGGCCGGTGTCGCTGCCGCTGAAGGAGTTCGACCTGCTCGAGCTCCTGCTGCGCAACGCCGGGCGGGTGCTGACCCGCGGCCAGCTGATCGACCGCATCTGGGGCTCGGACTACGTCGGCGACACCAAGACCCTCGACGTCCACGTCAAGCGGCTCCGCGCCAAGATCGAGCCGGACCCGGCCAACCCCGAGTTCCTCGTGACCGTCCGCGGTCTCGGCTACAAGTTCGAGGCCTGAGGCCGGGTCACCGGCCGCGGCCGGTCTCCTCCTGGAGCTCGTCGATCCGCACCGAGGCGTCGGCCTTGGTGAGGTCGTCGGGCACCTCCTCGCCCGCCTCGCGGGCCAGGGTGCCGAGGTAGCTCTTCTGGGCGCCGGTGGCCGGCTCGTCGCCGGTCACCCAGTCCTGCGGGTCCTTCTCGGTGCTGTTGGCTTCGCTCATGTGTTCGATGCTAGGCGCGGGTGAGCTCGTGCGCAGCGCGGGCCGAGGCGGCGGTCGCGGCGGCGGTGGCGGCGCGAGCGGTGCCGGACTCGGCGACGCGGCGGCGGGCCTCCTCCCAGCGCCGGCCCGTCCGGTAGACGTGCACGCTCCCGCACGCGGGGCACTCCACGGCCATGGCCAGGTGGGTCGGGTGGCTGGTGACCGACCGGATCCGGCGGTCGGCGACCAGTTCGTCGGTCCGGGTGACGGGGCAGGTGATCAGCAACATGCGATCAGCCTGTCCGGCGGACGTCCCGCCGACGAGTGGCGGGAGTGACACCGATCGCGTCATTCCTGCCATAGTGGCGTCATGACCGACACGCAGCGGCCGATCGTCGTCAGCGCGATCGTGGCCGACCGGCTCATGGGCACCTTCGGCATCGGGGTCGCGGCGGAGGTGTTCGGCTACGACCGCACCCACATGGGCCTGCCGCGCTTCGACTTCGCGCTGGTCAGCGAGGCGCCGGGGGTGCTGCGCACCGACATCGGCCTGCCGATCACCGTCGAGCACGGGTTCGAGCGGCTGGCCGTCTCCGACGTCCTCCTCATGACGGCCTGGGAGGGCATCCACGTGGCCCCGCCGGCAGAGCTGCTGGACGCGCTGCGCGCCGCACACGCCCGCGGCGCGATCATCGTCAGCCACTGCACGGGGGCGTTCGCGGTCGCCGCCGCCGGCCTGCTCGACGGGTGCCGGGCCACGACCCACTGGCGCTACGCCGGCGAGCTCGCCGCCCGCTACCCGGCCGTCGACGTCGACCCGGCGGTGCTCTACGTCGACTGCGGCCAGGTCATCACCGGCGCGGGCACGGCCGCCGGCGTCGACGCGATGCTGCACCTCGTGCGCCGGGAGTGGGGTTCGGCGGCGGCGAACGCGCTGGCCCGCGAGATGGTCGTGCCGCCGCACCGCGACGGTGGCCAGGCGCAGTTCATCGACGCGCCGGTCGCCGCGTGCGAGGACGACCGGCTCGGGGTCGTCCTCGAGTGGGCGGTGCGCCACCTGGGCGAGGAGATCACGGTGGAGGTGCTGGCCCGGCGGGCCCTGATGAGCCCGCGCAGCTTCGCCCGGCGGTTCAAGGCGACCACCGGCACCACCCCGCACGCCTGGCTGCTCGGCCGGCGGCTGGCCGCGGCCGAGGCGCTGCTCGAGGAGAGCGACGCCCCGGTCGAGGAGATCGCCCGGCTGGTCGGCTTCGGCACCGCCGCCGGCTTCCGCGAGCAGTTCACCCGGCGGCGGGGGGTCTCCCCGCGGGCGTTCCGGCAGACCTTCCGCACCGTGCGCCGCGAGGCCGCCGGGGACGACGCGGCGGCGTAGCGGGACCGGTTCAGCGCGCGGGGTCGGCCACCGGCGCCGGTGCCGCCGTGCCCGGCCGGACGGCGGTGGCGCCGGGCATGCGCAGTGCCAGCAGCGTGGCCAGCCGCTCCCGGACGGCCAGGGTGACCATCGAGCCGGTCGCCCTCAGCTCGAGATCGAGCCGCCCGCCGGCCACGACGACGTACCGGTCGGGCGCGGCCTCGGCCCGTTCGAGGAACGCCCGGCGCACCGCGGCGGGGTCGGCGTCGGCCGGCGCCTCGGTGACCGGCGCGTCCACGACCACGGTCAGGTCGGGCAGCAGGCCGCGCGTCGCCCACATCGACGTCCGCAGGATGCGGTCGGCGTCGAGGCCCTGACCGGCACCGTGGAACGCCATCGAGGCGTCGACGTAGTGCGCGCTGAGCACGACCTGCTCGGCCGCCAGCGCCGGCCGGATGACCGTGGCGACGTGCTCGGCCCGGTCGGCCGCCGCGAGCAGCGCCGCGGTGTAGGCCTCCACCCGCGGGCCGTCCTCGGTGCCGGCCCGTGGCGCGGCCGGCGTCGGCCATCCCGGCTCGTGCGACGTCGCCGCCGGCGGCGGGTACAGCAACCGGCCGACCCGGCGGCCCAGGTCGGTGTCGCTCGGCTCGGAGGTGACGACGACGGGGCAGCCCCGGTCGCGGACCACCTCGGCCAGCGACTCGGTGTAGCGGCGGGTCAGCTCCCGGTCGGCGCCCTCGACCACGACGAAGAGCCCGGCCGAGCGGGGCGCGACGGTGAGGATGTCGGAGGCGCCCCACAGCAGGCGCAGCAGCATCCGCGAGCGGCCGCGGTGCCGGGGTGCCACCTGCCGGGTCGCGTAGACGCTGACCAGCAGCGCGATGGCGCTGCCGACCAGCAGGGTGAGCCCCGGGCCGGTGACGCTGAAGACCAGGTCGCCGATCCCGATGTCGTGCGAGCCCAGGACGCCGGCCAGCCCGGGCCCGATCGCCACCGCGAGCAGCAGCACGATGCGCACGGACGAGACGACGAAGGAGAACACCCGGCCGCGCAGCCGGTCCTCCACCTCGAGGCCGATCAGGGTGTAGCCGATGATCCAGCTGATGCCGGCGAACAGGCCGACGAAGAAGGCGGCCCCGGTGGCCAGGACGAAGTCCTGCAGCAGCGACATCGCCAGCAGGAACACGCCCGCCATGCCGATCGCGCGGGCGAACAGCGTGCGCCGGGGGACGGTCGGCAGGATCCGCGGGCCCACCAGCATGCCGAGCGCCAGCCCGGTGAAGACGATGCCGAAGAGGATGCCGTAACCGGCCGGCCCCGCCCGCAGCGTCGCGATGTAGAGCTGGGCGACGCCGATGATCAGCCCGCCGGCCCCGAAGGCGCCGATCGTGCCGATGTAGAGCGCCCGCATGTGCGGCTGGCTGCGGAGGAACCGCACCCCCTCGGCCACCAGCGTGAAGACGTTGCTCGACTCGCTGCGTTCGGCGGCTCGCCCGGGTATGAGGTGCCGGGACAGGAAGATGGTGGAGGCGGTGACGCCGTAGGTCAGGGCGTCGAACACGAGCGCGACCTGGATCGCCGTCTGCTCCGCGCCGGGGCCGTCGGAGACGGCGCGGGTCAGCGTCGAGAGCAGGGCGAAGGCCAGCGCGGCGATGGGGACGGCGCCGTAGATGGAGAACTGCATCAGCTGGTTGGCCACGGCGAGCCGCTCCCGCGGCACGATCGCGACCTGCATCGCCTGCTTGGCCGGGTTGGTGAACAGCCCGACCGCCTCGACGAGGAACTGGGCGATGTAGAGCCAGGTCAGCTCGTAGCTGAAGGCGATCGACAGGTACAGCGTCAGGGCCAGCAGGTCACCGATCACCGCGGTGACGCGGCGGTCGAGCTTGTCGGCGAAGGCGCCGGCCAGCGGGGCGAGCAGCAGGTCGGGCAGCAGTCGGGTGAGGATGACGCCGGAGATGGCCGCGCCCTGGACGGCCAGGGATTCCTCGCGGGTGAGCTGCTGGGCCATCGCGGTGGTCGCCAGCAGGCCCAGCCAGTCGCCCAGGCTGGAGACGGTGATGGCCAGCCAGAGCCGGCGGAACACCGGGATGCGCACCAGCGCCTTGAGCGCGTTGTCCGACGGCGCAGCGGCCCGCCCTGCGGCAGGAGGAGCCGGGGGAGGGCCCGCGGTCGCGTGGTCCTCGGTCACTGGCCTCGCCGTTCACTCGTCGGTCGGTCTGCCGAGAGGGTAGTGGCGCCGCCGCGCAGGTCAGCGATCCCGCACCTCTGACGTTCCGGTTCCACCCGGACGACGGACCTGCAGCACCACCGGGACGGGCGCCGGGCTGGCCGGGTGCGGGGCGACCATGCCCAGGTCCAGGCGCACCTCGGCCAGCCGCCGGAGCTCGGCGTAGGCGGCCGCCCCGATGAGTGCGGTCAGCTCGGCGGCGTAGGTGAGCACCATCGGCTCGCGGGAGACGTGCGCCGCGGGGGAGCCGGTGCACCACCAGTGCAGGTCGGCGCCCCCTGGGCCCCAGCCGCGGCGGTCGAACTCGCCGAGCGTCGTGACGAGCACCCGACTGCCGTCGGGCCGCTCCACCGACTCCTGCTCCCGGCGCACCGGTAGCTGCCAGCACACGTCGGGCTTGGTGGTGAGCGGGTGCAGGTCCTCGCGCAGCGCCATCCGGTGCAGGGCACAGCCCGCCCCGCCGGGAAAGCCGGGCCGGTTGAGGAAGACGCAGGCGCCGTCGACCAGGCGGGTGCGCACGGACCGGGCCGCGTCCTCCGTGTCGGCCCCGGCATCGGGGTCCGGCGGGTCGTCGGCGGTGTCCACCTCGGTCCACGCGCCGCGCCCGACCGGCGCGAGCTGCCAGTCCTCGTCGGTGAGCTCGGCCACCGCCGCCGTCACGCGGAGCAGGTCGTCGGCCTCGCTGAAGAACGCACCGTGGCTGCAGCAGCCGTCGTCGGCCCGCCCCTCGACGACCCCGGCGCAGCCGCGGCCGAACACGCAGGTCCAGGCCGAGGTGAGCCAGGTCAGGTCCGCCCGGACCACCCGGCCGGGGTCGGCGGGGTCGGGGAACTCCAGCCACTCCCGGGCGAAGTCGGGGTCCACCTCGGGGGGGACCCCGGCCGGGCTCTCGTGCAGCACGGCCCCAGAGTAGGGACGGGCGCGCCAGGGACCGCCCGCGCGGCCGCCGGACGGCACGCCGGGCAGACTGACCGCATGCGGCTCGGGGTGCTGGACGTCGGATCGAACACCGTGCACCTGCTGGTGGTCGACGCCCACCGCGGCGGGCACCCCACGCCCACGCACGACGACCGCTGGCTGCTGCGCCTGGCCGAGCACGTCGGCGCGGACGACCTGCTGTCCGCGGCGGGGGAGAAGGCACTGGTCAAGGCGGTGCGCGAGGCGCGCGACCAGGCGGAGGAGCTGGGCTGCGAGGAGCTCCTGGGCCTGGTGACCTCGGCGGTGCGGGACGCCCGCAACGGCCTGGAGGTGCTGGAGAACGTGCGGGCCGAGACGGGCGTCGACCTGCAGGTGACCACCGGGGAGGACGAGGCGCGGCTGACCTTCCTCGCCGTCCGCCGGTGGTTCGGCTGGAGCGCCGGGCGGCTGCTGGTGCTCGACATCGGCGGCGGGTCGCTGGAGCTCGCGGCCGGGATGGACGAAGACCCCGACGTCGCCCTGTCGCTGCCGCTGGGGGCGGGCCGGATGACCCGCCGCTTCCTGCCGGCCGCCGCGCGCGGGGGCCGGCCGGACCTGGCCGCCCTGGACGAGCTAAGGCTCCACGCCGAGGACCTGCTGGAGCCGGCCGCGGAGAAGCTGCGGGCGGTGGGCGAGCCGGACCTCGTCGTCGCGACCAGCAAGACCTTCCGGACTCTCGCCCGGCTGACCGGCGCGGCGCCCTACTCCGCGGGGCTGCGGGTGCCCCGGGAGCTCTCCACCGTCGGGCTGGGGCAGCTGCTGGGGTTCGTCGCGCGGATCGAGAGCTCCGCGCTGGCCGAGTTGCGCGGCGTGTCGCCCGACCGCGCGCACCAGGTCCCCGCCGGCGCCGTGGTGGCGCAGGCCGCGATGCGGGTCCTGGACGTACCGTTCGTCCGCATCTGTCCGTGGGCGTTGCGGGAGGGCGTCATCCTCCGGCGGCTGGACTCCTTGGGAGGCTTGTGATGTCCGACCCGCGCAGGGACCCCGAGACCGGGGGCCGGTCGCTGGCGGACATCCTGCGGGAGGCCGGGGTCGACTCCCCCCGGACGGGCCGCCGCCGCCGCGGTGAGACGGGCGAGCAGCCCGCCGTCCGGCAGCGGGGCACGCGCGGCGGGGACGGCGGGGACGCCGACACCGGCCGGGTCGCGGAGGCGGCGCCCTTCGGCCGCCGCGCGGCCGACACCGGCAAGACGCCGCCGATCCCGCCCGCCGACCCCGTGAAGGCCCGGGTCCGCACGCCGGCCGATCCGCTGGGCGGCTCCGCCCGGCCGACCGCCGACCTGGCCGTCCCCCGGGGCCGGGCGCCCGAGGGGCCCTCGACGGCGGCCATCTCGGGGTTGCGGACCTCGCGCAAGCCCGGGGTGCCCGGCGCCTCCGGCCCGGACGGCGCGGATCCGTCGACCGGCCCGATCCCCGTCGTGCGCGACGACGACCCGCCGCTGCTGGACGACGAGCCGGCCGGCGGCGCCCTCGCGTGGCTGCGCTTCGCCGGCGAGCTCGTCGTCGCCCTCGCCGGCGGGGTGGGCATCTACCTGCTGTTCACCGTGCTCTGGGAGCAGCTGCCGCGGGTCACGGTCCTCATCGCCCCGCTGGCCGTCACGGCGCTCGTGGGCGCGGTCGGCGCGTGGCGGCACCGGTTCGGGGGCGAGGCGCTGGGGCTGCGGCTGGTCGTCGTCCTGGTGTTCGCCGGAACGCTGCTCACCGTGGCGCCGGCCGCGGCCCTGCTGGGCAGCTCCTAGGGGCCGGGGCCCGCGTCACTCCTCGTCGTCGTCCGCGATCTCGTCGGCCTTCGCGAAGACCTCCACGATCGCGGCGCCGAAGGCCTCGAGGTCGTCGGGCTTGCGGCTGGTGACCAGCGTGCCGTCGACCACGACCTCCTCGTCGACCCACGTGGCGCCGGCATTGCGCAGGTCGGTCTGCAGGGACGGCCAGGACGTCAGGCGGCGCCCCCGGAGGACGCCGGCCTCGGCGAGCACCCACGGTGCGTGGCAGATCGCGGCGACGGGCTTCCCGGCGTCGAAGAATGCCTTCACGAAGGCGACCGCGTCGGCGTCGGCGCGGACGAAGTCGCCGTTGATGACCCCGCCCGGCAGCACGAGCGCGGCGTAGTCGTCGGGGTCGGCGTCGGCCACCGTCGTGTCGACCTTCTTCCGGTCGCCCCTGTCGATGTGCTGGTACGCGGTGATCTCGCCGCCCTCCAGCGAGATCAGCTCGGGCTCCGCACCGGCCTCCTCCAGCACCTGCCACGGCTGCTCCAGCTCGACCTGCTCCACGCCGTCGGTGGCCAGCACCGCGATCCTCATCCCGTTCAGCTCGTCCGCCATGGGGCGGCGGCTACCCCGGCGCCTGGCACGGCACACCCGGTCCTGCGGCGGCCCCCGGCTACCGTTCGCACCGTGCGCGCGCCGCCGACCTGCGGCCGGAGCACGAGCCGGAGCCGGAGGGTGGGAGTACGCGATGACGCAGGGAGCGCGGCGGTCGGGGGTGGCCGTCCTCGGCGGCGGCAGGATGGGCGAGGCGCTGCTGGCCGGCCTGGTCCGCCGGCTCGGCGCCGCGGACGTCGTCGTCTGCGAGCGCAGCGCGGAGCGGGCCGCCGAACTCGCCGCCCGGCACGGCGTCCAGGTGCTCGAGGTGCCCGAGGCCCTGGCCCGGGCCGAGGTCCTGGTGCTGGCGGTGAAGCCCCAGGACGTCGACGCGCTGCTCGGTCTGCTGGCCGGCTCCGTGGACCCGGCGCACCTCGTCCTCTCCGTGGCCGCCGGCGTCCCGACGTCCCGCATCGAGGCGGCGCTGCCGCCCGGCGTCCCCGTCGTCCGGGCGATGCCGAACACCCCGGCGCTGGTGGGGGAGGGGATGAGCGTCGTCTCCGCGGGCGCGCACGCCGGCGGGGAGCACCTCGACCGCGCCGAGGAGCTCCTCGGCGCCGTCGGTCAGGTCCGGCGGGTGCCCGAGGCCCAGCAGGACGCGGTCACCGCGCTGTCGGGGAGCGGGCCGGCCTACTTCTTCTACGCCGTGGAGGCCCTCGTCGACGCCGGCGTGCTCCTGGGGCTGTCCCGGTCGCTGGCCACCGACCTGGTGGTGCAGACCGCGCTGGGCGCGGCGGTGATGCTGCGGGACTCCGGCGAGCACCCGGTCCAGCTGCGGGAGGCGGTCACCAGCCCCGGGGGGACGACGGCGGCCGCGATCCGGGAGCTCGACCGGCTCGGCGTCCGCGCCGCGCTGGTCGCCGCCGCCGAGGCCTCGTGCGCCCGGTCGCGCGAGCTGGGCGCCGCGCCGAACCCGGAAGACTAGCGGCCGACGGCGAGCGCGTGGGGAGGCTGCGGCACGTGTCACGCCTGGGGTCGGTGCGACTCGCCCGGACACATGTCGACAGAGCTACATAGGTGTAGTTCTGCCGAGGACGGACCGGTCCGCATGTCCGTTTCATACGTCGCATCAGTCACGGCGGCCCCCCTACTCTCTGTATCAGCACGTGCGTGTCCCGTAGCCGGTGGGGAAGCCGGCGCCCGATACGTGCTAGTCCGGAGACGACATCGTGACCATGCCCCAGCGCCACTCCGCCCAGCAGTACGCCCCCCGTCCGGGCATCCCCGCACCGCGGCCCGTCGGTCGCCCGGTCTCGGCGGCCACCATGGCCCGTCCGGTCGGCCCGGCCCACCCGGCCGCCATGCCCGTCGGCCGCCCGGCCGCCCCTGCCCCCCGCGCCTCGGTCACCTTCCTGACCGTCGCCGAGGTCGCCAGCATGATGCGCGTCTCGAAGATGACCGTGTACCGCCTCGTCCACGCCGGCGAGCTCTCCGCCGTCCGCGTCGGCCGGTCGTTCCGCGTCCCGGAGCGCGCCGTGCAGGACTACCTGCGCGACGCCTACACCGACATCGCCTGAGCGATCACACCGTCGTCCTCCGGACGACACCGCGGCCACGTGCCGTCCCCCGGACGGGCTGAGCCCCACCGTCCCACCTACGCGGACCCCTCCGGGGCCCACTCGGCGGAACGACACCGCGGCCACGTGCCGTCCCCCGGTCGGGCTGAGCCCCACCGTCCCACCTACGCGGACCCCTCCGGGGCCCACTCGGCGGAACGGGGCCGGGTAGCACGGGCCGTCGCTCTCCTGGGGTGTCTCCGGCTCCCGCGGCATCATCGCCGCGGGGGTGCCGGGTACTCTCGACTCGATGTGGCTCGGGGGTGCGCCCTCGTCCGGCCACTGCGAGCTGATCACCCTCCGCGGTACCTCCCGGCCACCGGGCCACGGTGCCGCAACAGCAGACGTCGGGAGCACAGACCATGGGTTCGGTCATCAAGAAGCGCCGCAAGCGGATGGCGAAGAAGAAGCACCGCAAGCTCCTGAAGAAGACGCGCGTCCAGCGTCGCAACAAGAAGTGAGCTGACGCTCGTGCCGCCCGCGGTCGTCCTGGTCACCGGCGTCAGCCGATGGCTCGGGGGCGCGCTGGCGGCCGAGCTCGCGCACGACCCGTCCATCGGGCGGGTTATCGGGGTCGACACGGTGCCCCCCTCGGCCGACATGCTGCGCCGGCTGGGCCGCACCGAGTTCGTCCGCGCCGACATCCGCAATCCGCTGATCGGCAAGGTCATCGCCGGAGCGGGCGTCGACACCGTCGTGCACATGAACATCAGCTCCACCCCGGCCGGGTCCGGGGGGCGCGGGCCGATGAAGGAGCTCAACGTCATCGGCACGATGCAGCTGCTGGCGGCCTGCCAGCGGGCGCCGTCGGTGCGCCGCCTGGTGCTCAAGTCCACCAGCGCCGTCTACGGGGCCTCCCCGCGAGACCCCGCCGTCTTCACGGAGGCGATGCAGGCGCGCCGGGTGCCGTCGGGGGGCTTCGCCAAGGACAGCCTCGACATCGAGGGCTACGTCCGCTCCTTCGCGCGCCGCCGGCCCGACGTGGGCGTGACGGTGCTGCGCTTCACCAACTTCATCGGGCCGCGGATCGACTCGCTGCTCACCGGCTTCCTGCGGATGCCGGTGGTCCCGACGGCGCTCGGTTACGACGCTCGCGTGCAGCTGCTGCACGAGGACGACGCCCTCGCCGTCCTGACCCGCGCCACCACGGGGGACTTCACCGGAACGATGAACGTCGGCGGCGAGGGGACGCTGCTGCTCTCCCAGGTGATCCGCCGGCTCGGCCGCCTCCAGGTGCCGCTGCCCTCGCCGACCCTGGGGTCCCTCGGCCGGCTCACCCGCCGGTTCGGGTTCATCGACTACTCCCCCGAGCAGATGCGCTTCCTCAACTTCGGCCGGGTCGTGGACACCTCCGTGCTCCGAACCGAGTTCGGCTACACCCCCCGGTACACCACCGTGCAGGCGCTCGCGGACTACGCGCGGACCGTGCCGCCGGTCGTCTCGCCCGACCTCGTCGCCGGCGTGGCCGCGCGAGCAGAGCAGGTGATCGGGCGGCTGGGCTCCACGGCCGCCTCGGTGGGGGGCCGGTTGCGTCCGTCGCCGCCCATGCCCGGCCTCCGGGCGGTGCGCGATGCCTGAGGCGCGCGTGATCCCGCTGCGGCCGGACGACGACGAGCCGCACCTGCCCCCGCCGTCGGCCCCGAGCTGGGACGAGCAGCTCACCGACGTCCTCGAGTTCCTGCGCCGCCGGTTGACCGGCGACTACGCGACCGACGAGTTCGGGTTCGACCCGGACCTCACCGATCACGTGCTGCTGCCGATGCTGCGGCCGCTGTTCAACCGCTGGTTCCGCGTGGAGACCCACGGCGTCGAGAACGTGCCGGACACCGGCGGCGCGCTGATCGTGGCCAACCACTCCGGCACCGTGCCGGTCGACGCGCTGATGACGACCGTCGCCCTGCACGACGACCACCCCGCGCACCGCCGGTTCCGGCTGCTCGGCGCCGACCTGGTCTTCGAGCTGCCGTTCGTCGGGGCGATGGCCCGCAAGTTCGGCTCGACGCTCGCCTGCAGCGAGGACGCCGAGCGGCTGCTGAGCGACGGCGAGATGGTCGGCGTCTTCCCCGAGGGCTTCAAGGGGATCGGCAAGCCGTTCCGCGAGCGCTACACCCTGCAGCGGTTCGGTCGCGGGGGTTTCGTCACAGCGGCTCTGCGCACCGGGGCGCCGATCATCCCCTGCGCGATCGTCGGGGCCGAGGAGATCTTCCCGATGATCGGCAACGCGAAGACCGTCGCGCGGCTGTTCGGCCTGCCCTACCTGCCGATCACCCCGACGTTCCCGCTGCTGGGGCCCCTCGGCCTGGTGCCGCTGCCGTCGAAGTGGCTGATCGCGTTCGGCGAGCCGATCGAGACGGCGTCCTACGGGCCCGCCGCCGCGGAGGACCCGATGCTGGTGTTCAACCTGACCGACCAGGTCCGCGAGACGATCCAGCAGTCGCTCTACCAGCTCCTGCTCAAGCGCTCCTCCGTCTTCGGCTGAGCCCGATGTCATCGCGGTTCTCCGGACCGCAACCGCGGCCACGTGCCGTCCCCGGCGTGCGTTGATCCCGTCCGTCGCACCCGGCGAGGACCCTTCGGGCCCGTCACCGGGCACGACCACTCGCAGGGCGCCGCGCGTCGGGCTCCGCGCGCAGGTGCCGTCCCCGGCACCGTGCCGCGCCTCCCTGTTCTTCGTCGCGGGACCCTTCGGGCCCCCGCTCCTCAGAACAACCGGGACAGCAGGCGCTTCGGGGGTGGGGGCGGCAGCAGGAGCGGCTGCTTGCGGCGGCGGAAGGCGAGCGCGCCGCCCACCACGCCGCCCGAGAGCGCCGCCGCGGCCAGCGTGGGGATGCCGATCTTGGCGGCCTTGCGCCCGGTCCGGAAGTCCCGGATCTGCCAGCCGCGCGAGCGTGCCACCGCGCGCAGCTCGGTGTCCGGGTTCACCGCGACCGCGGTACCGGTCAGCGTGAGCATCGGCAGGTCGTTGGACGAGTCGCTGTAGGCGGTGCAGCGCGAGAGGTCCAGGCCCTCGCGCTCGGCCAGGGCGCGGACCGCCTCGGCCTTCGCCTCGCCGTGCATCAGTTCACCGACCAGCCGCCCGGTGTACTGGCCGTCCTTGATCTCGGAGACGGTGCCGAGCGCGCCGGTCAGGCCGAGCCGGTGGGCGATGATGCTGGCCAGCTCCACCGGAGTGGCGGTGACCAGCCAGACCCGCTGCCCGGCGTCGAGGTGCTTCTGCGCCAGCACCCGCGTGCCGGCCCAGATGCGGTCGGCCATCAGCTCGTCGTAGATCTCCTCGCCGGCCGCGATGATCTCGCTCACCGGCCGCCCGGTCACGAAGGCCAGGGCGTTCTCCCGGATGGTGTGCATGTCGTCGGCGCTCTCGTTGCCGGCCATGCGGAACTTCGCCTGCTGCCAGGCGAAGAGGGCCAGGTCGCGGGCGGTGAAGTACTTCCGCGCGGCCAGGCCGCGGGCGAACCAGAACAGCGACGCGCCCATCATCATCGTGTTGTCCACGTCGAAGAACGCGGCGGCGGCGAGGTCCTGGACCACCGCCGGCGGCGGCTCGACGTCGGCCGCGGCGGCCGACGCGGCACCGGCGACCGACGCCCTCGTCTCCTCGCCGGCACCTGAGGTCTCGGGGGCCCGGCGGCCGCGGAAGGGCAGGACCGGCACGGGCGACCTCCTCGGCTCCGCGCCCGCCGCCGGGCGCAGCGGACACACTCCGCGTCGACCCTAACGGGCCGCGGCGGCGCCCTCCGCCCGAACGGTCAGCAGATCAGCCGCGGGATGCAGATGGGCAGCGGCAGATCGATCAGCGGCGGTGGCGTGCGCGGCGCGGCCGGCGTCGGGCTCGGTACCGGCGGCGTGGCCGCGGCCGGCCGCGAGGGCAGCGCGGGCAGCGACGGAAGCAGGGCACCGGGCCCGTCCGAGCCCGAGCCCGAGCCCGAGCCCGAAGCCGAACCCGAGCCGGGATCCGAGCCGGGATCCGAGCCGTCGGGGCCGGTGGTCCCGCCGCCGGGCTGCGGGACCGCCGAGGGGAGCGGGGCTGCGGGCGGCGCGGGCGCCGTGCTCGGGGTCGCTGTCGGCGCCGCCGGCGTGGGGCCGCCGCCCGCCGAGGGCGGTGCGCTCGGGGTCTCCGCCCGGCAGATGCCGGGGATGGGCCCGAGGTCGTCGCTGCCGACGGGGGCCGGGGACCCCGGGCAGCCGAGCGCGGCCTCGACCGCGGCGACGCGGGCCTGGACGGCGTCCAGCAGCTCCAGCGAGGACTGTGCGGCGTCGGCGGTCGAGGCCGGTAGCTCGGGCCGGAGCGCGGCGAGCCCCGCCGCCTGCCCATCGCTCCAGCCGGCCAGTCGGTCCAGCGGCTCCGACGACCCCGAGTCCACGGCCGAGCCGACCAGGAGGGCGGCGCCCTCGGCGGTCTGGGCGTCCATCGTGGCCAGGGTCTCGCGGACCAGATCCGCGTCGTCCCGGGCGGCGGCGAGCTCCTCGAGCCGGGTACCGGCGAACTGCAGCAGCGTCAGCGCGCGGTCGTCCCCGGCCAGCGCCAGCTGGGTCTGCTCGGTGCCGCGCTTGAGGTCGTAGAGGAGGTCGCCGGGCTCGGCGTCGGCGGCGAGCGCGACGAGGGTGCCGAGCGCGCTGACCGCCAGCGCCGCGCCGGCCAGGCCGGCGGTGACCCGGGTGCGCCAGCGCGGCGGCGGTCCGTCGGCGGCGCGGCCGCGGAGCAGCCGCCGGTCGACGCCGGGTCGCTCGGGCTCGGGCGACCGGACGGCGGCCATGGCGACCAACCGCGCGCGCGTCGCGGTGCGGAAGCCCGGTGAGGGCTCGTCGTCGAGGGCGGCCGCGAGGTGCCCGAGCCGGCCGACGACCACCTCGTCCCGGTCGCGCACGCCGGCGCGGCGGTCGCGCACCCGCGCCCCACCGTCCTCCGTCGTCATCGCGTCTCTCCGGTCGGTCCGGGACGGGTCCGGCCTGGTCCGACCCGCCTCCGAACAGCCAACGACGAGCCCCGGGTGGCCGTTACGGGGTACGCGTGAGTAACTGGAAGATCGCCCTCTCGCGTGCCGGGGATCACCGCAGTCCCTCCGGCAGCAGGGCGGCCAGCCGGCGCACCGCCCGGTGCTGCAGCGCCTTGATGGCGCCGTCCTTCTTCCCCATGACCGCCGCGGTCTCGGCCACCGACAGCCCCTGCAGGAAGCGCAGCGAGATGCACTCCTGCTGCTCGCTGCCCAGCTGCCGCACGCACGCGAGCAGCTGCTCGTGGGTCAGCCGGGAGACCACCGCGTCCTCGGGGCCCTCGGTGGCGCGGTCGGCGTCCCGCATGTCGGCGGTGCTCACCTCGAGCCGGTACCGGCTGCTCTTCACGTGGTCGCGGACGATGTTGCGCGCGATCGTCACCAGCCAGGCACCGACGTCCCGGCCCTGGAACGACAGCGAGTCGATGCGCCGCAGCGCCCGCACGAAGGTCTCGCTGGTGAAGTCCTCGGCCAGCGTCCGGTCCCCGACCCGGTGGTACAGGTACCGGAAGACCATCGTCACGTAGTGGTCGTAGAGCCGGCCGAACGCCTCGGCGTCCCCCCGCTGGGCGTCCCGGACCAGGCCCCACACGTCCACCGAGCCGGCGGGCAGCGACTCCTCGAGCGCGGCGACCTCGGCGACCAGCGCGGCGTCCTCCGGATCGGCCTCGGGGGCCGGCGCCGTGTCGTCGGCGGGCCCGGTGGGCCCGGCGTCCGGGGGCGCGACCTCCTCGCTGACCCGCGGGTGCGGGGTCGGCCGGGCCCGGGGCCCGGGGGAGGGCCGGCGCGGGGCGGGCGGCAGCCCCGCGCCCACCTCGGGGACGGCGTCTGCGCGCTCGTCCACGGGGCGCGAGGCGGCCATGCGGGCGTCGACCTCCTCGTCGGCCCGCGGACCCGGGACCGTTCGTCTGCAGATCGCGCCCGCCGGGGGGAGCGCGCGTGCTGCGGTGCTGGTCACATGGTGACAACATCGACCGAGCCCGTCCACGCGACCCGGGTGCGGCCCCGCGCCGGGTCCTCCGGGTGGGTGGATCCCGCCGCGCGCGACCCGAGGAGATGCCGAGTGTCCGGAGCCCCGCCCTCGCTGGCCGCGCTGGTCCGCGCCGCGGCCCGCGAGCGTCCGGATTCTCCCGCCGTGGTCACGGGGGAGACACGGCTGAGCTGGGCCGAGCTGGACGCACTGGTCGATCGCGCCGCCGCCGGCTACGCCCGTCGCGGGCTCGCCCCCGGCGACCGGGTCGCCGTGCAGCTGCCGAACGGGATCGCCTGGCTGCGGGCCGCGCTGGGGGCGCTGCGCGCGGGGCTCGTCGTCGTCCCGGTCAACACCGCCTACACCGATCCCGAGCTCGAGCACGTGCTCGGCGACTCCGGCGCGGCGCTGCTGGTGGCCGGGGAGGAGCGGGAGGAGGTCGCCGGGGTGCCGGTCTGCGTCGGCCCGCCGGAGGACGACGGCGCGGCCCCGGACGTCGAGGCCGAGCCCGCGGGGCTGGCGTTCCTCGCCTACACCAGCGGCACGACCGGCCGGCCGCGCGGCGCGATGCTCACCACCGCGGCGCTGCGCGCCAACCAGGAGCAGTGCCTGGCGATGGAACCGCCGCCGGTGCGCCCCGACGACCGGGTGCTGCTGGTCCTGCCGCTGTTCCACGTCTACGGGCTCAACGCCGGCTTCGGGCTGGTCGCGGCGGCCGGCGCGTGCGCGGTGCTGATGGAGGTCTTCGACCCCCGGTCGTCGCTGGCGCTGATGGCCGCCGAGCACGTCACCGCCGTCCCCGGGGCGCCGCCGATGTACCAGGCCTGGCTGGCCGCGGCCGACGCCGCGGGCTCCGACGCGGACCTGCGCCGCGCCTTCGCCGCCGTGCGGATCGCCTCCTCCGGTGCCGCGCCGCTGCCCGAGGAGATCTGGACGGCGATGCGGGAGCGGGCCGCGATCACCGTGCACGAGGGGTACGGCCTGACCGAGGCCTGCCCGGTGGTGGCCAGCACCCTGGCGACCGGGCGGCCCAAGCCGGCGTGCATCGGCGGCCCGCTGCCCGGCGTGGAGATCCAGCTGCGGGACACCGCGACCCACGAGGTCGATCCGGAGGCGCCCACCGAGGACGTCGCCGACGAGGGGCCCGGCGAGATCTGCGTGCGCGGCGCCAACCTGTTCGCCGGCTTCTGGCCCGACGGCGCCGACGGGCCGGACGCCGAGGGCTGGCTGGCCACCGGTGACCTGGCCTACCGCGACGCCGACGGCGACCTGCACCTGGTCGACCGGCGCAGCGACCTCGTTCTCGTCAGCGGGTTCAACGTCTACCCGGCCGAGGTGGAGCGGGTGCTCGACGCCCATCCCGCGGTGCTCGAGAGCGCGGTCATCGGCGTACCCGACGCCCGGACCGGGCAGGCCGTGCGCGCCGTCGTCGTCCTGGAGCCGGGCGCCGGCGCGACCTTCGAGGAGCTCCGCGATCACGCCGCGAGGTCGCTGGCGCGGTACAAGGTGCCCACCTCCGTGCACTTCCTGGCCTCGCTGCCGCACTCCCTGACCGGCAAGGTCAGCCGGGCGCGGCTGCGCGAGCTGGGCCTGACCCGGGCCGCCGACGAGCCGGACCTGGAACCGGCCGGGGCGGCCGGCGATGGCTGACGAGGGGCGGCTGCGGCTGCTCACCCGGGTCGGCTGCCACCTGTGCGAGGAGGCCGCGGACCGGCTGGCGCCGATCGCCGCGGAGGCCGGCCTCACGGTGATCCCGGTGGACGTCGACGCCGACCCCGGCCTGCAGGCCGAGTACGGCGACCGCGTGCCGGTGGTGCTGCTGGACGGTCGGGAGCACTCCTACTTCACCGTCGACGCCCCGCGGCTGCGCCGGGATCTCGGCCTCTCCTGACGGCCTCCTCGCAGGGGCCCGCCGCGAGACTGCGAGTGGCGGGGGGCGAGGAGGGCCGTCGACCGTCCGGGTATGGTCTCCACCACAGCGGCGGACGTCTGCGCTGTCCGGAGGCCCGAGCGCCCGGCAGTGACTTTGTTCCTGCGTTCACAAGCGGTTAACGTGGGCACCGCCGGTCGGTCTCCCGCCCGGTCCCCGATGTCGTCCGTCCCTCCCTGGCAGCCGCCGGGCAGACGGCGCGCCCGCTGTGGAGACATTCCCCCGTGAACCCGTCCCGGCCCCGCATCCCGGAGGCCACCGTCGCCCGCCTGGCCGTGTACCTGCGGGTGCTCACCGGGCTCGCCGACGGCGGCCGGGCCGGCGTCTCCTCCGGTGAGCTGGCCGGCGCGGCGGGAGTGAACCCGGCAGGGCTGCGCAAGGACCTCTCCCACCTGGGCCCGTGCGGCGTGCGGGGTGTGGGCTACGACGTGCTCGGCCTCCGCGACCGGATCGCCCGGGTGCTGGGCGTCGAGCGGTCCCGCCCCTGCGTGCTCGTGGGCCTGGGCAACCTCGGCTCGGCGCTGGCGGACTACGCCGGCTTCGGCAGCCGCGGCTTCGAGTTCGTGGGGCTGTTCGACAGCGCACCGGAGCGGATCGGACAGGTCATCGGCGGTCGGCCTGTGCGCCCGGTGACCGAGCTGGACCGGGTCGTCGCCGAGACCCGGGCGACCATCGGGGTCATCGCGACACCGGCCGAGGTGGCGCAGTCGGTGTGCGACCGGCTGACCGCGGCCGGGGTGAGGAGCATCTTGAACTTCGCGCCGGTGACCCTGACCGCGCCCGCGGGCGTCGACGTCCGTCAGGTCGACCTGTCCGTCGAGCTGCAGGTGCTGGCGTTCCTCGACACCCAGCGGGACGCTCCCGTACCGGCGCTCGGAGGGATGGCATGAGCCTGCTCGCGGTCGGGATCAGCCACCAGACGGCGCCGGTCTCCCTGCTCGAACAGTTCGCGATGGACGCCGACGACACCGTCAAGGCGCTGCACGAGCTGATCGGCAACGACCACGTCGCCGAGGCCATCGTGCTGGCCACCTGCAACCGGGTCGAGGTCTTCGCCGAGGTCGACCGCTTCCACGGCGGCGTCACCGAGGTGAGCCGCGTGCTGGCCCGCCAGGCAGGCGCGACCGTCGAGGAGCTCTCGCCCTACGTCACGGTGCACTACGAGGACCAGGCCGTGACCCATCTGTTCACCGTCGCCGCCGGCCTGGACTCCATGGTCGTCGGCGAGACCCAGGTGCTCGGCCAGCTGCGCAACGCCTACGCCCTGGCCCGCGCGCACGGCACCGTGGGCCGGGCGCTGCACCCGGTCGCCCAGCATGCGCTGCGGGTCGGCAAGCGGGTGCACGCCGAGACCGGCATCGACAAGGCCGGTGCCTCGCTCGTGTCGGTGTCGCTGGACCACGCCGAGGAGCGGATCGGCCCGCTGGCCGGCCGGCCGGTGCTCGTCGTCGGCGCCGGCTCGATGGGCGCGCTCGCGGCGGCCACGCTGTCGCGCCGCGGCGCCCTGGTCACCGTGGCCAGCCGCACCGCCGAGTCCGCCGCCCGGCTCGCGGCCGCCGTCGACGGCGCCACCGTCGACATCGACGACCTGCCGGCCGCTCTCGCCGCCGCGGACCTGCTGCTCACCTGCACCGGGGCCACCGGGCTCGTCGTCGGCACCGAGACGGTCGCCGACGCGATGACCGACCGCGTCGGGCGGCCGCTGGCCGTCGTCGACCTCGCGCTGCCGCGCGACGTCGACCCCGCCGTCGCGGGCCTGCCCGGCGTGCACGTCGTGGACCTGGCGCTGCTGCAGGGCGAGCGGAGCGCGCTCCTGCACGACGACGCCGGGGCGGGGCACGGCTCCCTGGCCGGCGCGATCGCCCGCGACGACATCGCCGCGGCGCACGCCCTGATCGAGGCCGAGACCGCGCTGCTGCGCGCGGAGCGGCAGGCCGCCGCGGTCGCGCCGACCGTCTCGGCGCTGCGCAGCCAGGCCGCCGAGGTCGTCGACGCCGAGCTGCTGCGGCTGTCCACCCGGCTGCCCGACCTCGACGCGCGCGCCCGCTCGGAGATCGCCCGCACCGTCCGGCGCGTGGTGGACAAGCTGCTGCACGAGCCGACCGTGCGGGTCAAGGAGCTGGCCAGCACGCCGGGCGGGGTCGACTACGCCGACGCCCTGCGCGCGCTGTTCGGCCTGGGCATCGACACCGACGTCCCCGCGGAGGGCAGCCGCCTGGCCGAGGCCGTCAGCGTCGACCCCGACGACCTGCGCGCCGGAGGCGCCCCGTGACCGCGCCCGCGAGCTCGCCGGTGACCGCCGGGTCCGCCGTCCCCCTGCGCCTGGGCACCCGCGCCAGCCGGCTGGCCACCACGCAGAGCCGGACCGTGGCCGACGCGATCACCGCGGCGACCGGCGTTCCCGTGGAGCTGGTGCCGATCAGCACCGAGGGCGACCGCAGCCGGGCCGCCATCTCCCAGCTCGGCGGCACCGGGGTGTTCGTGGCGGCGCTGCGCGAGGCGCTGCTGGCGCGCACCGTCGATCTGGCCGTGCACAGCTACAAGGACCTGCCGACCGCGCCGGCGGCCGGGCTGACCATCGCCGCCGTCCCGCCGCGGGAGGACCCGCGCGACGCCCTCGTCGCGCGCGACGGCCTCACCCTCGGCGAGCTCCCCGCCGGCGCCCGGGTGGGCACCGGCGCCCCCCGACGGGTCGCCCAGCTGCGCGCCCTCGGCCTCGGCCTGGAGGTCGTGCCGATCCGCGGCAACGTGGACACCCGCATGGCACGGGTCGGTGGGGTCGAGGGCAGCGGGGACCTGGACGCCGTCGTCCTCGCCCGCGCCGGGCTGAGCCGGCTCGGCCGCCTGGACGCCGTGACCGAGACGCTCGACCCGCTGCAGGTGCTCCCCGCGCCGGCGCAGGGCGCCCTCGCCGTGGAGTGCCGGGCGGACGACGATGCGACCCGCGCGCTGCTGGCCCCGCTGGACGACGCCGTCACGCGGGCCTGCGTGCTCGCCGAACGCACCACCCTCGCCACGCTCGAGGCCGGCTGCAGCGCGCCGGTCGCCGCCTACGCCGAGGTCGCCGAGGGGGAGGACGGCCCCGAGCTGTTCCTCCGCGCCTCGGTCACGGCGCTGGACGGCAGCGACGGCGTCCGCGGCTCGGTCACCGGCCCCGCCGAGGACGCCGAGAGGCTGGGCCGCGAGCTCGCCGCCGACCTGCTCGACCGGGGCGCCGCCGAGCTGATGGCCGCCTCGCGGTGACCGACCCCACGAACCCACCCCCCGCCGGGCACCGCGGCCCGGCTCCCACCCAGACCCCAGCACACGCCCGCACGAGGGCAGAGCAAATGACATGGAACAGGAGCACGCGATGACGCGCTTCCGCAAGCAGAACGGCGGAGCGGCCGGCACGGTCGTCTTCGTCGGCGCCGGCCCGGGCGACCCCGGCATGCTGACCGCCCGGGCGACCGCGGCGCTGGCCGACGCCGACGTCCTCGTCGTCGACGCCGGTGTCGCGCCCGCGATCACGGCGGCGGTCCGCGAGAGCCGGCCCGACCTCGAGCCGACGACCGCGACCGGTGAGCCCGACGAGGTGGCCAAGGCCGCCGTCGCCGCCGCGAAGAAGGGCGAGACGGTCGTCCGGCTCGTCGCCGGTGACCCGTTCACCTCCGACGCCGTGGTGAAGGAGGTGCTCGCCGTCGGCCGCACCTCGGTGCCCTTCGACGTGGTGCCCGGTGTCGCCTCCACCACGTCGGTCCCGGCGTTCGCCGGCGTCGCCCTCGGAGGCACGAGCCTCACCGCCGAGCTGGGCGGCGCCGCCGACCTGGTCGCGCTGGCCTCGGCCGCGCACGGCCTGGGTGCGCCGCTGGTGCTCACCGGCGACGCCGCGCACCTGGCCGACGCCGCCACCCGGCTGGTCGAGGGCGGGCTGCCCGGCAGCACGCCCGTGGTCGTCACCACCGCGGGTTCGACGACCGACCAGAAGAGCGTCGCCGCCAGGCTGGCCGCGGTGGCCGAGAAGACCGCCGGCCTCGACGCCGTCGGCGGCACGGTCGTGGCCACGGTCGGCACCGTCGTCGACAAGCGCGGCAAGCTCTCCTGGTGGGAGAGCCGGCCGCTGTTCGGCTGGCGCGTGCTGGTGCCCCGCACCAAGGACCAGGCCGGCGACATGAGCGACCGGCTGCGCGCCTACGGCGCCGTGCCGGTCGAGGTGCCGACGATCGCCGTCGAGCCGCCGCGCAGCCCCGCGCAGATGGACCGCGCGATCAAGGGCCTGGTCACGGGCCGCTACGGCTGGATCGTGTTCACCTCGGTGAACGCCGTGAAGGCCGTCCGCGAGAAGTTCGCCGAGCTCGGCCTCGACGCCCGCGCCTTCGCCGGCGTGAAGGTGGCCTGCGTGGGCGAGCAGACCGCCGAGGCGGTCCGCGCGTTCGGCATCGTGCCGGAGCTGCTGCCGTCGGGTGAGCAGTCCAGCGAGGGCCTGCTGGCCGACTTCCCCGAGTACGACGACGTCCTGGACCCGATCGACCGGGTGCTGCTGCCCCGCGCCGACATCGCCACCGAGACCCTCGCGGCCGGGCTCAAGGAGCGCGGCTGGGAGATCGACGACGTCACCGCCTACCGCACGGTCCGCGCCGCCCCGCCGCCGGCCGCGGTCCGCGAGGCGATCAAGGGCGGCGGGTTCGACGCGGTGTGCTTCACCTCGTCCAGCACGGTGCGCAACCTCGTCGGCATCGCCGGCAAGCCGCACGCCCGCACCGTGGTCGCGGTGATCGGCCCGCAGACGGCGGCGACCGCCCAGGAGTTCGGCCTGCGCGTCGACGTCCAGCCCGAGACCGCGGCCGTGGCGCCCCTGGTCGACGCGCTGGCCGCCTTCGCCGAGGCGCGTCGCGCCGAGGAGGAGGGCTCCGGGAAGTGACCGGCGCCAGTCCCGGCTTCGCGCGCGGGCGTCGACTGCGGTCGACGCCCGCGCTGCGGCGGCTGACGGCCCAGACGCGGCTCTCGCCGGCGGACCTCGTGCTGCCGGTGTTCGTCAAGGAGGGCATCGACGCCCCCCAGCCGATCTCCTCCATGCCCGGCGTCGTCCAGCACACGCAGGAGTCGCTGCGGAAGGCCGCCCACGAGGCCGCGGAGGCCGGCATCAGCGGGCTGATCCTGTTCGGGATCCCCGCGGACAAGGACCCGGTGGGCTCGCAGGCCGACGCCGCCGACGGCGTGGTGAACGTCGCGCTGCAGCAGCTGCTCGCCGATCTCGGCGACGAGCTGGTGCTCATGGCCGACCTCTGCCTGTGCGAGTACACCGACCACGGCCACTGCGGCGTGGTCACCCCCGCAGGGCTGGTGGACAACGACCCGACGCTGGACCGCTATGCCTCCGTGGCGCTGGCCCAGGCGCAGGCCGGTGCCCACGTGATCGCCCCGAGCGGGATGATGGACGGCCAGGTCGCGGCGATCCGCCGGGCGCTGGACGGCAACGGGTACCCCGAGCTGCCGGTGCTGGCGTACGCGGCCAAGTACGCCTCGTGCTTCTACGGACCCTTCCGGGAGGCGGCCGAGGGCGCACCGCAGTTCGGCGACCGGTCGACCTACCAGATGGACCCGCCCAACGCCGACGAGGCGCTGCGGGAGGTCCGGCAGGACCTCGCCGAGGGGGCGGACGCCGTCATGGTCAAGCCCGCCCTGGCCTACCTCGACATCATCGCCCGTGTCGCCGACGAGGTCCGGGTGCCGGTGAGCGCCTACCAGGTCAGCGGCGAGTACGCGATGGTCGAGGCCGCCGCGGCGAACGGCTGGGTGGACCGCGAGCGGGCGATCCTGGAGACGCTGACCGCGATCCGGCGGGCCGGCGCGGGGTCGGTGCTCACCTACTGGGCGGTCGAGGCGGCCCGCCTCCTGCGCCGCTGAGCGCGCAGGCCCCGCTGCACTGATGGAGCACGTCGAGCCCGGGGGTTCCTGGCGGCCGTTCTGGCTGGTCGCCGGGGCCCTCGGGCTGCTGCTGGTCCTGGACGTGGCGCTGCCCGGCCCGGACGTGCCGCCGCTGCTGTGGGTGCTGTCGCTGGTCGCCGTCCTCGGCGTCGTCGCGGCCGGGGTGCTGTCGGCCAACCGGGTCTGGACGGTGCGCGTCGGCCGGACCGACGTCGGCGAGCCCGTCCTCTCGGTCGGCCGGGAGCGCGTGCTGGTGGCCGACGTCGACACCGCCCACCTCGAGGCCGTCCGCGAGGGTGCCGCCGGCGTCGACGCGGGCGCACCGGTGCTGGGCGGTGGCTGGTCGCTCCCGCGCGGCCGCACGGGCCTGCCGCTGCGGCTGACCGACGGCCGCACGGTCCTCGTGCCCACCCGCGACCCGGCCGCCCTCGCCCGGGCGCTGCTGGCCGCGGCACCGGCCCGCGGCGCCGTGCCGGGTGCCGGTGAGACGGGGGCCTCACCCGGCTCCCCCCGCACGGAGGGGACACTGGGGCCGTGACCTCGCTGGACAGTTCTCCCTACCCCTACGAGGCCCCGGTCTCCGCCGAGCTCTTTGCGCGCGGGCTCCAGGTGACCCCCGGCGGGGTGAACAGCCCGGTCCGCGCCTTCCGGGCCGTCGGCGGCACCCCGCGCTTCATGGCCCAGGGCCAGGGGCCGTGGCTCACCGACGCCGACGGTCGCCGCTACGTCGACCTCGTGGCCTCGTGGGGCCCGCTCATCCTCGGCCACGCCCACCCCGAGGTCGTCGAGGCGATCACGGCCGCCGCCCGCCGCGGCACCTCGTTCGGCGCCCCCACCGAGGGCGAGCTCGACCTCGCCGACGAGATCATCGCCCGCATGCCGCCCGTCGAGCGGGTTCGGCTGGTCAACTCCGGCACCGAGGCCGTCCTCTCCGCCGTCCGGCTGGCCCGCGGCGCGACGGGGCGCCCGCTCGTGGTCAAGTTCGCCGGCTGCTACCACGGCCACGTCGACGCGCTGCTGGCCTCGGCCGGCTCGGGCGTGGCCACGCTCGGCCTGCCCGACACCCCGGGAGTGACCACCGGCGCCGCCGCGGACACGGTCGTCCTGCCCTACAACGACGTGGCCGCGGTCGAGGCCGTCTTCGCCGCCCGCGGGGCCGACATCGCCTGCGTGGTCAGCGAGGCCGCGCCCGGCAACATGGGCGTCGTCCCGCCGCTGTCGGGCTTCAACGCCGAGCTGCGCCGGATCACCGCCGCGCACGGCGCGCTGCTGGTGCTCGACGAGGTCATGACCGGGTTCCGCGTGACCCGCTCCGGCTGGTACGGCCTGGACCCGGTGGACGCCGACCTGTTCACCTTCGGCAAGGTCATGGGCGGCGGCCTGCCCGCCGCCGCGTTCGGCGGCCGCGCCGACCTCATGGACCAGCTGGCGCCGATCGGGCCGGTGTACCAGGCCGGCACGCTGTCGGGGAACCCGGTCGCCGTGGCCGCGGGCCTGACCACGCTGCGGCTGTGCACCGACGAGGTGTACGCCCGCTGCGACGAGGTCGCGGTGACCCTGCGCGGCGCGGCCAGCGCGGCGCTGTTCGCCGCCGGGGTGTCGCACCGGGTGCAGCAGGCCGGGTCGATGTTCTCGGTGTTCTTCGTCCCCGACGAGCGGCAGGTGCGCGACTTCGACGACGCGCGCAGCCAGGAGGCGTTCCGCTACACCGCCTTCTTCCACGCCATGCTCGGCCGGGGCGTGTACCTCCCGCCGTCGGCGTTCGAGTCGTGGTTCGTCAGCGCCGCCCTGGACGACGCCGCGGTCGAGCACGTCCTCGACGCGCTGCCGGCCGCCGCCCGGGCCGCGGCCGCGGCCACGCCGGACGACGCGCCCCGGGCAACCGGTCAGGACCCGAGCGAGGTGAGCAGCTGATGAGCGAGACGACCGTCGTCCACCTGCTGCGCCACGGCGAGGTGCACAACCCGGCGAAGATCCTCTACGGCCGGCTGCCCGGCTACCGGCTGTCCACCGCCGGCGAGGAGATGGCCCGCGACGCCGCCCGCTGGTTCACCGGCGTGGCCGCCGACCCGCCGATCACGCACCTGGTGGCCAGCCCGCTCGAGCGCGCCCAGCAGACGGCCGCGCCGATCGCCGAGGCGCTCGGCCTGCCGATCACCACCGACGCGCGGCTGATCGAGGCGGCCAGCGACTTCGAGGGCCTGCGCGTCGCCGTCGGCGACGGCGCGCTGCGCGAGCCGCGGCACTGGTGGAAGCTGCGCAACCCCTTCCGGCCCTCGTGGGGCGAGCCCTACGTCGAGATCGCGGCCCGGATGCTGCTCGCGGTCGAGGCGGCGCGCGACGCCGCCCGCGGGTCCGCAGCGGTGTGCGTCAGCCACCAGTTGCCGATCTGGACGCTGCGGCTGCACCTGGAGGGCCGCAGCTACCTGCACGACCCGCGCCGCCGCGAGTGCGCGCTGGCCAGCGTCACCTCGGTGACCTACGCCGGCGACCGGGTCGCCGGCGTCACCTACGCCGAGCCCGCGGGCGCCACCGACCCCGACGCGGTGGCGGGCGCATGACCACCCCCGGGAGCCGGTGGATCCCCGCCCTGCTGGGCGCGCTGCTGCTCACCGCCGGCTGCACGACCGGCGAGGGGTCCGCCGTCGACGTCAACAACGGCGGCGAGTTCCGCTTCGAGGCGGGCACCCCCTCCGGGGAGGTCATCCCCGTGGACGACCGGGCCACCGCGCCCGAGTTCAGCGGCGACCTGCTGGGCGGGGGCGACTTCGACTCCGCCGACCTGTCCGGGGAGATCGTCGTCCTCAACTTCTGGGGTTCCTGGTGCGCGCCCTGCCGGGCCGAGTCGCCGGAGTTCCAGGAGGTCTACGCCGAGGTGCGCGACCGCGGGGTCGAGTTCGTCGGGCTCAACGTCAAGGACCCCGAGCAGCTCGCGCAGGCGTTCGTCGACACCCAGGGCATCGAGTTCCCGTCGGTCTTCGACCCGCGCGGCGAGGTGGCGCTGGCCTTCCGGGACTTCCCGGCCAACGCCATCCCGTCCACGATCGTGCTCGACCGCGAGTACCGGGTGGCCGCCGTGTACACCGCCCGGATCCCGCAGGAGGACCTGCGCACCGTGCTCGACCGGCTGCTCGAGGAGGGCTGAGGTGGGGGATACCTTCAGCGGCCTGGTCACCGACGGCCCGCTCCTCGTCGCCGCGGCCGTGGCGGCGCTGGTCGGGCTGATCAGCTTCGCCTCGCCCTGCGTGCTGCCGCTCGTGCCCGGCTACCTCTCCTACGTCGCCGGCCTGGCCGGGGGGACGGCGGAGCGCACCCCGGCCACCGGGAGCAGCGGCACGGGCACGGCCACGGCGACCGCCGTCGACCGGCGCACCGGCCGCCGGCAGGTGGTGCTCGGCGCGGTGCTGTTCGTGCTCGGCTTCACCGCCGTCTTCGTCGCGCTCGGGACGGCCGCGGGCTCGCTCGGCCGGCTGCTGCTGGTGCACCAGGACGTCATCACCCGGGTCATGGGCGTGGTGGTGATCGCGATCGGCCTGGGCTTCCTCGGCTGGCTGCCGCTGCTGCAGCGCACCAAGCGGCTGTCGGTGCGCCCCGCCACCGGGATCCTGGGCGCACCCCTGCTCGGCGTGGTGTTCGGCCTGGGCTGGACGCCCTGCCTGGGGCCGACGCTCGGCGCCGTCCTCAGCCTCGCCTACGCCGAGGGCACCGCCGGGCGCGGGGCCTTCCTGTCCGTCGCCTACTGCGCGGGCCTCGGTGTGCCCTTCGTGCTGGTCGCCCTCGGCGCCCGCTGGGCGCTGGGCGCGACCTCGTTCCTGCGCCGGCACGCCCGCACGGTCACCGTGGTCGGCGGCGTCCTGCTCGTACTGGTCGGCCTGCTGCTGGTGACCGGGGCGTGGACCGAGATGATGCAGCAGCTGCGCTCCTGGCTCGCCACCACCGGGCTCGGGGAGTCCGCACTGTGACCGAGCTCGCGAGGTCACAGCAGTGGCACAGCACCCCACGGCACGGCCTGGCCGAGCGTCAGCGAGGTCGGTCGTGACTGTGACCGCCCCGCCGCGCGAGGCCGCGGCGCCCCCGCCGCGGCCCGCCCCGCCGTCCGCGGGCCGGCGCGCGGCGACGCTGCTGCTGCGCTGGTGGCGCCGGCTGACCGCCATGCGGACGGCGATCATCCTGCTGTTCCTGCTCGCGCTGGCCGCCATCCCCGGGTCGCTGCTGCCGCAGCGCTCGCTGTCGCAGACCAACGTCGCCCGCTACTTCGCCGACCACCCGGACCTCGCGCCGGTGCTGGACCGCCTCTACCTGTTCGACGTCTTCAGCTCGCCGTGGTTCGCCGCGGTGTACCTGCTGCTGTTCGTCTCCCTCGTCGGCTGCGTGCTGCCCCGGGCCCTGGAGCACGCGCGGGCGCTCCGCCGGCCCCCGCCGCCCGCGCCGCGCAACCTGCTGCGGCTGCCCGACGCCGCCCGGCTCGACAGCCCGCTCGAGGGGCCGGCCGCCCTCGACGCCGTCGAGGAGGAGCTGCGGGGCAAGCGCTACCGCGTCGTCCGCCGCGGCGGGGGAGCCGACGACGAACTGTCGGCCGAGAAGGGGTATGCCAAGGAGGCCGGCAACCTGCTGTTCCACCTCTCGCTCGTGGCGCTGCTCGTGGCGCTGGCCGGCGGGAAGCTCTGGGGGTACGAGGGCAGCATCCTCGTGACCGAGGGGCAGGGCTTCTGCAACGCCTTCCAGCAGTACGACACCTACTCCGCCGGCCCGCTCGTGGAGGGCGGTGACCTCACCCCGCTCTGCGTCGACCTCGAGGACTTCCGCGCCGAGTACGAGGACGACCTGACCGCGTCCTCGTTCCGCGCCGACATCTCCTACGGCGGGCCGGGCGAGGACGGGCGGCCGGAGACGATCGGGGTCAACGACCCGCTGCGCGTCGACGGCGCCCGCGTCTACCTGACCGGGCACGGCTACGCCCCCCGCTTCACCGTGGCCACCCCCGGCGGCACGACGCTCACCGACGTCTCCGCGCCGTTCCTGCCGACCAACCAGTCGACGATGGCCAGCGAGGGCGCCCTGAAGCTGCCCGACCTGGGCGCCGACGCCGAGTCCCAGCTCGCCCTGCAGGGCTTCTTCGCCCCGACCGGCGTGATCCGCGGCGGCATCCTCACCAGCGTCGATCCGCGGCCGCTCGAGCCGCGGGTCGCGATCATCGCCTACCAGGGCTACCTCGGCCTGGACACCGGCCGGCCGCAGTCGGTGTACGCGATCGACACCGAGCAGATCGCCCGCGGCGCGCTCGAGGAGGTCGGCTCGGCCAACCTGGCCGTGGGCGAGACGCTGACCCTGCCCGACGGCACCGCGATCACGTTCACCGGCTACAGCCAGTTCGCCGCGCTCCAGCTCTCCCACGACCCCGGCCAGGGGTGGGTGCTGGGCGCGGCGATCGCGATCCTCGTCGGCCTGCTCGCGATGCTCCTGCTGCGCCGCGAGCGCGTGTTCGCCCGCGTCGGACCGGCCGCGGACGGCGCCGGTACCGTGCTGACCGTCGGCTCGCTGACGCGGGGCGGCGGTGAGGGCACGGAGCGCTTCGCCGGGCTGACCGACGACCTCCGGGCGGCCCTCGCCGCCCGCGCACCCGCACGACCCACCCCGCCGCCCGGCGGGGCAGATCCGGACCCGGAGGTCCCCACCCCGTGACCGTCGACCAGACCCTCGAGGACCTGTCGAACGTCCTGTTCTCCGTCAGCGTCGGGCTGTACTCGCTGGCGGTCGTGGCGTTCTGCGCCCAGCTCGCCTTCGGCCGGCGCCCCGCCGCCGCGCGCGAGCTGGTCGGCGCCGGCGCGCCCGCGGAGCCGGCCCTTTCCGCCGCCCCGGCGGAGCCGATCACCGTCCGGCGCTACGGGATCGCCGCGATGGCGCTCACGATCCTGGGCGCGCTCACCCACGCCGGGGTCCTGCTCTTCCGCGGCCTGGCCACCGACCGGCTGCCGTGGGGCAACATGTACGAGTTCGCGACGGGCGTCGTGCTGGTCGCGGTCGTGGCGTTCGTCGTCCTGGCGGTGCGCCGGCCCGCGCTGCGCCACCTGGGTGTCTTCGTCCTGGCGCCCGTCGTCCTGGCGATGGTCGGGATCGGGCTCTTCCTCTACGCGGAGGCCGGCCCGCTGGTTGCGGCGCTGCGGTCGAGCTGGCTGGCCGTGCACGTGTCGACGGCGATCATGGGCTTCGGGATCTTCTTCGTCAGCGGCATCGCCAGCGTGCTGTACCTCCTGCGGCTGCGCCACGACGCCCGCGTCGCCGCGGGCACGGCCGCCGAGGGCACCCTGCTGGGGCGGCTCCCCGGCGCGGCCGCGATCGACCGGGTCGCGCACCGCACCGCCGTCTTCGGCTTCCCGATCTGGACCTTCGCCGTCATCGCCGGGGCCATCTGGGCGGAGAGCGCGTGGGGCCGGTTCTGGGGCTGGGACCCGAAGGAGACCTGGGCCTTCATCGCATGGGTCGTGTACGCCGCCTACCTGCACGCCCGCACGACGGCCGGCTGGCGCGGCAAGCCCGCCGCCTGGGTGAACGTCGTGGGTCTCGGCGTCATGATCTTCAACCTGCTCTACGTCAACATGGTCTCGACCGGGCTGCACAGCTACGCCGGCGTCGAGTGAGCGGGGGCCCTGCCGCCCGGGGTCCGCAACGGGGCCGGACTCGTCACTCCGGGTGAGCGGACCCCGGTCGGGGGACGCCGGTTGATGACGGCACCCCCTCGCCCGTGCTGGGATGCAGGCATGGACAGGCGAAGGACTGGTCACGGTGGGTAGGCACGCGGCAGCGGTCGGCGCGGACGTCGACCCGCTCGTGGCCGCCGCGCTGGCCCGGCGGGAGACGGCCGGGCCCGGCCCGCAGCACGCGGGCGGCGCCGAGGAGCGGCGGGACGGCCCGGTCGGCTGGCCCGGTCGCGAGGACGAAGGGCCGGCGGGCTCTCCCCTGGGCTGGCCCGGCTCGACCGCGGAAGAGCCTGCCGAGCGGCCCGCGCCCCAGGCCGAACCCGAGCAGGAGCGCCCGCGGGGCTGGCGACGGCTGTTCGGCGGCCGCGCGGCCTGACGCCCCGGGCAGAAGCGCGAAATTGCCCCGGCGCAGAAGCGCGAAATTGCCCCGGCGCAGGAGCGCGGAACTGCCCCGGCGCAGAAGCGCGGAATTGCACGGGAGGTGCGGCGTCGCGGGCCGCGCTACCCGGGGTGGGGACGGCGCCCCGGGGGATGCGGGCTCAGGCGGGCGAGCCGTCGTCGCGCTTGGCGCGGCGCTCCAGCTCGCGCAGGAAGTCGGGATCGTCGTCCGGGGCGAGCGGGCGCGTGCTGCGCGGCGGCCGCGGACGGCGCGGCGCCTGCGGAGCACCCAGGCCGGGACCGCCGGCACCGCCGGACCGCTCCGCGGCACGCATGACGAGCACGACCACGGCGATCGAGACCACCAGGAACACCAGGAACACCATGCGGCGCCACCTCTCCGTCTCCCCCTGCACGGACCACAGTACGTCCGCGGCGATACTCGGGGGGAGCGCCGGGGCCCCCGGAGCCGATCCGGGACGGAGGACGTCATCGACGCGGTCGACCGCCGGCTCCTCGAGCTGCTGCAGGCCAACGGCCGGGCCAGCTACGCCGAACTGGCCCGCCAGGTGGGCCTCTCCGCGCCCGCGGTGCACGAGCGGGTCGGCAAGCTGGAGACGGCGGGGGTCATCACCGGCTACCGGGCGGTCGTCGACCCCATGGCGGTCGGGCTCGACGTCACCGCGCTGATCAGCGTCATCGAGAGCGACTCGGTCGACGAGACCGGTGTGGAGGCCGCGCTGGCCGCCATGCCGGAGGTCGAGGACTGCTGGCGGGTCGCGGGCAGCGAGGGGTACGTCCTGAAGGTCCGGGTGACCGACATCCCGGCACTGGAGCAGGCCATCAGCGCGTTGAACAGGATCAGAGGAGTCGCACGCACCCGGACGACCGTGGTGCTCTCGACCAAGTGGGAGGGCCGGCATGGCTGACGCGAGCGACCCGGCGACCCCGGGCTCCCCGACAGGCGGGCCGGCGACGCCGCCGTCGATCTGGCCGCCGCTGGTGCTCTACACCGTGGGCCGGCTGCTGATCACGGTCGCGCTGGTCGCGGTCATCTGGGTGGCGGGCCTGCCGGGCATCCCGGCGCTGCTGTTCGGGCTCCTGCTGTCGATGCCGGCCTCGTACCTGCTGCTGCGCGGCGTCCGCGACCGGCTGACCGAGGCCCTCGCCGCCCGCAGCATCGCCCGGCGGACGGCGAAGGAGGACCTGCGCGCCCGCCTGTCCGGCGACGCGGCCGACGAGGACTGAGGCCCGCGCGGCTCAGCTGAGGGCCAGGCCGGCGCCCAGCAGCACGCCGGTGGCCAGCGTCAGCTTGCCGGTGGCCTGCAGGCCGGCGATCAGCGCCGGCCCGCGGGCGCCGGAGAGCACCAGCCGCACCGGCGGCACGGCCAGCGGCGCGGCCAGCAGGGCGAGCAGCGCCCAGGGGCGGATCACGCCGATCGCGACGACGACGGCGAAGGCGAGGACCAGCAGCCCGGCGTAGGTGGCCCGGGTGCCGCGCTCGCCGAGCAACACGGCCAGCGTGCGCTTGCCGGCGACGGCGTCCCCGGCGATGTCGCGCAGGTTGTTGACCACGAGCAGCGCGGTCGACATCAGGCCGATCGGCACCGAGGCGGCGAGCGCGAGGCCCTCCACGGCCCGGGTCTGCACGAAGGTCGTCCCCGCCACCGCGACCAGCCCGAAGAAGACGAAGACCATCACCTCGCCGAGTGCCCGGTACCCGTAGGGCAGCGGGCCGCCGGTGTAGGTCCAGGCGGCGGCGATGCAGACGGCGCCGACGGCGACCAGCCACCAGCTCGACAGCGCGGCCAGCCCGAGCCCGGCCACCCCGGCGACGGCGAAGGAGGCCAGCCCGGCCGCGAGGACCTGCCGCGGCGTCGCCGCCCCCGAGCCGACCAGTCGCATCGGTCCGACGCGGTCGGCATCGGTGCCGCGGCGGCCGTCGGAGTAGTCGTTGGCGTAGTTGACGGCCACCTGCAGGGCGAGCGCGACCAGCAGCGCCAGCAGGGCGGGTGCGGGCCGGAAGCCGTCGAGCGCGACGGCGGCCCCGGTGCCGACGAGCACCGGGGCGACGGCGGCGGGCAGGGTGCGGGGGCGGGCGCCGGCCACCCACTGCGCGGGCGTGGCCATCAGCGCGCGTCCCCGGTCACGGCGGCCGCGACGCCGCGGCGGTCGGGCTTGCCGGTGTGCAGGGTCGGGACGGCGGCGATGCGGTGCAGCTCGCGCGGCGCCGCGGCGACCCCGAGCCGGTCGGCGACCCACGGCCGGAGCTGCGCGAGCAGGGGGTCGGCGCCCGGCGCCGGGACGACGGCGGCCACCACCCGCTGCCCCCACTCCTCGTCGGGCCGGCCGAAGACCACAGCGTCGGCGACCGCCGGGTGCTCGCGCAGCACCCCCTCCACGGCCTGCGGCGCGACGTTCACCCCGCCGGTCACCACGACGTCGTCCAGCCGGCCGGAGACCGTCAGCACGCCGTCGACCAGTGCACCGGAGTCCCGGGTGTGGAACCAGCCGTCTCCGAACGCCTCGGCGGTCGCGGAAGGCTCCCCCCGGTACCCGAGCGCGAGCACCGGCCCCGCAACCGAGATGCCCCGCTCGTCGGCGCGCACCGAGACCCCGGCCAGCGGCACGCCGTCGTAGACGCAGCCGCCGGCGGTCTCGGTCATCCCGTAGGTGGTGACCACCGGCGCCCCCTCGGCGCGGGCGCGGGCCAGCAGGGCGGGGTCCGTGGCCGCGCCGCCGACCAGCACCGCGTCCAGGGCGCGCAGGGCGTCGGGCTCGCCGGCCAGGAACCGGCGCAGCTGGGTGGGCACCAGCGAGGCGTACCGCCGGCCCGGGGGCATGCGGTCGACCGCGGCGGACAGCGGCTCGTCGCGGCGCAGCACGGTCGGCTCGGTGCCGGCGAGCAGGGAGCGGCACAGCACCTGCAGCCCGGCGATCGCCGAGACGGGCAGGGCCAGCAGCCACGCGCCCGGCCCGCCCAGGCGCTCGTGCGTCGCCCGGCCGGAGGCCCGCAGCGCGGCGGCGGGCAGCAGGACGCCGCGGCCGCCGCCGGTCGAGCCCGAGGTGACGACGACGAGGTCGGCACCCTCCTCCAGCGGCTCGCCGGGGCGCAGCGCGGCGCGGGCGGACGCGACCGTCGCCGGCGGCCCGGCCGGCAGCACGGCCAGCGGCGCGTTCCCCGCCAGGCAGGCGCGCAGCGGGTCCAGGAGCGCGCGGGGGTCCTCGGGCGCGGGCACGAGGGTCAGGTGCCGGGCCACGTTGTCCGAGGCTACTGCGCGGCTCACCTACGCTCGGGCCATGGCGGACGGGGCGGGGATCGACGCCGTGTCCGTGTACTCGGTGCCGCTGCGCACCCGCTTCCGCGGCATCGACGTCCGCGACGGCGTGCTGGTGCGCGGCCCGGCCGGCTGGGGCGAGTTCAGCCCGTTCTGGGACTACGACGTCGCCGAGAGCCGCCGCTGGTGGGCCGCCGCCCGGGAGGCCGCCCTCGAGGGCTGGCCACCGCCGGTGCGCGCGACGGTCCCGGTGAACGTGACCGTGCCCGCCGTCGGGCCGGAGCGGGCGCACGCGATCGTCGCGGCGTCGGGCTGCCGGACGGCGAAGGTGAAGGTGGCCGAGCCGGGACAGGCCGCGGCCGAGGACCTCGCCCGGGTCGAGGCGGTGCGCGCCGCGCTGGGGCCGGCCGGGGCGGTGCGGATCGACGCCAACGCGGCCTGGGACGTCGACACCGCCGTCGCCCGCCTGCGGGAGCTCGACGCCGCGGCCGGCGGGCTGGAGTACGCCGAGCAGCCCTGCGCGACCCTGCCGGAGCTGGCCGCGCTGCGCCGGCGCCTCGACGTGCGGATCGCCGTCGACGAGGGGGTCCGCCGCTCGGCCGACCCCCTGCGGGTGGACCTGCGCGCGGCCGCCGACGTCGTCGTCCTCAAGGTGCAGCCGCTCGGCGGCGTGCGGGCGGCGCTGCGGGTGGCCGAGGCGCACGGGCTGCCGTGCGTCGTCTCCTCGGCGCTGGAGAGCTCGGTCGGCATCGCCGCGGGGGTCGCGCTGGCCGCCGCGCTGCCCGACCTGCCCTTCGCCTGCGGCCTGGCCACCGTCGCGCTGTTCACCGGCGACGTCACCGCCGACCCCCTGCTGCCCGTGGCCGGGGAGCTGCCGGTGCGGGCCGTCGTCCCCGACCGGCTGGCCGAGCTCGCCGCTCCCGCGGACGTCGACGCCCGCTGGCGGGCGCGCCTGGCCGAGGTGGCGGCCGCGTGAACCCCGCCACCGCGCTGGCCACCGTGCTGGTCGACGAGCTGCTGCGCGGTGGCGTGACCGACGCCGTCGTCGCGCCCGGGTCGCGGTCGGCCCCGGTCGCGCTGGCCCTGGCCGCCGCCGAGCGGGACGGCCGGCTCGCCCTGCACGTGCGGGTCGACGAGCGGACGGCGGCCTTCCTCGCCCTCGGCCTGGCCCGCGCCTCGGGCCGGCCGGTACCGGTGCTCACCACCTCCGGGACGGCGACCGCGCACCTGCACGCCGCGGTCCTGGAGGCCGATGCGAGCGGGGTGCCGCTGCTGGCGCTGACCGCGGACCGCCCGCCGGAGCTGCGGGCCACCGGTGCCAACCAGACGATCGACCAGCCCGGCCTCTACGGCGGCGCGGTCCGGTTCGCGGCCGACGTCGGCGTCCCCGAGGCCGGTCGCGAGGAGCCGCAGAACCGCTACTGGCGCGCCCTGGTGGCCCGCGCGCTGCTGGTGGCCCGCGGTGTCGTGTCCGGCGACCCCGGGCCGGTGCACCTGAACCTGCAGTTCCGCGAGCCGCTGCTCCCCGACGGGCCGGCCCTCGCCACCGGCGCCTGGGCCGGTCGCGCCGACGGCTCGCCGTGGACGGCCGGCGCCCCCGGAACGCCGGACCCCGCGCCGCTGCCGGCCGGCCCCGCCCGCACGGTCGTCGTCGCCGGCGACGCCCCGGCCGCACTCGGCCGGGCCGCCGCGGAGCTGGCCCGGCGGCAGGGCTGGCCCGTCGTGGCCGAGCCCAGCAGCGGCGCGTGGGGCGCCGGCCTGCGCGGCGGGGCGCTGCTGCTCGGCGCGGCCGACTGGCTGGCCGCGCACCGCCCGGAGCGGGTGCTCGTGGTCGGCCGGCCGACGCTGTCCCGCCCGGTCGCCGCGCTGCTGGCCGACCCCGCGGTGCGGGTGGAGGTCGTGCCCGCCGGCTCCCGCTGGGCCGACGCCGGGCGCAGCGCGAGCGCCGTCGGTGGCCTGCCCGTGGCCGGTGGCCCGGTCGACGCCGGCTGGGCCGCGGCGTGGACGGCGGCCGCCGACCGGGTCGGTGCGGCCGTGGACGCGGTGCTCGCGCGGGCGCCCGCCACGGCCGCCGGTCTGGCCCGCGACCTCGTGGCCGCCGCGCCCGCCGGCGGTCTGCTGGTGCTCGGCTCGTCCACCCCGGTGCGCGACGTGGACCGGCTGGCGGTGCCGCGGGGGGACCTGGCCGTGCTGGCCAACCGCGGCGTCGCGGGCATCGACGGCACCGTCTCCACCGCCGTGGGCGCGGCGCTGGCGCACCGGCGGTCGGGGCGCGGGCCGACCACGGCGCTGCTGGGCGACCTGACGTTCCTGCACGACCTGACCGGCCTGCTGCTCGGCGAGGGGGAGTCCGCGCCGGATCTCACGCTCGTGGTCCCGGACAACGACGGCGGCGGCATCTTCGCCCAGCTCGAGCCGGGCCGACCCCAGTACGCGGCGGACTACCGCCGGGTGTTCGGCACCCCGCACGGCCGGAACCTGCTCACCGTGGCCCGCGCCCTGGGCTGGGCGGCCGACGCGGTCCCGGACGCGGCGTCGCTCCCGGCCGCGCTGGTCGCCGGCGGGCCGCGGGTGCTCGTGGTCCGGACCGACCAGGGTGCCGAGGCCGAGCTCGCCGGCCGGCTGCGGGAGGCGGCCGCGGCGGCGCTGCGGGAGTAACCCGCTGGACGCCACGGGTTAGGGTGCCCTGACCTGATCGTCCGGCTGCCGAGGAGGAGCCCTGCCTCCCACGGCCCGCACCCTGCTGCGCCGCGCCCTGCGCCGGCACCCGCGCCGGCTGGCTGCCTCGGTTCTCCTGCTGTCGCTGCACCAGACCTGCGAGGCGCTCGTCCCGGTCGCCATCGGCCTGACGATCGACCGCGCGGTGGCCACCGGCGACGTGCCGGCGCTGGCGATCGCGCTGCTGGCCACCGGCCTGCTGTTCGTCGTCCTGTCGCAGGCCTACCGGTTCGGCGCCCGGGCCGTCGTGGCGGCCTGGTGGGAGGAGACCCACCTGCTGCGGGTGGAGCTCACCGAGCGGGTGCTGGACCCGCGCGGGCTGACCGACCCGCCCGCGTCGGGCGAGCTGCTGTCGACCGCGACCTCCGACACCGACCGGGTCGGCCGGGTGCTCGAGGCCGCCTCGCTGGTCGTGGCCGGCACCGCCGCCCTCGTCGTCGCGGCCGCCTCGCTGCTCGTGGTGCACGTCCCGCTGGGCGTGGCCGTGCTCGTCGGCGCCCCGCTGCTGGTCGGCGCGCTGCAGCTGCTGGCGCCGCTGCTGACCCGCCGCACCGCCGCGCAGCAGGAGGACGTCGCCCGCACCGCCGGGCTGGCCACCGACCTCGTGCAGGGCGTCCGCGCCCTGCGGGGGATCGGCGCCGAGGACGCGGCCACCGAGCGCTACCGGCGGACCAGCGGCACGGCGCTGGCCTCGACGCTGCACGCGGCGCGCGCCGTCGGCGTCTACCGCGGCGTCACCACGCTGGGCAGCGGCCTGTTCCTCGCCGGCGTCGCCGGGTTCGCCGGGGCCCTGGCCTTCGACGGCGAGCTCAGCATCGGCGAGCTCGTCACCGTGGTCGGTCTCGCCCAGTTCGTCGCCGAGCCGATCGGCCTGCTCGGCTTCGCCGGTCAGAAGTTCGCCGAGGCGAGGGCGTCCGCGGCCCGGATCGCCGAGGTGCTGGCGCGGCCGGTGCTCACCTCGGGCGGTGCCGCCCGGACGCCCGGGGGCGAGGGCCGGCTGGAGCTGCGCGCGGTCACGACCGGCCCGCTGACCGGGCTGTCGCTGACCGCGGCGCCGGGGGAGCTGCTCGGCGTCGTCGCCCCCGACCCCCGCGACGCCGAGGCGCTGGTCGCGCTCGTCGCCGGGCGGGTGGCCGCCGAGGAGGTGCGCGGCGAGGTCCTCGTCGACGGCGTCGACGCGCGCGACCTCGACCCGGCCGCCGCCCGCCGCGCGGTGCTGGTCGAGCCGCACGCGGTGGTGCTGTTCGAGGGCACCGTCCGGACGGCGGTCGACCCCACCGGCGCCGCCTCCGACGAGCGCTTCGCCGCCGCCGTGACGGCCGCGGCGGCCGACGACGTCCTCACCGGGCACCCCGACGGCGAGCGGCGCGCGATCGCCGACCGCGGGCGCACCCTCTCCGGCGGCCAGCGGCAGCGGATCGCGCTCGCCCGGGCGCTGCTGACCGACCCGCCGGTGCTCGTGCTGCACGACCCCACCACGGCCGTCGACGCCGTCACCGAGGAGGCCATCGCCGCCGGGCTGGCGGCGCTGCGCCGCGGCCGGACGACGGTGCTGGTCACCAGCAGCCCCGCGCTGCTGGGCCGCTGCGGCCGGGTGCTCCTAATCGACGGCGGCCGCGTGGTCGCCGAGGGCACGCACGCGGAGCTGTCCGCGGCCGACGCCTACCGGACGGCGGTGCTGCGATGACCGCCGAGGCGACCGCCCCCGAGGCGACCGCGGCGGGACCGTCGACCGCCGCCGCTGCCCCGCCGTCGGACCTGCTGCCGACGGCGACCGGCCGGCGCGCGGCGCGGGTCGTCGGTCGCTACGCCCGGGAGCGCCCCGGGCTGGCGGTCGCGGCGCTCGCCGTGAGCATCGCCTCGGCCGCCGCCGGCCTGATCGCCCCGGCCGTCCTCGGCGCGCTCGTGGATGCGGTGGCCGAGGGCGGGTCGATCGGCGGCTTCCTGCTCGCGCTCGCCGGCGCGGCGCTGCTGGCCGCCCTCCTCACCGGGCTCGCGGCGGTGGCCGTCAGCCGGCTCGGGGAGACGCTGCTGGCACGCGTGCGCGAGGCCGTCGTCGCCCGCGTGCTGCACCTGCACACCGCCACGCTGGACCGGGTGCGCCCCGGCGACCTGCTGTCCCGGGTCGGCGACGACGTCGCCCGGGTCAGCGAGTCGGTGACCACGGGCCTGCCCGAGGTGATCAACGCCGCGCTCGCCGTGCTGCTCACCCTGCTCGGCCTCGGCGTGCTCGACTGGCGGCTCGCGGTGGCCGGCCTGCTCGCGCTGCCGGCCTACGTCCTCGCCCTGCGCTGGTACCTGCCGCGGTCGGCGCCGATGTACGCCCGGGAGCGGCTGGTCGTCGCCGAGCGCGCGGACGGCCTGCTCGGCGCGGTCCAGGGCGCCGAGACCATCCGCGCCTACGCGCGCAGCGGCCCGCACGCGGCGGAGGTCGCCCGGCGGTCGGCGGTCGCCCGCGACGTCGGCGTCGGCGTGTTCCGGCTCTACACCGACTTCGGCTGGCGGATGAACCGCTCGGAGTTCGTCGGCCTGGCCGCCGTCCTCGGCATCGGGTTCCTGCTGGTGCGCGGCGGCGGGGCCACCGTGGGAGAGGTGACGACGGCGGCACTGCTGTTCCACCGGCTGTTCGGCCCGCTGGGCACCCTGCTGTTCTCCTTCGACGAGGTGCAGGCCGCGGGCGCGGCGCTGGTGCGGCTCGTCGGCGTCGTCGACCTGCCCGACACCGAGGTGCCCGCTCAGCGCCCGGATGGCTCGCACCGCCCCGCCGTCGAGTTGCGCGGGATCGGGCACGCCTACGGCGACGGGCCGCCGGTGCTGGCCGACGTGGACCTGCGCCTGGCCCCCGGCGAGCGGGTGGCCCTGGTCGGCGCCAGCGGGGCGGGGAAGACGACGCTGGCCGCCGTCCTCGCCGGCGCGCTCGACCCCACTGCGGGCGAGGTGCTCGTCGACGGGGTGCCGGCCGCCGGGCTGCCGGGCCGGGGCCTGCGCGACGTGGTGGCCCTGGTCAGCCAGGAGGTGCACGTCTTCGCCGGCACGCTCGCCGACGACCTCCGGCTCGCCCGCCCCGACGCCACCGACGACGACGTCGAGGCGGCGCTGCGGCTGGTCGGCGCCCGCTGGGTGGCCGCGCTCCCCGGGGGGACGGCGACGCTCGTGGGGGAGGGCGGCACCGCGCTCACCCCGGCCCAGGCACAGCAGGTCGCCCTGGCCCGGCTGGTCCTGGCCGACCCGCCGATCGCCGTCCTCGACGAGGCCACGGCCGAGGCGGGCAGCTCCGGCGCCCGCGAGCTGGAGGAGGGGGCGTTCGCCGCGACGGCCGGCCGCACCACCCTCGTCGTGGCCCACCGGCTGACGCAGGCCGTGCGCGCGGACCGCGTCGTCGTCCTCCACGCCGGCCGGGTGGTCGAGGAGGGCACCCACGCCGACCTGGTCGCCGCCGGCGGTCGCTACGCCACCCTGTGGACGGCCTGGCGCGGCCGCTGAGCCGTTCACCCGGGAGTGGACGGCGGGCCGGGCCGGGTCAGCCGATCGGGCGGGCGTACCCGCGCGGCGGCGACGCCGCCCGATCCACCGGGCCTAGCGTCCGTGGCGTGACCCAACCGCCCGGCCCGCCCGGACCCTATGGCCAGCAGCCCCCCGGTCAGCCCCCCTACGGGCAACAGCCCCCGTACGGCCAGCAGCCCCCGTACGGCCAGCAGCCCCCGTACGGCCAGCAGTCGCCGTACGGCCCGCAGTACGGGCAGCCGCCGTACGGGCAGCCGCCCCGCAAGAACCGCACCGGCCTGATCGCGGCCATCGTGGCCGCCGTGGTGCTCGTCGCGGCCGGCGTCGTCACGTTCCTCCTGCTGAGCCAGGACGACGACGAGGACGGCGGGAGCAGCGCGACGAGCTCCAGCAGCAGCTCCAACTCCGGCTCCAGTTCCGGCTCCAGCTCCAGCTCCGGCTCCGGGGGCGACGAGGACGCCCTCGAGGCGGCCTGCGAGGTCGTCATCCCGGCGGTGGCGGAGGCCGGCGAGATGCTCAGCGACGACACCGACCTCGACACGGGCCTGGAGACGATCGAGCAGCTGGTGTCCACCATCCGGGGCGAGCTGGACCCCCTGCCGGAGCCGCAGCGCGGCCACATGGCGGACCTGGCCGACACCTACGAGCGCGCGGCGGCGCAGGCGAGCGGCGCCGAGCCCGCGGACGACGAGATCTCGGAGCAGATCTACGACGCCGAGGTGCTGGTGGCGCAGGACTGCGCCGAGGTGGGCGTGACGGCCTGATCGACGGCCCGCCGCGTCCCGCCACCCATGCGTGGTCCGGGGCGCGGCGGGTAGGGCGTCGGGGACGGGCTCATCGGGGCCGCGGACTCCGCGGCGGGCGCCCGGTGGAGGAGGTTCCGTCGTGACGTGGGTGTGGATCGTGGTCGCCGTCGTGGTGATCGGTGGGCTGCTGGGCGCGTGGATCGCCAACGCGGCCCGGCTGGCGCGGCGGAACGGTCAGCTGGAGCGCCGGAGCCCGACCATGCGCGAGAGGGCCGAGAAGATCGAGCGCGGCCAGGACGACCGGTAGCGCCGGCTCAGCCCTCGAGCGCGGCCTGGAACGCGGCGAACTTGGACTGAGTCTCGGCCAGCTCGGCGGCCGGGTCGGAGCCGGCGACGATGCCGCAGCCGGCGAACAGCCGGGCGCTCGCCGGGTCGTCGGGGGAGAGCTGCGCGCACCGCAGCGCCAGGCCGAACTCGCCGTCCCCGCGGGTGTCGAGCCAGCCGACCGGTCCGGCGTAGCGGCCGCGGTCCATCCCCTCCAGCTCGGCGATCAGTGCCGCGGCCCGGTCGGGCGGGGTGCCGCAGACGGCGGCGGTCGGGTGGACGGCGGCGACCAGGTCCAGCAGGCCCGCGCTGCCGCGTCGGCCCGACCGGCGCTGGGTCCCGGTGACGTCGGTGGCCAGGTGGCGCACGTTGGCCAGCGTCAGGAGGGAGGGCTCCGCGGGGGCGTCCAGCTCGCCGCAGTACGGCTCCAGCGCGCGGACCAGCGAGTCGACGGCGAGGGCGTGCTCGGCGCGGTCCTTGGCCGAGCCGAGCAGGGCGGCGGCCAGCCGCTGGTCCTCGGCCCCCGCGCCGCGCGGCGCCGTTCCGGCCAGCACGCGCGAGGACAGCTCCCGGCCGGTGCGGCGCAGCAGCAGCTCCGGCGTTGCGCCCAGCAGGCCGTCGACGGCGAAGGTCCAGCAGTCGGGGAAGCGGTCGGACAGCCGGTCCAGCAGCCGGCGGGGGTCCAGCGGCACGTCGGCGGTGACGAGCAGGTCCCGCGCGAGCACCACCTTGGCCAGCTCGTCGTCGCCGATCCGGTGCACCGCCGCGGCCACCGCGGCGCACCACGAGGCAGGGTCCAGCGCGCCGTCGGCGTAGCGCAGCCGCCCCGGGGCCGCGCCCGGCTCGGTGCGCACGGGCAGGGGAGGCGGATCGCCGATCCTGGTCATCCAGGCAACGCCGTCGCGGCGGCCGACGACGACCTCCGGGACGACGAAGACCGACGTCCCCGCCGCGGGGTCGAAGGCCACGCTCGCGAAGGCGACCGCCCCCGAGCCGGGGACGCCGACCGGGTCCGGCGCCGACAGCTGCCCGGACAGGTCGTCCCACCAGGCGGCGGCCTCGGCCAGCGCCCGCGGGCCGGAGACCTCCAGTCGCGCGGCCTCGCCCCAGCCGACGAGGCCCTCGCCGCGGCGCACCCACGACAGGCCGCCGTCGGCCGGCAGCAGGCGCAGCAGGTCGGGGGAGTCGGGCAGCTCGACCGTGGTGACCGCGGACGCGGCGGTGTTCCGCGAGGTCACGGCCGCTGCTGTCACGGCTCCAGAGTAGGCAGCCGGGGGGCCGGGCCGCCGTGGAAGGCTCTGTAACGTCAGTCGCCGTGGGAGACCGGCGAGACGACGCACACGGCCCCGGGCGGGCCGGGCTCGACAAGGCGCCCGCCGAGGTCGCGGCCATGTTCGACGGCGTCGCCCGCCGCTACGACCTCACCAACACGGTCCTCTCCGGCGGTCGGGACGCCGGCTGGCGGCGGGCCACCCGCGAGGCGGTCCGCGCCCGCCCGGGGCAGACGGTGCTCGACGTGGCCGCCGGCACCGCCGTCTCCACGGTCGAACTGGCCGCCGGCGGGGTGACCGCGATCGCCTGCGACTTCTCCCAGGGGATGCTGCGCGCCGGCGCGGCCCGCGCGGTGCCCAAGGTGGCCGGCGACGCCATGGCGCTGCCCCTGGCCGACGCGAGCGTCGACGCCGTCGTCATCTCCTTCGGGCTGCGCAACGTCGCCGACCCCGACGCGGCCCTGCGCGAGTTCCTCCGGGTGACCCGCCCCGGCGGCACGCTGGTGGTCTGCGAGTTCTCCAGCCCCACGTGGACGCCCTTCCGGACCGTCTACCTCGAGTACCTGATGCGGGCCCTGCCGCGGATCGCCCGCGCGGTCAGCAGCAACCCCGACGCCTACGTCTACCTCGCGGAGTCGATCCGCGCCTGGCCGGACCAGCCGACGCTCGCCGGGCGCATCCAGGGTGCGGGATGGGACGACGTCGCCTGGCGGAACCTGACCGGCGGCATCGTCGCCCTGCACCGAGCCCGCCGCCCGTAGTCCCACCGCGTGCCACGCTGGGGCATGCGCTTCGCCGACCGCGCCGCAGCCGGTCGGGCGCTCGCCGTCGAGCTGTCCGGTCGGGGGCTCGACGGCGCGGTGGTGCTCGGGCTCCCCCGCGGCGGGGTCGTCGTCGCGGCGCCCGTCGCCGCCGCCCTGGGCGCCCCGCTGGACGTGCTCGTCGTCCGCAAGCTCGGCCTGCCCGGGCGGCCGGAGCTGGCCATGGGCGCGATCGCGGCGGTCGGCGACGCCGTCGAGACGATCCGCAACCCGGAGGTCCTCGAGGCGGCCCGGGTGGACGAGGCCGCCTTCGCCGCCGTGCGCGCCCGGGAGCTCGTCGAGCTGCGCCGCCGGGTCGAGGCCTACCGCACCGGGCGGCCGCCGGTCCCGGTCCGCGGCCGCACCGTCGTGCTGGTGGACGACGGCCTGGCCACCGGGTCGACCGTGCGCGCAGCCCTGGCCGCCCTGCGCTCGCAGCAGCCGGCCCGGGTGGTCGTCGCCGTCCCTGTCGGCTCGCCGCACGTGGTCGCGGAGCTGGCCGCGGAGGTCGACGCGCTGGTCTGCCTCGCCGCGCCCGCCGGCTTCCGCGCGGTCGGTCAGGTCTACGCCGACTTCTCGCCCACCGAGGACGACGCCGTGCGCGCCGCGCTGACCGGCGGGCCGCAGCAGCCGACGTGAGCCTCGTCACGGGGGGCTTGTTCCCTGGCTCACACGCCAGCGTAGGCTCGGACCCGGCGACTTCGTGAAAATGTTCACAAGCGCACCGGGAACCGGCGAAGGGGGATCGACGTGCCGAGCACGCTCGTCGAGGCGCCGCGCGGGGCCGGCCTGCGGGCCGACGTCGTCGTGGTCGGCACCGGGCCCGCCGGGTCGTCCGCGGCCCGGACGCTGGCGGCGGCGGGCCTCGACGTCGTGGTCCTCGAGAAGGCCGACTTCCCGCGCGAGAAGGTCTGCGGCGACGGCCTGACGCCGCGCGGGGTCAAGGCGCTCGACGACCTCGGGGTCGACACCACGGGCTGGGTGCGCCATCGGGGGCTGCGGGTCTTCGGCGGCGGCGAGGTGGTCGAGGTCGACTGGCCGCAGCTGCGGTCCTGGCCCTCCTACGGGCTCATCCGCACCCGCAGCGACCTGGACACCGTGCTGGCCGACCACGCGGCGGCCGCGGGCGCCCGCGTGCACACCGGCGTCCAGGTGACCGATCCGCACCTCGACGACGCGGGCCGCGTGATCGGCGTCCGTGCTCTCGTCGGCCCCGGTCGCGAGCCCGCCACCTGGCTCGCGCCGCTGGTCGTCTCCGCCGAGGGCACGTCCGGCCGGCTGGCCAAGTCGCTGGGGCTGGTCCGCCGCGAGGACCGGCCGCTCGGCGTCGCCGTCCGCCGGTACGTGCGCACGCCGCGCGCCACCGACCCCTACCTCGACATCTCCTTCGACCTCTCCGCGGCGGGGCCCAGCGCGGACTCGATGCCGGGCTACGGCTGGTCGTTCGGCATGGGCGACGGCACCGCCAACGTCGGCTTCGGCCTGCTCGACACCCGGCGGGGCAGCGGCGCGGAGCCGCGGGCGGTGCTGCGCCGGTGGCTGGCGACGCTGCCGCCGGAGTGGCAGCTCGGCGAGGAGTACGCCGTCACCCCGCTGCGCGGCGCGGGGCTGCCGATGGCGCTGCACCGCGGCCCGGCCTACACCCGCGGGCTGCTGCTGGCCGGTGACACCGCCGGCACGGTGAACCCGTTCAACGGCGAGGGCATCAGCTACGCGCTGGAGACCGGCCGGATGGCCGCCGAGGCGGCCGTCGCGGCGCTCGCGCTGCCCGAGGGCCCCGCGCGGGAGGCGGCGCTGCGCCGCTACCCGGCCCGGCTGCGCGAGGAGTACGGCTCCCACCACCGGCTGGGCATGGGCTTCCTGGCACTGCTCGCCCGCCCCGAGGTGGTCCGCTTCGCCACCGCGCACGGCCTCCGGCGCCCCGCACTGGTGCACCGGGCGCTGCGGCTGATGGGCAACCTCTCCGACGGCCGCGACGGCGACCGGTTCGACCGGGCGCTGGCCGTCCTGACCCGACTGACCCCGGCAGCGTGAGGTCGACATGACGATCCGATACCGAATGACCACCGAACGTCCGCGACACGCGCGGGCCGTGATGGCCGTCACCGTAGGCTGCCGCTGATGCTGTCGTCCTACGTGCCGATCGTCGGCCTGTTCGCCCTGGCCGCGGCGTTCGCATTCTTCTCCGTCGCGGCGGCCCCGTTCATCGGCCCGCGCCGCTACAACCGGGCCAAGCTGCAGGCCTACGAGTGCGGCATCGAACCGGTCGACCAGTCGCTGCACGGCGGCCGCTTCCCGGTGAAGTACTACCTCGTCGCGATGCTCTTCATCATCTTCGACATCGAGATCGTCTTCCTCTACCCGTGGGCGGTCGCGAACGACGCGCTCGGCGTCTTCGGGCTGGTCGAGATGGTCGTGTTCATCGCGACCGTGTTCATCGCCTACGCATACGTGTGGCGGCGTGGGGGGTTGGAATGGGACTGAGCGTGGGACTGGCGGTTCGATAATGGGTCTCGAGGAGAAGCTGCCCTCCGGCGTCCTGCTGACGTCGGTGGAGAAGCTCGTCAACTGGACGCGCAAGTCGTCGTTCTGGCCGGCCACCTTCGGCCTGGCCTGCTGTGCCATCGAGATGATGGCCACGGGCGCCGGGCGCTACGACCTGGCCCGCTTCGGCATGGAGGTCTTCCGGGCCTCGCCGCGGCAGGCCGACCTGATGATCGTGGCCGGCCGGGTGAGCCAGAAGATGGCGCCGGTGCTGCGGCAGATCTACGACCAGATGCCCGAGCCGCGGTGGGTGCTCGCCATGGGCGTGTGCGCCAGCTCCGGAGGGATGTTCAACAACTACGCGATCGTGCAGGGCGTCGACCACGTCGTCCCGGTGGACATGTACCTGCCCGGCTGCCCGCCGCGGCCGGAGATGCTGATGGACGCGATCCTCAAGCTGCACTACAAGATCCAGCACGAGCCGCTCGGTCCGAAGCGGGAGAAGGCGCTGGCTCGCGCCCGGGAGGACGGCACGGCGCCGGACCTGCTGGTGGAGATGCCCTCCAGCGTGCGCGCCGACAAGGCGGCCCGGCGGGCCTACGAGCAGGCCGCGGCCGAGGGCCGCGCCGGCCAGTTCGCGATCGATCAGCGCGGCGGCAACGCGGTGCTGCTGCCCGAGCCGTACGTGCGGGGCCGGTCGTGACCAGCGACGACGGCTTCCGGCGCGGCGCGTTCGGCGTCAGCGGCAGCGGCGACACCTCCGGGTTCGGCGGTCTCGTCCGGGTCGAGCCCGGCGGGGCGGTCGCCCTGCACTCCACCGACCGGCCCTACGGCGGCTGGTTCGACGAGATCACCGACGTGCTGATCGAGGCGGTGGGGGAGGCCACCTACGCCGCCGCCGTGCAGCGGGTGCTGGTCGACCGCGGCGAGATCACCTACTTCGTGGCGCGCGAGCACCTGCCGACCCTGGTCCAGGCGCTCCGGGACGACGACGCGCTGCGCTTCGAGCTGCTGAGCAGCCTCTCCGGCGTCGACTACCTCGACAGCGGTGGCCCCGAGGTCACCCCCGGCCGGCCGCGGCTGCACGTCGTCTACCACCTGACGTCGATGACCTACCGCCGGCGCATCCGCCTCGAGGTGGCCGTGACCGCGGAGGACCCGCACGTGCCGTCGGTGACGGGCGTCTACCCGACGGCGGACTGGCACGAGCGGGAGGCCTACGACATGTTCGGCATCGTCTTCGACGGCCACCCCTCGCTGACCCGGATCCTCATGCCCGACGACTGGGACGGCTTCCCCCAGCGCAAGGACTACCCGCTCGGCGGCGTCCCGGTGGAGTACCACGACGCCACCATCCCGCCGCCCGACACCCGCCGCGCCTACCGGTGAGGGGCATCGCATGACCACCACACAGGACCCGTACGCCGGCTCCCGCGAGACCACCGAGGGCCGGGTCTACACCGTCACCGGCGGCGACTGGGACCAGACCTTCGGCGCCGACCGCGGCGGCGAGGAGCGTCTCGTCGTCAACATGGGCCCGCAGCACCCCTCCACGCACGGCGTGCTCCGGCTGATCCTCGACCTCGAGGGCGAGACGGTCACGAAGGCCCGGGTGACCATCGGCTACCTGCACACCGGCATCGAGAAGAACACCGAGTACCGCAACTGGACCCAGGGCACGACCTTCGTGACCCGCATGGACTACCTGGCCCCGCTCTACAACGAGGCCGGCTACTGCATGGCCGTGGAGAAGCTGCTCGGCATCGAGATCCCGCAGCGCGCGCAGACCATCCGCGTCCTCGTGATGGAGATCAACCGGATCGCCTCGCACCTGGTCGGCCTGGCCACCGGGGGCATGGAGCTCGGCGCCCTCACCGCGATGACCAACGGCTTCCGCGAGCGCGAGCTGTGCCTGGACCTCCTCGAGGAGATCACCGGCCTGCGGATGAACCACGCCTACATCCGCCCCGGCGGGCTGGCGCAGGACCTCCCGCCCGGCGCGGTGGAGTCCATCCGCGAGTGGCTGACGATCATGCCCAAGCGCCTGGCGGAGTACCACAAGCTGCTCACCGGTCAGCCGATCTGGCAGCGCCGGCTCAAGGACGTCGGCTACCTCGACGTCACCGGCTGCGTCGCCCTCGGCGTGACCGGCCCGATCCTGCGCGCCGCCGGCCTGCCGTGGGACCTGCGCAAGGTGCAGCCCTACCTGGGCTACGAGACCTACGACTTCGAGGTGCCCACCGCCGACACCTCCGACGCCTGGGGCCGCTACCTGGTCCGGATGGCCGAGATGCAGGAGTCGCTGAAGATCGTCGCCCAGGCGCTGGACCGGCTCGAGCCCGGGCCGGTCATGGTCGCGGACAAGAAGATCGCCTGGCCGGCCCAGCTCTCGCTCGGCGCCGACGGCATGGGCAACTCGCACGAGCACGTCCAGCACATCATGGCCGGCTCGATGGAGTCCCTGATCCACCACTTCAAGCTGGTCACCGAGGGCTTCCGGGTCCCGGCCGGGCAGGTGTACGTGCCCGTGGAGTCCCCGCGCGGCGAGCTCGGCTACCACGTCGTCAGCGACGGCAGCACCCGCCCGTGGCGCGTCCACGTGCGCGACCCCAGTTTCGTGAACCTGCAGGCCACGGCCGCCATGAGCGAGGGCGGCATGATCGCCGACGTCATCGCTGCGGTCGCCTCGATCGACCCCGTGATGGGAGGTGTCGACCGGTGAGCGAGCTCGCGAGCCACCCCGGAGACACAGCAGCGCCGCGAGCGACGGCGACGAGCGCCAGCGAGGAGACGACGTGAGCGCACTCCCCGGATCGGCGGAGGGCACGGCGGTGACCGGGCTGGACTCCAGCCCGGTGGACTCCTCGCCCGAGACACTGGCCGACCTGCCGCCGCTGACCGAGCAGACCCGGCTCGAGGCGCGGGAGATCATGGCCCGCTACCCGCAGGCCCGCTCGGCGCTGCTGCCGATGCTGCACCTGGTCCAGTCCGTGCAGGGCTACGTCTCGCCCGAGGGCGTGACGCTGTGCGCCGAGGAGCTCGGCCTGACCAAGGCCGAGGTCGGCGCGGTCGCGACGTTCTACACGATGTACAAGCGCAGCCCGACCGGCCGGCACCTGGTCAGCGTCTGCACCAACACGCTGTGCAACGTGCTCGGCGGCCAGCGGATCATGGACGCCCTGAGCGCCGACCTCGGCGTGCACCACAACGAGACCGCGCCGGACGGCTCGGTCACCCTCGAGCACGCCGAGTGCCTCGCGGCCTGCGACTACGCGCCCGTGGTGACCGTCGACTACGAGTTCTACGACCAGCAGGACGTCGAGAGCGCGCGCGAGCTGGTGGCCGCCCTGCGGCGCGGCGAGAAGCCGCACCCCACCCGGGGTGCGCCGCTGAGCGACTTCCGCGGCATCTCCCGGCAGCTGGCCGGCTTCTCCCAGTGGGCGGACGCCGGCGCCGAGGCAGCCGCCGTCGACGCCCCGTGGTCGGCCGGCCCCACGCTGATCGGCGTCCACCTCGCCGACGAGCGCGGCGAGGCGGCTCCGCCCATGCCCCGCGCGTCGGCGACCTCCTCCTCCGGCGGGGAGGCCGCGGAGGCGGCGGGGATCGAGTCCGCCCAGCGCGGCGCCCCGGAGCCGTCCGGGCGCTCCCTCGCCGACGCGAACGACGGCACCGACACCCCCGCGGGGACCGAGCCGGGCACGAGTGGCCAGGGCCCCGCCGCCCGCCCCCGGTCCGCCCCGGGCCCCGCCACCCGCCCCCGGTCCGCCCCGGGCCCCGCCACCGGGAAGGCCTGACCGATGCCCCTCACCCCCGTCCTCACCTCGCGCTGGGGCGCCGACCAGCCCTGGAAGCTGGCCACCTACGAGTCGCTGGAGGGCTACGCCGCGCTGCGCACCGCGCTGACGATGGAGCCCGACGAGCTGGTCACCCTGGTCAAGGACTCAGGCCTGCGCGGGCGCGGCGGCGCGGGGTTCCCGACGGGCATGAAGTGGAGCTTCATCCCGCAGCCCAAGCCGGGGGAGACCCCGACCGGCCCGGCGGCCAAGCCCAAGTACCTCGTGGTCAACGCCGACGAGGGCGAGCCGGGCACGTGCAAGGACCTGCCGCTGATGATGACCGACCCGCACTCGCTGGTGGAGGGCGTGATCATCTCCGCGTACGCCATCCGCTGCCACTACGCGGTCATCTACGTCCGCGGCGAGGCCGTGCACGCCCACCGCCGGCTGGTCGCGGCCGTGCAGGAGGCCTACGCCGCCGGCTACCTCGGTACCGACGTCCTGGGCTCGGGCTACGACCTCGAGCTGGTGGTGCACGCCGGCGCCGGGGCCTACATCTGCGGCGAGGAGACGGCGCTGCTGGACTCCCTCGAGGGCTACCGCGGGCAGCCGCGGCTCAAGCCACCGTTCCCCGCGGTCGCCGGCCTCTACGGCGCCCCGACGGTGATCAACAACGTCGAGACGCTGGCCAGCGTGCCCTTCGTCGTCCGGGGCGGGGCCGACTGGTTCAAGGCCTTCGGCCCGGAGAAATCGCCCGGTCCGAAGATCTACTCGCTGTCGGGCCGGGTCGTGCGTCCCGGCCAGTACGAGGCCCCCATGGGGACGACGATGCGCGAGCTGCTGGAGATGGCCGGCGGCATCCGCCCGGGCCACGAGCTCAAGTTCTGGACCCCCGGCGGCTCGTCGACGCCGTACTTCACCGCCGAGCACCTCGACGTGCCGCTGGACTTCGACTCGGTCGCCGCCGCGGGCTCGATGCTGGGCACCACCGCGCTCATGGTGTTCGACGAGACCGACTCGATCGTCGAGGCCACCCTGCGGTTCACCGAGTTCTACGCGCACGAGAGCTGCGGCAAGTGCACCCCCTGCCGGGAGGGCACGTACTGGCTGGTCCAGATCCTGGAGCGGCTGGTCGAGGGGCGCGGCACCGCCACCGACCTCGACCTGCTGACCGACACCTGCGACAACATCCTCGGCCGCTCGTTCTGCGCCCTCGGCGACGGCGCGACCAGCTGCATCGCCAGCTCGCTGAAGTACTTCCGGGACGAGTACATCGCGCTGCTGCCCCCCGAGGAGCAGGCGCGTCTGGGCCGTTCCCTCCGCCTCGAGCCCGTCGGAGCCGCCTCGTGACCCTCACGCCGACCTCTCCGGAGCCGGCCGCGGCGATCCCGCCCGGCGCCCCGGGCCCGCACACCCCGCCCGACGCCGTCCGCTGCACGATCGACGGCTTCGACGTCGCGGTGCCCAAGGGGACGCTGATCATCCGCGCGGCCGAGCAGATCGGCGTGCAGATCCCCCGGTTCTGCGACCACCCGCTGCTCGAGCCGGTCGGCGCGTGCCGCCAGTGCCTGGTCGAGGTGGAGGGCCAGCGCAAGCCGGTGGCCTCCTGCACCATGCCGGTGACCGAGGGCATGGTGGTGCAGACGCAGCTGACCAGCCCGGTCGCCGACAAGGCCCAGCAGGGCACCATGGAGCTGCTGCTGATCAACCACCCGCTGGACTGCCCGGTCTGCGACAAGGGCGGCGAGTGCCCCCTGCAGAACCAGGCGATGAGCAACGGGCGCGCCGAGAGCCGGTTCGTCGACGTCAAGCGGACCTACCCCAAGCCGCTGCCCATCAGCAGCGAGGTGCTGCTGGACCGCGAGCGCTGCGTGCTGTGCGCGCGCTGCACCCGGTTCTCCCAGCAGGTCGCCGGCGACCCCTTCATCGAGCTGTTCGAGCGCGGCGCGCTGGAGCAGGTGGCGATCTACCAGGACGAGCCCTTCGAGTCCTACTTCTCGGGCAACACCACCCAGATCTGCCCGGTGGGCGCGCTCACCAGCGCCCAGTACCGGTTCCGCTCCCGCCCGTTCGACCTGCGCAGCGAGGACAGCGTCTGCGAGCACTGCGCGTCGGGCTGCGCCCAGCGCACCGACTACCGCCGCGGCCGGGTGCTGCGCCGGCTGGCCGGTGACGACCCGCAGGTCAACGAGGAGTGGAACTGCGACAAGGGTCGCTGGGCGTTCCGGTACGCCACCGCCACCGAGCGGTTCACGACGCCGCTGGTGCGGCGCGACGGCGTGCTGCAGCCGGCCTCCTGGCCCGAGGCGTGGGCGGCGGCCGCCGCCGGGCTCGCGGCCGCCCGCGCCGCCGGCGGGGTCGGCGTGCTCCCGGGCGGGCGGCTGACCGTCGAGGACGCCTACGCCTACGCCAAGTTCGCCCGCGTGGCCCTCCGCACGGCCGACGTCGACGCCCGCGCCCGCGCGCACTCGGCCGAGGAGGAGGCCTTCCTCGCCGCCCGGGTCGCCGGCCGGTTCCCGGGGGCCGGCGCGGTCACCTACGACGAGCTGGGCGAGGCCCCGGCGGTGCTGCTGGCCGGCTTCGAGCCGGAGGAGGAGTCGCCGATCGTCTTCCTCCGCCTGCGCCGCGCGGTCCGCACCCGCGGGCTGCCCGTGTTCGACCTCGCCCCGTTCGCCACGCGCGCGGCCGTGAAGCTGCAGGCCACCGTGCTGGGCACGCTGCCGGGCACCGAGGCCCGGTCGCTGGCCGCGCTGGCCGCCGGCACCTGGGGCGGACCGGCGGTCGAGGCGCTGCGGAAGCCGGGAGCCGTCGTGCTCGCCGGCGAGCGGCTGGCCGAGGTCCCCGGCGCGTTCAGCGCACTGACCGAGCTCGCCCGCGTCACCGGCGCCCGCGTGGCGTGGGTGCCCCGTCGGGCGGGTGAGCGCGGGGCGGTGGAGGCCGGCGCCCTGCCCGGCCTGCTGCCCGGCGGCCGCGTCGTCGCCGACGCCACGCACCGGGGCGAGGTCGCCGCGCTGTGGGGGCTGGCCCCCGACGCGCTGGCCACCGCTCCCGGACGGGACACCACCGGCATCCTCACCGCCGCCCGCGACGGCGAGCTCGGCGGCCTGCTGGTCGGCGCCGTCGACCCCGCGGACCTGCCCGACCCCCGGCTCGCCGAGGCGGCACTGGCCTCGGCCGGGTTCGTGGTCAGCCTGGAGCTGCTGCCCAGCGCGGTCACCGACCACGCCGACGTCGTCCTGCCGGTCGCCGCGGCGCCGGAGAAGGCCGGCAGCTACCTCGACTGGGAGGGCCGGGTGCGGTCCTTCGACGCCACGCTGCACGGCAGCGGCCAGCTTCCCGACGGCCGGGTCCTGCACGGGCTGGCCGAGGCCATGGGCGTGGACCTCGGCCTGCCCGACGTCGGGGCCGCGCGGGCGGAGCTGGGCCGGCTCGGCCTCCCCGCCACCCAGGCGCCGGTCACCGGCCTGGACGTCGCCCCCGCCCCCGACGCGGAGCTCGGGGAGGGCGACGCGGTGCTCGCCTCCTGGCGGCAGCTGATCGACATCGGCACCCTGCAGCGCGACGAGCCCGAGCTGGCCGGCACGGCCCGCCCGCCGGTCGCCCGGATCGGCCGGGAGGCCGCGGCCCGGCTCGGACTGACCGACGGCGACCGCCTCACGGTGACCGGCGCGGCAGGGTCCCTGACGCTCCCGGTCCGGGTCACCGAGATGCCCGACCGGGTGGTCTGGTTGCCGATGCGCTCGCCGGGCAGCGAGGTCCGCACCGGGCTCGGCACCGCCCCCGGCGGCGTCGTCCGTCTCTCGGCCGCCGGAGGTGCCGCGTGAGCCTGCTGGCCAGCCCCGAGCAGCCGACCCTCGAGGACTTCGGCACCGACGTCTGGTGGATCGTCCTCATCAAGGTCGTCGGCGTCTTCGTCGTCCTCGTGGTGATGACGCTGTTCGCGATCGTCTTCGAGCGCAAGGTCGTCTCGCGGATGCAGCAGCGGATCGGCCCCAACCGGGTCGGCCCCCGCGGCTACCTGCAGAGCCTGGCCGACGGCCTCAAGCTCGCGTTCAAGGAAGACATCATGCCGGCGCTGGCCGACAAGCCGGTGTACTTCCTGGCCCCGGTGATCGCCGCCGTCCCGGCGTTCCTCGCGTTCTCGGTCATCCCGATGGGCCCGTCCGTCAGCATCTTCGGCGAGCGCACCCCGCTCCAGCTCACCGACGCCCCCATCGGGGTGCTGATCGTCCTGGCCTGCTCGGCGATGGGCGTCTACGGCATCGTGCTGGCCGGCTGGGCCTCCGGCTCGACCTATCCGCTGCTCGGTGGCCTGCGCAGCGCCGCGCAGATGGTCAGCTACGAGATCGCGATGGGGCTGTCGATCGTCGCCGTCTTCCTCTACGCGGGGTCGATGTCCACCTCGGAGATCGTCGCCGCCCAGGCGAACGGCAACGAGGTCTCCTTCTTCGGCTGGGAGTTCACCGGCCCGAGCTGGTTCGCCGTGCTGCTCCCGGTCAGCTTCGTCATCTACGCCATCGCGGTGGTGGGGGAGACCAACCGGGCGCCGTTCGACCTGCCCGAGGCCGAGAGCGAGCTGGTCGGCGGCTTCCACACCGAGTACTCGTCGCTGAAGTTTGCGCTGTTCTTCCTGGCCGAGTACATCAACATGGTCACCGTCTCCGCGCTGGCCGCGACGCTGTTCCTCGGCGGCTGGCGGGCCCCGTGGCCGCTGTCGATCTGGGACGGCGCCAACTCCGGCTGGTGGCCGATGCTGTGGTTCTTCCTCAAGGTCGTCGTCGCGCTCTTCGTGTTCATCTGGCTCCGCGGCACGCTCCCCCGGCTGCGCTACGACCAGTTCATGCGGTTCGGCTGGAAGGTGCTGGTCCCGACCGCGCTGGTCTGGATCCTCGCCGTCGCCACCATGCGCACCGTGTCCCGCGAGGCCGACCTGTCCACCGGCCAGGTGGCGCTGTTCGTCGGCGTGCCGATCGCCCTGCTGGTGCTGGGCGGCCTGTGGATGTTCGGCCGGGCGGAGAACAGCACCACCCGGATCGCGGCGGAGAAGGCCACCGCCGGCGCGATCCGGGCCACCGAGCCCGAACCCGAGGTGCTGGCCCCGGCCGGGCCGCGGCGCCGTCCGGCGCAGCGGACCGGGCCGATCCGGGCCGAGGGCGGCTTCCCCGTCCCGCCGATGGACCTCGTCGTCCCGCCGTCGCCGCGGCTGCGCCGCGCCGAGCCGGTGGGTGCGGCCGCCCGCGCCGACGGCGGCCTGGTGGCCACCGGCCGCCGCGGCGGCCGTGCCCACGACCCCAGCGGTGCGGCGCTCCCCGCCGACGCACGCAGCCCCGAAGCACAGGAGGACGGCGATGCCTGACCGTGCACCCGATCGCGCGCCGGCCACGAGCGGCGGCGAGAAGGGTCTCGCGCAGGCGTCCCGGGGCGGCGAGGTCGAGCGGTCCGCCGGCCGGTCCGCCGCCCCGGCGCCCGCGGGCCGCCGCAGCCTGCTCCCCGCCCCCGGGCAGGGCTTCGGCGTCACCTTCGCGCAGATCTTCCGCAAGGTGACGACCGAGGAGTACCCGGAGGTCCCCAAGGTGACCAAGCCGCGCTACCACGGGCGGCACGTGCTCAACCGGCATCCCGACGGCCTGGAGAAGTGCGTCGGCTGCGAGCTGTGCGCCTGGGCGTGCCCGGCCGACGCCATCTACGTCGAGGGCGGGGACAACACCGAGGACGCCCGCTTCTCGCCCGGCGAGCGGTACGGGCGCGTCTACCAGATCAACTACCTGCGCTGCATCTTCTGCGGGCTGTGCATCGAGGCCTGCCCGACCCGCTCGCTGACGATGAGCAACGACTTCGAGCTGGCCGACGACAACCGACGGGACCTGATCTACACCAAGGAGCAGCTCATGGCCCCGCTGCTGCCGGGCATGGAGTCGCCGCCGCACCCCATGCGCCTGGGCGAGGACGAGAAGGACTACTACCTGGCCGCCACCCAGCGCGGCGAGACGCCGTGACGGCGCTGGCCGCGGCGGCGGACACGGGCGTGTCCCTGGGCACGGGCGAGGCCGTCGTCTTCTGGATCCTCGGGCCCCTGGCACTGGCCGGGGCGCTGGGGATGGTGTTCTCGCGCAACGCCGTCCACTCGGCGCTGTGGCTGGTCACCACGATGCTCTCGCTCGGCGTCTTCTACGTCGTCCAGGAGGCGCCGTTCCTCGGCGCGGTGCAGATCATCGTCTACACCGGCGCGATCATGATCCTGTTCCTCTTCGTGCTCATGATGGTCGGCCGGGACTCCTCCGACTCGGTCGTGGAGACCCTGCGCGGCCAGCGGATCGCGGCCATCGTGTTCGGCGTCGGCTTCGCCGGACTGGTCGGCGCCGGGATCGCCCGGGCCACGCAGGACCTCTCCGCCGAGGGCCTGGACGCCGTCCAGGGCGGGGAGACCAGCAACATCGAGGCGATCGCCGAGCTGCTGTTCACCCGGTACCTGCTGGCCTTCGAGGTGACCAGCGCGCTGCTGATCACCGCGGCCCTCGGCGCGATGGTGCTCGCCCACATCGAGCGCGAGCCCGGGACCCGGCTCACCCAGAAGGAGCTCTCGCGGGCCCGGTTCCTCACCACCGACCGGCCGCAGACGCTGCCCGGCCCCGGTGTCTTCGCCCGCGCCAACTCGGTCGCGACCCCCGCGCTGCTGCCCGACGGGACCCTGGCCGAGGACAGCTTCGCCACCGGTATCGAGCCCGCGGAGGTGGACCAGATGCCACATCCCACGGGCCGGCCGCAGCTGGGCGGCCCGGACGACGCGCTGGGCACCCGGGACGGCGCCTCGGGGGGGAACCGCTCGTGACCCTGGCCCACTACCTGGTGCTCGCCGCGATGCTGTTCACGATCGGCGCCGTCGGCGTCCTCGTGCGGCGCAACGCGATCGTCGTGTTCATGTGCGTGGAGCTGATGCTCAACTCGGTGAACCTGACGCTGGTCACCTTCGCCCGCGCCACCGGCACCGTCGACGGCCAGATCATGGCCTTCTTCGTGATGGTCGTGGCCGCCGCCGAGGTCGTGGTCGGGCTCGCGATCATCATGTCGATCTACCGGACCCGCCGGTCGGCGTCGGTCGACGACGCCAACCTCCTCAAGTACTGACGAAGACGGGGATCCCGGACACATGGACACCGTGCCCGCCGACGGGCTGCTGTCGGCCTCCTGGCTGCTGATCGCCCTCCCGCTCGCGGGTGCCGCGGTGCTGCTGCTCGGAGGCCGGCGCACCGACCGCTGGGGCCACCTGCTGGGCACCGCCACCGTGGCGATCGCCTTCGTCATCGCGCTGGCCTGCGCGTTCTCCCTCGACGACCGGCAGGTCGCCGTCCACCTGTTCACCTTCATCGACACCGGCTCGCTGGAGGTCGACGCGGGGCTGCTGTTCGATCCGCTGTCGGCGGTCTTCGCGCTGCTGATCACCGGCGTGGGCGCGCTGATCCACGTCTACTCGATCGGCTACATGGCGCACGACCCGCGCCGGCGGCGGTTCTTCGCCTACCTGAACCTCTTCGTCGCGGCGATGCTCCTGCTGGTGCTCGGCGACAACTACGTCGCCCTGTACGTCGGCTGGGAGGGCGTGGGCCTGGCCTCCTACCTGCTCATCGCCTTCTGGCACGAGCGCCCGGCAGCGGCCACGGCGGCCAAGAAGGCGTTCATCATGAACCGGGTCGGCGACGTCGGCCTGGCCCTGGCGATCTTCGTGATGTTCGCCCAGCTGGGCACCGTCACCTACGAGGGCGTCTTCGGCTCCGTCGGCCTGCTCGCCGGTGGCACCGTGACCGCGATCGGGCTGCTGCTGCTCCTCGGCGCCTGCGGCAAGTCCGGCCAGTTCCCGCTGCAGGCCTGGCTGCCCGACGCCATGGAGGGCCCGACGCCGGTCTCGGCCCTCATCCACGCGGCGACCATGGTGACCGCGGGCGTCTACCTGATCGCCCGGTCGGCGCCGATCTACGACCTGACCGAGACGGCCCGCACCGTCGTCCTGGTCGTCGGCGCGGTCACGCTGATGATCGGCGCGATCGCCGGCTGCGCCTACGACGACATCAAGAAGGTGCTGGCCTACTCGACGGTCAGCCAGATCGGCTACATGTTCCTGGCCGTCGGACTCGGCCCGGTCGGCTACGCCGCCGCCATCGCCCACCTGCTGACCCACGGGTTCTTCAAGGCCGGCCTGTTCCTCGGCGCCGGGTCGGTCATGCACGCCATGGACGACCAGGTGGACATGCGCCGCTTCGGCGGGCTGGCCAGGAAGCTGCCGATCACCTTCGTCACCTTCGGGCTGGGCTACCTGGCCCTGATCGGCTTCCCGTTCCTGTCCGGCTACTGGACCAAGGACGCGATCATCGAGGCCGCGCTCGACCGCGGCGGGGTGTCGGGCTGGGTGCTGGGCGGCGTCGCCGTCCTCGGCGCCGGGCTCACCGCCTTCTACATGACCCGGCTCATGCTCATGACCTTCTTCGGCCGGGCGCGCTGGGCGCCCTCGGCCCCCGGCCGGCCCGCGCCGCACCCGCACGAGTCGCCGTCGGTCATGACGGTGCCGATGGTCGTGCTCTCCGTCGGCTCGGTCGCGGCCGGCTTCCTGCTCGTGCAGGTCTTCCCGCTCGACGAGTGGCTGGCCCCGGTGTTCGGTGAGCCGCACGAGGCCGAGCACGTCATCGCGCCCGCCGTGGTCGCGACCGTCGTCACCGCCGTGATGGTCCTCGGGGTGCTGGCCGCCTGGCTGTTCGTCGGCCGGCGCGAGGTGCCCGTGGTGGCGCCCGAGCGGGTCTCGGTGGTCACCCGCGCAGCGCGCAAGGCGCTGTACGCCGACGCGATCAACGAGTCGCTGTTCATGCGCCCGGGCCAGTGGCTGACCCGCGCGCTGGTGTGGGTGGACAACCGCGGGGTGGACGGCGCGGTCAACGGGCTCGCGGCCGGGCTGGGCGGCTCCTCGTCCCGGCTGGGCCGCGCCCAGACCGGCTTCGTGCGCACCTACGCGATGGGGATGCTCGGCGGCGCGGTGCTGGTCGCGGGCGCGCTGCTGGCGGTGACGGCCGGATGAGCGGACAGCCGAGCACTGCGCGCGGGACGACGACCGGCCGAGAACGTGCCCACCGTGGCGGGCGAGCCGTAGCTTGCGGAGGCGACCATGAGTGACTTCCCGTTCCTGCTGCTCATGATCGCGGTGCCCGCGGTCGGGGCGGCCGTCGTCGCGGCGCTCCCGAGGGGGCGCGACCTGCTGGCCAAGCAGATCTCCCTCGGCGTCAGCCTCGTGGTGCTGCTGCTGGCCGTCCTGGCCACCGTGGCGTTCGACGCCGGCGGCGACCGGTTCCAGCTGACCAGTTCGGTCTCCTGGATCGAGGACTTCGGGGTGTCCTTCGCCCTGGGCGTCGACGGCATCGCCCTGGTGATGCTGCTCCTGATCGGCGTCCTCGTGCCAGTGGTGATCGGGGCCTCGTGGGACGACGAGCCGGTCGGCACGCGGTCGATGACGGTGTTCTTCGCCTGGATCCTGCTGCTCGAGGCGCTGATGGTCGGGGTCTTCGCCGCGACCGACGTCTTCCTGTTCTACGTCTTCTTCGAGGCGATGCTCGTCCCGATGTACTTCCTGATCGGCAGCTTCGGCGGTCCGCGACGGCAGTACGCGGCGGTCAAGTTCTTCCTGTACAGCCTGGTCGGCGGCCTGATCATGCTGGCCGCGGTGATCGGCCTGTACGTGGTCAGCGCGAACCAGGGCGAGGGCAGCTTCGCCTTCGAGGTGCTGAACGCCATCGACATCGACCCCGACGTGCAGAAGCTGCTGTTCCTCGGCTTCTTCGTCGCGTTCGCGATCAAGGCGCCGCTGGTGCCCTTCCACACCTGGCTGCCCGACGCCGGTGCCGAGGCCCCGGTCGGGGGAGCGGTGCTGCTGGTCGGCGTCCTGGACAAGGTGGGCACGTTCGGCTTCCTGCGCTACTGCCTGCCGCTGTTCCCCGACGCCTCGCGCGACTTCGCGCCGTACGTGCTCGCCCTCGCCGTCGCCGGGGTGCTGTACGCGGCGCTGCTGGCGATGGGGCAGAGCGACATGAAGCGGCTGGTGTCCTACACGTCGGTCGCCCACTTCGGGTTCATCGCGCTCGGGATCTTCGTGTTCACCACCGAGGCCGCCACCGGCGCGGTGCTCTACATGGTCAACCACGGCCTCGCGACCGGCCTGCTGTTCCTCGTGGTCGGCATGCTCATCGCCCGCGGCGGCTCCCGGCGCATCTCCGACTACGGCGGCGTGGCCGCGCAGGCCCCCGTGCTGGCCGGTGTCTTCCTCGTCGCCGGACTCGCCTCGCTGGCCCTGCCCGGCACCAACAGCTTCGTGAGCGAGTTCCTGGTGCTCGTCGGCTCCTACCCCAGCCGCCCGGTGTTCACGATCGTGGCCACCGTCGGCATCATCCTGGCCGCGCTCTACGTGCTGCTCATGTACCAGCGCACCATGCACGGCCCGGCCCGCGGGCTGATGGGCGGGCACGACCTGGCGACGCCGGACGGCGGGGAACCGGCCGGTCCCGCCGGGGACACCGGCGGCGCGACCGCCACCGCCACGGTGACCGCCGCGCCCGCGACGGCCCGGCGGGTCCCCGACCTCAGCCGCCGGGAGATCGCCGTGGCGTCCCCCCTCGTGGCGCTGATCATCGTGCTCGGCGTCTACCCGCAGCCGCTGATCGACCTGATCGAGCCGGCCGTCGCCGCGACGATCTCCGACGTCGGCGGCGACCCGGGCGGCGCCGAGCCGCAGGCCGACACCGACGCTGCCCGGACGGAGGCGGGGAACTGATGATCGAGGCACCCGATCTCGACTACGCGGCCCTGGCGCCGCTGCTCTTCCTGTTCGGCGCGGCCTGCATCGGCGTGCTCGTCGAGGCGTTCGCGCGGCGCGAGGTCCGCCACCCGGTGCAGCTCGCCGTGGCGCTCGTCGGCACCGTGGGCGGCTTCCTCAGCGCGATCCTGCTGGCCAGCACCCGCGAGCTGTCCGGCGACGGCGCGGACGTGACCGCGGGCGATGCCCTGGCCGTCGACGGTGCCGGGATCTTCCTGCAGGCCACCATCGCCGGCCTGGGCGCCCTGTCGATCCTGCTGTTCGCCGAGCGCGCGCTGGACCCGGCGCGGTCGTCGTTCGTCGCCGCGGCCGCCGTCCCTGCGGGCAGCCCGCGCGACCGGGAGCTGCTCACCTCCGAGCGGGTGCAGACCGAGGTCTACCCGCTGGCCACCTTCGCGCTCGGCGGGATGATGCTGTTCGTCGCGGCCAACGACCTGCTGGTCATGTTCGTCGCGCTCGAGGTGCTCAGCCTGCCGCTGTACCTGATGTGCGGCCTCGCCCGCCGCCGCCGGCTGCTCTCCCAGGAGGCGGCCGTCAAGTACTTCCTGCTGGGCGCCTTCGCCTCGGCCTTCTTCCTGTACGGCCTCGCCCTCGTCTACGGCGCCACCGGCAGCGTGCGGCTGTCCGCGGTCCAGGAGGCGGTGACCGACGGCGGCGGCGACACCCTGCTGGTCCTGGGGCTGGCGCTGCTGATCGTCGGGCTGATGTTCAAGGCCAGCGTCGCGCCGTTCCACACCTGGACGCCGGACGTCTACCAGGGCGCGCCCACCCCCGTCACCGCCTTCATGGCGGCCTGCACGAAGGTGGCCGCCTTCGGCGCCATCCTGCGGCTGCTCTACGTCGGCTTCGGCACCGACGAGTGGACGTGGCGGCCGCTGATCTACGGCATCGCGATCGTCTCGATGATCGTGGGCGCGGTGCTGGGCCTCACCCAGACCGACCTCAAGCGGATGCTGGCGTACTCCTCGATCGCGCACGCGGGTTTCCTGCTCACCGGTGTCCTCGGCTTCGACGCGACCGGCGACAGCCCGGGCCTGTCGGCCACGATGTTCTACCTGCTGGTGTACGGGCTCACGACGATCGGCGCGTTCGCCGTCCTCACCATGATCCGGGACGGCGACGGCGAGGCCACCCACCTCTCCTCCTGGGCGGGGCTGGCGCAGCGGTCGCCGGTGATCGCCGCCGTCATGACGCTGTTCCTCCTGGCGCTGGCGGGGATCCCGCTCACGAGCGGCTTCACCGGGAAGTTCGCGGTGTTCCGTGCCGCCATCGACGACGGCGCCTGGCCGCTGGTCGTCGTGGCGCTCCTGACCAGCGCCGTGGCGGCGTTCTTCTACCTGCGGGTCGTCGTCCTCATGTACTTCTCCGAGCCGGCGCCCGACGGCCCGACGGTCGGCGTCCCCGGCCTGCCGACGACCATCGTGCTCGCGGTGACGGCCGCGGCGACCCTGGTACTGGGGGTCGTGCCCGGGTCGGTGCTCGACCTCGCAGGCCAGGCGGCTAATCTCGTCGGCTGATGACCGGAGCCCGCGCCGCAGTCGACGCAACGCCATCCGTCCAGGCCTGGCACCGCGCGTCCACCCCGGCGTCCACGATCGGTGCCTGGCTCCCCGAGGGCGCCCTCGGGGACTCCCTCGCGGAGGGGCTGGCCGGCGTGGAGACGGCGCTGACGGCGTCGGTCGACAGCCCGCATCCCTTCGTGCGGGAGGCGGCCGGACACCTCATGGCCGCCGGCGGCAAGCGGTTCCGGCCCATGCTGGCGCTGCTGGCCGCGCAGCTCGGAGACCCGGCGGCGCCCGAGGTGACGGCGTCGGCGGTGGTCTGCGAGCTGACCCACCTGGCGACGCTGTACCACGACGACGTCATGGACGAGGCCCCCGTCCGCCGCGGTGCCCCGAGCGCCAACACCCGCTGGACCAACAGCGTCGCGATCCTCACCGGCGACTTCCTGTTCGCCCGCGCCTCCGACCTCCTGGCCGGCCTGGGCCCGGAGGCGGTCCGCGTGCAGGCGCGCACCTTCGAGCGGCTGGTCACCGGTCAGATCCGGGAGACCGTCGGCCCCGCGCCCGGCGACGACCCCGTCGACCACTATCTCGAGGTGCTGGCCGACAAGACCGGCTCCCTGGTGGCCACCGCCGCCCGGTTCGGCGCCACGTTCGCCGGGGTCGACGCCGCGCTCGTCGAGGCGCTCACGGAGTTCGGCGAGGAGGTGGGCGTCGCCTTCCAGATCTCCGACGACCTCCTCGACATCGTCAGCGAGGCCGGCACCTCCGGGAAGTCGCCGGGCACCGATCTGCGGGAGGGCATCGCCACCCTGCCGGTGCTGTTCGTGCTCGCCGGGGACGACCCCGCCGAGGCGCGGCTGCGCGAGCTGGTCGCCGCGCCGGTGACCGACGACGCCGAGCACGCCGAGGCCCTGGGCCTCCTGCGGTCCTCGGCGTCGCTGGAGCGCGCCACGGCGGTCCTGCGGGAGTACGCGGATCGGGCCCGCGAGCGCCTGGCGGAGGTGCCGCCCGGTGACGTCCGCGAGGCGCTGTCCGCGCTCTGCGACTACGTCGTGACCCGCACCAGCTGAGTGACCCCGTGCCCCCCACCGCGCGCGCGTCGGCGGCGGGGGTGCTGATGCTGGCGCTGCTCGCCGCCTGCACGGGCGGGGGCGACGACGCCCCCGCGGCCGCCCGTCCGCCGGAGGGGGCGCCCGCGCTGGAGGTCACCGTCGTGCTCGACGGGCTCGACCACCCGTGGGACGTCGCCCAGGCGCCCGACGGCACCCTCCTGGTCGACGAGCGGGCCGGCGGGCTGACCGCCGTCCTGCCCGACGGCACCGTCCGGGAGGTGGCCGCCGACTTCGGGGACCTCTTCGCCGAGGGCGAGACCGGCCTGATGGGGCTGGCGCTGGACCCGGCGTTCGGCCGGGCGCCGGATCCGGCATCGGGGGAGAGCCGCCGCTTCTACACCTGCCAGGGCGCGCGGGACGGCACCGCGGCCGGCATCGAGGTCGTCGCGTGGACCATGGCCGAGGACTGGTCGACGGCCACGCGGGTGGCCGATCCCCTGATCGGCGGCATCCCGGCGAACGAGCGGTCGGGCCGGCACGGCGGCTGCCGCCTCGCGTTCGCCGCCGACGGCGCGCTGCTGGTGGGCACCGGCGACAACGCCGTCGGCACCAATCCGCAGGACCTGACCACCCTGGCCGGCAAGGTGCTACGGGCCGATCCGGCGACCGGCGCGGCCCTGCCCGACAACCCCTTCGTCGGCTCCGGTGACGGCGCGCAGGACCTGATCTGGACCTTCGGGCACCGCAACGTCCAGGGGCTCGCGCTGCGTCCCGGCAGCGGGCAGGTGTTCTCGGTCGAGCACGGCCCCGACCGCGACGACGAGGTCAACCTCCTGCGGCCGGGAGCCAACTACGGCTGGGACCCGGACGGCGGCGGCAGCTACGACGAGACCGTCCCCATGACCGACCCGGACCTCCCCGGCGCCGTCGGCGCGGTGTGGAGCTCCGGGCGCCCGACGATCGCCACCTCCGGCGGCACGTTCCTGACCGGCGGCCGCTGGGGTGCCTACGAGGGGCTGCTGGTCGTCGGAGTCCAGAAGGACACCGGCCTGCTGGCGCTACGGCTGGACGCGGACGGTGTCCTGGTGGATCAGTTCCGCGTCCCCGAGCTCGAGGACGTCCACGGGCGGCTCCGCAGCCCGCGGCTGGGCACCGACGGCGCCCTCTACGTGACCACCGACAACGGCGGCGGCGACGACGTGCTCCTCCGCGTGACCGCGGCGTAGGAACGCCGCAGGGCCCGCCCCCCAGCGGGAGACGGGCCCTGCGGGACGGTCCGCCCTCAGGCGGAGATGGTCCAGGTGTCGTTGCCGGCCAGCAGCGCGTCGAGGTCGGCGGACCCCTCCGCCGCGGCGACGTCGAGCTGCTCGGCCATCATCGCGTCGTAGGTCGGCTTCTGCACCGAGCGGAAGACGCCCATCGGCGTGTAGCGCAGGTCCTGGCTCGAGAGCCGGGACAGCGCGAACGCGTACGCCGGGTCGGCCCGGTGCGCGTCGTGGACGACGATCTCCTCGGGCCGGACCTGGTTGGTCTCGGCGATCCGCAGACCACCGACGTCGTCGCGGACGACGCAGGCGGCACCCTCGGGCCCGAAGACCAGCGGCTCGCCGTGGACCAGCGGGATCGACCACTGCACGCCGGTAGTCGGGTCCTTGAGCAGGTCGAACGCGCCGTCGTTGAAGATGTTGCAGTTCTGGTAGATCTCCACCAGCGCGGTGCCCTGGTGCTCGGCCGCCTGCCGCAGCACGTCGGTGAGCCCCTTGCGGTCGGAGTCCATCGCCCGGCCGACGAAGGTCGCCTCCGCGCCGAGGGCCAGCGAGACCGGGTTGAACGGGTGGTCCAGCGAGCCCATCGGGGTGGACTTGGTGACCTTCCCGACCTCCGAGGTCGGCGAGTACTGGCCCTTGGTCAGCCCGTAGATCCGGTTGTTGAACAGCAGGATCGTGATGTTGACGTTGCGGCGCAGCGCGTGGATGAGGTGGTTGCCGCCGATCGACAGCGAGTCGCCGTCGCCGGTCACGACCCACACCGACAGGTCGGGACGGGAGGCGGCCAGGCCGGTGGCGATCGCCGGCGCGCGGCCGTGGATCGAGTGCATCCCGTAGGTGTTCATGTAGTACGGGAACCGCGAGGAGCAGCCGATCCCGGACACGATCACCATGTCCTCGCGGGCGATGCCGAGCGAGGGCAGGAAGCTCTGGACCGCGTTGAGGATGACGTAGTCACCGCACCCGGGGCACCAGCGCACCTCCTGGTCGGTCTTGAAGTCCTTCGCCTTGAGGGCGGTCTGCTTCTCGCCCTGCGACGCCACCGAGGAGGTGATGGCGTCGGCGATCGGACCCTCGAGGGGCATGCCGAGGTCGATGGTGCTCATTCCGCGCCTCCGGTGGGGTCCGCGGCGAGTTCTGCGCCGCTGGTGGAGTCGATGACGTCCTGCAGCACGGCGGCGAGCTCGGCGGCCCGGAAGGGCAGCCCCCGCACCTGCGTGTGGCTCTGGACGTCGACGAGGTACTTCGCCCGCAGCAGCAGCGCGAGCTGGCCGAGGTTCATCTCCGGGCAGACCACCCGGTCGTAGCGCCGCAGGACCTCGCCCAGATCGGCCGGGAACGGGTTGAGGTGACGCAGGTGGATCTGCGCCACCTTGCGGCCGGAGCGGCGGACCCGCCGGCAGCCGGCACCGATGGGCCCGTACGTGGAACCCCAGCCGATCACGGCCACCCGGGCGTCGCCGTCCGGGTCGTCGACCTCGGTGGCGGGGATCGACGCGGCGATGCCGTCGATCTTCGCCTGCCGGGTGCGGACCATGAAGTCGTGGTTCTCCGGGTCGTAGGAGATGTTGCCGGTCCCGTCGGCCTTCTCCAGCCCACCCACGCGGTGCTGCATGCCCGCCGTCCCCGGGATCGCCCACGGGCGGGCGAGGGTCTCCGGGTTGCGCAGGTAGGGCAGGAACTCGCCGTCGGCACCGTTGGGCTCGGTCGCGAAACCGACCGCCCCGGTGAGGTCCGGGAGGTCCGCGCCGGCCGGCACCGCCCACGGCTCGGAGCCGTTGGCCAGGTAGCCGTCGGACAGCAGGATCACCGGCGTCCGGTAGGTGAGCGCGATGCGCGCGGCCTCGATGGCGGCGTCGAAGCAGTCACCGGGGGAGCGTGGCGCGATCACCGGCAGCGGCGCCTCGCCGTTGCGCCCGAACATCGACTGCAGCAGGTCCGACTGCTCGGTCTTGGTGGGCAGGCCGGTCGAGGGCCCGCCGCGCTGCACGTCGACGACGATCAGCGGCAGCTCGATCATCACCGCCAGGGCGATCGCCTCGGACTTCAGCGAGACACCCGGCCCGGACGTCGTCGTGATGCCGAGCGCGCCGCCGAAGGATGCGCCGATCGCCGACGCCACGCCGGCGATCTCGTCCTCGGCCTGGAACGTCCGGATGCCGAAGGCCTTGTGCTTGGACAGCTCGTGCAGGATGTCCGACGCCGGCGTGATCGGGTAGGCGCCGAGGAAGATCGGCAGCCCGGAGCGCTGGCCGGCCGCCACGAGGCCCAGCGACAGCGCCTGGTTGCCGGAGATGTTGCGGTACTTCCCCGGGGCCATCGGGGCCGGCTTGATCTCGTAGGAGACCGCGAACGCCTCGGTGGTCTCGCCGTAGTTGTAGCCCGCGCGGAAGGCCGCGATGTTGGCCGCCGCGATGTCGGGCTTGCGGCGGAACTGGCGCTCGAGGAAGCGGACCGTGCCCTCGGTCGGGCGGTGGTACATCCACGACAGCAGCCCGAGCGTGAACATGTTCTTGCTCCGCTCGGCCTCCTTCTTGCCCAGGCCGGAGTGGGCGAGCGCCTCCAGCGTCATGCTGGTCAGCGGCACGGCGACGGTCTGCCAGCCCTCCAGCGACCCGTCCTCGAGCGGGTTGGCCGCGTAGCCGACCTTCGCCAGGTTGCGCGAGGTGAACTCGTCGGAGTCGACGATCAGCAGCCCGCCGCCGGGAAGGTCGGCGAGGTTGGCCTTCAGCGCCGCCGGGTTCATCGCCACGAGGACGTCGGGGGCGTCGCCCGGCGTCATGATGTCGTGGTCGGCGAAGTGCAGCTGGAAGCTGCTGACCCCCGGCAGGGTCCCCGTAGGTGCCCGGATCTCCGCGGGGAAGTTGGGCAGCGTCGACAGGTCGTTGCCGAAGGACGCGGTCTCGCTCGTGAACCGGTTTCCGGTCAGCTGCATGCCGTCGCCGGAGTCACCGGCGAGCCGGATCACCACGCGGTCGAGCTCGACGACGCTCTTCACGAGGCCACCAGGCGCAGAGCTGCCCGCCGTCACGGCCGGGTCGGTCGCAGTCATCAGTGCATTACCTCCACCGGGCGAGGTTACGTGGGTGTGACGAACCAGTGCTGTGGGATCGCACACTCGGGGGAACGTGAGGGTGTGCGATCGCCCGCCGTCGGACGTCGTGGCCGCGGCTCCCGCGCATCAGAAACCCCTCGGCCCGCGGTCCATCGTGCCGTGGCGCAACCGGTCCGGGGGCGTGGGGAACGGCGCCCCCCGGAGCCGCGTTGACCGGGCGTGCACCGCTGGACCAACGCCGTGAAGACGGCCCTGCTGCTGGGCCTGATGGGCGGGCTCATCCTCGCGGCGGGTGCGCTCATCGGCGGCCGGGGCGGGCTCGCCGTCGCCCTGGTGGTCGCGCTGGCCGTCAACGGGTTCGCGTACTTCAACTCCGACAAGCTCGCGCTGCGGGCGATGCGGGCGTTCCCCGTCACCGAGACCCAGGCCCCGCAGCTGTACGCGATGGTGCGCGACCTGGCGACCGAGGCGCGCCAGCCCATGCCCCGGCTGTACGTCAGCCCGACCGAGCAGCCGAACGCCTTCGCCACCGGCCGCAATCCGCGCCGGGCCGCCGTGTGCTGCACCCAGGGCATCCTCGAGCTGCTCGACCGCCGCGAGCTGCGCGGCGTCCTGGCCCACGAGCTGTCCCACGTCTACAACCGCGACATCCTGATCAGCTCGGTGGCGGCCGCGATGGCCACGGTGATCACCTACCTGGCGCACATGGCGATGTTCGCCTCCCTGTTCGGCGGCCGGGCCGGCGACGACCGCGGGGGTGGCAACGCGCTCGGCGCCCTCCTGCTGGTCGTCCTCGGCCCGGTGGCCGCCGGACTGGTGCAGCTGGCGGTCAGCCGCAGCCGCGAGTACCAGGCCGACGCCACGGGCGCGCAGCTGTCGGGCGACCCGCTCGCGCTCGCGTCGGCGCTGCGCAAGATCGAACGCGGGGCGGGCGCCCGGCCACTGCCGCAGGAGGACCGGCTGGTCGCCCAGAGCCACCTGATGATCGCCAACCCGTTCCGCGGCCGGGGGCTGGCCACGTGGTTCGCCACCCATCCGCCGATGGCCGAGCGCATCGCCCGGCTGGAGCAGATGGCCGTGGACCGGTCCTAGGCTCGCCTCCCGTGCGGACGGGAAGCGGTGCGGTGCGGTTCGTGGCGGTGGGGGACAGCTTCACCGAGGGGGTCGGCGACGAGCTGGCCGACGGCGCGGTCCGTGGCTGGGCCGACCTGGTCGCCGGCGGGCTCGCCGCGGCCACCGACGGTCCGGTGCAGTACGCGAATCTCGCCGTCCGCGGCCGGCTGCTGGCACCGATCGTCACCGAGCAGGTCCCGGCGGCGCTGGGTCTGGCCCCGGCGCCCACGCTCCTCACCCTCAACGGCGGCGGCAACGACATCATGCGGCCCGGGGTCGACGCGCGGCGCCTGCTGGGGCTGACCGAGCAGGCGGTGGGCCGGGTCGTCGAGTCGGGCGTGCAGCTGGTGCTCATCAGCGGGGCGGACCCGTCGGGCCGGCTGCCGTTCGGCGCCACGATGCACCGCCGTGCCGCGCAGCTGACCGTCGCGCTGGAGGAGATCGCCGCCCGGCACGGCGCGACCTTCGTCAACGCCTTCGCCGACGCCGAGCTCCGCCGCGCCGGCTACTGGTCGCCCGACCGGCTCCACCTCGGCCCGGCCGGGCACCGGCGCGTGGCGTCGCTGGTGCTGGCGACGCTGGGCCACGACGTCGCCGCCGCGGCCGTCGACCCGGGGCCCGAGACCCCGCGCCGGCTGCGCGCCGAGGTCCGCTACTACCGCGAGCACGTGCTGCCGTGGCTGGGCCGCCACCTGCGCGGCCGCTCCTCCGGCGACGCGCGCACCGGCAAGCACCTGGACTGGGTGCCGGTCACGCCGGCCCCCGCGGGCACGGCTCCGCTGGCCTGAGTCGCGCTTCCTGGGTCGTCGCGGCTCAGCCCAGCCGGTCGAGGACGTCCCGCGGGATCGGTGGGCCGAGCGGAACCACGGCGGGGACCGGCCGCAGGGCCCAGGGCGGCGGCTCGGTGCCGCGCGCCTCGGCGGCCATCCGGGCGAACTGGCGCTCGAACCCGGCCGGGGTGCACACCAGCAGGTACCGCGCGGGGGCGTCGCGGCGGTTCGCGAGCGCGTGCGCGGCGCCGCGCGGGGCGAAGGCCAGCTGCCCGGGGGTCCGGACGACCAGGTCCTCGCCCACACGGAACACCAGCTCACCGTCCAGGACGTAGAAGGCCTCATCGAAGTCGTGCCGGTGCAGCGGCGGTCCTGCGCTGCGCGGCGGGACGACGTTCTCGACGAGGGACACGGCGCCGCCGGTCTCCTCGCTGCGCAGGAGGACGGTGCTGCGGAGATCGTGAGTCACGGGAGGTCCTGTCGGCGGGGGTCGGCGGCCGGCCGGGCACCGGCCGCCCGGACGGGCTCGACGGCGTCGCCGTCATCCCTTCGACGGAACGCGGCAGGAGGATGTGACGGGTGACCGAGGACGCGGCGCGGGCCGACCTGCTCCTGGCCGAGCGCTTCGAGGCCCACCGCCGGCACCTGCGAGCGGTCGCCCAGCGGCTGCTCGGGTCCGCGGACGAGGCGGACGACGCCGTCCAGGAGGCCTGGCTGCGCCTGCAGCGGACCGGTGCGGCCGGCGTCGACAACCTGGGTGCCTGGCTGACCGCGGTCGTCGGGCGGATCTGCCTCGACGAGCTCCGGCGCCGGGCCGCCCGACGCGAGGAGTCGCTGGAGGCACGGGGGTCGGACCCCGGCGGCGGCCGCGAGCCGGAGGCCGAGGCCGTGCTCGTCGACGCCGTCGGCGGCGCGCTGCTCGTCGTGCTCGACACGCTGGCGCCACCGGAGCGGCTCGCCTTCGTGCTGCACGACCTCTTCGCCGTCCCGTTCGACGAGGTCGCCGTGGTGCTCGACCGCACGCCGGCCGCGGCCCGTCAGCTGGCCAGCCGTGCCCGGCGCCGTGTGCGGGACGCTGCGCCGGGCGCGACCGCGGTCGCGGACGCCGGGCGTCGCCGGGAGGTGGTGCAGGCGTTCCTGGCCGCCGCTCGCGGAGGCGACCTGACGCGGCTGCTGGCCGTGCTGGACCCGGACGTCGTGGTCCGCGCCGACGCCCCGGTCGCGGCGCTGGGGGGCGTCGATCGGCTCGACGGCCGCGACGCGGTCGCTCGTGCCTTCCTCGGTGAGGCGCATGCAGCGCGCGCCGCGCTGGTCGACGGGGTCCCCGGGGCCGTGGTCGTGTCGGCCGGCCGGGTGCGCGCGGCGCTGGAGTTCACCGTCTCCGGCGGTCGGGTGATCGCCGTCGAGGTCGTCTCCGACCCGGTCGCGGTGGTCGCCCTCGACGTCGTCCTGCTGGAGCACTGACCCGGGAGCCCCGCCGTCGTGCGCGGCTCCCGGGTGCGCCGGCTCAGCGGTAGTTGTCGAACTGCAGGGCGACGTCGAGGTCGGCGCCGCGCAGCAGCTGCTGCACCGCCTGGAGGTCGTCCCGCTTCTTGCCGCTGACCCGGAGCTGGTCGCCCTGGATCTGGGCCTGCACGCCCTTGGGGCCCTCGTCGCGGATCAGCTTGGCGAGCTTCTTGGCGACGTCGGACTCGATCCCCTGCTTGATGCGGGCGGAGATCTTGTACGACCGGCCGGAGGCCTGCGGCTCGTCGGCGTCGAGGGCCTTCAGCGAGATGCTCCGCTTGATCAGCTTCTCCTTGAACACCTCCAGCGCGGCGCTGACCCGCTCCTCGGTGTCGGCGCTGAGGGTGACCCCCTCCTCGCCGGCCCAGGCGATCGAGGCGTTGGTGCCCCGGAAGTCGAACCGCTGGGACAGCTCCTTGGCCGCCTGGTTCAGCGCGTTGTCCACCTCCTGCCGGTCGACCTTGCTGACGACGTCGAAGGACGAGTCGGCCACGTCCCCACCTCTCTCCTGCGGCCCGCGGTCCACCGGTGGGGTCCGGCGGACGGACGGAGCCCGTCTTGTACTCTTCCCCGGGTACCACCACGGCGGGTTGCCCGAGTGGCCAATGGGAGCGGACTGTAAATCCGTCGGCTTAGCCTACGAAGGTTCGAATCCTTCACCCGCCACCGGTACATCGACGGCCCCCGACCTCGCGGTCGGGGGCCGTTCGCCGTCCGGGGCCGCTCGAGCCCGCTCAGGGGACGGTCGGGGCCCGGGCTCCGGCGACGGCGGTGCGCTCCAGCGGCTGCCCGCCGAGGAACAGCCAGCCGAAGGCGATCTCGACGTGCCGGGTGCAGCGCACCGTCACCTCGGCGCCGTCGGTCTCCGCCGACCAGGAGTCCAGGGTGGTGCCGCCGTCGGCCAGCGAGTCGGCGACCGCCGCCTGCGCCCCGGCCCGCGTGAGCGGCAGCGTGCCGTCGGGGATCCCGCCCGCGTAGACGGCGGCCTCGTCGGCCTGGTTCGCCGCGGCCAGGGCCGCCGCGTCGCACACCGACTGCAGGGACTGCTGCTCGAGGAAGGCGTCGGAGGCGGCCACCGCACCGAGCGCCATCAGCGCGGCGACGAGCCAGCAGACCAGCACCAGGGGCAGGGACGAACCCCGTTCGGTCGCCGACCCGTCAGTCTCCCGCACGCGGCGCAGCGTAGGTGGCCGTCCACCGGTTGTGGACAGGGCTGGGGACGGGTGTGGACGACGGACCTCGTACCCGCGCGTCCCATGGGCACCACCTGTGGACGGTGCGCCAGATCCCAAAGGCCCCGTTCGTCACGCAAATGGATGACCCACACGTGAACTTCTGTGACACACCGTAACGACATAACGGTTCGTCACTCTCTCGTGATTGTCGGTGCTTGCCCCGTTCGGGTGACGGGAAGCAATGTCCCGGGTGCGGTCCGTACACCGAATGACGCTCTGTCCCCGCGCCCCGGGTGCCAGCCCGCATCGAAGAAACAGTTCTTCATGCCTGAGGAGGCGTCATGAGCACGCAGCGTGGAACGGGTCGCGGGACGATGTGGGGTCGCGGGACGATGTGGGGCCGCGGGACGATGTGGGGCCGCGGCACCATGTGGGGTCGCCAGGCGGGCTGAGCGCTCGCCGGGGGGGTGTCTCCCCCCGGCGCCTCGAGCTGGGGTGGTCGGCCCGGTGCCGACCACCCCCTTCGGGGTGCTCACGTTCCCCGGCGTGCTCACGCGCTGTTAGCCTCGGCGCCGCTCTAGTCCCTCCAAGTGAGTCGGGTGCCGGTGACCATCTCCGAGGCTGCGCGCGCGGGATCAGCGAGGCCTCTCCCGCTGCCCGCCGTCGCCCTGGTGGGCGGGTCGCTGGCCGCCGTGCTGGCCGCCCTCGTCTTCCCCTTCGCGCCGGCCGGGCTGCAGTGGATGCCGCTGCTGCTCGTCACCGTCGCGTTCGTGATCACGGAGAGTGTCCAGCTCCGGTTCGACTTCCGGCAGCAGACCGTCCGCTGCTCGGTCAGCGAGCTCGGCCTGGCCATCGGCCTGGTGCACCTCGGCGGCGTCTGGATCGCCGTCGCCCGGATCCTGGCCCTCGCCGTCACCTTCGTCCTGCGGCCGTACTCCCCGGTCAAGGCCTGCTACAACGCCGCGGTCGCGGTCGTGGAGGCCGCCGTCGCCGTCGCCGTCCTGGCGCTCCTTCCCTTCCCGGCGCTGACCGAGCCGGTGGCGTGGGTGTCGCTCGCGGTCGCCGTCCTCGTCGGCGACATCGCCAGCGCCTCGATGGTCGGCCTGGCCATCCGCCTCACCGGCGGCCGGCCGGGGCGGCAGTACTGGCAGGAGCAGCTGCTGCCGATGGTCGCCGTCGGCCCCTTCGCAGTCTCCGTCGCCATCGTCGCCATGCTGCTGGTGCCCCTCACCGCGTGGGCCGCGGTGCTCATGCTCCCGGTCGCCGCCGCGGTCGTGCTGCTGTTCCGGCGGTTCGCCGCGGTCTCGCACGAGCGGCGCACCGTCGAGCAGGTCTACGACTTCGCTCGCCGGATCGAGGGCCTGAGCCCCGACGCCGCCGGCACCCACGAGCTGGTCGCCGCCGTGCGGGAGCTGCTGAACGCCGAGCGGGTCGCCCTGTGGCTGCCGCCGTACCTGGACCAGGAGCCGCGCCTGGTCGTCGACGCGGAGGACGGCGTGGCCTGGTACGACGGCCCCGGCGACCCCGAGGACCTGATCCGCCGGCGCGCCGTGGACCCGGGGGCCGTGGGCCCCGTCCTCGTCGCCGCGACCCGCGCGGACGGTGCCGAGCAGGCGGCGCTGGGCCGCCGCGGCGCCCACGAGGTGCTCGGTGCGCCCGTGGCGACCGCCGCCGGCGAGCCCGGCTACCTCGAGGTGTGCGACCGGCGCAGCGACCTGGTCAGCTTCGCCGACGACGAGCGCGCCGCCCTCGACTCGATGCTCACGCACGTCAACGCGGCGATCCGGCAGCAGCAGCTGCTCACCCAGATCCGCTACGACGCCGACCACGACCGGCTCACCGGCCTGCCCAACCGGCAGCGGCTGGTGGCCGAGATCGATCAGCTGCTGGCGGCCGATCCCGCCACTACGCGCGCGGGGCTGATCCTCGCCTCGCTGGCCAACCACACGGAGATCGTCGACACCCTGGGGCACGCCGCCAGCGACGAACTGCTGCTGGTGACGGCGGGGCTCCTGCGCGAGCACGCGCCGCCCCAGGCCGTGCTGGCCCGGATGGAGGGCGAGCAGTTCGCGGTCCTGCTGCCCGGGCTGTCCCTGGCCGCCACCGAGCGGGCCGCCCGGCGGCTGCGCGAGGCGACCTCCACCCGCGCCCGGGTGGCCGGCCTGGACCTCGAGGTCTCGCTGACCATCGGCGTCGCCGCCGCTCCGGTGCACGGCATGGATTCCGGAACGCTGATGCAGCGGGCCGACGTCGCGCTGCTCGCGGGCGCCGCGGGCAAGGGCGTGGCCAGCTACCACCCGGTGCTGGACCAGCAGAGCCTGCGTCGCCTGCAGCTGGGCACGGAGATCGAGCAGGCCATGGCCGACGGCCAGATCACCGTGGTGTTCCAGCCGATCATCGACGCCCGGACATCCGACATCGTCTCCGTGGAGACGCTCGTGCGGTGGGCCCATCCCCGCTACGGCGCCGTGGCCCCGGACGAGTTCATCCACCTCGCCGAGCAGATCGGCCGCATCGGGCCGCTCACCGACCACGTCCTGGACCTCGCCCTGGCGCGCTGCCGGCGCTGGCTGGACCAGGACATCTCGCTGTCGGTGTCGGTCAACCTCTCCGCGCGCTGCCTGACCGAGCCCGACCTGGTCGAGCGGGTGGCGCGTGCCCTGCGCCGGCACGGCGTGCCGGGGGAGCTGCTGATCCTGGAGCTGACCGAGGGCAGCGTGGTCGACGACTCGGTCCGCAGCAGCACGGTCCTCGCCGACCTGCACGCCCTCGGGCTGCGGCTGTCGATGGACGACTTCGGCACCGGCTACTCGTCCCTGTCCCAGCTGAGGCAGCTGCCGATCGACGAGGTGAAGATCGACAAGTCCTTCGTGCTCGGCATGTCCACGAGCCAGGGCGAGTCCTTCATCGCCCGGTCGATCATCGAGCTGGCCCACAACCTCGGCCTGCGGGTGGTGGCCGAGGGCGTCGAGGACGAGCTCACGCGCAACGCGCTGGCCGAGATGGGGTGCGACAAGCTGCAGGGCTTCCTGGTCAGTCGCCCGCTGGCCGACGACCGGCTGGAGAGCTGGCTGCTGACGCGGGCGGGCGTCCGGTCGGCGGCGCCCGGGGCCACCCACCGGCGGCTGTTCGTCCGCGCGTGACCCGCCCGCCCCCCTGCGGCGTCGCCCGGAACGAGTCGGGTAGAGTTCTCGACGGCTCCGGCCACCGCCCCTTTAGCTCAGTCGGCAGAGCGTCTCCATGGTAAGGAGAAGGTCTACGGTTCGATTCCGTAAAGGGGCTCGTACCAATCAGTGACCACCGGTCCGGTCGCGAGACCGGGCCGCACGGTCATCCCGGCGGTGTAGCTCAGCCTGGTAGAGCAAGCGGCTCATAATCGCTGTGTCACCGGTTCAAGTCCGGTCACCGCTACTCATGACGGACCCCGTGCCAGGGGTCCGTCGTCGTGTGGGCAGACCGCCCGCACCCGGGCCCCCGGGCCCGTCCCACAAGGCTAGGAGAAGCACCCATGGCAGCCACCGACGTCCGTCCGAAGATCACCCTGGCCTGCCAGGAGTGCAAGAACCGCAACTACATCACCCGCAAGAACCGGCGCAACGACCCCGACCGGCTCGAGCTGAAGAAGTACTGCCCGCACGACCGCAAGCACACCGTGCACCGCGAGACGCGCTGACCGGGTAGCTCGCAGGCAGACGCCGAGAGGGCGGGGAGCATGACGCTGGACGCAGGACTGGTCGGGCGCAGCTACCCGCCCTCCGCCGTCTACGAGGTCGGCCGGGTGGCGATCGCCGCGTTCGCGGCCGCCCTGGGGTCGGCCGATCCGGTGCACCTCGACGCGGAGGCGGCCCGCGCGGCCGGGCACCCCGACGTGATCGCCCCGCCGACGTTCGCCATCGCGCTCACGCTCGCCGCGGCCGGTGTCGTGGTCGAGGACCCCGAGGTCGACCTGGACTACAGCCGCGTGGTCCACGGGGAGCAGCGGTTCGTCCACCACCGGCCGATCCGGGCCGGGGACCGGCTGGTCGCGACGCCCTCGATCGAGGCCGTCCGCAGCGTCGCCGGCAGCGACCTGCTGACCACGCGCGTCGACGTCGCCACCGAGGACGGCGAGCCGGTGTGCTCGGCCACCTCCCTGCTGGTCGCCCGGGGCGCCTCGTGACCGTGCGCGCGGCCGACGTCGTCGTCGGCACCGAGCTGCCCGAGCGCACGTTCGCGGTCACCCGCGCCGACCTGGTCCGCTACGCGGGCGCCTCCGGGGACTTCAACCCGATCCACTGGAGCGACCGGATCGCCGCCTCCGTCGGGCTGCCCGGTGTCATCGCCCACGGGATGCTGACGATGGGCCTGGCCGGGCGCGCGGTCACCGACTGGACCGGGGACCCGGCCGCCCTGGTCGAGTACCAGGTCCGCTTCGGCCGGCCCGTGGTGGTGCCCGACGACGACGCCGGCGTCGAGGTCACCGTCCGCGGCCGGGTCGCCGCCCTCCTGGACGAGGGGCGCGCCCGGGTCGACCTGACCGTGACCAGCGGCGGCGAGAAGGTCCTGTCGCTGGCCCGGGCCGTCGTCCGCCTGCCCTGAGTCCGCGGCGGCTCGCGCGCCCGATCGGGACCGGGGCGTTCGCCCCCCGTCCGGCCGGTCCCGTACACTCGACGTCCTGGGGTGTTCGACCCCGCCACCGGCGTGCCCCGGATCCCCTCGGGGACCCGGTGCCCGCGCGAGGCGAGGCGCCCCCCGGGCCCAGCTCAGGGCAGTCGTCCCGGGCACTAGGGGTGTAGCTCAATTGGCAGAGCAGCGGTCTCCAAAACCGCAGGCTGCAGGTTCAAGTCCTGTCACCCCTGCCCGTGCCGCCGGCGACCTGGCCGGCGACCAGCACGCACAGGTTCCACGCACGAACGACCAGGCACGGCACCACGGCACCACACCGGTCCAGCACACCGGCCGCTCCCCGCGGCCGGGGCCACCACGACGAGGCAGCGAGGCGCAGTGAGCGACGAGAAGCGCGGACGCGAGGACGACCCCCGCCCCGCCTCCGACGCGACCGACGAGCAGCTCGACGCCGAGGCCCCCGGGGTCGAGGACGCCGGTGAGCTGGAGGCCGCCGAGGACGCGATCGCCGAGGAGGCCGAGTCCGCCGAGGACAAGGTCGTCTCCCGTCCCGCGCGCCGTCGCGGCGGCCGCATCACGGCCGACGACGAGGACGAGGACGACGACGAGCCGGTCGCGCCCCGCACCCGCCGCCCCGCCCGCGAGCGGAGCTCCACCCGGCCCGCCGGCCGCGACCGCTCCACCGAGGGGTCGGGCACCCGCTCCCGGGCAGCCGCCGAGCGGGCCCGCGCCTCGGAGCTGCGCGAGCGCCGCAGCCTCCGGCGCTTCCTCCGCGAGGTCGTGGCCGAGCTGCGCAAGGTCATCTGGCCGGGCCGGCGCGAGCTGATCACCTACACGACCGTCGTGATCGTCTTCGTGGCGTTCATGGTGGCCCTGGTCGCCGGCCTCGACCTCCTCTTCGCGCAGGGCGTGCTCGCCGTCTTCGGCTGACCGACCCCGCCCGCCGCACACGACGCAAAGGAAGCAATTCGTGACCGACCCCCGCGAGTCCATCGAGATCGACAGCGCCGTCCCGTCCATCGACCTGGACGACGAGCGCGTCGGCGAGTTCGGCAGCGTGGACACCGAGACCGGCGCCGGCGAGACCGGTGCGGCGGAGGGCAGCTCGGACACCGTCGACCAGGACGCGGCGCCCGAGGCCGCCGACGAGGCCCCCGACGTCGAGGGCGACGACCCCGATGCCGTTGCCGCCGACGCGCCGGCCGCGGAGCCGGAGGAGGACGCGGACCCGATCGAGGCGCTGCGCAACCGGCTGAAAAGCCAGTTCGGCGACTGGTACGTCATCCACTCCTACGCCGGCTACGAGAACAAGGTGAAGACCAACCTCGAGTCGCGCATCCAGTCGCTGGACATGGAGGACTACATCTTCCAGATCGAGGTGCCCACCGAGGAGGTCACCGAGATCAAGAACGGCAAGCGCACCCAGGTCAACCGGAAGAAGCTGCCCGGTTACCTGCTGGTGCGCATGGACCTCAACGACGAGTCCTGGGGCGCGGTGCGCAACACCCCCGGCGTGACCGGGTTCGTCGGCGCCACCTCGCGGCCCTCGCCGCTGTCGATCGACGACGTCGTCAAGCTGCTCGCCCCGCCCGCGACGCCGCAGACGGCCAAGGTGGCCGAGCCGGGTGCCACCGGCGCCGCCGCGACCGCAGCCCCCACCACCCTCGTGGACTTCGAGGTCGGCGAGTCGGTCACCGTCATGGACGGGCCGTTCGCCACGCTGCCGGCCACCATCAACGAGATCAACGCCGAGCAGCAGAAGCTGCAGGTGCTGGTCTCCATCTTCGGGCGCGAGACGCCCGTCGAGCTGTCGTTCACCCAGGTCAGCAAGTTGTAGGTGGAGGACCCCCCGCCCCCCGCGCTCGGCGCGGGACCTGCGAGGGGGCCTTCCAGCCGAGATCCACCGCCCCACGTCACGACGAAGAAGGAATGTCATGCCCCCCAGGAAGCGGTTGACCGCGGTCATCAAGCTCCAGATCAACGCCGGTGCGGCCACCCCCGCGCCGCCCGTCGGTCCGGCGCTCGGCCAGCACGGCGTCAACATCATGGAGTTCTGCAAGGCGTACAACGCCGCGACCGAGTCGCAGCGCGGCAACGTCGTCCCGGTCGAGATCTCGGTCTTCGAGGACCGCTCGTTCACCTTCATCACCAAGACCCCGCCGGCGGCGCGCATGCTGCTCAAGGCCGCGGGCGTCGAGAAGGGTTCCGGCGAGCCGCACAAGACCAAGGTCGCCACGGTCACCCGTGACCAGGTCCGCGAGATCGCGCAGACCAAGATGGCCGACCTCAACGCCAACGACCTGGACGAGGCCGAGAAGATCATCGCCGGCACCGCCCGGTCGATGGGCATCACCGTCCAGTACTAGGACCCCGCTGCCCCCCGGTCCACGCTCCGCGCGGACCGGGTCCCTGCACCGGGAAAGCTCCAGCACGTCACCACCGTGGGAGGGCCTCGCCAGGCCCGTTCACCACGCGATCCCCGCCACCCGCGCGGGCGAGAGGAACCACCATGGCGAAGCACGGCAAGAAGTACCGCGAGGCGGCCTCGAAGGTCGACCGCGACAGTCTGTACAGCCCGCTGCAGGCGGCCGGCCTGGCGAAGGAGACGTCGCCGACCAGCTACGACGCCACCGTCGAGGTGGCCATGCGGCTGGGCGTCGACCCCCGCAAGGCCGACCAGATGGTCCGCGGCACCGTCAACCTGCCCCACGGCACCGGCAAGACCGCCCGCGTCATCGTGTTCGCGACCGGTGACAAGGCCGCCGAGGCCGAGGCCGCCGGCGCCGACGTCGTCGGTTCCGACGACCTGATCGAGCGCATCCAGGGCGGCTTCCTGGACTTCGACGCCGCGATCGCGACGCCGGACCAGATGGCCAAGGTCGGCCGGATCGCCCGCATCCTCGGCCCTCGTGGCCTGATGCCGAACCCGAAGACCGGCACCGTGACCCCCGACGTCACCAAGGCCGTCAACGACATCAAGGGCGGAAAGATCAACTTCCGCGTCGACAAGCAGGCCAACCTGCACCTGGTGATCGGCAAGGCGTCCTTCGACGAGGCCAAGCTGGTCGAGAACTACGCGGCCGCCCTCGACGAGGTGCTGCGGGCCAAGCCCTCGTCCGCCAAGGGTCGCTACCTGCGCAAGGTGACCATCTCGACCACCATGGGCCCCGGCATCCCCGTCGACCCGAACCGCACCCGCAACCTGACGGTGGACGAGCCCACCGCCTGACGAAGGACCCCGTCCAGGCTCACCCCGCGCACGCTCGGAGTGAGCCTCTGGACAGGGCCACCGGGGCCCCGCCGCGCGATGCGCGGCGGGGCTCCTGCGCGTCCGGGCGCGGGAGGACCGCCGGCCGCGGACCCGGCCGGGGGGTAGCGCGCGGCGCGTGTACGCTGGTGCCCGTTCCCCCCACGACCGCTGGTCGTCGCACGTCCGCGTGCGATCGAAGGTCCCGGATCCGCCGGGCGCCCGCGCAGGAGGACGGTTCGATCGCCGGGCGCCGTGCGCCCAGCCTCGCCCCGTGCGCCCTGCGCCGGGGCGTTCGTCGTCTCCAGGCCCCTCGTTCGTCCGTCGTCGTGCACCGTCCGGTGGTCACCCGACAGACGAGAGGAGGCCCCGTGCCCACACCGGCCAAGGCCGCGGTGATCGACGAGATCACCGAGCGGTTCCAGAAGTCCAGTGCGGCAGTGCTCACCGAGTACCGCGGGCTCACCGTGGCGCAGCTGACCCAGCTGCGCCGTTCCCTCGGTGCGGGCAGCAGCTACGCCGTCGTCAAGAACACCCTGACGAAGCGGGCGGCGGACTCGGTCGGTCACACCGACCTGGGCCCGCTGCTGAACGGCCCGACCGCCATCGCCTTCATCGAGGGCGATGTCGTCGAGGCCGCCAAGGCCATCCGTGACTTCGCGCGCGCCAACCCGATGCTCGTCGTCAAGGGCGGCGTCGTCGAGGGCCGCACGGTCACGCCCGCCGAGGTCACCGCGCTCGCGGACGTCGAGCCGCGCGAGGTGCTCCTGGCCAAGCTGGCCGGCGCGATGAAGGGCAACCTGACCAAGGCCGCCGGCCTGTTCCAGGCCCCGCTGTCGCAGGTCGCCCGCCTGGCCGCCGCCCTGCAGGAGAAGAAGGAGTCCGCCGAGGGCTCCGCCGCTCCTGCCGCCGACGCACCTGCTGCTGACACCACCACGGCCGACCCGGCCACCACCGACACCGCTGACGCCGCTGACGCCGCGGCCAGCACCGACTGACCAGAAGGAGACGACCATGGCCAAGCTTTCCACCACGGACCTGCTCGACGCGTTCAAGGAGATGACGCTGCTCGAGCTGTCCGAGTTCGTGAAGCAGTTCGAGGAGACCTTCGAGGTCACCGCGGCTGCTCCGGTCGCCGTCGCGGCCGCCCCGGCCGCCGGTGGCGGCGGCGGTGGCGCCGAGGAGGCTGCCGAGCAGGACGAGTTCGACGTCATCCTCGAGAGCGCCGGCGACAAGAAGATCCAGGTCATCAAGGAGGTGCGCGGTCTGACCTCGCTCGGCCTCAAGGAGGCCAAGGACCTGGTCGACGGCGCGCCGAAGCCGGTCCTGGAGAAGGTCGCCAAGGACGCCGCCGAGAAGGCCAAGGCCGCTCTCGAGGGCGCCGGCGCCACCGTCACCGTCAAGTGACCCCCGCCCGGCGCACCGTCGCCGGGTAGCACCACCGCAGCACCGCAGAGGCCGTCCTCCCCCACGGGGAGGGCGGCCTCTGCGCGTTCGGGTGAACGCCCCGATACCCGCGCCACGGTCGGCCCGTGACGTACGTAACCTCTCGCCGGGCCGCTCGTTACTCGCTGGTAGGTCCGGGCCTCGGGGCTCTGACGTGCGGGAAGTCCGGCAGGACCGCAGAATTCCGGAGCCCGCGCCGATCTTGGGCGGTGACCGGCAACGGAGCTGGGGAACGGGAGGGTCGACGTGGGCGTCGAGGTCCGGGTCGAGGGGCTGACGAAGTCGTTCGGCAGTCAGAACATCTGGAGCGACGTCACGCTCACCCTGCCGCCCGGCGAGATCTCGGTGCTGCTCGGTCCCTCGGGGACCGGCAAGTCGGTCTTCCTCAAGTCGCTGGTCGGGCTGCTCAAGCCCGAGCGGGGTTCGATCGTCATCAAGGACACCGACATCGTCCGGACCAGCGAGCACCGCCTCTACGAGGTGCGGAAGCTGTTCGGTGTGCTGTTCCAGGACGGCGCGCTGTTCGGCTCGATGAACCTGTTCGACAACATCGCCTTCCCGCTGCGCGAGCACACCAGGAAGAGCGAGAGCGACATCCGCTGGATCGTGCTCGAGAAGATGGACATGGTCGGCCTGCAGGGCGCCGAGGGGAAGCTGCCGGGAGAGATCTCCGGCGGGATGCGCAAGCGGGCCGGCCTGGCGCGGGCGCTCGTGCTGGACCCGGAGATCATCCTGTTCGACGAGCCGGACTCCGGGCTGGACCCGGTCCGCGTCGCGTACCTGAACCAGCTCATCGTCGACCTGAACGCCCAGATCGACGCCACGTTCCTCATCGTCACGCACGACATCGGGACCGCCCGCACCGTGCCGGACAACCTCGGCCTGCTCTTCCGCCGGCACCTGGCCATGTTCGGCCCGCGCGAGCAGCTGCTGACCAGCCAGGAGCCGGTGGTACGCCAGTTCCTCAACGGCCGGCGCGAGGGCCCGATCGGCATGAGCGAGGAGAAGGACGTCGCCCAGGTCGAGGCCGAGATGGCGGCCCTGGAGGCGCGCGGCGGCGACCAGCACAACGGCGTCGGGCCCAAGGGCGCCTCCGGTGGGGACGCCGTCCCGCCCCAGCTCGAGCCCTCCCCGGGGCTGCCCGAGCGGCAGGCGCAGCGGCGGCGGCAGGAGCGCGTGGCGCGGATGCTGCACGAGTTCGACCCGGCGACCGCCCAGGCCATCCGCGCCAGCCTGCCCGAGGACCTGCTGGCCCAGGCCGACGCGGGCGTCTTCGCCCCGACCCCGCTCGCGGGCGGCCGGCACTGGGCCGCGGAGTCGGCGCCGGCCGGGGGCGCCGCCGTGCTGCCCGGGCCGCGGGGCCGGTCGTGACGGACGGCGAGAAGCCGAAGGCGCCGGGCCTCCTCGACGGGAAGCTCTCGCCCCTGCGGCCGCTGCGGGCCAGCGGCAACCTGTTCGCCTTCGCCCTGGACGTGGCGCGGTCCCTGCCCCGGCGGCCGTTCCAGTTCCGGGAGTTCGTCCAGCAGACCTGGTTCGTCGCCAGCGTCACGATCCTGCCGACCGCGCTCGTCGCGATCCCCTTCGGCGCGGTCATCGCGCTGCAGCTGGGCTCGCTCACCCGACAGCTGGGTGCCGAGTCGTTCACCGGGTCGGCGTCGGTGCTCGCCGTGCTACGGGAGGCCAGCCCGATCGTCACGGCGCTGCTCATCGCCGGCGCCGGGGGGTCGGCCATCTGCGCCGACCTGGGCGCCCGCAAGATCCGCGACGAGATCGACGCCATGGAAGTGCTGGGCATCAGCCCCATCCAGCGCCTCGTCGTGCCGCGCGTGCTCGCCGCGATGGTCGTGGCCACCCTGCTCAACGGGCTGGTGAGCGTCGTCGGCGTCGCCGGTGGCTACTTCTTCAACGTCGTCCTGCAGGGCGGGACGCCGGGCGCCTACCTGGCCTCGTTCGGGGCGCTGGCGCAGGTCGAGGACTTCTGGTCCGGTGAGGTCAAGGCGCTGGTGTTCGGGCTGATCGCCGGCATCGTCGCCTCCTACAAGGGCCTGAACGCCGGGGGCGGGCCCAAGGGCGTGGGCGACGCGGTCAACCAGTCGGTGGTCATCACGTTCCTGCTGCTGTTCGCGGTCAACTTCGTCATGACGGCCGTGTACTTCCAGCTCGTCCCGCCGAAGGGGCAGTGACGGTGGCGCTGCTGAGCCCCGTCGACCGGATCCGCGTCGGCGTCCGCAAGGCGGTCCGCGGGATCTACCGGCGGCCGCTGGACACCCTCGACGACCTCGGCGACCAGCTGGGCTTCTACGGGCGGGCGCTCGCCTGGACGCCGCGCACGCTGCGCCGGTACAAGAAGGAGGTCGCCCGGCTGCTGGCCGAGGTGACGTTCGGGACCGGCGCGCTGGCGGTCATCGGCGGCACGGTCGGCGTGATCGCCTTCCTGTCCTTCTTCACCGGCACCGAGGTGGGCCTGCAGGGGTACGCGGCCCTGGACCAGTTGGGCACCTCGGCGTTCACCGGCTTCCTCTCGGCCTACTTCAACACCCGGGAGATCGCGCCCCTGGTCGCCGGCCTGGCCCTGTCGGCCACCGTCGGCTGCGGCTTCACCGCCCAGATCGGCGCCATGCGGATCAACGAGGAGATCGACGCCCTCGAGGTCATGGGCGTCCCGTCCCTGCCGTTCCTGGTGACCACCCGGATCGTCGCCGGCTTCATCGCCGTCGTCCCGCTCTACGTGATCGGGCTGCTCAGCAGCTACTTCGCCACGCGCACGATCACCACCCAGGCCTACGCCCAGTCCGCGGGCACCTACGACCACTACTTCAACCTGTTCCTGCCGCCGCAGGACGTCCTGTGGTCGTTCGTCAAGGTCCTCGTGTTCGCCGTCGTGATCATCCTGAGCCACTGCTACTACGGCTACCGCGCCGCCGGCGGCCCGGCCGGGGTGGGCCTGGCCGTGGGCCGCGCCGTGCGGTTCTCCATCGTGGCCGTGATGGTCATCGACCTGTTCCTGTCCCTGGCCATCTGGGGCTCCACGACGACCGTCCGGATCGCGGGGTGAGCGGCATGTCGCGGGCGGCGGTCGTCCGCCGGCGCCTGCAGGGGCTGGCCTTCCTCGTCGTCCTGGCCCTCCTGCTCGGGCTGACGGTCGCGCTCTACACCAAGGCGTTCGTCGATGTCGCGCGCGTGACGCTGGAGACCGACACCGTGGGCAACCAGCTGCGGGAGGCCTCCGACGTCAAGGTGCGCGGCATGATCGTCGGCGAGGTGCGCGAGGTGGAGGCGAGCACCGACGGCGCGCGGATCGAGCTCGCCATCCGGCCCCAGTACCTCGAGCAGATCCCGGCCGACGTCTCTGCCCGGCTGCTGCCCAAGACCCTGTTCGGCGAGCGGTACGTCTCCCTCGTCCTGCCCGAGGAGCCCTCCGCCGAGCGCCTCGCCGACGGCGACGTGATCGGCCAGGACCGCACGGAGAACGCGATCGAGCTCCAGCGGGTGATCGACGACCTGCTGCCGCTGCTGCAGGCGGTGCAGCCGCAGGACCTGAGCTACACCCTCGCCGCCGTCGCCGACTCGCTGCGCGGCCGGGGGGAGCGCCTCGGCGAGAACCTCGTCGCGGTGGGCGAGTACGCCCAGGAGATCACCACCGCGCTGCCGCAGTTGCAGGCCGACATCTCCGCCCTCGCCGACTTCGCCGACACCTACCGGTCGGCCGCCGACGACCTGCTCGCCGTGCTCGACAACCTCTCGGTCACCGCCGACACCCTCGTCGACCAGTCCGAGCAGCTGCGCCGCACCTTCGCGGTGGTGGACGGCGCGTCGACCACGGCCGCGGAGTTCCTCGAGCGCAACGAGGCCAACCTGATCTCGCTCGCCGCCACCTCGCGGCCGGTCCTCGGGTTGTTCGCCGAGTACTCGCCGATCTACCCGTGCGTGCTGAACGGGCTCTCCCGGTTCAACCCGATGATCACCGAGGCCTTCGGCGGGGACGGCGACCCGTCGCTGAACCTGAACATCGTGGTGACCCTCCCGCCGCGCAATCCGTACCAGCCCGGCGACCAGCCGGCGTACCTCGACAGCTCCGGCCCCGACTGCCAGGGCCTGGACGACATCGACGGGCTCATCGCCGCCGCCGAGCGGGGGGAGTACTACTGCCCGGCCCCGCCGGACGACGGCGTGGACTCGGTGGACAACCCCTACACGGGCAACCCGGCCTGCCTCGGCGGCCGCGGGCCCGACGACATCCCCGCGGGGGCAGGGGACCCCAACCCCGGCGCGGCGGCCGGCGACGCGGTGCCCGGCCAGCTGGCCGGGTCGACCGCGGAACTGGACTTCGTGCGCAGCCTGCTCGGCTACCAGACCGGCACCGACCCCGACGACGTCACCGACCTGGCCGCCTCGGCCCTGACGCCGCTGCTGCGGGGGGCCCAGGTGCTGATCCCGTGACGTCCCTGGTCGGGCCGCTGACGAAGCTGGCCGTCTTCGCGCTGGTCACCGTCCTGGCCAGCTACGTGCTGGTCGCGACGATCAGCAACGCCGGGTACGGCGAGCAGCAGAGCTACCGCGCCCGGTTCACCGACGTCGCCGGCCTCGTCGAGGGCGACGAGGTGCGCATCGCCGGCGTGCGGGTGGGCCAGGTGACCGGCATCGGGCTCGCCGAGGGCCGCGAGACGCCGGTCGCCGAGGTCGAGCTCGAGGTGGACTCCGACGTCCCGCTGCCCACCGGCGTCGAGGCGACGATCCGCTACCGCAACCTCGTCGGGCAGCGCTACATCGCGCTCACCGAGGGCGAGGGCTCATCCGGCGCCACGCTGGACGAGGGCGACACCATCCCGCTGGCGCAGACCCGGCCGGCGCTGGACCTGACCACCCTCTTCGGCGGGTTCCAGCCGCTGTTCCAGGCGCTCTCGCCGACCGACGTCAACCGGCTGTCGTTCGAGATCATCCAGGTCTTCCAGGGCGAGGCCGGGACCGTGGAGAGCCTGCTGGGACACGTCGCGTCCCTGTCGACGTCGCTGGCGGACCGGGACGCCGTCATCGGCAGCCTGATCGACAACCTGACGACGGTCATGGGCACGGTGGCCGCCCGCGACGAGCAGCTGTCCTCGCTGGTGGTGAGCCTGCAGCAGTTCGTCACCGGGCTGTCCGAGGACCGGCAGGCGATCTTCGACTCGCTCCAGACGATCGACACGCTCGCCGCAACCACGACGGACTTCCTGGTCCAGGCCCGCGCGCCGCTGACGGCCGACATCCAGGCGCTCGGGGAGCTCGCCGGCAACCTGGCCGACACCGGGGACGTCGTGGAGGACTTCCTGCAGCTCGCGCCCACCAAGATCGACCTGATCACCCGGACCGCGGTCAACGGCAGCTGGTTCAACTTCTACGTCTGCGGGGCGTCGGGCTACGTCGTCCTGCCCGGGCAGACGCAGGGGTCGCAGATCCCGGCGGGCGGCCTGGCCGCGGGCTCGGAGGGGTGCTGATGGCCCGCCACCCCAAGCCCTTCCGCGACCGCAATCCCGTGGTCATCGGGGCGGTCAGCCTCACCACGATCGTGGTGCTCGTGCTGCTGGCGTTCAACGCCCGGTCCCTGCCGTTCATCGGCGGCGGCACGGTGTACTCCGCGCAGTTCTCCGAGGCGGCCGGCCTGCGCCCGGACGACCCGGTCCGCATCGCCGGCGTCAAGGTGGGCCAGGTCGAGGAGCTGCGGCTGGCCGACGGAGCGGTGACGGTGGAGTTCCGCGTCGAGGACGCCTTCGTCGGCGACCGGTCCCAGGCGGCCATCCGCATCGAGACGGTGCTGGGCGCCAAGTACCTGGCGCTGGTGCCGCGCGGCACCGAGGAACTCGACCCCGACGACGCGATCCCGCTGGAGCGCACCGCCTCGCCCTACGACGTCGTCGAGGCCTTCGCCGACCTGTCCACCACGGTCGAGGAGATCGACACCGGGCAGCTGGCCGCCTCGTTCGAGGTGCTGGCCGAGACGTTCGCCGAGACCCCCGACGAGGTGCAGGCCTCGCTGCAGGGCCTGGCCCGCCTGTCGGACACCATCGCCTCGCGGGACGCCGAGCTCGAGCGCCTGCTGTCGGCGACCCGCGACGTCACCGCGGTCCTCGCCGACCGAAACGGCGAGTTCACCCGGCTGATCGTGGACTCCAACACCCTGCTGACCGAGGTGCAGGCCCGGCGGCAGCTCATCGACTCGATCCTGACCAACACCCAGCTGCTGTCGGACCAGCTGACCGGGCTGGTGGGAGACAACCGCGAGGCGCTGACCCCGGCGCTGCAGCAGCTGGCGACCGTGACCGACATCCTGTCCCGGAACCGGGTCGCCCTCGGGGAGACCGTGGAGAACTTCGCCCCGTTCGTGCGGGTCTTCACCAACACGCTCGGCAGCGGGCGGTGGTTCGACAGCTTCGTGGACAACCTGCTGCCCGGTGTCGTGGCCTCGGTCGTCTGCGGCGGCACCGAGCTGGTGCCCGGCGGCCTCGTCACCTGTGACGGTGACGCGTGAGCGGATCCCTGCAGCGCGGTGTCGCGCTGGCCGCCGCGCTCGTCCTGGTCGGCGCGCTCGGCTGGACGGTGCTGCGGCCCGCCGACCGGTACCGGGTCACCGCGTACTTCACGCAGACCGTCGGCATCTACGAGGGCGGGGACGTGCGCATCCTCGGCATCGACGTCGGCGAGATCACCGGCGTCGTCCCGATGGGCGACCGGGTGCGGGTCGAGATGATGATCGACGAGGGCTACGACATCCCGGCCGACGCCGACGCCGTCATCCTCGCGCCGTCGCTGGTCTCCGACCGCTACGTGCAGTTCGCCCCCGTCTACAGCGGCGGGGAGACGCTGGCCGACGGTGCCGAGCTCGGGCTGGACCGCACTGCCACCCCGGTCGAGCTCGACGCGGTCTACGGCGCGCTGGACGAGCTCTCCGCCGCGCTCGGCCCGACCGGCGCCAACGCCGACGGCGCGCTCGACGACCTGCTGGAGACCGGGGCGGCCAACCTCGACGGCAACGGCGAGGCGCTCAACCGCACGCTGACCGGCTTCTCCCAGGCGGTCGAGACGCTCGCCGAGAACCGGGACGACCTCTTCGGCTCCATCGACGAGCTGCAGACCTTCACCACGGCGTTGGCGACCATCGACGCGCAGGTGGCCCGGTTCAACGACACCATGGCGGCGGTGGCCGACCAGCTGGAGGGCGAGCGGTCCGACCTCGCCCTGGCGGTGCAGCTGCTCTCGTCGGCCCTCGGGGAGATCGCGTCCTTCGTGCAGACCAACACCGACCTGCTCACCACCAACGTCGACCGGCTGGCCGAGGTCACGCTCACCCTCGTCCAGCAGCGGCAGGCCCTGGCCGAGATCCTCGACGTCGCCCCGGCGGCGCTGGGCAACCTCGCGCACACCTACAACCCCGACTACGGAACGCTGGACACCCGCGACAACTCGCTGGGCTCGACCAGCCCCGAGGTCATCGTCTGCCAGCTCCTGGGCACGGCGGGCCGGCTCAACGTCGCCGGCCTGTCGATCGACACGCTGACCGACTTCCTGAGCCTGCCGCCGACCGACCAGATCTGCCTGCGGCTGCTGTCGGGCGACCCCGGCAACGACGGGACGCTGGACGACCTGAACGGCAACGGGGTGCCCGACCTCGAGGAGCTCCTGGGCGTCCTCTTCGGGGGCGGCACGGCCGCCGGCGGGGGCGCCGGGGGGTTGCTCGACGGCGGCGTCCTGGGGCTGCCGGTGCTCGGCGGGGGCGCGTCGTGAGGGCCGGGGCCCGCCGGGCGGCCGCGCTGGCGGCCGGCATGCTGCTGCTCAGCGGCTGTGGCTTCCGCGGTGCCTACTCGCTGCCGCTGCCCGGCGGTGCCGACCTCGGCGACGACCCGTACACGGTGCAGATCGAGTTCCTCGACGTCCTCGACCTGGTCCCGCAGGCCGGCGTGCGGGTGGCCGACGTCGCCGTCGGCCGGGTCGACGGCATCGAGCTGTCCGACGACTGGACGGCGCTGGTCACCGTCGAGGTCGACGGGGACGTCGAGCTGCCCGCCAACGCCGTCGCCATGATCGGCCAGTCCTCGCTGCTGGGGGAGAAGTACGTCGAGCTCGCGGCGCCGGGCACCGAGGAGCCGCAGGGCCGCCTGGACGACGGCGCGCGGATCGGGCTGGACCGCACCAACCGCAACGTCGAGGTCGAGGAGCTGCTCGGCGCGCTGTCGCTGGTGCTCAACGGCGGCGGGCTCACCCAGCTGCAGACGATCAGCCGCGAGCTGGGGGTGGCGCTGGAGGGCCGGGAGGAGGCCATCCGCGACACCCTGGACTCCCTCGACGTGCTGATCGGCGGCCTGGACGCCCAGCGCGAGGAGATCGGCCGGGCGATCGACAGCGCGAACGCCCTCGCCGCGACCCTGGCCGCCCGCACCCAGACCATCGAGACGGCGCTGGACAGCATCGGGCCCGGCCTCGACGTCGTCACCGGCCAGCGCGACCTGCTCGTCTCGATGCTCGAGAGCCTGGCGCGGCTGGGCGAGGTGGGCACCCGGGTGATCAACCAGGCCGGGCAGAACACGGTCGAGGACCTGCGGCTGCTGCAGCCGATCCTGAGCCAGCTGGCCGCGGCCGGGCCGGACCTGGCCAACTCCCTGGACCTGCTGCTGACCTACCCCTTCCCGGCGAGCTCGGTCGAGGGCTGCCTCACCGGCGACCCGTGTCCGCTCAACCCGCGGTACGACGCCCGCACCGGCGGCTACGGCCTCTACGCCAACATGACCGCCACGCTCTCGCTGGACCTGCGCGAGCTGCTGTGCCGCTACGTCGTCGACCCGGTGACCGGCGGGCTGGAGATCCTCGATCCCGCGGCCCTGCCCGGCGGCGCCTGCGGCGTGCCGGGCAGCGCGCCCGGCAACGGAGGTCCGCCGTGATCCCGCGCAGGACCCGGCTGCAGCTGCTGGCCTTCGCCGTCGTCGCCCTGCTGGGCATCTCCTACGTCGGCTTCAACTATGTGGGCCTGGACCGGCTGCTGCTCGGCACGGGCTACGACGTGGAGGCCGACTTCGTCGACTCCGGCGGCATCTTCGTCAACGCCGAGGTGACCTACCGCGGGGTGGCGGTCGGCCGGGTCAGCGACATGCAGCTGACCGAGGACGGCGTCCGCGTCACGCTGACCATCGACCCCGACGCGGCCGACATCCCGGCCGACACCGACGCCGTAGTCGCCACCCGCAGCGCGGTGGGGGAGCAGTACGTCGACCTGCGGCCCGCGGACGACGACGGGCCGTTCCTCTCCGACGGCGCGGTGATCCCCGTGGAGCGCACGGCCATCCCCATCCCCGTCGAGCAGCTGCTGCTCAACGTCGACGAGCTGGTGAACTCGGTCGACCCCGAGGATCTGCGGGTGGTCGTGGCGGAGCTCGGCGACGCCTTCGAGGGGGCGGGCGACGACCTGGCGCGGCTGATCGACAACGGCGACCTGCTGCTGGCCCGGGCGCGGGAGTCGCTGCCGCAGACCCTGGCGCTCATCACCGACGGGCAGACCGTGCTCGAGACGCAGGTGGCGAGCCGCTCGGCGATCGAGCAGTGGGCGAGCGACCTGCGGGCGGTCAGCGACACCCTCGTCGACATCGACCCGGACCTGCGCGGCCTGCTGGTGAGCGCGCCCGGGGCGGGGGAGGCCCTGCAGCGGCTGCTGGACCGGGCCGGGCCCGGCCTGGGGTCGCTGGTCGACCACGTCGACGTCCTCAACGGGGTGACCATCCCGCGCCTGAGCGGCGTGGAGCAGCTGCTGGTGACCTACCCCGACGTCGTCTCCGGTGGGTTCACGGTCGTGCGGGACGACGGCGGCGAGATGCGGGCCCACTTCGGGCTCGTCCTCAACGTCGACGACCCGGCGGCCTGCACGAGCGGGTACGTGGGCACCGGCCAGGTCGACAGCCCGGACGACGTCCTGCGCATCGACACGGAGGCGATCCGCTGCCAGGTGGTCGACGGCGTCGACCCGAACCCGGGGGACGGGATCGACGAGACCGGCTCCGACCTGCGCGGCGAGCAGAACATCGGGCGCAGCGGGGGAGTGGGCCCCCCGGGGCCGCAGGGCCAGGTCGGGGCACTGCCCCCCGTCCTGGCGACGATCGACGAGCTGCTGACCGGCATCCTGGGCGGGCTCCCGTTCGCCGACACCCTCCTGGGGGGTCCGTGACGGCGAGGACATGCCCCCGCGCGGGAGGACCGCGCGCCGCCCGACCGATCCGCCCGACCGAGAGGACCCTGCCGTGAGCGACACCGCCCGGCCGCGCCCGAGCGCGCGCCGGCGTGCGCCCCTCCCCGCTCCGGTGGCCCGGGAGGCTGCGGGGTCGCCGGCGCGGGCCGCGGTCGCCGACGCCGGGATGCGACCGGACGGCGCCGAGGAGGAGGTCCCGGGCGCTCCGGACCCGACCCCGGACGACGGCGCCAGGGGCCTCCGGGCGGACGACCCGGCCGACCGGCCGGCCGGCGAGGGCACGACCGACGACGGGGAGGGCGACCGCGCCACGACGCCCCGGCGGCGGCGCCGCGCGATCGGCCTGCCGCTCGTGCCGGCGCTCGGGGTCCTGCTGCTGCTCCTGCTCGGGCTCAACGCCTACCTGCTGGCGCCGCGGCTGTTCGCGGAGGAGTCCTCGGTGCGGACCGGCACCTACGTCGACGTGCTCCAGGCGGCGCGCGCGAACGTCGTCGACCTCACCTCGTTCGACTACCTGACCATCGACGAGGACATCGAGCAGGCGCGGCGGGTCACCACCGGCGAGCTGACCGGGGAGACGGTGGGCTCGCTGGAGGACGCGCGGCAGGCCCTGGTGGACGGCCAGGCCGTGACCAGCACGGACGTGGTCGGTGCCGGGGTCACCCGGGCGACCGAGGACGAGGGGACGGTGGTGATGGTCATCTCGACGACCCGGCAGGGGAGCGGGGTGCCGGCCCAGGTGAGCCGCTCCCGCATCGAGGTGGACCTGCAGCGCGAGGGCGACCGGTGGCTGCTCTCGGCGATCCGGGGGACCGGTCCCGATGAGTGACGGCCCCGACGAGCGGCCCCGGCCCACGCCGCGCCCGCGGGCCTCGGCCGCCCCGCGCCCGAGCCCGCGGCCCCGCGTCGCCGGCAGCCGCCGCGAGCGGGACGAGGCGACCGCCGGGGAGGGCACGCGGCCGGCCCGGCCCAGCCCCCGTCCACGCAGCACCGCCGGCGCGGAGCCGCCGGCCACTCCGATCGAGAAGGCCCGCCCGGGGCGCGGGTCCCGTTCCGACCGCGAGCCCCGTCGCGCCCGTGACCACCGCGCCGCCCGGGCCCGCGGCCGGGTGCCCGTCGTCGCCGTCCTGTCGGTGCTCTGCGTGCTGGCCGCCGGCGCCGCGGCGCTGCTGTGGTGGCGCGGGCCGGACCGGACGCACGTGGATCCGGACCTCTTCACCGCGGCGCAGGAGAACGTCGAGGCGGTCTACCGCTACGACTACCGCGACTCGGCGGGCAGCGTGGCGGGCCAGCTCGACGTCCTCACCGGGGACCTGCGCAGCCGGTACGAGGCGGAGGCCGAGGGCGCGCTGATCGACACCTACGAGCAGGTCTCGGCCACCATTCGCTACGACGTCCGCGACGTCGCCGTGCAGCAGGTGGACGACGACCAGCAGGAGGCCACGCTGGTGGTCTTCGGCCAGCTGGTGGCGAAGTCGGTGAACTCCGGCACGCAGCCGGCGCCCGAGGGGAGCGAGTGCGTCGTGACCCCCGAGGGCGAGCAGTCCTGCGTGCGCACCGTGCAGATCCGCATGGTCCGGGCCGACGACGAATGGCGGATCAGCGAGCTGACCGTGCTCACGACCGGCTGAGGGCCGGTCACGCTCCGGCGTGGCGGCTTCTCGGCGGGCCTGGGGCTGGCATCATGGCCGCGAAGTCCGCACCGCTCGCGCGGCACGGTCCTTCCCGGGTGTGGTGTCGGTCGCCACAGCTCCCGACGTGGACAGTGTCTTGCGGCAGGGGTAGGGTTCCCTGTTGCGCTGCCCCCTGACTGCATGCCCGCCGAGACGGGTCACCTGGGGTGCCCGGGGGGACCCTCTCGAGCACCCTGCCGACCGACCGCGCGGGCCTCGTCGCAGGCCGGGTGCAGCCCCGCCGATACCGACGACGACCCAGGACGACCCGCACCCACCGCCCGCACGTCGTGAGGTCCTTGGAAGGACGCATCTTGGCAGGCTCCCGCCCCACCAGCATTTCCGCAGGTACCACCGAATTCCCCAGTTCCCCCGGCACCACCCAGGCCCCCCAGTCCGGTCCGCGCACCGGCGAGGCCGACCAGCAGAAGATCCCGGGCGCGCCGCTGCGCGTCTCCTTCGCCAAGATCAGTGAGCCCCTCGGGGTCCCGGACCTGCTGGCCCTGCAGACCGCCTCGTTCGACTGGCTGATCGGCAGCCCCGAGTGGCGCGCCACCCTCTCGCCCGAGGAGCAGGCCGCCGCCGTCGGCGGGCTCGCCGAGATCCTCGAGGAGATCTCCCCGATCGAGGACTTCAGCGGCTCGATGTCGCTGTCCTTCTCCAACCCGCGCTTCGAGGACGTCAAGGCGTCCCTCGAGGAGTGCAAGGACAAGGACATGACCTACGCGGCGCCGCTGTTCGTCACCGCCGAGTTCATGAACAACACCACCGGCGAGATCAAGAGCCAGACGGTGTTCATGGGCGACTTCCCGATCATGACGAGCAAGGGCACGTTCGTCATCAACGGGACCGAGCGCGTCGTCGTGTCCCAGCTGGTCCGCAGCCCCGGCGTCTACTTCGACAAGACCCTGGACAAGACGTCGGACAAGGACGTCTTCAGCGCCAAGGTCATCCCCAGCCGCGGGGCGTGGCTGGAGTTCGACGTCGACAAGCGCGACACCGTCGGCGTCCGCATCGACCGCAAGCGCCGCCAGCCGGTCACCGTCCTGCTGAAGGCCCTCGGCTGGACCGAGGACCGCATCCGCGAGCACTTCCAGTGGTCGCCCACCGTGCTGGCCACGCTGGAGAAGGACCACATCGCCGGGCAGGACGAGGCCCTGCTCGACATCTACCGCAAGCTGCGTCCGGGCGAGCCGCCGACGCGGGAGAGCGCCCAGGCGCTGCTGGAGAACCTGTTCTTCAACAGCAAGCGCTACGACCTCGCGAAGGTCGGCCGCTACAAGGTCAACAAGAAGCTGGGCGTCTCGGTGCCGCAGGGCACCAGCACGCTGACCGAGGACGACATCGTCGCCACCATCGAGTACGTCGTGCGCCTCCACGCCGGCGAGCCCGACCACGGCACCGACGACATCGACCACTTCGGCAACCGTCGCCTGCGCACCGTCGGCGAGCTGATCCAGAACCAGATCCGGGTCGGCCTGTCCCGCATGGAGCGCGTGGTCCGCGAGCGGATGACGACCCAGGACGTCGAGGCGATCACGCCGCAGACCCTGATCAACATCCGGCCGGTCGTCGCCTCCATCAAGGAGTTCTTCGGCACCAGCCAGCTGTCCCAGTTCATGGACCAGACCAACCCCCTCGCGGGCCTGACCCACAAGCGCCGCCTGTCGGCGCTGGGTCCCGGCGGTCTGTCCCGTGAGCGGGCCGGCATGGAGGTCCGCGACGTCCACCCGAGCCACTACGGCCGCATGTGCCCGATCGAGACGCCGGAAGGCCCGAACATCGGCCTGATCGGCTCGCTGTCCTCGTTCGGCCGGGTGAACCCGTTCGGCTTCATCGAGACGCCGTACCGCAAGGTCGTCAACGGCACCGTCACCGACCAGATCGACTACCTGACCGCCGACGAGGAGGACCGCTTCGTCGTCGCGCAGGCCAACTCGCCGCTGGACGAGAACGGCCGCTTCGCCACGGACCTCGTGCTCGTCCGCACCAAGGGCGGGGAGACCACGGACCTCGCGCCCGAGGACGTGGACTACATGGACGTCTCGCCGCGGCAGATGACCTCGGTCGCGACGGCGATGATCCCGTTCCTCGAGCACGACGACGCCAACCGCGCGCTCATGGGCGCCAACATGCAGCGTCAGGCTGTCCCGCTGCTGCGCAGCGAGGCGCCCCTGGTGGGCACCGGCATGGAGTTGCGTGCCGCCGTCGACGCCGGTGACGTGGTCGTGGCCGAGAAGGCCGGCGTCGTGGAGGACTCGACCGCCGACTACGTCACCGTCATGGCCGACGACGGCACCCGGCAGACCTACCGGCTGCTGAAGTTCCGTCGCTCGAACCAGGGCACCTCGATCAACCAGAGCCCCGTCGTCGACGAGGGTCAGCGGGTCGAGGTCGGCCAGGTCATCGCCGACGGGCCGTGCACCGACCAGGGCGAGATGGCGCTGGGCAAGAACCTGCTCGTCGCCTTCATGCCGTGGGAGGGCCACAACTACGAGGACGCGATCATCCTGTCGCAGCGCCTCGTGCAGGACGACGTCCTGTCCTCGATCCACATCGAGGAGTTCGAGGTCGACGCCCGCGACACCAAGCTCGGCGCCGAGGAGATCACCCGGGACATCCCGAACGTCTCCGAGGAGGTGCTGGCCGACCTCGACGAGCGCGGCATCATCCGCATCGGTGCCGAGGTTGTCCCCGGCGACATCCTCGTCGGCAAGGTCACGCCCAAGGGCGAGACCGAGCTGACCCCCGAGGAGCGCCTGCTGCGCGCGATCTTCGGCGAGAAGGCCCGCGAGGTGCGCGACACCAGCCTCAAGGTCAAGCACGGCGAGTCCGGCAAGGTCATCGGCGTCCGCGTGTTCTCGCGCGAGGACGGCGACGAGCTGCCCGCCGGCGTCAACGAGCTGATCCGGGTCTACGTCGCCCAGATGCGCAAGATCTCCGACGGCGACAAGCTCGCCGGACGCCACGGCAACAAGGGCGTCATCGCGAAGATCCTGCCGCAGGAGGACATGCCGTTCCTCGAGGACGGCACCCCGGTCGACATCGTGCTCAACCCGCTGGGCGTGCCCGGCCGGATGAACGTCGGCCAGGTCCTGGAGATGCACCTGGGCTGGGTCGCCAAGCAGGGCTGGGAGGTCGAGGGCACCCCCGAGTGGGCCGCCAACCTGCCGTCCGCCGCCCGCGCCGCGGCGCCGAGCACCCGGACGGCGACGCCCGTGTTCGACGGTGCCAAGGAGGACGAGATCGTCGGCCTGCTGGGCGCGACGATCCCGAACCGCGACGGTCAGCGCATGGTCAAGGAGACGGGCAAGGCCCGGCTGTTCGACGGCCGGTCCGGGGAGCCCTTCCCCGAGCCGATCGCCGTGGGCTACGTCTACATCCTGAAGCTGCTCCACCTGGTCGACGACAAGATCCACGCCCGTTCGACCGGCCCGTACTCCATGATCACGCAGCAGCCGCTGGGTGGTAAGGCGCAGTTCGGTGGCCAGCGCTTCGGCGAGATGGAGTGCTGGGCGATGCAGGCCTACGGCGCGGCCTACGCGCTGCAGGAGCTGCTGACCATCAAGTCCGACGACATCCTCGGCCGGGTCAAGGTCTACGAGGCCATCGTCAAGGGCGAGAACATCCCCGAGCCGGGCATCCCGGAGTCGTTCAAGGTGTTGCTCAAGGAGCTCCAGTCGCTGTGCCTCAACGTCGAGGTGCTCTCCGGTGACGGGCAGGCGATCGAGCTGCGCGACACCGACGACGAGGTCTTCCGGGCCGCGGAGGAGCTGGGCATCGACCTGAGCCGCCGCGAGCCGTCGTCCGTCGAGGACGTCTGAGGAAGGACCCCGCCCCCCTCGCCCCGCGCTCCGCGCGGGATGAGGGGGGCGGGGCCGCCCTCCCCGACACCTCCACACAGCATCTAGCTACGAACCCCTGAAAGGGGTAATCAGTTGCTCGACGTCAACTTCTTCGACGAACTGCGTATCGGCCTGGCCAGTGGTGACGACATCCGTCAGTGGTCCCACGGCGAGGTGAAGAAGCCCGAGACCATCAACTACCGCACCCTCCGTCCGGAGAAGGACGGTCTCTTCTGCGAGAAGATCTTCGGTCCCACCCGGGACTGGGAGTGCTACTGCGGCAAGTACAAGCGTGTCCGGTTCAAGGGCATCATCTGCGAGCGCTGCGGCGTCGAGGTGACCCGGGCCAAGGTCCGCCGCGAGCGCATGGGCCACATCGAGCTCGCCGCACCGGTCACCCACATCTGGTTCTTCAAGGGCGTGCCCTCGCGCCTGGGCTACCTGCTCGACCTGGCGCCCAAGGACCTCGAGAAGATCATCTACTTCGCGGCCTACCTGATCACGACGGTCGACGACGAGTCGCGCCACCGCGACCTGCCGACGATCGAGGCGGAGATCAGTGCCGAGAAGCACAACCTCGAGACCCGGCGCGACGCCGACGTGGAGGGTCGCCAGCAGAAGCTGGAGGCCGACCTCGCCGAGCTCGAGGCCGAGGGTGCCAAGTCCGACGTGCGCCGCAAGGTCCGCGAGGGCGGCGAGCGCGAGATGCGCCAGATGCGCGACCGCGCCCAGCGCGAGATCGACCGCCTCGAGGAGGTGCTCGACACCTTCCGCAAGCTCGAGGTCAAGCAGCTCATCTCCGACGAGGGCCTCTACCGCGAGCTGCGGGACCGCTTCGGTGAGTACTTCGAGGGCGGCATGGGCGCCGCGGCGCTGCAGAAGCTGCTCGCCGGCTTCGACCTCGACGCCGAGGCCATCTCGCTGCGCGACACCATCCGCAACGGCAAGGGGCAGCGCAAGCTGCGCGCGCTGAAGCGGCTCAAGGTCGTCGCCGCGTTCCAGCAGACCCGCAACTCGCCCATGGGCATGGTGCTGGACTGCGTCCCGGTCATCCCGCCGGACCTGCGCCCGATGGTGCAGCTCGACGGTGGCCGCTTCGCGACCAGCGACATGAACGACCTGTACCGCCGCGTCATCAACCGGAACAACCGGCTGAAGCGACTGCTGGACCTCGGCGCGCCCGAGATCATCGTCAACAACGAGAAGCGGATGCTCCAGGAGTCCGTGGACGCGCTGTTCGACAACGGCCGCCGCGGCCGGCCGGTCACCGGCCCGGGCAACCGCCCGCTCAAGTCGCTGAGCGACCTGCTCAAGGGCAAGCAGGGCCGGTTCCGGCAGAACCTGCTCGGCAAGCGCGTCGACTACTCCGGCCGCTCGGTCATCGTCGTCGGCCCGCAGCTCAAGCTGCACCAGTGCGGTCTGCCCAAGCAGATGGCGCTCGAGCTGTTCAAGCCGTTCGTCATGAAGCGGCTCGTCGACCTCAACCACGCGCAGAACATCAAGTCCGCCAAGCGGATGGTGGAGCGCGCGCGGCCGGTCGTGTGGGACGTGCTCGAGGAGGTCATCACCGAGCACCCGGTGCTGCTGAACCGCGCGCCGACCCTGCACCGCCTGGGCATCCAGGCCTTCGAGCCTCAGCTGGTCGAGGGCAAGGCCATCCAGATCCACCCGCTCGTCTGCACCGCGTTCAACGCGGACTTCGACGGTGACCAGATGGCGGTGCACCTGCCGCTGTCGGCCGAGGCGCAGGCCGAGGCCCGGATCCTGATGCTGTCGAGCAACAACATCCTCAGCCCGGCCGACGGTCGCCCGATCACCGCGCCGACCCAGGACATGGTGCTCGGCCTGTACCACCTGACGACCCTGGTGGCCTCGCCGCTGGAGGCCGACGGTGGCCAGCCGTGGTCGTTCTCCTCGACCGCCGAGGCCGTCATGGCCTACGACAAGGGCGCCCTCGGTCTGCAGGAGCGGGCCTGGATCCGCCTGGACGAGGTCTTCGGCGTCGACAACGGCGTGAACGAGGCGTGGGAGCAGCCGGAGGACTGGACGCCGGGGGCTCCCGCCCGCGTGCTCACCAGCCTGGGCCGGGTGCTGTTCAACGAGGCGCTGCCCGAGGACTACCGGTTCGTCAACTACCAGGTGCCGAAGAAGGAGCTCGGGGCGATCGTCAACGACCTCGCCGAGCGCTACCCCAAGGTGCAGGTCGCGGCGACGCTGGACGCCCTCAAGTCGGCCGGTTTCCACTGGGCCACCCGGGCCGGCATCACGATCGCCATCGACGACGTCGTCACGCCGCCGTCGAAGCAGGAGATCCTGGGCCGCCACGAGGCCGAGGCGCGCGCGATCGAGAAGCAGTACGAGCGCGGCGTCATCACCGACTCCGAGCGGCGCAGCGAGCTCATCGAGATCTGGACCCGCGCGCGGGCCGAGGTCAGCCAGGCGATGGTGGACAACTTCCCCACCACGAACCCGGTCTGGGTCATGGTCAACTCGGGCGCCCGAGGCAACATGATGCAGATCAGCCAGATCGCCGGCATGCGTGGCCTGGTGGCCAACCCGAAGGGCGAGATCATCCCGCGGCCGATCAAGGCCAACTTCCGGGAGGGTCTGTCGGTGCTGGAGTACTTCATCTCCACGCACGGCGCCCGCAAGGGCCTGGCCGACACCGCGCTGCGGACCGCCGACTCCGGGTACCTCACCCGCCGGCTGGTCGACGTCTCGCAGGACGTCATCATCCGTGAGGAGGACTGCGGCACCGACCGCGGCGTCCTCATGCCGATCGGCACGGTCATCGACGGTCGCCTGACCCGCGACGCCCACGTCGAGACCAGCGTGTACGCCCGTGCCCTGGCCGCCGACGCGGTGGCCGAGGACGGGACCGTCATCGCGCAGGCCGGTTCGGACCTGGGTGACGTGCTCCTCGCGGAGCTCATCGAGGCCGGCGTGGCGGAGGTCAAGGTCCGCTGCGTCCTGACCTGCGAGTCGCTGCTGGGCACCTGCGCCACCTGCTACGGCCGGTCGCTCGCGTCCGGCAAGCTCGTGGACGTCGGCGAGGCGGTCGGCATCATCGCCGCCCAGTCGATCGGCGAGCCCGGCACGCAGCTGACGATGCGCACCTTCCACACCGGCGGTGTGGCCGGTGCCGACATCACCCACGGTCTGCCGCGTGTGGTGGAGCTCTTCGAGGCCCGCGTCCCCAAGGGCAAGGCGCCGATCGCGGAGCTCGCCGGCAGCGTCCGCATCGAGGACGGCGAGCAGTTCCGCAAGCTCACCATCACTCCGGACGACGGCTCCGACGAGGTCGTCATCGACAAGCTGTCGCGCCGGTCGCGGCTGCGTGTCGAGGACGGCCAGCACGTCGAGGTGGGCGAGCAGCTCACCGAGGGTGCGGTCGACCCGCACGAGGTGCTGCGGATCATGGGGCCCCGCGAGGTGCAGTTGCACCTGGTCCGGGAGGTCCAGGAGGTCTACCGCAGCCAGGGCGTGTCGATCCACGACAAGCACATCGAGGTGATCATCCGCCAGATGCTGAAGCGGGTGACCATCATCGACTCGGGCGCGACGGAGTTCCTGCCCGGGGCGCTGGTCGAGCGGACGCTGTTCGAGACCGAGAACCGCCGCGTCGTCGCCGAGGGCGCCGAGCCGGCCTCGGCCCGTCCGGTGCTGATGGGCATCACGAAGGCCTCGCTCGCCACCGAGTCGTGGCTGTCGGCCGCCTCCTTCCAGGAGACGACCAAGGTGCTCACCGACGCGGCGATCCAGGGCAAGAGCGACAGCCTGCTCGGCCTCAAGGAGAACGTGATCATCGGGAAGCTCATCCCGGCCGGTACCGGCATCAGCCGCTACCGCAACATCACGGTCGAGCCGACCGAGGAGGCCCGCGCCGCCGTCTACACGATGGCCGGGTACGACGACGGGCAGTACTACAGCCCCGACGTCTTCGGCTCGGGCTCCGGCGAGGCCGTGCGCCTGGAGGAGTACGACTGGCGCGGCTGATGACAGGCCTCCCTCACCCCACCGCTCGCACGCGCGTGGCGGGACCCTGAGGGAGGCCGCTCCAGCACCGCACGACGAGGGCCCCGCAGGCATCAGCCTGCGGGGCCCTCTCGCGTCCGGGGGGAGTTCGCGTCCGTGACGGAACGCGGCCGCGCTACCCGCAGAGGCGGCGCATCGTCTCCACGGTCCGCAGCCGGTTCTCGCGGCTGTCGTCCAGCGGCTGCAGAGCCAGCGTGGTCACGCCGGCCTCGGCGAACGCGGCGATGCGCTCGGCGACGTACCCCTCGGGGCCGATCAGCGAGACCGCCCGCACCAGCTCGTCGGGGAGGGCGGCGGCCGCCTCGTCCTTGCGGCCCGACAGGTAGAGCTCCTGCACCGTCTCCGCGGCGTCAGCGAACCCGTAGCGGCGCGCGAGGTCGTTGTAGAAGTTCTTGCCCTTGGCGCCCATCCCGCCGACGTACAGGGCCAGGTGGGGCCGGACGAGGTCGTGCAGCGCGTCGACGTCCTCGCCGATGGCCACCGGGACTCCTACGACCACCTGGAGCTCGCCCAGGGAGGGGTCGCGCTTGGCCTTGCCGGCCGAGAGGGCCTCGCCCCAGACGTCGGCGGCCCGCTCGGGCATGAACCAGATCGGCTCCCACGCCTCGGCGATCTCGGCGGCGAGCTCGACGTTCTTCGGACCCAGTGCGGCGAGCATGATCGGCACCCGCTGGCGCACCGGCGTGTTGATCAGCTTGAGCGGCTTGCCCAGCCCGGTGCCCTGCTCGGGCGGCAGGGGGACCGTGTACTTCGGGCCCGCATGCTCCAGCCGCTCCCGCCGCCACACCTGGCGGCAGATCTCGACGATCTCCCGGGTCCGCTGCAGCGGCGCGTCGTAGGGCACCCCGTGCCACCCCTCGACGACCTGCGGTCCGGAGGCCCCCAGTCCGAGGGTGAACCGGCCGTCGGACACGAAGTCCAATCCGGCCGCGGTCATGGCCAGCAGCGCGGGGGTGCGGCTGTAGATCGGCAGGATGCCCGCCAGCAGCTCGACCCGCTCGGTCACCGCCGCGAGGTAGCCCAGCTGGCTGACCGAGTCGAACGTGTACACCTCCGCCACGGTGGCGACGTCGAGCCCGGCGGCCTCGAGATCGCGGATCTCGTCCGCGGTCTCGCGAAAGCCCCCGCTGTAGCTGGCCTGGATGCCGATGCGCACGTGCCCTCCCGGGGTCGTCGACGCCGTCGTCGGCGCCGGGACGACCGTATCGGCGCGGGCTCAGAGCGGGCGGACCACCCCGACCACCGAGGTCACGACCCGGACGCCGTCGACGTCCCGGGGCACGCGCCGGGCAGCGAGCGGGTCGGCGAGATCGACCTTCACCACGTACCCGGTGCCGCGCCGGGCCAGCCCGATGCCCACGACCTCGGGAACAGCGGCGAGCTGCTGGCTCAGGGCGCTCTTGGCGGCGCGGGCGGCGGCACGGTCGGACACGCCCCCCATGGTGCGCCACTCGCGGCCCCAGGAACAGTAGGAGGCCCCGCCTTCCGCACGCTCCTCCGTCCCTCGCGCGCCGGCCCGCCGCGAGCGTGCGCGTGGAGGGGGGCGCGAGGGCCCGTCACCACTCCGCGCCGAGGGCGGCGAGCACGGTGGCCAGCGGGCTGGCGAAGGTCACGCCGCCGCCCTGTGCCCCGCCGACGTCGCTGCCGGCGAACAGCAGCGCCAGGGGAGCGCGGTCGCCGCTGCGCCAGATGACCGACCCGCTGTCGCCGCCGGCGCTGAACGCGCCGCCGACCCCCTCGATCTCGATCTGCCCGTCGAAGGTGTGCACCACGTCGTCGTACTGGACGGCGACGCCGTCGACCTCGACCGCCGTGATCCGGCCGCGGGTGTGCCCCGTCGTGCGGCCGACCTTCTCCACGGCCTCGTCGGGGTCCACCTCGTCCCCGTCGGCCACGACCGCCGCCAGGGGCCCGCCCGGATAGCCGGCCGGATCGGCCTCGACGCCGGGGTCCAGCACCGCGACCGCGGCGTCCACCAGGTTGCGCCCCGCGGTGAACCGCACGAACGCGCTGAGCGTGGCGACCCGGTCGGCGCCGGTGCCGCCGTCCGCCGGACCGGGCTGCAGGACAGGGTCTCCCACGGACGCGGCGTCGCTGGCGGCCAGCACGTGGTTGTTCGAGAGGATCGCCGGCCGCCCGCCCATGCGCACGACGCCGCCCAGCGTCCCCGCCGTCACCGCCGGATGCGCGACGGACAGCCCCGGCCGCAGCGGCCGGACCCTGCGCTGCAGGTCGGCCGGGGGCACCGCCGGCGCGGAGGGCGACGAGGTCTGGGCGCGCACGGGCCCGATGACCCGGACGTCGACCTCGGCCCGCACGGCGTCGGCCACACCCTCGAGCAGGGTGGCCGCGTCGGCCGGGGTGGCCACGCGGATCGCCAGCCGCGCCCGCCCGCCGGCCAGCGGGCTCAGGCCCAGTGCAGGGGGGAACCACACACGCCCCGGCGCCAGGCCGCTCGCGCTGACCGGAGCCGGCCAGCCCGCCAGCCGGGCGCCCAGCCTCGCCTTGAGCTCCCGCGCCGAGTCGATCTGCACCGTTCCCCCTTCGTCCCCGGCACGTTGCCGTGGGTGGTCGTCCTGGCACCGACGGTAGGGCGGAGGTAGGACAGGACGGAAGGCGACGCGGCCCGCGCGCGGCCGGTATGGTCGCTCCGACCACCGTGGACCGGCCGGTCCCGTAGGCCGGGAATGAACCGGCGAGCGGGGCGTTGACGGCACAGAGGCGCCACTGTGAGCGGTGCCGCTCCGTCGACATGGGGACCCGGTTTGCACCGGCCTCTTCGGCACGAGTATCGTGGTCAGCCGTGCCCAGGGTGCCCTGGGCCTGCTCCCGTTCGCGGTGCGCTCGCCGGCAGGTTGGTGGCGCCGAGTCGCGGGGGGCGACCGATCCGGTTGGCGAAGACAACCGGTCCCGGGAAGGGCGACACGCCCGACCGCGGGGGCCGGAGGTGGACTGCCGCCTGGCCCGGGTGTGACCCCAGCAGGACGGCACCCGGCACGACAACAGACCGACCGACAGCACGACCCAGCGCAGGTAGGAGATCCAGGCCCCCCATGCCCACGATCAACCAGCTGGTCCGCAAGGGCCGCGAGGACAAGGTCGTCAAGACCACGACGCCGGCGCTGAAGGGCTCCCCGCAGCGTCGCGGTGTGTGCACCCGCGTCTACACGACGACGCCGAAGAAGCCGAACTCGGCGCTGCGGAAGGTCGCGCGCGTCCGGCTCACCAGTGGCATCGAGGTGACCGCCTACATCCCCGGTGTCGGCCACAACCTGCAGGAGCACTCGATGGTGCTCGTGCGCGGCGGCCGGGTGAAGGACCTCCCGGGCGTGCGCTACAAGATCATCCGCGGCTCGCTGGACACCCAGGGTGTCCGCAACCGCAAGCAGGCTCGCAGCAAGTACGGCGCCAAGAAGGAGAAGAGCTAATGCCGCGCAAGGGCCCTGCGCCGAAGCGTCCGCTGGTCGCCGACCCGGTGTACCAGTCCCAGCTGGTCACCCAGCTGGTGAACAAGGTGCTGGTCGACGGCAAGCGCTCGATCGCCGAGGCGATCGTCTACGGCGCCCTCGAGGGCGCCCGCGCCAAGAGCGACACCGACCCGGTCGTCACGCTCAAGCGCGCGCTGGACAACGTCAAGCCGTCGCTCGAGGTCCGCAGCCGCCGCGTCGGTGGTGCGACCTACCAGGTGCCGGTCGAGGTGCGCCCCTCGCGGAGCACCACGCTGGGCCTGCGCTGGCTGATCCAGTACAGCCGCGCCCGTCGCGAGAAGACCATGACCGAGCGCCTCATGAACGAGCTGCTCGACGCCAGCAACGGCCTGGGCGCCGCGGTCAAGCGCCGCGAGGACACCCACAAGATGGCCGAGTCGAACAAGGCCTTTGCGCACTACCGCTGGTGACCCAGCCGGCACCGCTGTACCGCTGGTGAGCGAACTCCACCAGCAGCCGCTGCCCGCGGACACGCCGGGCGATCCCCGGCACCCGAGCACGGACCGAACCGAAGAGGAGAAGTAGAGATGGCCAGCAACGCGGCCCAGCTCGCCAAGACCCGCAACATCGGGATCATGGCGCACATCGACGCCGGCAAGACCACGACGACCGAGCGCATCCTCTTCTACACCGGTATCAACTACAAGATCGGTGAGGTCCACGACGGCGCGGCCACGATGGACTGGATGGAGCAGGAGCAGGAGCGCGGCATCACCATCACGTCGGCCGCGACGAAGTGCTCCTGGAACGGCTTCGACATCAACATCATCGACACCCCGGGCCACGTGGACTTCACCGTCGAGGTGGAGCGGTCCCTGCGGGTGCTCGACGGTGCGGTCGCCGTCTACGACGGTGTCGCGGGCGTGGAGCCCCAGACCGAGCAGGTCTGGCGGCAGGCGGAGAAGTACGGCGTCCCCCGCATGTGCTTCGTCAACAAGCTCGACCGCACCGGCGCGAACTTCTTCCGCTGCGTCGACATGATGGTCGAGCGGCTGAACGCCAACCCGCTGGTCCTCCAGATCCCGATTGGCGCCGAGGGTGACTTCATCGGTGTCGTCGACCTGGTGCAGATGAAGGCCCTCACCTGGCGCGGCGAGACCAAGCTCGGCGAGGACTACGAGATCGAGGAGATCCCTGCGGAGCTGGCCGACCAGGCCGCCGAGTACCGGGAGAAGCTGCTCGAGGGCGTCGCGGAGAACGACGACGCGATCATGGAGGCCTACCTCGCCGGCGAGGAGGTCTCCGTGGAGACCATCAAGGCCGCCATCCGCAAGGCGACGATCGCGGGTCAGGTCAACCCGGTCGTCACCGGCTCGGCGTTCAAGAACAAGGGCGTGCAGCCCATGCTCGACGCCGTCGTCGACTACCTGCCGAGCCCGCTGGACATCGAGGCGATCGTCGGCACCGCCCTGGACGGCACCACCGAGGTGCTCCGGCACGCGGACGAGGACGAGCCGTTCTCCGCGCTGGCCTTCAAGATCCAGACCGACCAGCACCTCGGCAAGCTCACCTACATCCGGGTCTACTCCGGCAAGCTCGACGCTGGTTCCCCGGTGCTGAACAGCACCAAGGACCGCAAGGAGCGGGTCGGCAAGATCTACCAGATGCACGCCAACAAGCGCGAGGAGCGCCAGGGCGTGGGCGCCGGCGAGATCGTCGCCGTCAACGGGATGAAGCAGACGACGACCGGGGACACCCTCTGCGACCCGCAGAAGCCCGTGATCCTGGAGTCGATGACCTTCCCCGCGCCGGTCATCTCGGTCGCCATCGAGCCGAAGACGAAGAGCGACCAGGAGAAGCTGGGCACGGCCATCCAGAAGCTGGCCGAGGAGGACCCGACGTTCCAGGTCCGCCTCGACGAGGAGACGGGTCAGACCGTCATCTCCGGCATGGGCGAGCTGCACCTGGAGATCCTGGTCGACCGCATGCGGCGTGAGTTCAACGTCGAGGCCAACGTCGGCAAGCCGCAGGTGGCCTACCGCGAGACGATCCGCAAGGCCGTCGAGCGCTACGACTACACGCACAAGAAGCAGACGGGTGGCTCCGGCCAGTTCGCGAAGGTGCAGATCGCCCTCGAGCCGCTCGAGATGAGCGGTGACTCGGCGACCTACGTGTTCGAGAACAAGGTCACCGGTGGCCGCATCCCGAAGGAGTACATCCCCTCGGTCGACGCGGGCATGCAGGACGCCATGCAGTACGGCGTGCTCGCCGGCTACCCGATGGTCGGTGTGAAGGCCTCGCTCCTGGACGGCCAGTACCACGAGGTCGACTCCTCGGAGATGGCCTTCAAGATCGCCGGCTCGATCGCCTTCAAGGAGGCCGCCCGCAAGGCGAGCCCCGCCCTGCTCGAGCCGATGATGGCCGTCGAGGTCGTCACGCCCGAGGAGAACATGGGCGACGTCATCGGCGACCTGAACTCCCGCCGCGGCACCATCCAGGCGATGGACGAGCGCTCCGGTGCCCGGGTCGTCAAGGCGCTGGTTCCGCTGTCGGAGATGTTCGGCTACGTAGGCGACCTGCGCAGCCGCACCCAGGGGCGGGCGAGCTACAGCATGGTCTTCGAGACCTACGCGGAGGTCCCGCAGAACGTCGCCAAGGAGATCATCGCCAAGGCGACCGGCGAGTGACCCGCCGGGCGGAACCCTCGCCCGGCACCCCCCAGCAACCCCACCCCAGACACGCGTACGACTGCGACACCACGAGGAGAGGAACCCAGTGGCCAAGGCCAAGTTCGAGCGGACCAAGCCGCACGTCAACATCGGCACCATCGGGCACATCGACCATGGGAAGACGACGCTGACCGCGGCGATCACCAAGGTCCTGCACGACAAGTACCCGAACCTCAACGAGGCGTCTGCGTTCGACCAGATCGACAAGGCGCCCGAGGAGAAGGCTCGCGGCATCACGATCTCGATCGCGCACGTCGAGTACCAGACCGAGAAGCGTCACTACGCGCACGTCGACTGCCCCGGGCACGCCGACTACATCAAGAACATGATCACGGGTGCGGCGCAGATGGACGGCGCGATCCTCGTGGTCGCCGCCACCGACGGCCCGATGCCGCAGACCAAGGAGCACGTGCTCCTGGCCCGCCAGGTCGGCGTCCCCTACATCGTGGTGGCGCTCAACAAGGCCGACATGGTCGACGACGAGGAGATCCTCGAGCTCGTCGAGCTGGAGGTCCGCGAGCTGCTGTCCGAGTACGAGTTCCCGGGTGACGACGTCCCCGTGGTCCGCGTCTCGGCGCTGAAGGCCCTCGAGGGCGACACCGAGTGGGGCGACAAGCTCATGGAGCTCATGGACGCCGTCGACACGGCCATCCCCGAGCCCGAGCGTGACGTGGACAAGCCGTTCCTCATGCCCGTCGAGGATGTCTTCACCATCACCGGCCGCGGCACCGTCGTGACCGGTCGCGTGGAGCGCGGCATCGTCAAGGTGTCGGAGGAGGTCGAGATCGTCGGCATCCGGCCCACCTCGACCAAGACCACCGTCACCGGTGTCGAGATGTTCCGCAAGCTGCTCGACCAGGGCCAGGCCGGTGACAACGTCGGTCTGCTCCTGCGTGGCATCAAGCGCGAGGACGTCGAGCGCGGCCAGGTCGTCGTGAAGCCGGGTTCCATCACCCCGCACACGAACTTCGAGGCCTCGGTCTTCATCCTCTCCAAGGACGAGGGTGGCCGGCACACGCCGTTCTTCAACAACTACCGTCCGCAGTTCTACTTCCGGACGACGGACGTGACGGGCGTCGTGACGCTGCCCGCCGGCACCGAGATGGTCATGCCCGGCGACAACACCGAGATGACGGTCGAGCTGATCCAGCCGATCGCCATGGAGGAGGGGCTCAAGTTCGCCATCCGTGAGGGTGGTCGGACCGTCGGCGCCGGCCGCGTCGTCAAGATCAACAAGTAGTACCCGCAGACGGGCGGCGGCCTCCAGGCCGCCGCCCGTCGCCCGGGTCCGCACACGGACCCGCTGGGTCCGGACCCGGGCCCACCACAGACAGACTCACGATCGGCAGGAGCGAGAACAGCGATGGCGGGACAGAAGATCCGCATCCGGCTGAAGGCCTACGACCACGAGGCCATCGATGCCTCGGCGCGGCGCATCGTGGACACGGTGACCAAGACCGGTGCGCGCGTCGTCGGCCCGGTGCCGCTGCCGACGGAGAAGAACGTGTACTGCGTCATCCGCTCCCCGCACAAGTACAAGGACTCGCGGGAGCACTTCGAGATGCGCACGCACAAGCGGCTCATCGACATCCTCGACCCGACGCCGAAGACGGTCGACGCGCTCATGCGCATCGACCTCCCGGCCTCGGTCGACGTCAACATCCAGTAAGGGGGAGTCATGGCGAGCAACTTCCGCGGGCTCCTCGGCGAGAAGCTGGGCATGACCCAGGTCTTCGACGAGAACAACCGCATCGTGCCGGTGACCGTCGTCAAGGCGGGGCCGTGCGTGGTCACCCAGGTGCGCACCCCCGAGGTGGACGGCTACTCCGCCGTCCAGATCGGCTTCGGTGAGATCGACCCCCGCAAGGTGAACAAGCCCGAGGGTGGCCACTTCGCCAAGGCCGGCGTGACGCCGCGCCGCCACGTGGTGGAGCTGCGTACCAACGACGCGTCCACCTACACCGTCGGCCAGGAGCTGACGGCCGAGGTCCTCGAGGGCGTCGCGAAGGTCGACGTCATCGGCACCAGCAAGGGCAAGGGCACCGCCGGTGTCATGAAGAGGCACGGGTTCAAGGGCCTGGGCGCCGGTCACGGCACCCAGCGCAAGCACCGGTCGCCCGGCTCCATCGGCGGCGCCTCGACCCCCGGCCGGGTCTTCAAGGGCCTGCGCATGGCCGGCCGCATGGGTGCGGTCAAGACGACGACGCTCTCGCTCACCGTCCACAAGGTGGACACCGAGCGCGGGCTGCTGCTGATCAAGGGCGCGATCCCCGGTCCGAAGGGCGGCCTCGTGCTCGTCCGTTCGGCCGTCAAGGGCGGCCCCGTGGGGAGTGACAAGTGACCAGCCTGATCAAGGGCGATTCCGCCCAGACGCGCGCCGACCGCCAGGTCGACGTCCGCACGCCGGCGGGCGAGGCCACCGGCAGCGTGACGCTGCCCGGTGAGCTCTTCGACGCCAACGCGAACGTCTCGCTGATGCACCAGGTCGTCGTGGCGCAGCTCGCTGCCGCGCGACAGGGCACGCACTCGACGAAGACCCGCGGCAAGGTGCGCGGCGGTGGCGTCAAGCCCTACCGCCAGAAGGGCACCGGCCGCGCCCGTCAGGGCTCGATCCGCGCCCCGCAGTTCACCGGCGGTGGCATCGTCCACGGCCCGCAGCCGCGCGACTACACCCAGCGGACCCCCAAGAAGATGAAGGCGGCCGCCCTGCGCGGGGCCCTCTCCGACCGGGCCCGCGAGGACCGCGTGCACGTGATCACCACCTTCATCGAGGGCGACGCCCCGAAGACGAAGGAGGCGCTCAAGGCGCTCGACGCCGTGACCCAGGCCAAGCGCGTCCTCGTGGTCCTCGACCACGACGACGTCCTCAACTGGATCAGCCTGCGCAACGAGCCCCGGGTGCACCTGCTCGAGGCGGGACAGCTGAACACGTACGACGTGCTGCTCTCCGACGAGATCGTCTTCACGGAGGCGGCGCTCGCGGAGTTCGTCGCCGGACCGGTCCGCCGCTCGGCCAAGCCCGACATCGAGGTCGAGAGCTCCTCCACCGACACCACCGAGGAGAAGGCGTGACCTTCCACGACGCCCGGGACGTCCTGCTCGCGCCGGTCATCTCGGAGAAGAGCTACGGGCTGCTGGACGAGAACCAGTACACGTTCCTCGTGCACCCCGACGCCAACAAGACGCAGATCAAGATCGCTGTGGCGCAGGTCTTCAATGTGAAGGTCCTCGACGTCAACACGATCAACCGCCAGGGCAAGAAGAAGCGCAGCAAGGGCAACCGCATGGGCAGGCGCCCGAACACCAAGCGCGCCATCGTCTCGCTCGCGCCCGGCGACCGCATCGAGATCTTCGGTGGTCCCGGCGCCTGAGCGCCGGTGACCCTCCGGACCAGAGATAGAGGACTCAAGTCAGATGGCTATCCGCAAGTACAAGCCGACGACGCCGGGCCGCCGTGGCTCCAGCGTCGCCGACTTTGCTGAGGTCACCCGCGACCATCCCGAGAAGTCGCTGGTCCGGCCGCTGCACGGCCGCGGCGGGCGCAACGTCCACGGGAAGGTCACCGCTCGCCACCAGGGCGGCGGTCACAAGCGCGCCTACCGGGTGATCGACTTCCGCCGTGCCGACAAGGACGGCGTGCCCGCCAAGGTCGCGCACATCGAGTACGACCCCAACCGGACGTCGCGCATCGCGCTGCTGCACTTCGCGGACGGCGAGAAGCGCTACATCATCGCGCCGGCCAAGCTGAAGCAGGGTGACTTGGTGGAGTGCGGCCCCGCCGCCGACATCAAGCCCGGCAACAACCTGCCGCTGCGGAACATCCCGGTCGGCACGGTGGTTCACGCCATCGAGCTCCGTCCCGGTGGCGGCGCGAAGATCGCCCGGTCGGCGGGTACCAGCGTGCAGCTGGTCGCCCGCGAGGGCCGGTTCGCCCAGCTGCGCATGCCGTCGGGCGAGATCCGCAACGTCGACGTCCGCTGCCGCGCCACCATCGGCGAGGTCGGCAACGCCGAGCAGTCGAACATCAACTGGGGCAAGGCCGGCCGCATGCGGTGGAAGGGCAAGCGCCCGACCGTCCGCGGTGTCGCCATGAACCCGGTCGACCACCCGCACGGTGGTGGTGAGGGCAAGACCTCCGGTGGGCGCCACCCGGTGAACCCGAAGGGCAAGCCGGAGGGCCGCACGCGCAAGCGCAAGGCCAGTGACGCCCTGATCGTGCGCCGCCGGCGCGCCAACAAGAAGCGCTGAGCGGGATAGGAGCCGACAGACATGCCACGCAGCCTGAAGAAGGGCCCGTTCGTCGACGACCACCTGCTCAAGAAGGTGGACGCGCAGAACGAGAAGGGCACCAAGAACGTGATCCGTACCTGGTCACGCCGCTCGACGATCATCCCGGACATGCTGGGTCACACCCTCGCGGTGCACGACGGCCGCAAGCACGTCCCGGTCTTCGTGACCGAGGCGATGGTCGGGCACAAGCTCGGTGAGTTCGCTCCCACGCGCACCTTCCGTGGGCACATCAAGGACGACCGCCGCTCGCGGCGGGGCTGACCAGGTAGAGAGAGATTCCTATGACTTCCCAGTTGGGACAGGAGACGCCGGTCGCGCGGGCCACGGCCCGCTTCGTCCGCGTCACCCCCATGAAGGCCCGCCGGGTGGTGGATCTCGTCCGCTACCTGCCCACCGACGAGGCCCTGGCCCTGCTGCGCTTCGCGCCGCAGGCGGCCAGTGAGCCGGTGGCGAAGGTGGTGGCCAGCGCCGTCGCCAACGCCGAGCACAACCTGCAGCTCGACCGCAACGCGCTGGTGATCAGCGCCGCGTACGTCGACGAGGGCCCGACGCTCAAGCGGATCCGTCCGCGGGCCCAGGGCCGGGCGTTCCGCATCAACAAGCGGACCAGCCACATCACCGTCGAGGTGAGCGAGGTCGCCTCCAGCGACGAGCTCGCGCAGAAGTCGCGCAAGGCGCGTCGGGACACCGGCCAGTCCGGTCCCGCCACCCAGCAGAAGAGCAACACGAGGGGAGGGACCCGCTAGTGGGTCAGAAGGTCAACCCGCACGGGTTCCGGCTCGGCATCACCACCGACTACAAGTCCCGGTGGTACGCGGACAAGCTGTACAAGGACTACGTCAAGGAAGACGTGGCGATCCGGAAGCTCATGGGCAAGGGCATGGAGCGCGCCGGCATCTCGAAGGTGGAGATCGAGCGCACCCGTGACCGGGTCCGTGTCGACATCCACACCGCCCGTCCCGGCATCGTCATCGGCCGCCGCGGCGCCGAGGCCGACCGCATCCGCGGCGAGCTCGAGAAGCTCACCGGCAAGCAGGTCCAGCTGAACATCCTCGAGGTCAAGAACCCCGAGTCGGACGCGCAGCTGGTCGCCCAGGGCGTGGCCGAGCAGCTGTCGAGCCGGGTCAGCTTCCGTCGCGCCATGCGCAAGGCCATGCAGTCGGCCCAGCGCAGCCCGCAGGTCAAGGGGATCCGGGTGCAGTGCTCCGGTCGCCTCGGCGGCACGGAGATGAGCCGGTCGGAGTTCTACCGCGAGGGCCGGGTGCCGCTGCACACGCTCCGCGCGAACATCGACTACGGCATCTACGAGGCCCGGACGACCTTCGGTCGCATCGGCGTCAAGGTGTGGATCTACAAGGGCGACGTGAGCGGCTCGCGGGCCGAGCGCGCGGCCCTCGAGGCCCTGGCCGACCGCCAGCAGCGTCGCGAGCGCGCGCAGCGCCTGCAGCGTCGCTCGGGCTCCAGCGGCACCACCGCCGGGGGCACCGAGGCCGGCCGCGCGGCGGTCGAGTCCTCGACCGGTCCGGTGGCGGACACCACCGACGCCGTCGTCGCCCAGACCTCGGGCGAGACGCCGGAGACGACGGTCGCCGAGCTCGCCGGTCCCGAGGCCACCGCGGCCGCCGAGACGACGGCCACCGAGAACACGGAGAGCTGAGCCATGCTCATCCCACGGCGGGTCAAGCACCGCAAGCAGCACCACCCGAGCCGCTCCGGCCGGGCCAAGGGCGGCACGGCGATCAACTTCGGTGAGTTCGCCATCCAGGCACTGGAGCCGGCCTACGTCACGAACCGGCAGATCGAGTCGGCTCGTATCGCGATGACGCGCCACATCAAGCGTGGCGGCAAGGTGTGGATCTCGATCTACCCCGACCGCCCGCTGACCAAGAAGCCGGCCGAGACCCGCATGGGTTCGGGCAAGGGCTCGCCCGAGTGGTGGGTGGCCAACGTGAAGCCGGGCCGGGTGCTCTTCGAGCTCTCCGGTGTGGCCGAGCCGGTCGCCCGCGAGGCCATGCGCCGCGCGATCCACAAGCTGCCCATGAAGTGCCGCTTCATCACGCGCGAAGGAGAGGTGTGATGGCCGCCGGTCTGACTGCTCCGGAGCTGCGCGAGCTCTCTGTCGACGAGCTCGCCTCGCGGCTCCGCGAGTCCAAGGAAGAACTGTTCAACCTGCGGTTCCAGGTGGCCACCGGCCAGCTGGACAACAACCGGCGACTGCAGACCGTCCGCCGCGACATCGCGCGGATCTACACGATCATGCGCGAGCGCGAGCTGGGCCTGTCGGTCGCCCCGAACGAGGGTGTGGCATGAGCGAGTCCCAGTCGGCCACCGCCAGCGAGGCGACGTCGAGCGGTCCCGGCCTCGCCGGCCGTGGCTACCGCAAGGTCCGTGAGGGCCTCGTGGTCAGCGACAAGATGGAGAAGACCATCGTCGTCGAGGTCGAGGACCGCGTGAAGCACGGCCTGTACGGCAAGGTCATCCGCCGTACGAGCAAGCTGAAGGCGCACGACGAGCAGGGGGTCGCCGGCGTCGGTGACCGCGTGCAGATCATGGAGACCCGGCCCACCTCCGCCACGAAGCGGTGGCGGCTGGTCGAGGTCCTCGAGAAGGCCAAGTAAGCAGCACCGACGGCTGCGGCCCCGTCGCGAGACGGAGCCCTGCCGACCGGCCCGCGAGGGTCGGGTCCGGAGCAGGTACTCTGGACGACTGGCGCCCCCTCGGGTGCGCGCCACATCCCGGTACCCGTGCCTCGGACGCACCGGCGGCCCAGCCGCCGGTGCGTCCGCACGTGGGTATCGGACAGCCGGTTCACCGTTCCGGCCCGGCTGTCACCACTGAGATTGGGAGTAGGACGTGATCCAGCAGGAGTCGCGACTCCGGGTCGCCGACAACACGGGTGCCAAGGAGATCCTCTGCATCCGTGTCCTCGGCGGGTCCGGGCGACGCTACGCGGGCATCGGCGACGTCATCGTCGCCACCGTGAAGGACGCGTTGCCGGGTGCCGGTGTGAAGAAGGGTGACGTCGTCAAGGCCGTCATCGTCCGCACCGTGAAGGAGCGTCGGCGTCCCGACGGCTCCTACATCCGCTTCGACGAGAACGCCGCCGTGATCATCCGCGACAGCGGCGACCCGCGCGGCACGCGCATCTTCGGCCCCGTGGGCCGCGAGCTGCGCGACAAGCGCTTCATGCGGATCATCTCGCTCGCTCCGGAGGTGTTGTGAGCATGCCTGCCCACAAGAACGACCCCGGCACCAAGAAGGCGCCGTCGATGAAGGTCAAGAAGGGCGACACCGTCGTCGTGCTGTCCGGCAAGGACAAGGGCGCGAAGGGGCGGATCATCGCTGCCTACCCCCAGGTGCAGAAGGTGCTCGTCGAGGGCGTCGGCCGGGTCAAGAAGCACACCCGGATCAGCTCCAACCAGCGCGGCGCCCAGCAGGGCGGGATCGTCACGCAGGAGGCTCCCATCCACGTGAGCAACGTGATGGTGATCGACTCCGAGGACAAGCCGACCCGGGTCGGCTACCGCAAGGACGAGGAAGGCCGCAACATCCGGGTCTCGCGGCGCACCGGTAAGGACCTCTGATCCCCATGAGCGCACCCACCCGTGAGCTGCCCCGCATGCTGGCCCGGTACCGCGAGGAGATCGTGCCGGCCCTGCAGTCGGAGTTCGGCTTCGAGAACATCATGCAGATCCCGCGCCTGACGAAGATCGTCGTCAACATGGGCGTCGGCGAGGCCACCCGTGACGCGAAGCTGATGGACGGCGCGGTCCGCGACCTCACCGCCATCACCGGTCAGAAGCCGGCCGTGGTCCGTGCCCGCAAGTCCATCGCGCAGTTCAAGCTCCGCGAGGGCATGCCGATCGGCGCGAAGGTCACCCTTCGCGGCGACCGCATGTGGGAGTTCCTGGACCGGCTGCTGTCGCTGGCCCTGCCCCGCATCCGTGACTTCCGTGGCCTGAACTCCAAGCAGTTCGACGGCCACGGCAACTACACGTTCGGTCTGACCGAGCAGTCGATGTTCCGCGAGATCGACGTCGACAAGATCGACCGGCCGCGCGGCATGGACATCACGCTGGTCACCACCGCCACCAACGACGACGAGGGTCGTGAGCTGCTCCGGCTGCTCGGCTTCCCCTTCGCCGGCCAGCCCGTCGTCACCACGACCCGCTGATCCGGGCCTTCGAGAGAGCTACAGGAGACCGAGATGGCCAAGAAGGCCCTGATCAACAAGGCGGCCCGCACGCCCAAGTTCGCGGTCCGCGGCTACACCCGCTGCCAGCGCTGCGGTCGCCCGCACGCGGTGTTCCGCAAGTTCGGCCTCTGCCGGATCTGCCTGCGGGAGATGGCCCACGCCGGGGAGCTCCCGGGCGTGCGCAAGTCCAGCTGGTGACCGTCCCCGGTGCCCCCCGCAGCGCGCTCCGCGCGCGGCGGGTCCCGGCACCGGGGCCGTTCCAGACTCACCCGAGTCGACCGGCGCACCATCCGTAGTACCACCGATCGCCGACAGGCCCACCCGAGGTCCGGGTGCGGAACCGCGGCGAGAGAGGCACGACACCCATGACGATGACCGACCCGATCGCGGACATGCTCACGCGTATCCGCAACGCCAACCAGGCGTATCACGACTCCGCGACGATGCCGTCGTCGAAGATCAAGACGCACATCGCCGAGATCCTCCAGCAGCAGGGCTACATCGCCGGCTGGAAGGTGAACGAGGTCGAGAAGGACGGCAGCACCCGCAAGGAGCTGGTCATCGACCTCAAGTACGGGCCGAACCGCGAGCGCAGCATTGCCGGCGTCCGTCGGGTGTCCAAGCCCGGTCTGCGGGTGTACGCCAAGTCGACCGCGCTGCCCAAGGTGCTCGGCGGCCTCGGGGTGGCGATCATCTCCACCTCGACCGGCCTGCTGACCGACCGCCAGGCGAACACGAAGGGCGTGGGTGGGGAAGTCCTCGCCTACGTCTGGTAAGAGGAGCGAGCTGAGATGTCACGGATCGGACGACTCCCGATTCCGGTGCCCGGTGGCGTGGACATCGCCATCGAGGGCCAGACCGTCAACGTGAAGGGCCCCAAGGGGTCCCTGTCCCACACCGTCGCGCCGCCGATCACGGTGGACCGCGGTGAGGACGGCACGCTGCAGGTGGCCCGGCCGGACGACGAGCGGGAGAGCCGGGCCCTGCACGGGCTGTCGCGCACTCTCATCGCCAACATGATCACCGGCGTCACCGAGGGGTACACGAAGACCCTCGAGATCGTCGGTGTCGGTTACCGCGTGCAGGCCCGGGGCTCGGACCTCGAGTTCGCCCTCGGCTTCAGCCACCCGGTGCCCGTCAAGGCGCCGGAGGGCATCACGTTCACCGTCGAGTCGCCCACCCGCCTCCGGGTGGCCGGTATCGACAAGCAGCAGGTGGGCCAGGTCGCGGCCAACATCCGCAAGCTGCGTCGCCCCGACCCGTACAAGGGCAAGGGCGTCCGCTACCAGGGTGAGGTCGTCAAGCGCAAGGTCGGGAAGACGGGTAAGTGATGGCACAGACCGAGAAGAGTGCTCGGGTCCACACACCCGTGGGCACCGACATCAGCACCGCGCGACGGGTGGCCCGGCTGCGCCGGCACAACCGGCTGCGCAAGCGCGTCGCCGGCACGCCGGCGCGTCCGCGCCTGGTGGTCAAGCGCAGCGCGCGCCACATCCACGTCCAGGTCGTCGACGACACCGCGGGCCACACCCTGGTCAGCGCCTCCACGCTGGACGCCAGCCTGCGGACGGCGGAGGGCGACAAGTCCTCCCTGGCCCGTCGGGTCGGCGCGCTGGTCGCGGAGCGGGCCAAGGCGGCGGGGATCACCGCGGTGGTCTTCGACCGTGGTGGCAACCGCTACCAGGGCCGGATTGCCGCGCTGGCCGACGGCGCGCGCGAGGGCGGACTGGACTTCTGATGACCAGCACGCACACCGAGATCGAGAGGGACGTCTGATGCCAGGACCACAGCGACGCGGCGGCGGCGCCGGCGGCGGTAACGACCGCCGCGACCGCCGCGACGGCGGGCGGGGGCCGGGCGGCGCTCCCGCCGAGAAGAGCAACTACATCGAGCGCGTGGTCGCCATCAACCGCGTGTCCAAGGTCGTCAAGGGCGGTCGGCGCTTCAGCTTCACCGCCCTGGTGATCGTGGGCGACGGCGACGGCACCGTGGGTGTCGGTTACGGCAAGGCCAAGGAGGTGCCCGCGGCGATCGCCAAGGGTGTCGAGGAGGCCAAGAAGCACTTCTACAAGGTGCCGCGCATCGCCAGCACCATCCCGCACCCCGTGCAGGGTGAGGCGGCGGCCGGTGTCGTGCTGCTCAAGCCGGCCAGTCCGGGTACCGGCGTCATCGCCGGTGGCCCGGTGCGTGCCGTGCTCGAGTGCGCCGGCATCCACGACGTGCTCTCGAAGAGCCTCGGCTCGTCGAACCCCATCAACATCGTGCACGCCACCATGCAGGCGCTGAAGGACCTCGTTCGTCCCGAGGAGATCGCGGCGCGCCGCGGTCTGCCCCTCGAGGACGTGGCCCCGGCCGCCATGCTGCGGGCGCGTGCGGGCCAGGGGGTCTGACATGCCTCAGCTGAAGGTCACCCAGATCAAGTCCGCGATCGGCACGAAGCCCAACCAGCGCCAGACGCTGCGTTCCCTGGGCCTCAAGCGGATCAACGACTCTGTCGTGCAGGAGGACCGTCCCGAGATCCGCGGGATGGTCGCCACGGTGCCGCACCTGGTCACCGTCGAAGAGGTGTGAGGAAAGACTCGCTATGACACTGAAGGTCCACCACCTCCGTCCGGCCAAGGGCGCCAACACCAAGAAGACCCGCGTGGGTCGTGGTGAGGGCTCCAAGGGCAAGACCGCCGGTCGCGGCACCAAGGGCACCGGCGCGCGCGGCACCACGTCCGCGCGCTTCGAGGGCGGGCAGACGCCGCTGCACATGCGGCTGCCCAAGCTGTCGGGCTTCAAGAGCCCCAACAAGGTCGTCTTCCAGGTCGTCAACCTCGACCGGATCGCGGCGCTGTTCCCGCAGGGGGGCACCGTCGACAACGACACGCTCGTGGCCGCCGGCGCCGTGCGCCGTGGCCAGCCGGTCAAGATCCTCGGCACCGGCGAGCTCGGCGGCGTTGCGGTGAACGTGCACGCGCAGGCGTTCTCGTCGTCGGCCGCCGAGAAGATCTCCGCAGCCGGGGGCAGCACCACGCTCGTCTGAGCCGCCGATGACCCCCGGGGCGCGCCTCCCTCAGTGAGGCGGGCGCCCCGGGGGTCATCTGCTGCCCGGCTCGCGCCGCGGTCCCGACCCGACGGCCGCCCTGCCGGGCCCCACCGCGAGTTGGCCGGCGGCGGGGAGCAGGCTGGTCCTTACACTCACACGACGAACTCGGGGAGGGCACGTGCTGCAGGCATTCGCCGCGGCGTTCCGGACGCCAGACCTCCGGCGCAAGTTGCTGTTCTCCCTGGGCGTCATCGCCATCTACCGGCTCGGGGCCGCGATCCCGGGTCCCGGTGTCTCGGTCGAGGCGATTAACAGCTGTCTCGAGCAGGCCCAGGCCTCCGACCAGCGGGACCTCTACTCGCTGGTCAACCTGTTCTCCGGCGGTGCGCTGCTCCGGCTGTCGATCTTCGCGCTCGGGATCATGCCGTACATCACGGCGAGCATCATCGTGCAGCTGCTGGTCGTGGTCATCCCGCGGTTCGAGCAGCTCAAGAAGGAAGGGCAGTCGGGTCAGGCCAAGCTGACCCAGTACACCCGGTACCTCACGATCGCGCTCGCCGTCCTGCAGAGCACGGGGATCATCGCGCTGGCCCGTAGCGGCCAGCTCTTCCCGAACTGCACCGAGCAGATCATCGAGTCCGACTCCGTCTGGTCGACCATCGTCCTGGTCATCGCCCTGACCGCCGGCACCGCCGTGATCATGTGGCTGGGCGAGCTGCTGACCGAGAAGGGGATCGGCAACGGCATGTCCGTGCTGATCTTCACGTCGATCGCCGCGCGCATCCCCGCCGAGGGCGGCTCGATCCTGCAGACCCGCGGCGGCTTCATCTTCGCCATCGTCTGCGTCATCGCCGTGGTCATCATCGGCACCGTCGTCTTCGTCGAGCAGGCCCAGCGGCGGATCCCGGTGCAGTACGCCAAGCGCATGGTCGGCAGACGGATGTACGGCGGGACGTCGACGTACCTGCCGCTCAAGGTGAACCAGGCCGGCGTCATCCCCGTCATCTTCGCGTCGTCGCTGCTGTACCTGCCGCAGCTGATCACGCAGCTGCAGGGGGACGAGACGGGCGGAGTCCGCCGGTTCGTCGAGAAGTACGTGATCGATCAGAGCAGCCCGGCGCACATCGCGATCTACTTCGGGTTGATCATCTTCTTCACGTACTTCTACGTGTCGATCACGTTCAACCCCGAAGAACGGGCCGACGACATGAAGCGCTACGGCGGCTTCATCCCGGGCATCCGGCCGGGGCGCCCGACCGCGGAGTACCTGCAGTACGTGCTGTCCCGCATCACCCTCCCCGGATCGATCTACCTGGGGCTCGTGGCAGTCTTGCCCAACCTGTTCCTCTCCATCACGCAGGAGGGACAGAACCAGAACTTCCCGTTCGGCGGGACGGCGGTGCTCATCATGGTCGGAGTGGGGTTGGAGACGGTGAAGCAGATCGAGACGCAACTCAACCAGCGCAACTACGAAGGGTTCCTGAAGTAGTGCGCGTCGTGCTGCTCGGTCCCCCCGGTGCCGGCAAGGGGACCCAGGCCCAGGTCATCGCCTCCCACCTGAGCGCTCCGGCCATCTCGACGGGCGACATCTTCCGCGCCAACGTCAGCGGCCGGACCGAGCTCGGTACCAAGGCGAAGGCCTACATGGACGCCGGCGACCTGGTCCCCGACGAGATCACGGTGGCCATGGTCAAGGACCGGCTGGCCGAGCCCGACGCCAAGGCGGGCTTCCTGCTGGACGGCTTCCCGCGCACGATCGCGCAGGCCGAGCAGCTGCGGGACTCCCTCGCCGAGCTGGGGAACGGGCTGGACTGCGTGCTGGAGCTCGTCGTCGACGAGGACGAGCTCGTGCGCCGCCTCTCGAGCCGCCGCATGCTCGTCGACGGCGAGTGGGTCCAGCGGGACGACGACAAGCCCGAGACGGTGCGGCACCGCCTGCACGTCTACCGGGAGCAGACCGCCCCGCTGTCCGGCTTCTACGAGGGCGAGGGGCTGCTGGCGCGCATCGACGCCATCGGCAGCGTCGAGGAGGTCACCGCGCGGGCGCTGGAGGCCCTGGGGCGGACCCCCGGGAGCGTGCCCGCGCCGCAGGACGGCGAGTAGGCGCACACCGCCGTGTCGGCCGGGATCCTCAGCCGCCTGCCCCTGCTGGCGAAGTGGAGTGGACGGATGATCCAGATCAAGACACCCCAGGAGCTCGAGCTCATGCGGGCGGCGGGGCTGGTGGTGGCCGACGCGATCGCGGCGGTCCGGGTGGCGGTGCGGCCCGGCGTCACCACCGGTGAACTGGACGCCATCGCCGAGGACACCATCCGCAGTGCGGGCGCCGTCCCCTCCTTCCTGGGCTACCACGGCTTCACGGGCAGCATCTGCGCGTCGGTCAACGACGAGATCGTGCACGGCATCCCGAGCCCGACGCGGACCCTCGCCGCCGGCGATAACATTTCCATCGACTGCGGCGCCATCCTGGCCGGCTGGCACGGCGACTCCGCGGTGACCCTGACGGTGGGGGAGCCCTCGGCCGAGGACGCTGCCCTGATGGCGGTGACCGAGCGGTCGATGTGGGCCGGCCTGGCCGCGGCCGTTGCCGGGAACCGGTTGACCGACATCAGCCACGCGGTGGAGCAGGTGATCGTCGCCGACGCCCACGCGTACGGCATCGTCGACCACTACGGCGGCCACGGCATCGGCACCGAGATGCACCAGGACCCCCACGTGCTCAACCACGGGCGTCCCGGCCGCGGGCCGCGGCTCGTCCCGGGCCTCGCCCTGGCGATCGAACCGATGGTCACCGTGGGGGATCCCGCCACCGTGGAGCTGGACGACGGCTGGACCGTCGTCACCAAGGACGGGTCGCGCGCCGCGCACTTCGAGCACACCGTGGCCGTCACGCCGGACGGCCCGTGGGTCCTGACGGCCGAGGACGGCGGCGTCGCCGGCCTCACCCCGTTCGGCATCACGCCGCGTTCGTGACGCAACGGGCCCCGACGACCGGAGCCCGCCGGCCCCCCGCAGGACCCCGCCACGAGCGTGCGAGCGGTGGGGAGCGGGAGGTCTTTCGTGTGACGGGGACCCGGTTGGAGCGCCGGGCGGGGGCGGGGTACAGTGAACGACGGCGTTCGCGCCGCTCTGTCGTCGTGCTGTGGCCGCAAGACGCAGGGCGCCCTCGCGAGAACGTCGGTGCACCATCTGCTCCGTAAACCAGCGCACCGCCCCGCCGGGTCCCGGCATGGGCGTGAATCGAGTCAGGGAGGCCGTGTAGGGCATGGCGAAGAAAGACGGGGCCATCGAGGTCGAGGGTCGCGTCGTCGAGCCCCTGCCCAACGCGATGTTCCGGGTCGAGCTGCAGAACGGGCACCGGGTGCTCGCCCACATCAGCGGCAAGATGCGGCAGCACTACATCCGCATCCTGCCCGAGGACCGCGTGGTCGTGGAGCTCTCGCCCTACGACCTCACCCGCGGTCGCATCGTCTACCGGTACAAGTAACCGCTGTGCCGCGGCGCCCGATCCCGGGCCGAGCGCGGCCGGCGCACGATCGACAGGAATGAGGGGCGGCACCGGTGAAGGTCCAGCCGTCGGTGAAGAAGATCTGCGACAAGTGCAAGGTGATCCGCCGGCACGGCCGGGTCATGGTCATCTGCGACAACGCCCGCCACAAGCAGCGGCAGGGCTGAGGGAGTACCTGAGACATGGCACGACTGGCTGGCGTAGACCTGCCCCGCGAGAAGCGGATGGAGATCGCGCTCACCTACATCTACGGGATCGGCAAGGCCCACGCACAGGAGACCTTGGCCGCGACGGGCGTCAGCCCGGACCTGCGCGCCAAGGACCTCAGTGACGAGGACCTGCTGAAGCTGCGCGACTACATCGACGAGCACTTCCGCGTCGAGGGTGACCTGCGCCGCGAGGTGGCTGCCGACATCCGCCGCAAGGTGGAGATCGGCTGCTACCAGGGGCTGCGTCACCGCCGTGGGCTTCCGGTCCACGGGCAGCGCACCAAGACCAATGCGCGCTCGAGCAAGGGCCCGCGCAAGACCATCGCCGGCAAGAAGAAGGCCGGCAAGAAGTAAGCCGCCGGCGCGCCGTCGCAGCGACCCGTGAGGGCGGGAGCGACGGCGCGCAGCGAGCTGCATCTGGCCACTGAAACGCTGAAGGAACCGGAGAGACATGCCTCCCAGGGCTCGCGCCGCGGCTGGTGCCAAGAAGGTCCGCCGCAAGGAGAAGAAGAACGTCGCCCACGGCGCCGCGCACATCAAGAGCACGTTCAACAACACGATCGTGTCGATCACCGACCCGAACGGGAACGTGATCAGCTGGGCCTCGGCCGGCCACGTCGGCTTCAAGGGGTCGCGCAAGTCGACCCCGTTCGCCGCGCAGATGGCGGCGGAGAACGCCGCCCGCAAGGCGCAGGAGCACGGCATGCGCAAGGTCGACGTTTTCGTGAAGGGTCCCGGCTCCGGCCGGGAGACCGCGATCCGCTCCCTGCAGGCCACCGGTCTCGAGGTGGGTCAGATCCAGGACGTGACGCCGCAGCCGCACAACGGCTGCCGCCCCAAGAAGCGCCGCCGGGTCTGACCGGTCACTGACGAGACGAACGAGGAGTACCTGACGTGGCCCGTTACACCGGAGCCGACTGCCGCCTGTGTCGGCGCGAGAAGATGAAGCTGTTCCTCAAGGGCAGCAAGTGCGAGTCCCCGAAGTGCCCGATCGAGATCCGGCCCTACCCGCCGGGCGAGCACGGCCGGGGTCGCAGCAAGGACAGCGAGTACCTCCTGCAGCTGCGCGAGAAGCAGAAGGCCCGCCGCATCTACGGCGTGCTGGAGAAGCAGTTCCGCGGCTACTACGAGGAGGCGAACAAGAAGTCGGGCAAGACCGGTGAGGTCCTGCTGCAGATCCTCGAGTCGCGCCTCGACAACGTGGTCTACCGGGCCGGCTTCGCCGAGTCCCGCGACATGGCCCGCCAGCTGGTGCGCCACGGCCACATCCGGGTGAACGGCCGCAAGGTCGACATCCCGTCGTACCGCGTCAGCGCGAACGACATCATCGAGGTCTCGGAGAAGTCCCGGACGATGCTGCCGTTCGAGATCGCCCAGGCCCGTGCCGGCGAGCGGCCCGTGCCGCCGTGGCTGGAGGTCATCAGCAGCCAGCTGCGCGTGCTCGTGCACAGCGTGCCGGCCCGCCAGGTGATCGACACCCCGGTGCAGGAGCAGCTGATCGTGGAGCTCTACTCCAAGTAGCAGGAGACGGGCCCCCTGCTCCCACCGGTCGCGGTGGGACCCTGCAGGGGGCCCGGGTTCCGGCGGGCGGACCGATGTCCGCCGGAGCCAGCACCACCCCCTCACGGCGTCATATGGCGGTCGCCGGAGGACACGAAGGAGAACCACCGTGCTCATCGCACAGCGCCCCACCCTGACCGAGGAGACGATCTCCGAGCAGCGCTCGCGGTTCGTCATCGAGCCGCTGGAGCCCGGCTTCGGCTACACGCTCGGCAACTCCCTGCGTCGCACCCTGCTGTCGTCGATCCCCGGTGCTGCCGTGACCAGCATCCGGATCGAGGGCACCCTGCACGAGTTCACCACCGTGCCGGGCGTCAAGGAGGACGTCACCGAGATCATCCTGAACCTCAAGGGTCTCGTGGTCAGCTCCGACTCCGACGAGCCGGTGACCATGTACCTGCGCAAGCAGGGCCCCGGTGAGGTGACCGCCGCCGACATCGCGCCCCCGGCCGGTGTCGAGGTGCACAACCCCGACATGCACATCGCCACGCTGAACGGCAAGGGTCGGCTCGAGATCGAGCTGGTCGTCGAGCGGGGTCGGGGCTACGTGCCCGCGCCGCAGAACAAGCAGCCCGGCCAGGAGATCGGCCGCATCCCCGTGGACTCGATCTACTCGCCGGTCCTCAAGGTCACCTACGCCGTCGAGGCGACGCGTGTCGAGCAGCGGACCGACTTCGACCGGCTCGTCGTCGATGTCGAGACCAAGCCGTCGATCGTCCCCCGTGACGCCATCGCCAGCGCCGGCTCCACGCTGGTCGAGCTCTTCGGCCTGCTGCGCGAGCTGAACCTCGACGCCGAGGGCATCGAGGTCGGGCCCAGCCCGGCCGAGGCCGCCGACATCGCGAACTTCTCGATGCCGATCGAGGACATGGACCTCACGGTCCGGTCCTACAACTGCCTCAAGCGCGAGGGCGTGCACACCGTCGGTGAGCTCGTCACCCGCTCCGAGGCGGACCTGCTGGACATCCGCAACTTCGGGGCCAAGTCCATCGACGAGGTCAAGATGAAGCTGGCCGCGATGGGCCTGGCCCTCAAGGACAGCCCGCCCGGGTTCATCCCGAGCTCCATCGAGAGCTACGACGAGGGCTACGAGACCGACGCGTACCAGACCACCGGGTACGCCGAGGGCGGCGACTTCGGCGACGCGGTGTACCAGGAGACCGAGCAGCTCTGAGCAGTCCGGTGCCGGACGGCGGGCCAGCCCCGCCGTCCGGTGCCGTCCCGGCACCCGCCACACTGGGTGCCACGGAATCCAGCACCAGCCAGCTCCGCCCTCCGCGGGCGAGGCGACGCACCGGAACACGAACAGCATGGCTGCGGCCCGGCACGACCGCCTGCGCCGCCTGAGGAAGGACCGACATGCCCACCCCCACCAAGGGCCCCCGTCTCGGCGGTTCCCCGTCGCACGAGCGGCTGATGCTGGCGAACCTGGCCACCTCGCTGTTCGAGCACGGCCGGATCACCACCACCGAGGCGAAGGCCAAGCGGCTGCGCCCGCTGGCCGAGAAGCTGGTGACCTTCGCCAAGCGCGGTGACCTGCACGCGCGTCGTCAGGTCATGACGACGATCCGTGACAAGGACGTCGTCCACCACCTCTTCGCCGAGATCGGTCCCCGGTTCGAGAACCGGCCCGGCGGCTACACCCGGATCACCAAGGTCGGGCCGCGCAAGGGCGACAACGCCCCCATGGCGGTCATCGAGCTGGTCGAGGCCCTGACCGTCGCCCAGCAGGCCGTCGGCGAGGCCGAGCGGGCCCGCGGCACGCAGTTCGCGACCAGCGCCGGCACCGCCGCCGCCGGCGGCGAGGTCACCGCCGACGCCCTGGAGCAGGCCGACAGTGCCGACTCGGCGGAGAGCGCCGACAGCGCGGACTCGCCCGACGAGGTCGACGCCGAGTCAGCCGACGAGACGGCCGAGGCGGCCGACGAGACCGCCGAGGACGCGGACGGCGCCAAGTGACCGAGCCGGACGGCGACACCACGCCGGGCACGGCCGACGCCGAGGCGCAGGAGGTCGTCACCGACGTGTTCAGCCCTGACGGCAACCGGCAGGACTTCTCGTCGGTCGTGGCCCAGCCGGAGCGGCAGAACATCTCGATCGTCGACGACCCCGGCCTGTCCCCGGAGGTCGCGAGCGCGGCCGCCGCGGAGATCGAGGCCGCCGAGCTCGGGGACGCTGCCAGCCAGCAGTACGAGGGCGGGGACTCCGCTCCCGACCCCCAGTGACGCCCTGAACGCGCACCACCCCGACGAGCCCGTCACCGATCCCGGTGGCGGGCTCGTCCGTCTCCGGATCGAGCAGCGCAGCGGCCTGGTCCGGGTCCGCTTCGACGTCGCCTACGACGGGACGGCGCTGCACGGCTGGGCCCGGCAGCCCGACCAGCGGACGGTGCAGGCCGACCTCGAGGAGGGCCTGGCCCGCGTGCTGCGCGTCCCGGTGTCGCTGACCGTCGCCGGCCGCACGGACGCGGGGGTGCACGCGACGGGCCAGGTGGCCCACGCCGACCTGCAGCGACCGGTCTGGGAGGAGCAGCGCGGCAAGCTCGTCCGGCGGCTGCGCGGCGTGCTGCCCCGCGACATCGCCGTCCGTGCCGTGCGCGAGGTCCCGTTCGACTTCGACGCCCGGTTCTCGGCGCTGGCCCGCCACTACGTCTACCGCCTCACCGACGTCGACGCCGGCCCCGATCCGTTGCGCCGGGCCGACACCGTCGGCTGGCCGCGCCGGCTCGACGCCGACGCCATGGCGGCCGCGGCGGCCCCGCTGGTCGGGCTGCACGACTTCGCCGCCTTCTGCCGCCGGCGGGAGGGCGCCACGACCATCCGGACCCTGCTGGACCTGCGCGTGACCCGCGAGGGCGACCTGGTCCGGGTGCACGCCTCCGCCGACGCGTTCTGCCACTCGATGGTGCGCAGCCTCGTGGGCGCCCTGACGGCCGTCGGCGAGAGTCGGCGGACGGCGGACTGGCCCGCGGCGCTGCTCCGGTCGTCCGAGCGGTCCAGCGAGGTCCCCGTCGTCCCGCCGGGCGGGCTCACCCTCCTGCGGGTCGACTACCCGCCCGACGACGAGCTCGCCGCGCGGGCCGAGGTCACCCGCGCGGTCCGGCCGACCTGACCGCCTCGGCGACCGGGGTCGGCCCCGACACCAGCTCGAGCACCGCGCCGTCGAGGGGCGCGTCGAGCAGGGCGACCAGGACGGCGGCGACGTCGTCGCGCGGAACGGAGCCGCGGTCGACCGACGGTGCCAGCGTGACCGACCCCGTGCCGGCGTCGTCGGTGAGCCCGCCCGGCCGCAGCACCGTCACCGCGAGCCCCGGCCGGCCGAGGACCGCCTCCTCGGCCGCGAGCTTGGCCCGCAGGTAGGCGGTGAAGACCTCGTCGACGCCCTCGGGTGTCGCCCCGCCCGCGACCAGGTCGGCCCCCATGGAGGAGACCAGCAGGTAGGTGCGGACGCCGGCCCGCTCGGCCGCGTCGGCGAGCAGGACGGCGGCGGCGCGGTCGACCGTGTCCTTGCGGGCGATGCCGCTGCCCGGACCGGCGCCCGCAGCGAAGACCACCGCATCGGCGCCCCGGACGACCGCGGCCACGTCGTCCACCGACGCCGTCTCCAGGTCCAGGACGGCCGGATCGACGCCGTCGTCGGCGAGATCGGACCGGTGGGCCGGGTTGCGGACGATCCCGACCACCGAGTCCCCGCGGGCGGACAGCAGGCGGCCGAGACGGCGGGCGATCTGGCCGTGGGCGCCGGCGACGACGATGCGCATGCGACGCCCCTACCCGTCGGCCGGGGCGGCACTCCCCGCGGCGGCGGCGGCGCGGGCGCGGGCGAGGTCCGCGGGAGTGTCGCAGTCGGTCCACGGCGCCGGCCGGTCCGGCTCGACCGGGGGCCGCCACCGGGTGAACGTCAGCGGCGACAGCACCCGTCGCACCGGTGCGTGCGCCGGCGCCCCGGTCAGGGCCGTCCGCAGCGCCGCGGTGCGCCACACCCCGAGCAGCAACTGGTCGCGGCCGGCGTCGTCCACCACCAGCACGCCGTCGGCCGTGAGCCGGTCGCGCAGCGCCCGGACGAGCTCCGCGGTCAGGAAGGGCAGGTCGCCGGCCAGGACCGCGACGACGTCGGTGTCGACCCGCGCGAGGCCGGCGCGCATCGCGGCGACGGGGCCGCCGCCCGGCGGCTGCTCGCGGAGCACCTGGACGCCGGCGGGGACGGGCTGCGGCGGGCCCACGACCAGCCGGGTCCGGGCGTCGGCGACGGCGGCGAGCACGGCGGCGAGCATCGACCGCCCGCCGACCTCCAGCTGGGGCTTGGCCTGACCCCCGAGCCGGGCGGCCCGGCCCCCGGCCAGGACGACGGCGGCGTAGGGCGGCAGCGCGGGCACGAGCGAACCGTAGGGCCCTTGCGTGGGTACCGTCGCCCGACGTGGGACGAGTCACCAGCCGGACACCGGTACTGCGCATCCGCGGCGAGCAGCGGAGCACGCGCCCGGACACGGTCGCCGCGGAGGAGCCGCTGGAGATCCGGCTGTCGGGGTCCCCGCTGGCGGTCACGATGCGCACCCCGGGGGACGACTTCGACCTGGTGCACGGCTTCCTCGCGACCGAGGGTGTCATCGCGTCGGCCGCCGATGTCCTGGCGCTGCGCTACTGCGACTCGGTGGACGCCGACGGGCGCAACACCTACAACGTGGTCGACGTCGACCTGGCGCCCGGCGTGCAGCCGCCGGACACGGCGCTGGACCGCAACTTCCTGACCTCCAGCTCGTGCGGCGTCTGCGGAAAGGCCAGCATCGACGCGATCCGGACCCGCACCCGCCACGACGTCGCCGCCGACGCGCTCCGGCTGCCCCTGGAGGTCCTGCTGGGCCTGCCCGACCGGCTGCGGGCCGCGCAGCAGGTGTTCGACAGGACCGGTGGGCTGCACGGGGCAGGGCTGTTCACCGTCGCCGGCGAGCTGGTCGCGGTGCGGGAGGACGTGGGACGGCACAACGCCGTGGACAAGGTGGTGGGCGACGCCGTCCGCGCGGGCCGGCTGCCGCTGTCCGGGCACGTGCTCGTGGTGAGCGGACGGGCCAGCTTCGAGCTCACGCAGAAGGCGGCGATGGCCGGCATCCCCGTGCTGGCCGCGGTGTCGGCGCCGTCGTCGCTGGCCGTGGAGCTGGCCGCCGACGTCGGCATCACCCTCGTCGGTTTCCTCCGCGGCGACGGCTGCAACGTCTACTCGCGCACCGACCGGCTCGCCCTTGACTGAGGCCGCCCTGCGGGGCTCGTGCCGGAGTGGGCCCCGAAGGGGTTCGCGAAGGGTGCGAGGGCAGGGCTCAGCGGAGCAGGAGACGGCACGTGGTCGCGGTGTCGGCCGGTAGGCCGACGTCAGATGTGGTCGCCGCCGCGGAGCTGGCTGACCACGTGGGGGAGCAGCGGACCGAGGACGGCGAGGCCGTCGCGGACGCCTCCGGTCGAGCCCGGCAGGTTCACGATCAGCGTCCGGCCCGCGGTGCCGGCCAGCCCGCGGGACAACACCGCCGTCGGCACCTGCGGGGCGCCGTAGCGGCGGACGGCGTCGGCGATGCCCGGGGCCTCCCGCTCCAGCACGTCCCGGGTCGCCTCGGGGGTGACGTCGGTGGGGGAGAGGCCCGTGCCGCCGGTGGTCAGGACGACGTCGGCGCCCGAGGCCACCGCCTCGCGCAGCACGCGGGCCAGCTCCTCGCGGTCGTCGGGGAGCACGTGCGGGCCGTCGACGACGAAGCCCAGGCCGCGCAGCCCCTCGGCCAGCACCTCACCGCTGCGGTCGGGATAGACCCCGGCCGCGGCGCGGTTGGACGCGGTGACGACGACGGCGCGAGCCCCCTCGACCAGGCCGTTCACCGGCGCCACTCGCCGCTCTTGCCGCCGGACTTGGCCAGCAGCCGCACGTCGGTGATGGAGGCCCGCGGGTCCACCGCCTTCACCATGTCGATCATCGTCAGCCCGGCGACGGCGACCGACGTCAGCGCCTCCATCTCGACGCCGGTGCGGTCGGCCGTGCGCGCGGTGGCGGTGATCTCGACGGCTTCGTCGGTGACCTCGAGCTCGACCCGCACGCCGTGCAGCGCGATGGGGTGGCACAGCGGCACGAGGTCCGGCGTCCGCTTGGCCCCGGCGATGCCGGCGATGCGGGCCACCGCGATCGCGTCACCCTTCGGCACGCCCTCGCCGCGCAGCAGCGCGACCACCTCCGGGCTGACCAGGACGCGGCCGGCCGCGGTGGCCTCGCGGGCGGTGACCGCCTTCGCGGAGACGTCCACCATCCGGGCGGCGCCGGAGTCGTCGACGTGGGTCAGGCGGGGCTCGCTCATTGCAGTGCTCCCTCGATCAGCACGACGTCCACGGAGGCGCCGGCGGGCAGGTCGGTGACGTCTTCGGGGACGACGACCAGGCAGTTGGCACGGGCCAGGTGGGCGACCAGGTGCGATCCGGGGCCGCCGACCTGCGAGACGCGCCCGCCGTCGTAGCGGCCGCGGAGGAACTGGCGGCGCCCGGCGGGGGAGCGCAGCGGCTCGGCCAGGACGGCGGGGGCGTGCAGCCGGTCGGGGGCGGCGTGCCCGAGGGCGCGGCGCAGGGCCGGGCGCACGAAGACCTCGAAGGAGACGAACGCGCTGACCGGGTTGCCGGGGAGCGTCACCACCGGGACGCCGTCCACCGTGCCGGCGCCCTGGGGCCCGCCGGGCTGCATGGCCACCTTGAGGAACTCCACGGTGCCCAGGGCGGCGAAGGCGTCCTTGACCACCTCGTACGCGCCGGCGCTCACCCCGCCGCTGGTGATCAGCAGGTCGGCCGCGTCGTCGCCCCGCCCGGCGAGCTCGGCGCGCACGGTGGCGAGGAACTGGTCGACGTCGTCGGGCACGAAGTGCAGCCGCCGGGCGACACCCCCCGCATCGTCCACGGCGGCGACGAGCAGCGCGGAGTTGGACTCGTAGATCTGCCCCGGGAGCAGGTCGGCGCCGGGCTCGACCAGCTCGCTGCCGGTGGAGAGCACGAGCACGCGCGGTCGCCGGGCGACGAGCAGCTCCCGGTGGCCCACCGCTGCGGCGAGGCCGAGCTGCGCGGCGCCCAGCGGCGTGCCGGCGGCGATCGCGACGGTGCCCGCGGCGATGTCCTCGCCGGCCCGGCGCAGGTGCGTGCCGACCGCGGGGCTGGAGCGGATCTCCACCGTCGTCGTGCCGGCGTCGGTCAGCTCCACCGGCACGATGACGTCGGCGCCGGCGGGCAGCGGGGCGCCGGTCATGATCCGCTGCACCGTTCCCGGCGCCAGCGGCCGGACGTCGGTGCGGCCGGCCGGGACGTCGTCGGCCACCGGCAGGCGCGCCGGCAGGTCGGCCAGCTCCGCGGCGCGGGCGGCGTAGCCGTCCATGGCCGAGTTGTCGAAGCCGGGGAGGGCGACCAGCGCCGGCAGGTCGGCGGCCAGCACCCGGCCGTGGGCCTGCTCCAGCGGCACCCGCTCGGCCCGCATGACCGGCAGCAGGCCGGCGACCACTGCCCGGTGTTCCTCGACCGTCCGCACCCGCCCATCCTGTCCGATGGGCCGCAGCTAGGGTCGATCCGCCCTGGCAGGACGGACGGAAGGCAGGTCGATGGCGGAGTACGAGCAGATGCTGGCGGCGAACGAGGAGTGGGCGAAGTCCTTCCCCGGGAGCAAGCCGGTCGCCCCGGGGCGCAAGACGGCGGTCGTCGCCTGCATGGACTCCCGGATCCCGCTCTTCGGCGTGCTGGGCCTCGCGGTCGGCGACGCGCACGTCATCCGCAACGCCGGTGGCGTGATCACCGAGGACACCATCCGCTCGCTGACGATCTCCCAGCACGTGCTGGGCACCCGCGAGATCGTGCTGGTCCACCACACCGACTGCGGCCTGCAGAAGACCGACGACGCCGGGCTCGCCGATCTCGTCGAGCAGGCCACCGGGCACCGGCCGCCGTGGGCGGCGCGCACCTTCACCGACGTGGACGCGGACGTGCGGGAGTCCATCCGGCTGCTGAACGAGTCCCCGTACCTGCTGTCCAAGGACATCTGCGGCACCGTCTACGACGTCGAGACGGGCCGGCTGCGCCAGGTCGAGCCGTGACGCGGGGGTGGTGGGCCCGGACGGCGGGGCTGCTGCTGCTCACGGCGGTGGCCGGCTGCACGAGCACCGTCGAGGGCACCGCCAGCCCCGCCACGACCGTCGAGCCGACGCCCACCACCTCGAGCGCGCCGGCGACCACCGAGCCGAGCGAGCCGCCGCTCGACATCATCCCGCCGCCGCCCCGCGGCGTGGGCCTGCTGCTCGAGGCCCACCGCATCGCGTCGGTCACCGCGCTGGTGGAGACGAGCTTCCCCGACCGCACCGAGGCGTGCTTCCCGTCGGGCCCGTCGACGTCGCCCGACGCCCTCGAGTCCGTCTACTTCACCGCGGGCACGGCGGCCGGCATCCTGGAGGACTACGGGTTCGTCACCGCCTGGGGCCAGTGCAACCAGACCGCCGACGGCTCGTCGGCCACGCTGACGCTCGTCATGGAGCTCTCCGACCCCGAGGCCGCGGCCCGGGCGGCGAACGAGCTGGTCGACGCGCAGGCGATCGACGGCTTCCAGGTGGTCCCCGTCGAGACCGACGGCGGCGCGCTCCTGCTCCAGGAGGGCGACCGGGCGACGGTGCAGGCGTTCCTGCCGTTCGGCCGCACGGTGGCCTACGTGTGGCACGAGGGGCTCGCCTCCGCGGCCGCCGCCGACCTCACCCGGCTGCTGGCCGACCAGGAGGCGCTGCTGCGGAACTTCACGCCGACACCCCAGGCCGACGTCCCGAACCTGCCGACCGACCCCGACGGGCTGCAGGCCATGACGCTGGACCCGCCGGGCGACTTCAATGACTTCTCCGGCCCCTACGACTTCGAGGGCTACCTGCGGATCGCCATCGATCCGGGGCGGGAGCGCGAGCTGCTCGGGGCCAACGGCTTCGCCGGGTTCTACGCCAAGCAGTCCGACGAGGGCGACGCCCTGTACGCCGTCGCGGTGTACCGGTTCGGGTCGACCGAGCAGACCAACGCCGTCTACAACGGCTTCCGGGAGCTGGAGACGACGGCCTTCGGGGGGACGCCGTTCGTGCTGCCGGCCATCCCCGAGGCGCCCTGCTTCGTCTTCGACCAGGGCGGCGGGCAGTTCTACCAGCGCTGCTACGTCGGCTTCCGGACCCTGCTGGCCAGCGTCGACGTCGGGGGGCTCACCGCCGCGGACGACTACACCCGGATGAACGAGCTCCTCCCGGCCCAGCGCGCCCTCATCGCGGACTGAAGAAGGACCACCCTTCCCCCACGCCTCGCAGGCTCGGCGCGGGCCCCTGAAGGGCGGCCGTTCCAGGTCCGGGTCGCCCCGTCAGGCGTCGGTTCCCTAGCTGGTATCGTCATCCGCTGGTGCGCTGCCGCAGGCTGGTGCGCGCGCGCCGAGACGTCTCCCGTGTTCGGTGAGGCGATCCCACCAGCCACCCCGACGACGACGGAGGACACGAGCGCCGTGCGCACGTACACCCCCAAGCCCGGAGAGGTCTCCCGGGTCTGGCACGTCATCGACGCCACTGATGTGGTGCTCGGTCGACTCGCCACCCAGACCGCGATCCTGCTCCGCGGCAAGCACAAGCCGCAGTTCGCCCCGCACGTCGACGTCGGTGACTTCGTCGTCATCGTGAACGCCGGCAAGGTGGCCCTGACCGGCGCCAAGCGCGAGGAGAAGGTCGCCTACCGCCACTCCGGCTACCCGGGCGGCCTGAAGACGATCAACGTCGGCGACCAGCTGCGCACGCACCCCGACCGCGTCATCGAGCGCGCGGTCAAGGGGATGCTGCCGCACAACAGCCTGGGCCGGCAGATGCTCAAGAAGCTGAAGGTGTACGCCGGGGCCGAGCACCCGCACGCCGCCCAGCTGCCCCAGCCCTTCGAGATCAAGCAGGTGGCCCAGTGACCAGCGCGCTGACCGTGACCGACGCCGACGGGCGTCCGATCCAGACCGTCGGCCGCCGCAAGGAGGCCGTCGTCCGCGTGCGGCTGCTGCCCGGCACCGGCCAGTTCAAGCTGAACGGTCGCACCATCGAGGAGTACTTCCCGAACAAGGTGCACCAGCAGCTCATCCGCGAGCCCTTCACCATCCTGGAGAAGGGCGAGCAGTACGACGTCGTCGGCCTGCTGCACGGCGGCGGCGTCTCCGGCCAGGCCGGCGCGCTGCGCCTGGCCATCGCCCGGGCGCTCATCGAGATCGAGCCCGAGGACCGTCCGGCCCTCAAGAAGGCCGGCTTCCTCACCCGCGACGCCCGCGTCACGGAGCGCAAGAAGTACGGCCTGAAGAAGGCCCGCAAGGCGCCTCAGTACAGCAAGCGCTGACCGGTTCGGCTCCGCGGGCCATGGGGGGGCGACTCTTCGGGACCGACGGCGTCCGAGGTCGGGCCAACGACGACCTCACGCCCGAGTTGGCCCTGGCGGTGGCACGTGCCGCCGCAGGTGTGCTCGCCGACCGCGACGGGACCTCACGTCCCGTCGCGGTCGTCGGGCGCGACCCCCGCGCCAGCGGGGAGATGCTCGAGGCCGCGGTCGTGGCGGGGCTCTCCAGCGCGGGGGCCGAGGTCCTCCGCGTGGGCGTGCTGCCCACGCCGGCCGTCGCCTTCCTGACGGCGGACACCGGCGCCGACCTCGGCGTGATGATCTCCGCGAGCCACAACCCGATGCCCGACAACGGCATCAAGCTGTTCAGCCGCGGCGGGCACAAGCTCCCCGACGCGGTCGAGGCCGAGATCGAGCAGATCGTCACCACCCACCGCCGCCGCAGCGACGGGCACCGGCCCGTCGGCGCGCAGATCGGCCGGGTCCGCGACCTCGCCGACGGCGCCACCCGCTACACCGAGCACCTGCTCACGACGGTCGACCAGCCGCTGTCGGGGCTCACCCTCGTCGTCGACTGCGCGCACGGCGCCGCGTCCGGCGTGGCGCCGGAGGTCTACCGGCGGGCGGGGGCGACGGTCCACGTCATCGGCGGCGAGCCCGACGGCTGGAACATCAACGACGGCATCGGCTCCACCCACCTGGGGCCGCTGACCGAGGCCGTCCGCGCGCACGGCGCGGACCTCGGCATCGCCCACGACGGCGACGCCGACCGCTGCCTGGCCGTCTCGGCCGCGGGCGACCTCGTCGACGGCGACGCCATCCTCGCCATGTGCGCCCTCGGGCTGAAGGAGCGCGGCGAGCTGCGGCAGGACACCGTCGTGGCCACCGTGATGAGCAACCTCGGGTTCCACCACACGATGCGGCGCGCCGGCATCGCGGTGCAGACCACCGCCGTCGGCGACCGCTACGTGCTCGAGGCGCTGCGCCGCGGCGGCCTGAGCCTCGGCGGCGAGCAGAGCGGCCACCTCGTCTTCCTCGACCACGCCACCACCGGCGACGGCCTGCTCACCGGCCTGGCGCTGCTGCGCCGGATGGCGGTGACCGGCTCCTCGCTGGCCGAGCTGGCCTCGGTGGTCGAGCGGCTCCCGCAGGTGCTGGTCAACGTGCCGGTGCGCGACCGGATCGCCGTCGTGGAGAGCACGGCCGTGGCCGACGCGGTCAACGCCGTGGAGGCCGAGCTCGGCGAGGACGGCCGCGTGCTGCTGCGCCCCTCGGGCACTGAGCAGCTGGTCCGCGTCATGGTCGAGGCGCCCACCCAGGAGCGGGCGGACGAGGTCGCCCACCGGCTCGCCGGGGTCGTCGCCACCGTCGGCTGAGCGGGCAGCGGCTCCTCCCGGCGAGGCCCCCCGTCGGAGCGAGGCCACGCCTCGCGTCCCCGGCGCCGGGAGTTCCGCCGGTACCCTCGGGCGAATGTGCGGCATCGTGGGTTACGTCGGTCCGCAGGACGCCCTGGACGTCGTCCTTGAGGGTCTGCGCCGGCTGGAGTACCGCGGCTACGACTCCGCAGGCGTGGCGGTCCGGGTGGGCGACGGGGCCGCCGGCGAGCTCGCCTCGGCGAAGAAGGCCGGCAAGCTGGCCAACCTCGAGAAGGTGCTGGCGGACTCGCCCCTCCCCGCGTCGACCATCGGCATCGGGCACACCCGGTGGGCCACCCACGGCGGGCCCACCGACCGCAACGCGCACCCGCACCTGTCCGCCGACGGGCGGGTCGCGGTGATCCACAACGGCATCATCGAGAACTTCGCGGCGCTGCGGGCGCGGTGCGAGAAGCGCGGCATCGAGTTCGCCTCCGACACCGACACCGAGGTCGCCGCCCACCTGCTGGCGGAGGCCTACGACGAGCTGCCCGCGGGGCCCGACCGCTTCGCCGAGGCGATGCGCGTCGTGTGCCGCCGGCTGGAGGGGGCGTTCACGCTCGTCGCCACGCACGCAGACGAGCCCGACACCCTGGTCGCCGCGCGGCGCAACAGCCCGCTGGTCGTCGGTATCGGGGAGACGGTGGACCGGAACGGGACGACCACCCCCGAGTACTTCCTGGGGTCCGACGTCGCCGCATTCATCGCGCACACCCGCGAGGCCCGCGAGCTGGGGCAGGACCAGGTCGTCGAGATCGACCGCGTCCGCGGGCTCACGGTCACCGACTTCGCCGGCGCCCCGGCGGAGCCGAAGGCCTACACCGTCGACTGGGACGCCGCGGCCGCCGAGAAGGGCGGCTATGACTGGTTCATGCTCAAGGAGATCGCCGAGCAGCCCCGGGCCGTCGCCGACACCCTGCTCGGTCGGCTGAGCGAGACCGGCCAGCTGGTGCTGGACGAGGTCCGTCTCTCCGACCAGGACCTGCGCGACATCGACAAGGTGTTCGTCGTCGCCTGCGGCACCGCCTACCACGCGGGCCTCATCGCCAAGTACGCGATCGAGCACTGGACCCGCATCCCCGTCGAGGTCGAGGTCGCCAGCGAGTTCCGCTACCGCGACCCGGTGCTGGACCGCTCCACGCTCGTCATCGTCATCAGCCAGTCCGGCGAGACGATGGACACCCTGATGGCGCTGCGGCACGCCAAGGAGCAGAAGGCTCGCGTGCTGGCCATCTGCAACGCCAACGGCTCGACGATCCCGCGCGAGTCCGACGCCGTCCTCTACACCCACGCCGGCCCCGAGGTCGCCGTCGCCTCGACCAAGGGGTTCCTCACCCAGGTCGTGGCCTGCTACCTCGTCGGACTCTTCCTGGCCCAGGTGCGCGGCATCAAGTACGAGGACGAGGTCGCCGCCATCGTCGAGGACCTCCGCGGCCTGCCCGAGCAGGTGGCCCGGGTGCTCGAGCAGATGGAGCCGGTCCGCGCGCTGGGCCGGTCCCTGGCCGACGCCGGCACCATCCTGTTCCTCGGCCGGCACGTGGGCTTCCCGGTGGCACTGGAGGGCGCGCTCAAGCTCAAGGAGCTCGCCTACATCCACGCCGAGGGGTTCGCCGCCGGCGAGCTCAAGCACGGCCCGATCGCGCTGATCGAGGAGGGCACGCCGGTCGTGGTCGTCGTCCCGTCGCCGCGCAGCCGGGAGTCGGTGCACGGCAAGGTCGTGTCCAACATCCAGGAGGTCCGGGCCCGCGGGGCGCGCACCATCGTGATCGCGGAGGAGGGCGACGAGGACGTCGTCCCCTACGCCGACCACATCATCCGCGTGCCGCGCACCCCGACCCTGCTGGCGCCCGTGGTCACCACGGTGCCGCTGCAGGTGTTGGCCTGCGAGATCGCCGACACCCGCGGCTACGACGTCGACCAGCCCCGGAACCTGGCGAAGTCCGTCACCGTCGAATGACGGACCTCGCTGCCGCCCACGCCTCGCGAGCTCGGCGCGGGCCCCTGCAGCGAGGCCGGGTGCGGTGGCGGAGCGGCGGGTCCCTACTGTCCGACGGATGACGACGATCGAGGCGCCCGAGGCGGTCTCCTACGACTGTGGCGACGTCGCCCTGCGCGGCGACCGGTGGACCGGCGGCGACCGCGGCCAGGTCCTCTTCCTGCACGGCGGCGGCCAGACCCGCCACTCGTGGGGCGGTGCCGCGCAGGCGCTGGCCGGGCGGGGCTGGATCACCACGACGCTGGACCTGCGCGGGCACGGCGACAGCGACTGGTCGCCCGACGGCACGTACGGCATGGATCGCTACGCCGCCGACATCGCCCGGGTCGTCGAGCAGATGGGCCGCGGGGTCGTGCTGGTCGGCGCCTCCCTCGGCGGCCTGACCTCGCTCAGCGTGGCCGGGCGCGACCCCTCCGCGGCGCGGGCCCTCGTGCTCGTCGACATCGTGCCCCGCACCGCGGCCGCCGGGGTGCAGCGGATCGGTGAGTTCATGCGTGCCCACCTCGACGGCTTCGACGACCTCGACCAGGTGGCGGACGCCATAGCCGCCTACACGAAGCGCCCGCGGCGGACCAATCCCGAGGGCCTGAAGAAGAACGTCCGCCGGCGCGAGGACGGCCGCTGGTACTGGCACTGGGACCCGGCGATGATGCAGATCGTCCCGGACGACGAGCCGCGCCCCGGCACCCGGCCCGAGCCGCTGCTCGACCTCGCCCGCGCCGTGACCGCGCCGGTCCTGGTGGTCCGCGGCGGGCGCTCGGACGTCGTGGACGACGAGGGCATCGCGGAGTTCCTCGCGGTCGTGCCGCACGCCCGCGTGGTGGACGTCGCCGAGGCGGGGCACATGGTGGCCGGGGACGACAACGACGACTTCACCAGCGCCGTCGACGCGTTCCTCGAGGAGCTCAGCACCCCCGCTTGAGGTGCGCGGTCGGGGGCCGGCCGGTGCAGACGTGATGGGGGACCACCCTTCCCCCCGACGCCTCGCAGGCTCGGCGCGGCCCCCTGGAGGGCGGCCGATCCCGGACGGACTTGACAGACTGACTCCATGATCATCGGGATCGGCATCGACGTCGTCCCCGTGGACCGCTTCGCCGCGTCGCTGGAGCGGACCCCGGGGCTGCGCGATCGGCTCTTCACGGCGGACGAGCAGCGCACGCCGTCCGGAGCGCCGCGCACCGGGGAGTCGCTGGCGGCGCGGTTCGCGGCCAAGGAGGCGCTGGCCAAGGCCCTCGGCGCGCCGGGTGACCTGCGCTGGCACGACGCCGAGGTCGTCGTGGGCGACCACGGGCGGCCGCGGCTGAGCGTGCAGGGGACGGTCGCCCGGCGCGCGCACCAGCTCGGGGTCACCTCCTGGCACCTGTCGCTGAGCCACGACGGCGGGATCGCGTCGGCGTTCGTGCTCGCCGAGGGCATCCCGCGCAGCGAGGACGAGACGTGACCGGGGAGACCGCGTGATCGGGCTGCACACGGCCGACGAGGTGCGCGCGGCCGAGGCGCCGCTGCTCGCCGCCGGACCGGAGGGCGCCCTCATGCAGCGTGCGGCGACGGGCCTGGCGACGGTCTGCCTGCGGCTGCTCGGCCGCGCGCACGGCACGCGGGTCACCGCGCTCGTCGGCGCCGGCGACAACGGCGGCGACGCCCTGTTCGCCGGAGCGCAGCTGGCCGCCCGGGGCGCCCGCGTGACGGCGGTCCTGCTGGACCCCGACCGCGCGCACCCGGCGGGACTGGCCCGGCTGCGCCGAGCCGGGGGCCGGGTCGCCGGGCCCGACGGGCCGACCGGCCTGGACCGCGCCGACCTCGTGCTCGACGGCATCACCGGCCTCGGCGGGCGGGGCGGGCTGCGCCCCGAGGCGGCTGCGCTGGTGGTACGGGCGGCGGCCGGGCCGGGGCTGATGGTCGCCGTCGACCTGCCCAGCGGGGTCGACCCGGACACCGGCGCCGTCGCGGGGCGGGCTTTCCCCGCGCAGCACACCGTGACGTTCGGCGCGGTCAAGGCGGGCCTGGTGGTGGGCGAGGGCCGGCAGCACGCCGGGCAGGTGCACCTGGTCGACATCGGACTCGCCGGCACCCTGCCCCGACCGCGCGCGGTCCGGCTCACCGACGACGACGTCGCCGCACGCCTCGAGCCGCCCACGGACGCGGACGACAAGTACTCCCGGGGCGTCGTCGGGATCGTCGCCGGCTCGGCGACCTACCCGGGGGCGGCGGTGCTGTGCACCGGCGCGGCGCTGCGCACCCGGCCGGGGCTGGTCCGCTACGCGGGCACGGCGGCTGCCGGCGTGCGGGCCGCGTGGCCGGAGGCGATCGTCACCGAGGGGCGCCCGTCCGACGCCGGCCGGGTGCAGGCCTGGGTGGTCGGCCCCGGCATGGGCACGGACGACGGTGCGGCCGACGTCGTGGCGGAGGTGCTGGCCACCGATCTCCCGGTGCTGCTGGACGCCGACGCGCTCACCCTGGTCGCGCGCCGTCCGGACCTGGTCCGCGACCGGACGGCGCCCACCGTGCTGACCCCGCACGACCGCGAGTTCGCCCGGTTCGGGCAGGACGTCGGCGCCGACCGGATCGGCGCGGCCCGGCGGCTGGCCGCGGACCTCGGGGCGGTGGTGCTGCTCAAGGGGGCCGCCACGATTGTCGCAGCGCCGGACGGGCCGGCGTTCGTCAACGGCACCGGCACGCCGGAACTGGCCACCGCCGGCACCGGCGACGTGCTCTCCGGGATCGCCGGTGCGCTCCTGGCCGCCGGCCTGCCCGCGGCCGAGGCGGCGGCGACGGCCGCCCACGTGCACGGGCGGGCCGGGCAGCTGGCGGCCGAGGGCGGGCCGCTGATCGCCGGGGACCTCGTGCGTCGGCTGCCCCGGACACTGGCGCGGCTGCGGCGGGGGAGCGGCGCGGGCCTGGGAGACTGAGCGGATGAGCAGTGCACCCGCCCGGGCCGAGCTGGTCGTCGACCTCGACGCCATCGCCGCCAACACCGCGGCCCTGCGCGAGCGGGTGAGCCGGCCGCTGATGGCCGTGGTCAAGGCCGACGGCTACGGCCACGGCCTGGTGCCGTCGGCCCGCGCGGCGCTCGCCGGTGGCGCCGACGAGCTCGGCGTGGCCGTGATCGAGGAGGCCCTGGCGCTGCGCGCGGCCGGGGTCACCGCCCCGCTGCTGGCCTGGCTCAACGCCCCGGGCGAGGACTTCGCGGCGGCGCTGACCGCGGACGTCGAGGTGTCGGTCAACGCGACGTGGGGCGTCGACGAGGTCGTCGCGGCCGCCCGGTCGACCGGCCGCACCGCCCGCCTGCACCTGAAGATCGACACCGGGCTCTCCCGCGGCGGGGCGACCCCGCAGGAGTGGCCGGACCTGGTGGCCGCGGCGGCGCGGGCCCAGGCCGGGGGCGAGGTCGAGGTGGTCGGCCTGTGGAGCCACCTGGCCTACGCCGACGCCCCGACCCACCCGACGATCGGCCGGCAGAAGGCGGTGTTCGACGAGGCCGTCGGCCTCGCCCGGGACGCCGGCCTGCGCGACGCCCGCCGGCACCTGGCGAACTCGGCGGCCACGGTGGCGCTGCCCGAGACCTGGTACGACCTGGTCCGCCCGGGCATCGCCGTCTACGGGCTGGACCCGCTCGGCGGGGACCCGTCCGCCCACGGGCTGCGCCCGGCGATGACCGTGCAGGCCCGGGTGCTGCTGACCAAGCGGGTGCCGGCCGGCGTCGGCGTCTCCTACGGGCACACCTACTCGCCGACGACCGAGACCACGCTCGCGGTCGTCCCGGTGGGGTACGCCGACGGCGTTCCGCGCGCCGGGGGCAACCGCGCGCCGGTGCTGGCCGGCGGGGCGCAGCGGACCATCGCGGGCCGGGTCTGCATGGACCAGTTCGTGCTCGACGTGGGCGACGCCCCGGTGCGCGCGGGCGACCGGGTGGTGCTCTGGGGTCCGGGCACCGACGGCGAGCCGACCGCGCAGCAGTGGGCCGACGCGGTCGACACCATCCACTACGAGCTGGTCGCCCGGATCGGCGGCCGGTTCGCCCGCCGCTACACCGGCACCGCGGGGACCGTCTGATGGCGGCGCGCAAGCCCCCGGCGAAGCCGGCGCACGGCCCCCACCACACCGCGGGCGTCGTCGGTGCGGTCGCCGGGCTGGCCGCCGCCGGCACCGCGGTCGGGGTCGCCGTGCACCGGCACGCCGCCCGCCGGGTCGACGCCGAGCGGGTCGGGTCGGCCGCGGGCCTGCCGGCCGGCGCCACCGACGCCGAGCTGCGCGAGGAGGATCCGCTAGGCCCGGCGGCGCGCCGCGCCGACCGGACCGCGCTGGTGCAGGCCGACGACGGCGTCCTGCTCTCGGTGGAGGAGGTGGGCCCGCTCGACGCGCCGCTGACCGTCGTCTTCGTGCACGGCTACACGCTGTCGATGCACTCCTGGACCTTCCAGCGCCGGTCGCTGGGCGCGGAGCTGGCGACCGCCAACGGCTCGCGGCCGAAGGCGCGGCTGGTCTTCTACGACCAGCGCGGGCACGGCTCCTCCGGCCGCGGCCGGGCGGAGCGGTCGACGATGGAGCAGCTGGGCCGCGACCTGGCCGCGGTGCTGGCCTCGCGGGCGCCGCGCGGGCCGGTGGTGCTGGTCGGGCACTCGATGGGCGGCATGACGGTGATGGCGCTCGCCGAGCTGCGTCCGGAGCTGTTCGGCGGCCGCGTCGTCGGGGCCGCGCTGCTGTCCACCTCGAGCGGCAACCTCGCCGAGCTCTCGTTCGGCCTGCCCGAGTTCTTCACGCGGATCCGCGCCGCGGTCATCCCGGTGGCGGCCTGGACGATGCGCCGCCGCCCGGGCTTCGCCGAGCGCACCCGCCGGCTCGCCGCCTCGGTCGTCTCCGCCGCCACCTGGTCGCTGTCGTTCGCCTCGCGCGACGTCGACCCGGCCCTGGGCCGCTACGTCGACGCCATGATCGCCGGCACCCCGGTCGACGTGATCGCGGAGTTCTACCCGGCGCTGGCGGGCCTGGACGAGACCGGCGCCCTCTCCCCGCTGCGCGCCGTCCCCACCCTGGTGCTCACCGGCGACAGCGACACCCTCATCCCGCCCGAGCACAGCGCGACCCTGGTCGACCTGCTCGGCGGGGACGACGCCGAGCGGGTGGAGCACGTCGTGGTCGCCGGCGCGGGGCACATGGTCCCGCTGGAGAAGCCCACGGAGGTGACCGCCGCCCTGTCGGCGCTGATCCGCCGGGTGAGCGCCGAGCGCACGGCCGCGACCGCCTGACCGCGGGCCGGGGGGACGTGGGTGCCCAGCCGTGAACGGCGGGCGTCGGTCGGGTCCTCCTCGGGCACGCCGGGCGATGCCGGGCGGTCGCGGCCTCCGTAGGGTGCGAGACGTGGCCGCTCCCCGTCCGCCCCGCCTCGACGCCGCGGCCGAGGAGGTCGCGCGCAGCGCGGCCGCCGCCCCCGACTGGAACGCGCTCGCCGCGTCCGCGCGCGGCTGCCTCGCCTGCCCGGAGCTCGCCGGCGCCCGGCAGCACGTCGTCGTCGGCGACGTCCCCGCGTCCGGGCGCCCGCGCCTCGCGCTCGTCGGGGAGGCGCCCGGCGCGACCGAGGACGAGACGGGCCGGCCCTTCGTGGGGAGGAGCGGCGCGCTGCTGGACCGGCTGCTGGGCGAGGCCGGCCTGGACCGCGCCGAGGTGGCGGTGCTCAACGTCGTGAAGTGCCGCCCGCCGGGCAACCGCACGCCGAAGGCGCCGGAGGTCGCGCGCTGCAGCGGCTGGCTGCGGCGTCAGCTGGAGCTGCTGGACCCGCAGGTCGTCGTCGCGCTCGGCCTGTCCAGCGCGAAGTGGTTCCTCGGGCCCCGCACGGTGCTGGCCGCGGTGCGCGGCCGCCCGCACGAGGTCGACGGGCGCGACGTCTGGGCGACCTACCACCCGTCGGCGGCCCTCCGGTTCGGCCCCGACGGCGCCCCCCGGGCGGGGCTGCTGGCGGACCTGGCGGCGGTCGCGGAGGTCCTGGCGTGAGGCGCGAGCACGAGCTCCCCACCCCCGAGGACACCCGTGCCCTCGGCGCCGCCCTGGCCGGGCTGGTCCGCCCGGGTGACCTCGTGGTGCTCGTCGGCCCGCTCGGCGCGGGCAAGACCGCGCTCACCCAGGGGATCGGCGCCGCGCTCGGGGTCCGCGAGCCGGTCACCTCGCCGACCTTCGTCATCGCCCGGGTGCACCGGGGCGGTCGGCTGCCGCTGGTGCACGTGGACGCCTACCGGCTCGGCGGCGTCGCCGACGTCGACGACCTGGACCTCGACGTCACCGTCGCCGACTCCGTGACCGTCGTCGAGTGGGGGGAGGGGCTGGTCGAGCAGTTGGCCGACGAGCACCTCCTCGTCCGGCTGGACCGGCGCGAGGACGACGTCCGCACCGCCGTGCTCGTGCCGCACGGGCCCGGCTGGGACCAGCGACTGGCGGCGGACGGGCACCCCGACGGCGTCCCGTGACCGTCCGGGTGGAGGTCCTGTCGCTGTCGGGGCCGGTGTTCGCCGCGCTGGCCGCCGGGAACCTGGCCGCCGCGACCGCCGCCGCGCCCGCCCCGCTGCCGGCGGGGTTCGCCGACCCCGCGTGGCGGCCGCTGTGGCGGATGCGGGCCGACCAGGTGGCCGCCGATCCCGCGGCCGCGGCGTGGGTGACCGGCGTCGTCGTGGACCCCGACCGGGGCGTCGTCGTCGGCCGCGCGGGCTTCCACGGGCCGCCCGACGACCGCGGCATGGTCGAGATCGGCTACGCAGTCCTCCCGGAGCACCGGCGCCGCGGCTACGCCCGGGCGGCGCTGGCCGTCCTGCTCGACCGGGCCCGCCGGGATCCGCGGATCTCGGTGGTGCGGCTGTCGATCGCCCCGTCCAACGCGGCGTCGCGGGCGGTCGCCCGGCCCTTCGGGTTCCGCGAGGTCGGGACGCAGGCGGACGACGTCGACGGGCCGGAGGTCGTGTACGAGCTGCCGGTCTAACCTGGCTTCCCGTGCTCGTACTCGCCCTGGACACCGCGACGCCGACCCTGCTGGCCGGCCTCGCCCGGTGGTCGCCCGGGAGGGAGCCCGAGGTGCTCGCCGAGCGCGCCGTCCCCTCCGGCACCCGGCACGCGGAGCTGCTGACGCCCGCGATCCGCGGCGTGCTCGCCGACGCCGGCGTGGCGCTGGCCGACGTCGGGGCGGTGGTCACCGGCCTCGGCCCCGGCCCGTTCACCGGGCTGCGGGTGGGCGTGGTCACCGCCGCGGCGATCGCCGACGCCCGCGGGCTGCCGGTGGTCGGCGTCTGCTCGCTGGACGCCGTCGGGTCCGGGGCGCGCACCGTCGTCACCGACGCCCGCCGCAAGGAGCTCTACTGGGCCACCTACACCGCCGACGGCGCCCGCGCGGACGGGCCCGGCGTCGTCCGCCCGGAGGCCGCGGAGCTGACCGGCCCGTTCGTGGGGGATCCGGCGTTCGCCGAGCGTCTCGGCGCGCCGGTGTCGGCGGCCGAGGTGACGACGGCGGGGCTGCTGCGCGCCGCGGCTCCGCAGCTGGCCGACCCCGCGCTGTTCGACGGCTCGGCGCCGCCCGCACCCCTGGTGCCCCTGTACCTGCGCCGCCCCGACGCGACCCCGCCGACGTCGTTCAAGCCGGTGACCACCACGTGAGCGAGGTGCGGCTGCGGCCGATGCGGCTGGCCGATCTGCCGGCGGTGATGCGGATGGAGGAGGAGCTGTTCGCGCCCGACACGTGGACGGCGTCGATGTACCGCGACGAGCTCTCCCGCACCGACACCCGCTCCTACCTGGTCGCCGTCGACGGCGCGGACGTCGTCGGGTACGCCGGGCTGATCGCCTACGACGACGAGGCGCACGTCGCCACGATCGGGGTGACCGGGAGCCGGCAGGGCGAGGGCCTGGGCGCGCTGCTGCTCGACACCCTGCTCGCCGAGGCCGACCGGCGCAGCCCCGCCGTCCTGCTGGAGGTGCGGGCGGACAACGAGGTCGCGCAGGGCCTGTACCGCCGTCGCGGGTTCGCCGAGATCGGCCGGCGTCCGCGCTACTACCAGCCGAGCAACACCGACGCCGTGGTGATGAGACGGGAGCGCCCTGCGGGAGCGCCCCACGACAGGGAGCGCACGCCGTGACAGAGCCACTGGTCCTGGGCTTCGAGACCTCGTGCGACGAGACCGGCGTCGGGCTGGTCCGCGGCCACACCCTGCTGTCGGACGCCCTGGCCACCTCCATGGCCGAGCACGAGCGCTTCGGCGGCGTCGTCCCGGAGATCGCCTCCCGGGCGCACCTGGAGGCGATGGTGCCGACCGTGCACCGGGCGCTGGCCGAGGCCGGGGTGCAGGCCTCCGACGTCGACGCCGTCGCCGTCACCGCCGGGCCGGGGCTGACCGGCGCCCTGCTGGTCGGCCTGGCCGCCGCCAAGGCCTACGCGCTGGCCCTGGACGTGCCGCTGTACGGGGTCAACCACCTGGCCGCGCACGTCGCCGTCGACGAGCTCCAGCACGGGCCCCTGGCCGAGCCTTCGATCGCCATGCTGGTCTCGGGCGGGCACAGCTCGCTGCTGCTCGTGCCCGACCTCGCCCGCGAGGTCGTCCCGCTCGGGCGCACGATCGACGACGCGGCGGGGGAGGCGTTCGACAAGGTGGCCCGGGTGCTGGGCATGCCGTTCCCCGGCGGCCCGCCGATCGACCGGGCGGCCCGCGAGGGGGACGGCGCGGCGATCGCCTTTCCGCGCGGCCTGACCGGCCCCCGGGACGCGCCCTACGACTTCTCGTTCTCCGGGCTGAAGACCGCCGTCGCCCGGTGGGTGGAGGCGCGGTCGCGGGCCGGCGAGCCGGTGCCGGTCGCCGACGTCGCCGCATCCTTCCAGGAGGCCGTCGCCGACGTGCTCACCGCGAAGGCGGTGCGGGCCTGCCGCGACCACGGCGTGGACCACCTCGTCCTCGGCGGGGGCGTGGCGGCCAACTCGCGGCTCCGGGCCCTGGCCGAGGAGCGGTGCGCCGCTGCGGGCATCGTGCTGCGGGTGCCCAGCCCGCGGCTGTGCACCGACAACGGCGCGATGGTCGCCGCGCTGGGGTCCCGGCTGGTCGCGGCAGGTGTCGCCCCCTCGGCGCCGGAGCTGGGCGCGGACAGCTCCCTGCCGATCGACGTCGTCGGAGTGTGAGAGCGCAGGTTTCCTGCGGTCTCACACTCCGCAGACGAGGGCGGTGGGCTTGCCGGCCACCCGGGTGACGACGACGACCGCCGACCCCTCGCCCGGGCCGCGCAGCTGTCGCGCCAGCTCCTCCGGTTCGATCGCCGAGCCCCGCTTCTTCACGGTCACCCGGCCCACCCCGCGGGCGCGCAGCAGCGCCTTCAGCCTCTTCAGGTTGAACGGCAGCACCTCCTCGACGCGGTAGGAGCTCACCCAGGGGGAGTCGGCCCGCGCGTCGGAGGTCAGGTAGGCGATCGTCGGGTCGACCAGGGTCGCGCCGAGCTCGGCGGCCGCCAGCGACACCAGCCCCGAGCGGATCACGGCCGGGTCCGGCTCGTGCAGCCAGCCGCGCACCGGGGCGGTCGGCGCGGGCCCGGGATCGGCGTCGGCGGTCAGCTCGGCGACGACGCCGCCGCGGACGACGGTCGCCCGCCGCCACACCGTCGACACCTCGCGGCCCCACAGCAGCGCCTCGACGATCGACCCCTTCACCGACACCCACTCGGCCTCGATCCCGGCGGGGACGCGGTCGTGGTCCAGCCCCGGCGCCACCTTGACGACGGTCACCGGCACCCGGTCCAGCAGGTCGACGACCGTCGTCCAGGGCGGTGACCAGCGGTCGGGGTCCAGCAGGCGGCGTCCCCCGGCGCGGCGGGCGGGGTCCAGGACGGCGGCCGCGCACCCGGCCACCTCGCCCCCGCGCGCGGCTGCCACGAGCTCGACGGCGTCACCGGCGACCACCCAGACCCGGTCGGCCAGACCGAGCGCCTCGACGTTGGCCGCGGTGAGCGCGCGGGCGAGCGGATCGACGTCGACCGCGAGCACGCTGACGCCGGCCCGCGCGAGGGCGATCGTGTCGGTGCCGGCCGCGCAGCCGAGGTCGGCGACGGAGTCGACCCCCTCGTCGCCGGCGGTCAGCAGCCGGGCGGCCCGGCGGGCGGCCAGCTCGGGGCGGCCGGCCTGCTCGAGGGTGTCGTCGGTGAGGAACAGCCGGTCGGCGTCGGCCCCGAAGACCGGCCGGGCCCGGGCGCGCAGCCGGGCGAAGCCCCAGGCCGGTCCGGCCAGCTCGGCGCCGACGGCGGCGCGCAGCCGGTCCAGCCCGGCCAGGACGTCGACGCCGGCGGCGTGCAGCGAGGCAGCCAGCTCGAGGGCCGCGGTGCCCTCGGCGGTGCGGAGCAGGGTGAGCTGCTCGAGCATCCCCTCCGGGTGGGTTCCGGACGCGTCGGCGGGCACGGCGTCAGCGTGACGCACCGGCCGGAGACACCGACGGGGGACCCGGTTGAGCGGCTGGCACTCTCATGGGTAGAGTGCCAATCGACACGGCAGCCACCTGACCCCCGCGACGGCAGGTGTGCAGGTCCGTGCCACAGCATCAGCACCACCCAGTCATAGCCAGCCCGTCCGATCCCGAAGGGGGCGTCACCGACGTGACGACCGCTACCAAGGTCAGCATCAAGCCGCTGGAGGACCGTGTCGTGGTCCAGGCCAACGAGGCCGAGACCACCACCGCCTCCGGTCTGGTCATCCCGGACACCGCCAAGGAGAAGCCGCAGGAGGGCACGGTCATCTCCGTGGGCCCCGGTCGTGTCGACGACAACGGCAACCGCGTCCCGCTCGACGTCAACGTGGGCGACGTGGTCATCTACTCGAAGTACGGCGGCACCGAGGTCCGGTACGGCGGCGAGGACTTCCTCGTCCTGTCCGCGCGCGACCTGCTCGCCGTCGTGGAGAAGTGACCTCTCCTCTCCACTCCGGGCGTCCCTGACGCCCGTCGCACGAACCGACCGCCCCGGGCGACCCGTTCCACCGGGTCCCGGGGCGGTCGTCGTCTCACCCCTGAAGCACTGATCGAGGAGTCGGCCCATGGCCAAGATCATCAAGTTCAACGAGGACGCCCGCCGCGCGCTCGAGCGCGGCGTGGACAAGCTCGCCGACGCGGTCAAGGTGACCCTCGGCCCGCGCGGGCGCAACGTCGTGCTCGACAAGAAGTTCGGCGCCCCGACGATCACCAACGACGGCGTCACGATCGCCCGCGAGGTCGACCTCGAGGACCCGTACGAGAACCTCGGCGCGCAGCTGGCCAAGAACGTCGCCACCAAGACCAACGACGTCGCCGGTGACGGCACCACCACCGCCACCGTGCTGGCCCAGGCGCTGGTGCACGAGGGCATGCGCAACGTCGCCGCCGGCGCCAACCCGATGGAGCTCGGCCGCGGCATGCGCGCCGCCGTCGACGCCGTGCACAAGGCGCTCGACGAGATCGCGATCCCCGTCGAGGACCAGGCCGCGATCGCCGGCGTCGCCACCATCTCCGCCCAGGACGCCGAGGTCGGCACCCTGATCGGCGAGGCGATGGAGAAGGTCGGCAAGGACGGCGTCATCACCGTCGAGGAGAGCAACACCCTCTCCACCGAGCTCGACGTCACCGAGGGCCTGCAGTTCGACAAGGGCTACCTGTCGCCCTACTTCGTCACCGACACCGAGGCCATGGAGGCCGTCCTCGAGGACGCCCTGGTCCTGCTGGTGCAGGGCAAGATCGGTGCGCTCGCCGACCTGCTGCCGCTGCTGGAGAAGGTGCTCGGCTCGGGCGGTGGCCCGCTGCTCATCGTCGCCGAGGACGTCGAGGGCGAGGCGCTGTCGACCCTCGTCGTCAACTCCATCCGCAAGACCATCAAGGTCGTTGCGGTGAAGTCGCCCTTCTTCGGCGACCGGCGCAAGGCCTTCATGACCGACCTCGCGATCGTCACCGGCGGTCAGGTCGTCAGCGAGGACGTCGGCCTGAAGCTCGACTCGGTCGGCACCGAGGTGCTCGGCAGCGTCCGCCGCGTCGTCGTCACGAAGGACGAGACGACGATCGTCGACGGCGGTGGCGGCACCGAGGCCATCGCCGAGCGCGTGGCGCAGATCCGCCGCGAGATCGACGCGACGGACTCCGACTGGGACCGCGAGAAGCTGCAGGAGCGGCTCGCGAAGCTGGCCGGCGGCATCGGTGTCATCCGCGTGGGTGCGGCCACCGAGGTCGAGATGAAGGAGAAGAAGCACCGGATCGAGGACGCCATCGCCGCCACCCGCGCCGCGGTGGAGGAGGGCGTCGTCCCCGGTGGTGGCTCCGCGCTGGTGCACGCCGCCGCGGCCATCGACGCGCTGGACCTCACCGGCGACGAGCTGACCGGCGCCCGCGCCGTCCGCACGGCGCTGGACGCCCCGCTGGTCCGCATCGCCGAGAACGCCGGCTTCGAGGGGCGGGTCGTCGCGAGCAAGGTGCGCGAGGCCGGCATCGGCACCGGGTTCAACGCCGCCACCGGCGAGTACGGCGACCTGGTCGCCCAGGGCGTCATCGACCCGGTCAAGGTCACCAAGGCCGCGCTGGGCAACGCCACCTCGATCGCGGCGATGATCCTCACCACCGACTCCGCCGTCGTCGAGGCGCCGGAGGACGAGCACGAGGGCGCCGGCGGCGGCCACGGTCACGGCCACTCGCACGGCCACGGGCACGCCCACTGAGGTAGCCCACCTCCCGTCGATCATCGGCGGGTGGTGCCCCCGACCAGCGTGTCGGACAGCCACCCGCCGATGATCGACCGGGTTCCTCGCACGAACGCCGAGAGGGCGGGTCCGGACGACGTCCGGACCCGCCCTCTCGGCGTTCGTGCGTGCTAGACCCCTGCGGCGACCGCGGCGGGCTCCGCGGCGATGAGCCGGGCCCGCTCCTCCTCGCTCATGCCGCCCCAGACCCCGTAGGGCTCGCGGACGGCGAGCGCGTGCTTGAGGCAGGCCTCGATCACCGGGCACTTGGCGCAGACGGCCTTCGCGGCGTTCTGCCGACGGGCGCGGGCGGGGCCGCGCTCACCGTCGGGGTGGAAGAACAGGGCCGTGCTCTCCCCACGGCAGGAGCCGTGCAGCTGCCAGTCCCAGACCTCGGCGACGGGGGTGGGGAGACGGCGGATGTCAGCCATGGTGGGTCCTCCTCGGCTCGATGCGAGCCGGAGGGGGCGGTCCGGCTGCATGGGGCCGGTGCCCGAGCCCCGCACGGGTCAAACACCGCGAGCCGCGGCATTTTGCCGCCTGCCGCCTCACCCCGCTGAGTGAGGGCATCTGTCGCCCCACGCTGGACTCGATCAAGGTAGGACCCGGACGTGCCGAATCCGACGGGGAGATCCCCGTCCGAGGTCGGCGGGGGAGTCGCCCGGACAGGCGCCGGGAGCGAGGAGCACAGGCGTGATCGACGACAGGATGCGCGGTCCCGGCAGCGGGACGACGACGGTGTGGGTCTACGACGAGCGGCGACGGGTCCGTGAGGACATCGCCTCCCGGCTCGTGGCCCTGCCCTTCGTCGGCCGTGTGGAGGCCGTCGGCGACGCCGCCGTCCTCATGTCCCGGCTGGCCACCCGCCACCCCGACGTCCTGCTGATCGGCACGCAGCGGGCGATGGACTCCGGTCTCACCGTCGCCACGCAGGCGCTGCGGGCCTTCCCGCGGCTGCCCGTGCTGGTGCTCGGCGCCCCGGACGACGCCGAGACCGTCCGCGCGGCCGTCGCCGTCGGCGCCCGCGGCTACCTCCGCTGGGACGCCACCGCCCTGGAGATGGGCCTGGGCCTGTCCCGGGTCGGCCTCCGGGTCGACGGGCGCACCCCGCAGCCCGCCAGCGTCCACCCGGTGCCGCTGGCCAGCGTCGGCGCGCACGTCGCTGCGCCCGCCTGGAACGGCGCCACCCCGCTCGCCGGCAGCTCGCCGACCGTCGTCCGCGCCGCCGTCACCCGCGAGGCCGCCCCGGTGAGCCTGTCCATGCGCGAGATGCAGGTGCTGACCGGCATGAGCCAGGGCAAGAGCAACGCCCAGATCGGCCGGGAGCTCTACCTGTCCGAGGACACCATCAAGACCCACGCCCGCCGGCTGTTCCGCAAGCTCGGCGCCAAGGACCGCGCCGAGGCCGTCGCGACGGGCTTCCGCCGCGGCATGATGACGTGACGGCCGCAGCGGCGTAGCCGCCTCGACGTGCCGGATGGCGGCCGTCCCTCCGGGGCGGCCGCCATCCGTCGTCTCCGGCCCCGGACGTTGCGCCGGGCCCCCTCCGGGCCCGCTCGGACCCTGCCGGGCCCCACGATGCCGGGGGCTTTCGGACGTTGCCGGCGAGATCCCGCCGGCAACGTCGGGAGACGGCCAGCAGAGTGGCCGGTACGCCGGGACGGCGGGGCTCCGCGCAGCAGGGGACGGCACGAGGCCGCGGTGTCGTCCGGAGGACGACGAGGTGCCGGACCTCAGTCCTCGCGGGCGTGCCTGCCGCTGCGGCCGCTGCCGGGCTCCTCGCCCTCGGCGACCGCGGCGATCCCGTCGGCGTAGCCGCTGGCGTAGTCCCAGCTGACGTAGTCGGCCGGGTCGGGGTCGAACGGGGGCTCGTGCCGGCCGGTCTGCCCCTCCTCGAGCAACTGGCGCAGGTTCGCCTGCATGAGCGCCCAGTCGACGTGGTGCTCCTCGTCGCAGTCGGGGCAGTCGACCACGATGCCCTTGATGCCGCTGGGCTCCAGCAGCGTGCGGAAGACCTCGAGCTCGGCCAGGTCGTCGAGGACGCCGGCCCGCTCCTCCATCGTCAGCGGCGGCGGACCCGACGGGTCGGCCGGCCCGAAGTCGGGACCGGTCGCATCGTCGAAGTTCACGTTCCCACGGTACCGGCCGGGCAGCCGACGGTCCGCCCCCCGAGGGGCGCCGCCTACGATCGGGGGCGGTTCCCCGCGTGCCCAGCAGGGCACAGACCGATCCCGGAGGGGTGGCGGCAGGCATGCAGCCCGATGAGTTCGTTCCCGAGCTGCCGGCGAAGTTCGCCCCGCTCGGCCTCACCTACGACGACGTCCTGCTCATCCCGGGGGCCTCGGACGTCGTCCCCGCCGAGGTCGACACCGGCAGCCGGCTCACCCGCGGCATCCGGCTGGCCGTGCCCCTGGTCTCCAGCGCGATGGACACCGTCACCGAGGCCCGCATGGCGATCGCCATGGCCCGCGCCGGCGGGGTCGGCATCCTGCACCGCAACCTCGCCGCCGAGGAGCAGGCCGGCCAGGTCGACCTGGTGAAGCGCTCCGAGGCCGGCATGGTCACCAACCCGGTCACCGTCGGCCCGGACAACACCCTCGCCGAGGTGGACGCGCTCTCGGCCCGCTACCGCATCTCCGGCGCCCCGGTGGTCGACGCCGAGGGCGTCCTGCTCGGCATCTGCACCAACCGCGACATGCGGTTCGAGACCGACCAGAACCGGCTCGTGCGCGACGTGATGACGCCGATGCCGCTGGTCACCGCCCCGGTCGGGGTGGACCCCGACACCGCCCTGGCCCTGCTCTCCCAGCACAAGATCGAGAAGCTGCCGATCGTGGACGAGGCCGGGCGGCTGCGCGGCCTGATCACCGTCAAGGACTTCGTCAAGCGCGACCAGTACCCGCACTCGACCAAGGACGCCGGCGGCCGGCTGGTGGTCGGCGCTGCGCTGGGCGTCGGCGAGGACGCCTACAAGCGGGCCGGGCTGCTGGTCGACGCCGGGGTCGACGTGCTCGTCGTCGACACCGCGCACGGCCACCAGCGCGCCGTCCTCGACATGGTCGCCCGGGTCAAGGCCGACTTCGGCGGGGCGAGCGGCCTGCAGATCGTCGGCGGCAACATCGCCACCCGCGCCGGCGCCCAGGCCCTGATCGACGCCGGTGTCGACGCGGTCAAGGTCGGCGTCGGGCCGGGGTCGATCTGCACCACCCGCGTGGTGGCCGGCGTCGGCGTCCCGCAGATCACCGCGATCTACGAGGCCGCGCTGGCCGCCCGCCCCGCGGGGGTACCGGTCATCGCCGACGGCGGCCTGCAGTACTCCGGTGACATCGCCAAGGCCCTGGTTGCCGGCGCCGACACGGTGATGATCGGCGGCCTGTTCGCCGGCGTCGAGGAGGCGCCCGGCGAGCTGGTCTTCATGAACGGCAAGCAGTACAAGACCTACCGCGGCATGGGTTCGCTGGGCGCGATGCAGAAGCGCGGCAACCAGTCCTACAGCCGGGACCGCTACTTCGCCGACGACGTCCTCTCCGACGACAAGCTCGTCCCCGAGGGCATCGAGGGCCAGGTGCCCTACCGCGGGGCGCTGGCCACCGTCGTCCACCAGCTCGTCGGCGGGCTGCGCGCGTCGATGGGCTACGCCGGCGCGGCCACGATCGGCGAGCTCCAGGAGCGCGGCCAGCTCACCCGGATCACCTCGGCGGGGCTGACCGAGAGCCACCCCCACGATATTCACATGACTGTCGAAGCCCCCAACTACCGAGCCCGGTGAGCTGATGCCCGCACGTGACACCGTCGAGATCGGTCTCAACCGCTTCGCCCGCCGGGGATACGACCTCGACGAGGTCTCGATCGTCCCCTCCCGGCGCACCCGCGACACCGACGACGTCTCCACCGCCTGGCAGATCGACGCCTTCCGGTTCGACATCCCGCTGGTCACCAGCGCCTCGGACGCCGTCGTCAGCCCGGCGACCGCGATCGCGGTCGGTCAGGCCGGCGGGCTGGGCGTGCTCAACGCCGAGGGCCTGTGGACCCGGTACGACGACCCCGCACCGGCCTACGCCCGCATCCGCGAGGCGGCCGCCGGCGGCGCCCCGCCGGTCTCGGTGCTGCAGGAGGTCTACGCCGAGCCGGTGAAGCCGGACCTGATCACCGCCCGGGTCAAGGAGATCCGCGACTCCGGGGTCACCACCGCGGTGCGGATCTCGCCGCAGCACACCGTGCAGCTGGCCCCCGCGGTCCTGGCCGCCGGCGTGGACCTGCTGGTCATCCAGGGCACGATCGTGTCGGCCGAGCACGTCACGTCGACCGGGACGGCGCTGAACCTCAAGGAGTTCATCGCCGACCTCGACGTCCCGGTGATCGTCGGGGGCGCCGCGAACTACCAGACGGCGCTGCACCTGATGCGCACCGGCGCGGCCGGCGTGATCGTCGGCGTGGGCGCCGACAGCTACTCCACCGCCGACGCCGTCCTCGGCATCCGCGTGCCCCTGGCCAGCGCGATCGTCGACGCGGCCGCCGCCCGCCGCGACTACCTCGACGAGACCGGCGGCCGGTACGTGCACGTCATCGCCAACGGCACGATCGAGAACAGCGGCGCCATCGCCCGCGCGCTCGCCTGCGGGGCCGACGCCGTCCAGCTCGGCGAGCCGCTGCGGTCCGCTGCGGAGGCGCCCGGCGGTGGCATCTGGTGGGACTCGGTCGCGGCGCACCCGCGGCTGCCCCGCGGCGGGGCCTCGGCGCCGATCGAGCCGGCCGGCTCGCTGGCCGACGTCCTGAACGGCGAGGCGCGCACGGCCGACGGCCGCACCAACCTCTTCGGCGCGCTCCGCCGGACGATGGCCAAGACCGGCTACCGGGACCTCAAGGAGTTCCAGCGGGTGGACCTGGTGATCGGCGGGGCCAGCGGGGACGAGCTCCGTTGATGGACTTCCCGACCGTCCTCGTCGTCGACTTCGGCGCCCAGTACGCGCAGCTGATCGCCCGGCGGATCCGCGAGGCCGGCGTCTACTCCGAGCTCGTCCCCTCGTCGGTGAGCGCCGAGGAGATCATCGCCCGCAAGCCGGCGGCGATCGTGCTGTCCGGCGGGCCGTCCAGCGTCTACGCCGAGGGCGCCCCGCAGGTCGACCCGGCGCTGTTCGAGTCCGGCGTCCCGGCGTTCGGCATCTGCTACGGGTTCCAGGCCATGGCCGCGTCCCTCGGCGGCACCGTGGCCCGCACGGGCGACCGCGAGTACGGCGGCACCCCGCTGACGGTCACCACGGCCGGCCGCCTGTTCGGCGACCTGCCGGCGGTGCAGTCGGTGTGGATGAGCCACGGGGACGCCGTCTCCCAGGCTCCGCCCGGGTTCACCGTGACGGCCACCTCCACCGGCGCGCCCGTCGCCGCCTTCGAGGACGTCGACCGGCGGCTGGCCGGCGTGCAGTTCCACCCCGAGGTCCGGCACACCTCGCACGGCCAGACGGTGCTCGAGCACTTCCTCTTCGACATCGCGGGCCTGGAGCCCAGCTGGACGATGGCCAACGTCGTCGAGGAGCAGGTGGCCGCCATCCGGGAGCGGATCGGCGACCGGCGGGCCATCTGCGGGCTGTCCGGCGGGGTCGATTCCGCGGTCGCCGCGGCGCTCGTGCAGCGCGCCATCGGTGACCGGCTGACCTGCGTCTACGTCGACCACGGGCTGATGCGCGAGGCCGAGACGGAGCAGATCGAGCGCGACTTCGTCGCCGTCACCGGGGCGGACCTGCGGGTGGTCGACGCGAGCGACCGCTTCCTGGCCGCCCTCGCCGGGGTCAGCGACCCGGAGGAGAAGCGGAAGATCATCGGCCGGGAGTTCATCCGGGTCTTCGAGCAGGCCGCCCTCGACGTCGTGGCCGACGCGCAGGCCCACGGCGAGACCGTCGACTTCCTCGTGCAGGGGACGCTCTATCCCGACGTCGTCGAGTCCGGCGGTGGCACCGGGACGGCGAACATCAAGAGCCACCACAACGTCGGCGGCCTCCCCGAGGACCTGACGTTCACGCTGGTCGAGCCGCTGCGCACGCTGTTCAAGGACGAGGTGCGCGAGGTCGGCCGCCAGCTGGGCCTGCCCGACACCCTGGTGCAGCGGCAGCCGTTCCCCGGGCCCGGGCTGGGCATCCGCATCGTCGGCGAGGTCACCCGGGAGCGGCTGGACGTGCTCCGCCGGGCGGACGCCATCGTGCGGGCCGAGCTGTCGGCGGCGCAGCTGGACGCCGAGATCTGGCAGTGCCCGGTGGTGCTGCTGGCCGACGTCCGCTCGGTGGGCGTGCAGGGCGACGGCCGCACCTACGGGCACCCGATCGTGCTGCGGCCGGTGTCCAGCGAGGACGCCATGACCGCGGACTGGACGCGGCTGCCCTACGACCTGCTGGCGAAGATCTCGACCCGGATCACCAACGAGGTGGCCGAGGTCAACCGCGTCGTCCTCGACGTCACCAGCAAGCCGCCGGGCACCATCGAGTGGGAGTAGGGACCCTCCTGCCCCGCACCGCTCGCACGCTCGCGGCGGGCCCGTGCAGGAGGGCCGCTCCCGCACCTCACGCTGCGCGGTAGCCCAGGCCGCGGCCGTCGGGGGCGGTGAGGGTGAGCCGGTCGCCGTCGATCGCCACGGTGGCGCCGGCGGTGAGGACGGCGGACACCTGCTCGACCTGCGCCTCCAGGGGCGGGTCGCAGCCGGTGAGGGTGGACGCGCCGGGCTCGACGGTCAGCACGTCGCCGTCCCGGCGCCAGGAGCCGGTCGTCGAGTGGCAGCCGGTGCCGAACACCGCCGTCCCGTCGGCGGCCAGTTGCAGCAGCGGCTCGCCCTGGACCGAGGACGCCGTCTCGCGGTCGACGAGGGTGTCGAGCACCCAGCGGGTGCCGACGAGCTCGCGGTCGGGCTCGGGGACGTGCCGGGTGAACCGCAGCACGACGTCAGGCCCGCCGAGCACGAGGTCGTCGCCGTCCCGAGCGACGCGGTCGACGACGGAGAGGGCGGCCAGGAACCGGGCCTCGGCCGCCATGATCGGCTCCGCGCAGGCCATCTGGGTCGCGCCGATCGGCTCGAGCGTCAGGACCTCGCCGTCGAGCCGGTAGCCGGCGAACCAGGAGTTGCAGAACGCGGTGCCGCTCAGGCGCTCGTCCTCGGCGACCAGGGTGGCCGCCGCGCCGGGCGGCAGGGGGAGCGGAACGCCGTCGACGTCGCCGGAGACGAGGTCCCAGGCGCCGTGGACGTCGGGGCCCCCGGCGGCATCGGTCGGATCGGCGCAGCCGGCCGCGAGCGCGAGCAGCACGGCGAGCGCCAGCAACCGGGTCACGGCACCGAGCCTGGTCCCTGCGCACCGCCGGGGCAACGACCGAGGGCCCGGGGAGCGGATCGCTCCCCGGGCCCTCCCGCCGTCCTCCTCAGCGGCGGCGTCGCGCCCGGCGGACCTCGCTGACCAGCAGCGCGATGCCGGCGCCGATGAGCACGACCCAGAGAACGCCGCCGTCCTCGAAGATCCCCAGCGGCAGGTCCGCGCCGGTCAGCCCGAGCAGGGCGATCAGCACGAAGACCAGGCCCGGGACGAGCGCCGTCAGGTCGGGCCGGCGGCGGAGCGGCGCTGGGCCCGCCGCGGGGATCGCGACCGCGGGCGGGTCCGTCGCGGTCAGGTCGCGCAGCGCCTGCTCCTGCCAGGCGGTCGGCGTCGTCGGGAACTCGCTGTAGTCAGCCACGGGACACCTCCGTGTCGCCCACGCCGTGATCGATGGTCAGGACGAACTCGGGCCGGTCGTCGTCCACGCCGGGGCCCGATCCGCTGCCGGGGTAGTACCCGCCGTCGGAGGACCCGCGGTCGAAGACCTGCACGTCCCCGACCCCGGTGTCCAGCTCCAGCTCGACGTCGGCCCCGCGGGGCACGACGACGTCGAGATCGCCGACGCCGTGGTCGATCTCGATGCGCAGCGGCGCGTCGATGTCGGCGACGTCGATCCGGCTGAGGTCGACGGTCATGTCACCGGCGTTCAGCGCGTACCGGTCCCGCACCTCCGCGACGCTCCCCGGCCGGTAGTCGCGGTCGCCGACCCCACCGCCGTCGGCCCAGGGCACGGACGAGGCCACCGCCAGGGCCAGCGAGAGGACGACGCCCAGCGCTACGAGCCCGCCGCGGGCGGTGCGCCCGGGGACGAAGGCCGCCGCGACGAGACCGAGCCCGACGACGAGCAGCGCCACGCCGAGGAAGGGCCGCGGACCGGGCTCCCAGTCGGTCAGCCGGGCCACCAGGACGAGCAGGCCCGCCGCGATGAGGATCCCGGCCAGCGTGAGCCGGCCGACGGGGGAGCGCGGCAGCGCGGGTGCCGCGGGGGCGCGCTCGGCAGGGGCGTCGCCGGACCGGCGGGGCCCGGCCGGCATCACGACCCACAGCAGCAGGTAGACGAGGATGCCGGTGCCGCCGGCGAGGGTGAGGGCGACGAAGCCGACCCGCCACAGCAGCGGGTCGATGCCGCTGTAGTCGGCCAGGCCGCCGGCGACGCCGCCGGCCATCTTGTCGGAGCGGCTGCGGCGCAGCGCCGGACGGGCCGGCGGGCCGGGGGGCGGGGGCGGCCACGCGGCGTCGGGCGGGTCCACCGAGGGCGGCGCGGGGGGTGGTGGTGCGGTCATGCCGGAAGCGTGCGCGACGGAGGTCACCCGGGACATCAGGGAAGGCACCCATCCGACCCTGGTCCCGCCCGCGGGGGTGATCACCGGTGCCCCCCGCGCGCTGCCGGTGCGACGATCGACGGCATGACGGTGGCGGGCACGACGACCGAGGGGGGAGCGGTGCAGCCGGCGCCGGGCGCGTCCGCGGCCGCCCGGCCGCCGCTCGTGCGCCCGCGCTCGGGCCGGATGCTCGCCGGGGTCGCCGCCGGCACCGCCGCCCACCTGCGCGCCGATCCGCTGGTGGTCCGGGTCGCGCTGGTCGCGCTCGCGGTGACCGGCATCGGCGTCGTCGTCTACGGCCTGCTCTGGCTCTTCATGCCCATCTCCGACGCCGAGGCGCCGGCCGCCCCGGTGGTGGGCCAGCCCAGCCGGCGGCAGACGATCGGCCTGGTCCTGCTGGGCATCGGCGCGCTCGCGCTGGTGACCAACCTGGCGAGCTGGGGCAGCGGGGACGTCACCGTGCCGCTCCTGCTGGTCGGCATCGGGCTGGCGACGATCTGGCGGCAGCTGGACACCGACCGCACGCTCGCCCGGCCCGGCGTCCCCTGGGTGCTCGCCGGCGGCGTCGCCCTCGGCGTGGTGGGCGTGGTCCTGCTGCTGGCCACGACCGGGCAGCTGGCGAACGCGCGCAACGGCTTCGCCGCGACCCTGGTCATCCTCGTGGGCATCGTGCTGGCGACCCTTCCGCTCTGGCGGCGGCTGCTGGCCTCGCGGCAGGCCGAGCGCACCGCCCGCATCCGCTCCGAGGAGCGCGCCGCGGTGGCCGCGCACCTGCACGACTCCGTGCTGCAGACGCTCGCGCTCATCCAGCGCCACGCCGCCGACCAGCAGGCGGTGGCGCGGCTGGCCCGCAGCCAGGAGCGGGAGCTGCGCACCTGGCTGTACGAGCCGGAGAAGGCCTCGGAGGGCACGTGGGCAGGGGTGGTCTCGGCGATGGTCGCCGAGGTGGAGGCCGACCACGCGCTGACGATCGACCCCGTGGTCGTGGGGGACGCGCCGGTGGACGAGGGGCTGACCGCACTCGGTTCCGCTACCCGGGAGGCCCTGGTCAACGCCGCCAAGCACTCCGGCGCGGCGTCGGCCGACCTCTACACCGAGGTGACGCCGCACGGGGTGTCGGTGTTCGTGCGCGACCGCGGTCGGGGGTTCGACCCCGCCGCCGTCCCGGCCGACCGCCGCGGGCTGCGGGACTCCGTCGCCGGGCGGCTCGCCCGGGCCGGCGGGACGGCGACCGTGCGCTCGGCGCCGGGAGAGGGGACCGAGGTGGAGCTGTTGCTGCCCAGGGAGGAGAACGCGTGAGCGAGCCGGCGGTGCCGCGGGTCTTCCTCGTGGACGACCACGCCATGGTGCGGACGGGGGTGCGCGCGGAGCTCGCGGACTCGGTGACGATCGTCGGGGAGGCGGCCGACGCCGACGCGGCCGTCGCCGGGATCCGCGCCACGGTGCCCGACGTCGTCCTGCTCGACGTCCACCTGCCCGGCGGCGGCGGCCGGGCCGTGCTGGAGACGCTGCGCGCGGAGCTGCCGGGGGTGCGGTACCTGGCCCTGTCGGTGTCCGACGCCGCCGAGGACGTCATCGCCGTCATCCGGGCCGGCGCCCGGGGCTACGTCACCAAGACGATCTCCGGGCCCGACCTGCGGGCGGCGGTGCAGCGGGTCGCCGACGGCGACGTCGTCTTCAGCCCCCGGCTGGCCGGGTTCGTGCTGGACGCGTTCGCCGCGACCACGGCCGGCCCGGCGCCGGCCGAGGACCCGGCCACCGACCCGGGGCTGGACCTGCTGTCGGCCCGCGAGCGCGAGGTCATGCAGCTGCTGGCCCGGGGCTACACCTACCGCGAGATCGGCTCCCGGCTGTTCATCTCGGTCAAGACCGTGGAGTCCCACGCCTCGAACGTGCTGCGCAAGCTGCAGCTGTCCAACCGCAACGAGCTCACCCGCTGGGCGGCGACCAACCGCCTTCTGTGACCGTGCACTTTCGCGCTTCTGCACCGGGCAGGAGCGCGGGATTGCACGGTCAGTCCGTGTAGACGACGTGGAAGGCCTCGGCGAGGCGCCCCTCGGGGAGGCCGGCCGTGCGTGCCGTCCGCGTCATCCACGCGGTCACGAAGTCCTCGAGGTCGTCGCGGTGGCCGACCTGGCTGACGTGCGCCTTCAGCGCGGCGAACTTGAGCTCGGCGACGTCGGTGACGTCGACGGCGTGGTCGGTCCGCGGGCTGGCGCCCAGCCACACCTCCGGGACCGTCCAGGCGTCCAGGCCCTCGTCGGCGAGCAGCTCGGGGAAGGCGAACGGGTTCCGGGCGTCGGGGTAGACCGCCCGCAGCGTGGACTCGCCGACGACCATGTGGTCGGGGTGGCTGGCGCCGATCCGCTCGTAGAACCGCTCCGGCGAGCTCGTGAGCACCCGCTGCGGGCGGACCTGCCGGATGACCCGGGAGATGTCCCGGCGCAGGTCGAGGGTCAGCTCCAGCCGGCCGTCGGGATGGCCGAGGAAGCGGACGTCGGTCACGCCCACGGCGGCGGCCGCGGCGCGCTGCTCCTCCTGCCGCAGCGGGCCCATCCGCTCGCGGGGGGTGTCGTCGAACCCGCCGGCGTCGCCGTCGGTGACGATGCAGTAGGTGACCTCGGTGCCGGCCGCCGTCCAGGTGGCGACGGTCCCGGCGCTGCCGAAGTCGACGTCGTCGGGGTGGGCGAGCACGCACAGGGCGCGCTCGACGTGCTCGGCGGGACGGCGGGGCAGGGGAGGGGTCACCCGGCCGACTCTAGGAGGCGGCCCGGACCGTCGGCCGGTGCCCGGACGACGCCGGCCTCGGCCCGGGCCTCGGCCGCGCGGGCCGCGGTCACGGCGACCACGACGTCGGCGGGCGTGAGGACCCGGTTCCGCCCGGCGGCCTTCGCGGCGTACAGGGCCCGGTCGGCCTCGCGGAGCACCTCGGCGAGCGTGCAGGTGTCGCCCCGCACGCTCGCCACGCCGGCGGAGACGGTGATCGGCAGCCCGGCGACGGGGCTGGCCGCGACGGCCTGGCGGACGCGCTCGGCGACCCGCACGGCGTCGTCGACGTCCCGGCCCGGCAGCAGGAGCACGAACTCCTCGCCGCCCACCCGGTAGGCCACGTCGGTGGCCCGCAGGCTCGTCCGGAGCCGGCGGGCCAGCTCGACGAGCACCTGGTCGCCGCGGTCGTGGCCGTGGGTGTCGTTGACCCGCTTGAAGTGGTCGACGTCGCACATGACGACGCCGATGGCCTCGCCGGTCGCCGCCGCGTCGCGCTGCGCGTCGGTGAAGCGGGTGGAGAGCGTCAGCCGGTTGAACAGGCCGGTCATCGGGTCGGCCACGGCGTCGTCGCGACTGGCCAGGTCGGCGGTCGCGAGGGTGGCGGCGACGAGGGCCACGGAGAGGAGCAGCGCGGCGAACACCACCAGGTGCAGCACCGGGGGCGCCTCGGGGACGGCGGGCAGCGCGGGCGCGAGCAGCACGGCGGGCGTCAGCAGACCGGCGATCGTGGCGACGGCGGCGACGAGCACCCGCGGCCGGAAGCAGACGGCCTGCGCGAGGACGGGGACGGCCACCAGCGGCAGCAGCGGGCTGCTCGCCCCGCCGGTGACCAGCACGCACACCACGAGGTTCAGTTCGATCGCGCCGAACGTCAGGGCGGTGACGTGCTCGGGCTGCCGGCTGTGCCGGTGCGCGACCATGCCGAGGGCCATCGTGGCGGCGGCGATCGCGAGCAGGACGAGCACGATCGGCCCGTACCAGAAGGCGGCGATCAGCATGGCGGCGCCGACGGCCCCGCCCAGGCGCTGGGGGCGCAGGAACGTGCGCTGCATGTCCGTGTAGCGCGCACGGTCGACGGCGCTCCCGCGCAGCCAGCGCACGGTGCGCGACTCCGGTGCCGGCGCGGCCGGCGAGTGAGGCGATGCCACGGCCGGTGTATCGACTCCAAGGAGTCCGAGCTTGAGGGGTCGAACCCCTTCTCTTCACTCCAAGCGGGGGCCATGCTGTCCCACCGTGCTTCCGCAGCCACGGCGTGTGATGACGTCGTCCTCCCCGGACCCTGCCGCGGGGGCGCGCGGGGCCGACCCGCTGCCGCTCCTGCCGACCGCGGCGGTCGCGTCCGCGGGCGCGCTGCTCGTGGTCGCCGTCGGGCTGGCGTTCGTGATGCCCCCGGACGTGCACGACCGCGTCGTGTCGAACCTCGCGCAGCTCGTGGCGCCGGCCGCGGCCGCGGGGACGCTGCTGCGCCGCGCGCGGCGTTCCCGGGGCCGGCTGCGCGCGACGTGGGCCGCCCTCGGCGGCGCCTGCGCCTGCTGGGCGGCGGGGCAGGCGTGGTGGGCGGCGCAGGAGATGACCGGGGCGGGCATCCCCTTCCCGTCCGTCGCGGACGTGGGCTTCGTGGCCTTCGCGGTGCTGGCCGCCGTGGGGCTACTCCTGCACCCGGCCGGGGGTGGCGGCCGCGGCCGCTGGCGGCGGACGTCGGACGCGGTGATGTGCACCGGGGCCGTGGGCCTGGTCAGCTGGCAGTTCGTGCTGGGGCCGGTCGTGGCCCGGGAGACCGGGACCCCATACCTCGAGTGGCTGCTGTTCCTGACCTACCCGGCGCTGGACGTGGCGCTGATCGTCCTCTGCCTGCTCACCGCGGCCCGGGCCCGGCGGCAGCGACCGGACCTGCTGCTGGTCTGCGCGGGACTGCTGGCGCTCAGCATCTCCGACGGCACCTTCGCCTACCTGCAGGCCACGATGATGTACGCCGGATTCTCGGCCGACCTCGGCTGGGTGGTCGGTTTCCTCCTCCTGGCGCTGGCCGGCGCGGCCCGCGAGCCCGCCGCCCGCGAGCCGGAGGAGGGGCAGCCCGAGCGGGACGGCGGGTCCCTCGTCGCTCACCTGCTGCCCTACGCCCCCGTGGCGGTCGGGCTCGTGACGACGGTGGTGCACGTCGCCCTCGGCTGGGAGCTGGGCATCGTCGAGGTCGGGCTGTCCACCGTGGTGATCGCGCTGCTGCTGTCCCGCCAGTACCTGGCCCTGCGGGAGAACCTCCGGCTGTCGGCCGAGCTGGCCGGCCGCGAGGCGCTGCTGCGGCACCAGGCCTTCCACGACGTGCTGACCGGCCTGGCCAACCGGGCACTGTTCCTCGACCGGCTCGAGCACGCGCTGGCCCTGCACCGGCGCGACCTGCGCCCCGTCGCCGTCGTGTTCCTCGATCTCGACGACTTCAAGGTCGTGAACGACACCCTGGGGCACGCGGCCGGGGACGAGCTGATCGTCCGGGTGGCCGAGCGGCTGCGCGGGGCGATGCGGGACGGCGACACGGTCGCCCGGCTGGGTGGGGACGAGTTCGCGGTCCTGCTCGAGGACGGCGGGGACGCCGAGGAGGCGACCGCGCGGGCCCTGGAGGCGCTGCGGACCCCATGCCTCGTCGGCGGCCGCCCCGTGGCGGTCCGGGCCAGCGTGGGCATCTGCGGGCTCGGCCCGGACGACCCGCCGGTGCGGCCCGACACCCTGCTCGCCCGGTCCGACACCGCGATGTACGCGGCCAAGCGCTCCGGCAAGGACAAGGCCGTCGTCTACCGGCCGGGCCTCAGCCTGGAGGAGGTCGAGCTGGAGGGGCTGGCCGAGCGGCTGCGCCGGGCGCTGGCCGCGCGGGAGGTGACGCTCGCCTACCAGCCGATCGTGGACCTGGTCACCGGCCGGGTCGTGGCGCTGGAGGCGCTCGCCCGCTGGACGACGGAGGGTCGCGCGGTCGGTCCGGAGGTGTTCGTGCCGGCCGCGGAGCGGGCCGGGCTGCTCGACGAGCTGACCGGCCAGCTGCTGGCCCAGGCCTGCGAGCGCGCCGCCGGCTGGGCGGTCGACCGCGACGACGTCCTGTCGGTGCACGTCAACGTCGCGCCCGCGACGCTCGCGTGGCCGGAGCTCGTGCCCCGGGTGCGGGACCTCGTCGACTGGCACGAGCTCGTGCCCGGCCAGTTGGTGCTCGAGCTGACCGAGTCCGGCCTGCTCGCCCACGAGGAGGCGGCCGAGCGGGTGATCCGCGAGCTCGCCGACCTCGGGGTGGGCGTCTCGCTGGACGACTTCGGCGTCGGCCAGTCCTCGCTCGCGCGCCTGGGGGCGCTCTCCCTGGAGTCGGTCAAGATCGACCGGTCGTTCCTGGCGCGGATCGACACCGACGAGCGCGAGGCCACGCTGCTGGGCGCGGTCTTCCGGCTCGCTCGCGACCTCGCCCTGCCGGTGATCGCCGAGGGGGTCGAGCGGCCCGGGCAGCTCGCGGCCCTGCGGCGGATGGGCTGCCCGCAGGCGCAGGGGTTCCTGCTGTCCCGCCCCGTGCCGGCCGCGGCGGTGCCCGACCTGCTGGGCAGCCGCGGCGTCCTCACCGGCTGAGCGCCCTCAGAGCCGGCCGCGGCCCTGCCGCAGCAGCATGAGCGCGAGGGCGGCGCCGTCCTCCCCGAGAGCCGACCGGAAGCGGGCCAGGACCTGCGACTCGCGCGAGAGGGAGAGCCGGGTGCCGCCCGAGGCGGCGCGCAGGGCGCCGATCTCGCGCGAGACGGCGAGGCGGCGCTGGACGAGCTCGATGATCCCGGCGTCGCAGGCGTCGATCTGCTCGCGCAGCGCGCCGATGCGGTCGGCGGGGTCGGTGGTGGGAGCGGGGCTCGGGGCGGGCGTGCTCATCGGGGTTCTCCTGCGGGTCGGGCCGCCGGCCGTCGGACCCCGGGAACGAGAAACGCCCCGGGCTCCTCGGGCCCGGGGCGTCTGGTGCGGCGTGTGCTCAGCCTGCGGTGACGGACACCGGATCCCGGTGGCCGTAGTAAAAGCTGATCGCGGCGAGCACGGGGCGATCCTGCCACATCGCGGGCGGGGATCCCCGGCGGTACCCGGGGCGGGTCCGCGGGGGGCGGATCCGTCACCCGTCCGAACTACAGTGGTGTCGCTATGAACCCACCCCACGCAGACGCTCCGCCGGCGCTCCACGTCTCCGCGGGGACCCCGGCATGAGCGTCCAGCAGGCCCTCCCCGGTACCGCCACGCTCCAGCGGCAGGCACGCGGCTCGGTGGGCCGGGAGCTCGACCGCATGCTCGCCGGCCTCAACGGCCCGCAGCGCGACGCCGTCGTCCACGAGGGCGGCCCGCTGCTCATCGTGGCCGGCGCAGGCTCGGGCAAGACCCGCGTGCTCACCCACCGCGTCGCCTACCTGCTGGGCGCGCGTGACGTGCAGCCGGGCGAGGTCCTGGCGATCACGTTCACCAACAAGGCCGCCGGGGAGATGAAGGAGCGCGTGGCCGCCCTCGTCGGGCCGCGCGCGCGGGCGATGTGGGTGTCGACCTTCCACTCGATGTGCGTGCGGATCCTGCGCGCCGAGGCGGGCAAGCTCGGCATGAAGTCGTCGTTCACGATCTACGACCAGGGCGACTCGGTGCGGCTCATGTCGATGGTCGCCCGCGACCTGGACCTCGACGCCAAGCGCTTCCCCGGCCGCAGCCTCGCCGCGCAGGTGTCGAACCTGAAGAACGAACTGGTCGACGAGGAGTCCTTCGCGCCGGTCACCGCCCCGGAGAAGGTGCTGGCCGAGGCGTACAAGCTCTACCAGCAGCGGCTGCGCCAGGCGCACGCCATGGACTTCGACGACCTGATCATGACCACCGTGCACCTGCTGCAGGCGTTCCCCGACGTCGCGGAGCACTACCGCCGGCGCTTCCGGCACGTGCTGGTCGACGAGTACCAGGACACCAACCACGCCCAGTACGTGCTGGTCCGCGAGCTGGTGGGTGGGCTGGGCGACGACGCTGCCGGGCCGGTTCCGCCGGCCGAGCTCTGCGTCGTGGGCGACGCCGACCAGTCGATCTACGCCTTCCGCGGCGCCACCATCCGCAACATCGACGAGTTCGAGCGCGACTACCCGCAGGCCACCACCATCCTGCTGGAGCAGAACTACCGCTCGACCCAGCGGATCCTGCGCGCGGCCAACACGGTGATCGCCAAGAACACCTCGCGGCGGCCGAAGAACCTGTGGACCGACGCGGGTGACGGCGAGCTGATCGAGGGTTACGTCGCGGAGAACGAGCACGACGAGGCCGCCTGGGTGGCGGAGCAGATCGACGCCCTGGTCGACGAGGGCGCCGCGCGGCCCGCGGAGATCGCGATCTTCTACCGGACCAACAACGCCTCCCGGGTGTTCGAGGAGGTGTTCATCCGCGTCGGCATGCCGTACAAGGTCGTCGGCGGGGTGCGCTTCTACGAGCGCAAGGAGGTCCGGGACGCGCTGGCCTACCTGAAGGTGGTCGCGAACCCGGCGGACGTGGTGAGCCTGCGCCGGGTGATCAACACGCCCAAGCGCGGCATCGGCGAGCGGGCCGAGGCCTGCGTGGAGCAGTACGCGGACCGGGAGCGGATCCCCTTCGCCTCGGCCCTGCGGCTGTGCTCGGAGGTGCCCGGCCTGGCGACGCGGTCGCTCAAGGCGATCCAGGAGTTCGTGGCGCTGCTGGAGGAGTTCGAGCAGCTGGTGGAGACCGGCTCCGGCCCGGCCGCCCTGCTGGAGAGCATCCTCGACCGCACCGGCTACCTGACCGAGCTCTCGGCGAGCACCGACCCGCAGGACGAGGGGCGCGTCGACAACCTCAACGAGCTCATCTCGGTGGCCGCGGAGTTCGAGGCGGCGCACCCCGAGGGCACGGTCACCGACTTCCTCGAGCAGGTCTCCCTGGTGGCCGACGCCGACCAGATCCCGGTGGCCGGCGACGAGGCCGGCGTCGTCACGCTGATGACGCTGCACACCGCCAAGGGCCTGGAGTTCCCGGTCGTCTTCCTGACCGGCCTGGAGGACGGCGTCTTCCCCCACCTCCGGGCGCTGGGCGATCCGCGCGAGCTGGAGGAGGAGCGGCGGCTGGCCTACGTCGGCATCACCCGCGCCCGGCAGCGTCTGTTCCTGTCCCGTGCGACCGTGCGCACCAGCTGGGGGCAGCCGGCGTACAACCCGCCGTCGCGGTTCCTCGACGAGCTGCCGGCGGACACGGTGCACTGGGCGAACCTGACGCCCACCCCGGCGCCGAGCACCGGCTACAGCCGGGGCTATTCGTCGGCGCAGTCCCGGGTCGCGGCCACCGGCCTGTCGACCGGTGGGCTGCGCGGCGGGGCGGGCAACCGGGCGGTCATCTCCGTCGAGGTGGGCGACCGCGTCAGCCACGACGCGTTCGGGATGGGCACGGTGGTCGAGGTCAACGGCGCGGGCGACAAGGCCCAGGCGACCGTCGACTTCGGCAGCGGCGGCACCAAGCGCCTGGTGCTCCGCTACGCCCCGCTCGTGAAGCTGTAGCGAGCGGGGGTCAGACCTCGACGCCGCGCTCGGCGAGGTAGTCCTCAGGGTCGATCCGCCGGCCGTTCTCGCCGCCCCGGTGGATTTCGTAGTGCAGGTGCGGGCCGGTGGACTGGCCCTCGCTGCCGACCCGGGCGATCTCGTCGCCGGCGTGCACGATCTGCCCGGCCTCGACGTCGTAGTAGCGCATGTGGCCGTAGATGTGCACGTCGCCGTCGGCGTCCTGGATGTAGACGGCGTTGCCGTACCCGGACGCGCGCCCGGCACGGAGGACGACGCCATCGGTGGTCGCGTAGATCGGCGTCCCCAGCGGCGCGGCGAGATCGAGGCCCCAGTGCATGGTGCCCCAGCGCATGCAGAAGCAGGTGGTCATGCGGGCACCGGGCACGGGATCGGCCGTCGTGGGCGTCCGGGCGGCGCGGGAGGCCGCGAGCTCACCCAGGCGGGCCTGGGCCTCCGCCTCGCTCAGCCCTTGGCGCACCCCGGCGTCCTCCATGTCGCCGGTGGTGTTCATGTCGGCGCCGATGCCGTAGTCGGCCGCGCTGACGCTCACCGGCGCGGCCGGCTCGTCGCCGAGCAGCCCGGGGGTGGCGGCGCAGAGGGCGCCCGCGATGAGGGCGGCGAGCCACAGGGGCCCGCGGCGGCCCGGCGGCCGGGGGAGCCGGCGGGTGCCGGTGGCGGGCGCGTCATCGGTGGCCGCGGTCGTGGTGGCGGTCGTGGGCGCGTCGGCGGGGGAGGGAGCGGCGGTGGCCGGCTCGACCTCGAGGGCCTCGGCGGCGTCGGCGGTGGTGGGCGTGGCGGTGTCCTTCGCGCGGCGGTTCCCGCGGGAGAAGCGACCGGGGACCCGGGGCGGCTCGGGAGTCTCGCGAGAGGCCTCCGACCGCTCCAGGAGCGTGGGACCAGTCGAGCGAGACACGTTGCACCCTCCCGTGATGCTCCCCGCCCGCGGTGCCCGGAGGCACCCGTCGGGGGAGCGACGGCGGCGGAGGCGCCCGGTCCGGCGACGCCCGCCGGGGAGCTCCCGGCGCCGTGATCGGACCGTAACCCTCAGTCAGCCCCGTGCCGTGCAACCGGCAACGCGTGTCGCCGTGTCGACCCGCGTCGTGCTCCGACTGGGGGCCCACCGCGCGGCGGCGGCGGGCGGTCAGGCGGCGGTGACCGGTCGATCGGGCGACGTAGGCAGCCCGGTCGGGCGGCGGCAATCCCAGTTGGGCGGCGGCAATCCCGGTCGGGCGGAGGCAACCCGGGCCGGCAGCCCGGTCAGGCGACGGCGGCGGTGGGGTCGGCGGCGGCCGGGGCGCGCAGCCCCGCCAGCGTGGCGGCGACCTCGTCGACGACCGAACGCGAGAAGGGCAGGGACATGTGCCCCACCCCGCGGACCAGGACGTTGCGGGCCGCGAGGTCGGGGTGCTCGCAGCGGGCGGCGCTGGTCGGCAGCACGAGCTGGTCGAGGTCGCTGTAGATGGCTGTGAGCGGGGTGGACCACTGCGGGGCCGGCTCGGCCAGCTCGCGCAGCAGTGGCGAGCCCGGCCGCAGCTGCCGGACCAGCGGGGTGGGGAGCAGGTGGGCCAGGACCGACCCCTGGTGCGGGGTGCCGAGCGTGATCAGGCTCTGGACCCGCCGCGCGCCGTCCTGGCGCTGCAGGTGGTAGCGGGCGATCAGGCCGCCGAGGCTGTGGCCCACGACGTGGATCCGCTCGTGGCCGGTCTGTGCGCAGATCCGCTCGATCTCGCGACCGAGGTCGGCGGCGCCGCGGGCTGCGTCGCCGAGCATCGGGCTGTAGTTCCAGGTGCACACCGAGGCGAACCCGCGCCGGCGCAGCCCCCGGCGCATGGCGGTGAAGATCGACCGGTTGTCCACGAGGCCGTGCACGAGCAGGACCGGTACGCGCGCCGCCAGCGGGTCGGCGGCGAACAGTGCCCGGACGGACGGGGGCGCGGCGGCCGGCCGGCGGCTCGGATCGGGTCGCAGTACCTCCGTGCGGGCGCCGAGCGGGTACATCAGCACGTGCGCGCCGACGAGCGCGAGCTCGGTGATCCCGCCGGTCAGCGTGGCGGGTCGCGCGAGCGCGCGGAGGACCCCTCGTGGCGCGCCCTGGGGAGGGGGCTGCATGTGCGACGCTGGATCCGACACCGGGTCGGTGGACGGGCGCATGGGCACTCCCTCCCCGATCGGTCCCCGGTGTCGGGGTCGGGTACCGGCCCCCCGGTGGGCTGAGAACGGTTGTGCTCCGTTCACGTGTCCGTCATACCCCCGTGTGTTGCATGTCACACGGTGTCACACCACGGTCGACCGGATCGAGTCCAGTTCGTGACTTCCGACGAGAGGGGCCCCGTGTCCGCCCGCGAACGTCCCGGCCGCGACCACCCGGCCCGCGAGCCCCGGGGCGCCCGGCCGGCGTCCGGGAACCGGCCGACCCCGCGGCGGTCGGGCACCGGGGGTGCGCAGGGTCGCCGGTCCGGCGCTGCGGCCCCGCGCCCGCAGACCCGGAAGAGCCGGAGCGTCGCGCCGGCGGGCCCCTCGCTGGTCGTCGGGACCACCCCCGCGCTCGCCCGCGCGACCGGTGGGCTGCTGGTGCTCGCCGGCCTGCTCGGGGTGGCGTCGCTGTTCCCGACCTACCTGGTGGTCGACGGGCAGGAGACGCAGCTGGCCGCGGGGCTCGCCGGTGTGCTCTCGGCGCTCGTCGTCCCGCTGACCTCGATCGCCGTCGGAACGCTGCTCGCGGCCGGCCGGCTGCCGAAGTTCGGGCTCGCCCACGCCGGCGTCGCCGGCGCGCTGGCACTCGGCGGCCTGTTCATCGAGCTCTACAACGGCAGCGAGTCGACCGATCGGGCCGGGCGCGAGGTGGTGGCGGGCGAGTGGCTGGTGACCAGCACGGTGGACCGGGGGGCCGGCTGGTGGCTCGGCGTCCTCGGGCTGGCCTGCCTCGTGCTGGCCGGGGGGTGCGCCCTCGCGGCCTGGGGGCGCACGGTCATGGACGACGACGGCGCGCTGGACCCCTTCCGTCCGGGGCTGGCCGGGCTGGCCGCCGCGCTGGGCGTGGGCACCGTGCTGTGCCTGGCCGTGCCGTCGGTCGGCCTGCCCGAGCTGCTGGAGACCGACCCGCGCACGCTGGAGCAGAGCGTCATCGAGCAGCAGGGGCCCGAGGCGCTGTACGGACGGCCGGGCTGGGCGCTGCTCGGAGGGCTGCTGCTGGCCGGCGCGATCCTGCTGTGCTCGGTGCTGGCGCCCTCCCTCCGTCCCCGGCTGGCGGCGGTGGGCGCGCTGCTGGCGATCACGGCCACGGTCCTCGCGGCCGGGCTGGCCGGGATCCGCGACGCCGGTGCCGCCGAGCTGGAGTGGACGCTGCCGGGCGTCGGCCTGCTGCTGCTGGGGTTCGCCTACGCCGGTGCCACGGTGCTCACCTGGCGGCTGCGGCGCCGCTAGCCCGGCCGGGGCCGCCTCCTACGCTGCCCGCCGTGGACGCGGAACGGCTGCGGGTGGTGGTCGCCGAGCCCGCCGCCGGGAGCCCGGCGGGGGAGGCGCTGGCGGCGATCGCGCTCGCCCGTGTGCTCCGCGACGCCGGGGCGGAGGTGGTGCACACCGGCGGTGGCGGCTCGCCCGCCCAGCTCGCCGCCACGCTGGTGCAGGAGGACGCCGATGCCCTCGGCCTCGCCGGCGGCTCCGCCCGGCTCCTCGGCGAGGTGCTCGCCCGTGCCGCCGAGCAGGGGGCCGACGACGTCGCGGGCTTCCTGCTCGGCGGCGCGGACGGCGGCACCGGCGGGGGCCTGCCCGACGGTGCCCGGGTGTTCCCGGCCGGCACGCCACCGGACGACGTGGTCGCCTGGCTGCGCGCCGTCGGCGGTGGCCGCTGAGGGCCTCCTGCGACCCGCACCTCCGCCGTGAGCAGGGCGGTTGGGCGGCGGAGCGCCCGCGGCCCCGCGCCGGCGGGCCGCCCCGAACGGGTGGGCCGGGCTGTGATGCCGCCCACCACCCTGAACGCCGGGGAGACGACGGGGTTACGGGGGAGCTACGGTGCCTGCTCGTGGATCTCTTCGAGTACCAGGCCCGTGATCTGTTGGCCTCGCACGGCGTTCCCGTGCTCCCCGGTGGTGTGGCGGAGACGCCGGAGCAGGCGGAGGCGATCGCCCGCGAGATCGGGAGCCAGGTCGTCGTCAAGGCGCAGGTGAAGGTCGGCGGCCGCGGCAAGGCCGGCGGCGTGAAGCTCGCCGACAACGCCGAGGACGCCAAGGCGCGCGCCCAGGACATCCTCGGCCTGGACATCAAGGGCCACATCACCCACAAGGTGATGGTCGCCCAGGCGTCCGACATCGCCGAGGAGTACTACTTCTCCTACCTGCTCGACCGGTCGAACCGGACCTTCCTGGCCATGGCCTCGAAGGAGGGCGGCATGGAGATCGAGCAGCTCGCCGTCGAGCGCCCCGAGGCGCTGGCGCGCATCCCCGTCGACGCCTCCATCGGTGTCGACGCGCAGAAGGCGGCCGAGATCGTCGACGCCGCGAACTTCCCCGCCGAGGTGCGGGACCAGGTCATCGCCATCGCCGTCCAGCTGTGGGAGGTCTTCACCCAGGAGGACGCCACCCTGGTCGAGATCAACCCGCTGGCGAAGGCGCCCGACGGCACCGTGCTCGCGCTGGACGCCAAGGTCACCCTCGACGAGAACGCGGAGTTCCGGCAGTCCGGGCACGCCGCGCTCGAGGACGCCGCCGCCGCCGACCCGCTCGAGGCGCGCGCCAAGGAGAAGAACCTCAACTACGTCAAGCTCGAGGGCGAGGTCGGGATCATCGGCAACGGTGCCGGCCTGGTCATGAGCACCCTGGACGTCGTCGCCTACGCCGGTGAGGAGTTCGGCGGCGTCAAGCCGGCCAACTTCCTCGACATCGGTGGCGGCGCCTCGGCCGAGGTCATGGCCAACGGCCTGGAGATCATCCTCTCCGACCCGGCAGTGAAGAGCGTCTTCGTCAACGTCTTCGGCGGGATCACCTCCTGCGACGCCGTCGCCAACGGGATCGTGAGCGCGCTGGGCATCCTGGGCGACGAGGCGACCAAGCCGCTGGTCGTCCGCCTGGACGGCAACAACGTGGAGGAGGGCCGGCGCATCCTCGCCGAGGCCAACCACCCCCTGGTGACCGTGGTCGACACGATGGACGGCGCCGCGCGCCGGGCCGCCGAACTCGCCGCCTGATCGCCCCGACTCCGGACTAGGACACATAAACAGATGTCGATCTTCCTCAACGAGAACAGCAAGGTCATCGTCCAGGGCATGACCGGCTCCGAGGGGCGCAAGCACACGTCGCGGATGCTGGCCTCCGGCACCGCGATCGTCGGCGGCGTCAACCCGAAGAAGGCCGGCGAGTCCGTCGACTTCGACGGCACCGGCGTGCCGGTCTTCGGCTCCGTCGCCGACGCCATGAAGGAGACCGGCGCCGACGTCAGCGTCATCTTCGTGCCGCCGCCGTTCGCCAAGGGCGCGGTGATCGAGGCCGTCGACGCGCAGATCGGGCTGGCCGTGGTCATCACCGAGGGCATCCCGGTGCACGACTCCACCTACTTCTGGGCGCATGCCCAGGGTGGCGCCACCCGCATCATCGGCCCGAACTGCCCCGGGCTGATCAGCCCCGGCCGCTCGAACGCCGGCATCATCCCGGCCAACATCACCAAGCAGGGCAAGATCGGGCTGGTCAGCAAGTCCGGCACGCTGACCTACCAGATGATGTACGAGCTCCGGGACATCGGCTTCTCCACCGCCATCGGCATCGGCGGCGACCCGGTCATCGGGACCACGCACATCGACGCCCTCCAGGCCTTCCAGGAGGACCCGGAGACCGAGGCCATCGTCATGATCGGCGAGATCGGTGGCGACGCCGAGGAGCGCGCGGCGGACTTCGTCAAGGCGAACGTGACCAAGCCGGTCGTCGGCTACGTCGCCGGCTTCACCGCGCCCGAGGGCAAGACCATGGGCCACGCCGGTGCCATCGTGTCCGGCTCGGCCGGCACCGCCCAGGCCAAGAAGGAGGCCCTCGAGGCCGCCGGCGTCCGGGTCGGCAAGACTCCGTCGGAGACCGCCCGCCTCATGCGGGAGATCATCGGCGCCTGAGCAGGGACCCTTCGCCCCCACCGCCCGCGGCGGGACCACGCGAGGGGGTGGTACTGCCCCGGCCCCTCCTCGGAGGGGCCGGGGCAGTGTCGTTCCCGGGCACGCCGCCACCCGCCGGCCGGGCTCCGAGCGGGCGGGCGGGGGCTCCACCTGGGGCGGGAATCGCACCGATCCGGTGTGTTGCGGCCCGGTCACGAAACCCACCCCGAGGTGGGAGCACTAGGCGCAGCCTGCTTGCGTAGGTCAACATCGACCGACGAGTATCGCGCCGTCCTGGTGCCATCACGGAGAAGAGTCGATCGATGACGAGCAGTCAGCCGCCCCAGCAGCCGGGTTACGGCCAGCAGCCGCCGGCCGGGCAGCCCTACGGGCAGCCACAGCCCCAGCCGGGCTACGGCCAGAACCCGTACGGGCAGCCGGTGGGCAACGGTGGCCAGGTCGGCTTCGACGCCAAGCGGCTGAAGCTCGCCGACTTCGTCGTCGCCGGCGCCGCGCTCGTGTGGCTCGTGCTCTCGTTCTTCCCCTGGATCGACGTCGACGCCGAGGAGGTCTTCGGCCCGGGCTACTCGGAGTTCGCCGGCGACTACTCGGAGAACTTCAGCGCCTGGAACATCGGCGGGGCGCTGTCCACCCTCGCCGCGCTCTGCCTGGTCGCCGCCGCCGTCTGGGCGCTGCTGCCGGCGGTCACCCAGGTCGCGGTGCCGTTCCCCCGCGCCTACGTCACGGTGGCGCTCACCGCCCTGGCCACCATCTTCACCCTGATCCTGTGGATCGACGCCCAGGACTGGGAGTTCAGCTTCATCGGGCTGATCGCGCTGCTCGTCGCCCTCGCAGCGACCGCCTTCGCCGTCCTCCGGCTGCTGCCCGAGCTCAAGAACCGTCCCGGCCTCCCCGGTGGCCTGGCGAACGCCACCCAGTGGGCCAACCAGCAGGCGCCGGCCTTCGGCCCCGGGCAGGCTCCGGGTCAGCAGTACGGTCAGCAGCCGCCTCCGCCGCCGGCCCAGCCGGGGCACCCGACGGGCGGTTTCTGACCGCCCCGCCCTCGGGCACCTCACCCGGCGAGCACCTCTCGCCGGATCGCAACAACGAAGGAGAGTCGACCCATGACCAGCAGTCAGCCGCCCCAGCAGCCCGGAGGGTTCGGGCAACCGTCCCCGGGCCAGCAGCCGGGATACGGCCAGCAGCCGGCCGGCTCCCCGTCCTACGGGCAGCCGCAGCCGCCGGCCTACGGCCAGCAGCCCCCGGCCGCCCAGCCGTACGGCCAGCCGCAGCCCCCGCAGCAGTACGGGCAGCCGCAGCCCACGTTCGGCGGGCAGCGCGGCTCGTCCCCGGTCGACCTCTCGAAGGTCGGGATCCTCGACTGGCTGCTCGCGGCCGGCTGGGTCCTGTTCACCCTCTTCATGATCCTGCCGTGGTTCGGGTTCAGCGAGGACGAGGACGGGATCGACGCGTCGGTCAACGGCTTCAGCGACGAGCTGGACTTCTTCGGGCAGGGCATCGAGGTCGGCTACTCGAACTTCATGCCGATCCTGGCGTGGCTGCTGTTCCTGGCCGCCGCGGTCTGGGCGATCGTCTCGGCCTCCGGGAAGATCCGGCTGCCGTTCCCGCGGCACTTCGTCACGGCCGGCCTGGCCGGCCTGGGCCTGCTGTTCATGTTCATCACCTGGATCCAGGTGCTGACGATCGACGGTGACGACGTGCCGTTCAGCTTCGTCGCGTTCCTCGCCCTCCTCACCGCGGTCGCCATCACCGCGGTCGCCGTCCTGCTGCTGCTCCCGGAGCTGAAGGCCCGCAAGGCCGCCGGCCACGGCGGGCAGCACCTCGGTGGCGGCCAGCAGTACGGGCAGCCGCAGCAGTACGGCCAGCCGCAGCCGCCCCAGCAGTACGGGCAGCCGCAGCAGTACGGCCAGCAGCCGCCCCCGCCGCCGGCGCAGCCCGGCCAGGGGCCCAACCCGGGGCAGCCCGGCGGGTTCTGATCCACCGCGTCCCCTCGGGGACGCACAGCACCGATCCCCACGAGGGCCGGCGACCGACGTGTCGCCGGCCCTCGTGGCGTTCCCCGGCGCGTGCGCACGCCTCCCGGGCGCCGCACTTGGGACAGTGGGGGAGTGGTCCCGCTGCTGTCCCGACTGACGTCCCCCGGACGCCGGGCACCGGGGCCCCCCGTCTGGCTCGCCGCGGCCGCCACCGCCCTCTTCACCGTGCTGGGACTGCTCGGGCTGGCGCTGGCCCTCGTCGTGGTGCAGACCCTCGACCCGACCGGCGGGCTGCCGGTCGGCGGCTCCGCCACGCTCGCCGGCCAGATGTGGCTCCTGGCCCACGGCGGCCGCCTCCAGCTCGAGTCCGGCCCGCTGGCCGTCGCCCCGCTGCTTTTGACGGCGGCGATCGTGTGGGCGCTCGGCCGGATCGGCCGCGGTGTGGTCGCCGCGCGGGACGTCACCGGTGCCCGCGCCGGTGCCGAGGTCCTCGCCGTCGTCGTGGCGGTGCACGCCCTGCTGACGCTGTTCGTGGCGGTCGCCGTCGGAGCGCCCGGGCGCGGCCTGCTGCAGGCGGTCGCCGGAGCGGTCGCGCTCGCCCTGCTGGCGGCCGGCTGGGGCGTGGCGCGGGAGAGCGGCGTCCTCGACGACGTCCTGGCCCGCCTGCCCGCCCCGGTGCGGCCGGTGCTGCGCGCGGCGGCCGCCGGCCTGCTCGCCGCGGTGGCGATGTGCACCGCGGTCGTGGCGATCGCTGTGGCCGGCGACGCCTCGGGCTACGCGCGGATCACCGACGGGCTGGGTGGCGCGGGGGCGGGCGCGGTCGGCACGCTCGGGCTGGCGCTGCTCCTGCTGCCCAACGCCGCGGCCGCCGTCCTCGGGATGGCGGCGGGCCCCGGCTTCTACGTCGGCGAGGCCACCTACGTCTCCTACGACGGCGTCTCGGTCGGCCCGCTGCCGGCCCTGCCGCTGCTGGCCGCCCTCCCCGACACGAACGCCGTCCCGCTCGTCGCCCTGCTGTCCCTCGCGATCCCCGCGCTGGCCGGGCTCGTCGCCGGGATCGTCGTCGGCCGCCGCCTCCCCGACGACCAGGGCTCCGTGGCCGCGGGCCTGTGGGCCGTTCCGGCGGGGGTGCTCATGGGCGTCGGCGCGGCCGCGCTCGCCTGGGCCGGCGGTGGCGCGCTCGGCGACGGCGGCCTCGCGCGGATCGGGGCCCCGGCGCTGGTCACCGGCGTCTCGATGGCGGCCCAGGCGGGCATCGCCGCCGCGGTGGCGGCCGCCGTCACCCGCTGGCGCGCCTGAGCGCACGGTCGTCCCGCGGCCCCGTCCAGCGGCTCGCTCCGAGCGTGCGAGGGGGGAGGAGGCCGGGGTCCCTCTCCCTTATAGGGTCGCGGAGTGCCGCCCGCCGAACCGACCCGGCGCACCCGGGTCGTCGTCCTGGTCTCCGGCACCGGTTCGCTGTGCGCCGCCCTGCTCGACGCCGCCGACGACCCCGCCTATCCGGCCGACGTCGTCGCGGTCGGCGCCGACCGCGAGGCACCCGGCCTGGAGCATGCGCGCCGCCGGGACCTCCCCACGTTCGTCTGCCGGCTCGGCGACCACCCGGACCGGGTCGCCTGGGACCGGGCGCTGGCCGGCGCCATCGCGGCGCACCGGCCCGACCTCGTCGTCTCGGCCGGCTTCATGAAGCTGGTGGGCCCCGCCGTCCTCGACGCGTTCGGCGGCCGGCTGCTCAACACCCACCCCGCGCTGCTCCCGGCCTTCCCGGGGGCGCACGCGGTCCGCGACGCGCTCGCCGCCGGCGCCGCGGTCACCGGCAGCACGGTGCACTGGGTCGACGCCGGGATGGACACCGGCCCGGTGATCGCCCAGCGCGAGGTGCCGGTCCTCCCCGGCGACGACGAGGGCCGCCTGCACGAACGGATCAAGGCCGTGGAGCGGACGCTCCTGGTGGACACGGTGGCGCGCCTCGCCGCCGATCCGCCGTCCACACGCACCCCCAGGGAGACCCCCCGATGAGCGACCGCACCCCCATCCGCCGCGCGCTCCTGGGCGTGTACGACAAGAGCGGCATCGAGGAGCTGGCCCGCGGGCTGGTCGAGGCGGGGGTCGAGCTCGTCAGCACCGGCGCCACCGCCCGCCGGATCGCCGAGGCCGGCGTGCCGGTCACCCCCGTCGAGGAGGTCACCGGCTTCCCCGAGTGCCTCGACGGCCGGGTGAAGACCCTGCACCCGGCGGTGCACGCCGGGATCCTCGCCGACCGGCGCAAGCCCGAGCACGTGAGCCAGCTCGAGGAGCTGGGCATCCGCGCCTTCGACCTGGTGGTGGTCAACCTCTACCCGTTCACCGAGACCGTCGCCTCGGGCGCCGCCCCGGACGAGTGCGTCGAGCAGATCGACATCGGCGGGCCGGCGATGGTCCGGGCGGCGGCGAAGAACCACCCGTCGGTGGCGGTCGTCGTCGACCCGGCGCGGTACGACGACGTGCTCGCCGCCGTCCGCGCGGGGGGCTTCGCCCTCGCCGAGCGGCAGCGGCTGGCCGCCGCGGCCTTCCGGCACACCGCGAGCTACGACATCGCCGTCGCCTCGTGGATGGGCAGCGTGCTGGCGCCCGAGGAGGAGTCGCCGTTCCCCGCCTGGGCGGGGGCGAGCTGGGAGCGCGCCGACGTGCTGCGCTACGGCGAGAATCCGCACCAGCAGGCCGCCCTCTACCGCGGGGTGCAGCCCGGGCTGGCCCACGCCGAGCAGCTGCACGGCAAGCAGATGTCCTACAACAACTACGTCGACACCGACGCCGCCTGGCGGGCCGCGCACGACCACACGGACCCGTGCGTGGCGATCATCAAGCACGCCAACCCCTGCGGCATCGCCGTCGGCGCCGACATCTCCGCCGCGCACCGCAAGGCGCACGCGTGCGACCCCGTCTCCGCCTTCGGCGGCGTGATCGCCGCCAACCGCGAGGTCGACCTCGCGATGGCCGAGCAGGTCGCCGACGTCTTCACCGAGGTCGTCGTGGCCCCTTCGTTCACCGAGGACGCCGTGCAGGTCCTGACGGCGAAGAAGAACATCCGCCTGCTGCGGCTGCCGACCGACGCCCGCAGCGGCGTGGAGTTCCGGCCGATCGGCGGCGGGGTGCTCCTGCAGTCGGTGGACCGCATCGACGCGGCCGGGGACGACCCCACCAGCTGGACGCTCGCGACCGGCGAGCCCCTGGACGCCGCCGAGCTGGACAACCTCGTGTTCGCCTGGCGCAGCGTGCGCGCCGTGCGCAGCAACGCGATCCTGCTCGCGCACGACAAGGCGACCGTCGGCGTCGGCATGGGGCAGGTCAACCGGGTGGACGCCGCCCGCCTCGCCGTCGCGCGGGCGGGGGAGCGGGCCGCCGGCTCCGTCGCCGCCTCGGACGCGTTCTTCCCCTTCGCCGACGGCCTCCAGGTGCTGGTCGACGCCGGCGTGCGCGCCGTCGTGCAGCCGGGTGGGTCCGTCCGCGACGAGGAGGTCGTCGCGGCCGCGGCCGCGGCCGGGGTGGCGATGTACCTCACCGGCACGCGCCACTTCGCGCACTGAGGAAGGACCCATGAAGGACCCCCTGCCCCCCACCGCTCGCACGCTCGCGGCGGGTCCCTGCGGGGGGCCCGCGGGGGTGGCGTGAGGGGGAGACCGCACGTGCAGCCGCCGGAGGCGGGAGAGGTGCTGGAGGACGTCGACCTCGCCCGCGTGGACTGGTGGGGCGCGGAGCTGACCGAGGTGACCTTCACGCGCTGCCGGTTCGACGACGCCGACCTCACCGAGGTGGTCACGCGGCGCTGCGTGTTCACCGAGTGCGTGCTCACCGGCGCCCGCATGGCCGGGACCCGGCACACCGGGACGGCGTTCCTCTCCTGCCGGTTCGACCGCGCCCGGCTGTTCGACGCCGCGTGGGAGGGGTGCAAGCTCACCGGCTCCCACTTCCTCGGGGCGACCCTGCGGCCGCTGAGCACCACCGACTCGGACTGGAGCTGGACGTCGCTGCGCGGGGTCGACCTCTCCGGCTCCGACCTGTCGGGCCAGCGCTTCGCCGAGGCCGACCTGACCGACGCGGACCTGCGCGAGTGCGACCTGACCGGGGCGGATCTGACGCGGGCGAACCTGCAGGGCGCCAAGCTGCGCGGCACCGACCTGCGCGGCGCCGTCACCGACGGGGTGAACTGGCGCGGGTTCGCCCTCGCCGGGGTGCGCCTGGACCTCGCCCAGTCCGTCCAGGTGGCCCGGGCACACGGTGCTCTGGTGACCGACTGAGGTCACAGTGACCGGTGTGATCCGGACCCTTCCGTCACGGGTTTGGAATCCGCATAGTGTGGGAATGCTCGCGGCTCTCTTCCTGGTCCTGTTGATCGGCTGCACCGTCGCCGTCTGGAAGGACCTCGTCCATCAGGGCAGCGATGTCCCCGTCAGCCGGCGGGAGCACGCACGCGAGGCCACGGCCCGCACCCGGCGCACGCTGCGGTCCTACCTGCCGCGCTCGCGCAAGCCGCACCTGCCGCGCGAGGACCGCGCACCGCTGCCGGGCCGCATCACCTGCAGCGACGTCTCCGACTACGTGACGGCCGGCTACGAGGGGATCGTCATCCACCTCATGCAGGCCGACCGCCGCCGCCGGGCGTAGTCAACGCACCCGTCGTCACCGCACCTTGGGGCCGGTCAGCATCGCCTTGAGGGCGCCGAGCAGGCCGAGCGCGGGAACGGCGACGGCGACCCAGTAGCCGATCTCGAAGAAGTCCCACGTGAACTCGACGAAGTTGGCGAGCACCACGACGCCGACCAGCGCCGGCAGCGTCACCAGCAGGGCCAGGACGCCCAGGGACCGGTGACCGCGGCCGGGCACGAGGACGAGCAGGCCCAGCACCAGCAGCGCGCCGCCGGCGAGCACGATGACCGGCGGTGGCCAGGAGTTGGCGTCGAAGTCCTCGAAGCCGTCGGTCAGCAGGTCCCAGCCGTTCGCGCCGCGCACCCAGTCCAGGAGCAGGCTGACCCCGGCCGCGATGCCGGCGAGGACCAGCAGCAGGCCGGCCAGCACGTCCGGCCGGCGGACCGTGACCGGCGTGGTCGAGTACTGGGGGGTCGTGTAGTACTGCTCGCCCTCGTCGGCGTACCCGTGGGCGCCGCTGCCGGACCGCAGGTCCGTGCCCGCTGCCGAGCCGGCCCCGCCCGCGCTCCCGCCCCCGCCCGCGCTCCCGCCCCCGCCCGCGCTCCCGCCGACCGCGCTGGCCCCGGCGCCCGAGTAGGGGGCGCCGCCGGCCGGCTGCCCGCCCGGCGTGCCGCTCTCCTGCCAGCCGAGCGACGGCTGCGCCGCCACCTCGTGCCGCGGGCCTGCGGAGGACTGGTCGCGCTCGCTCATGGGCTCTCCTCGCTGGGTCGCGCGGGCGCGGGGAGGACGCCCACTGCGGCGCCAGCCTAGGGCCGGGGCGTCGCCGCCGGGGTCCTCGCGGGTACGCGGTCGCTGGCCCGGAGCGCTCTCGGGCAGACTGTCGCCCGTGCCCGCCACGACCCTCGACGGCAAGGCCACCGCCGCCGCGATCCGTACCGAACTGACCGACCGCGTGGCCGCGCTGACCGCCGCGGGCCACCGCCCCGGGCTCGGCACCCTCCTGGTCGGCGACGACCCGGGCAGCCGCTGGTACGTCAACGCCAAGCACTCCGACTGCGCGCAGGTCGGCATCGCGAGCATCCAGCGCGAGCTGCCTGCCACCGCCGGCCTGGCCGACGTGCTGGCCGTCGTGGAGGAGCTCAACGCCGACCCGGCGTGCACCGGCTACATCGTCCAGCTGCCGCTGCCGCGCCAGGTCGACGAGTACGCCGTCCTCGAGGCGATGGACCCGGGGAAGGACGCCGACGGGCTGCACCCCACCAACCTGGGCCGGCTGGTGCTCGGCGTCGAGGGTCCGCTGCCGTGCACGCCGGTGGGCATCGTCGAGCTGCTGCGCCGCCACGACGTGCCGATCGCCGGCGCCGAGGTCGTGGTCGTCGGCCGCGGCATCACCGTCGGCCGCCCGCTGGGCCTGCTGCTGACCCGGCGCTCGGAGAACGCGACCGTGACCCTGTGCCACACCGGCACCCGCGACCTGGCCTCGCACCTGCGTGCCGCCGACATCGTCGTCGCCGCGGCCGGGGTCCCCGGCCTGGTCACCAGGGACCTGGTGAAGCCGGGCGCGGCGGTCCTCGACGTGGGGGTCAGCCGGGTCGACGGCAAGATCGCCGGCGACGTGGCCAAGGACGTGGTCGAGGTGGCCGGCCACGTGGCGCCCAACCCCGGCGGGGTCGGGCCGATGACGCGGGCCATGCTCCTGCAGAACGTCGTGCTGGCCGCCGAGCGCGACGCCGCCCGGTCGGTGCCCTCGGCGTGACGGCCGTGACCCGCCCGCCGCTCTACCGCCGCCGGCCGTTCCTGGCCGGGCTGCTGCGCCAGCTGCCGCTGCTGGCCGTCCTGCTCGCGGTGGGCGTGGGGCTGGCCATGGTGGCGTTCGAGCACTGGCGCCGCGGCCTGGTCGTCATGGGCGTCGCGCTGATGGCCGCGGCGCTCCTGCGGCTGCTCCTGCCGGTGCGCCGGGTCGGCTTCCTCGCCGTCCGCAGCCGGCCGGTGGACGTCGTCCTGCTGGCCGGCGTCGGGGCGGCCGTCGTCGCGGCCGCCCTGGCCATCCCGGCGGACGCCGCCGGTGTCTCCGGGATCCCGCCGGTGACCCGCTGAGGCGCGCGAGTGCGTTCTGACGCTAGGTTGGCCGCCATGGCAGAGCAGCCTCGGAACGGCGGGTCCTCCCAGAGCAGGGCCCTGAACGGCAAGGTCACCGTCGTCGGCGCCGGGTTCTACGGCTCGACCACCGCTCTCCGTCTGGCGGAGTACGACGTCTTCGAGACCGTCGTCCTCACCGACATCGTCGAGGGCAAGCCCGAGGGCCTGGCCCTCGACATCAACCAGTCCCGTCCGATCGAGGGCTTCGAGACGAAGGTCGTCGGCGTCGGGGGTGGCTCCTACGAGGGCACCGAGGGGTCCGACGTCGTCGTCGTGACCGCCGGGGTGCCACGCAAGCCGGGCATGAGCCGGATGGACCTCATCGAGACCAACGCCGGCATCGTCCGCCAGGTCGCCGAGAACGTCGCGCGCACCTCACCCGACGCGGTGGTCATCGTGGTGTCCAACCCCCTGGACGAGATGACGGCGCTCGCCCAGCTCGCCACCGGGTTCCCCAAGCAGCGGGTGATGGGCCAGGCCGGGATGCTCGACACCGCCCGGTTCAGCCACTTCGTCGCCGAGGAGCTCGGCGTGCCCGTCGCGTCGGTGCGCACCCTCACGCTGGGGTCGCACGGCGACACGATGGTCCCGGTGCCCTCCCGCTGCACCGTCGACAGCAAGCCGCTGGCCGACGTGCTGGCGGCCGACCGCATCGAGGATCTCGTCACCCGGACCCGCAACGGCGGGGCCGAGGTCGTCGCGCTGCTGAAGACCGGGTCGGCCTACTACGCGCCGTCGGCGGCCGCGGCCCGGATGGCCAAGGCCGTCATCGAGGACTCCGGCGCCGTGATGCCGGTGTGCACCTGGGTCGACGGCGAGTACGACATCTCCGGCGTCTACCTCGGCGTGGAGGCCGAGATCGGACGCGAGGGAGTGCGGCGGGTCGTGCAGGGCGACCTGACCGAGAGCGAGCTGGCCGGATTGCGCGAGGCGGCGGAGGCCGTGCGCGCGAAACAGGCCGACGTCGCCGATCTGTGACCGAACTCCGACCGCGAACGGTCGGAGCTGTAGAGAGGGAAACATGAGCAAGATCAAGGTCGAGGGCACGGTCGTCGAACTCGACGGCGACGAGATGACGCGGATCATCTGGCAGTTCATCAAGGACCAGTTGATCCTCCCGTACCTCGACGTGAACCTCGAGTACTACGACCTCGGCATCGAGCACCGCGACGCCACCGACGACCAGGTGACGATCGACTCGGCCAACGCCATCAAGAAGCACGGTGTCGGCGTCAAGTGCGCCACCATCACCCCGGACGAGGCGCGGGTCGAGGAGTTCGGCCTCAAGAAGATGTGGCGGTCGCCGAACGGCACCATCCGCAACATCCTCGGCGGCGTCATCTTCCGCGAGCCGATCATCATGCAGAACGTGCCGCGCCTGGTGCCCGGCTGGACCAAGCCGATCATCGTCGGCCGTCACGCCTTCGGTGACCAGTACCGCGCCACCGACTTCACGTTCCCCTCCGCGGGCACGCTCACCGTGACCTTCACCCCGTCCGACGGCTCCGCGCCGATCGAGCACGAGGTCTTCCAGGCTCCCGGCGCCGGCGTCTCGCTGTCGATGTACAACCTCGACGCCTCGATCCAGGACTTCGCCCGGGCGTCGCTGAACTACGGCCTCGACCGCGGCTACCCGGTCTACCTCTCCACGAAGAACACGATCCTCAAGGCCTACGACGGCCGGTTCAAGGACATCTTCGAGGAGGTCTTCCAGGCGGAGTTCAAGGAGAAGTTCGACGCCGCCGGGATCACCTACGAGCACCGGCTGATCGACGACATGGTCGCCGCGTCCCTCAAGTGGGAGGGCGGCTACGTCTGGGCCTGCAAGAACTACGACGGCGACGTCCAGTCCGACACCGTGGCGCAGGGCTTCGGCTCGCTGGGCCTGATGACGTCGGTGCTGGCCACCCCGGACGGCCGCACCGTGGAGGCCGAGGCCGCGCACGGCACGGTCACCCGGCACTACCGGCAGCACCAGCAGGGCAAGGAGACGTCGACCAACCCGATCGCGTCGATCTTCGCCTGGACGCGGGGCCTGGCCCACCGCGGCAAGCTGGACGGCACCCCCGAGGTGACGCGCTTCGCCGAGACGCTGGAGAAGGTCTGCATCGACACCGTGGAGAGCGGCCAGATGACCAAGGACCTGGCGCTGCTGATCTCCAAGGACAGCCCGTGGCTGACCACCCAGGACTTCCTGGCGGCCATCGACGACAACCTGAAGAAGGCCATGGCCTGAGAGGCCTCGTCCTCCTCGCGGCGAGCCCGCACCGCACGTCGGCCCCCTCACCCCGCCGCGGGTGAGGGGGCCGACGCGCGCTCGGGGGGCCCGCCGTTCGCGTGGTCGGAGAAGCCCCCGGTCCCGCACGTCGGCGCTGCGCGGGTGTGATCCGTTCGAGGGGGCGCCCGGTGGGCAGCGCGTGTGCGGACCGGCAGCATGGGCGCGGTCCGCAGCACCCGAACCGACAGGAGCGCGCCGCCGGTGAGCGACGTCTGGCTCGACATCGTCATGGTCGTCGTCTTCGTCCTGATCGGCGGCGCCTTCTCGGGGGCGGAGATCGCGCTGGTCTCCCTGCGCGAGTCGCAGGTGCGGGCGATGGCCGAGAACGGGGGACGGCGCGGTCGTGCGGTCTCCCGGCTGCTCGGCGACCCCAACCGCTTCCTCGCCGCCGTCCAGGTCGGCGTCACCCTCGCCGGCTTCTTCTCCGCGGCCTTCGGCGCCAGCACGCTGTCCGAGCCCCTTGCGGACGTGTTCCGGGACCGGGGGACGTCCGAGGGCCTCGCGGGCACCCTGGCCCTGGTCCTGGTCACCCTCGCGATCAGCTACCTGTCGCTGGTGGTGGGGGAGCTGACCCCCAAGCGGCTGGCCCTACAGCGGGCCGAGGGGTTCTCCCTGCTGGTCGCCTCCCCGCTGGACGGCATCGCGAAGGCGGCCCGACCGGTCATCTGGCTGCTGTCCCGGTCGACCAACGTCCTCGTCCGGCTGCTCGGCGGGGACCCCCGGGTGGCCGGCGAGCAGATCAGCCAGGAGGAGCTGCGGGACCTGGTGGCCGCCCACGAGTCGCTGAGCAGCGACGAGCGCCGGCTCATCAACGAGGTGTTCCGGGCCGGCGACCGGGAGGTCCGCGAGGTGATGACGCCGCGGACGGAGGTCGACTTCCTCGACGCCGCGCTCACCGCGAGCCGGGCCGCCCGCCAGATCACCGACAGCAGCCACTCGCGCTATCCGGTCGCCGGCCGCGACCAGGACGACGTCGTCGGCTTCGTGCACATCCGCGACCTGCTGATGCCCCACCACCCCGCCGGGCGTGCGGCGACCGTCGGAGACCTGGCCCGCGAGGTCAAGCGGCTGCCCGGCACCGCCGGCGTGCTCACCGCGCTGTCGGAGATGCGCCGGGAGAGCCAGCACCTGGCGATCGTCGTCGACGAGTACGGCGGCACCGACGGCATCGTCACCCTCGAGGACCTCATCGAGGAGGTCATCGGCGAGATCTACGACGAGTACGACGAGGACGTCGCACCGGAGCCGGCCCAGGTGCCCGGGGGTCCGCAGGAGGTCGACGGCCTGCTCAACCTTGACGACTTCGCCGAGCACACCGACCTGCACCTGCCCGAGGGGCCCTACGAGACCGTGGCCGGGTACGTGCTCTCCGAGCTCGGCCGGCTGCCCGAGGTCGGCGACGCCGTGGAGGTCGAGGGGCGCCGGCTCCTCGTCCTCGAGCTGGACGGGCGGCGGATCGCCCGGCTGTCGGTGACCCGCCCGGCACCGACCGCGCCCCCGACCTCGGCCGCCGACGACGACCGGGCTTAGACGAAGGCCCCCGCCGCAGGGGCCCACCACTAGCGAGCTCGCGGCGGGGCCGACGTCAGGCGCGCTGCTGCGCGACGTCCCATGCGTCGCGCACGATGCCGGCCAGGTCCGTGTGCCGCGGGGCCCAGCCGAGGTCGGCGCGGATGCGGTCGCTGGCGGCCACCAGTTGCGCCGGGTCCCCGGCCCGCCGCTGACCGACCTCCACCGGCACCGGGTGTCCGGTGACCTCGCGGACGGCGTCGACGACCTGCTGCACCGAGAAGCCCGTGCCGTTGCCCAGGTTGTAGATGCGGTGCTCACCCGGCTGCGGGGCGGTCAGCGCCAGCAGGTGGGCGTCGGAGAGGTCCTGCACGTGGATGTAGTCCCGGATGCAGGTGCCGTCGGGCGTCGGGTAGTCCTCGCCGTAGACGGTGATCGCCGCGCGCTGCCCCGCCGCCACCTGCAGGGCGATCGGGATGAGGTGCGTCTCGGTGGTGTGCCGCTCGCCGAGGCCGTACGCCGCGCCCGCGACGTTGAAGTAGCGCAGGCTGACCGCTGCGACGTCGTGGGCGGCGGCGTAGGAGGTGAGCATCGCGTCGACGGCGAGCTTCGTGGCGCCGTAGGTGTTCGTCGGCCGGGTCGGCGCGTCCTCGCGGATCGGCACCTGCTCGGGCTCGCCGTAGGTCGCCGCGGTGGAGGAGAAGACGATCCGGCGGCAGTCGACCGCACGCATCGCCTCCAGCAGCGCGAGCGAGCCGCCGACGTTGGTCTCCCAGTAGACCTCCGGCTTCACCTGCGACTCGCCGACGAGGCTCTTGGCGGCGAAGTGCAGCACCGCCTCGGGGCGGACCTCGGCGAGCACGGGAGCCGACTCCTGCAGCGAGGCCCGCACGAGGCGCGCGCCCTCGACGACGGCGTCGGCGTGGCCGGTGGACAGGTCGTCGAGCACGGTCACCTCGTGCCCGGCCTCCACCAGCGCGGCCGTGACTACGCTGCCGATGTAGCCGGCGCCGCCGGCGACCAGAACGCGCATGGGCCCACCCTAGGGAGGGCGGACCGGAACCACCCGCTCGGGAGCCGTCCGCCCGTTCCGGGAGCGGTGGCGCAGAGGAGGACGGACGACGTGGTCGACGCACGTCCCGCGGTGCAGGCGCTGCCCGCCTACCGGCCGGGGCGCAACCCCGCGGACCTGGCCCGTGAGCTCGGGGTGGCCCGCGCGGTCAAGCTGGCCAGCAACGAGGTGTCGTTCCCGCCGCTGCCCGCCGTCGTCCAGGCGCTGGCCGCCGCCGCCGCCGAGACCCACCGCTACCCCGACAACGGGGCCGTCGTGCTGACCGCGGCGCTGGCGGAGCGCTACGGCGTCGACCCGGCCCAGGTGGTCCCCGGCTGCGGCGCGGTGATGCTCTGCCAGCAGCTGGCCCAGGCGTTCAACGACCCGGGCAGCTCCATCGCCTTCGCGTGGCGCAGCTTCGAGATGTACCCGCTGCTGGCCCAGGTCGCCGGTGCGCGGGCGATCGCGGTGCCGCTGGTGTCCGGCCGCCAGGGCGGACCTGCCGACACCCACGACCTCGAGGCGCTGGCCGCGGCGGTCGACGGGACCACCCGGCTGGTCTTCGTCTGCAACCCCAACAACCCGACCGGCACCGCGGTCCGCCGAGTCGAGCTCGAGCGGTTCCTCGACGCGGTGCCCGCGCAGACGCTCGTGGTGCTCGACGAGGCCTACCGCGAGTTCGTCACCGACCCGGACGTGCCCGACGGCATCGAGCTGATGCGCGGCCGGCCCAACGTGGCGGTGCTGCGCACGTTCTCCAAGGCCTGGGGGCTGGCCGGCCTCCGGGTGGGCTACCTGGTCGCCGAGGACCCGGCGGTCGCCGACGCCGTCCGCCGCACGCACGTGCCATTCAGCGTGTCGGTGCTCGCCCAGGCGGCCGCGGTCGCGGCGCTGGCCAGCGAGGACGAGGTCCGGCGCCGCGTGGCCGCCGTCGTCGCCGAGCGCGACCGGCTCACGGCGGCCCTGCGCGAGCGCGGATTCGACGTGGCCGACAGCCAGGCGAACTTCGTGTGGCTGCCCACCGGCGACCGGACGGCGGAGCTCGCCGCCGCCCTGGAGGCGCGCGGCGTGATCACCCGCCCCTTCGCCGGGGACGGCATCCGGATCACCGTCGGCGCGCCCGACGAGGACGACGTCCTGCTCGCCGCACTGGACGCGGTGGCCCTCGAGCGGAGCGCCGCCGCCACGCCGGGCGGCTGAGCGACCTCGTCGCCTGCGGCCTCGCGGTTCGCCGCCGTCCCCGGGACGGGCGGTCCGGGCCGGGCCGCGGGCTGGTTTGATGGCCGATGTGCCACCGCCCCACATGACGCAGCCCCGTGTGCTCTCCGGCATCCAGCCGACAGCGGGCTCGTTCCACCTCGGCAACCACCTGGGCGCGCTGCGGCAGTGGGTGGCCCTGCAGGAGACGACCGAGGCCTTCTACTGCGTCGTCGACCTGCACGCGATCACGCTGCCCCAGGATCCGGCCGAGCTCCGCCGCAACACCCTCGCCTCGGCGGCGCAGCTGATCGCCCTGGGCGTCGACCCGGCCCGCAGCAGCCTGTTCGTGCAGAGCCACGTGCCCGAGCACGTGCAGCTGTCGTGGGTGCTGGAGTGCCTGACCGGCTTCGGCGAGGCCGGCCGGATGACGCAGTTCAAGGACAAGAGCCAGCGGGAGGGCACCGCCGGGGCGTCCGTCGGCCTGTTCACCTACCCGGTCCTGCAGGCCGCCGACATCCTCGTCTACCGGGCCGACCAGGTGCCGGTGGGCGAGGACCAGCGGCAGCACCTCGAACTCACCCGCGACCTGGCGATCCGCTTCAACGGGCGCTTCGGGGACACCCTCACGGTGCCGGAGACGCTGATCCCGGCGGGCGGGGCGCGGATCATGGACCTGCAGTCGCCGGAGAAGAAGATGAGCAAGAGCCTGCCGCCGGCCGGCTGCATCCTGCTCCTCGACGACCCGAAGGTGACGAGTAAGAAGATCCGCTCGGCGGTCACCGACACCGGGCGCGAGATCGTCGCCGACCCCGTCGGCAAGCCCGGCGTCACCAACCTCCTGGCGATCCACAGCGCGCTGTCCGGGACCCCGGTGGCCGCGCTGGAGGAGCAGTTCGCCGGCCGCGGCTACGGGGACCTGAAGAAGGAGCTCGCCGAGGTCGTCGTCGAGTTCGTGACGCCGGTCCGCGAGCGCACGCAGGAGCTGCTCGACGACCGCGCGGAGCTGGAGCGGGTGCTCGCCGCCGGCGCGCACCGGGCCCGCGAGGTCGCCGCCGCGACCGTGGCCACCGTCTACGACCGGGTGGGCTTCCTCGCACCGGCCGGGCCCCGCGCATGACGCACGGGCGGATGAACGACGACACGTTCGTGCCGCGCAGCCGCGGAGCACGGGCGGAGTCGACGGTCCTCGGTGTCGTCGTCGCCGTACCCGAGCCGTGGGCGCAGCTGCTGACCGACTGGCGGGCCAAGTGCGGCGACCCGCAGGCCGGCCTGGTCCCGCCGCACGTGACGCTCCTGCCGCCCACCGAGGTGCCGGGCGCGCAGCGGCAGGCGGTCACCGACCACCTGGCCGCGGTGGCCCGCCAGCACCCGCCGTTCGACATGCACCTGTCGGGCACCGGCACCTTCTCGCCGGTCTCCGAGGTCGTCTTCGTCGCGGTGGCCCGGGGCATCGGGTCGTGCGAGCTGCTCGCCAACGACGTCCGCACCGGGCCCCTCGCCCGCCCGCTGGCCTATCCGTACCACCCGCACGTGACCGTCGCCCACGACGTCTCGGCCGACATGCTCGACCTGGCCTACAGCGCGCTGGCGGACCTCTCCGCGGAGTTCCGGGTCGACCACTTCACCGAGTTCGAGCAGGCCGAGTCCGGCGCGTGGGTCGTCGCCCGCGAGTACCCCCTGTGCGGTCCCGCGCGCGGATGACGGGCCGGCCCCAGACTGGGGCCGGTGAGCGCGACCCGTACCCACCCCGAGGCAGGCGCCCCGCCGGCCGCGCCGGAGCGGCCCGGGTGGGGCGATCGGACGTGGCAGCGGGGTGAGCGCGCCGTCGGGGCGCTGCGCGCCCGCTGGCGCTGGTTCGACCATCTGGCCCGCGCCGGGGGGCGGTACCAGCGCCACCAGGGCGACCTGCTGGCCGCGGGCGTCACCTACTTCACGTTCCTCGGGCTCTTCCCGGTGCTCCTCCTGGCCGCCTCGGTCATCGGGCTGGTGCTCGCCGGCGACGCCCTCCTGCAGCGCGAGCTCTACGACGCGATCGGCGAGGCCTTCCCCGGGGCGACCGGCGAGGGCATCGTCGACGAGCTGCGGGGCGCCGTCGGTGTGGCCGGCGTCGTCGGCGTCATCGGCCTGGTCGGGTTCGTCTACGCGGGGCTGCGCGCCATGGACAAGCTGCGGATCGGCATGGAGCAGATCTGGAAGGGCCGCGTCGACGAGCCGGAGTTCTGGCGGGACAACCTGCAGGACCTGCTGGCGCTCGTCCTGCTCGGCGCGGTCGCCCTGCTCAGCCTCGCCCTGACCGGCGTCGCGACGCTGGCCTCCACCTGGACGCTGGACCTCCTCGGCCTCGGGGACGTCGGCGGGCTGGCGCTGCTGACCACCGTCGTCGGCCTGCTGCTGGCCTTCCTCACCGACGTGGTCGTCTTCCTGTGGCTGCTGAAGGTCGTCCCGAGGACGACGCACCGGCTCCCGGCGCTGCTGCCCGGAGCGCTGTTCGGCGCCGCCGGCTTCGAGGTCATGAAGCTGCTGGGCAGCTTCTACCTCTCGCTGATCGACGAGAGCGTGACGGCGTCCGCGCTGGGGGGTGCCGTCGGCATCCTGGTCTGGATCAACATCGTGTTCCGCTTCGCCTTCTTCACGGCCGCGTGGACGGCGACGCTCCCTCCGGCGGCCCCGGCTCGGGAGGACCGCCCGGCGGAGCCGCTGCTGGAGGAGGACCCGCCGTCCGGATGACCGCGCGCCGCCGGCCGACGACCGTCGCGACGACGACGCCCGCGGCGGCCACCGCCAGCGCGACCCCCACGGCGAGGGTGGTGGAGCCCGGGCCGTCGTCGCCGTCGTCCGTCCGGGCGGGGCGGGCGTCCGCCGGGGGCGGGGGCGCGGCGGACGTCGGATCGGGCGCGGCCGGCTCCTCGGCGCCGGAGTCCACGAGCCGGCCCACCCCGCCGGTGGCCGGGTCGGTGGCGAAGCCCCAGTCGAGCAGCAGGCCGGCCTGGTCGGCCGCGCGCAGCGGCACGTTCTCCGTGTCCATGACGCTGACCACCAGGCGGCGGCCGCCCCGCTCCGCGGCGGTGACGAACGTGTGCCGCGCGGCGTCGGTGAAACCCGTCTTGCCTCCCAGGGTGCCGAGGTAGCCGGCGAGGGGGTTCTGGTTCTGGATCTGGTAGCCGGGGGACCGGCCCTCCACCGGCGGCATCTGCGCGGTCGGCGTGGCGAGGACGGCGGCCGTGCCCGGATCGGCGACCAGACGGCGGAACACCAGGGCCAGGTCGTAGGGGGACGACGACTGGCCGGCGACGTCCAGCCCCGACGGCGTCCCCGCGACCGTGTCGAACGCGCCGATCTCCTCGGCCGTGGCGTTCATCGCGGCCAGCGTGGCGTCGATCCCGCCGGCCGCCCGGGCGAGGGCGTTGGCCGCGTCGTTGCCCGACTGCAGGACCAGGGCGAGGAACAGCAGCGACACGGGGTACCGGCCGCCGGCGACCAGCCCGACCCGGCTGCCCTCGACCTGCTCGTCCTCGACGGTCCCCTCGACCACCTGCGCCGGGTCCAGCCGCGGGGCGAGCGTGAGCAGCGTCAGCGTCTTCAGCGTGCTCGCGGGGTAGTAGCGGCCGTGCGGGTCCCGGGCGGCGAGCACCTCGCCGGAGAGCGCGTCGGCGACGAGCCAGCCGCGGGCCGCGATGCCCTCGGGCAGCGGCGGGGTGCCGTCGGCGACCACGAGCCCGCGGGTGTCCAGGCCCTCCCCGCCGACCGTGCCGCCGTTCGGCGCGCTGCCCTGCGGCGGCCGCCCGGGGTAGGGGGCCGTCGGGGTGGGCGCGCCGCGGTCGACCGTCGGCCGCGCCGGCTCGGCCAGCCCGGGCCCGGCGCCGCCGATCAGCACCACCGCCAGGGCGAGCACCGCCCCGGCCAGCCGCCGTCCCGCGCCCGTCCGCACGAGTTCCGACGCTAGTGCCCCGCCCGTCCGGGGAGCGCGGGTGACCTGGCCCACGACCGGGTGGGCCGTAGGCAACGATCGCGTCTCTATCCGCCGCCGGGCCGCGGGAGGGGGTGTACCCGCGAGTAGCTTCTCCCGCATTGCCGCCAGCGGCCGACCCGGGACACCACCGGGCGGGGCCGGTGGCGGCAGGCGAGCCCATCGGGCCGGCTCGGCGACACCGGGCCGCCCTCGAGCAGAGGAGACACGTCGTGCGCGGAGCGCGGATGGGGAAGACAGGCCTCCGGGCCACGGCGCTGCTGCTGGCCGGCAGCCTGGCGCTGGTCGGTTGTGCCAGTGACGACGACGGCGGGGACGACGGCGGCAACGGCGGCGGCGACGGCGAGCTCAGGATCGGCCTCGCCTACGACGCCGTCGGGCGCGGTGACCGGTCGTTCAACGACTCGGCCTATGCCGGCGCCCAGGCCGCCGTCGACCAGCTCGGCGGTGAGGTCCAGGAGTTCACCCCGAACGAGGACGGCTCCGACCGTGCCGAGGGTCTGGCCAACCTGGCCGAGCAGGGCTACAACCCGGTGATCGCCGTGGGCTTCGCCTACGACGAGACCATCGCCGAGGTGGCCGCGGACTTCCCGGACACCACCTTCGCGCAGGTCGACGGCGCCAACGAGCTCCCCGACGGGACCAGCAAGGGCGACAACGTCACCGGCCTCCTCTTCGCCGAGGAGGAGGGGTCCTTCCTCGCCGGCGTCGCGGCTGCGCTGAAGTCGCCGACCGGGCACATCGGCTTCATCGGTGGCGTCGAGAGCCCGCTGATCCAGAAGTTCGAGGCCGGCTACGTCGCCGGGGCGACCGCGGTCAACCCAGCCATCCGGATCGACGTGCAGTACATCAGCCCCGCCGGTGACTTCTCCGGGTTCAACGCCCCGGACCGCGCCGAGGACCTGGCCGACGTCATGTACGGCGACGGCGCGGAGGTCGTCTTCCACGCGGCCGGCGGGTCGGGCACCGGCGTCTTCGCGGCGGCGGTCACGGCCGGGAAGCTCGCCATCGGCGTGGACTCCGACCAGTACAACACCGTCGACGACGAGGCCCAGAAGGCCGTGATCATGACGTCGATGCTCAAGCGCGTGGACAACGCGGTGGAGGCGTTCATCACCGAGTTCGAGGCCGGTGACGTCCAGGGCGGGACCGACGTCCTCAACGACCTGTCGACGGAGGGCATCGCCCTGTCCACCACCGGTGGGCAGATCGACGACATCCAGACCCAGATCGCGGACTACACCCAGCAGATCGTCGACGGCGAGATCGAGATCCCGACGACGCCCTGATCCAGGGGCGCCGAGGCACGGCACCAGCACGGACGGCGGGCCCGGGGGAGCACATGCCCCGGGCCCGCCGGCCTGTCCGGATCCGGCGCCTCCAGGCTGCATCGGCCGGACGGTGCGCCATCATGCGGCGGTGCCGGCCCCGACCGGCGTCACCGCTCTCGGGTGCCGTGGTGATCCCGCGGCTCCGGGACCACAATCGACCGGCCCGCACACCCGCGGGCCGCACTGAGGGAGAGAGCCCATGGCCGCACCGGGTGGACCGCCGGCGCACGAGGGCGAGGGCGAGCGCAGTGCCGCCCCGGCCGTCGAGCTGCGGGGCATCACCAAGCGGTTCCCGGGTGTCGTCGCCAATCGCGACATCGAACTCCGGGTGCGCCGGGGCGAGGTGCACGCCATCGTGGGGGAGAACGGCGCCGGCAAGTCGACCCTGATGAAGACCCTCTACGGCGAGCACCGGCCGGACGAGGGACAGATCCTCGTCGACGGGCGCGAGGTCTCCTTCCGCAGCCCGTCGGACGCGATCGCCGCCGGCATCGGCATGGTCCACCAGCACTTCATGCTGGCCGACTACTTCACCGTGCTGGAGAACGTCGTCCTCGGCAGCGAGCCGACGCGCGGCGGACGGCTCGACCGCGCCGCGGCGCGGCGCCGGATCACGGAGATCTCCGAGCGCTACAACCTCGGCCTCGACCCCGACGCCCTCGTCGAGGACCTCGGGGTGGGCGACCGGCAGCGGGTCGAGATCGCCAAGGTGCTCTACCGCAACGCCCGGATCCTGATCCTGGACGAGCCGACGGCCGTCCTGGTGCCGCAGGAGGTCGACGAGCTGTTCGGCAACCTCGCCGAGCTCAAGCGCGAGGGGCTCACGGTCATCTTCATCAGCCACAAGCTCGACGAGGTCCGCCGCGTCGCCGACTCGATCACCGTCATCCGCCGGGGGACCACGGTCGGCTCGGCCGACCCGCGGACGACCAGCACCAGGCAGCTCGCCGAGATGATGGTCGGCAGCGAGCTGCCGACGCCGGAGACGCGGACCTCGACGGTCCGGGAGACCCCCGTGCTGACCCTCTCCTCGGTGACGGTGGCCGGTATCGGTGGGCGGGCCCCGGTGGAGGACGTGTCCCTCACCGTCCGCGAGGGCGAGGTCGTGGGCATCGCCGGGGTCGAGGGAAACGGCCAGGCCGAGCTCGTCGACGCGATCATGGGGCTGCGCCCGCTCTCCGGCGGAACCGTCTCGTTCCTGGGCGACGACATCACCACGTGGTCCACCCGGGCCCGGCGCGAGGCCGGCATCGGGTTCATCCCCGAGGACCGGCACCGCCAGGGCATGCTCCTCGAGGCCCCGCTGTGGGAGAACCGGGTCCTCGGTCACCAGACCCGTCCGCCGGCCGCGAAGGGCTGGTTCATCGACCGGCGGTCGGCGCGGGCGGACACCGAGCGGATCATGCAGCAGTACGACGTGCGCGCCCCCGGCCCGGACACCCTGGCCGTGGCCCTGTCCGGCGGCAACCAGCAGAAGTTGATCGTCGGCCGGGAGATGAGCGCCGGGCCCCGGCTGCTCGTCGCCGCCCACCCCACGCGCGGCGTCGACGTCGGCGCGCAGGCCGTGATCTGGGGCCTGCTGAAGGCGGCCCGCCGCGAGGGCCTGGGCATCGTGCTCATCTCGGCCGACCTGGACGAGCTGATCGGGCTGTCGGACTCCCTGCACGTCATGCTGCGCGGGCGGCTGGTGGCCAGGCTCGACCCGGACGGGGTGACGCCCGAGGACCTCGGGGGGTACATGACCGGGGCGCGCACCGCGGAGGACGCGGCGTGAGCGGCCGGGTGGTCGCGACGCTGCGGCGGGTCGGCCTGTCCCTGCTCGGGCCCGCCATCGCGGTGGCCGTGGCGATGGCGATCTCGGCGGTCGTGATCGCGCTGATCGGGGAGGACCCGCTCGAGGCGCTGGAGGTCATGGTCGACCTGGGGGAGACGCCCAGGGCTGAGGTGCAGTCGATCGTCGTCATCTTCAACCGGGCGATCCCGCTGTTCCTGTCCGGCCTCGCCGTGTCGATCGCCTTCCGGATGGGGCTGTTCAACATCGGCGTCGAGGGCCAGTACCGCCTCGCTACCCTGGTGGCCGCCGCGGCGGGCGCGGCCGTCGTCCTGCCGGCGCCGCTGCACGTGCTGTTCGTGATCGTCGTCGCGATGGCCGTCGGCGCCGGGTGGGCCGGGATCGCCGCCGTCCTCAAGGTCACCCGGGGCGTGAGCGAGGTGATCAGCTCGATCATGCTCAACGCGATCGCGCTGGGGCTGGCCGCGTACCTGGTCGTCGGGCCCTTCCGCGGCAGCGCGGAGACGGCGTCGATCGTCTCGACGACGCCGCTGCCGGAGTCGGCGCACGTCCCGCCGCTGACGGGTCTGCTCACCGGGCTGGGACTGGCCGAGCCGCGGTCGGAACTCTTCGGGTTCCTGGTCATCGCCCTCGTGGTCGGGGTCCTCGTCGCCGTGCTGCTCGCGCGGACGCGGTTCGGCTTCGACCTGCGGGCCACCGGCCTCTCCCCGTCGGCCGCGAGCGCGAGCGGGGTCAACGCCCGGACGATGACCGTCAAGGCGATGCTGCTGTCGGGCGCCGTCGCGGGCCTGGTCGGCCTCCCGCAGCTGCTCGGGTCGACGTACGTCTACAGCACCGAGTTCACGGCCGGGCTGGGCTTCACGGGGATCGCCGTCGCCCTGCTGGGGCGCAACAACCCGCTCGGCATCGCCGTCGCCGCGCTGCTGTTCGCGTTCCTCGACCGGGCGGCCCTGCCGCTGCAGTCCATCGACATCCCGTCGTCGGTCGTCACGATCATCCAGGGCACGATCGTGCTCAGCGTCGTGATCGCCAACGAGGTCGCCCGCCGGCTGGCGCGCCGCTCGGCCGAGCGGGAGGCCGCGGCGGTCACGGGCGCACCCCCAGACCCCGGAAGCGGCAGTGCCCCGGGGAACGGACCGGACGGAACGCAGCGCGTCGGCGCGACGCTGCCGGAGACCACGGAGCCGCGGGCATGACCGCCGTCCAGCTGACCAAGGGAGCGGGCACGCCGCCTCCCCGCTCCGCGATGGCGGAGCTGTTCCTCGGCGGCGGGCCGGCCCGCCGGGCCGCGTGGATGGCGCTGGGCCTGATGCTGCTCTTCAGCCTGGCCCGGGTCATCTCGGGTGAGGAGCGGCTGACCGCGGCGCCGACGATCTCCCTCGCCCTGGGCCTTGCGGTGCCCATCGGGCTGGCGGCCCTCGGGGGGCTCTTCTCCGAGCGCGCGGGCGTGGTCAACATCGGGCTCGAGGGGATGATGATCCTCGGCACGTGGGGCGCCGGCTGGGCCGGCTACCAGTGGGGCTGGCAGGGCGCACTGGTGGGCGGGCTGGTCCTGGGCGCGGTCGGGGGGCTGCTGCACGCCGTCACGACGGTCACGTTCGGGGTCGACCACGTCGTCTCCGGCGTCGCGATCAACATCCTCGCCGCGGGCGTCGTCCGGTTCCTCTCGGAGCTGCTCTACGACGAGGACACCGGCGGCGGACCAGCACAGTCCCCGCCGATGAAGGGGGACGCGCCGGAGTTCACGGTCCCCCTGCTCTCCGAGGGGCTGCGGCACGTGGAGGAGCGCCACTGGTTCCTCGTCAGCGATGCCGCCGGCGTGCTGGGCGGCCTGGTGACCGACATCAGCTGGTTCACCGTCGGCGTCGTGCTCCTGATCCCGCTGTCGTTCTTCCTGCTGTGGCGGACCTCGTTCGGGCTGCGCCTGCGTTCGTGCGGCGAGAACCCCACCGCGGCCGACTCCCTCGGGGTGCCGGTCTACCGGTTCAAGTACATCGCGGTGGTGATCTCCGGTGCCCTGGCCGGGCTCGGCGGCGTGGCGCTGGTCTACTACGCCGACATCTACCGGGAGGGGCAGACCGACGGTCGCGGGTTCATCGGCCTCGCCGCGCTGATCTTCGGCAACTGGCGGCCGGGCGGCCTGGCGGCCGGCGCGGGCCTGTTCGGCTACTCCGACGCCCTCTCGGTGCGCAGCGAGACCGCGGTGGTCGCGCTGCTGCTGGTGCTGGCGTTCCTCCTTCTGGGCGTCGCCGTCTACCAGGCGATCAGGCGGCAGCTGGTCCGGGCCGGGGTGGCGCTGGTCTTCGCCGCGATCGCGGTGACCGGCTACCTGACCATCGAGGAGCCCGACGGCAGCCTGCTGTCCTTCACCCCGCACCTCATCACGCTGCTGGTGCTCTCGCTGGCCAGCCAGCGGTTGCAGATGCCCAAGGCCGACGGTCTGGTCTGGCGACGAGGGGAGAACTAGTGAGCGGACAGGCGCGCGAGCGAACCGTGGGCGCAGTGCAGGTCGACTGGGACGGGCTGCGCGCCGCGGCGCGGGAGGCCATGACCCACGCGTACGCGCCGTACTCGCGCTTCCCCGTCGGGGTGGCCGGGCTGGTGGACGACGGGCGCGTGGTGACCGGCTGCAACGTGGAGAACGCCTCCTACGGCCTGGCCCTGTGCGCCGAGTGCGGGATGGTCAGCGACCTGGCCCGCACCGGGGGTGGCCGGCTGGTCGCCGTCGCGTGCGTCGGCGGGGACGGGCAGCCGCTGATGCCCTGCGGGCGCTGCCGCCAGCTGCTGTGGGAGCACGGCGGCGCCGACATGCTCATCGAGACCGTCTCCCTGGGGATCGTGCCGATGCGCGAGGTGCTGCCGGACGCGTTCGGTCCCGAGGACCTGGTGAAGGCGGCCGAGCGGTGAGCGCCTTCGATGCCATCGACGTCCTGCGGGCGAAGCGGGACGGCGCCGAGCTCACCGGCGATCAGATCCGCTGGGTGATCGGCGCCTACACGGCCGGGCAGGTGCCCGACGAGCAGATGAGCGCGCTGCTCATGGCGGTGTTCTTCCGCGGCATGTCACCGGCCGAGCTCGCCGCCTGGACGCAGGCGATGATCGACTCCGGCGAGCGCAAGGACCTCTCCTCGCTGGGCCGGCCGACCGCCGACAAGCACTCGACGGGCGGCGTCGGCGACAAGATCACGTTGCCGCTGGCTCCGCTCGTCGCCGCCTGCGGGGTGGCCGTCCCGCAGCTGTCCGGCCGCGGGCTCGGGCACACCGGCGGCACGCTGGACAAGCTCGAGGCCATCCCCGGCTGGCGGGCCGACGTGCGCGAGGACGCCTACCTGCGCCAGCTGCGGGAGGTGGGCGCCGTCATCTGCGCCGCGGGCGAGGACCTGGCCCCGGCGGACAAGAAGCTGTACGCGCTGCGCGACGTCACCGGCACCGTGGAGTCGATCCCGCTGATCGCCAGCTCGATCATGAGCAAGAAGATCGCCGAGGGCGCCGACGCGCTCGTGCTGGACGTGAAGACCGGCTCCGGGGCGTTCATGAAGGACCCGGAGTCCTCCCGCGAGCTGGCGCGGACGATGGTGGGGCTGGGCGAGGCGGCCGGGGTGCGCACCGTCGCGCTGGTGACCGCGATGGACCGCCCGCTCGGCCGGGCCGCGGGCAACGCCGTGGAGGTCGCCGAGTCGGTGGAGGTGCTCGCCGGGGGCGGGCCGGCCGACGTCGTCGAGCTCACCCTGGCGCTGGCCCGGGAGATGCTGGCCGGCGCCGGCCGGGACGACGTCGACCCCGCCGACGTGCTGGCGAGCGGCCGCGCCATGGACGTGTGGCGGTCGATGATCGCCGCGCAGGGCGGGGATCCCGACGCGCCCCTGCCCCGGCCGGCCGAGCGGCACGTGGTGACCGCGCCGGCCACCGGCACCCTGACCCGGCTGGACGCCTACGCGCTCGGCGTCGCCGCCTGGCGGCTGGGCGCCGGCCGGGCCCGCAAGGAGGACCCGGTGTCGGCCGCCGCCGGCGTGACCTGGACGGCGGCGGTGGGGGAGACGGTGACCGCCGGCCAGCCGCTGCTGGAGCTGCACACCGACGACGCCGCCCGGATCCCGCGGGCCCTGGAGGCGCTGGAGGGCGCCGTCGGCGTCGACACCGACGACCGCCCGCTGCCGCTGGTTCTCGACCGCATCACCGCCTGACGCTCGACGGGAGCCGCCCTGCGAGTGGCCGTGCCCGAGTGGGGCATGGAGGGCTCCGCGAAGGGTGCGGCGGGGGGCTCCACGCACGCCGGGACGGCAGCCGGCCGCGGTGCGACGCGGAGCGTCGCGATGGGTAGAGGACACTGGGCTCTCGTGAGCAGTCCGACCGAGGTCCCGGCGGCCAGCGCAGCGCCGCGTCCCGACTCCCCGGTGGACCCCGACGCCGCGATCTCCGTGCGGAGGCTGGTCCGCCACTACGGCGCCTTTCCCGCGGTCGACGGGCTGGACCTGGACATCGCCCGCGGCGAGATCTTCGCGCTGCTCGGCCCCAACGGCGCCGGCAAGACGACGACGGTGGAGATCTGCGAGGGCTTCCGCAAGCGGGACAGCGGCGACGTCCGGGTGCTGGGCGAGGACCCGGCGACCGCCGGGCGGCACTGGAAGGCGCAGCTGGGCATCGTGCTGCAGTCCGGCGCCGGTGACAGCCAGCTGACCTGCCGGGAGCTGCTGCGCGCGCAGGCCTCCTACTACCCCGACCCGCGTGATCCCGACGAGGTGCTCGAGCTGGTCGGGCTGACCGAGAAGGCCGGCGTCCGCGGCCGGGCGCTGTCGGGCGGGCAGCGCCGCCGGCTGGACGTCGCCCTGGGCATCGTCGGGCGGCCGACGCTGCTGTTCCTGGACGAGCCGACGACCGGCTTCGACCCCGAGGCCCGGCGCCAGTTCTGGTCGCTGATCCGCTCGCTGCGCGATCTCGGGACGACGATGCTGCTGACCACTCACTACCTGGACGAGGCCGAGGCGCTGGCCGACCGGGTCGGGGTCATCGCCCGCGGCCGGCTGGTCGAGGTCGCCGTCCCGTCGGCGCTGGGCGGGCGGGGGAGCGCCCCCGCCGTCGTCAGCTGGACCGAGTGCGGCGCCCGCCGCACCGAGGCCACGCAGACGCCCACGGCGCTGGTGAGCGAGCTCGCCGGCCGCTTCGGTGGCGAGGTCCCGGACCTCGCGGTCGCCCGGCCCACGCTCGAGGACGTCTACCTGCGGATGATCGGAGACCCGGCGTGACCGCGACCTCGGAGCGGACCCTGCCCTCGGTGGTGGGCGTCTGCCGCACCCGCGCGGGGGTGGAGCTCAAGGAGTTCTTCCGCCAGCGGGAGTCGGTCGTCTTCACGCTGATGTTCCCGGTGATCCTGCTGCTGATCTTCGGGGCGGTGCTCGACTACGACCTGGGCGGCGGCGTCTCGTTCACGCAGTACTTCATGGCCGGCGTCATCGCCGCGGGCATCCTCGGCGCGAGCCTGCAGAACATGGCCATCGGCATCGCCACCGAGCGCTCCGACGGAACGCTCAAGGGCCTGTCCGGCACGCCCATGCCCAAGAGCGCCTTCTTCGTCGGCAAGGTCGTGCAGGTCCTCGTCGTCACGGTGGCGATCGTGGTGATCCTGCTGGCGATCGGCGTGCTGTTCTACGACGTCGACCTGCCCTCGGGCACGGACTGGCTGACCTTCGTCTGGGTGGCCGCACTCGGATCGGCGGCCTGCACGCTGCTGGGCATCGCCATCTCCAGCCTGGCCCGCAACGGCCGGTCGGCCTCGGCCACCGTCACCCCCGTCGCGCTCGTCCTGCAGTTCATCTCCGGGGTCTTCTTCCTCTTCAGCGCGGTGCCCGGCTGGCTGCAGACGGTCGCCGCGCTGTTCCCGCTGAAGTGGATGGCCCAGGGGCTGCGCTCGGTGTTCCTGCCCGACGCGCTCGCCGCGGAGGAGCCCGCGGGCAGCTGGGAGCTCGGCCGGGTCGCGCTGGTCCTGGGCCTCTGGTGCGTCGTCGGGCTGCTGCTGTGCGTGCGCACCTTCCGCTGGCAGGACCGGGGGGACGGCTGATGGCCGTCCCGACGGCCGAGGCGCTCCGCCGTGCCCCGAAGGTGCTGCTGCACGACCACCTCGACGGCGGCCTGCGGCCGCAGACGGTGCTCGAGCTCGCCGACCAGGCGGGCTACCGCGACCTGCCCGCCGGCGACGCCGCCGCGCTGGGCACCTGGTTCCGCCAGGCGGCGGACTCGGGGTCGCTCCTGCTCTACCTGGAGACGTTCGCGCACACCGTCGGGGTCATGCAGCGGCCCGAGGCGGTGCGCCGGGTGGCCCGCGAGTGCGCCCTGGACCTCGCCGCCGACGGCGTCGTGTGCGCCGAGGTCCGGATGGCGCCGGAGCTGCTCACCGCCGGTGGCACGCCGATCGAGGAGGCCGTCGAGGCGATCCTCGACGGCTTCGCCGCCGGCAGCACCGAGGCGGCCGAGGCGGGGACGCCGATCCGGGTCGGGGCGCTGCTGTGCGCGATGCGCCAGGCCGACCGCTGGGAGGAGGTGGCCGGGCTGGTGGTCCGCTACCGCGACGCCGGGGTGGTGGGCTTCGACCTCGCCGGCCCGGAGGTCGGCTTCCCGCCCGACCGGCATCCCGAGGCCATCGCCCTGCTCGACCGGGCCGGCGCGCACCGCACGATCCACGCGGGCGAGGCCGCCGGGGTGGACAGCATCCGCGCCGCCCTGGACGGCGCCCGCGCCGAGCGGCTCGGCCACGGGGTGCGGATCGCCGACGAGGTCGCCGCCGACGGCACCCTCGGCCCGGTGGCGCGGCGGGTCCGCGAGGCGCAGGTGCCGCTGGAGGTCGCGCCGTCGTCCAACGTGCAGACCGGCGCCTACCCCTCCCTGGCCGGGCACCCCGTGGACCGGCTGCACCGGGCCGGGTTCGCCGTCACCGTCAACACCGACAACCGGCTGATGAGCGGGGTGAGCGCCACCAGCGAGCTCGCCGCGGTCGCGGCGACGTTCGGCTGGGGGTGGGACGACGTCGCGCGGGTGACCGAGCGGGCGCTCGCCGCCGCGTTCCTCGACGACACCGACCGCGCCCGGCTGCTGGCCGACGTCGTCCGGCCCTGGTACGCGGATCCGCCCACCTGACCGGCGAGGTGACCACGGCCACCCCGGCCGGGGGAACAGGACGCGTCCCCCGCTGTTAACCTGGGTGTACCGGCATTCGTCGGTCATCCTCCCGGACGGTCCGTCCGGGCATGAGCGCATCCGTGCAGATCCGGTCGTCCCCGAGACGCGAGCGATCGCCAGTGAGGACGCCGGTCCCGGTGTCCGCGCAATCACCACGGGACGCGCCCGAGCTGTATCGGAGTCCCCGCTTGTCCTCGTTCGACACTGTCGACGTCCAGAACACCCCTGAGTTCACCGCTCCGGAGACCGCCCTCGAGACGCCCGCCGTCCCCGAGGTCACCGCTGCTCCCGAGCCGACCGGCCCGTCCTTCGCCCAGCTGGGCCTGCCCCAGCAGCTGGTGAGCGCCCTGGCGCGCAAGGGCATCAGCCACCCGTTCGCGATCCAGACCGTCGCCCTGCCCGACGCCCTCGCCGGGCGCGACGTGCTCGGCAAGGCCGCCACCGGCTCCGGCAAGACGCTGGCCTTCGGCCTGCCGCTGCTGGCCCGCCTCGGCGCGGAGGCCGCCTCCGGCCGTCGCGACCCGCGTGGCCTGATCCTGGTGCCCACGCGCGAGCTGGCCCAGCAGGTGCACGACGCGCTGGCCCCGCTCGGCCAGTCCATCGGCGTCCAGCTGGCCGCCGTCTACGGCGGCGCCTCGATGTACCGGCAGATCCAGCAGATGCGCCGCGGCGTCGACGTCGTCATCGCGACGCCGGGCCGCCTGCAGGACCTCATCGAGCAGCGCGAGGTCACCCTCGCCGAGGTCTCCCTCTCGATCGTCGACGAGGCGGACTTCATGTCCGACCTCGGCTTCCTGCCGGTCGTCAAGGAGCTGCTCGACCAGACCCGCCCCGACGCCCAGCGGATGCTGTTCTCGGCGACGCTGGACGGCGAGGTCGACTCGCTGATCCGCCGCTACCTCAAGGACCCGGCCCGGCACGAGGTGAAGCGGGAGGGTGACGAGGCCCCGCCGGCCGAGCACCTGGCCTACAGCCTCGCCTTCCGCGACAAGGTCCCGGTCACCCAGGAGCTCGCCGCCCGGCCGGGCCGGACGATCGTGTTCGTCCGCACCCAGCTCGGCGCCGACCGGCTGGCGGAGAACCTGCAGGCCGTCGGCATCAAGGCCGAGGCCATCCACGGTGGCCTGCCGCAGTCGGCCCGCCGCCGCGCGCTGGAGGCGTTCACCGACGCCCGCAGCCCGGTGCTCGTCGCCACCGACGTCGCCGCCCGCGGCATCCACGTCGACGACGTCTCGCTGGTCATCCACTACGACCCGCCGGCCGACCACAAGACCTACCTGCACCGCTCGGGCCGTACCGCCCGCGCCGGTGCCGGCGGTGTGGTCGTCTCGCTCCTGCTGCCCGACCAGGTCGGTCAGTCGAAGCGTCGCTTCCGCTCGGCCAAGGTCGACCCGGTCGTGAGCCGGGTCCGCCCGGGCGACGCCCCGATCGCCGACCTGGTCGCCACGGGCGTCCACGTGGAGCCCGTGGAGCGTCCGGTGCGCGAGTCGCGCCGGCCCTCCGGTGGCCCCGGTGGCCGTCGTCCGCGCCGCGACGGCGAGCGTCCCCGCCGTGACGGTGACCGCCCGCGCCGTCCCTTCGGGGAGCGGTCCTCCGGTGAGCGCCCCGCCGGTGAGCGCCCGTACCGTGAGCGCCCCGCCGGTGAGCGCCCGTCCGGTGACCGCCCGTTCAGCGGCGAGCGTCGCTCGAGCTCCTACCGCGGCCAGGGCCGCCCCCGCGTCGCGGAGTAAGCAGGCACCAGCGAACGGCCGGTCCCGGGTTTCCCGGGGCCGGCCGTTCGGCATTCCGCGGCTCGTGCGGCCCGCAGTGCGGGTGCTCCTCGCGCCCTGCCGGTCCTGCAGGACCCGCACCGCGCGAGGAACACCGCCAACGCCCGGCGGTCGCGACTCAGTCGCGGAAGACCAGGGCCCCGCCGACCTCGCGGACGACCTCGTCCCAGTCGGCCCGCAGCGCGGCGGCATCCTCGGCGCGCAGCGTCGCGGTGGGCTCCCGGTCGGCGCGGGCCAGCGCCCGGGCCAGGGGCGCCGGGGGGGTGAGGAGCTCGTCGACCCGGCCCAGGCCGGCGTACTCGGCGACGTCCCGCACTCCCTCCACGGGCTGGAGCAGCGCCTCGTGTGCCACCAGGCCGGCCGCGCCGTCGGCCACCTCGCCGAGGACCTCTGCCAGCGCGGCCAGGTCGTAGCGGTCCTGCTCGGCGGGCAGCGGGGGCGTGTCGGTGGCGACGACTTCCGGCCAGGAGGCGATGCCGGTGAGGTCGTGCTCCTCGTCGCCGGCGCAGAACCGGGCCAGCTCGGCGGGCGTGGCGAAGAGGAACACCTCGCCGTCGCGGCCGAGGAACCGGGCCTCGTCCTCGACGTAGCAGCGCAGGGTCAGCCCGGCGCCCTCGGGGACGACCAGCTCCACCGGCAGGATCCCCACGCCCTCCCAGAACCTCGCAGCGGCGGCCACCGCCGCGGGCGGCGCGGAGATGCGGCTCGCGCTGATGGTGCTCGTGCCCGGCGTGGGCAGGGCGGACGCGGCGGTCGCGGCGGTCGCGGCGGTCGCGGTGGTCGCGGCGGTTGCGGTGGTCGCCCCCGAGGCCGCGGGTGCCGCGGGGGTGTCGCCGTCCGGCTCCTCGTCGTCCAGGTCGTCCGCGTCGTCGTCGGCCTCGTCGTCGACCGACTCGGCGGCCGACGGGTAGTCCTCGAGCTTCGCGGTGCCCGCACCGGTCCAGTCCAGGTGGGCGGAGAGCTCCTCGACGACGTCCTCCCACAGTTCGTCGAGCGCCGAGCCCATGCCGACCCAGGCGTCCTCCCCGGCGCGGCCGGCGAACGCGTCGACGCCCAGTCCCAGCGAGCCGATCTCGGGGCGGGCGACGAGCTCGGCGAGCGCGGCGAACTCCCCGCCGTGCCAGGTCCGGGCCGTGTCGGGGTCCCGGTCGACGTCGACCTCCGGGTCGAAGTCCGGGTCGTCGTCGGTGGGGGAGTCGCCCTCGAACTCCTCGGGGTCCTGGTCCTCGTCGTCGCCGGCGTCCAGGCACTCGGCCAGCCGGCTGACGATGTCGATCGTCGCGGCGAGCTCCTCGACGGCCCAGCGGTCGGGGTTCTCGGCGGCGATGTCGTAGACGCCGTCCAGGTCGTAGCGGTGGTCGTCGTCCGGGGTCAGGTCCGCGGCGCCCAGCCCGGCGACGACCGGCCACACCGGATGGTCGGCCAGGTCGTGGTCGGTGGCCGTGCGGCAGAACGCGGCGAGGGCGGCCGGTGTCGGGAACAGGTGCACCCGGGCCGCGCTCCCGGCGTCCGGGTCGTCCTCGGTCGTGCCGAGGAACGCCTGCCACTCCTCACCGTCCTCCTCCCACGGCGGCGCCCAGAGGGTGTAACCGGTGCGGTCGTCGAGGGTGAGTGCGATGGGCACGATGCTTGGCCTGGCCACGGGCCCATCCTGCCCCGTGCGGCCGGGAGCCCGCCCCGGGGATGCCGAACTCGTGCGGGGAGGTCCCGCTGCAGGGGCCCGCCGCGAGCCTCCGGCGGGGCCGACCGATCAGAAACCCTTCGGGTGCCACACTGTTTTGGTCTCCAGGAACGTCCGCATCCGGGTCAGGCCGGGGTCGGCCGTCCAGTCGGGTTCCCCGCCGGCCGGCGGCCGCAGCACGCGCTTGATGCTGCCGGCGGCCTCCCGCTCGAACTCCATGGCCCGCTCGGGCGGGGCGCCGGTGAGGTCGATGGCGTCGACGTCGTCGTGCTCGGCCAGCCAGGGGCCCAGCTCGGCGGCGTCGCCGGTGAGCAGGTTGACGACCCCGCCGGGCACGTCGCTGGTGGCGAGCACCTCGCCGAGGGTCACCGCGGGCAGCGGCCGCTCGTGCGAGGTGACGACGACGGCGGTGTTGCCGCTCGCCACCACCGGTGCCAGCACGCTGACCAGCCCGAGCAGCGACGACCGCTGCGGGGCGAGGACCGCCACCACCCCGGTCGGCTCCGGCAGCGAGAAGTCGAAGTACGGGCCGGCGACCGGGTTGGCACTCCCGAGGACGGCGGCCAGCTTGTCGGTCCACCCGGCGTACCAGACCCAGCGGTCGATGGCGGCGTCGACGGCGGCGCGGGCCCGCCCGGTGGAGAGACCCTCCCCGGCGGCGACCTCCTCGCAGAACTGCGCGTGCCGCCCCTCCATGACCTCCGCGACCCGGTACAGCACCTGGCCACGGTTGTAGGCCGTGGCGGCCGACCACTTCCCGAACGCCGCACGAGCGGCCACGACGGCGTCCCGCGCGTCCTTGCGGGAGGCCCGGGCGGCGTTGGCCAGGAAGGCGCCCCTGGCGTCGGTCACCTCGTAGGTGCGCCCGGACTCCGACCGGGGGAACGCCCCGCCCAGGTACAGCTTGTAGGTCTTGCGGACCGTGAGCCGCTCATTGCTGATCACTGGTCCTCGCTCCGTTCCGTGGGTCGCTTCCGCGCCCGCTCCGCTCCTCGCTCGCCGGCGCTCGCTGCGATGCTCACTCGCTGTCCGCTCCCATCAGGTACGCCGCCAGCCCGTGCCGGCCGCCCTCGCGGCCGTACCCGGACTGCTTGTAGCCGCCGAACGGCGAGGTCGGGTCGAACTGGTTGAAGGTGTTGGCCCACACCACGCCGGCGCGCAGCCGGTCGGCGATCGCGAGGATCCGCGAGCCCTTCTCCGACCAGATGCCGGCCGACAGCCCGTAGGTGGTGTTGTTCGCCTTGGCGACGGCCTCGTCGGGAGTGCGGAAGGTGAGCACCGACAGCACCGGGCCGAACACCTCGTCGCGGGCGATGCGGTGGGCCGGGGAGACGTCGGTGAACACCGTCGGCGGGAACCAGAACCCCCGGTCGGGCAGCTCGCACGCCGGCTGCCAGCGGGTGGCTCCCTCGGCCTCGCCGACGTCGGAGAGCTCCCGGATCCGGGCCAGCTGCTCGGCGGAGTTGATCGCCCCGATGTCGGTGTTCTTGTCCAGCGGGTCGCCCACGCGCAGGGTGCCGATCCGGCGCTGCAGCGCGGCGATGACCTCGTCGTGCACGTTCTCCTGCACGAGCAGCCGGGAGCCCGCGCAGCACACGTGGCCCTGGTTGAAGAAGATCCCCTGCACGATGCCCTCGACCGCCTGGTCGATCGGGGCGTCGTCGAACACGATGTTCGCCGCCTTGCCGCCGAGCTCCAGGGTCAGCTTCTTGCGGGTGCCGGCGACCGCGCGGGCGATCGATCGGCCCACCTCGGTGGAGCCGGTGAACGCGACCTTGTCGACGTCGGCGTGCTCGACCACCGCCCGCCCGGTCTCGCCGGCGCCCGTGACGATGTTCACCACCCCCGGCGGCAGGTCGGCCTGCCGGCAGACCTCGGCGAACAGCAGCGCCGTCAGCGGGGTGGTCTCGGCCGGCTTGAGGACGACGGTGTTGCCCGTGGCCAGCGCGGGGGCGATCTTCCACGCCAGCATGAGCAGCGGGAAGTTCCACGGGATGACCTGGCCGGCCACGCCCAGCGGCCGCGGGTCGGGCCCGAGGCCCGCGTGGGCCAGCTTGTCGGCCCAGCCCGCGTGGTAGAAGAAGTGCGCCGCGGCCAGCGGGACGTCGACGTCGCGGGACTCGCGGATCGGCTTGCCGTTGTCCAGCGACTCGAGGACGGCGAACTCCCGCGCCCGCTCCTGCAGCAGCCGGGCGATGCGGAACAGGTACTTGCCGCGGTCGGCCGGGCGCATCGGGCCCCACACGCGGGTGAACGCGCGGCGGGCGGCCTTCACCGCGCGGTCGACGTCGGCCTCGGTGCCGACCGCGACCTCGCTGAGGACCTCCTCGGTCGCCGGGTTGACCGTCTTCATCGGCTCGCCGGAGCCGTCGACGAACTCGCCGTCGACGAACAGCCCGTAGGAGGGCGCGATGTCGACGATCGAGCGGGACTCGGGGGCGGGGGCGTACTCGAAGACGGCCATCAGTCGACGCTCACGTGATCGGGGCCGGAGTAGTGGCCGGTGCGGAGCTTCTGCCGCTGCAGGAGCAGGTCGTTGAGCAGGCTGGAGGCGCCGATGCGGAACCGGTCGGGGGTCAGCCAGTCGGCGCCGGCGGTCTCGTTGACGAGCACGAGGTGCTTGATCGCGTCCTTCGTCGTCCGGATGCCGCCGGCGGGCTTGACGCCGACGTGGCGGCCGGTGGCCGCGCGGAAGTCGCGGACCGCCTCGAGCATCACCAGGCAGACGGGCAGCGTGGCGGCGGGGGAGATCTTGCCGGTGGAGGTCTTGATGAAGTCGCCGCCGGCGAGCATCGCCAGCCAGGACGCACGGCGGACGGCGTCCAGGGTGACCAGCTCGCCGGTCTCGAGGATGACCTTGAGGTGGGCGGGGGCGGCGCCGTCGGGCCGGGCGCAGGCCTCCTTCACCGCGACGATCTCGTCGAAGACGTCGAGGTAGCGGCCGGCCAGGAACGCCCCCCGGTCGATGACCATGTCGATCTCGTCGGCGCCCTGGGCGACGGCGTCGCGGACGTCGGCGAGCTTGACGGCGCGGCTCGCGCGGCCGCTGGGGAACGCGGTGGCGACGGCGGCCACGTTGATCCCGGTGCCGGCCAGCGCCTCCTTGGCCACGCCGGCGAGATCGCCGTAGACGCAGACGGCGGCGACGGGCGGGCAGCCGGGATCCGTCGGGTCGGGACGGCGGGCCTTCGCGGCCAGCGCGCGCACCTTGCCCGGGGTGTCGGAGCCCTCGAGGGTGGTCAGGTCGACCATCGAGATGGCGGTGTCGATCGCCCACGCCTTGGACGTGGTCTTGATCGACCGGGTGCCGAGCATGGCCACGCGGGACGAGGCGCCGACCTGGTCCACGCCGGGCAGGCCGTGCAGGAAGGCGCGGAAGGCCGACTCGGACCGGGTCACGTCCGCGTACGGCGTCGGGGGCTCGCGCCGCGGCGGGGTCTCCGCCGTCAGGGCGTGCGGATCGAGCACGTGCGTCATGGGAGCCATCATCCCCCGTGGACGGCGCCCGGCCCGAGCGCGGCCACCCGCCCGGGTGGGGCACTCCCGCCGAGCGCGCCTGCCCGGGGGACTCTGCCCAGCGTGCCCAGCGTGCCCAGCGTGCCGCCGCGGGCACTCTGCCGGGGGGTTCCGGACGATGTCGGCGGGATCGCCCCGGCATCGCCGGGAGAGTGCCGGCAGAGTGGCCGCTGGTGGGGCGCCCGGCCGGCGTTCCGACCGGTGGCCCGCCCCGGGGCTGCCGCTACGGTGGCGCGCGTGCAGCTGACCGTCGTCGACCACCCGCTCGCCCGCGCCCGCCTCTCCCGCATGCGCGACGAGCGGACGGAGAACGCCAGCTTCCGGGCTGCCCTGCAGGACCTGACCCAGATGCTCGTCTACGAGGCCACGCGCGACCTCGCCGTCGCCGAGGAGACGATCGCCACCCCGGTCACGCGGACCACCGGCTACCGGATCGCCGCCGCGCCGCTCATCGTGCCCGTGCTGCGGGCCGGCCTGGGCATGGCCGACGTCGCCCACCGGATGCTGCCGGAGTCGCAGATGGGCTTCGTCGGTCTGGCCCGCAACGAGACCACCTTCCAGCCGGAGGCCTACATGGCCTCGCTGCCGGAGACCCTGGTCGGGCGGCACGTGTTCGTGCTCGACCCGATGCTGGCCACCGGCGGCTCGCTGGTGCACTGCTGCGGGCTGCTCACCGAGCGCGGCGCCACCGAGATCACCGTGCTGTGCGTGCTGGCCGCGCCCGAGGGGCTGCGCCGGCTGGAGGCGAGCGGCCTGCCGCTGCGGGTCTTCACCACCAGCGTCGACGAGGGCCTCAACGACAGCGCCTACATCGTGCCGGGCCTCGGCGACGCGGGGGACCGCCAGTTCGGGGCGGTCTGACCGTGCGCTTCGCCGTCCTGGGCACCGGGTTCTGGGCCCGGGCGGTGCACGCCACCGCGCTGGCCGGCCACCCGGACGCCGAGCTCGTCGCCGTCTGGGGGCGGGACCGGCGGAAGGCGGCGGAGGCCGCCGCCGAGTTCGAGGTGGTGGGCACCGACGACCTCGACGCCGTCCTCTCCTCGGTCGACGCCGTCTCGATCGCCCTGCCGCCGGACGTGCAGGCGCCGCTGGCCGAGCGGGCCGCGGCCGCCGGGAAGCACCTGCTGCTGGAGAAGCCGACCGGGCTGAGCCTCGCGGTCGCCGACCGGCTGGCCGCCGCCGTGCGCGAGGCCGGGGTGGCGTCGGTCGTGTTCTTCACCTACCGGTTCCAGGAGGCGACCTCGACCTGGCTGACGCAGGCCGCGCGTACCCGGCTGGCCGGCGGGTCGGGCACCTGGCTCGGCGCGCTCGCCGGGTCGCCCTTCGCGAGCTCGGCCTGGCGCAAGGAGCACGGCGCCCTGTGGGACGTCGGCCCGCACGCGCTGGCGCTGCTCGTGCCCGCGCTCGGGCCGGTGGTCGCGGTCCAGGCGGCCGCGGGGCTGCGCGACACCGTGCACCTGGTGCTGCACCATCCCGGCGGCGTGGCGAGCACCGTCACCGTCTCCTCGACGGTGGCGCAGATGTCGGCCGGCGTGGAGTTCTACCTGCACGGCGACGCCGGGCGGCTGGTGCTGCTGCCGCAGCTCGACGCCGCCGTCGAGGCCTTCGCCGCGGCCGTGGGGGAGCTGCAGGCGGCGGCCCTCACCGGCGGGGCGCATCCGCTGGACGTGCACTTCGGCCGGGACGTCGTCGCCGTCCTCGCGGCCGCCGAGCGGGCGCTGGGCACCGGCTGCCGGGAGACCGTCGAACCCTGACACGGGTCAGCGCCGGCGCCACCGGACGGCCAGCCCGGCGGCGGCGAGCAGGACGGCGACCGCGGCGGCCGTTCCCGCGGGCGTGGTCAGGGCGTCGGCCCAGCGGTCCAGGTGCTCCACCGACGCCCCGGCGCCCACCTGCAGCACGGTGCTCGGCAGCAGGCCGAGGGCCGTCGCCGCCAGGTACGGGCCGGGCCGGACGGCGGCGAGGCCGGCCGCGTAGCTGACCACGCTGAACGGCGCGGCCGGGACCAGCCGGAGGGTAAGGACGGCGCCGAAGCCGCGGGCGTCGAGGAACCGGTCGGCGCGGGCCATGCGGGGTCCGCCGAGCGCGGCCACGGCGGGCCGGCCCAGCAGCCGGCCGAGCGCGAACGCGCCGACCCCGCCGAGCATCCCGCCGACCAGCGAGACGGCCAGCCCCGGCCAGAAGCCGGCGACCAGCCCGGCGAGCACCGACAGCGCCGTCCGGGGCACCGGTCCCAGCAGCGCGAGGCCCACCCCGAGGGCGAGCAGCACCAACCCGAGGGCCCCGGCGTCGTCGAGCCAGTCGCGCGCGGAGTCGACGGCGGGCAGGTCCACCACCGCGACGACGACCGCGGCGATCCCCAGCAGGGCGGCCAGGACGGCGAGGCGCGCCCCGTGGCCTCGCTGCAGGGGCCCGCGCCGAGCCTGCGGGGCGTGGGGGGCGGCGACGTCCGTCATCGGAAGACGACGAGCCGCAGCATCACGAAGTTGACCGCGGTGCCGAACCCCTGCGAGATCGCCCAGGCCAGCGTCACCCGCCAGCTGCTGTCGGGCAGCGCGGCCAGGGCGAGGGCGTTGACGCCGAGGATCACGAAGAACGTCGTCCCGTAGAGGATCGCGAAGCCCGTCGCCCGCTTGGCCGACCCCTCGACCTGGAACGCCCACCGGCGGTTGAGCACGTACGCCGTCGTCGTCCCGGCGACGAAGCTGAGCGCCCGCGCGAGCGTCGTCTCCACGTCCAGGTGCAGGGCCAGGCTGTAGACGCTGAGGTCGACGACGGCGCCGAGCAGGCCCACGGCGACGAACCTGACCAGCTGGTCGACCAGCCCGCGGCGCCCGCCGGCGGCCTCTCCGGACGCCGTCACCGGGCGCGAGCGGGCGGAGTCGTCAGCACGACGACCATTGTGACCGTCCGGTAACGGTCGCCTGCAGTCACGCCGCGCCGAGGCGGTCGGCGAGCTCCGTGAACGACGTCACGGACAGGTCGGCGGCGGGATCGGTCGCCGGCGGGATGCTCCGGCCGCCGAACTCGGCGGGGCGGTGCACGTACGCGGTGCTCAGGCCCCGCTCGCGGGCGGCGGCCAGATCGGAGTCGTGCGCGGCGACCATGAGGACCTGCGCGGGGTCGAGGGCCAGCAGCCGCGGCGCGGAGTCGTAGACGGCGGCGTCGGGCTTGTAGGCGCCGACCACCTCCGCGCCCAGGACGGCGTCCCACGGCAGCCCCGACCGGCGGGCCAGGGCGACCTGCAGCGCCACGCCGCCGTTGGACAGCGGCGCCAGCACGAAGCGCGCCGACAGCCGGCGCAGCCCGTCGACGACGTCGGGCCACGGGTCCAGCCGGTGCCAGGCCAGCACCAGTTCGTCGCGCACCGCCGCGGGGACGTCGGCGGCGCCGTGCGCGGCCAGGACGTCGTCCACCGACTCGCGGTGCAGCACGTCCAGCGGGACGAACGGCCGCCGTCCGCTGCGCACCTCCTCCATCGACGGGGCGTAGCGACCTCGCCAGTCGTCGGCGAACCGCTCCGCGTCGACGCGGTCGCCCAGCAGGCGGGTCGCGCTGCGGGCGACGCCGGTGCGCCAGTCCACCACCGTGCCGAAGACGTCGAAGACGAGCGCGCGGACGTCGGTCAGGGGGCTCACAGGCCGAGCGCCGCCGACATCTCGGCCCGCAGGGCGTCGAGCTCGTCGGCGCCGCGGCCGCGGGCACCGATCACCCCGGCGTCGTCGTGCACCGGGACGACGGCTTCGAGGTAGGCCTTGAGCTTCGGCTCGGTGCCGCTGGGCCGGACCACCACGCGGACACCCTCGCCGAGCAACCGGACGGCGTCGACCGGCGGATCGGCGGTCGCGAGGTCGGTCACGGTCACCGGCCGGCCGAGCAGCGTGGTCGGCGGGTGCGCGCGCAGCCGGGTCATCGCGTCGGCGACGAGCGTGAGGTCCTCCACCCGCACCGACAGCTGGCCGGTGGCGAACAGGCCGTGCTCGACGGCGAGCTCGTCGAGCCGGTCGAGCAGCGTGCGGCCCGAGTCCGTCAGCTCCGCGGCCAGCAGGGCCACGGCGAGGGCGGCGGAGATGCCGTCCTTGTCGCGGACGACGTCGGGGGCCACGGCGTAGCCGAGCGCCTCCTCGTAGCCGAAGACCAGCGGCCGGCCGGGCTCCCCGGCCCGGATGATCCACTTGAACCCGGTGGGCGTCTCGGCGAACGGCACCCCGTGCGCCGCGGCCAGGGCGGCCAGCAGGGAGCCACTCACCAGCGAGGCGGCGTAGGTGCCGCGCACGCCGCGCCGCAGCAGCCAGTCGGCGAGCAGGGCGCCGACCTCGTCGCCGGTGAGCCGGCGGCCGCCGCAGACCACCGAGCAGCGGTCGGCGTCGGGGTCCTGGGCGATCGCGACGTCGGCACCGACGCGCTCGGCCAGCGCCAGCAGCAGGTCGACCGCGCCGGGCTCCTCGGGGTTGGGGAAGGCGACGGTCGGGAAGCGCGGGTCCGGCGCGTCCTGCTCCGCGACGGTGGCCGGCTCGGCGAACCCGGCGGCCGCGAACAGGGTGCGGGTCGTCGCCGCGCCGACGCCGTGCATGGCCGTGTAGGCGACCCGGAGGGAGGCGCGCACGGCCGGGTCCAGCCGGTCGGGGTCGAGGGCGCGCAGCACCGCGGCGACGTAGTCGGCCTCGACGTCGTCACCGAGCGTGATCCACTCGTCGGAGACCGGGACGTCCCGCGCCGGTCCGACGGCGGCGATCGCCGCCTCGATCTCCCGGTCGGCCGGCGGCACGAGCTGCGCGCCGTCGTCGAGGTAGACCTTGTAGCCGTTGTCGTCGGGCGGGTTGTGGCTCGCGGTGACCATCACCCCGGCCACCGCACCCAGGTGTCGGACGGCGAAGGCCAGGACCGGAGTCGGCAGCGGCCGGGGCAGCACCTGCACGGCGAACCCGGCCGCCGAGAGCACCGCGGCGGAGAGGCGGGCGAACTCGTCGGAGCGGCGGCGCGCGTCGAAGCCGATCAGCACCCCGCCGCCGGCGTGCCCCGTTCCGCGGAGGTAGGTGGCGAGGCCGGCGGCCGCGCGGGTGACCACGGCCGCGTTCATCCCCGCGGGTCCGGCGCGGAGCGGGCCGCGCAGGCCCGCCGTTCCGAAGGTCAGCGGCCCGGCGAACCGGCGGGCGAGCTCGGCGCCGTCCCCGGCGGCCAGGAGCGTCTCGATCTCGGCGCGGTCCCCGGGATGCGGATCGGCCGCCGCCCAGGCCCGGGCCTCCTCGGCCAGGCTGCCGGCGCCGCGCACGGACCCGCTCACGGCAGCCGCGTCACCAGCTCGACCAGGAAGCGGCCCAGGCGCCCGGCGGACTCCCGGCCCGCGGCGAGCACCTCCTGGTGGTCCAGCGCCTCCCCGGTGATGCCGGCCGCGGCATTGGTGACCATCGACAGGCCGAGCACCTCGAGGCCGGCGGCGCGGGCGGCGATGGCCTCCAGCGCGGTGGACATGCCCACGAGGTCCGCGCCGAGCGTGCGCAGCATGCGGATCTCCGCCGGGGTCTCGAAGTGCGGGCCCGGCAGCGCGGCGTAGACCCCCTCGGTCAGCGTGGGGTCGATCTCGCGGGCCAGAGCGCGCAGCCGCGCCGAGTACAGGTCGGTGAGGTCGACGAACGTGGGGCCGACCAGGGGCGAGCGCGCCGTCATGTTCAGGTGGTCGCTGATCAGCACCGCCTGCCCGACGCGGTGCTCCGGCGCGAGCCCGCCTGCGGCGTTGGTGAGGACGACGGTGCGCACCCCCGCCAGCGCCGCGGTGCGCACGCCGTGCACCACCGAGGCCACGCCGCGGCCCTCGTACAGGTGCGTGCGGCCCAGGAACAGCAGCACGCGGCGTCCGCCCACGCGCACCGAGCGGACCTCCCCACCGTGCCCGGCGACGATGGGGGCGGAGAAGCCCGGCAGCTCGTCGATCGCGACGGTGGCGTCGGCGCGGCCGAAGGCCTCCGCCGCCGACGCCCAGCCCGAGCCCATGACGACGGCGGTGTCGTGGCCCGCGCCGAGCGCGGCCTCGATGTCGTCCTTCGCCAGGCGGGCCAGGACGGCGGGATCGGGGCCGAGGGACGTGTCGCTCACGAGCGGGACCGTAACGCAGCGCTCGGGCCGATCGGCGCCGCGAGGCCCGTGCGCCGTCGACAGCTGGTCACCGACGGGTCGCGTGGTGTTCACCGGTCGGGCCTCGTCGCGTCGCATCGCCTCGCCAGGGTCTGGGCGCCTCGTCATCGACCTCCTGGAGACCCGCGTGTCCCGACGCCCCACCCGCCTCCTCGCCGCCGCGGTCCCTGCCGCGGCCCTGCTCGTCGCCGCCACCGTGGCACCGGCAGCGGCGGCGCCGAACCTGCCGTACGTCGTCGCCCCGCTGGCGACCTTCGACGTCGCCGGGGAGGTGGCCGAGATCCTCGCGGTCACGCCCGACGGTCGGACGGTCCTCTACACGGACTCTGCGGCCGAGGAGATCGGTGCCGTCGACATCAGCGACCCGCGGGCGCCCCGCCAGGTCGCCACGCTCGACGTGGGGGGCGAGCCCACCTCGGTGGCGATCACCCCGGACGGGCGGCACGCCCTCGTCGTCGTCGACACGAGTCCGTCGTTCACCGCGCCCTCCGGTGTGCTGCTCGTGGTGGAGCTGCGCAGCCGCGCCGTCGTCCGCACCCTGGATCTCGGGGGCCAGCCGGACTCCGTGGCCGTCAGCCCCGACGGCCGGTACGCCGCAGTGGCGATCGAGAACCAGCGGGACGAGGAGATCGAGGTCGGCGGCGTGGAGGGCGGGCTGCCGCAGGCCCCGGCCGGCTTCCTCGCCGTCGTCGACCTCGCCGGCCAGCCCGCCCGGTGGTCGGTGGGGCGGGTGGAGCTGACCGGGCTGCCGCAGGCGGCGTTCCCCGGCGACCCGGAGCCGGAGTACGTCGACATCAACCGGTCGAATGTCGCGGCCGTGACGCTGCAGGAGAACAACGCGGTGGCGCTGGTCGACCTCCGCCGCCGGGCCGTCGTCGGGTCGTTCTCCGCCGGCACCGTCACGCGGACCGACGCGGACACGGCCGACGACGGCGTCGTGGCCTTCGACGACCCGCTGACCGCGCCGCGCGAGCCCGACGCCGTCCAGTGGACGCCCAGCGGCAACCTCGTCACCGCGGACGAGGGCGATCTGGCCGCGGAGCCCAGCGGTGGCCGTGGCTGGACGGTGTTCGCCCCCGACGGCCGCGTCCTGTTCAGCTCCGGGGGGTCGGCCGAGCGGGCCCTGGCCGACGCCGGCTTCTACCCGGACGGCCGCAGCGACGACAAGGGTGCGGAGTTCGAGGGCGCCGAGGTGGCCCGCGTCTTCGGCGTGACCCTGACGTTCATCGGGTCGGAGCGCGGAGACGCGGTCCTGGGCTACGCGATGCTCGACGACCGGCGGCCCTACCTGCTCGCGGTGTTCGACACCGGCGACGCCCCCGAGGGGTTGCTCGCCGTCCCGAACCGCGGGCTGTTCCTGACCAGCAACGAGGACGACGGCACCATCTCGGTCTTCGGGGTGCCGCGGCCCTGACGCACGTGATCGGCGCACGCCGCCGGCCCCCGCGGACGGTGTCCGTGGGGGTGGGCGGGGCGTGTCGATGGGCTGGTCCGCCGGGCTGGTCAGGCGGGGACGAGCAGGTCCTGCCCCTTCGAGGGGGCCTTCCCGGTCAGCAGGTCCTCGCGGTGCAGGAGGAGTTCGGTGCCGTCAGGGCGGTAGGTGTGCCACGCGCCCCCGGGATCTCGTTCGATCCGGAAGCCGTGGTGGACCTTGCCGTGGTGGCGTTCGCAGAGCAGACCGAGGTTGTCCGGTTCGGTCTCACCGCCGAAGGCCCAGTGCAGGATGTGGTGGGCCTCGCACCACCAGTACGGGGCGTCGCAGCCGGCGAACACACAACCGGCGTCGCGCAGGTCCAGCAGGTGCCGGAGCGGCGCAGGGACGATGCGTACCTCCCGGCCGCGGTCCAGCGGTTCACCGTCGGTGCCCATGACGACGCGGGCGACGGTGGAGTCGCAGGCCAGCCAGCGGGCCCGGGCGGCGGAGAGGGTGGCACCGAACCCGGTCCGGGCGGCGGTCTTGCCGGTGGCGGGGTCGACCAGGGCGTCCACGCCGACGACGGCGGCGATCTGGGACCTGCGGGTGCGCAGCGTGGGCACCTGCCCGGCGGCGAGGGTGTTGTCGGCCCACTGCACCAGCGCGTCGGCGCGGCGCTGGGCGGCGGTGCGGTCGTCGGCGGCGCAGCGGGACGCGGCGGCCATCGACTCCAGCACCGCAGTGACCTTCTCGCCACCGACCGAGTCGAGCTCGGCGTGCATCGTGACGGTGCCGTCGGGGTGGCGGGCGATCGTGAGTGCCCGCTGCCGGGCGGGGTCGGGTTCGGGGCCGTCGGGGTCGAGCCGGGCCAGGTAGTCGGCCACCGCCTCGGCGAGCGCCTGAAAGGGCCGGCCGGTGGCGATGGTGGCCAGCGCGGCATCCACCGCAGCCAGGTCCACGCCCTGCTCGGCGGCCGCCGCGACGTGCTGGGGAGCCGTGATCCGGGCGATCTCGGTGACGTGGTCGGCGCCGATCGCGCCGGCGGCGAACGCCGCGCCGGTGGCCGGCAGCAGGTCCAGCGCCCGGCCGCGGTGCACCAGCGCGGAAGCGGCCGGCCGCTTCATCCCGCAATGGGTCCGCAACCACGACTGCATCGTCTTCAGCCCGTCGTGCTCGGCGGCCTGCCGGGCGTCGGCGACCCGGACCGCCGCGGTCAGCCGGGCCGCGACCCAGTTCTGCTCGGCCACCAGCGCGGCGACCTCGGCGAGCAGCTCGGCGTCGGTCAGGGCGTGCAGGCGCTCCTCGTCCGCGCCTGGCCCATCGGTCGAACACATGTACGAATTCTAGCGCAATCAGGAGAGGCTCGTCAGGTGAATCCCCAGGTCAGTGGCGTATCCACAGATCTGAGCGGCGTCTTGCGGAGGAGCGCCCGCAAGCCCCTTCCGACGGCGCCGGGACGTCAGCGCCCGTATCGGCGCCCGACGCGCGATGCCTCGACGGCCCGCAGGATCCGCGTGGCCCTCCGGCGATCGGTCAGGGAGAGGCCCACCCCCGTGTCGCTGCCCAGGACGAGGCCCGCGATCGTGCCGACGAGGATCGCGGGAACGCTGCCCTCCCGCTCGAGCACCTCGGTCGCCCACTCGCGGGCGACACGCGCGACCCTCCGGTCGGGATGCGTCCTCCCCTTCCGCGCCAGTCGCAGGACGGACCGCTGCTCCGCCCGGGACAGGTCGTCCCAGCTGTAGACGGTCACGTCCGCTCCCTCCCGGCGCGGAGTCCCCGCCCGCGCAGAACTCATCGGCACCCCCAGCACGTTCCTGGAGCCGCCGGGGCCACCGGACGGGCGGGCCGGTCACCCGCGGGGACGACGCCCCGTCCCCTCGACAGGTGGCGGGGCGTGATCGTTCCTAGACTTCCGGGGTGAAGATCCCCTTCCGGTCCTCCGAGCGCGCCAGCCTCGGCGTCGAGTGGGAGCTGCAGCTCGTCGACCGGCGGACCGGCGAGCTGAGTCCCGGGGCGATCGAGATCCTCGCCGAGCTCACTCCCGAGGGCGCCGCCGAGCCGGCGAAGGCCAAGCACGAGCTGCTGCAGTCGACCGTCGAGGTCATCACCGGGATCTGCACGACCGTCGCCGAGGCCCAGGCCGACCTCGCCGGGACCGTCGCCGAGGTCGCCGCCGCCGCCGACCGCCGCGGCCTGGACCTCATGTGCGCCGGCACGCACCCCTTCACCGACTGGCAGACCCAGCTGATCTCGCCCAAGGAGCGCTACCTCCAGCTCGTCGAGAAGATGCAGTGGCTGGCCCGCCGGCTGCAGATCTTCGGCGTGCACGTGCACGTCGGCGTCCGCGCGCCGGAGAAGGCGATGCCGATCGTCAACGCGCTCACCCAGTACGTGCCGCACTTCCTGGCGCTGTCGGCGTCCTCGCCCTTCTGGGGCGGCTGCGACACCGGGCTGGCCTCGGCGCGCAGCAAGGTCTTCGAGGCGATGCCGACCGCCGGCCTGCCCCACCAGCTCGCGCAGTGGGCGGACTTCGAGGCGTACATGGAGACGCTGATCTCCACCGGCTCGATCGAGAGCGTCCGCGAGGTGTGGTGGGACATCCGCCCCCACCCGGACTTCGGCACCGTCGAGCTGCGGATCTGCGACGGACTGCCGACCCTCGACGAGATCGGCGTCGTCGCCGCGCTGTCGCAGTGCCTGGTCGAGCAGTTCGACACCCAGCTCGACCGCGGCTACACCCTGCCGACGCCGCCGAGCTGGGTGCTCAGGGAGAACAAGTGGCGGGCGGCCCGCTACGGGCTGGACGCCGACATCGTCGTCGACGAGAAGGGCACCGTGCGGCCGGTCCGGCAGGCGCTGCTCGACCTCGCCGAGGAGCTGGAGCCCACCGCGCGCCGGCTGGACTGCGCCGATCAGCTCGCCGACGTCGAGCGGGTGCTGGCCGCCGGATCCTCCTGCCAGCGGCAGCGGGCGGTCGCCGCCGCGCACGGCGGCGACCTGCGGCCGGTGGTCGCCGCGCTGGTCGCCGAGTTCCGCGACGGGCTGGGGGGAGCGGCATGACGTGGTCGGTCGAGCAGGCCGGGGCGGCGGTCGACGAGTGGACGACGGCGCGCGATCAGCGCCTCGTTGCCGTCCGCCGGCACCTGCACGCCCACCCGGAGCTGGCCTACGTCGAGTTCGAGACCACGTCCTTCGTCGAGCAGAAGCTGCGCGACGCCGGCCTGACGCCCAAGCGGCTGCCGACCGGCACCGGGCTGGTGGTAGAGGTGGGCTCCGGCGAGGGGCCGACCGTGGTGCTGCGCGGGGACATCGACGCGCTGCCGCTGCCCGACCTCAAGGACGTCCCGTACGCCTCGACCCGCGAGGGCATGTGCCACGCCTGCGGACACGACGTGCACACGACCGTCGTCCTGGGGGCGGCGCTCGCGCTGGCCGCGCTGGACGACCTGCCCGGCACGGTGCGCTGCGTCTTCCAGCCCGCCGAGGAGACGGTGCCCGGCGGCGCCACCGAGGTGGTCGCCGCGGGCGTCCTCGACGGTGCCTCGCGGGCGTTCGCGCTGCACTGCGACCCGTCGATCCCCGTCGGGACCGTCGGCCTGCGCACCGGCGCGATCACTGCGGCCTGCGACCGGATCGACGTCGTCCTCACCGGCCCCGGCGGGCACACGGCCCGACCGCAGATGACGGTCGACCTCGTCGACGCGCTCGGCCGGCTGATCACCGACCTCCCGGGGCTGCTCTCCCGTCAGGTCGACCCGCGGGCGGGCATGTCGGTGGTCTGGGGCGCGGTCAACGCGGGCGTCGCGGCCAACGCCATCCCGCAGCGCGGCCAGCTGCGCGGCACCGTGCGGGTGCTGGACCGGGACGCCTGGCAGTCGGCCGAGGACCTGCTGCGCACCCTCGTGGCGCGGCTGGTCGCGCCCACCGGGGCCGGCGTGGAGGTCGACTACGTGCGGGGGGTCCCGCCGGTCGTCAACGACCCCCGGGCGGTGGCGCTGCTGCGCGCCGCCGCGATCGACACGGTCGGCGCCGACGGGGTGCGGCTGTCACCGCAGAGCATGGGCGGGGAGGACTTCGGCTGGTTCGCCGACGTGCTGCCGATCGCCCTGGCCCGGCTCGGCACCCACGGCGGCGGCCCCGCCCTGGACCTGCACCGCGGTACCTTCGACGTGGACGAGCGGGCCATCGGGGTCGGCGTCCGGCTGCTTGCCCGGACCGCGCTGCACGCGCTGGTCGCCGACGTCGGAACTCCCTCGGAAGGGCGGTCCCCGGCCCCCGGGCGTCCGGCGCCGCGCGATCGCCGGTAGCGAACCCCTCAGCGGGCCGTCACTGCTGCCCCTCCGGCGTCGGCGATGCCGCATCGAGCCTCGCGCCGATGGTGGCGAACGCCTCGTCGAGCGTGACCTCGAAATCCAGCTGGCCGTCGGCGGCGACCCAGTGCTCCAGGGCGACGGTGTAGCAACCGATGCCGGCGGACACCAGCACCGAGTCGCTGAGTGTCGGAGCCCTTTTCGAGCCACCGCGGGCCGCGAGGGCCTGCGCCGCCGCGGGCTGCCAGTTGCTCTGCTTCGCCAGCAGGCCGCCCCAGAGCGCGGGTGTTCCCCGGATGAAGCGCAGCAGCGTGAGGACACCGCTCGGATCCGCTGCGTAGCCGCGGACGGTCTGCTGAAGTGCGCGCCGCAGCGACGTCCATTCTTCTTCGTCCGCAGGTCGACGCAGCAGTTCGTCGATGATCCTGCCGGCCTCGATGTCCCAGGCGCCGAGGACGACGTCCTCCTTCCGGTCGAAGTACCGGAAGAAGGTGGTCCGTGACACTCCGGCGGCGTTCGCGAGGTCGTCGATGGTGACGTTCTCGAAGCCCTCTCGACGCAGCAGCTCGTAACCGACGGCGGCCAGCTGTGCCCGCACTGCCTCCTTGGCGATCTGCCTCGTGCTGATCGGTGCCGGACGACTCATCTCAACCTCATCGATCCTGGACCCGACACGGGCATCTCGAACTCCACCGGCGCGCCGGACGGCTTGACCCGTCGAGTCTCGCACCGCGCCGAGTGGACGGCCGTCCGCCTCTTGCTGTGAACGGGGTCACCTTGTAGCGTTCTGTTTGTGGTACTCAGTACCGCAAACAGCTCTCCATGCCACCTATGGTGCGCGCCAACCACCGGCGTCGGCTGTAGCAGCAGTGCACGGGCCTCTGCTCGACCGTCGGAGTCCCCAGGGACGAACAGGAGTCAACGTGACCGACCTGCCCGCGACGACCGCCGATCCCGCTCCAGGCGCTCTCTACTGGGATCCCTACGACGTCGCCATCGATGCCGATCCCTATCCGGTCTACCGCCGGCTCCGGGAGGAGGCGCCGCTGTACTACAACGAGCGCCACGACTTCTTCGCGATCAGCCGGGCGGACGACGTCGACACCGTGGTCACTGATCCTGCGGCCTACATCTCCGGCCGGGGGGCCTTCCTCGACTTCGTGCGTGCCGGCATCGAGTTCCCGCCCGGCATGTTCATCTTCCAGGACCCGCCCGTCCACACGAGGCAGCGCGACGTCCTGGCGGGGGTGTTCACGCCACGCCGGGTGGCCGAGCTGGCGCCGCAGATCCGGGCGTACTGCGCGCGGAGCCTGGATCCGTTGATCGGCTCCGGCCGCATCGACTTCGTCACCGACCTGGCCGACCAGATGCCGATGCGGGTCATCGGGATGCTCCTGGGGATCCCGGAGTCGGACCAGGAACTCGTCCGGGACACGACGACGGGCAGCATGCACACCGACGCCGGCAAGCCCATGGAGGTCGCGTCGAACGAGGCCCAGGGGGCCGCCCACGAGTCGCTCTACGCCGACTACATCACGTGGCGCGAGAAGAACCCGTCCGACGACCTGATGACGCAGCTGCTCAACTCCGAGGTCGAGGACGAGTCAGGCGATCGCCGGCGGCTGACGCACGAGGAGATCCTCACCTTCGTGGGCCTGCTCGCCGGCGCGGGGAACGAGACGTCGGGGCGGCTCCTCGGCTGGATGGGCAAGGTCCTCGGCGATCACCCGGTGGATCGGCGAGAGCTCGTCGAGAACCGGGCCCTCATCCCGGCCGCCATCGAGGAGATCCTCCGTTTCGAGCCTCCCGGTCACAGCTTCGCGCGGGTCCTCAGCCGGGACGTGGAGTGGTACGGGACCACGGTGCCGAAGGAGAGCGTCGTCGTCTTCCTCCCCGCGTCCGCGAACCGGGACGAGCGGCGGTTCCCCCACGGCGACGTGTTCGACATCCACCGGCCGCGGACGCGGCACTTCACCTTCGGATACGGCATCCACTACTGCCTGGGAGCGGCACTGGCCCGGTTGGAGGGGCAGATCGCGCTCGACGAGGTGCTGACCCGGTTCCCCGAGTGGCACGTGGACGAGGAGAACGCGCGGATGCTCTCGTCCTCCGTCGTCCGGGGGTGGGAGACGCTCCCCGCCTCCATCCCCTGATCGTCCGCCCGCAGACAGTCCCTCCGTCTCCACACCCGGAAAGGCACCATGCGATGTCCAGCGACTTCATCGTCTCCGCGGACGCCCACCTCATCCAGCCCCCCGATCTCTTCACCACCAGGATGCCCCGGCACCTGAGGGACCGGGCGCTGTGGGAGGAGTCCATCGAGATCGAGCCGTGGGTCGAGAACGGTGCGACCTCGTTCCGGCTGCTCCACGCGCCGGGCTTCGAGGGCTGGGCGGAATCCCGTTACCACCAGACCGACGGGAGAACCCCCACCGGCGATCCCGAGCAGATCCTGGAGGACCTCGACCACGACGGCGTGGACGCGTCGATGCTGCATCCGAACTGGCCGTTGTTCGTGTTCTGGACCGACGACCACGAGCTGTCGATGGCGCACATCCGGGTCTACAACGACTACCTGATCGAGCAGATCCTCCCGTACGGCGCGCGGCTCCGGCCGACCTGTCCGATCACCCTGACGGACATCGACGACGCCGTCACCGAGATCGAGCGGGTGGCGAAGGCAGGGCTCAGGGCGATCCTGCTGCCTGCCGTGTCGCCGATCTCGTACCACTCCCCGGAGCTCGACCCGATCTGGGCGGCGGCACAGGCGAACGGGATGCGCGTGTTCTTCCACGTCGCCACGGGCGGGGTCAAGGCGAACGCGGGCAACTCCGCGGCCCTCGACGGGATCACCATGGCCGGCCGGATGGGCAAGGCCGACGTGACCCCGGCGATGGCGGCGGGCCGCATGTTCTCGGCGGCTTCCGGGTCGGCGGCGCAGCCCGTGCGGATCATCACCGAACTACTGGCGGGAGGCGTGCCCGAACGGTTCCCCGACCTGCACTTCGTGCTCGTCGAGTTCAACGCCCACTGGCTGGCCTCGATGATGGGGAGCATCGACAAGGCCTGGGTGACGGGGGTGGGCCAGGACCCGGATTGGTGGGGCGGCTTCTGGGACAAGAACCGGCCGAGCAACGACCAGCCGGCGATGGCGCAGTTGTTCCGCGTCAACTCCAAGTGGCCCTATCCGCTGCGGCCGAGCGAGTACGTCAAGCGCCAGTTCCACGTGTCCTTCCAGGACGACCCGGCTGCGGTGGCGTGCCGGGGCTTCACCGGGGTGTCGTCGCTGGTGTGGGGCATGGACTACCCGCACGCCGAGGGCACGTTCCGGGGGACCCGGGACCTGCTGCCCCGACTGTTCGCCGGGGTGCCCGACGAGGACCGGAGGGCCATGGTCGGCGGGACGATGGCCGAGCTCATGGGATTCGAGCGGGCGAGGCAGCGCGTCTGATCCCTCGCCGCGCAGCAGGCGGAGCCCGACGGCGCCACGGCCCGACGGGCCCCGGCGGTCGCCGGGAGGAGCCGTGCGCCCATCGACGTCCGGCGGTGGGTCCGTTCGACCAGGAGACGAGTACACCCATGCACTTCGCGCACACATCCGGTCCCGTCGCGCCCGGCCGCGCGCCGTGAGCGGCGCCCGCTCTCCGCTCGTGGGGCTCCTCTACCGGGAGACGGCAGCGGCGATGCCGTTGCTCGAGTTCGCGCAGGCCGCCGCGGAGCGCGGCTTCGACAGCGTCGCCATCGGTGAGCACACGCACATCCCGGTCTCGCGCGAGTCGCCCTTCCCCGGCGGTGGTGACCTGCCGGACGCGTATCCGGAGTTCCCGGATCCGTACGTCGCGCTGGCGTTCATCGCCGCGCAGACGTCGCTGCGGATCGCGGTGACGATCGCCCTGGTCGCGCAGCACGATCCGATCGCGCTGGCGAAGACGACGGCGACGCTCGACCGGATGTCGGGAGGGCGGCTCACCCTCGGTGTCGGCTTCGGCTGGAACCGCGAGGAGCTCGCCAACCACGGCAAGTCGTTCGCGGACCGCCGCGAGATCGTCCGCGACTACATCCGGCTCATGCGGACCATGTGGACCGAGACCGAGGCCGAGTACCACGGGACCCACGCCAACCTCGAGCGCTCCTGGTCGTGGCCGAAACCGATCCAGTCGCCCGTCCCCGTGCTGCTCGGCGCCCAGGCGGGCCCGCGGGCGTTCGAGGCGATCATCGACTGGGCCGACGGATGGATCCCGGGCGGGCACGACCTCGACTGGCTCGCCACGCAGCTCGAGGAGCTGCGGAGCAGGTGGGTCGACGCGGGCCGGGACGAGGCCGGTCCCGTGGTCTGGCCCATGCAGAACTTCGTCCTGACCGACGAGCAGCTGCAGTCCCGGCTCGAACGTCTCCGGGAGCTGTCGGTGCACCAGGTGCTGCTCGACATCCCGACCGCCGGCCGGGACGAGGTCCTCCCGCTGCTGGACCGCTACGCGAACGTGCTGGCGGCATCGAGGTGAGTTCCGCACCGCCCCCCGGAACCGACGACGTACGACACGAGGTTGGAGAACCCAGATGACCGCAGCGTCCTCCGGAGTCGGCGTGCTCTTCCGAGCGACCGCCGACACCGATCTCCTCGGGCTGGCCCGAGCGGCCGAGGAGCGCGGGTTCGATGCGTTCGCGCTCGGCGAGCACACGCACATCCCCGTCGACTCGGACGAGACGCAGTTCCCCGGCGGCACCGACCAGATCCCGCAGTCCTACGCCCGGTTGCTCGACCCCTACATCTCCCTCGCCTACGTCGCGGCGACCACGTCGATGAAGGTCGGCACCGCGACGTCCCTGCCCGCCGAGCACGACCCGATCGCCCTGGCGAAGGCCCTCGCGACCCTCGATCACCTCTCCGGGGGCCGGCTCGTGCTCGGCGTGGGCTACGGCTGGAACAGCGCGGAGATGCACAACCACGGAAGGGACTTCGCGGACCGGCGGGCGATGGTGCGCGAGATCGTGGAGCTGATGCGGGAACTGTGGGCGAACGAGGTCGCCGAGTACCACGGGAAGCACTTCTCGCTGGCGCCCAGCTGGTCGTGGCCGGAGCCGGTCGGCGGTTCGGTCCCCGTCCTGCTCGGAGCCGCGGGGGGCGCGGTGGCCATGGAGCAACTCGTCCAGTGGGCGGACGGCTGGATGCCCGGCGGGCCCGCCGGCTGGATCGCCGGGAAGCTCGCCGAGTTGCGCGCGCGCTGGACCGACGCCGGCCGGGGCGAGCCCGGCCCCGTCGTGTGGGCCATCCAGGGGATCGAGGACACCGACAAGGCCAGGAAGAACCTCGAGATCCTGCGCGGCGCGGGAGTGGCGCAGGCACTGCTCGCCTTCGACACCACCGATCCGGAGGAGGTCCTGCCCGTGCTGGACCGGTACTCGACGTTCATCGCGTAGCGGAGGGAGAGCCCAGTGATCAGCGAGGAAGCGCTGGCCGTCGAGGAGATCTACCGGGAACGCCGGCGCAGCCCCGCTCCGCCCGCAGCCGATCTGGCCACCCAGCGGGCGGACGCCGACCGGTTCGGCGACGAGACGGCCGAGCCGACCGGGGTCCGGTTCGAGCCCGTGGATGCCGGCGGCGTCCCTGCCGAGTGGGCCGTTCCCGACGGCGCCGTCGCGGAACGGGTGTTGATCTACTTCCACGGCGGGGGCTACGGGTTCTGCTCGATCGGATCGCATCGCAAACTGGTCGGGCACCTCGCGAAGGCCACGGGCTGCGTCGGCCTGAACGTCGGATATCCCCTGGCGCCGGAGCACCCGCATCCCGGTGCGGTGCTCGCCGCCGTGGCGGCGTACCGGTGGATCCTCTCGAGGGGACACCGGCCGGAGGCCGTCGTCCTCGCGGGCGACTCGGCCGGCGGCGGGCTCGCGGCGGCAGCGCTCGTCAAGGCCCGCGACGACGGCCTGCCCATGCCGGCTGCCGGGATCCTGATGTCGCCGTGGGTGGACATGGCCCTCACCGGCGAGTCCATGACCACGTGCGTCGACACCGATCTCCTCTCCGCCCCGGCCGGGAACAGGTACTGCGCGCAGCAGTTCCTCGCCGGTGGAGATCCGCGCGACCCCTACGCGTCCCCGCTGTACGCGGACCTGGCCGGGTTGCCGCCGCTCTACATCCAGGTCGGCGACGGCGAACTCCTCCTCGACGACGCGCGGCGGCTGGCCGAGAAGGCGCGAGCCGCCGGCGTGGAGGTCCACCTCGATGTCTTCCACCGGATGCAGCACGACTTCCAGATGTTCGCGGGCCACATGCCCGAGGCCGATGCCGCGGTCGCGGCCATCGGGGCGTTCGCGGCCGGTCGTCTCGGCTGATCCGGAGCGCGGCCCCGGAGCCTCGCTCCGCACCCGACGTGAACCATCTCGATCCGGAACGACGAAGGAGTGCAGCATGTCGGGAAACGAGGTCCGTTTCGACGGACGGTCCATCCTGGTGACCGGTGCCGGCCGCGGCCTGGGCAGGGCCCACGCGCTGCTGCTCGCCTCGCGCGGGGCCCACGTCGTCGTCGCGGACAGCGGGGTCGAGATGAACGGTGCCGGCGGTGACGTCGCCGTCGCCGACGCCGTCGTGGACGAGATCCGTTCGGCAGGGGGGACGGCGGTCGCGTGCGCCGCTGATCTCGCGTCCGAGGACGGATCGATCCGCGCGGTCGCGTCGTGCGTCGAGTCGTTCGGTCGCCTCGACGCGATCATCCACAACGCGAGTTCGGTTCCCCGGCCACTGCCGGTCGAGCGGCTGTCCTCCGCCGAGTTCGACCTGTGCATGCGGGTGAACGTCTACGCGGGCTTCTGGTTGACGCGGGCGGCGTGGCCGCACATGGCCGAGCGGGGCTTCGGTCGGATCGTCTACACGACGTCGGGTGCGATGTACGGGTCCGCCGGAGCGATCGCCTACGCAGCGGCGAAGAGCGCCTTCATCGGGCTGGCGCGTTCGTTCGCCGTCGCAGGCAAGCCGCACGGGATCAACGTCAATGTCCTCGCACCCTCGGCCCGGACCCGGATGCACGGCACCGGCGACCCGACGACGCCGTACATGGACTGGCTGTTGCGGACGATGGTGGCGGAGAAGGTGTCCATCGGGGCGGCGTACCTGGTGAGCGAGGAGTGCGACTTCAGCGGCGAGGTCCTGTCCTTCGAGGGCGGGCACATCTCGCGCGTGACGCTGGCCGAGAACGAGGGCTTCTTCGGGCCGGGCGAGTCCATCGAGGAGGTCCGCGACGCCGCCCCCGCGGTGCTCGCCGACTCGCGATACGTCCATCCCCGGACGCTCAACGAGCGGATGCTCTGGTCGGCGGAGATGTTCGGCGTCGCCGAGAGCCTCGACGCGGCAAAGGTGTGGAGATGAGGCGCCGGAGCTGAGTGGGGCCCCCCGGGCGTCCGGTGCCGGGGGATCGCCGGTAGAAAACTCCTAGCGCATCGCCTCCCCGCGAGGCCCCCCGAGCACCGGAGCACATGATGAGTTCGCCCGCTCAGCCCGCCCCGGCGGACGCCGACGTCCCGGCCGAGCACGCGGTCCCCGAGGACCTCGTCCTCGCCGGGGAGTTCCCCGCCGCCACCCGCGAGCAGTGGCGCGACCTGGTCGCCGGCGTGCTGCGCAAGGCCGGCCGCGAGGACCTGCCCGAGCACGCCGAGGACGCCCTGCGCCGCACGGTGGCCACCGGAGTCGCCGTCGCCCCGCTCTACACCGCCGACGACGCCGGCGACCTGCCGGCCGCCGTCGGGGTGCCCGGCATCCCGCCGTTCGTGCGGGGCGCGCGCCCCGGCGCCGCGGGGGAGACCGCGGCCGGCGGCGCCGACACCGACGTGCCGGCGGGCTGGGACGTGCGGCAGCGGCACGCCGACCCCGATGTCGCGGTCACCCGCGAGGCGATCGCCGCCGACCTGGAGAACGGCGTCTCCTCGCTGTGGCTGGTCCTCGGCGAGGGCGCCGTGCCGGTCGGCTCGCTGGGCGAGGTGCTCGCCGACGTCTACCTCGACCTCGCGCCGGTCACCGTCCAGGGCGGGGTGCCGGCTGCCGAGGCGTTCCTGGCCCTCGTCGAGGGCCGGAACGACCTGGCGCCCGGCGGCTCCCTCGGCCTCGACCCCATCGGTGTGCAGGCCGCCACGGGGGAGGAGCAGGACCTCTCCGGGCTCGCCGACCTCGCCCGCCGCGCGGCGGCCCACCCCGGCCTGCGCACCGTCGTCGTCGACGGCACGGTCTTCGCCGGCGCCGGCGGCGGCGCCGTCGAGGAGCTCGGCTGCTCGCTGGCCGCCGGTGCGGCCTACCTCCGGGCGCTGACGGACGCGGGGCTCACGGTCGACGAGGCGTTCGGCCAGCTGGAGTTCCGCTACGCGGCCACCGCCGACCAGTTCACGACCATCGCCGCGCTGCGGGCCGCCCGCCGGCTGTGGGACCGGGTGGGGGAGCTCTCCGGCGCCTCGCCCGACGTCCGCGGCCAGCGCCAGCACGCCGTCACCTCCTCGGTGATGACCACCCGCCGCGACCCGTGGGTGAACATGCTGCGCACCACCGTCGCCTGCTTCGCCGCGGGCGTGGGCGGCGCCGACGTCGTCACCGTCCAGCCCTTCGACGCCGCGCTCGGCCTGCCCGACTCGTTCTCCCGCCGGATCGCGCGCAACACCCAGAGCCTCCTGGTCGAGGAGGGGTCGCTGGCCCGCGTGCTCGACCCGGCCGGTGGCTCCTGGTACGTCGAGTCGCTGACCGAGGAGCTCGCGCAGGCCGCGTGGGCCTGGTTCACCGAGATCGAGCGCGCCGGCGGCATCGTGCGCGCGCTGGCCGACGGGCTGGTCCGCGAGCGGGTGACCGCGGCGTGGGAGCAGCGGCGGAAGCGGCTGGCCACGCGCTCCGACGCGCTCACCGGCGTCAGCGAGTTCCCGAACCTGACCGAGAAGCTGCCGCAGCGGTCGCCCGCCGCCGACGTCCTCCCGACCGGCCCCGGCGGGCTGCCGCGGGTCCGCGCCGCCCAGGAGTTCGAGGAGCTGCGCGACCGCGCGGACGCCGCGGGGCACCCGGACGGCGGGCCCCGCCCGCGGGTCTACCTCGCCACCATCGGCCCCGAGGCCCGGCACACCGCCCGCGCCTCGTTCGCGGCGAACCTCTTCCAGGCCGGTGGCCTGGAGACCCCTGCGGGCGACGGCGCCTCCGGCCTGGCCGACGCCGGGACGGCGGTGGCCTGCATCTGCGGCACAGACAAGGACTACGCGCAGTCCGCCGCCGCGCTCGCCGCCGAGCTGCGCGCCGCCGGCGCCACCTCGGTGTGGCTGGCGGGCAAGCCCTCGCTGGACGTCGAGGGCATCGACGGGTACGTGTACGCCGGATGCGACGCGCTCGAGGTCCTGCGCGCCGCCCACGAGCAGCTCGGAGTGACGGCATGAGCACCATCCCCGACTTCGGTTCCGCGGAGCTGGGCCGGCCGGCCGCGGCCGGCACGGCCGACGACTGGGCCAAGCGCTACGAGGAGGCCACCGGGCGCAGCGTCGCCGAGGCCACCTGGCACACGCCCGAGGGCATCGACGTGCCGCCGCTGTTCACCCCGGCCGACCTGGCCGGCGTGGATTTCCTGAAGACCTTCCCCGGTCTGCCGCCGTTCCTGCGCGGGCCCTATCCGACGATGTACACGACGCAGCCGTGGACCATCCGCCAGTACGCCGGCTTCTCCACCGCAGCCGCGTCCAACGCCTTCTACCGGCGGAACCTGGCCGCGGGCCAGAAGGGCCTGTCGGTCGCGTTCGACCTCGCCACCCACCGCGGCTACGACTCTGACCACCCGCGGGTGCGGGGCGACGTCGGCATGGCGGGCGTGGCGATCGACTCGATCCTGGACATGCGGCAGCTGTTCGACGGCATCCCGCTGGACCGGATGAGCGTCTCGATGACCATGAACGGCGCGGTGCTGCCGGTGCTGGCGCTCTACGTCGTCGCCGCCGAGGAGCAGGGGGTGGCGCCGGAGCAGCTGGCCGGGACCATCCAGAACGACATCCTCAAGGAGTTCATGGTCCGCAACACCTACATCTACCCGCCGGAGCCGTCGCTGCAGATCATCAGCGACATCTTCGCGTTCACCGCGCAGAAGATGCCCCGGTTCAACTCCATCTCGATCTCCGGCTACCACATCCAGGAGGCCGGGGCGACGGCCGACCTGGAGCTGGCGTACACGCTGGCCGACGGCGTCGAGTACCTGAAGGCCGGCCAGGACGCCGGGATGGACGTCGACACCTTCGCTCCGCGGCTGAGCTTCTTCTGGGCGATCGGCATGAACTTCTTCATGGAGGTCGCCAAGATGCGGGCCGGGCGCCTGCTCTGGGCGAAGCTGGTCAAGCAGGCGGGCGGGACGAACCCCAAGTCCTTGTCGCTGCGCACCCACTCGCAGACCTCGGGCTGGTCGCTGACCGCGCAGGACGTCTACAACAACGTCGTCCGGACCTGCCTGGAGGCCATGGCCGCCACCCAGGGCCACACCCAGTCGCTGCACACCAACGCCCTCGACGAGGCGCTGGCGCTGCCCACCGACTTCTCCGCGCGCATCGCGCGCAACACCCAGTTGCTGCTGCAGCAGGAGTCCGGCACCACCCGGGTGGCCGACCCGTGGGGCGGCTCGGCGTACGTCGAGAAGCTCACCTACGACCTGGCGCGCCGGGCATGGGCGCACATCGAGGAGGTGCGCGAGCACGGCGGCATGACGCGCGCGATCGACGACGGCATCCCGAAGATGCGCATCGAGGAGGCCGCCGCCCGCACCCAGGCGCGGATCGACTCGGGGCGCCAGCCGGTGATCGGCGTGAACAAGTACCGGGTGGACGCCGACGAGGCCATCGAGGTGCTGCGGGTCGACAACGCCCAGGTGCTGGCCGAGCAGACGGCGAAGCTGGAGCGGCTGCGCGCCGACCGGGACGACGCCGCGACCCGCGAGGCGCTGTCCCGGCTGACCGACGCCGCCCGCGCGGCCGCCGAGGGGCGCCGCGGCAACGACCTGGACTCCAACCTGCTCAAGCTGTCGATCGACGCCGCCCGCGCCCAGGCCACGGTGGGGGAGATCTCCGACGCGCTGGAGGCCGTCTACGGGCGGCACCAGGCGCAGATCCGCACCATCTCCGGGGTGTACCGCGACGAGGCCATGCACTCTCGACGGGACGGGGTCCCCAGCCCGGTGGAGGAGACCCGCGCCATGGCCGAGGCGTTCGAGGAGGCCGAGGGCCGTCGCCCGCGGATCCTGGTCGCCAAGATGGGCCAGGACGGCCACGACCGCGGTCAGAAGGTCATCGCCACGGCGTTCGCCGACCTCGGCTTCGACGTCGACGTGGGCCCGCTGTTCCAGACGCCGGAGGAGGTCGCCCGCCAGGCGGTGGAGGCCGACGTGCACGTCGTCGGCGTCTCCTCGCTGGCCGCCGGTCACCTCACCCTGGTGCCGGCGCTGCGCGAGGCGCTGGCCGAGCTGGGCGCCGACGACGTCGTCGTCGTGGTCGGCGGGGTCATCCCGCCCGACGACGTGCCGACGCTCAAGGAGATGGGTGCCGCCGCCGTGTTCCTGCCCGGCACGGTCATCGCCGAGGCGGCCCAGGGTCTGCTGCGCACCCTCTCCGCACGCCTGGGGCACTGAGCGCGGTCGTGGCCGAGGTCGACGTCGCGGCGCTGGTCGAGGGGGTCCTCGCCGGGAACCGGCGGTCGATGGCGCGCGCCATCACGTTGGTCGAGTCGCGGCGGGCCGACCACCGCGAGCGCGCCCAGGAACTGCTGGTCGAGCTGCTGCCGCACGCCGGCAACGCCCGCCGGGTGGGGATCAGCGGCGTTCCCGGCGTCGGGAAGTCGACCTTCATCGACCAGCTGGGCGTGACCCTCACCGGCGCCGGGGCGAAGGTGGCGGTGCTGGCCGTCGACCCCTCGTCGGCGCGCTCGGGCGGGTCGATCCTCGGGGACAAGACGCGGATGCAGCGGCTGTCGGTCGATCCGCGCGCCTTCGTGCGCCCCTCGCCGACAGCGGGCACCCTCGGCGGGGTGGCCCAGGCGACCCGCGAGTCGATGGTCGTCGTGGAGGCCGCCGGCTACGACGTCGTCCTGGTGGAGACCGTCGGCGTCGGCCAGTCGGAGGTGACCGTCGCGGAGATGGTCGACTCCTTCCTGTTCCTGACCCTCGCCCGCACCGGTGACCAGTTGCAGGGCATCAAGCGCGGCATCCTCGAGATCGCCGACGTCATCGCCGTCAACAAGGCCGACGGCCCCGGCGCCGCCGACGCCCGCAAGGCCGCCCGCGAGCTGGCGGGGGCCATCCGCATGCTGCGGGGGCACGGCGAGGACTGGGACGTGCCGGTGCTCACCTGCGCCGGGCTCACCGGCGAGGGCCTGGACGAGGTGTGGGCCAAGCTGGTCGAGCACCAGGAGCGGGCCAGGGCGTCCGGCGCGTTCGACGAGCGCCGCCGCACCCAGCAGGTGCGCTGGACCTGGCAGCTGGTGCGCAGCGGGCTGGAGCACCGGCTGCGGGCCCACCCGCAGGTGCGGTCGCGGGCTCCGGAGCTGGAGCGGTCGGTGCTGGCCGGCGAGGTCACCCCCGCCCGCGCCGCGCAGGAACTGCTGGAGCTCTTCCTCGCCGACCCCGAGCGCACGACCGCCCCCGCGGAGCCGGGCCGCGCATGACGAGCGACGTCCGGCGGCTGGATCGCGTGCTGAGCAGGCTGCACGCCGTGGGCAGCGCCACCGTGGACCCGGGACGGCGGAAGCGGGCGGTGCTCGCCGCCGCGGTGGCCGGCACGCTGGCCACCACGTACCTGGCCCTGGCGGGGACGTCGGTGGGCCGCAACGTCGCCGCCGAGGACCTGTGGTTCTTCCAGGTGGAGGCGATCACCCGCACCGCGCTGGGGGCCCGGCCCGCCCTGGTGCTCTGCGGTCTCGCGCTGGTGCTGCTGGGCGCCGCCTGGCTGCTGCTGGGCTGGGCCGTGCGCCACGGCGCGGGGACGCGCACGGTCGTGTCGCTGGGCGCGCTCTGGTCGGCGCCGCTGGCGATCGGCATCCCGCTGTTCAGCCCCGACGCCTACATCTACACGGCGGTCGCCTCGAGCATCCAGCACGGCGTCGATCCGTTCCTCGACGGCCCGGAGGCGGCCGGGGACGTGCGCGGCATCCGGGGCGGGGAGCAGATCTGGCTCGAGAACCCGTCGCCGTACAGCCCGCCGTTCGTCCGCCTCCTCGACCTGCTCGCCAAGGTGTTCCACGAGGACGTCCGCTCGGTCGTGGTCGCCCTGCGCGTGCTGACCGTGCTGGCTTGGATCGGGCTGGCCGTCCTCGCGGCGCGCATCGCCCGCCTCCAGGGCTTCGACCCGACGCGCACGCTGTGGCTGGTCGTGGCCAACCCGCTGTTCCTGCTGCACGGCGTCTCCGGCGCCCACAACGACGCGCTCATGCTCGTCCTCCTGCTGGCCGGCGTCTGGCTGGCGATGCTCCGGCGGCCCTACCTGGCGGTCGTGCTCTGCGCCGTCGGCGCGGGAGTGAAGGTGATCGCGCTGGCCGCGGTCGCCGTCATCGCCATCGACGCGGCCTGGCGGATGCCGACGCTGCGGGAACGGCTCCGGGTGCTGGTCTCGATCGGCGGGACGGGCCTGGCGGTGTTCGTGGTCGCCGTGACGGCGTGCGGCTACGGCTGGACGTTCCTCGGCAACCTCGACGTCCCGGGCCTGGCCAACGAGCCGCTGTCGCCGCCGACCGCGCTGGCCAACCTCATCTCCCACAGCGACCCGCCGCTGGACGCGGTCCGGGCGGTGGCGCTCGCCGCCGGCGCGCTGATCTGCCTCTGGCTGCTCACCCGCGTGCCGGAGTGGGGGCTGGTGCGGCCGACGGCGTGGATCCTGGTGACGATCGTGCTCACCGGCAGCGTCGTGTGGCCCTGGTACTTCATGTGGCCGGTCCTGCTGCTGGCGCTCACCGGGATCCGGGTCGACCGCTGGCTGGCGATCGGCGCCTCCCTGGGCTCCGTGTACCTGGCACTGCCCGGCGGGGAGGGCACGCTCGGGTACCTCAGCCGCCCGCTGGCCGACGCCCTCGTCGTGGGCGGCCTGGCCGGGGCCGGTGCCGTCGCGCTGTGGGTCCGCCGGCGCCGGCCGGCGGTGGGCGCCGTGACGCCCGTGCCGTCACACGCCGGAGGAGCGGCACTCCCGGGCACGTAGCCCGGCCACGTAGTCGTCGGGGGCGCCGGCGGCCTGCGCGGCCTCGGCCAGGGCGCCCAGGTGCCGGGCCGAGGGCAGCCCGCCCTCGAAGGCGTCCAGCGCGTACACGTAGGCCACCACGTCGCCGGCGAGCGTGTGCACCCGCAGGTTGAGCTTGCGGTAGAGCCCCAGGTCGGCGCCCTCCCAGGCGTCCAGCGCGCGCTCGTCGGCCTCGGTGAGGTCGTAGAGGGCGACGAAGACGCCGGGGGAGCTCCCCGCGCCGTCGTCGGGCACCAGGGTCGCCAGCGCGCCCTCCCAGCCGAACTCCTCGGCGCCGAAGGTGAGCCGCCAGCCGCGGATCCATCCGGTGTCGGTGTGCGGGGAGGCGGGACAGCGGTGCAGCATCTGTGCCGGGTCCATGTTGGACCCGTAGGCGGCGTAGAGGCCCATCGCCGTCGAGCCTACGGCGGGTGTGGCCGGGCCGACCGGTGACGATGCCGACATCCGCCCGGTCCGGCAGGGACAATGGCACCGGCACGTCCTCGAGCACCGCAGGAGCACTCCATGACCCGCATCGTCATCATCGGCGGCGGCCCGGCCGGCTACGAGGCCGCGCTGGTCGGCGCCTCCCTGGGTGCGGAGGTCACCGTCGTCGAGCGGGACGGCGTCGGCGGCGCCAGCGTGCTCACCGACTGCGTGCCCTCGAAGGCCTTCATCGCCTCCGCGGGGGCGATGACCAACGTCCGCGACTCCGCGGCCCTGGGCGTCTCGGGCAGCGACCTGCGCACCGCCGGAATGGACCTCGCCGCGGTGAACCACCGGGTGAAGGGGCTGGCGGTGGCCCAGTCCGCCGACATCCACGCCCGGCTCACCGCCGAGGGCGTGCGCATCCTCGCCGGGCAGGGGCGGCTGGCCGACGACGTCCGCGGGCTCGTCGAGCACCGGGTGGAGGTCCTCGACCGCGAGGGTGCGGTCGGCCAGGTGCTGGAGTGCGACGTCGTCCTCGTCGCGACCGGTGCCGACCCCCGCGTCCTGGCCGGTGCCGAGCCCGACCACGAGCGGATCCTGGACTGGCGCGACGTGTACGAGCTCGAGGAGATGCCCGAGCACCTCGTCGTCGTCGGGTCCGGGGTCACCGGCGCCGAGTTCGCCTCCGGCTACCTGGAGGCGGGCGTGCCCGTCACGCTCGTCTCGAGCCGCGACCGCGTCCTGCCGGGGGAGGACGCCGACGCCGCCGAGGTGCTCGAGCAGGTCTTCCAGTCCCGCGGCGGCCGGATCACCCAGCGCGGCCGGGCGGCCACGGTCGAGCGGAGCGAGAAGGGCGTGCTGGTCACCCTCACCGACGGGCGCACCGTCGAGGGCTCGCACGCGCTGATGACCGTCGGCACGGTGCCCAACACCCAGGGCCTGAACCTGGAGAAGTGCGGCGTGGAGCTCAGCGCGAGCGGCCACGTCGTCGTCGACCGGGTGTCGCGGACGTCGGTGCCCGGCATCTACGCCGCCGGCGACGTCACCGGTGTCTTCCAGCTGGCCAGCGTCGCGGCCATGCAGGGCCGGATCGCGATGTGGCACGCCCTCGGCGAGGCCGTGCAGCCCATCCGGCTGAAGACGGTCGCGGCGAACGTGTTCACCCACCCCGAGATCGCCACGGTGGGCGTGCAGGAGGGGGAGTTCCCCGAGGGCATGCCGCTCGACGTCGTCCGCCTGCCGCTGGCGACCAACGCCCGCGCCAAGATGGCCGACCTCCAGGACGGCTTCGTGAAGCTGTTCGCCCGCAAGTCCACCGGCGTGGTCGTCGGCGGCGTCGTCGTCGCCCCCGGCGCCTCCGAGCTGGTGCTGCCGATCGCGCTGGCGGTGACGAAGGGGCTGACCGTCTCGGACCTGGCGCAGACCTTCGCGATCTACCCCTCGCTGTCGGGCTCCATCACCGAGGCCGGCCGCCGGCTGATGGGCGCCGACGCGCTGGCGTAGTCCCCGGGGCTGCCGGTACCGCTGCGGCGGGTGTGACGGGGGTTCGGCTCAACACCGTCGATCCGGTGCCGACGCGCGCGCGGACCGCCGATTCCAGGGGGGATGTCTCCCCTCCCGCCGTGCACCGGCCGCCGACCCCGCCGCCTGCGCCCGCTGCTCGTCGCAGCCGTCGCCGTGCTGGCGCCGCTCGCGCTGCCCACCGCGGCGTCGGCCGAGACCGCGGGCCCCGACACGGTCGTCGGCGAGCTCGTGCAGGCCTGGCCCGAGGAGCTCGGCGGCCACTCCTCGCACGACGAGGACGGGCTGCCCCTGAGCTGGGTGGAGACCGCGGCCGGCGACGCCGTCCGGGTGCCCACCGACGAGGTCTCCGGGTTGCCGGTCGGCGCGACCGTCGAGGTCACCCTCGGCGCGACCGTCGACGACGACGCGGCCGACGAGCACGACCTGGACCCCGCCCGATCGGTGCTCGCCGGCGAGGTGCGCACCTCCGCGCCCGTGGCCGCGGCCACCCCGAGCAACTCCGTCACCGTGGTGCGGGTCGTGCCGGCCGGCGGCGTCCCCGACGACGTCTCCGTCGCGTCGCTGGTCGCCGCGGTCGACGGCCCGGTCGCCGAGTTCTGGGCGGGGCAGACCGGCGGGGCCGTGCGCTTCGGCGTCACCTCCGCCTTCCCGGACTGGGTGTCCACGCCCGCGACCTGCACCGACCCGACCGGCCTCTGGGACGCGGCCGCGGCCGCCGCCGGCTTCGAGTCCGGCCCGGGCCGGCACCTGCTGGTGTACGTCAGCAGCCGGCCCGCCGACCTGCCCGGCTGCTCGACGGCGCTCGGCCAGGTGGGCAGCGGTCCCGGCGCCGGCGGGCGGGCCTACGTCCGCACCCTGATGCCCTCGCTCATCGCCCACGAGCTCGGCCACAACCTGGGCCTCGGCCACTCCTCGGGCCGCCAGTGCGACGGCGCCGTGGAGACCGGCTCCTGCCGGACCGCCGGCTACCGCGACTACTACGACGTCATGGGCGCCTCCTGGGAGCACCTGGGCTCGCTGAACGCTCCCCAGGCCGCCCGGCTCGGCGTGCTGCCCGCCGTGGCGCAGCAGGGCCTCGCCGTCGGCGATGCGGCCGCCACCGTGGCGCTGGCGCCGCTGAGCGGGACCAGCGGCACGCGGGCGCTGCGGCTGGACGCCCCGGACGGCGGCGCCTACTGGCTGGAGTTCCGCGCCCCCGGCGGCCAGGACGGCTGGCTCGCCGCCGCCGGCAACCGGTTCCGCCTGGACGCCGGGGTGCTGCTGCACCGCGCCGGCGAGCACACCGACACCGCGCTGCTGCTCGACGGCTCCCCGAGCGCCGCCGCGGACTGGGACGGCGACCTCCAGGCGGCGCTGCCCGTCGGCGTCCCCGTGCCGGTCGGCGGCGGGGCCTTCATCGTCACCGTGCAGGCCGTCACCGGCGCGGGGGCCACCGTCTCGGTGCAGCCGGCCGCGCGCCCCGTGCCCGGTGTGCCGGCCGGTTCTGTTCCCGGTGGCCCCGGCCCCGACGTGCTGCCCGGCGACGCCGGGAGCGCGGCAGGCCCGGCGGCGGCCGAGCCCGCCACCGTCCTCGCCGCGGGCGCCCCGGCCGGCACGGACCGCGTGCAGGCGGACGGCATCGGGGCGGACGGCGTCGGCACCGACCAGGAGCTGGCGGCGCAGAGCCACAGCACGTCCTCGCTGTGGCTGCTCCCGCTGCTCACCGGCCTCACGGTCACCGGCGTGGCGCTGGCCGGGTGGCGGGCGGTCCGGAGGCTGCGCCTCGCCCGAGGCTGAGCGCGCCGTGGACTCCAGTTCCGGGCCGGTCCGGCCGATGGGAGAGGTGGTCCCCTGCGTAGTGGAGTCGTCCGTGCACAGTGCTCGTCCGCGGTCCACGCGGTTGTCCCTCCTCGTGGTGCCCGCCGTCGCGCTCGCGCTTCTCGCCGTGCCACCCGCACGCGCGGAGGAGGAGACGCCGGCCACCGGTGACACCGTCGTCGGGGAGCTCGTGCAGGGCTACGCCGACGCCGGACCGGACGCCGAAGAACCCGTGCCGCCGGCCGAGGAGGACGCCGGGCTGCTGAGCTGGATCCGGACCGCACCGGGGGAGGCCGTGCGCGTGCCGACCGAGGACCTGGGCGCGACCGAGGCGGGGGCCACGGTCGAGGTGGCCCTGGGCGACGCGGTGGTCGACGAGGCCACAGAGCAGGGGCTGGAGCCTGCCTACGAGGTGCTGGCCGCCGAGGTCGTCGCGCCGCCGGAGGCCACCGTGCCCGCGCCTGCTGCGGACCCGGCCGACCACCCCGTCACCGTCGTCATGGTGCAGCCGGCCGACGCCGCCGCCCAGCGCGCCGCCGACCCGACCACCCTGGCCCAGGTCGTGGCCGCGGTCGACGGTCCGGTCGCGGACTTCTGGCTCACGCAGAGCGCCGGCGCGGTGCGGTTCGCCGTCGCCGGCACCGTGGCCTCGTGGGTGGTCAGCGACGCCACGTGCCGCGACCCCTGGGGCCTGTGGGAGGACGCTGCCACCGCCGCCAGCACGGTGGGCTGGACCGGCGCCCCCGCCGAGCACCTGCTGGTCTACGTCCCGCGGAACAGCCCCAACTGCTCCTACGGCGTCGGCACCGTCGGCCGGGCGCTGGGCGAGGGCGGGCTGGCGTACGTGCGGGACACGGCGACGTCGGTCATCGCCCACGAACTCGGGCACAACCTGGGCCTGGGGCACTCCTCGCTCCGCCAGTGCGACGCGGTGACCGAGTCGGCGGACGCGAGCTGCCAGGTCCGCCCCTACTACGACCTCTACGACGTCATGGGCGCCTCGTGGACCCAGGTCGGCTCGCTCAACGTCACGCAGGCGGCGAACCTCGGCCTCCTCCCGTCCTCGTCGGTGCGGAGCGTGGGCCCGACCACGGGCGGGACGGTCGTGCTCTCGGCGGTGTCCGGCGGCACGGGCACCCGCGCCGTGCGCCTCGCGATGCCCGACGGCCGCGACTACTGGGTGGAGTACCGGCCGGCCGGCGGACGTGACGCGTGGCTGGCCACGGCCCAGAACCAGTTCGGCCTCCAGCCGGGCGTACTGGTCCGCAGGTCGACCGCGGGCAGCGACTCCTCGGTGCTCCTGGACGGGTCCCCGTCACGCGCCTCCGGCTGGGGCGGTGACCTTGAGCAGGCCGTCCCCCCGGGCACCGGGGTGCTGATCGGAGGCACCTATCGCGTGACGGTGGAGAGCATCGGCGCCGGTGGGGCCACCGTCCGGGTGGAGCCGCCGTCCGAGATCGCGCTGGTCCACCAGCGGACCGGTGGGAACGCGGGCCTGCTCGGCCCGCCGTTGCGGGCCGAGCAGTGCGGCATCCGCGACGGCGGCTGCTTCCAGGAGTTCCGGTCGGGGGTCGTGTACTGGTCGCCGGCGACGGGGGCGCACTTCGTGGTGGGCCTGGTGTGGCAGCGCTGGGCGGCGCAGGGCTGGGAGTGGGGCGGGCTGGGGTTCCCGGTCGGCGACACCACGTGCGGGCTGCGCGACGGGGGCTGCTTCCAGCACTTCCAGGGTGGGTCGGTGTTCTTCTCCCCGGCCACGGGCGCACGGGTGGTGGCCGGGGTGATCCGCGACCGCTGGGCGGCGACGGGCTGGGAGAACGGGCTGCTGGGCTACCCGACGGCCGACCCGGTGTGCGGTATCCGCGACGGCGGCTGCCTTCAGGAGTTCCGGTCGGGGGTCGTGTACTGGTCGCCGGCGACGGGGGCGCACTTCGTGGTGGGCCTGGTGCGCGGTCGGTGGGCGGCGCAGGGCTGGGAGTGGGGTCGGCTCGGCTTCCCGGTCGGCGACACCACGTGCGGGCTGCGCGACGGCGGCTGCTTCCAGCACTTCCAGGGTGGGTCGGTCTACTGGTCTCCGGCGTCGGGGGCGCGCGTGGCGTGGGGCGCGATCCGGGACACCTGGAGTGGCTACGGCTGGGAGGCCGGCCGACTCGGCTACCCGCTGACCGAGGAGATCTGCGGGCTGCGTGACGGGGGGTGCTTCCAGGCGTTCCAGGGCGGGTCGGTCTACTGGTCGCCGGCAACGGGCGCCGTGCCGGTCTGGGGCGCCATCCGGGACGCGTGGGCCGGGCAGGGGTGGGAGCACGGCCGGCTCGGCTACCCGGTGAGCGGTGAGTCCTGCTGGCACGGCTGCCAGCAGCGGTTCCAGGGCGGGTCGATCGAGTGGACGGTGGCGCGTGGCGCCCGGACGTTCCTCTCCGGCTGAGCCGGGGCGCCGGAGGCCTGCGTGACGGTCTGACGACGAGGGCCCGCTCCCGGAGATCCGGAAGCGGGCCTCGTGCGTCGCGCGTGGGACTACTCGGCGTCGGCGATCGTGCAGATGACGGCGCCGCTGGTGACGGTCGCGCCGACCTCGGCGGACAGGCCGGTGACGGTGCCGGCCTTGTGCGCGGTGATGGGCTGCTCCATCTTCATCGCCTCGAGGACGACGACCAGGTCGCCGGCCTCGACGGTCGCGCCGTCCTCCACCGCGACCTTCACGATCGTGCCCTGCATCGGGGAGGTGAGGGAGTCGCCGGAGGCGGCGGTGCCACCGTGCCCGCCGCCACGCTTGCGCGGCTTGGCGCCGCCCGCGGCGCCACCGCTCCCGCCCACCCCACCGCCCCCGGCCGCGAGGCCGGCGGGGAGGGAGACCTCGAGCCGGCGCCCGCCGACCTCGACGACGACGGTCTGCCGCTCCTGCGGCTCCTCGCCCTCGGCAGGGGCGGCCGAGTAGGCCGGCACCTGGTTGTCCCACTCGGTCTCGATCCAGCGGGTGTGCACCGTGAACGGCTCGCTGGTGAAGGCCTCGTCGCGGACGACGGCGCGGTGGAACGGGATGACGGTCGGCATGCCCTCGACGATCAGCTCGTCCAGGGCGCGGGCGGCGCGCTGCAGCGCCTGCTCGCGGGTGGCGCCGGTGACGATGAGCTTGGCCAGCATCGAGTCGAAGGCGCCGGCGACCTCGCCGCCGGTCTCGACACCGGAGTCCCACCGGACGCCCGGACCCTGCGGGATCTCCAGCCGGGTGACCGGGCCGGGGGCGGGCATGAAGTTGCGGCCGGCGTCCTCGGCGTTGATCCGGAACTCGATGCTGTGCCCGCGCGGGGTCGGGTCCTCGGTGATGTCCAGGGCCAGGCCCTCGGCGATCCGGAACTGCTCGCGGACCAGGTCGATGCCGCTGGTCTCCTCGCTGACCGGGTGCTCGACCTGCAGGCGGGTGTTGACCTCGAGGAAGGAGATCGAGCCGTCGACGCCGACGAGGTACTCCACCGTGCCGGCGCCGTGGTAGCCGGCCTCCTTGCAGATGGCCTTCGCCGAGGAGTGGATGCGCTCGCGCTGGTCGTCGGTGAGGAACGGCGCGGGCGCCTCCTCGACGAGCTTCTGGTTGCGCCGCTGCAGGGAGCAGTCGCGGGTGCCGACGACGATGACGTTGCCGTGGGTGTCGGCCAGCACCTGCGCCTCGACGTGGCGGGGCTTGTCCAGGAACCGCTCGACGAAGCACTCGCCGCGGCCGAAGGCCGAGACGGCCTCGCGGACGGCGGAGTCGAACAGCTCGGGGATCTCCTCCTTCGTGCGGGCGACCTTCAGCCCGCGCCCGCCGCCGCCGAACGCGGCCTTGATCGCCACGGGAAGCCCGTGCTCCTCGGCGAACGCGATGATCTCGTCGGCGCCGCCGACCGGGTCCTTGGTGCCCGGGACGAGGGGGGCGCCGGCCTTCATCGCGATGTGCCGGGCCTGCACCTTGTCGCCGAGGGCGATGATCGCCTCGGGGGAGGGGCCGATCCAGGTCAGCCCGGCGTCGAGGACGGCCCGGGCGAAGTCGGCGTTCTCGGAGAGGAAGCCGTAGCCGGGGTGGATCGCGTCGGCGCCGGACTGCTTGGCCGCGTCGAGGATCTTGTCGATCACCAGGTAGGAGTCGCCGGGCGTCGTGCCCCCGAGGGCGAACGCCTCGTCGGCGCTGCGCACGTGCAGGGCGTCCCGGTCGGGCTCGGCGTACACGGCGACGCTGGTGAGCCCGGCGTCCTTGCAGGCGCGGGCCACGCGGACCGCGATCTCCCCGCGATTGGCGATCAGGACCTTCTGCACCGTCGTTCTCCCTCGAGGTTCTTACAGCCGGCGGGACAGTACCCAAACGCTCCCGAGCCGGCCGGTGGCAGCTCGGGGGAGCGGCGCCTCAGCGGCGCCAGAGGTCGGTGACGGCCACGCCGCGGCTCGCCAGTTGCGTGCGCAGCACCGCCAGGGACAGCCCGACGACGGCCGCGGCGTCGCCGTCGATCCGCCGGACGAACGACGCCCCCAGCCCGTCGAGGGTGAAGGCGCCGGCCACGGCGAGCGGCTCGCCGGTGGCCAGGTAGGCCTCCAGCTCCGCGGCGCTCGGCCGGGCGAAGTGCACCGTCGTCGACACGACCGCCACGTCCCGGCCGACCACGGCGCCGTCCTGCACGTCGAACAGGGCCTGCCCGGTGTGCAGCACGCCGGATCGGCCGCCGATGTGCTGCCAACGGTCGCGCGCCTCGTGCACGTCCGCGGGCTTGCCCATCGCCTGCCCGCGGTACTCCAGCAGCGAGTCGGCGCCGATGACCAGCGCTTCGGTCTCCTTCTCCGCGACGGCGGCGGCCTTCGCGGCGGCCAGCAGCGCGACCCGCTCGGCGACCCGGTGGGCGGTCACCGCCGTCTCGTCGACGTCGCTGACCACCACCACGGGGGCCAGTCCCGCCTGGCGCAGCAGCGACAGCCGGGCCGGCGAGGCCGAGGCGAGCACCAGCCGGCGGAGTGCGGTGGCCGCGGTCATCCGGGCCGCCCCGCGGACAGCCATCCGCCGGGACCGGTCAGGAGGGGCCGCCGGTGGCCGTGCACCGGGGAGCCCCAGGCGCCCACCGGCACGGGCCGGCGCCGGCTGCGGCGCTGCGACAGGGCCGCGACGACGACGGCCAGGGCGGCGAGCTCCTCCGCGCTGGGCTCGCCCCGGACGACCCGCAGCAGGGGGCGCTGCGGCTGCTCGGTCGTCTCCTCGGTCACAGCGGGATGTTCCCGTGCTTCTTCGGCGGCAGGGTCTGGCGCTTGTTGGCCAGCAGCCGCAGCGCCTTGGTGATCTCGATGCGGGTCTCCGAGGGGCGGATCACCTGGTCGACGTACCCGCGGTCGGCCGCCACGTACGGCGAGAGCAGCGCGTCCTCGTACTCGGTGATCAGCTCCGCGCGGCGCGCGTCGGGCTCCGCGGCGTCGGAGAGCTCGCGCCGGTACAGGATATTGACCGCGCCCTGGGCGCCCATGACCGCGATCTGCGCGGTGGGCCAGGCCAGGTTCAGGTCGGCGCCGAGGTGCTTGGACCCCATGACGTCGTACGCGCCGCCGTAGGCCTTGCGGGTGATCACGGTGATCTTCGGGACCGTCGCCTCCGCGTAGGCGTAGATCAGCTTCGCGCCGCGGCGGATGATGCCCTCCCACTCCTGGGAGGTGCCGGGCAGGAACCCGGGGACGTCGACGAAGGTCAGCACCGGCACGTTGAACGCGTCGCAGGTGCGCACGAACCGGGCGGCCTTCTCGCTGGCGTCGATGTCGAGGGTGCCCGCGAACTGGGTGGGCTGGTTGGCCACGACGCCGACCGGGCGGCCCTCGACGCGACCGAAGCCGACGATGATGTTCGGCGCGAACAGGGGCTGCACCTCGAGGAACTCGCCGTCGTCGAGCACGTGCTCCAGGACGGTGTGCATGTCGTAGGGGGTGTTCGCCGAGTCCGGGATGAAGCCGTCGAGCTCCCGGTCGTCCTCGGTGACGCCCTCGGGGCTGGCGTCGACCGGCCCGACCTCGACGGTCGGCAGCGGGTCGAGGTTGTTGCTCGGCAGGTAGGACAGCAGCGCCTTGACGTAGTCCAGGGCGTCGTTCTCGTCCTCGGCCATGTAGTGCGCGACGCCGGACTTGGTGTTGTGCGTGCGCGCGCCGCCGAGCTCCTCGAGCGTGACCTCCTCGCCGGTCACGGTCTTCACGACGTCGGGCCCCGTGATGAACATCTGGCTGGTCTTGTCGACCATCACGATGAAGTCGGTGAGCGCGGGGGAGTAGACGTGCCCGCCGGCCGCGGCGCCCATGACCAGCGAGATCTGCGGGATCACGCCGGAGGCGTGCACGTTGCGCAGGAAGATCTCGCCGTAGAGGCCGAGGGAGACCACGCCCTCCTGGATCCGCGCGCCGCCGCCCTCGTTGATGCCGATGACCGGGCAGCCGGTGCGGATGGCCAGGTCGAGGACCTTCACGATCTTCTCGCCGTACACCTCGCCCAGGCTGCCGCCGAAGACCGTGACGTCCTGGGAGAAGACGCACACCGGTCGGCCGTCGACCGTGCCGTAGCCGGTGACCACGCCGTCGCCGAAGGGCCGCTTGGCGTCCATGCCGAAGTTGGTCGACCGGTGCCGGGCGAACTCGTCCAGCTCCGTGAACGACCCCGGGTCCAGCAGCGCCTCGATGCGCTCGCGGGCGGTCATCTTCCCCGCGGCGTGCTGCTTCTCCACCGCGCGTTCCGAGCCGGCGTGGGTGGCCTCCTGGACCCGCCGCTCGAAGTCCGCCAGCTTGCCGGCGGTGGTGTGGATGTCGATGTCGCCGGGGACGCCGTCGCCCGCGCTCTCCAGTTCAGCCGCGCTCACAGACCCTGCCTCGCTCCGCTCGGTGATCAGACCGGCCGGCTCCTCGCCGAGGGCCGGGCTCGCGGCCGTAGCGTAGAGGGGTGCCCGACGAGCCCTCGCCGTCCCCGTCCGACGAGCGCTGGTCGGACCTCGAACGACCTGCCCTGGACGGGGCCGCGCTGACCGCCGCCCTGGCCCGCGACGGCCGCCTGTGGCGGGCGGTGGAGGTGGTCGAGCGGATCGGCTCGACCAACGCCGCCCTGGTCGCCCGGGCCGCGGACGGCGCCCCGGAGGGCACGGTCGTCGTCGCCGAGCACCAGGACGCCGGTCGCGGCCGGCTCGACCGGGTGTGGACGTCCCCGCCGCGCGCGGGGCTGACCGTCTCCGTGCTGCTGCGCCCCGACGTCCCCGCCGCGCGCCGCGGCTGGCTGCCCCTGCTGACCGGCGTCGCGCTGGCCGAGGCGGTCGCCGCCGTCCCGGGCTGCCGGACGGCGCTCAAGTGGCCCAACGACCTGCTCGCCGCCGACGGCAGCAAGCTCGCCGGCATCCTCGCCGAGGCCGTGCCGGCGCCCGACGGGCCCGGAGCCGTCGTCGTCGGGGTCGGGCTCAACGTCTCCACCCGCCCCGACGAGCTGCCGGAGGGCGCGTCGTCGCTGGCCATGGAGGTCGGGCGCACGGTCGACCGCGCGCCGGTGCTGCTGGAGTTCCTGCGCGCCCTCGAGCGCCGCTACCTCGGGTGGACCGCCACGCTCGGCGACCCGGTGCAGAGCGGCCTGGCGCACGACTACCTCGCCTGGTGCGCCACGGTCGGCACGACGGTCGCCGTCACCCTCCCCGACGGCGGGCTGCTCGAGGGCGTCGCCGAGGCGGTGGACTGGGACGGACGGCTCGTCGTCCGCACGCCGGGGGGCACGGTGGAACTGGCCAGCGGCGACGTCCGGCACGTGCGTGGCGGGAGCGCGCCCGGGGGCTGACCCGGAGAAACCGCTGGTACCGGTGGGGCGGACACGGTCGGACGGGCGCCGCGGACGTTCCCTGGACGGCTGTACTGCGTCACCCTGTGCGCCATGGGCTACCCCGACAAGCTGCTGGGCTCCGACGAACAGGTCGTGCGCCACCTGCACCCGCACTGGCTGACCGTCTTCTGGCCGGTGGTGTTCTTCCTCCTCGTCGTCGGCGGGGCGTCCTTCGGCGCGGCGCTCGTGGACTCCGGATCCGACAACGCCGGGCTCTTCCGGCTGCTGATCCTCGGCGCGGCGGTGCTCCTGCTGATCGCGCTCGTGCTGGTGCCGCTGGTGCGCTGGCGCACCACGCACTACGTGATCACGACGCACCGCCTGCTGTTCCGCGAGGGGATCCTCGCCCGCAAGGGCCGCGACATCGGCCTGTCGCGGATCACCGACGTCTCCTACAGCCAGAGCGTCTGGGAGCGGGTCATCCAGTCGGGGACCATCACCATCGAGTCCGCCGGGGACAGCGGCGCCACCGTGCTCAAGCAGATCCCCGACAGCGACGGCATCCAGCAGCTGATCAACCACATGATCGAGGAGGACGCCGACCGGCGCGGCCGGGAGAACGCCGGCTATCTGCGCGGCGAGGGCCAGGGGGCGCCCCGCTCCTGACGCGGCGCCGGAGCCCGCGTGACCGATCGGTCACGGCGAGCCTGGCCGGATCTGTCGGTGCCCCGACCTACCGTCCCGGTCCATGCGGCTGCTGCACACCTCGGACTGGCACGTGGGCAGGTCCCTGCACGGTGCCGAGCTACTGCGCGAGCAGGAGGCCGTGCTGCGCGGACTGGCCACGATCGTGGCCGACGAGGGCGTCGACGTCGTGGTCGTCGCCGGTGACGTCTACGACCGCGCCGTGCCGTCGGCCGACGCGACCGCCGTGCTCGATCGGGTGCTGACCTCCCTGCGCGCGGCCGGCGCCACCGTCGTCCTCACCCCCGGCAACCACGACTCGGCCCGCCGCCTCGGTTTCGCCGCCGGCCTGCTCGCGGTGTCGGGCGTGCACGTGCGGGCCGCCACGGCCGGGCTCGACGAGCCGGTCCTGCTCGCCGACGAGCACGGGGAGGTGGCCGTCTACGGCCTGCCCTACCTGGAGCCGGAGCTCACCCGTGACGAGCTCGGCGTCTCCGGAGGGCGCTCCCACGAGGCGGTGCTGACCGCGGCGATGGAGCGGGTCCGCGCCGACCTGTTCCTCCGGCCGGGCGCCCGGTCGGTGGTGCTGGCGCACGCCTTCGTCGGCGGCGGGCTGCCGAGCGAGAGCGAGCGGGACATCAGCGTGGGCGGCGTCGACCGGGTGCCGGTCCCGGTGTTCGACGGCGTCGACTACGTGGCGCTGGGTCACCTCCACCGACCGCAGACGCTGACCGACCGGGTGCGCTACAGCGGCTCGCCGCTGGCGTACTCCTTCGGTGAGGCGGGCCAGCAGAAGCAGGTGTGGCTGGTCGACCTCGACGCCTCGGGGCTGGCCGAGGTCCGCGCCGTCCCGCTGCCGGTGCCGCGGCCGCTGGTGGTCCTCACCGGCACCCTCGACGAGCTGCTGGGCGACTCGGCCCACGCCGGCGCCGAGGAGGCGTTCGTCTCCGCGCGGCTCACCGATCCGGTGCGCCCCGTCGACCCGATGCGCCGGCTGCAGGCGCGGTTCCCGTACTGCGCCCACCTGGAGTGGACCGGCAGCGGCCGAACCGTCGACGGCCGCAGCTACACCGAGCGGCTGGCCGGCCGGGGCGACCTCGAGGTCGTCGGGGAATTCGTGACGCACGTGCGCGGCGGGGTGGCCGCGAGCGCGGCCGAGCGGGACCTGCTGGCCCGGGCGCTCGGGGCGGCCGCCCGCGAGGAGGTCGCCGGGTGAGGTTGCACCGGCTGTCGCTGACGGCGTTCGGTCCCTTCCCCGGCGCGGAGGTCGTCGACCTCGACGAGGTGGCCCGCGACGGGCTGTTCCTGCTCTGGGGGCCCACCGGCTCCGGGAAGACCACGCTGCTGGACGCGGTCGTCTACGCGCTCTACGGCACCGTCCCCGGTGCGCGCGGTGAGGAGAAGCGCCTCCGCAGCGACCACGCCGAGCCCGCCACCCGCACCGAGGTCACCTGCGAGCTCACGCTCGGCGGGGAGCGGCTGCTGGTCACCCGTCGGCCGGAGCAGCTCCGGCCGAAGAAGCGGGGGACCGGGACGACCGCCGAGCCGGCGCGGCTGCTCGTGCAGCGGCTCGGACCCGAGGGGTGGGAGGCGGTCAGCACCCGCATCGACGAGGGCGCCGAGTACCTGCGCACCCGGCTCGGGCTCGACGTCCACCAGTTCTGCCAGGTCGTCCTGCTGCCCCAGGGCGATTTCGCCCGGTTCCTGCGCGCCGAGCCCGACCACCGGGCCGAGCTGCTGCGCACGCTGTTCGACGTCGAGCGCTTCGCCCGGGTCGAGGACTGGCTGGCCGGCGAGCGCCGGGCCGCCGAGGAGGCGCTGCGCGGCGAGCGTCTGCGGCTGTCCACCCTCCTGGCGCGCGTGGCCCAGACCGCGGACGCCGACGTGCCGGAGGAACTCGCCCCCGAACTGGTCGGGGCCGACCCGGGCGGTCCGGTCGACGCCTGGGTCACGCGGCTGCGCAGGCGTGCCGCCGCCGACCTGACGGAGGCCGGAGCGGCGGCCACCACCGCGGCCGCCGCCGCCACCGCGTCGGGGGAGGCCCTCGCGGTCGCCCGGCTGCTCGCGGACCGGCACGCCCGGCGCGACCGCGCGCGGGAGGAGCTGGCCCGGCTGGACGCGGCCGAGCCCTCCCTGGTTCCCGTGCGCACCCGGCTCGACGCCGGGCGGCGCGCCGAGGCGCTCCGGGAGACGCTCGAGTCCGCCGGCCGGGCGGCCCTGGAAGCCGAGCGCACCGCGGCGGAGCTCACCGCCGCGCGCCGGGCGTGGAAAGCCACCGGTGAGGAGCGCGAGCCCGCCCTCGACCTCGCCCGCCGGCTGCGCGACGACGCGGCCGAGGCGCGTGCGCTGCTCCCGGAGGCCGAGCGCGCGACCGACCTGGCCCGCCGGGTGACCCGCTCGGCGGCCGAGGAGGCCCGGCTCGCGGACCGCTGCGCCGCCGCCGATCAGGCCCTCGCCGCCCTGCCGGAGGCGATCGCGGCCGCGCAGGCGCTCGTGGACACCGCGACCGCAGCGGCCGGTGCGCTGCCGGCCCGCACCGGCGAGGCCGGGGCGGCGCGTGCCGCGCTGGCCGCCGGGCGGGACGCCGAGGGGCTGGCCGTCCGGCTGGCCCGGGCGCGCGCGGGCGCCGGTGCCGCCCGCGAGGCCTGGCTGACCGCTCGCGAGGAGCTGGTGGACCTGCGCACGCGCCGGCTCGACGGCATGGCTGCCGAGCTGGCGGGGGGCCTGCTCGACGGCGTCGACTGCCCGGTCTGCGGCGCGCTCGAGCACCCCCGACCGGCGGTGCCCGCCGGCCCGCCGGTCTCCGCCGACGACGAGGACCGCGCGCGGGAGCGGGCCGACGCGGCCGAGATCGCCGCCGGCACGGCCGCCACCGCCGCGGAGGACATGGACCGCGAGCTGGCCGTCCTGCGCGCCCGCGCGGGTGGGCGCCCGCTCGTCGACCTGGAGGCCGCCGCGGTGGCGGCCGACCTCGCCCTGGCCGAGGTGGCCGCCACCGCCGCCGGGCTCCCCGGCTCCCGCAGCCGCCTGGCCGCTCTCACCGAGGAGCGCGACGACCTCGGCGCGCGCCTGGTCGCCGACCGCGAGGAGCTGGGCAGCTGCAGCGCCCGGCGGGCCGCGGGTGCGGCCGAGCTGGCGGCGCTCACGGCCCGGGTGGACGCGGTCCGCGGGGAGGACCGCGACCTCGAGCGCCGCGCCCGGCGGCTCACCACCGCCGCGGAGCGCTGCGAGGCCGCGCTGGATGCGGAGGCGGCCGAGCGTCGGGCGCGGGTGGGCGCGGACACCGCCCGGCGGGCCGCCGGCGAGCGTGCGGTCGCGGCCGGTTTCGCCGACGTCGCGGAGGCGGCCGGCGCCCTGCTGGAGCGGACCGAGCTGGCCACGCTCGAGGAGCGCGTCACCGCGCACGAGCGCGCCCGGGACGCGGTGCAGCACGCCCTCGCCGACCCCGAGCTGGCGCAACTGGCCCCCGCGCCCGATCTCGCGGCCGCCGAGGCCCACTGCGCCGACACCACGGCCGCCCGCGAGGAGACGGTCGCCGCGCGCGACCGCGCCCGCCGCCGCAGTGCCGACCTCGACGCGCTCGCCGGCGACGTCGTCGCCGCCGAGGTGCGGCTGCACGAGCGCCGGAACGCAGCGGCCCAGGTCGCCGGCCTCGCCGACCTGGTCAACGGCCGAGGAGCCAACACGCTGCGGATGCGGCTGCAGTCGTTCGTGCTGGCGGCCCGGCTCGAGCAGGTCGCCGAGGTCGCCAGCCGCCGGCTGCTGGAGATGTCGGGCAGCCGCTACACGTTCCGGCACAGCGACGCGCAGGGCCGGCACGGCGCCCGCGGCGGCCTGGGGCTCGAGGTGTTCGACGAGTACACCGGCACGCTGCGCCCGACCAAGACCCTCTCCGGGGGAGAGAGCTTCATGGCGTCGCTGGCGCTGGCCCTGGGGCTCGCCGACGTCGTCACCGCGGAGAGCGGCGGGGTGCAGATCGACACCCTCTTCGTCGACGAGGGGTTCGGCACCCTGGACGCGGGCGCGCTCGACGCGGTGATGGACGTGCTGGACGACCTGCGTCGTGGCGGACGCACGGTCGGCGTGATCAGCCACGTGGAGGAGCTGCGCACCCGCATCCCCACGAAGCTCGAGGTGCTGGCCGGCCGCTCGGGTTCCCGCCTGGCCGGCTGAACTCGCCGATCGCGAGGGTTCGGGACCCTGCGTGACGGACCGGTCGTCACGCGTGTCGCCGCACCGGATCCAGGGCCGCAGCTCCTACGCTGATCTCACGGAGTGTGCTCGAAGAGTCGCTCCTTGCTCTCGTTCACGAGAGTCGCCGGGGCGCCTGCCCCGCGTCGCACGAGCGTAGAAGCAGAGGTCATCCGCACATGAACATCGGCTCTCGTCGCGTCCTCGTCGGACTGGGCGTCGTGGTGGTGGTCGCGGCTGCGGCCGTCGCCGTCACCGCGCCGTGGGACGACGACACGAAGCCGGCCGGCACGTCCTCGTCGAGCGGGACGCCGACGACCACGAGTCCGGAGGCGTCGGACCCTGCCGCCACGCCGTCGAGCGGGAGCGCGTCGTCGTCGACGACGTCCGCCACGACCGACCCCGCCGCCGAGTCGCCCGCGTTCGACGACGAGGAGACCCCCGACGCCGCCGTCGTCGTCACCTACCGCGAGTTCGACCCGACCACCGACGCGGTCAACGTCGGCGCCTACGTGGCCGGCGTGCTCGAGATCGGCGGGGAGTGCCTGCTGGAGCTCAGCGACGGGACGTCGACGCGGCAGGCCAGCGTGGACGCCGAGCCCGACGCCCGGACCACCACCTGCGGTGAGCTCACCCTGGCGGCGATGACCCCGGGCACCTGGTCCGGCGAGGTCGTCTACCGGTCGCCCGACGGCGACGAGATCAGCGCCGACGTCACGGTCGTGGTGCCCTGATGGGCGCCCGCCTGCGTGTCCTCTCGCGGCTGCTGGTCGTCCTGGTCTGCTCGGTCGCCTGCGTCGCGGGGATCACCACGATCGACGCCGGGCGGGCCCCGGCGCAGGCCGCGGACCTCGGCGCCTTCCGCCCCGGCAACATCGTCTCCGACGCCGTGTACTTCAACACCAGCACGATGTCCGCGGACGCCGTCCAGGCGTTCCTGGTGCAGAAGGGCGGCGGCTGCACGGCCGGCGATCTCTGCATCAAGAACTTCCGGGAGAGCACGTACAACCGGACCGAGACCAACTGCGCGCCCTACACCGGGGCGGCGAACGAGCGGGCGGCCGACATCATCTGGAAGGTCGCGCAGGCCTGCGGCATCAATCCCCAGGTCCTGCTCGTGACCCTGCAGAAGGAGCAGGGGCTCATCACCGCCACGAGCCCCTCCGCGAGCAAGTACCGGATCGCCATGGGCTACGGCTGCCCCGACACCGCGCCCTGCGACGCCCAGTACTACGGGTTCTTCAACCAGGTCTACAAGGCGGCCTGGCAGTTCCGCCGGTACGCGACGCTGCCGCGCAACTACAGCTACCGCGCCGGCGTGACCAACACGATCCAGTGGCACCCCAATGCGGGCTGCGGCTCGACGCAGGTCTACATCGAGAACCAGGCGACGGCGAACCTCTACATCTACACGCCCTACCGCCCGAACCAGGCGGCGCTCGACGCCGGCTACGGCACGGGCAACACCTGCTCCTCCTACGGCAACCGCAACTTCTTCAGCTACTTCACCGACTGGTTCGGCTCCACCCAGTTCACGGTGGGCGGCGCGATCGGCGACTGGTACCGCGGCAACGACGGCATGGCGCGCCTCGGCACGCCGGTCGGCAACGAGCTGGTCATCAACGGCGGCTGGGTCCAGCACTTCCAGCGGGGATCGATCTGGGCCAGCGGCGCGGGCACCTACGCCACCTTCGGCGGCATCAACGCGAAGTTCTGGGAGATGGGCGCCCGTGACGGCGCCCTCGGCTTCCCGGTGGGCCCGGAGCTCACCGTTGCGGGCGGCTGGTCGCAGCAGTTCGAGCGCGGCGTCGTCTACGTCAGCGGCGCCGGGTCCTTCGCCACCCTGAACGCGATCAACGCCCGCTACCAGCAGCTGGGCGGGCGCGACGGCCTGCTCGGCTTTCCGGTCGGCGCGGAGCTGTCCCTGTCCGGCGGGTGGTCCCAGCAGTTCGAACGCGGTTCCGTCTACGTGAGCGACGCCGGGTCCTTCGCCACCATCAACGGCATCAACACGCGCTACCAGCAGATGGGTGCCGCCACCGGTGCGCTCGGCTTCCCGGTGGGGCCCGAGCTGACCTTCACCGGCGGCTGGGGGCAGAACTTCCAGCGAGGGTCCGTCTACGTCAACGCCGACGGCACCTTCGTCACGCTCAACGCCATCAACGCCGCGTACCAGTCGCTGGGCGGCCCCCGTGTCATGGGCTTCCCCCGGGCCGCCGAGCGCGGGATCGCGGGCGGATGGACGCAGGAGTTCGGCGTCGGCTCGGTCTACGTCAGTGCCGCGGGCGCCTTCGCCACCGTCAACGCCGTCAATGCCGAGTACCTGCGACTCGGCGGGCCGGGTGGTCCGCTGGGCTTCCCCGCCGGGGGCGAGCAGGGCGTGGCCGGCGGCTGGGGGCAGCGCTTCGAGCGGGGCTCGCTGTGGCTGAGCGCGGCCGGGCCGGTCCCGACGTACAACGCGCTCGATGCGGCCTACCGGCAGATCGGCGGCCCGAACAGTGCGCTGGGCTTCCCGGTCGCGACCGAGCGCGCCGTGGCCGGGGGCTGGTCGCAGCAGTTCAGGAACGGCGTCCTGTACCTGGGCCCGGGCGGGTCCTGGGCGACCATCAACGGGATCGACTCGACGTACCAGGCGATGGGCGGGCCCACCGGCGCGCTCGGGTTCCCCACGGGGCCGGAGCGCACGGTGCCGGGCGGCTGGTCGCAGCAGTTCCAGAACGGCGTCCTCTACGTCAGCGCGGCGGGGGCCTACGCCACGATCAACGGCATCAACGCCCGCTACCAGCAGCTGGGCGGCCCGACCGGCCCGCTCGGCTTCCCGGCCGGCTGGGAGCGGACGCTGCCCGGTGGCTGGTCGCAGCGCTTCCAGGCGGGGAGCGTCTACGTCAGTGCCGCGGGCACGTTCGCACCCGTCGGGCCGCTCGACGCGGCCTACCGCGACGCCGACGGGCCCACGGGACGGCTGGGCTACCCGACCGCCGAGGCGACTACCGTCGGCGGGACGACGTCCATGGCATTCCAGCGCGGGACGATCAGCTGCCCCGCCGGCGGGCCCTGCACGGTCGCGACGAGTTGAGGACGGCCGTGGGGTGGCACGGCCACCCCGAGCGGCCGGTCGCCCCGGCACCCTGAGTGGGAGACATGCACAAGCTCATCGCGAACAAGTGGCTCGTGAGCGCCGCCGTCACGGTCGCGTACCTGTTCCTCGTCCTGCCGTTCACCGAGCCGGTGGCCTTCGAGCTGGACGCGGCGGCGGAGGACGCGGGGATCCGCTCGACGGCGCTCAAGGCGGCGTTCGGGGCCGTGCTCTTCGTGCTGCTCGCGCTGTGCATCGACCTCGTCCGGCGGCTGCGCCGGCGGGACGACCGGACCGTGTTCGGTGCCACCGTCGCGGCCGGCTACCTCGCGGTCCTCGCGGTGCTCCTCCTGCTGGTCTACCCGGGGCACTGGACCTACGACGAGTTCCACGTCCTGCACGCGGCGCAGACCTATGCGCCGTACTACTGGCAGCACTACCTCACGGTCGTCCTGCACACCTTCTGCCTGTACCTGATCCCCACCGGCGTCGGGATCGTGGTGGTGCAGATGCTGCTGGCCGCGGCGGTGGTCGGCTACCTCGCCTCCGGCGTGCGCGCCCTGCTCGCCGAGCGGCGACTCGCGTGGCTGGTCGTCGTGCCGTTCCTGTTCATCCCGGTGCTCTTCGAGGTCTTCCACCCCCTGCGGATGACCACGTACAGCCTGCTGCAGCTCCTCCTGGTCGGGAAGCTGCTGCTGGTGCTCCTGGCGCCGGACCTGCGCGGCAACCGGTACCGCGAGTTCGTGGCCGTCAGCGCCCTGGTCGGTATCGCGGCCTTCTGGCGGACCGAGGGGGTCCTCTACCTGGTGTTCCTGCCGGTCGCCGCGGTCCGCCTGGGGATCCTGCGCGAGGTGTGGCAGCGCAACGGGCGCGCCGTCCTCGCCGCCGTCGCGGGCCTGGCGCTCGTCGCCGGCCTGTACGGGCTCACGTCGGCGACCTCGCGGCCGGAGTACCAGCTCACCGCCTTCTACAACCCGCTGTCGGTGATGGTCGCCGACCCGGACCTCGACGGCGCGAACGTCGAGGAGGACCTGGCCCTCATCGACACCGTGCTGGACGTCGACCACCTGCGTCACTTCTCGGACTACTCCGACATCCCCGGCTACTGGGCCCCGGGGGCGCTGCGCCCGGACTACCTCGACCACCTGGACGAGTTCTACGAGGGCGCCATCAGCCTGATCCTGCACAACCCGGACTCGTTCCTCGAGGCGCGCTGGCGCACGTTCGTCGCGACCAACAACCTGGACGACGACCGGCCCTACGTCCCGACGGGCCTGCTGTTCTTCGACGCCCCCGGCAACGAGATGCTGACGACGTTCGAGCGGGAGAACATCGGCGCCGAACCCCTCTCCGACCCCGTGCGGCACGAGGTCATGCGCTTCCTCCTGGGCATGCACCCCGACGGCACGGGCACCGCCGCACGGCCGTGGCTGTGGACGATGCTGCCCACCGTGGTCGGGCTCCTGGTCCTGGCGGGCGCCGGCCTCGTCCGGCGGCGCTTCACGTGGTCCTTCCTGGCCCTGACCCTGCTGGCTCACGCCGGCATCGTGTTCCTCACCGCACCGGCCTACTACTTCATGTACTACCTGCCGGTGTTCGTGGCCGGGAACTTCCTGCTCGCGGCCGCGCTGGTCCGTCTGGCCGACCGCCGGCTGGCCGCCCGCCGCATCGACCGGGCACCCGCCGAGGCGGTCCTCGAACCGGTCTGACCGCGGCGCGCCGGCGGCGGTCGGGACGACGCGCCGACGGGGCTGAGAACGCTGTGACTCATGGTGTTCGTGCGGCGACCAGGTGTGTCGGATCGGTCCACCACGCCCGTGCCTCGCTGTAATCTCAGCCGTACGTACAGCGAGGGCCGCGACGTGTGCTGAGCGGCCCTGTCCGTCGCTCGCGCGGTCCGGACAGCTCTCCCCTCCAGACGGAAGTGACCACTCCATGGTGCTGACCGACGGCCTTCCGGCCACCCTCGTCCGCCACCCGGCCCCCGCGCCGGTCGCGACCGTGGCGGAGGGTGCCGGGGCGGGCGTCGGTGCGACCGCGGGCGCCGTCCGGGGCCTGCCGCGCGTGATCCCGCAGCTGACGGGCATCCGGGCGGTGGCGGCGCTGTGGGTGGCGATGTTCCACCTCCGGCCCTACCTGCTGGAGACGTTCCCGAGCAGCTGGGTCCTGACCCCGCTGTTCAACGTCGGCCACCTGGGCGTGGACCTGTTCTTCGTGCTCAGCGGCTTCATCCTGACCCTCACCCACCTGGACCGGATGGTCGACGGGTGGGGCCCGCGCAAGGTCGGCGGCTTCCTCTGGCTCCGGCTGTCGCGGGTCTGGCCCGTGACCGTCGCGATGCTCATCGTCTACGGCCTCTACCGCCTCATCCAGACGTGGATCACCGCCGACGGCGCCTACGCCGCGTCGCTGGACGTCCGCCGGTTCCTGATGCACGTCCTGCTGCTGCAGGCCTGGGGCACCGAGCACCACGACTGGAACCCGATCGACTGGTCGATCAGCGCGGAGTGGATGGCCTACCTGGCCTTCGGGGTGGTCGCGCTGGGGCTGGCCCGAGCGGCCGGCGTGCTGCGCACCCGCGCCCTCGTGCTCCTGGCGGTCGCCTCGCTCGTCCCCATGGTCCTCGTCGGGCTCTCCATGGAGGACGGGTCGGACCTCACCTGGCAGGGCGACCAGGTGGCCTCGGGCATCGTCCCGCTGCGCGTGCTCTCCGAGTTCTTCGCCGGCGCCTTCGTGGCCCTGGTCGTGCAGCGGCTGGCCCGTGCCGGCCGGCGGGTCCCGCTGCTGCTGAGCCCCGGCGTGATCCTGGTCGCGATCGTCGGGACGATCTACTTCCTCCAGCGCTTCGACCCCGTCTGGCGGCCGCGCTTCGGCCAGGAGTGGAACGTCAACGGCCACTCGCTGTGGGGCTCCACGGAGTCGGTCGTCGTCATCCCGCTCTTCGCGCTGCTGATCGGCTCCCTGGCGCTCAGCCGCGGTCCGGTGTCACGCACGCTGTCCACCCGGCTGCTGGTGTGGGGCGGGAAGGTCTCCTTCGCCTTCTACCTGGTCCACTGGCTGTTCCTGGACATCATGCTGTTCGTCATCGACCAGACCGCCTTCGCCGACGCGCCGATGTCGACCTGGCGCCAGGTGCTCATCGCGGGCGTGCTCGTGTGCTCGGTCGCCGCCGGGTGGGCCCTCTACCGATTCGTCGAGGAGCCGATGCGCAAGGGCATGCGCCGGATGCTTCCCCCGTCGATCAAGGTCTGAGCCCTGTTCGCGCCGGTGACGTCCGCCCGACCGCGTGACTCGCGGCCAGGGGTGCCCTCGGTGGCCGGGAGGGTGGGCCGCCGGGACACCCGCGCCGTGCCGTTGCGTCCCCGCCGTGCCCCCCTCGCCACGCTCCTCCTGGTGGCCGGCCTGGTCCTCGGTGGGTGCCAGAGCGCGCCGGTCGCCGAGGGCCTCGCCACCCGGGGGCAGTGGGGGGACGCCGCCACGCAGTCGCCCGCCGGGACCCTCGCGCAGGCCGTGACCGCGGTGCCGGCGGCGCCCGCGGTACCGGCCGGGCGCAGCTTCGTGGTGGTGGGCGATTCCCTGACGGCGGGCGGAGCGCCCATCCGCGGCCCCGAGGCCGACGGCGAGTTCTCCTGGGTCCCGGCGGCCCTGGGGCCCGGGGTGGAGTTCCGGGGCGGTTGGGCCACCGACGGGGCGAACGCGGCGCAGATGCGCGCCGGTGTCACCCCCGCGGACGCCGACGTGCTCGTCGTCATGGCCGGCACCAACGACATGCTGCAGGGCCGGCCGTGGGCGCAGACGCGGGACGACCTGATCGTCATCGCAGCCCGGGCCGGAACGCCCGTCGTGCTGCTGTCCGCCGTTCCGCCGAACGACGTCGATCCCGCGGGCGCGCTGGCGCTGAACCGCTCGCTGGCCGGCCTCGCGGCAGAGCAGGGGTGGGCGTTCGCCGATCCGTGGGAGCCGGTCACGGTCGGCGGCAGATACCGGGCGGGGTCCACGCTCGACGGCGTCCACCCCACCCCACGGGTCGCCGCCGAGGTGGGGACGCGGCTCCGGGCCGCCCTGCTGCAGGTCCGAGCGGAACCGCCCCGCTAGCCTCGGCGGCACCATGCTGCCTCCTCACGACCGGTCCGGCGGCGCTCCGCTGGACGCCCGAACCGGCCTGCCCGTCGTCGCGATGATCGGCGGGGGGCAGCTCGCACGGATGACGCACCAGGCCGCGATCGCCCTCGGCCAGTCGCTGCGCGTGCTGGCCACCGATCCCGGCGAGTCGGCCGCCCTGGTGGCCGCCGACGTCCGGCTCGGTGACCACCGCGACCTGGCCGCGCTGCGCGAGGTGGCCGACGGCGCGACCGTGCTGACCTTCGACCACGAGCACGTGCCGACCGAGCACCTGGCGGCGCTCGAGGCCGACGGCGTCCGCGTCGCGCCCGACCCCGCCGCCCTGGTGCACGCCCAGGACAAGCTCGTCCTGCGCCACGCGCTCGCCCGGGCGGGGGAGCCCCAGCCGGCCTGGGCCGAGGTGACCACCGACACCGGGATCGCCGACTTCGCCGGTGCCACCGGCTGGCCGATCGTGCTCAAGCCCCCGCGCGGCGGCTACGACGGGCGCGGCGTGTTCGTGGTCGACGACCTCCCCGAGGCGCTGGCGCTGCTCGCCGAGCACGGCCGGCTGCTCGCCGAGGAGCGCGTCCCCATGGTCCGCGAGCTCGCCGTCCAGGTCGCCCGGTCGCCGTTCGGCCAGGTGGCCGTGTGGCCGGTGGTCGAGACGGTGCAGCGCGACGGGATCAACACCGAGGTCCTCGCGCCCGCCCCCGGCCTCGACGACGCGACGGCCACCGCCGCGCAGGAGCTGGCCATCCGGATCGCGCAGCGGCTGGGCGTGGTGGGCCTGCTCGCGGTCGAGCTCTTCCAGACCGCCGACGGCGTGGTGGTCAACGAGCTGGCCATGCGGCCGCACAACTCGGGTCACTGGACGATCGAGGGCGCGCGCACCAGCCAGTTCGAGCAGCACCTGCGCGCCGTCCTGGACTACCCGCTGGGGTCGACGGCGATGACCGCGCCGGTCGTCGTCATGGCCAACGTCCTCGGTGGCGACGCCGCCACCGAGGACTGGATGGGGCCGTCGCTCGACGAGCGGTTGCACCACCTGATGGCGCACTGGCCCGACGTGAAGCTGCACTGGTACGGCAAGGGACAGCGCCGCGGCCGCAAGCTCGGTCACGTGACGGCGCTCGGCGACGACCTCGACGAGGTGCGTGCCCGGGCCGTCGCCGCCGCCCGCTACCTGGCCGACGGCGTCGTCGACGCCGCCTTCGCCTTTCCCGAGGAGCACTGAGTGGCAGATCCCCGCGCCGGCATCGTGATGGGCAGCGACTCCGACTGGCCGATGATGCAGCCCGCCGCCGCGGCACTGGCCGAGTTCGGCGTCCCCTGCGAGGTGCACGTGGTCTCCGCCCACCGCACCCCGCGGCGGATGCTGGACTACGCCGAGTCCGCGGCCGGCCGGGGGCTGCGCGTCGTCATCGCCGGCGCCGGGGGAGCGGCCCACCTGCCGGGCATGATCGCCGCCGCCACCCCGCTGCCGGTGATCGGCGTCCCGCGGCCGCTGGACCGGCTCGACGGGCTGGACAGCCTGCTCTCGATCGTGCAGATGCCCGCCGGGGTCCCGGTGGCCACCGTCTCCATCGGGGGCGGGCGCAACGCCGGCCTGCTCGCCGTCCGGATCCTGGCAGCCGGGGACGACGCCCTGCGGGCGGCGGTCGAGCGCTTCCAGGCCGACCTCGCCGAGCAGGTGCTCGCCCGCGACGCGGCGCTGCAGGAGCGACTGGGCGCCGGGGACTGAGGCGCCGCCGGACTACGTGGGCGTCATAGCATCGTCGCCGTGAGCACCACCGGGCTGTACCAGCTGACCGAGGAGCACGACGCGATCCGGGCCGCCGTCCGCGAGATCGCCGAGCGGGCGATCGAGCCGTTCGCGGCGGAGGTGGACGCGGAGTCGCGCTACCCGATCGAGGCGCAGAAAGCGCTGACCGCGGCCGGCTTCCACGCGACCCACATCCCGGAGGCCTACGGCGGCGAGGGCGCCGACGCGATCGCGACCTGCATCGTGATCGAGGAGGTCGCCCGCGTCGACATGAGCGCCTCGCTCATCCCCGCGGTGAACAAGCTCGGCTCGATGCCGATCATCCTGTCGGCGTCGGAGGAGCTCAAGCAGAAGGTCCTGCCGAGCATCGCCGAGGGCCGGGCGATGATCAGCTACGGCCTGTCCGAGCGCGAGGCGGGCTCCGACGCCGCGGCGATGAGGACCCGGGCCCGCCGCGACGGCGACACCTGGGTGCTGAACGGGACCAAGGCCTGGATCACCAACTCCGGGGTCTCCGAGTGGTACACGGTCATGGCCGTCACCGACCCGGAGAAGCGGGCCAACGGGATCTCCGCCTTCGTCGTGCACCGCGACGACCCCGGCTTCGCCGTCGGGCCCAAGGAACGGAAGATGGGCATCAAGGGCTCGCCGACCTGCGAGCTGTACTTCACCGACTGCACCATCCCGGCCGACCGGATCATCGGCGAGCCCGGCACGGGCTTCAAGACCGCGCTGCGCACCCTGGACTTCACCCGCCCGACCATCGGGGCGCAGGCCGTCGGCGTCGCGCAGGGCGCACTGGACGCCGCCGTCTCCTACGCCCGCGAACGCAAGCAGTTCGGCCGCGCGGTCACCGACTTCCAGGGCGTGCAGTTCATGCTCGCCGACATGTCCATGCAGATCGAGGCCGCTCGCCACCTGGTGTACGTCGCGGCCGCCCGCGGCGAGTCGGGGGACGACACCGACCTCGGCCGGCTCTGCGCCGCCGCGAAGGCCTTCGCCTCCGACGTGGCGATGAAGGTGACCACCGACGCCGTCCAGCTGTTCGGCGGCGCCGGTTACACCCAGGACTTCCCCGTCGAGCGGATGATGCGCGACGCCAAGATCACCCAGATCTACGAGGGCACCAACCAGATCCAGCGCTTGGTGATCGCACGGAGTCTCCTGAAATAGGGCGTCGACCGGCGTTCCCGCAGGTCAGGGAGAAGCCGGTCGCCGATGGGGGTGCCGACACCCGCCTGCGAGCCTTTCGTCGCCCGGGAGTGGGTGCGGCACCGTCCGCCGGGGCGATCCACCGACCGCGGAGGCGGTCGGCTGCGCTGCTCAGGTGAGCAGGTCGACGAGGAGCCGGGTGGCGATCACGGCTGCGACGACCAGCACCAGCCAGGCGAACCAGCGGCGGAGTCGGTCGGTGTCGACCCTGGCGCCGAGTCGTCCGGCGGCGACGGCGGAGACGACGGCTGCGGCGGTGAAGGCGACGGTGACCGGTACGTCGAGCGTCGCCTCTCCGGCGTGCGCGGTGAAGCCGGCGGCGGAGTTGATGGCCACGACGACCAGGGACGTGCCGATGGCGGTGGGCATCGACAGGCCGAGGGCCAGGACCAGCACCGGGATGATGAGGAAACCCCCGCCGACGCCGAGCAGGCCGGTGAGGAAGCCGACCACGAGCCCGCCGGCGAGCGTCCGCGGCAGGCAGCGGCGCCAGTTCACCCGTCCGTCGTCGACCGTGCAGGCGGTGCCGGTCGCCGCCTTGTCCTGCAGCAGCCGGACGCCGGCGCCCACCATCAGCGCGGCGAACAGCGACAGGGTCACCGCTTCGGGGAGCACCCGGTTGACCGCAGCCCCGGCGAACGCGGTGACCGCGCCGGCCGAGCCGAACAGCAGCCCGATCCGCCAGCTGATCTGCCGTTCCCGCAGCCGGGGGAGGACCGCGACGACCGAGGTGATGCCGACCACCAGGAGCGAGGTGGCGACGGCCTGCTGCAGGTCCTGACCGGCGAGGTAGACCAGTGCCGGCACCGCGAGGATCGAGCCCCCTCCGCCCAGCAGCCCGACGAGGGCGCCGATGACCAGGCCGATGCCGATCGCGAGGGCGGTCATCGGGCTGCTGCCACGGTGGAGGACGACATCAGCGGCGGCCGAGCAGCTTGCTCAGCCGGCTCCCGGACCGCTCGGGGCGTGGGTGGCCCGGGCACCGCTGGCCGTCGGGGACGCGGGACATGACCTGGTCGACGTGCTGGCCGCAGCCGGCCCAGGTCGTCCGGCCGCAGGTGCTGCAGGCAACTGCTCGGCACACGGGGATCTCCTCGGAGTCGGAGTGGGGTGACCGGCGGTCGCCGGTCAGTCGTGGGCGAAGCGGATCTTCGGCAGGACCCGGGTGAGCCACCGGGGGCTCCACCACGCGGCCGCGCCGGTGAGCCGGAGCAGCACGGGCAGCAGCACGAGGCGGACGAGGAAGGCGTCCAGCAGCACGGCGACGCCGAGGATGATCCCCATCTCCTTGGGCGGCAGCGGCCCGGACAGGGCGAAGGTGAAGAACACCGCGACCATGACCGCGCCGGCGGCGAAGATGACCCGGCCGGAGTGGGCGAGGGCGCCGATCATGGCCTCGCGCGGGTCGCCGGACCGCTCGTAGTGCTCCTTGGCGCTGGCCAGCAGGAAGACGGTGTAGTCCATCGCGATCGCGAAGATCATCGCGAAGAAGAACACCGGTGCCCACGCGTCGAGGAAGCCCTGGCTCTCGAAGCCGAACAGGTCGGCCCCGAAGCCCTCCTGGAAGACCAGGCGGGCGACGCCGAAGGCGGCGGCGGTGGAGAGCAGGCTGGCCAGGGTGCCCAGCAGCGAGATCAGCGGCGCCTGGAGCGCGACGAGCAGCAGCAGGAAGCCCAGCACCAGCACGACGCCGATCACCAGGGGTGTGGACTCGTCCAGCTGTGTCTTCAGGTCGAGGTTCTCCACGGGTGCGCCGCCGACCAGGGCGGAGTCGGGCAGGTCGCTGCGCAGCCGGTCGACCAGCGCCGACAGTGCCGGGTCCGACGGGTCCATGGTGGGGACGGCCTGGATCATCACGACGTCGGTGCCGTCGTCGGCCGGCATCGCGGGCAGGACACCCGCGATGTCGGGGTCGCCGCTCAGCACGGCAGTGGCCGCGGCGGCGTCGCCGCTGTCGGCGACGACCTGCAGCGTGCCGGGTGCGCCGTCCCCGAAGGCCTCCTGGACCGTGTCGTAGCCGACGCGGGCGCTGGCGTCCTCGGGAAGGACCTTGATCGACGGCATCGCCGTCTTCAGGCCGAGGATCGGCGCGGCGAGGGCGAGCAGGACGAGCAGTGCACCGATCCCGTAGACCAGCGGCCGCTTCCACAGGCGCTCCCCCCACGCGGCGAACCGCGGGGAGCGGTGTTCTCCGGTTCGTGCCCAGGGCAGCGCGATGCGGTTGATCTTCAGATCCAGCGTGAACAGGACCAGCGGGAGCAGCGTGAGCGTGGCGGCGAGGACGAAGACGACGGCGAGCATGATGCCGCCGGCCATCGACCGGAACGACGGCGAGGGGACCAGCATCACCGCCGACAACGAGACGAGCACCGTCGCGCCCGAGAGCAGCACGGCCTTGCCGGCGGTGTCCATGGTCTCGGCGACCGCTCGCACCGGCGATGCGCCCGCTCCCATCCGCGCCGCCCGGTAGCGCACCACCAGGAAGAGGGCGTAGTCGATGCCGAGGGCCAGGGCGAACATCATCGCGAAGTTCATGGCCCAGATGGAGACCGGCACGATCTCGTTGATCAGCACGAGGGAACCGGCCGAGGCGACCAGCCCGGCCAGGGTGAGCAGCAGCGGCAGGCCGGCGGCCACCAGGGCGCCGAAGGCCAGCACGAGGATGCCCAGCGTCACCGGCCACGAGAGCATCTCGGACGTCAGCATCGCGTCGAGGTTGGCCTCGTTGAAGTCCGACCACAGCAGCGAGGCGCCGGTCGGGTTGACCTGGACGGCGTCCGTCGACAACTCCTCCAGCGGGCCTTTGAGGTCGTCGGCGACGCGCACCATCTCGTTGGTGTCGGCGCCCGCGCCGGCGAGCAGGATCGCGGTGGATCCGTCCGGGCTCAGGGTGGCGCCGGGCCGGGGCTGGACGACGGTGCCGATCCGGTCGTCGGCCTCGAGCAGGTCGGTGGCCTCGGCGAGGATCCCCGCGCCGGGGCCCTCGGTGACCGGGCCGTCGTCGCTGTGCACGACGACCTGGATGGCGGAGCTGGCGTTGCCGCCGAAGTGGTCCACGGCGAGCTCGCGGACGGCGACCGACTCCGAGCCGTCGGCCTGCCAGCCGGCGCCGGACAGGGCGGCCTCGACTCGTGGGGCGAAGAAGCCGAGGCCGACCACGAGCAGCAGCCAGACGACGGTCGTCGTCCTGGCGTGTGCGGTGACCCACACCCCCAGCCGGCCGAGCGGGCCCGGGCGGGGGAGAGCGGATGCGAGGTCGGAGTCGCGGCTGGGGGCCGTCGTGGTCACGATGGTCGCTTTCGTCCGGAGGAGGTGAGCGGACCGGCGGTCAGCCGGCGGCGGAGTCGGTGTGCAGGCCGGCGGCGGTCGCGCCGGTGTCGGGGTCGCCGTAGCCGCCGTCGATCAGGACCGGGCGGCCGCCGGCGCGGGCGAGCATCGAGGCGGCGATGGCGGCGCGGTAGCCCGAGCCGCAGTAGACCCAGACGTCGCCGGAGGGGACCTCGTCGAGGCGGCCGGGGAGGTCGTGGATCGGGATGTGCAGCGAGCCGCGCACCCCGCCGCCGGCGCGCTCGTCGGCGCGGCGGGCGTCGAGCACCACCAGGTCGGGGTCGGCGGCCATCGCCGCGGCCAGGCCGGAGAAGTCGCTGACCGGGTAGGAGGCCAGCTCCCGGCCGGCGGCCAGGGCCTCGGGGCTCCCGATGGCGGCACCGGCGAGCCGGTCGATGCCGATGCGGACCAGCTCACGGCGGGCCTCGGCGACCTGCTGCTCGGTCTCCCCGATCAGGGTGATCGGCGCGCCCCACGGGATGAGCCAGCCGACGTAGGTGACGAAGTTGGCGATCGCCAGCTCGAAGTTCAGCGCACCCGGCAGGTGGCGGTGCGCGAACGCGGTGCGGCTGCGCAGGTCGAGCACCCACTCGCCGGCGGCCAGCCGGTCGGCGAGCTCGGCGGGGTCGACCGGGCGCGGCTCGGACAGGTCCACCGGCGCGGGGCCGGCGGCGTTGGCCGGGCCCATGTGGGCGTACCAGGCCGGGACGGCGGTGAGGCCGGCGATGAGCTCGTCGACGAAGGCCTGCTCGCCCTGGGTGAGCGCCGGGTTCACGCGCGCCTGCTCGCCGACGGTGGAGGAGTCGCCGCTGGTCGGGGTGGCCGCGCAGAAGCTGCCGAAGCCGTGGCTGGGGAACACCGGGGTGCCGGCGGGCAGCTCGTCGACCAGCCGGCGCACCGAGTGGTACTGGGCGTGGGTGAGCTCGTCGGTGTGCTCGGGGCCGACCAGGTCGGTGCGGCCCGTGGCGCCGTAGAGCATCGAGCCGCCGGTGAACACCGCCTGCACCGCGCCGTCGGCGTCGGCGAGCACGTAGCTGACGTGGTGGTGGGTGTGCCCGGGGGTGTGCATCACCCGCAGTCGCATCGGCCCGGCCTCGAACACGTCGCCGTCGGCGGCCGGCGTGCGCTCGTAGTCGACGGCGTCCCCGGCCGGGACGGCGTAGTCGGCCCCGACCGTGCGGGAGAGCTCCAGCCCGCCGGTGAGGTAGTCGTTGTGCAGGTGGCTCTCGGCCACCAGGGCGATGCGGACGCTCCGCTTCTCGGCGAGCGCGAGCACCCGGTCGATGTCACGCTGCGGATCGATCACCACGCCGACGCCGCCGGCGCTGACCAGGTAGCTGCGGTCGCCGAGGCCGGTGGTCTCGATGATGTCGATCTGCACGACAGTTCCTCCGTACGGTACGGGGCAGGGGTATCTGCGGGTCAAATCAGGCGTCAGGCGGTGGGGCGCCCCTCGCTGATCCACCGGGTCATGCCTCCGTCGAGGTTGGCGACGTCGTACCCCTGGGCGGCGAGGAACTGCGCAGCCTGCGCGCTGCGCCCGCCACTGCGGCAGACGGTGACGACCGGGCGGCCCCGATCGAGCTCGACGACGCGCGCGGACAGCTGGCCCAGCGGGATGTGGGTGCTGCCGGCGATCTGGCCGTCGGTCAGTTCGGCGGCCTCCCGGACGTCGAGCAGGACGGCCTCGGTGCGGTCGGCGGCCTCGGCGGGGGTGAGCTGTGGGATCGGTGGGTGCACGGCGTGCTCCAGGTGTCGGTGGGGTCAGGCCAGGGAGAGGAAGAGGCGCTCGAGTTCGCGCAGGTCGACCTCGCGGGTCTCGCCGTCCTCGGTGGTCGAGCAGTAGCGCATCCCGGTGGAGACGACGGCGAACCCGGCCCGGCTCAGCGCCTTGGAGGCGGCGGCGAGCTGGGTGATCACGGCCGAGCAGTCGCGGCCGTCCTCGATCATGCGGACGATGCCGCCGATCTGACCTTCGATGCGCTTGAGCCGCTTGACGACGTCGGCGAGTTCGCCCTGGGGGATGTCCACGACACCAGTGTGGGGTACCCCCGGGGGTATGTGCAACGTGAGCCGCGGGTGACCCCGCGCACGCCTACGGCGCTTCGGCGGTCGCGGGCTGCGGGAACAGCCTGCGGAGCACGTCGGCGAGCGTGATCACGCCGAGGACGCGGCCGGCATCGGTCACCAGCGCGAGGTGGTTGCGGCTGTGCCGCATCGCCTTGAGCGCCGCGTAGACGGTGGTGTCGGCGGTCAGCGTGAACACCGGCCGGGCGAACGCGGACGCCGGCGCCTCCTCGGGGGCGGTGAGGGTGTCGCGGACGTGCACCACGCCGGTGATCCCGGCGCCGTCGCCCAGCAGGAGGCGCAGGTGGCCGGTGGCGCGGGTGGCCTCCCGCACGTTCCCGGCGGTGGCGTCGGCGGGGACGGCGGCCAGCGGCACGGCCGGGTCGACGAGGTCCCGGACGGTCAGCCGCTCCAGCTCCAGGGCGCCGGCGATCTGCTCGGAGAAGCTGGCGTCCAGCGCGCCGACGTTGGCCGAGTGCTCGACCAGGTGGCGCAGCGCGTCGGGGCTGTGGCCCACCGCGAGCTCGTCGGTGGGCTCGACCCCCACCCGGCGGACCAGGGCGTTGGCCGCGACGTTGAGCACGCGGAGCAGCGGCCGGAAGAGCGCCATGAACGCGCGCATCGGCACCGCCAGCAGGGTTGCCGAGCGCTCGGGATGGGCGATCGCCCAGGACTTGGGCGCCATCTCGCCGACCACCAGGTGCACGAACGTCACGATCATCAGCGCCAGCACGAAGCCGACGACGTCGGCGGCGACCCGCGGCAGGCCCCACGTCTCGAACAGCGGGGTGAGCCAGTGGTGCACGGCCGGCTTGCTGATCGCGCCCAGCGCCAGGGTGGCGGCGGTGATCCCGAGCTGGGAGCCGGCCAGGAGCAGGGTCAGCTCCGAGGAGTTGCGCAGGGCCGCCCGGGCCGGGCGGCTGGTCGGTGCCGCCTCCTCGAGGCGGTGCCGCTTGGCGGCCAGCGCGGCGAACTCGACCGCGACGAAGAAGGCACTCAGCGCGACGATGACGACCGTCGCGGCGACGACCACCCACGGGCTGTCGCTCATCGGGTGGACTCCTCGGAGGTCGGGGTGCTGTCGGCGCCCGGCCGCGGGCCCGGTTCCGTATCGGCGTCGTCGGCGTCACGGGAGGGGAGCTCCAGGCGCACCCGGGAGGGCACGTGCCGCTCGACGGCGAGCACCTGCACCCGCAGGAGTCGGGGCTCGGGTTCGTCGGCGTGGACCAGGTCGCCCGGGTCCGGGGGCAGCTCGATGGTCAGAGCGGTGCCCGGCTCCGGGAGGGTGCCGGCGGCGGCGATGACCAGGCCCGCGATGGTCTCGTAGGGCCCCCGCGGCAGGTCGATCGCCAGCGCCCGCTCGACCTCGTCGACGTGCACGTCTCCCGGCATCTCCCAGATCCCGTCGCCGTCCACCGGGACGTACTCGGGGTGCTCGGCGTCGTGCTCGTCGGTGATCTCGCCGACCAGTTCCTCCGCGAGGTCCTCGAGGGTGATCACGCCGGCGAAGCCGCCGTACTCGTCGATCACGCAGGCCATCTGGTTGTTGCTCTCCGCCAGCAGGCGCAGCGCGTCGGGCAGCGGGGTGAAGGTGGAGACGACGAGGCACTCGCGGGCGATGGCCGTCACCCGGGCGGTGTCCGGCTCGGTGGTGGTGAGCAGGTCGGCCAGCCGCACCACGCCGAGGACGTCGCCGGTGTCGGCGTCGAGCACCGGATAGCGGGAGTGCCCGGAGGCCATCAGCTCGCGCAGGTGGCCGATCGTGTCGGTGTCGGCCACGGTGCCCACCCGGGGGCGGGGGATCATCGCGTGCACGACGTCGCGGTTGGGGAAGTCGAGGATGCGGTCGACCAGCATCGACAGCTCCGCGGGCAGATTCCCGCTCTCCCGGGACTCCTCGACGATGTGCTCGAGGTCGCGGGCGCTGGCGGCGTGCTCGACGTCGTGCACCGGCTCGATCTTCAGCGCTCGCAGCAGCAGGTTCGAGGCCTGGTCGAACACCCAGATCAACCAGCCGAACAGCTTCAGGTACGCGGTGGTGGACGAGGCCAGCCAGCGGGCGACCGGCTCCGGCCGGGCGATCGCCAGGTTCTTCGGGAACAGCTCGCCGAACAGCATCTGCACGATCGTGGAGAACAGCAGCGCCGCCACCGCGCCGATGCCGACGCTCACCCCCGGGGGCACGGCGACGTCGCCGAGCAGGGCGCCGAGCGACTCGCCGATCAGCGGCTCGGCGACGTACCCGACGAGCAGGCCGGTGACGGTGATGCCGAGCTGGGCGCCGGAGAGCATGAACGACGTGCGGCGGGTGACCGCCAGCGCCCGCTTGGCCGGGACGTCACCGGCGTCGGCGCGGGCGGCCAGCGCCGAGCGGTCGACCGCCATGTAGGCGAACTCCTGGGCCACGAAGTAGCCGGTGACCGCCGTGATCGCCAGGACCACGAGCACGCCCAGCAGGAGGGAGAGGAGCTCCGTCACCGGCCACGCACCGCCTCATCGGGTTCCGGGTGCGTGGCCTGCGGATCGTGATCGGTGCTCATGACTCTCTTCGACGAGGGGACGGAGCCGCGATCGGGCCCGTGGGCAGTCAACGCGGGGGCGGGGCCGCGCGTTCCGATCATCCGCCACTGCCCGGTCCGTGAGCGGTCCGGACCGCCCGGCGGGACGGATGGGACGGACGTGCACGGGGTGACGGCGTGTGGGACCGGTTCGGTCCGCCACCTCGGCATCGGCACTACAGTCGGTTCCGACCGGATCACTCGACGCCCCGAGGTCTCGAGCATCGTCCGCCGTCGGTGTCGCGGCTCGTGCCGGCACGGCCGCCCGCCGCGTCAGCCCCGATCGAACAGGCTCAGAACTCGCTCATGACCGCACCACCTGCCCGGCCCGCCGACGTCCTCGGCCGCGGGTCCTCGACGTCGCCCGCGCCCGACCGCCGGAGAGGGGAGCGCGCATGACCGGGCACCCCCGCGGACTCCTCGCCCAGCTGGTCCGGTTCCTGCTCGGCTCGGGGCTCGGACTGGTGGTGGACCTCTCGGTCTTCGCGATCGCGATCGCCGCAGGGGCGCCCGCATGGGCGGCCAACGTCCTCAGCGCCGGGTGCGCCGTCGTCGTCGTCTACCTGTTCGTCACGAAGTACGCCTTCGCCCACGGGCGGTCCCGGGCCTCGTTCGCGATGTTCGTCGCGTGGTACGCGCTGTCCATCGTCGTCTTCTCGGCGCTCATCGAGCTGACGCGCGAGGGGACGGGATGGCCCGCCTTCGTCTGCAAGCTGGCGTCGCTGCCGCCGTCCTTCGCCGCCAACTTCGTGGCCAGCCGCCTGCTCCTGCGGCCTCGCCCGGCGGACGGACCGACCGGCGGGGACGCCGTCGCTCCAGAGCCGGTAGGGCCGGCGCTGCTCGCCGATCGCGACCACGCCGGTGCCGGCGGACGGCGGGCGGTCCGGCAGCAGGAGGGAATGTGACCGGGAGGGGTGACGTGGGCTCTGCGCCCGGCATCGTCGACGCGCTGCTGTTCGACCTCGACGGCACCCTGGTCGACACCCGAGCGGCCAACTACGAGGCGTACCGGGCGGCGTTCGCCGAGTCCGGCCACGAGCTCACGTCCGAGCAGTTCGCCGGCACCTGGGGCCGGGACTCGCGGGACTTCATCCCCGACCTGCTCCCCGGCCTCGACCGGCCGGGAGTCGATGCCATCCGGGCCGCCAAGAGCCGCCGGTACGCCGACCTGCTGGACCGGACCCGGGCCAACGACGCGCTCGTGGGCTTCCTGCGGCTGGTCGCGCCGACGCACCGCACCGCGCTGGTCAGCACGGCCAAGTCGCTCAACGGCCGGCAGATCCTCGAGACGCACGGGCTGACCCCGCTGTTCGACGTCGTCGTCTGGGGTGACGACGTCGCGCGGAGCAAGCCCGATCCGGAGGGCTACCTGCGGGCCCTGGGGGCGCTCGGGGCCGACCCGGCGCGGAGCCTGGCCTTCGAGGACTCCGAGACCGGCCGGCAGGCCGCGATCGCCGCGGGCATCCCCGTCCTCGAGGTGCCGCACTTCTGATGGGAAGCCTCCGCTACTCCCGGGGCCGGCTCGCGCTCATCGCCGTCGCGCTCACCTCCCTGGCGGTCTTCACCGCCGTGTGCTGGTCGGACCTGGCCGACATGTGGGCGCAGCTGTCGGACCGCCTGTCCGGCGAGCAGTGGATCCTGCTGGGCGTCGCCGCACTGGTCCAGCTCGCCGGGCACCTGCTCCGGGCCGCCCGGACCAAGGTGGTCATCGACAAGGTGCGGATCGGCAGCCTGGCGGGCCAGTTTCGCCATCTCTCGATCGGGTACCTGTTCAACCTCGTCTATCCGCTGCGCGTCGGCGAGGTGGTCCGCTCCTACCTGATCGCCAAGACGCTGCGCATCAGCTTCCTGTACACGCTGCTGGCCGTCGTGCTGGAGCGACTGATCGACATCGTCCTGGTCTCGGGCGCCTTCCTCGTCTTCCTCGCCGTCGTCGGCGGGCCGGTCTCCGGCGTCGTGCCGATCACCGCCGCCGTGGCCCTCGTGGTGTCCCTGGTCGCCATCGCGGCGTTCGTCGCACTCGTGCGGGAGAACCGCCTCCTGCTGCGGCTCGCGTGGCGGGTCACCAGTTGGTTCAACGGCGACCTGGAGAACCGGGCCCGCTTCAAGCTGTGGTCGGTGATCTTCGGCTTCCAGCGCTTCCTGCGCGATCGCCGACTGCTCGCCCGCTACGGGGTCCTCGCCCTCGCCTCCTGGCTCTGCTACGCCGCCGCGGCGGTCATGGTGGCGGCGACGGTGATCCCGGAGATGACCGACCGGGACGGCTCCGTCGCCGCCGCGGCGCCGTCCGTCGCGGTCAGCTCCGGAGTGGGCAACAGTGCCCCCGGGCGCTACCTCGCCGACATCGGCGGCTTCCTGGCCGACAGCACCGACCTGACTCCCACGGACGTGGCGACGCTCGCCGCCGCGATCTGGCTCGTCACCAACCTGCCCGTCCTGCTCGTCGCCGTGGTCGCCGTGTTCGTCAACTGGGCGCGGCGGATCAGCGACCCGGTGGCGGAGGCCGAGCCGGCGCCGTCGGACCGCTACGTGAACAAGCTGCGCCGCGAGGAGGACATCTCGGCGTCGATGACGCACTTCCTCGACACCTACTTCCGCCGTCAGCACCTCAGCCAGGTGATGCACCGGCTGGAGGTCGACGGCAATGTCAGCCTGGTCCGCTTCTTCAAGGGCGGTTCGAACGCCGTCACCCTGCTGGCGACCAACGGTTCCGGTGAGCTGTTCGTCAAGAAGATGGTGCCGCTGGAGCACGCGCACCGGCTGAAGAACCAGCACACCTGGCTCGCCGAGCGCGTCGACCACGAGCAGCTGGTGACGGTCCTGCGCGAGCGCACCGCCGTCGACCACTACTCCATCGACCTGGAGTACCGGCCCAGCAGCGTCCCGATGTTCGAGTACGTCCACGAGAACTCCCTCGCCGAGAGCGAGGCGAAGATCGCCGAGCTCTGGGAGTACATGTACGACCGGGTCTACTCGATCGAGCCCCCGGCGTACCGGCCGGACGTCCGCGACGACTACGTCGCCGAACGGTTCGTGCTGCGGGTCCGCGCCGCCGCCCGCTCCCACCCGGCGCTGGCCGAGGCCCTCAAGGGCGACCGGATCGTCGTCAACGGCCACGAGATGGACAACTTCGACCGGGTGCTGGACCGCATCCAGCGGGCTCCCGGCGCCTGGGACGACCTGGCCGTCTTCCAACCCAGCTCGCACATCCACGGCGACCTCACCGTCGACAACATCCTCGTGGACCTGCCCGGACGCGACGTCCTGGTGATCGATCCCTCGGACGACAACCAGCTGCGCGGCCCGGTGATCGACTTCGCCCGCCAGATGCAGTCGCTGGCCTACGGCTACGAATTCCTCAACGAGGACGAGGAGCCGGTGCTGCTGAGCGAGCAGGACGGCGTCCCGGAGATCACCTACCGCGACGCCCGGTCGGCCCGGTACGCCGAGCTGGCCGACTTCGTGACCACCGAGATCATGCCCCGCAGGCTGCTCCCCGCCGAGCAGCGCGCGGTGCTCTTCCACGTGGGGCTGTTCTACGGTCGGATGCTCACCCACCGCGTGGCCATCAACTCCGGGACCGTGCTCAAGTACTACGGCGTGTGCATCCAGGCGCTCAACCGGTTCGTGGAGCAGTACGACCTGCCCGCACACGGGCAGGCGGACGAGACCCTCGGCGCCGAGCCGAGGCAGACCCCCGGCGCGGAGCCGAGGCAGACCCTCGGCGCGGAGCCGAGGCATGAGGAGGTCCTGACGCGGTGAAGGCCGTCATCGCCATCCCGGCCTACAACTGCGGCCCGCAGATCGGCCGCGTGCTCGACGAGATCACCGACGAGCTGGCCGCGCGGGTGGCCGAGATCTGGGTGATCGACAACCGCAGCACCGACGACACCCTGCAGCGGGCGCTGGACCACCGGCGGTCGGGCCGGCTCCCCAACCTGCGGGTGTTCCGGAACCGGCAGAACAACAGCCTGGGCGGCACCCACAAGGTGGCGTTCGAGCACGCCCGCGCCGCGGGCCACACCCACGTGGTCATCCTGCACGGCGACAACCAGGCCAGGAGTGACGAGGCCGGGCTGCTGCTGGACCTCGCCGAGGCCCATCCCGAGACGCAGACGGTGCTCGGCTCGCGCTTCAGCCGGCATTCCCGCCTGCACGGCTACGACGCGAAGCGGATCTGGGGCAACCGGGCGCTCAACGCCGTCTACAGCGTCGTGGCCCTGCGCCGGCTCCAGGACCTCGGGTCGGGGCTGAACCTGTTCGCGCTGCGCGACCTGGACCCGGCGACCTACCTGCGGTTCGCGAACCATCTGACCTTCAACTACGAGCTGATCCTCGACCTGGTGCGCCGGGGCGTGCGCTTCGCCTACCTGCCCATCACCTGGCGCGAGGAGGACCAGGTGTCCAACGCGCGCAACTGGAACATCTTCCGGACCGCGCTGCGCAACCTCGCGCTGTGGCGACTGGGCCGGCGGACGTCGGACCCCGCTCCGGACCGGGACTACGAGTGGGACGAGGTCCGGTGACGGCCACCCTGCAGGTCCTCATGCCGATGGGCGGCCTGGGTACGCGCTTCCGCAAGGTGGGCATCGCCACGCCCAAGCCGCTCATCGAGGTCGACGGCGGTCCGATGTTCCAGCGGGCGCTGCGCTCCCTGGCCGCCTGGGACGGGGCCAGGCGGGTCGTGGTCGTGGTCCGGGCCGACGACGACGCCGAGCACGGCCTCACCGGGCACGTGCTCGACGCCGAGCCCGGTGCCGACATCGTCCTGCTGCACCACGACACGCGCGGGGCGGTGGAGACCTGCCTGCAGGCGCGGGACCACCTCGATCCGGACCTGCCGCTGGTGATCATGGACTGCGACATCGCCTTCGACAGCCCGGCGTACTTCGCCGCCCTGGCCGGGGCGGTCGAACGGCAGGACCTCGACGGACTGCTGCTGTCGTTCCGCTCCACCGAGCCGCGCTACAGCTTCGCCGAGGTGGACGCCGACGGCCTCGTCGTCCGCACCGCCGAGAAACAGGCCATCTCCGCCGACGCCCTCATGGGCGTCTACTCCTTCACCTCGGCCCGGGTCTTCCTCGAGGCGGCCGACCGGCTGATGGCCCGCCAGATCGACGCCGCCATGCCCGAGTACTACGTCTCGCTCGTCTTCAACGAGCTGATCGCCTCCGGGCGCCGCGTCGGCCTCGTGCGCGGCGACTTCTACTGCTTCGGCACCCCCGAGGAACTGGCCGCCTACCAGGCGACCGGCCGACCGGTCTGACCGGCGCCGGCCGGCCGGGTCAGCGCTCCAGCGGGACGACGGCGACCGGGCAAGCGGCGCGGTGCAGCAGCCCGTAGGTGGTCGATCCCACCCGCCCGAACCGGCCGCGGTGCCGGTGCCCGACCACCAGCAGCTCGGCGCCAGCCGAGGCGTCGAGCAGCGCCGCGGCGGCGCGGTCGCGCACGACCGTCTCGGTGATCGGCACCCCGGGCTCCCGGTCCCGCCACCCGGCGACGGCCCGGGACAGCTTCCCGCGCTCGTCCTCCTCCACGACGCTCCAGTCGACGAACGGCCCGAACCCCCCGAGGGCGGCCTCCAGGCTCGGGTCTCGCCAGGCGTGCACGGCCTCCAGGCCCGTGGCGCGGGACGCGGCCTCGGCCACCGCGAACGCCAGCACCTCGTCGTCGCCGGAACCGCCCTCGATCCCCACGACGACCGGCCGGGTCCGCGCCGCGGTCTCGTCCCACTCCTCGGGGAGGGCGATCACGGGGCACCGGGCGTGCTGGGCCACCGCGCCGGCGGTCGATCCGAGCAGCAGGCCGGGCAGCCCGCCCAGGCCGCGCCGCCCGATCACGACGAGCGCGGCGTCGGCGGACAGCGCGAGCAGCCCGTCGACGGGGTGGTCGTCGACCACCGCCGCCGTCACGTCGCCCGAGCCGGTCTCCTGCCGCACGGTGTCGGCGGCGGCCTCCACCAGCAGGGTCGCGCTCTCCTCGAACCGGGCCTTGACCTCGCGCCCGGCCATGGGCAGGGCGTCGTCGAACCCCTGCCAGGGGGTCACGTGCACCACCAGCAGTCCCACGCCGCGGCGGCGGGCGGCCTCTGCCGCGTACAGGGCGGCCTGCACCGACGGCTCGGAGCCGTCGACGCCCACGACGACCCGCCCGCCCGCGGACACCCCTGCGCCGGTCACCGGTTTCCTCGCACGCATCGGTCTGCACCCGGGTCGGCATCGGCGTCGGTCATCGGACGATCCCACCGGACGGGGGCGTCCCGGGGCAAGCCGTGCGCCGACGGCGACGGCCGCCCGGTCGGGGGACCGGGCGGCCGTCGGCGCGCTCTGGAGGACTCGGGGGAGCCTCAGCCCACGTAGTTCACGTGCACGTGGTCGAAGTGGTTGGCGGTGACGCCGCCGCGGTTCGCCATGGGCTGCCACGCACCCGTGGGCGACGTGAGGATCCGCTGCTGCCAGATGACGTACTCGACGCCGAGCGCGTCCCAGTTGTCGCGGTGGTACTGCGCGATCGCATCGCCCAGGGCCGCGTCGGACAGGCACATGTAGTCGATCGCGAGGCCGGACGGGTGACCGTGCGGGTCCACGGCGCTGGGCCGGGTTCCGCCGAGGGTGATGGCCGCGGCGCCCGGGACGTTCGACACGACCGCGTTCGCGGCATTCTGGGCCTGGGGTCGCGTGGCGCCCGCGCTGTTGGTGATCCGCGCGATCGCCTGCACGGCCGCCGCCGCCGGCTGGACCGCCGGAGCCGGCGCGGGTGCCGGCGCCGGGGCGGCCTCGGGGGCAGGAGCCGGAGCGGGGGCAGGGGCCGGCTCGGGGGCGGGGGCGGGAGCGGGGGCAGGGGCCGGCTCGGGCGCGGGGGCCGGCTCGGGCGCGGGGGCCGGCTCGGGCGCGGGGGCCGGCTCCGGGGCCGGGGCAGGGGCCGGCGCGGGGAGGGGCACGGAGTCGCCCGCGCCACCGGTCGCCGGGATCTCGGCCGCAGTGCCGGTCACGGCGAGCACCTGGCCGGGGAGGATCAGGTCGGGGTTCGCGCCGATCACCCCGGCGTTGCGCTGGTAGAGCTGGCGCCACGGCTGGTCGAAGGAGGCGGCGATCCGCGAGACGGTGTCCCCGCGCTCGACGGTGTAGGACCCGTCGGGGGCGGCGTGCCGGCCGTAGGTGTCGGTCCGGTCCTCGTAGGTCTCCGGCGCGGCCGGGGCGTGCCCGGTCGGCAGCTGGGTGAGCAGTTCGGGGAGATCGCCGAAGCCGGACCAGCCGGCAGTGGTCGGCGCCGCCTGTGCGGTCGAGCTCAGCAGGCCGATGCCGACGACGGTGGCGCCCGCGGCGACGGGAGCGCGCGACAGGACCTTCTTCGTGCGGACGTAACGGGGAGCGCAGTGCTTGGGCAAGGTGGTGAGTTCTCCGATCACCGCCGGTGAGGTGAGCTGTCGGGTTCGGGCGATCGGTGCCCGGCCGCGATGTGCGGCTTCACCCCGAGGCGCGCGGACGCGCCGTGGACCGTGGGTCCCCCACCCCTGCCCTGTGGGGAGTGGATGTCGGCCGGTGGGCAGGGTTGGGCGGACCGGCGCGACACGCCGCCATGTGCGGAGCGCAGCCAAAACGTTACGAGTCGCTATGTCGACTGTCGCCGTGACGGAGAACACCGGAACGACTACGGCCTGTTCGCAGTGGCGTGGCGGCAAACTATGAGGAAGGTCACGTTCCTCAGAGCAGGGCGGCGTGCTGAGCGAGCCCGAACGCCCCGGCGTCGGCCCCCGGCAGGTCGAGGGCCAGGTCGGCGAGCACCCGGCCGACGGCGGTGGCGGACTTGAACCCGTGGCCGCTGAACCCGGCCGCGAGCACCACCGGCCCGACCCGGTCGAGGACGAACTCCCCGGTCGGCGTGCTGGTGTAGGTGCAGGACACGGGAGCCGGGCGCTCGGCGTCCAGCCCCGGCAGCCACCGCCGCACGAACTCCATCAGCCGGGCCAGCTGCCGGGGGTCGGCCACCCGGTCCCGCCTGTCGGGGTGGCACTCCGGGCCGGTGCCGTGGAAACCCACCTTGACGCCCTCCCCCGGGCTGGCGAGGCCGTAGACGCCGCTGGGCCACCCCTCGCCCGGGTCGGGGTCGTAGGTGAACGCCGGCCACGCGGCGCCCGGGTCCAGTGCCGGGAAGTGCGCGGGCTGCTCCTGGGTCACCCGCAGCGGGGGCAGCTGGACCGACCCGCCGAGCAGGTCGGCGGTCCAGGCGCCCACGGCGACGACCGCGGTGCGCGCCCGCACGGCGGCGCCGGCGGCGCAGCGCACCACCACGCCGTCGCCGTCGGCCTCCACCGCCGTGACCCGACGGTGGTGCCGGACCGTCGCGCCCGCGGCCACCGCGGCGGACTGCAGCGCGGTCACCGCGGCGTCGGCGTCCACCCGGCCGGCCGTGTGCGGCTCGTGCAGCACCGGCCCCGGGAACCGCAGGCCCGGCCACCGGTCCTCGGCGGCGGCCACCGACAGCCACTCGAACGGGACGCCGGCCCGCTCCATCGCCCCCGCGACGGTGACCAGCTGCTCCTGCCCGTGCGCCGCCGCCGTGGCGACGCCGGAGCCGGGGTGCAGCAGCCGGGTCCCGGTCTCGGCTTCCAGCTCGTGCCACAGCCGCCGCGCCTCGGCGACCAGCGCCTGGTGGTGCGCTTGCGCGTAGGTGCTGCGGTAGATCCGGGAACGGCCGTGCGAGGCGCCCTGGACGTGCCCGGGGCCGAACTGCTCCAGCAGGACGACGCCGGCCCCGCGGCGGGCCAGGGACCACGCCGCGGCCGAGCCCATGACCCCGCCGCCGATCACGACGACGTCGGTCCGCGACGGCGTGGCGGCCGGGTGCAGCGCCGCGGTACCGGGGTGGGGGGCGGACGGGGACGTCGGGGGAATCGGCTGCTCGGTCATGGGCTCGGTCTCCTCGTCGGTTCCGCTCAGGCGCCCAGGCCCGGCGGGTTGGTCTCGGCGCGGTCGATCGCCTCGGCCTCCAGGCCCCAGCGCTCGAGCACCTCGGCGTAGGTGCCGTCGTCGATGGCGTGGTTGATGGCCGCCGTGAAGGCCTCGGCCAGGCCGTTGCCCCGGGCGGTGGCGACGGCGATGTCGGCCGTGTCGGGCCAGCCGCCGTTCACGGTCCCGACGACCGCGAAGTCCTCGGGCGCGGTCGCCGCGGCGTAGGCGGCCGTCGGGTTGGGGCCGAAGTAGGTGTCCAGCCGGCCCGACTGCAGCGCGAGGGTGACGTCGCTCCAGGACTCGTAGTAGTCGATGGACACCGGATCGAGCCCGGCGGCCTGGTTCTCCTCGTCCCAGGCCAGCAGGATCTGCTCCTGGTTCGTGCCCGAGCCGACGCCGACGGTCAGCCCGGCGATGTCCGCGGCCTCGTCGATGGCGTCCACGTCGCTGTCGGCGGGGACCAGCCAGCTCAGCTGGTCGACGCGGTAGGTGGAGAAGTCGAAGAGCTCCTTGCGCTCCTCGGTCACGGTGACGTTGGAGATCGTCGCGTCGACCTCGCCGGACTGCGTGGCCAGCGGCCAGTTCGACCAGTCGTTGACGACGAGTTCGAGCTCCAGGTCCAGCGCGTCGGCGACGAGGGTGGCGATGTCGGTCTCGCTGCCGATCACCGTCTGGTTGTCGTCGGCGAAGAAGCCCAGCGGGACGGCGCCCTGCGTGATGGAGACGCGCAGCACCCCGTCGGGGAAGGCGCCGTCGGGCAGCAGGGCGACCGCCTCGTCGCTGACCGTGGTGTGGATGCGGTCCTGGTCCGGCGAGGTGTTGATGGCGATCGCCGAGCCGCCGCCGCTGCCGCCGGACTCGGACCGGGACTGCTCCTCGATGTCGGCGGAGTTGCTGCACGCCGCGAGCGCCAGCGCGGACACGGTGGCCAGGACGGGGACGAACAGAGCTCGTCGGGTACGGGCGGTCACGGGGGTTCTCCTCGGGTGAGGCGCGCGGGCGCGCGCCATCGGCGGGCGGCGCGGGTGCGCCGTCCGGGGTTCTGGGGGAGTGCTGGCGGGCTAGAGGACCCGGGCCAGGAAGGCCTTCGTCCGCTCGTGCTGCGGGGCGTCGAGCACCTGCTCGGGTGGTCCCTGCTCGACGATCCGGCCGGCGTCCATGAAGACCACCTGGTCGGCCGCCCGGCGGGCGAAGCCGATCTCGTGGGTGACGACGATCATCGTGGTGCCGCCCCGGGCGAGCTCCTCGATGACCCCGAGCACGTCGCCGACGAGCTCGGGGTCCAGCGCCGACGTCGGCTCGTCGAACAGCAGCACCGCCGGCCGCATGGCCAGGGCGCGGGCGATGGCGACGCGCTGCTGCTGACCCCCGGAGAGCTGCCGCGGGTAGGCGGCGGCCTTCTCGGCCAGCCCGACCTGCTCGAGCAGCGCCCTGGCCTCGACCACGACCTCCGACCGGCGCCGCCCCTGGGCCGACACCGGCGCCTCGACGACGTTGTCCAGCGCCGTCAGGTGCGGAAAGAGGTTGAAGGCCTGGAACACGAACCCGAAGCGCGTGCGCTGCCGGAGCACGTCCTGCTCCTTGAGCTCGTGCAGCCGCTCGCCGCCGCGGTGCGGCCGGCGCCGGTAGCCGACCAGTTCGCCGTCGAGGGCCACGAACCCGCGGTCGACCTTCTCCAGGTGGTTGATGCTGCGCAACAGCGTCGACTTCCCCGAGCCGGAGGGGCCGAGGACGACCGTCACGGTGCCCGGTTCGACGACCAGATCGACGCCGGCGAGCACCTCGTGGCTGCCGTAGCTCTTGTGCACACCGCGGACCTCGACCCGGCCCGGCCGGGTGGGAGTGGTCGTCATCGGGGCGCCGTCCCGTCGGGGCGCGAGCCGACCCGGGCCAGCCCGGCGGTGAGGTTGGTGCGCAGCCGCTGCAGGGGCGTGGGCGGCAGCGTGCGGACGGCACCGCGGGCGTAGTACCGCTCGACGTAGTACTGCACCACCGTCACCACCGTGGTCAGGACGACGTACCAGACGGCGGCGACCACGAGCATCGGGAGCACCCGCTGGGTCCGGCCGTAGATGACCTGCACGGTGTAGAAGAGCTCGCCCAGGGCCAGCACGTAGACGATCGAGGTGCCCTTGAAGAGGCCGATCACCTCGTTGACCGCCGTCGGCACGATGGCCCGCATGGCCTGGGGCAGCACGATCCGGGTCTGCTGCCGGCGGCGCGGGATGCCCAGCGACGCGGCGGCCTCCAGCTGGCCCTGGTCCACCGACAGGATCCCGGCGCGCACGATCTCGGCGGAGTAGGCGGCCTGGTGCAGCCCCAGCCCGAGGATGGCGGCGCCGAACTTGTCGATCAGCGACAGGGTGTCGACGCTGGCGAACGACGGGCCGAACGGGATCCCGAAGTCCAGGGACTCGTAGAGGTAGGCGAGGTTGTACCAGAGCAGCAGCTGCAGGATCAGCGGCACCGACCGGAAGATCCAGGTGTAGCCCCAGCTGACCGCCTGCAGCAGTGGCGAGCGCGACAGCCGCATCAGGGCCAGCACCGTGCCGAGCGCGAAGCCGAGGACCGCGGTGATGAGGGTCAGCTGGACGGTCGTCCAGACGCCGCGGACGATGGACTCCTCGGTGAGGTAGGCCGCGACGACGTCCCACTCCCACCGCGGGTTCGTGATGAGCGAGTTGAGCACCATCGCCAGTCCGACGGCGACGACGCCCGTGGCCACCCAGCGCCCCGGGTGCCGGGCGGGCACGACCCGGAGCTGGTCGAACGGCGTGTCGGGCGGCGGCGCGACCGTGCCCGCGGTCGGCTCGGGCGCGAGCGTGGTCACGCGGCACCCCCCAGGGACTTCTGGAAGGCGTAGGCGAACCGCTCCGGGGTCAGGGTGCGCAGCGTCGCCAGGTCGGTGGGGTGCGGGACGGCGACGTCGAACAGCGGGGTCCAGCCGGCGGAGAGGTACAGCGCCTTCGCCTCCGGCTGGCGGGGCCCGGTGGTCAGGTACATGCGCGTGTAGCCGCGGTCGGCGGCGCGCTGCTCCAGCTCCGCGAGCACCCGTCGGGCCAGTCCTCGCCGGCGGTGCGCGGCCGAGGTCCACATCCGCTTGACCTCGGCGGTCCCGGGGTCGGGGTGCCGGCGGAACGCGCCGCCGGCGATCGGGGCGCCGTCCTCCACGAGCAGGAGCAGCTCGCCGTCGGGCGGCAGGAACTCCTCGGCCGGGTAGCGCGCGAGCTCCTCGGCCGCGCCGCCGAAGAGGTCGCCGTAGCGGGTGTCGTACTCGACCTGCAGCTCGGCGAACAGCGGTGCGGCCAGGGCGTCGTGCGGATGGACGGCGACGACGGCGAGGCCGGGGGAGGCGGAGGGGTGCAGCGACATGCGGGTACTCCGGAGAGGGCGGGGGAGGGCGCGGGCAGGCCGCGGCACCGCGCCGACGAGCGGCGAGCGGTGTCGCGGGGGGCGCCGGCCGAGCGGCCGGCGGCGGTCAGCGGTCTGCGGTCAGCGACAGAGCGAGCTGTCGGTGCGCAGCAGGTCGATCACCGGGCGGCCGACCAGGTCGGGGACGACGGGTCGCGCGCCGGGCGGCGGGGTGCTCACGGGTCTGGCTCCTCGTACCGAGCCCCGACGGGGCTGCTGACTTGCCACCGCGGGGTGCGGCGGCCAGGTCGTCACCCGGGGCACCCCGTCGCAGCGGAGGGTTGCCGGCCAGCGAGCCGGGGCTTGGTGCTGGCACTCAGGACCTGGCCGGAACCCTAGGGTGCGGAGGTCAATCCCGTCAAATCCGATCGGCTTACTAGGGTTTGGAAACGCCGCTCGATGACGTGAGCAACACCACCCGACCACCTCGGGTGGTTTGCCGACCATTCTGGTCGGTCACCGCCTACCGTGGCCTCGTGGCGCGACCCTTCCGGCAGCAGGTGGACGAGGGCATCCTCGACCGCGCCGCCGCGCTCTTCGCCCGCCGCGGGTTCGCCAAGACCTCGGTGCAGGACGTGGCCGACGCGGTCGGGTTGTCGAAGGCCGGTCTGCTGCACCACTTCCCGACCAAGGACGTGCTGTACGCCGCCGTCGTCGCCCAGGCCGACACCCTCGCCGCCCGTGTCCTCGACCAGTTGGGCGACCTCCCGGCCGGGCCGGAGCGGGACCGCAGGGCCGTGGAGACGATGGTCGACGTCGCCCTCGGCCACCCGGGTCTCGTCGCGCTGCTGCTCGCGCCGGCGATCCAGTCCGGCGTCGATCCTGCCGCCCCCATCGCCGACGGCCCGCTGCGGGTGTTCGTCGAGGACCCGGAGACCGCCCCGCCCGAACGGCTGGTCCGGGTGCTCGGCGCCTACGCCGCGCTCGCCGTCCTGACCCTCGCGGCCCACCAGCAGGACCGGACCACCGCGTGGCGCCGGCACATCGTCGCCACCTGCCTCGACGCGCTCGGCTCCGCGGAGCCCACCACCGCGACCGTCGCGCCCCGTCCCCACCCCGAACCGAACGAGGCCTGATCCGCATGGCTGTGCTGCTCTCCCGACTCGGCGCGTTCTCCGCCCGGCGCCGCCTCCCCGTGCTGCTCGTCTGGCTCGCCGTCCTGGCGGGCGGCGGCGTCGGCGCCGTCACCCTGGGCGGGGAGACGGCGGGCAGTTTCGCCATCCCCGGCCAGGAGTCGACCACCGCCCTCGAGCGCATCGACGAGGAGTTCGGCGGGGTCGCCGGCGCGACCGCCCGGGTGGTCTTCCAGGCGGAGGAGGGGCAGAACCTCCTGCCGCACGTGGCGGCGATCCAGGCCGTGGCCGGCGAGCTCGCCCGGCTGCCCGGGGTCGTGTCGGCGGCGGACCCGTTCGACCCGGCGAACCCCGGCGTGAACTCCGCGGAGCCGACCATCGCCTACGTCACCGTCACCTACGACGCCGCCCCCGGCGAGGTGCCGCCCGGGCAGCAGGACGCGCTCGCGGACGCCGTCGAGGACGCGCGCGGCAGCAGCGGCCTCACCGTCGAGGTCGGTGGCGAGGCGGTCCAGGCGCCGCCGCACATCGGTGGCCCGGCCGAGGTCATCGGCGTCGTCGTCGCCCTGCTCGTCCTGGCGGTGACCTTCGGCTCGCTGCTGCTCGCCGGGATGAACCTGCTCTCGGCCGTGATCGGCGTCGGCATCGGCGTCCTCGGCGTCACCATCGCCACCGGCTTCACCGAGCTGTCCTCGACCACGCCGATCCTGGCCGCGATGCTGGGCCTGGCCGTGGGGATCGACTACGCGCTGTTCATCATCACGCGCTACCGCCAGGAACTGCGCCGCGGCTCCGACGTGGACACGGCCATCGCCACCGCCGTGGGCACGGCCGGGTCCGCGGTCGTGACCGCCGGCCTCACCGTGGTGATCGCCCTGGCCGGCCTGTCGGTCGTCGGCATCCCGTTCCTGACGCAGATGGGCGTGGCCGCCGCCGCGACGATCGTCGTCGCCGTCCTGGTCGCCCTCACGCTGGTGCCCGCCGTGCTCGGCTACCTGGGTGCCCGCGCGCTGCCGCGGAAGCTGCGCGCCGCCGCCGGGACGGGGCCGGCGCCGGCGTCGAGCGGCGGGCGCGGATGGCTGGCCCGCTGGGTCGCCGCCGTCACCCGGCGCCGGGTGCTGTCGCTGCTGCTGACCGTGGTGGCCCTGGGCGTCGTCTCGATCCCGTTCGCCTCGATGCAGACCACGCTCGTGCAGGACCCGCCGGAGGGCAGCAGCGCCGCGCGCGCGCAGACGCTGCTCGCCGGCGGCTTCGGCGAGGGCTTCAACGGGCCCCTGGTGGTCCTGTTCGAGGGGGAGGGCGCCGCGGACGCCGCCCGGCGCGCCGTCTCCACGGTGTCCGGGACGGACGACGTCGCCCGCGCCGTCGCCGGGAACGTGAACACCGACGGCACCGCCGCGACGCTCAACGTCATCCCGGAGTCCGGACCCTCCGACCCCGCCACCGAGCGCCTGGTGGCCGACCTGCGCGCCGCGTTCGCCGACCTCGACGGGATCGAGGTGTCGGTCACCGGTGCCACGGCGGTGAGCGTCGACGTCGCCCAGGCCCTCGACGACGCCCTGCCGGTGTACCTGCTGCTGGTCGTCGGCCTGGCGCTGGTGCTGCTGGTCCTGGTCTTCCGCTCGCTGCTGGTGCCGCTGGTCGGGGTGCTGGGCTTCCTGCTCACCGTCGGCGCCTCGCTCGGCGCCACGGTCGCGGTGTTCCAGTGGGGGTGGCTCGCCGGCGCGGTGAACCTCGACGCCACCGGCCCGCTGATCAGCCTCGCGCCGATCCTGGTGATCGGGATCCTGTTCGGGCTGGCGATGGACTACCAGATCTTCCTGGTCTCCCGGATGCACGAGGCGCACAGCTCCGGGGTCGAGCCGCTGGCGGCGATCCGGACCGGCTTCCGGCAGGCCGCCCCGGTCGTCGTGGCCGCCGCGCTGATCATGTTCTCGGTGTTCGCCGGCTTCGTGCCCGCCGGCGAGGAGACGATCAAGATGATCGCCTTCGCGCTGGCGATGGGCATCGTGTTCGACGCGTTCGTCGTCCGGATGGTGCTGGTGCCCGCGGCGCTCGCGCTGCTGGGGGAGCGGGCGTGGTGGCTGCCGCGCTGGCTGGGCTGGCTGCCGCGGGTGGACGTCGAGGGCGCGGCGCTGGAGCGGGCGGTCCCGGTCGCCGCGGAGCCGGTCGGCGCCGGGACGCGCTGACCGGCCGGCCCAGCCGGCCGCACGGTCAGTCGAGCAGGCGGGTGACCGCGGCCAGCCGGCCGTCGCCGGCCATCGCGGCCAGCCACTGGGACCAGCCGGGTCGCTCCCGCATCGCCTCCAGGGCGCCGCGGGCGGCGGCCCGGTCGCCGCGCCGGGATGCGGCCAGGGCGGCGTAGAGGTCGCGCGCCCCCTCGGGGGCGAACACCGCCAGGGTGTCGTAGTCGCGGTCGTCGTAGGCGCGCTGCAGGTTGCGCAGCATCCGCAGCTGCGCCACCGGGTCGCCGGAGTCGTCGACCCGCAGGTCGACGCGTACGCCGTCGTCCTCCTCGGTCTCCGGTCGCCCGCCGACCACCAGCAGCGCCGCCGACTGGCGGCCCCGCAGGTCCCCGCCGGCGTCCTGCCCGGCCGACAGCGCGGCGAGCAACCGGTCGGGCAGGTCGCCCGCAGCGCGACCCAGGGCGTCGAGCATGGCCGGCAGGACCTCGGACGAGGCCAGCATGTTGCCCTGCACGCACGCGCCGTCGCCGACCAGGTGCCCGCTGACCGGGAAGGTGCCCGGGCCGGTGTCGGCCGCGACCTCACCGGCCGCGGAGAGGACGGCCAGCTGCCGGTCGTCGTCCCCGGCCGCGTGCGCCGCCCGCCGCACCAGGTCCGCCGGCGGCGTCCCCTCGGCCAGCCCGGCCAGGAGCACGCCCCCGAGCCCCCGGGGGCTGCGCGCCTGCACGGCCACCACGCCCACGCCCGGCCGCGCCCGGGGCACGGCCCGGCCGACGGCGAGGATGCAGGAGGCGACGGCCACCCCGAGGTCGCCGGTGGCCGGGTCGCGGGCGACGACGGAGAAGGTCACCGATCGCCCGCGGGCTCAGGTGGTGGCGGGCTGGGCGGTGGCGGGCAGGGTCATGGGGGCGACGTCGTCGGCCACGGTGAGCGGCGCGCCGGTGGCGGCGAGCACCTCGTCGACGGAGACGCCGGGGGCGGTCTCGCGGAGCACGAACCCGGCGGGAGTGACGTCGACGACGGCGAGGTCGGTGACGATCCGGTCGACGCAGGCCTTGCCGGTGAGCGGCAGGGTGCACTCCTGGACCAGCTTGGGCGACCCGTCGCGGGCGACGTGCTCCATCATGATGATCACCTGGCGGGCGCCGTGGACGAGGTCCATCGCCCCGCCCATGCCGTTGACCATCTTGCCGGGGATGAGCCAGTTGGCCAGGTCGCCGCGGGGGTTGACCTGCATCGCGCCGAGGACGGCGACGTCGAGGTGCTTGCCGCGGATCATCGCGAACGAGGCCGCGGAGTCGAAGTAGCTGGCGCCGGGCAGCACCGTGACGGTCTCCTTGCCGGCGTTGATGAGGTCCGGGTCCTCCTCGCCGTCGACGGGGTAGGGCCCGACGCCGAGGATGCCGTTCTCCGAGTGCAGCACCACGTGCACGCCCTCGGGGATGAAGTTGGGCACGAGGGTGGGCATGCCGATGCCGAGGTTGACGTAGGAGCCGTCGGTCAGCTCCCCGGCCACGCGGGCGGCGAGCTCGTCGCGGGTGAGTGCCATGTCAGTTCCCCTCCGGGGTGCTGGCCGTCCGGGGGCGGGTGGTCAGCTTCTCGATGCCCTTGCCCTCGGGGCCCACCTCGACGATCCGGTCGACGAAGACCCCGGGCAGGTGGACGTGCTCGGCGGGGATCTCGCCGGGTTCGACCAGCCGCTCGACCTCGGCGATGGTGACCCGCCCGGCCATGGCCGCCAGCGGGTTGAAGTTCGCCGCCGACCGGGCGAACACCAGGTTGCCGTGCCGGTCGCCGACCGCGGCGCGGACCAGTCCGAAGTCGGCGGTCAGCGCGGTCTCCAGCACGTACTGCTGCCCGCCGAACTCGCGCACCTCCTTGGGCTTGGAGGTCTCGACCACGGTGCCCTCGGCGTCGTAGCGCACCGGGATGCCGCCGTCGGCGACCATCGTGCCGACGCCGGTGGGGGTGTAGAACGCCGGGATGCCCGCGCCGCCGGCGCGCAGCCGCTCGGCGAGGGTGCCCTGCGGGGTGAGCTCGACCTCCAGCTGACCGGACAGGTACAGCCGGGCCAGTTCCTTGTTGCCGCCGACGAACGAGCTGATCGTCCGGCGGATCCGACCGGCGTACAGCAGCACGCCGAGGGCCTGGTCGTCGACGCCGCAGTTGTTCGAGATCGTCGTCAGCTCGCGCACGCCGGCGTCGCGGATCGCCGCGATCAGCCGGATCGGCACGCCGCACAGGCCGAAGCCGCCGACGGCCAGCACGGCCCCGCTCCCGATGTCGGTCACCGCCTCGCGTGCGGAGGCCACCACCTTGTCCATGCAGGAACCACCGTCCGTCGCGTGCGGCCGGCCTGCTCCCGCGTCAGGTGGGGCGGCCCAGCTCGCGGATGCCTTCGATGCGGGTTCCGAGCGTAGCCGTGACGCGTTCATCGGTCGCCCGCCGGGGGAGCCGGGACAGGTCGGGAGCGGTGACGAGGACGACGGACGCCCCGGCGGCCAGCGGCGCCAGGAGCCAGGCCACCGGACCGGCCTCGGCCGCGGTGCGCGTGTCGACCAGGATGCGGTCGCCCTCGCCGATCCCCAGCCGTCCCGCCAGCTCGGCGGCGGTGTCCACGATGCCCTCGAGGGTCAGCTCCAGCCCGCCGACCAGCAGGCCCGGGGCGGTGGGCTCCGGCGGCTGCCACGGGGTGAAGACGTCGCCTTGGGTGCGGACCTCGATCGCGAAGTCGCGGGCGGGCCCCGCGTAGCCGGTCATGCCCGCGCCCATGGGGTGCAGCGACAGCCCGAGCAGCTCGGGGACGTCCATCTCCTCCAGCGGGCCCAGCCGCCCCTGGTCGGCCAGCACCACGTCGGCGTCGGCCAGCGCGCCGTCGTCCTCGGCGGCCGGCTCGAACACGGTGGCGCCGCAGCTCCAGGCCGCCATCAGCACCGCGGCGGTCTGCCAGTGGGCCGGCAGGACCAGCGCCACGCGGCTGCCCGGCCCCACGTCGAACTCCTCCTGCAGGAGATTGGCCGTCTTGGCCACCCAGTTGGCGAACGTGGTGGCCGACAGCTCCACCCGGGAGGCGGCGACGTCGTCGTAGTGCGTGAGCAGGGGAGCGGCCGGCGCGCGACGCAGTGCCGCGCGCAGGAGGTCGGGCGGTGTGGAGGGCTTCGTGATGCGCACGCGACGAGAGTGCCCTGTGACGGGGCGGTTCCCCCCGCGCGTTCCCGGGCTGTCAGGTCACGGCGCGGTTACAGTTCCTCCGATGACCGCCACCTCCCGGAGCGCCGGTTCCCGGCTCGTACGCCTGGACCATGCACTGCTCCGCTCCACCCGGCGGGCCCTGGGCTCCACTCCCGCCGTCCCGGTGGCCCAGGGGATGTCCCACTTCGGCGAGCACGCCCTCGGCTGGATCGCGCTGGGGACGGCCGGCTGGCTGTCCGGCCGGCGCCGCGCCGACTGGGTCGCGGGCACCGCGGGGGTCGTGGCGGCCCATGCCGCCGGCGTGGTCGTCAAGCGCGTGGTGCGGCGGGTGCGCCCGCAGCTGGAGGACGTGCCGGCGCTGGTGGCGACACCGAGCCGCCTCTCGTTCCCCAGCGCGCACAGCTGCTCGACCGCTGCCGCCGCCGTCGGCTTCGCGCCGATGGTCGGCCGCGCTCCCATGGCCGGCCTGACGGCAGCGATGCTCGTCTCGCGGGTGCTGCTGGGCGTGCACTACCCGTCCGACGTCGTCTCGGGGGCGGCACTGGGCGCCGGCACGGCGACCCTCGTCCGGCGGCGCCTGACCCGACTCGAAGGTAGGAAGGCGTGACCGTGACCCGCTCGCAGCCCGGCTCCCCGGACGCCGCCGTCGCCCCGGCCGGCGCCGCGCCGGCCCCGGCCGCAACCCCGGCCCCGGCCGCTCCGCCGTCCCCACCGGCCTCGCCCCCTCTGGCTCCACGCCTGGAGGGCTGGCGGGGCACCTTCGCCTGGGGCGTCGTCCGCGCCGTGCGGCCCCGGCAGTGGGCGAAGAACGTCCTCGTCCTCGCGGCTCCGCTCGCGGCGGGCAAGGTGTTCGACGTCGACGTGCTGGGCCCCACGGCCGCCGCGTTCCTGCTCTTCTGCGTGGCCGCCTCCGGCGTCTACCTGGTCAACGACACGATCGACGTCGACGAGGACCGCCGGCACCCGCGCAAGCGGTTCCGGCCGATCGCCGCGGGCATCGTGCCCAAGAGCCTGGCCCTGTCGATGGCGGCGGTGTTCTTCGTCGCCGCGCTCGTGATCGCCGTGCTGCTCACCCGGCCGGCCCTGGCCTGGGTGCTGGGCAGCTACGTGGTGATCCAGCTGGGCTACTGCCTCTTCCTCAAGAACCAGCCGGTCATCGACCTCGCGGTCGTCGCCTCCGGCTTCCTGCTGCGCGGCATCGCCGGCGGTGTCGCCGCCGGGCTGGAGCTGTCGCAGTGGTTCCTGCTCGTCGCGGCCTTCGGCTCGCTGTTCATGGTCGCCGGCAAGCGCTACTCCGAGCTGGTCCTCATCGGTGACGCTGCCGCCACCCGCAAGACGCTGCAGGAGTACTCGGGCAGCTACCTGCGCTTCGTCTGGAGCCTGTCGGCCGCGGTGACCCTGACCGCGTACAGCTTGTGGGCCTTCGAGATGGGGGAGACCCAGGACGGCGCCCCCTGGTCGCTGATCTCCATCGCCCCGTTCGTGCTGGCGATCCTGCTGTACGCCCGGGACGTCGACAAGGGCGAGGCCGGGGCGCCGGAGGACATCGTCCTGGGCGACCGGGTCCTGCTGGCCCTCGGCGTGATCTGGGCCGCCACCATGGCGCTGGGTGTCTACGGTGTCTGAAAAGGGACCCCGTTCCCCCCACGCCTCGCACGCTCGCAGCGGGACCCTGCAGGGGGCCGGGCGAAGCCCTGAGACTCTGACGGGGTGGGGGCGCACCGCGCCCACGCCCGCGCTGCTCGAGCGCGTGGGCGACGAGGCCGACGTGCGCAAGGTCCTCGCCGAGGCCCGGGGCCGCGGCCTGGTCGCGCGCGGGCTGGCCCGCAGCTACGGGGACGCGGCCCAGAACGCCGGGGGGCACGTGCTGGACATGACCGGCGCGGACCGCGTGCTGGACGTGGACCTGGCCGCGGCGGAGGTCGAGGTCGAGGCCGGCATCTCGCTGGACCGGCTGATGAACCTCTTCGTCCCGCTGGGCATGTTCGTCCCGGTCACCCCCGGCACCCGCTACGTGACCGTCGGCGGGGCGATCGCCGCCGACATCCACGGCAAGAACCACCACGTCGCCGGCAGCTTCGCCCAGCACGTGCGCTGGCTGGACCTGCTGACCGCCGACGGCCAGGTCCGCCGGGTGGGTCCCGCGCAGGACCCGGCGCTCGGGGCGGACGCCGACCCGGACCTGTTCTGGGCCACGGCGGGCGGCATGGGCCTCACCGGCGTCATCCTGCGCGCCCGGGTCCGGATGAAGCCGATCGAGTCCTCGCAGACGCTGGTCGACACCGACCGGACGCCGGACCTGGACTCGCTGCTGGCCCTGCTCACCGAGTCCGACCACCTCTACGACTACTCGGTGGCCTGGATCGACTGCGTCGCCAAGGGCGCCCGCATGGGCCGGTCGGTGCTCACCCGCGGGCGGTTCGCGCGGCGCGACGAGCTGCCTGCCCGCAAGCAGGCGGACCCCCTGCGGTACTCGCAGGCGGTCAAGCTCTCGGTCCCCGACGTCTTCCCGCCGGGCCTGCTGAACCTCGCCACGGTGTCGGCGTTCAACGAGCTCTGGTACCGCAAGGCGCCGGCGCGGAAGCGGGACCAGCTGCAGAGCATCCCGACCTTCTTCCACCCGCTCGACAGCGTGGGCGCCTGGAACCGCATCTACGGCCCGCGGGGCTTCGTGCAGTACCAGGTGACCGTGCCGTTCGGGCACGAGGAGACGGTGCGCCGGCTGCTCGAGCGGATCAGCGGCTCCGGGCACGCCTCGTTCCTGGCCGTGCTCAAGCGGTTCGGCGAGGGCAACCCGGGGATGCTGTCCTACCCCTCGCCGGGCTGGACGCTGGCGCTGGACATCCCCGTCGTCCGGGGGTTGGCCGCGCTGCTGGACGAGCTGGACGAGCTCGTCGTGGACGTCGGCGGGCGCACCTACCTCGCCAAGGACTCCCGCGTGCGCCCGGAGGTGTTCGAGCGCATGTACCCGCGGCTGGAAGACTTCCGCGCCGTGCGTGCCCGCGTGGACCCCGACGGACTCTTCACCTCCGACCTGGCCAGGAGGCTGCACCTGTGATCGACGCGCTCGGCTCCGTGGGTTCCCTGCTGCTGGTGGGCGGAACCTCCGACATCGCCGTCGCCACCGCCCGCCGCTACCTGCAGGAACGGCCGCTGCGCGTGGTCGTGGCCGCGCGCGACAGCGACCGGCGCAGCGCCGTGGTCGAGGAGCTGCGCACCGCCGGGGGGACCGTCGAGGTCGTCGACTTCGATGCTGATGACCCGGCGTCGCCGGCGCGGATGGTCGCCGCGGCCACGGCCGGCGGGGACGTCGACGTCGCCCTGGTCGCCTTCGGCCAGCTGGGCGACCAGTCGCAGCTGGCGCGGGACGCGGACGCCGTCGCCGCGCTGGCGCAGGTCAACTACGTGGCACCCGTCGTCGTCGGCACCGTCCTCGCCGAGCGGATGCGCCGCCAGGGGCACGGGACGATCGTCGCGCTCTCCTCGGTCGCGGGGGAGCGGGCCCGGGCCTCCAACTTCGTCTACGGCTCGACCAAGGCCGGGATGGACGCCTTCTTCAGCGGCCTCGCCGACTCCCTCGTCGGCAGCGGGGCCTCGGTCCTGGTGGTCCGCCCCGGTTTCGTGCGGTCGAAGATGACCGAGGGCCTGCCGCCCGCGCCGCTGGCCACGACGCCCGAGGCGGTGGCCGAGGCGATCGTGACCGGCGTCCGCAAGGGTCGGCACACGGTGTGGGTGCCCGGCGCGATGCGCTGGGTGATGAGCGGTCTCCGGCACGCCCCCCGCGCGATCTTCCGTAAACTCCCCCTGTGACCGTGGCGCTGCGTGCCGCACGGGCAGCGCTGGTCAGGGAGGTCCGGGAGTCCGGCACCGCGGAACGGGCGCTCTGGATGGCCGTCGTCGCCATCGCCGCCGTCCGCGTCTGGCAGGGCTACAAGAACGCCGGCGACCTGCGGATCGTCTGGTACGCGGGACGGCACCTCCTCGACGGGGCACCGGTCTTCATCGACGAGGGCTTCCTCTACCTCCCGACCTCCGCGGTCCTGGCCGCTCCCTTCGCTCTCCTGCGCGAGGGTCACGGCATGGGCGTCGGCGTCCTGCTGTGCTGCTGCGCCGTCGTGGTCCTCGCCACGGCGTCGGTGCGGCTGCTGGCCGCGCCCGGCCCCCGCTGGCTCGCTCCGGCGGTCTCCCTGGCCGTCCTGACCAGCTATGCCGGCGGGGATCTCATCGCCGTGGCGAACTCCGAGTTCGTCCCGCTGGCCATGCTGCCCTTCATCCTCGCCGCGGCCGCCCGGGGCCGGTGGACGACCTTCGCCGTGCTGCTCGGGCTGAGCATCGTGGTCAAGCCGTTCCTCATCGGCCTGCTGCTGCTCCCGCTCCTCGCGTTCCGCCCCCGCGCGCTCGCCATCGCCGTCGGGATCCCCGTCGTCGGATCGGCGCTGTCGCTGCTGCTGGTGGCCGACCCGGGCAACTTCTTCGACGTCACGATCCCCAGCCTGCTCCGCGGCCAGGAGAAGACCGAGAACCCGGCGAACGCATCCCTGGCGCACCTGCTCGACTACGCCGGTCTCCCCGAGAAGCTGGTCCTGGGGCTGCGCGTCGTCATGGTCGTGATCGGCGTCGGCGCTGCTGTCGTCCGCTGGCGCCGGACCGGCGGTGATCCGGTCGTGCGCGTCGTGGAGGTCGGCGTGCTGCTGCTCCTGACCAGCAGCCTCGCCTCCTCGGTGGTCTGGTCCCACTACGCGCTGCTGCTGGTGCCCGTGTTCGTCATCGCGGGGCGGCCCGGGGCGGTCACGGGGCGGACGGCGGTACTGTGGCCGCTGCTCCTGCCCGTCCTCGCCCTGGGCTACCCCGCGAACGTCCCGACGATCTGGGGCACCGTCATGGTCCGGGTCGGCCTCTCCCTGCTGGCCATCCTGCTGGTCCTGGCCTGGCGGTACGCCGTGCTCCCGCCGCGAGACGTCCGATCGCCGCAGGCGGCCGAGCCGGCCCGTCCCGCGGAGGCGGAGCAGCTCCGGCGCTAGGGAGGCGGCAGAGGAGGCGTCCCGGCCCCCTCCGCGTCCGGCGGAGGCGGCGCAGCGCTCTCAGTTGATGCAGCTCCGGTCGGCGGCGTTGCGCTGGTCGGCGCCGGTGACCTCGCCGGGCGCGGGCTGAGCGGGAACGGGCACGCCGACGCCGGTGAAGTCCTCGCCGAGCACGAGCTGCACCGTGCCGGCGGTCAGGGTGTCGTCGAGCTCGACGAGCACCCCGGGGATCACCGCGGCGACGGTGGCGGCGAGCGCCTCGTCCCCGGCGGCGTGCCGGACGACGGTTCGGGTGTAGTCGCTGGAGTCGGCGTTGCCGGTGCCGGCGACGGGGAACCCGGCCTCCTCGAGCTCGCCCGCGGCGCCGGCCGCCAGACCGGAGATCCCCGAGCCGTTGAGCACCTCGACGGGCACCGAGGCGGGGTCGACCGTGGCCGGCGGCTCGGCCGGATCCGGCGCCGGCTCCGCCGACAGCTGGGCGAAGAAGGCGTGCAGGGTCTCCTCGTCCTCCAGCCGGACGATCGCCCCGGCGCCGTCGACCCGGTCGTCGCCGACGTAGGGGACGGTCTGGAACTCGATGCGGTCCAGCGTCACCGACTGCATCTGCCGCGCCAGCTGGAACAGGTCGAGGTCCTGGTCCACGGTCAGCGACCGGGCGACCGCCTCCACCAGGTCGCGCTGCTTGCCGGGGTCGAGCAGCACGTCGCCGGACAGCATGTTGCGCAGCACGCCGGCGATGAACACCTGCTGGCGGATGATGCGGTCGTAGTCGCCGTTGATGCCGTGCCGCTGCCGGACGAACTTCAGCGCGTCCGCGCCGGAGATGACCTGCGGGCCGGCCGGGAAGAAGGCGCCGGAGAACTCCCGGTCGTCCACGGCCGCGCACAGGTTGACCTCGACGCCGCCGACGACGCTGGTCAGCTCGAAGAAGCCGAGCAGGTCCACCTCGGCGTAGTGGTCGATCTGCAGGCCGCTCAGCGCGGAGATCGTCTGCACGAGCAGCTGCGCGCCGCCGGCCTGCCGCTCGGACTCGGGCCGGCCGTCGTCCACCGAGCTGTACCCGAAGGCGTAGGCGGCGTTCAGCTTGTTCCAGCCGTGCCCCGGGATCTCGACGTAGGAGTCGCGCGGAAAGGACACGAACGACGCCGCGGAGCCGTCGGCCGGGAGGTGCACCAGGATGATCGTGTCGGTGTTGAGGCCCGAGTCGGTGCCCGCGTTGAGCTCGCGCAGCTGCTCCTCGGTGAGGTTGGCGCGGCTGTCGCTGCCGACCAGCAGCAGGTTCATCGCCTCCGGGACGTCGCCGGACTCCTCGTTGCCGCTGTCGGGGATCGCGTCGGTGCGGTTGATCGACGCCTCGGCCAGCTGCCCGAGGTACCAGCTCCACCCGGTGGTCGCGAGCACCACGGCGGACAGCACGCCGGCCAGGACGCGCGTGACGACGGTGGCGCGCCGGGTGGGGCGCCGAGCGGGACGGTCGGCGGCCAGCGGATCGTGCCCGCCGGGGTGCGCCGGCCGGCCGGAGCCGGCCCGGCCCAGGCGCGGATCCAGCCGGGGCGGCAGGGACCGGCCGTCGCCGCCGTGGGGATCGGGCCTCCTGGTGCTCACCCCTCGTCCCTCCCTCGGCCTCCGCGATTCAGGTCATCGAGGCGAGTGTGGGACGGCGGCGGCTCGGCCGGGAATGGCAAGAACTGACCAGGTGGGCAGCGCGTAGCTGTTCTCGGTGCCCTGGGTGACGCCGGGACCGCGCCCCGTGAGGACGGCGGGGGTGCTCAGTTGATGCAGGTGGTGTCCTGCGCCGTCCGCAGGTCCTCCCCGGCCACCTCGTCGGCCGGGGTCGCCGCGGTGACGGGCACGCCGATGCCGGTGAAGTCCTCGCCGAGGACGAGCTGCACCGTGCCGGCGGTCAGGGTGTCGTCGAGCTCGACGAGCACGCCGGGGACCGCTGCGGCGACGGTGGCGGCGAGCGCCTCGTCCCCGGCGGCGTGCCGGACGACGGTCTGCGTGTAGTCGGCGGAGTCGGCGTTGCCGGTGCCGGCGACGGGGAAGCCGGCCTCCTCGAGCTCGCCGGCGGCGTCGGCGGCCAGCCCCGGGGTCCCCGAGCCGTTGAGCACCTCGACGGGCACCGAGGCGGGGTCGACGGTGGCCGGGGGTGCCGCAGGCTCCTCGGCGGGCGCCGCGGGCTCGGCGGACAGCTGCGCGAAGAACGCGTGCAGCGTCTCCTCGTCCTCCAGCCGGATGATCGAGCGACCCTGCTCGTCCCGCTCGTCCCCGACGTAGGGGACCGTCTGGAACTCGATGCTGCCCTCGGTCACCGACTGCATCTGGCGGGCGAGCCCGAACAGGTCGAGGTCCTCGTCCACCGTCAGTGCCTGCGAGGCCGCCTCGACGAGCTGCCGCTGCTTGCCCAGGTCGAGGAGCACGTCCTCGGACAGCATCTTGCGCAGGACACCGGCGATGAACACCTGCTGGCGGATGATGCGGTCGTAGTCGCCGCGCGGCAGGCCGTGCCGCTGCCGGACGAAGCGCAGCGCGTCGGCGCCGGAGATGGTCTGCGGGCCGGCGGCGAAGACGGCGCCCGAGTAGGCGCGGTCGTCCACGGCCGCGCACAGGTTGACCTCGACGCCGCCGACGACGCTGCTGAGCTGGAAGAACCCGAGCAGGTCGACCTCGGCGTAGTGGTCGATCTGCAGGCCGGTCAGCTCGGAGATCGTCTGCACCAGCAGCTGCGCGCCACCGGCCTGCCGCTCGGGCTCGGGCATCGAGTCGTCCACGCCGTTGTAGCCGTAGGCGTAGGCGGCGTTCAGCTTGTCCCAGCCGTAGCCGGGGATCTTCACGTAGGAGTCGCGCGGAAAGGACACGAACGACGCCGCGGAGCCGTCCGCGGGCACGTGCACCAGGATGATCGTGTCGGTGTTGAGCCCGGAGTCCTCGCCGGCGTTGAGCTCGCGCAGCTGCTCGTCGGTGAGGTCGGCGCGGCTGTCGCTGCCGACCAGCAGCAGGTTCATCGCCTCCGTGGCCTCGCCGGTGCCCTCGTTGCCGGTGTCGGGGATCGCGTCGGTGCGGTTGACCGAGGCCTCCGCGACCTGACCCAGGTACCAGCTCCAGCCGGTGGTGGACAGCAGCACGGCGGACAGCAGCCCGGCCAGCGCGCGGACGACGATGGTGGTGCGGCGGGTGCGGCCACGGCGGGCGGGGCCGGCGGCGTCCGCCGGTGCGTGGCCGGCGGGCGCGGCGGGCCTCGGCGCCCGGCTGGAGCCGGATCGGCCCACCCGCGGGTCCAGGCGGGGCGGCAGCGACCGGTCGCCCGACGCTCCGGGCTCGGCCGACCGCCCGGACTCGCCGGGCGGGGTGGGCTTCTTCGGGCTCACGGAGGCGTCCTTCCCTGGTGCTGGCGCGCGCCCCCGGTCCCGGTCCGCTGCGTGGGACCCATCCGTCACCTGCGCGCGGTCGCATCGACCGCCGAGGGGCGCACCGCGAGAGTAGGTGGCGACGGCGCGGGGGAGCGGGTGGAGCGGGGACGACACGGGACGGCTGGGACGGACGGGACGGGACGGCGCTCGCGAGGGGGAGAGGCGGTCGCGGGGCGCCGGCCGGGCCTCGGTGGACCGGTCCGTCCCACGGGTCGCACCCGTCCCGGGACACCCGCCGCCTGCCACGGGCGGCCCGCCCCCGCAGGTACCGTGCGGGAGTGAGTTCGGCAGCAGTGACCCCGTCGCCCCTCGGGAGGGCTTTCCAGGATCTCCGGGCGGGGTGGGGGCAGCGGGAGCTGTGGGGCCACCTCGGCTGGCAGGACATCAGGCAGCGCTACCGGCGGTCCCTCCTCGGCCCGCTGTGGATCACCATCAGCATGGCCGTCACCGCCATCGCGCTGGGCATCCTCTACGCCGGGCTGTTCGGCAACCCCCTCGAGGAGCAGCTGCCGTACATCCTCGTCGGCTTCATCGTCTGGGGATTCATCTCCGGCTGCGTGAACGAGGGCTCCGAGGTCTTCATCGCCAACGAGGGCCTGATCAAGCACCTGCCCTCGCCGATCAGCGTGCACGTGTTCCGGCTGATCTGGCGGCAGATGCTGTTCTTCGCGCACAACCTCGTCGTCTACGCGGTGATGCTCATCGTCTTCCCGCAGCCGCTGACCTGGCGCAGCCTCGCCGCCATCCCGGCCTTCGCGCTGATCGTCCTGAACGGGGCCTGGGTCGCGCTGCTGGCCGGGATCATCAGCACGCGGTTCCGCGACCTGACCCCGATCACGCAGAGCATCGTGCAGCTGATGTTCTTCCTGACCCCGATCGTCTGGATCTACGACGATCTGATCAACAGCCCCAACCCCGACGTCGCCGATCGGGCGCGCCTGGCGGAGTTCAACCCCTTCCTGCACTTCATCGAGATCATCCGTGCGCCCATGCTCGGAGCCGACCAGCAGATCCGACACTGGCTGGTGGTCCTCGCGATCACCGTCGTCGGCTGGGTCCTGGCGATCCTCGTGATGCGGCGCTACCGCGCCCGCGTCGCGTACTGGGTCTGACGGTCCGCGGTACCGGGCGTCCACGCCAGAGAGGCACACCAGTGGTCAGCATCACGACGCGCGACGCGTCGGTCGACTTCCCCATCTTCGACGCGAAGAGCCGTTCGCTGAAGAAGACGGTGCTCGGGGTCGTCGGCGGCAACATCGACAGCGGCGCGAAGGTCCCGGTCATCCAGGCCCTGCACGAGGTGACGGTGGACCTGGAGGACGGCGCCCGCGTGGGTCTCGTCGGCCACAACGGCGCCGGCAAGTCCACGCTGCTCCGGCTGCTCGCCGGCATCTACGAGCCGACCAGTGGCACCGCCGTCGTCCACGGCAAGGTCGCGCCCGTGTTCGACCTCGGCGTCGGGATGGACCCGGAGATCTCCGGGTACGAGAACATCCTGATCCGCGGGCTGTTCCTCGGCATGACCCGCAAGCAGATGGAGAAGCGGGTCGACGACATCGCGGAGTTCACCGAGCTCGGCGACTTCCTCTCGATGCCGCTGCGCACCTACTCCACGGGTATGCGGGTGCGCCTGGCGCTGGGCGTGGTCACCAGCATCGACCCGGAGATCCTGCTCCTGGACGAGGGGATCGGGGCCGTGGACGCGGCCTTCCTGGAGAAGGCCCGCGACCGCCTCGGCGACCTCGTCGCGCGTGCCGGCCTGCTGGTGTTCGCCTCCCACTCCGACGAGTTCCTGCGCCAGCTGTGCACCAGCGCGATCTGGATGGAGCACGGGCGGATCAAGCAGCAGGGGTCGCTCAAGGAGGTCCTCACGGCCTACAAGGGCCCCGAGGCCTGGCCGCTCGAGAAGGGCCACGGCGCGGCATGACCGCGTCCGCCGCCCGACCGCCCGGCGAGCTCGTCGTCGCGGTGATCGTCACGCGCCACAGGGATGCGCTGCTCCGGGAGAGCCTGCGCAGCGTGGCGAGCCAGAGCCGGCCGGTGGACCGGGTCGTCGTCGTCGACAACGGCGCGTCGGCCGAGACCGCCGCGGTCGTGGCCGAGTGCGCCGCGGAGACGGTCTACCTGCCCTCGCACGCCAACCTGGGGGGCGCCGGGGGCTTCGCCCTCGGGCTGCTCACCGCGCTCTCGCTGGGCGCGGACTGGGTCTGGTGCGCCGACGACGACGGCCGCCCCGACGGCACCGCCGTCCTCGCGACGCTGCTCGAGGAGGCGCGGGCGCGGGACCTGGCGGAGGTGTCGCCGGCCGTCGTCGACGAGGCCGACCCGGGCCGGCTGGCCTTCCCCCTCCGGCGGGGGCTGCGCTGGCGGTCCGCCGTCGCCGACTTCGCGCCGGACGAGTTCCTGCCGTCCTACGCCTCGCTGTTCAACGGGGCGCTGTTCCGCGCCGACGCCTTCCGCGCGGTCGGCGTCCCCGACCTGCGGCTGTTCATCCGCGGCGACGAGACCGAGATCCACCGCCGGCTGACGCGCTCGGGCCTGCGGTTCGGGACGACGATGCGCGTCCGCTACCTGCACCCGCAGGGCGGTGACGAGTTCCTGCCGATCCTCGGCGGTCGCCTGTCGGCGCAGTACCCGTCCGACGACGTGAAGCGGTTCTACGTCTACCGCAACCGCGGGTACCTGATGGCCCAGCCCGGCATGCGCTGGCTGTTCCCCCTGGAACTGGTCCGCTTCGGCTACTTCTTCCTGAGCCGGAAGGACGTCCGCGGGCTGCGGAGCTGGCTCACCCTCACCCGCGCCGGACGCCAGGAGCGATTCGGCCCACCCGGCAGCGCCGGATGACGTCCCGGAGGACACAGAGATGATCGATCGCGCGAGGACAGCCGTGCGCGGGAAGCTGGTGCGCGCCGCGCGAGAGGCTGCCCGGGAGGCCGTCCAGGAGGCCCGGCCGGAGGAGACGCGGGCGCTCCTGCGCCAGCTCGTGGGCCTGGCCGAGGCCGAGCGGCAGCGCGCCGAGCAGCGCGCCGAGGCGCTCGGCCGTCAGGTCGAGGACCTGCGCGCGGAGGTCCTGCGGGCCCAGCAGGCGATCGCCGGCTACGAGCACCGGCACCGTCGCGACATCGGGTTCGCCGGTGACGTCCTCGCGCTGGAGGAGACGACGCGCTTCGTCCTGGAGCAGATGCCGGGCCTCCCGCGCTACCCGGACCCGCACGACACCCTCCGGCACGGGCTCCGCCTCGTCGGTGAGCTCCCCGGGCTGGTCCTGGAGTTCGGGGTCGGGAGCGGCGGGACGCTGCGGGTCATCGCCGAGGAGTGCCCCGGTCGACCGGTGGTCGGCTTCGACGTGTTCAGCGGCCTGCCCGAGACCTGGCGCAGCGACTTCCCGGTGGGCGCCTTCGCCCAGGAGGCGCTGCCCGAGGTGCCGGGGGCCGAGCTGGTCGTCGGGCTCTTCGAGGACACCCTCCCGGGCTTCCTCGCCGAGCACGAGGGACCGGTGGCCTTCCTGCACCTGGACGCCGACCTGTACTCCTCCACGAAGACGGTGCTCGACCTGCTGGGCGACCGACTGGTGCCGGGGACGATCGTGGTCTTCGACGAGTACTTCAACTACCCCGGCTGGCAGGACCACGAGCACCGGGCCTGGGGGGAGTTCGTCGAGCGGACGGGTGTCACCTACCGCTGGGAGGCCTACAGCCTCGACCACGAGCAGCTGGTCGCCACGGTGCTGACGACGCCCTGGGGCTGAGCCGGTCCACGACGCCGAACGCCGGTGTCCCCCCGTGCGGGGACACCGGCGTTCGGCGTCGTGAGGTCCGACCGTCAGAGGACGGTGCGGGGGAAGCGCGGCTTCGGGTCGAAGCGGATGCCCTCGACCCACTTGCGGGCCAGCCGGCGGCGCAGCGGCCACGGCACCCCGCCGCCGCGGAGGCCGCTGAACAGCCGCTGCGCGAAGCGCAGGGCCGCGAACGCGTCCTCGTGGTGCCAGCGGTAGGAGGCCTCGTTGCGCACGCCGTACTCGAACTTCCACATGTTGCCGGCGTTGACGTCGCCGAAGTTCACGCCGCGGTTCACGCCGAGGTCGTGCAGGACGCCGCTGGTCAGGACCTGGACGCCCGGCCCGGCCTTGGACAGGCGGCGGGTGTACTCCTGGTCGTCGAACCAGATGAAGTACTCGGCCAGCGGCAGCCCGAACTGGGTGAGCGCCCAGCGCGGGAACATCACGGAGACGAACGAGCAGGAGTTCACCAGCACGCTCTGCTCGCCGCGCGCGAGGAGCTTGCCCCAGTCCCAGGTCGGCTCGGGGTTGTTCATCTCGCAGATGTCGCCGTCGGTCCAGCGGACGACCGAGCAGGCGAAGGGCAGGCGCATGCCCATGCTGTCCTCGGCCCGCGCGTGCCCATCGAGCAGGGTGCGGAGGGCGTCGGAGTCGGCGTAGCAGTCGTCGTCCATGATCCAGACGAAGTCGGCGCCCTGCTCGTAGGCCAGGGACATGCCGTGCGCGAAGCCACCGGCGCCGCCGGTGTTCTCGCTCAGCCGCTCGACGGTCACCGTGGGGCGGCCCTCGTAGGCGGCCAGCACCTCGGCCGTGGAGTCGGTCGACGCGTTGTCGACGATGATCACCTGGTCGGCGGGGCGGTCCTGGGCCAGGACGTTCTCGACGACCTTGCCGAGCTTGTCGGCGCGGTTGTACGTGACGATGACCGCGGCCACGTTCGTCATGAGGCCCACCTTTCGTAGAGCGCCCGGGTCCAGTCCCGGGCTCGCGGCAGGGCGGCGAAGGCGTCCACCCGGCTGCGCTGTTGGAGGAGCAGGCGGGCGGCGAGGCCCGGGTCGTCGCAGAGCTGCACGACGGCCCGCTCGGCCGCGGCGAGGAAGGCCAGCGGCGCGCGGGGCACGAGCATCGCCTCGGGGACGACGGAGGCCTGCGAGCCGACGTCGGCGCTGAGCACGAGCACGCCGTGGGCGTCGGCCTCGAACGAGGTGAGCGTGACGCCCTCGTTGTCGGAGCTGATGACCAGGACGTCGGCCTCCGCGAGCGTGTCGGCGACCGGGCGGCCGGTCCCGCGCAGCTCCACGACGCCGGCCAGGCCGAGCCGCGCGTGGTCGGCGCGGACCTCCGCGGCCAGCTCGCCGTCGCCGTGCATCACGAACCGCACCCGGTCGCCGAGCCGCTTGTGCAGCCGGGCGGCGAGGCGGAGGAACAGGTAGGGGCGCTTCTGCTGGGTGAAGCGGCCCACGAAGGCCACCGTCAGCGGCGCTCCGGGGGCCCGCGGCGCCGCGGCGACGGCGGGGGAGCCGGCCGGATCGACGGTGAGGTCGGCGAGCGTCGCGAGGCTGACCTTCTCCCGCGGCAGTCCCTGCCGGTCCACGAGATAGTCGCGCAGCTGCGGGGAGATGACGTGGTGGGAGTCCATCACGTTGGACATCCGCAGCGCGATGTCGACGAACCCGCCGGTGCGCCACTCCAGGACGTGCAGCGAGTCCACCAGCGACGTCCCCGGGTAGTGCGCGCGGATCCAGGGCAGGCGGTTGTACAGCCAGGTGCAGTGGTGCACGTGCACGCCGCGGACGTCGAACCGCCGGAACAGGTCGCTGAGCAGCCGGGACTCCTGCTCGCCCGTCATCGGGTGGGAGAGCGGGATGACCAGCGCGTCGTCGAAGACCGGGCGGGCGATGTCGGGGTGCCCGGAGGGGCGGTCGCTCAGGACGATCGGGACCAGGCCGGCGTCGCGCGCCATCCCGACCGTCTCGGCCGCCCACTTCTCGGCGCCGCCGAGCTCGAGCCAGTGCAGGCCGAACAGCACCGCGCGCGGGCTGCCGGAGGCCGAGCCGGTCCCGCGGGTCTGGGACCGCCCGACCCGCGGGATGGGCCGGGAGAGCCGCCGGTTCTCCAGCCGGTCGGTGCGCTTCTGGCGCGCGACGTCGAAGGCCACGGGGATGCGCGCGCGGACGGCGCTGCGGACCTCGTGGACCCGCCCCGGTGGGCGCTCCAGGCGCATCAGCGACTCCGGCGGGCCGCCGAGGTCCACCACGACGTCCACCGCGGCGGTCGCGGAGACCGGCGTCCCGGTGGCCTGCGCCTCGATGGTGCCGACGACGGTCCGGTCCGACGGCCACTCGATGCGGGTGGTCGACTGGTCGGTCAGCGACGGCGGGTGGGGGCCGTCGGTGCGCAGCACCGTGAGGCGCACGCGCTGCCCCGGTCGTACCAGCGTGTGGTAGGCCAGCGCGCCCTGGAGCAGCCGGCTCTCGCGGGGGGAGAGGGCCGAGAACCAGTCCGGCTCCTCGACGAGCTGGTAGACGTCGACGCCCATCAGTCCTCCAGGCGGCCGTCGAGCGCGCCACCCTGGTCGAAGAAGGGGCGGATGCGGTTGTCGACCATGCTCAGCGCCGAGCCGATCGCCATGTGCATGTCCAGGTACTTGTAGGTGCCCAGCCGGCCGCCGAAGAGCACGCGCCGGTCCACGGCCTCCTTCTTGGCCAGCTCGCGGTACCGCTCGAGCTTCGCGCGGTCCTCGGGGGTGTTGATCGGGTAGTAGGGCTCGTCGCCGGACTCCGCGGCCCGCGAGTACTCGCGGACGACGACCGTCTTGTCCGTGGGGTAGTCGCGCTCGGGGTGGAAGTGCCGGAACTCGTGGATGCGCGTGTAGGGCACGTCCTCGTCGGCGTAGTTCATCACCGGCGTGCCCTGGAAGTCGCCGACCGGCAGCACCTCGGTCTCGAAGTCCAGGGTGCGCCAGCCCAGCTCGCCGGCCTCGTAGTCGAAGTACTTGTCGATCGGCCCGGTGAAGACGGTGGGGACGTCGGAGGGCAGGTCGTCGCGGACGTCGAAGTAGTCCGTGGACAGCCGCACCTCGATGTTCGGGTGGTCGGCCATCCGCTGCAGCCAGGCCGTGTACCCGTCCTTGGGCAGGCCCTCGTAGGTGTCGTTGAAGTAGCGGTTCTCGAAGTTGTAGCGGACCGGCAGCCGCGCGATCACCGCGGCGGGCAGCTCGGTCGGATCGGTCTGCCACTGCTTCTTCGTGTACCCGCGCACGAAGGCCTCGTAGAGGGGGCGGCCGATCAGCGAGATCGCCTTCTCCTCGAGGTTGCCGACGGCGGCCGTGTCGATCTCGGCGGCCTGCTCGGCCACGAGCGCGCGGGCCTCGTCGGGGGTGAAGCTGCGACCGAAGTACTGGCACAGGGTCAGCAGGTTCATCGGGAACGAGTACGTCTGCCCGGAGTAGGTCGTGAAGACCCGGTGCTGGTAGCCCGTGAACTCGGTGAACTGGTTGACGTACTGCCAGACCCGCTCGTTCGACGTGTGGAACAGGTGCGCGCCGTAGACGTGCACCTCGATGCCGGTCTCCGGTTCGGGTTCGGAGTACGCGTTCCCGCCGATGTGGGAGCGGCGGTCGATGACCAGCACCCGCTTGTCCAGTTGGGTGGCGACCCGCTCGGCGACCGTGAGCCCGAAGAACCCGGAACCGACGACGACGAGATCAGGTGGTGCTGAAGTCACGCCTGGCGACTGTACCGGCGGACTCCGCCGGCGGATGGGACGCGGCGGGCGTGTGGGGCGATTTTGAGACGGGCCCGTCCCTCTCGTCCCAGGAGTCTCAGTCCGTCGTCCGCAGGGCGGCGACGACCCAGGTCCCCACCGTGGCCGTCTCGAAGGCCGGGTCGTCGAACAGCGCGACGGGCAGCCGGACCGACCAGTGCAGGGAGCCGCCCTGGGAGGGGTCCCAGTCCATGGATCGGAACACCACGGTGTCCGGCTCGTCGGGGTCGCGCTGCAGGGCGAGCACGGCGGGCGCGTCCGGGTCCTCGCGCAGCCGCTGCACGAGGTCGGCGGCCGGCAGGTCCTCCAGGCCCTCGAGGAACGCGCGGCGCACCGGGTACTCGCCGAGCGGATTGGCGTAGAGCCCCCACCACTGCTGGTAGCCGTGCAGCGGCGTGGTGGCCAGGAGAGCCACGTTGTCGGTGAGGACCGGCCCCGGCTCGCCCTGCCCGGCGGCGGCGGCGGCCTCCCGGATGGCCGCGTCCAGGTCCGCGGTCGGCGTGAAGTCTCCGTACTTCTCCCGCGTCTCGGCCGACGCCGTCCGCGGGAAGGAGCCGTCCGGGTAGGGCGTGTCCTGGGCCAGCCGGCGGAGCTCGGCCTCGGTCTCGCGCAGCGTCCACTCGCGGGCGTGGCCGCCGAGCCCGACGACGAGCAGGACCGCCAGGACGGCGACCGCGACCCGCTGCGGCCGGCGCAGCACCGCCCCCGCGGCCGCCAGGCGGGGCCGCAGCCGCGGGTACAGGATCCAGGCGGCGAAGGTCCCCGCGGCCAGGAGCGTGATCCCGAGCACGAGCAGGAGGCGGTGGAACAGGACGCCCTGGCCGGCCTGGCCGAGCACCGCCTGGGCCAGACCGAGCCCGAGCACGGTGGCGGCCAGCGCCCGCACGCCGCGCAGCCGGCGGTGCACCTCGGGGTCGGCGGTCATCAGCGTCACCGCGCCGCCCAGGGCGACCAGCAGCCAGGGCGAGGCGACGGCGGTCACGAGGGTGCCGTAGGAGCCGTCGGGCTCGATGAACGTCAGCGCGTCCGACGTGGGCATGCCGGCGTCGAGCCACTCGACGAGGAACGGTCCGAGCCAGGGGGAGACGAGCACGATCGCGGTGAGGCCGGAGAGGGCGAGCTCCAGCGGCGCCCGCTCCCGCCGCTGCAGCAGCACGACCACGACGGCGGCGAGGGCGATCACCAGGGCGTAGAGGACGTACAGCCACGCGGCGACACCGATGGCCACCCCGAGGAGCACGCCGCGCCGCACGTCGAGCCGCCCGGGCGAGGAGGCGTACCAGGTGAGCAGGGCGGGAGCCGAGAGCGCGACGAGCCACGCGTAGGGCTCGTAGGCGCCGGAGAACAGCAGCGTCTGCGACCACATCCACGCCTGGTCGGCCGACGGCAGCCCGATGACGGTGACCGCGAGGAGGGCGGCCGACAGCCGGGTGCCGCAGGTGCGCCGCCACAGGAAGTACGCGACGACGCCGGCGAGGTACAGGGTGGCGACCGCGACCCACGTGTAGGTGCGCCAGGCCTCGATCCCGGTCACCTTGGAGACCAGGCCGACCACCCAGAAGAAGCCCGGCGAGTAGAACGCCGGCACGTCGGCGTAGGTGTAGTCGGAGAGGCTGAGGTCGTCGGCGAAGCGGGTGGCATACTCGTACCGGAAGGCCTGGTCGCCCTGGACGGCGGAGAAGTACCAGTCGGTGCCCTGCAGCGAGATGAGCGTCATCGCCGGCAGCAGCGCGGCCACCAGGGCCCCGGCGCTGTGGTGGGCCAGCGCGCTGCCGCGGGTGAGCAGCCAGGCCAGCAGGGGCGCGGCGGCCAGGACCAGCACCGAGATCTGGTACTGCGAGCGCAGGTCGCTGCCGGGGGGCAGCACCAGCCAGGCCGCGAGCACCGCCACCGGGGCCCCGAGCCAGGGGAGCAGGAGGAGGCGCCGTCCGTGGCGGGCGCCCTCCGACGTCCCGGCCGGTCGCGGGTCCCGACCGGGAACCTGGTCCATGTCCACCCTCTCCTGCGGTGCGCGGCCCGTCGCCGCGCGGAGGCGCCGGGAAGCCTCCCACGCCGGGTGACCGGGACGCCGCGACCGGCGCGGTCCGCGGCCGGGCGCGTCGGGCCGGATACGTTCGTCCCCATGGACACGCCCGAGGACCGGCCGCTGCGCGTCGTGGCGGTGACGTACTCCCCGGGGGAGACGCTCGAGGGCTTCGTGCGGTCGCTCGCCACGGCCACGACCCGGCCCACCGAGGTCGTGCTGGCCGACAACGGGTCCACCGACGGCGCACCCGAGGCCGCGGTCGCCGCGCACCCGCACGTGCGGCTCCTGCGCACCGGCGGCAACGTCGGGTACGGCGCCGCGGTCAACGCCGGGATGGCCGGGCTGACCGAGGGCTGGGCGCTCGTGGCCAACCCCGACGTCCGCTTCGAGCCCGGCTCGGTCGACGATCTGCTCGCCGTGGCCGACCGCTGGCCCCGCGCCGCGACCGTCGGCCCGGCGATCCGGACGCCCGAGGGCGAGCTGTACCCCTCCGCGCGCGACCTGCCGCGGCTGTCCACCGGGATCGGGCACGCCCTGGTCGGGTGGGTGTGGCCGGGCAATCCGTGGACGGCGCGCTACCGGCGCGAGCGCGAGGCGCCCCGGGAGCGGCCGGCCGGGTGGTTGTCGGGCTCGTGCCTGCTGGTGGACGTCGCGGCCTTCTCCTCGGTCGGCGGCTTCGACCCGGGCTACTTCATGTACTTCGAGGACGTCGACCTCGCCGAGCGGCTGGGGCGCCGCGGCTGGCTGCACGTCTACGCGCCGTCGGCCGTCGTCGTCCACGAGGGCGGGCACGCCACCCGGCGCGAGCCGCACCGGATGGCGCGGGTGCACCACACCAGCGCGCTGCGCTACCTGTCCGCGCGGCACCCCGGCCGGCGCAACGCGCCGCTGCGGGCGGGCCTGCGGGCGGGCCTGGGGGCCCGGATGCTGGTGTCCTACGTCAGCGGGCGGGTGGCCGCCGGCGCGCCGTTCCAGCGCCGGGCCGACGACGTCGGCCGCGCCCGGGTCCCGGGCGGGGCGAAACTGGCCCGGCCGAGCCGCGCCGCGCGCGACGGGGTGGCCCGGTGAGGCACGCCGTGATCATGGCCGGCGGGTCGGGCACGCGGCTGTGGCCGCTGTCGCGCGCCGAGCGGCCCAAGCAGCTGCTGGACGTCGTCGCCGAGCCCGGCGGCGGGGCGCACAGCCTGCTGGCGGAGGCCTTCACCCGGCTGGAGGCGGTGCTCCCCGCCGAGCGGATCTGGGTGTGCACCGCCGCCCGCTACGGCGAGCAGGTGCGCGCCGCGCTGCCCCGGCTGCGCGCCGACCGGCTGGTGCTCGAGCCGGTGGCCCGTGACACGGCCAACGCCGTCGGGCTCACCGCGGCGCTGGTGGCCGACGCCGATCCGGACGCCGAGCTCGCGGTGGTCAGTGCCGACCACGTCATCCGCCCCGTCGAGCGGTTCGCCGACGCGCTGCGCACGGCCTACGACGCGCTGGCCGCCCGGCCGCGCTCGCTGGTCACCCTCGGCATCCGGCCGACCTCGCCGGCCACCGGGTTCGGCTACGTGCGCCGGGGCGGGCCGACGGAGGTGCCGGGCGTCGCCGAGGCCGCGGCATTCGTGGAGAAGCCCGACCGCTCGACCGCCGAGGAATACCTGGCCTCGGGGGAGTACCTGTGGAACTCGGGCATGTTCGTCTGGCGGGCCCGCACCGTGCTCGACGCGCTGGCCGAGCACCTGCCCGAGAGCGCCGCGGGGCTGGCCCGGGTCGTCGCCGCGCCGGCGGGGGAGCGGCGCACCGCCGTCCTCGCCGAGGTCTTCCCGACGCTGCCGAAGATCAGCGTCGACTACGCGGTGCTGGAGCCCGCCGCCCGCGAGCCGGGGCGGGTGCTGGTCGCCGACCTGGACGTGGACTGGCTGGACGTGGGCTCCTGGCCGGCGTTGGCGCAGACGCTGGAGACGGCGGGCGGCAACGCCGTCCGCGGGCTGTCGGTCGCCCTCGACGCGGCCGGGAACATCGTGTTCAGCGACGACCCGGAGCACCTCGTCGCGCTGGTCGGGCTGCGCGACAGCGTCGTGGTGCACACCGCCGACGTCACGATGGTCTGCCCGGTCTCCGACGCGGAGCGCGTCAAGCAGCTGCTGGCCGAGATCGAGGCCCGGCACGGGTCCCGCTTCTCCTGACTAACCTCGGCTGCATGACGAGCTTCGAGGTCGCCGCCGTCGTCTCCGGAGGGGCCTCGGGCCTCGGCGCCGCCACCGCGCGGGCCCTGGCCGCGCGCGGCGCGGCCGTGACGATCCTGGACCTGAACGCCGACGCCGGCGAGGCGCTGGCCGCCGAGCTCGGCGGGAAGGCGGCCTTCGTCCGCACCGACGTCACCGACGAGGCGTCGGTGGCGGCGGCGATCGCCGCGGCGACCGGCGCGGGCCTGCCGCTGCGGATCGCCGTCAACTGCGCCGGCATCGGCTGGGCCGAGCGCACGGTCGCCCGCGACGGCTCCCCGCACGGGCTGGAGCAGTTCACGAAGACGGTGATGATCAACCTCGTCGGCACGTTCAACGTGCTGCGGCTGGCCGCCGCCGCGATGGCGCGGACCGAGCCGGCCGAGGACGGCGAGCGCGGCGTGATCGTCAACACCGCCTCGATCGCCGCCTACGAGGGGCAGATCGGCCAGGTCGCGTACGCGGCGTCCAAGGGCGGGATCGTGGGACTGACCCTGCCGGCGGCGCGGGACCTGGCCGGGATCGGCGTCCGGGTCTGCACGATCGCTCCGGGGCTGGTCGACACGCCGCTGCTGGCCGGCCTCCCCGAGGAGGCGCGCACGGCACTGGCGGCCGGCATCCCGTTCCCGCGGCGCCTGGGCCGCCCCGACGACTTCGCGCAGCTGGCCCTCGCGATCGTCGAGCACGGATACCTCAACGGCGAGGTCGTCCGGATGGACGGCGCCCTCCGGATGGCGCCCCGCTGACCTGCCCGCCGATCACCCCCGACGCGAGCACCGCTTCCCCCGCACCCCGGAGCACGCCGTGAGCACCACCACCACCCTGTCCCGCCCGGCCCCCCCGTCGTTCGAGGACGCCTTCGCGCCGGACTGGCCGCTCGACGTCCGGCGCACGCTGTCGGTGCACCTGCGCGGCACCGGCGACCCCACGCTGCGCTTCGAGCCCGACCGGGTCTGGCGCGTGACGAGCACCCCCGACGGTGCGGCGACGGTGCGGATCGCCGTGGTGTCGGGCGAGGTGCGGATCGCCGCCTGGGGGCCGGGCGCGGAGTGGGCCGGCAGCCGCGTGCCGGCCTGGCTCGGCAGGGACGACGACCCGTCGGAGCTGGACTGCGGGGACCACCCGCTGCTGTCCCGGCTGCACCGCACCACCCCGTGGCTGCGCCTGGGCCGCACCGGGCGGACCTGGGACTGCCTCGTCCCGGCCGTGCTGGAGCAGAAGGTCACCACCACCGAGGCGCACCGGGTGTGGCGGGCGCTGCTGCGGCTGGCGGGGGAGCCCGCGCCCGGCCCGGCGCCCGACGGCATGCGGGTGCCGCCGTCCCCGCGCCGGCTGCTGGAGGTGACCGACTGGGAGTGGCACCGCTGCGGCCTGGACGGCGCCCGGCGGCGGGCGCTGCGCGCGGTCACCTCGGTGGCGGCCCGCATGGAGCCCCCGGAGGCGCTCGACTCCGCCGACCTGCAGCGCCGGCTGCGGACCGTGCCGGGCATCGGTGTGTGGACGGCGGCCGAGGTGGTGCAGCGGGTCTTCGGCTGCCCCGACACCGTGAGCTACGGCGACTACCACCTGAAGAACCAGGTCGGCTTCGCGCTCACGGGGGCCGCCCGCACCGACGACGACGCGATGATGGCGCTGCTGGAGCCGTGGCGCGGGCAGCGGCACCGGGTGGTGCGGCTGCTGCTGGCCAACGGGCTCGCGCGAGCCCCGCGCTTCGGCCCGCGCAACGCCCCGACCGACCACCGCCGGATCTGAGGAAGGCCGAGACGTGCCCGCACAGGACACCGATGCAACCGTGGTGGTGGAGCGCGTCGGCGCCGTCCTCTCCGTGGAGCTGGACCGCCCCGACAAGCTCAACGCCGCGAGCCCGCAGCTGCAGGCCGACCTCAACGCCGCGCTGCGCGCGGCGGCCGCGGACGACGACGTCCGGGCGGTCGTGCTCAGCGGCCGCGGCCGCGGTCTCTCCTCGGGCGGTGACACGGCGGTGCTGGAGCAGCTCGTCACCGGGACCGCCGCCGAGGAGCTGCAGCGGGAGCTGTCGGACCTGACCGCGGAGCGCCTGCGGCTGGCCTTCGCCGAGCTCGTCAAGCCGCTGGTCGTCGCCGTGCACGGCTTCGCGATCGGCTGGGGCGCGGAGCTGGTCGCGATGGCCGACGTCGCCGTCATGGACGACGACGCCTATCTCCAGGAGCCGCACGCCCGCTTCGGCATCGCCCCGGCCCCGGCGTGCGAGCTGGTGTGGTCGCGGTTCGTGCCGCCGGGCGTGCTGACCGAGATCCTGGGGCTGGGCCGCCGGGTGCCCGCCGACGAGGCGCTGCGCTGGGGCCTGGTCGCCCGGGTCGTGCCCGCGGGGTCGGCGCGGACCGCCGCGCTCGAGCTGGCCGCGGAGCTGGCGCAGGTGCCCGCGAGCGGGCTGGCGGCGGTCAAGCGCGCGGTCCACCGCGAGGTCGTCGCGCGGCTGGCCTGACCGGCGCCGCCGGGCCTCAGTGCGGACCGGCGAGCAGGCCCGTCAGGTAGACCCCGTAGCCGCTCTTGCCCAGCGGCTCGGCGATCGCCTGCAGGTCGGCGTCGGACAGCCAGCCCTGCCGCCAGGCGACCTCCTCGATGCAGCCGATCTTGAGCCCCTGCCGCTCCTCGACGACCGAGACGAACTCGGTCGCCTGGCGCAACGAGGCGAAGGTGCCGGTGTCCAGCCACGCGGTGCCCCGGTCGAGCACGGTGACGGTCAGCCGGCCCTGGTGCAGGTAGTGCTCGTTGACCGCCGTGATCTCCAGCTCGCCGCGCGCGCTGGGCGTGATCCCGCGGGCGACGTCGACGACGCCGGCCTCGTAGAAGTACAGCCCGGGCACGGCGTAGGAGCTCTTGGGGGCGGCCGGCTTCTCCTCGATGGAGAGCACCCGGCCCGCGCCGTCGAACTCCACGACGCCGTACTCCTGCGGGTTCGCCACGTGGTAGGCGAACACGTGCCCGCCGTCGGGGGCGGGCAGCCGGCCCAGGGCGGTGCCCAGGCCGGCGCCGTAGAAGATGTTGTCGCCCAGGACCAGCGCGACCGACTCGCCGCCGATGAAGTCCGCGCCGATGAGGAACGCCTGGGCCAGGCCCTCGGGTCGCTCCTGGACGGCGTACTCGATGCGCATGCCCAGCCGGCCGCCGTCGCCCAGCAGGGCGCGGAAGGCGGCCTGGTCGCCGGGGGTGGTGATGACCAGCACCTCGCGGACGCCGGCCATCATCAGCGTCGACAGCGGGTAGTACACCATCGGCTTGTCGTAGACCGGCATCAGCTGCTTGCTGACTGCCTGGGTGATGGGGAAGAGGCGACTGCCCGTGCCCCCGGCCAGGATGATCCCGCGCATGGGCAGGGACGCTACCGACTCCGTGCTGGTCAGGCGGGCGGTGAGCCCAGCCACAACCTTCCGACGAGTGAGGAGCCGCCCGGGGTGCCGACCGGCTCCCACCGGCTGGCCCACCCCTCGGCGTGCAGCTGCACCACGACCGCCCCGAGGACCGCACCGAGGTTGAGCGCCGTGGTGATCGTCGCGCGCTCGGGCAGGTGGACGTCGACCACGCCGTCCCCCTGGCCTCCGTAGCGCAGCACGACCGGGAACTCGGGCAGGGCGGCGACGGCGGCCCGGAAGGCGTCGGCCACCGCGTCCAGCTCGCCGGGCCGGGGCACCAGCTCGCCCTCGGGCGCCCGGCTGGCCACCAGGTCGCGCGTGCCGTACCGGAAGAGGTCGCCGGGGCCCAGGCGCACCAGCGGCCGGGTGCCGGGGTCCTCGGCCGGCCGGTCGACGGCCCAGCCGCGGACGACGGCCACGGGCAGGCCGGCGAGCTTGCCCTTCACCAGGTCCGCGGCGGCGGCCAGCTCGTCGACGACGGCGACCTGCGTGGTCTCCAGCTGGTTGCCGTGCGCGTCGATCGTGCCGCGGAAGTCGGCCAGCGGCGCGATGCCGGCCGCGCCCACGGCGACGTCGGTCAGCCCCTCCCGCCACGTGCGGCCGAAGGTGTCGCTGACCACCACGGCGACGTCCACGCCGAGCAGTTCGGCCAGGCGGGCGCGCAGCCGGGCGGCCGAGGCGTCGGCGTCCTCGGGCAGCAGGACGAGGGAGTCCCCGGCGACGTTGGAGGCGTCGATGCCGGCGGCGGCCACCACCCAGCCGTGCCGGGTCTCGACGATCCGCAGGGGCCCGCGGCGGGCCACGACGCGCACGGTCTCGTCGTCGATGGCGCGCTGCCGGGCGGCCTCGCGGTCCTCGCCGGGGGCGACGGACACCAGCCGGCCCTCGACCTTGGCCACGACCTTGGAGGTCACGACGACGACGTCCTCGTCGGCCAGCCAGGGCGCGGCCCCGGCGATCGCGCCCGCCAGGTCGTCGCCCGGCCCGAACTCCGGCAACCCCGGCACGGGATGCACCGAGAGCCCCGCCGGCGGCACCGCGGGCACCGGCGGCGGCTCAGACACCCGCGGCCTCGAGGGCCGCACGGGCCAGCGCGGCGGTGGTCTCGGGGGAGGACATCAGCAGCGGCACCTGCCGGACGTCGACGCCCGGCACGTCGGCGGCGTCCCCCGGGGCGACCAGCCACGCGTCGAGCAGGCCCCCGTCGGTGCGGGCCCCGTAGTGCCGGCCGACGCCCTCGGCGCTGACCTCGACGCCGACCACCGGCAGGCACCGGTCGGCCATGCCGCGCACCGGCCCGCCGCCGACGATGGGGGACACCGCGACGATCTTCCCGGGCGAGGCCAGCAGCGCCGCGCGCATCCCGGGCACCCCGAGCACGGTGCCGACGGAGACAACCGGGTTGGACGGCGCCAGCAGCACCGCGTCGGCGCGGGCGAGGGCCTCGACCACCCCGGGCGCGGGGCGGGCGTCGTCGACGCCGACCTGGACGAACCCGGAGGCGGGGAGCTCCGCCCGGTGCCGCACCCACCACTCCTGGAAATGGATCGCCGCGGGCCGGCCGGTGTCCGGGTCGTCGACGACCACGTGGGTCTCGACCCGCTGGTCGCTCATCGGCAGCAGGTCGACGCCGGGCTGCCAGCGGTCCGCGAGCGCCGCCGTCACCTGCGACAGGGGGTAGCCGGCGTCGAGCATCCGGGTCCGGATGAGGTGGGTGGCCAGGTCGCGGTCGCCGAGGCCGAACCAGGTGGGCTCCGCGCCGTAGGCGGCCAGTTCCTCCTTGACCCGCCAGGTCTCGCCGGCCAGGCCCCACCCCCGCTCGGGGTCGATGCCACCGCCGAGGGTGTACATGACCGTGTCGAGGTCGGGGCAGATCCGCATCCCGTGCAGGGTGACGTCGTCGCCGGTGTTGACGACCGCGGTGATCCGTGACCCCCGTGTGACGTCCTTGAGTCCGGTGAGGAACCGGGCGCCGCCGATGCCGCCGGCCAGTACGACGATCTCCACGAAACTCATCGTGCCTCATGGGCACTTGTGCACTGTTCGCCCGGCGTGTCGCGGCCCAGGACGAGATGTGACGAACGATCTGTGACTGGTGGGGCTCCTGTGGTCATTTGGTTACACCATGCGAAGTTGACGGTCACCCAACGACACGCGTGTAATTCCCGCGGTGTCACCGAGAGCTGACCCGCGGGATCGTCTCGTGGATCGCCCCGGCGACGAGAGCGAGAGGGGACGCATCGTCATGGCTGAGGTGTCGTGGTTGAGCGAGTACGTGAGCGCGTCGGAGCGGTCGGCCGACCGGGGGACCGTTGCCTCGACTCCCGCCTTCGGCAGCCTGCTGGGCCTGGGTGACGACGATGCGCAGTCCTGGCAGGAGCGCTCGCTCTGTGCCGAGACCGACCCGGAGGCGTTCTTCCCCGAGAAGGGCGGCTCCACGCGCGAGGCGAAGAAGATCTGCACCGGCTGCGAGGTCAAGGCCGAGTGCCTGGAGTACGCGCTGGCCAACGACGAGCGCTTCGGCATCTGGGGCGGGCTCTCCGAGCGCGAGCGTCGCCGGCTCCGCCGCCGCGCGGTCTGACGAAGGACCCCTCGCGAGCTCGGGGTGGGTCCCTGCGAGGGGGCCGCGGGGCGATGGCCGACCCCTGATGAGATGGGGCCGTGCAGACGCGGGTGGTCGGCGGCCGGAATCGCGTCGCCGGTGAGGTCCGCGCCGCCGCCGCGCTGATGGCGGCGCTGGGGGCTCCCGTCCCGGCGCGCGCGCCGTGGCTGACCGCCGTCCTGAACGCCCGGCCCGCCCACCGGCCCATCGCGGTGGTCGTCGAGGGGAACGCCGGGTCCCGGCCCGACGGGCTGGCCCTGCTGTCGGCCCGCCGGCGCGGCGCCGCGCTCGCGGTGACGCTGCTCGGCGACGGCGCGGGCGTCGTGCCGCCGGGGCGGCCGCCGGGCCGGCTGCTGGCCCGGGACGACGACGTGGCCGCGCGGCTGGCCGCCGGGGTGCTGGCCGTCGTCGGCGACCGGGGGACGCCGTGGACGCTGTCCTTGGCCGGTCTGCCCCTGGGCGACCCCACGTCGCGTGCCCTGGGGGCCCTGCGCCCGGACGCGGCCTTCGCCACGGCCCGCAGCAGCCGGCTGGTCGACCGGCTGGACGCCCTCGGCCCGCCGGTCAGCCGCAGCCGCGCCCCCCGCGACGTCGAGCGCGTGCTGCCCGGGCTGCTCGCCGCCCAGCCCGATCGGCGGGTGCGCGCCGCCCTGCGGGCCACCGCCCGGCTGCACGCGGCGATCGGCCAGGTGGAGGCCGCCGTCGTGGGCGAGGGCGACGCGATGCGGGCGGCCTTGCTGACCCTCGTCGACGGCGCCGACCGGCAGCCGTGGGTCGGCTGCGGCGAGCCCGAGGCGTTCGGCCGGGAGATGGGGGCGCCCACGACGTCGGTGCGCCTCGCCGGTGGGTGGCTCAGCCGCCCCGTCGTACCGCGCTGACGGCCGGGTCGGGCAGCGATTCCGCCCGCTCGGTGCCCAGGAACAGCGTGCCGCGCGCCGGTACCCAGGCGTCCTCGGCGGCCGGCCCGTCGGCGGCCAGCGTGACCGCGAACTCGTAGACCCGGCCGGTGTAGGCCGGGGGTCCGCCCGCGGGCCTGGTGTAGGTGGGGAAGCGCCCCGTGAGGCGCAGCCCGCCGTTCTCGGCGCTCGACCGCAGGGCGGGAGAGGGCAGGTCAGCGTACTCGACCGGGCCGGGGGAGCACCCCGCCGCCGCCGGGTCCACGGGTGCCCAGGGCATCAGGCAGTTCCAGGTCGGCAGCCGCAGGTGCGCCAGCGCGGTGCCGTCGGACCGCGCGGTCACGCCGACCGTCGGGACGGCGACCGTCACCCCGACGGCGCGGCGCTCGAGCACCAGCGGCGCGAAGGCCAGGCGGGCGGCGTGCCCGCCGGCGTCGAGCGGGACCGACACCACGGCCAGGGCCCCGGCGCCGGCCTCCCCGGGCGCGGGGTCGGTCGGTGGCGGGGGCAGGGCGGGCAGCCGGGGCGGGGTGGATGTGGTGCTGTTCCCGGCCGTGGGGCCGGCCGTGGTCCGGGCCGCGGGGCCGCCCGGGGTGCCGCCCGGCTCCGGATCCGGGTCCGCGTCGAGGCTCGCGACGCCGGCGAGCAGGGCCACCAGGGCCAGCGCGGCGACCGCCATCGCCGCCAGCACCCGGCCGGTCGACGGGCCGTCCGTCGCGTCGTCGTGCGGCGCGGGTGCGACCCGCGCCCGCGCCCGCGCCGGCGCCGGGACCGCGCCGGGCGGGGGCTCGCCGGGGGTGCCGGGGGGCAGGAGCCGGAACGCCGGAAGGTCGTCGTCCGGGAAGGCGCCGCGCGGCGGGGGCGCGGCGGAGGCGGTCACCGGGCGGGCCGGCCGCGGGCGGCCCCGGCCGACGGGCGCGGCGAGCAGCCCGGTCAGCCCGAGCAGGACGGCGCCGAGCGCGAGCCAGAGCGCGGGGGCGGCGTCCATCGCGCTCAGCATCGCAGGACGGTCCCCGGGGCCACCGCGCCGTCGGGGCAGCGGCCCCTGGGTGCGGGCGGCCGGGCGGGCTGGGACGATCCGCGCATGGTCGGCGACGGGTCCGGTGCTCCCGGGAGCGCGTTGGAGCAGCGGCTCGGCGCGCTCCTCGCGGAACTGGGTGTGGCCGCCGAGCCGATGACCGTGGCCGACCACTCCGCGGTGCTGGGCACCGTGACGGGGGTGCTGCCCGACCGGGTCCTCGACCTGGCGGTCACCGAGAGCGGACGGCGCCGGCTGCGCGCGGAGCTGCGCGGCCGCCGCTGGGCCGAGGAGCGCGGCATCGGTGTGCCGGAGGTGCTCGCGGCCGCCGACGACGGCCGCTGGCTGCTCTCGCGCCGGTTGCACCCCGCCCCCTCGGGCGGACCGCGCTGGACGGAGGCCGCCGTCGACGCCGCCGTCCGCATCGCCCCGCTGCCCGCGCCGTCCGGCGCGCCGTGGCGACCCGCGTCCGGTGGCGGGCTGAGCCGGCTCCGCGGCACGGTGCAGGACACCGGGCGGCTGGTGCGCGCGGGCGTGCCCCTGGGGGAGGTGCGTGCCGTCCGCGCCGCCGCGGCGCAGCTGCCGCTCTCGGAGGTGACGCACGGCGACCTCTGCGCGGCCAACGCCGTCCTCGACGCCGACCGCGGGCTCGTGGTCCTGGAGTGGACGGGGGTGCGGGCGGCCTCCCGGCATCGGGACCTGCTCACCCTCTGGGCCTCGACGCCGGACGAGGAGGACCGGGCGGAGATCGCCGACGTCGTCCTCGATCGCACCGCCGGATGGGAGGGGCCCGACGTCGGGCTGCTGTGGCACGCGATCGCGCTCGAGCAGCTCGTCGAGCGGGTGACCGGCTACGGCTGGGCCGACGGACCGGACGTCGGCGCCGCCCGGCAGCGGCTGGCGGAGGCCCGGCAGCGCGCGGTGGAGCTGGGCAGCCCCGTTCCCGTGCGGGGCTGAGCCGGCACCGGACGGAGCGTTCCGCCGTGAAGGTTCGTCACTGTCGTCCCACTGGGCGCGGGCCCCTCAGCTACCGCACGTAGTCGTTCCGATGTGGATAGTTTCCGCAACGTGATCGATGTCCGCCCGGCCGCCGCATCGCCGACCGGCCGGCGCACCGCACCGCACTCCGCGCTCACCGCCGTCCTGTGGCCGCTGGCCCTGATGGCCGCCGCGCACCTCGCGCTGCAGGCCTACTCCGGTGAGCGGTACGACGTCGACTTCCGCGCCCTCCACGACGGCGCGACGCGGTTCTGGGACGGCGCCTCCGTCTACGCCGACCCGTGGTTCCTGCTGACCCCCAGCGGGTTGCTGGCGATGCTGCCGTTCGGGCTCGTCGGCCACGACGTGGCGTTCGCCGTCTGGACCACCGTGTCGATCGCCGCCGCGGCGACCGGCATCGCGTGCGCGCTGCGCTTCGTCGGTGCGCCGCTGACGGGGGCCGTGGCCGCGGCGACCACCCTCGGTGTCTGCGTCAGCGAGGCGCTGACGTCGACGCTCCTGCTCGGCAATCTCAACAACTCGCTCCTGCTGGCGCTCGGGGCCGGGTTCCTCCTGGCCGACCTGCGCGGCCGGTGGGTGCTCGCCGGGGTCCTGCTCGGGGTGTCCCTGGCCCTGAAGCCGGTGCTGGTCCTGTTGCTGCTGGTGCCGCTGTTGCGGCGGCGGTGGCAGACGCTGGGCTGGGCGATCTCGATCCCGGTGGTCCTCAACGTCGTCGGGCTGGCGCTGGTCCCCGCGCGCTCGGACTTCTTCTCCGTGACGGTCCCGAACCTGCTCACCTCACGGGTGGGGTGGAACAACTCGCTCTGGGCCACGGGCACCTACTTCGGCGTGCCCGCCTGGGCGATCGCCGCGGCCCGGCTCCTGGTGCTGGTGCTGGCCGTCGTCGCCGTGTGGCGGCTGCGGGTGGTCGAGGACGCGGTGCTGCGGAGCTCCGCCTCCTACGGCCTCCTGGTCCTGGCAATGTTCCTGTCGGGCTCGCTGAGCCAGGCCTACTACTCGCTGTTCCTCGTGCCGCTCCTGGTCACGGTCGTGCGGGCCGGATCCGCGATGCGCAGCCCGGCGGCGTGGTTCGCGGTGTGCCTGTTCACCGGGCCCAACCACTGGACGTTCCCCGGGTCCCCGGGGCTGACCGACACCGTCGACGTCGCCCGGTGGCCCGTCGGCTGGTCGATCCTGTTCGGGGTGCTCGTCGTGTGGGCGTGGCGCCAGGCCCGGCCCGGCGTGCCGGACGTCCCCGCCCCGCCGGAGGAGCCGCAGGACACCGTCGTCCTCCCGCCCTTGCCCCGGCACGGCAGGCCGATCCGCACCCGGATCGCGGGTCCCCGCAGCACGGTCCGCTCGGGGGTCTGAGCACCCGGCCGCGGCGATGCGCCGCGGCCGGCTCAGCCCGTGGGGTCGATCTCCTCGGGGTCGCGGCCCAGCAGGACGGCGACCTGGTCGACGACGACGTCGCGCACCAGGTCGGCGAGATCCTCCGGGTCGTGCGCCCGGATCTCCAGCGGTCGCCGGTAGACGATGATCCGCGCCGGCACGTCGCGGCCGTCCTCGCGGTGGGCGGGGAGGACCCGCGCCAGGGGCACGCTGCCGTCGTCCAGCACGTCGGCGTCGAGCACGACCTCGTCGGGGCTGGTGTGCTCCACCCAGGGAACGTCCTCGACGGCGAACTCCACGCCGGCGAGCTCGCGCTCCCAGCGCCGCTCGAGCTCCTCGACCGCGTCGAGGACGAGGTCGTCGAACTGCTCGGCGCGGCTGCGCGACAGCGGGACCTCCGCCGGCACGAGCCGTCCGCGCAGCCCACGGCCGTGCCGGTCCCGGCGGGAGCGGGTCGGGCGGCGCGGAGGTCGGGTCATGGCGGCAGAAGGGTACGTCTCAGCGGGGCAGCCGGCGCCACAGCGCGCGCGGGGTGACCTGCATCAGGGCAGACAGCAGGCGGAGCCGCCCCGGGACCCAGACGACCTCCCGGTCGCGGGCGAGCGCGCCGGCCACCGCGTCGGCGACGGTGTCCGGGGTGCTCGACAGCGGGGCCGGCGACATGCCCCGGGTCATCCGGCCGACGACGAAGCCGGGCCGGACCAGGAGCAGCCGTACCCCCGAGCCGGTCAGGGCGTCGGAGAGCCCGCTGGCGAAGCCGTCGAGCCCGGCCTTGGCCGACCCGTACACGTAGTTGGCGCGGCGGACCCGGACGCCGGCGACCGAGGAGAAGACGACGATCCGGCCGCGGCCGGCCTCGCGGTAGCGCTGCGCGAGGAGGGTGAGCAGGTGTACCTGGGCGACGTAGTCGGTGTGCACGACCGCGACCGCGGCGGCCGGGTCCTGCTCGGCGGCGACCTGGTCGCCCAGCACCCCGAAGGCGACGAGCGTGGTGGCGGGCAGGCCGTACCGGCGCTCGATCTGGGCCAGGACCTCGGCGTGGCCGGCCAGGTCGTCGGCGTCGAACTCGATGCAGTGCACGGCCTCGGCGCCGGCCCCCTGAAGGTTGCGCACCTCCTCGTCGAGGTCGTCGGCGCGGCGCGCGGCCAGGACGACGCGCGTCGAGCCGGCGGCGACCAGGCGTCGCGCGATGGCGAGCCCGATCTCGCTGCGCCCGCCGAGGACGAGTACGGCATCGCTGTCGGTGCGCACCTGGGGCCTCGTCACGGTGCCATCGTGCAGGATGTGGCTCCTGCACTCGTCACGCGAGAAACCCGGTGTGCCTGCTGCCATCGTCGCGCTCTCGCGTCTACTGTTCGACGCGTGAGGAACCGGTGGTGAGGCAGTCCCGACGCTGCTCGCGCAGCGGTTGCGCGCAGCCGGCGGGCGCGACCTTGACCTACGTCTACGCGGAGTCGACCGCTGTCGTGGGTCCGTTGGCGACCTTCTCGGAGCCGCACAGCTACGACCTCTGCGAGTTCCACGCCCAGCGGCTCACGGTGCCCCGGGGCTGGGAGGTCGTCCGGCACGAGATCGACGTCGACGACGTCGGCCCGACCGGGGACGACCTGCTGGCGCTGGCCGACGCCGTCCGCGAGGCCGCGCGCCCCGAGCCGCCACGCGATCCGGCCGACGACGGTCGTGGCACGCGCCGCGGGCACCTGCGGGTCCTGCCCGACCTCAGCTGAGCCCCATCCGCGCCGACCCGAGCCGACCCGGCGGGTCGGAGGAATTTCTCGTACACAGGTTCGATGCCGGCGAGTTCGCGAGCCTCCGATCAGCAGGAACGGGACCGTGGACAGGGCCCGGGCCTGCGGACGAACAGGCCGCCGCCACTCCTCCGATCGGGCACGGTCCGAGGCATGCGAGTCATCCCTGCGGTCCGCAGGGCCGCTCCGCCGTGCCCGGCGTGCGGCCACGTCCATAGGATCGACCGGCGCGCGGCCGGGCCGAGTCGTCGCGAGGATCCGGCGAGGGGTGACGAACACGTGGGCGATCTGCGCTCGATCATCAAGGCGTACGACGTCCGTGGCGTGGTGCCCGACGAGTGGGACGAGAGCGTCGCCCGCCGGATCGGCGCGGCCTTCGGCGAGTTCGTGCGGAGCGAGAGCGGTGCGAGCGCCGTCGTCACGGCCCACGACATGCGCGACTCGTCGATCCCCCTGTCGCGTGCCTTCGCCGAGGGCGTCCTCTCCCGCGGCGTGGACGTGGTCGAGGCGGGCCTGGGCTCGACCGACCTCCTCTACTTCGCGGCCGGCTCGCTGGACATCCCCGGCGCCATGTTCACCGCGAGCCACAACCCCGCGCAGTACAACGGCATCAAGATGTGCCGCGCCGGAGCCGCGCCCATCGGCCAGGAGTCCGGTCTGGTCACCATCCGGGAGTGGGCCGAGCGCGACACCTACGACCGTGCCCCCGACCGGCAGGCGACCATCGGCCAGCGCGACCTGCTGTCGGAGTACGCCAGATACCTGCGCGGGCTCGTCGACCTCTCGGGCATCCGCCGGCTGCGCGTCGTCGTCGACGCCGGCAACGGGATGGGCGGGCACACCGTGCCGGTCGTCCTCGACGGCCTGCCGCTGGACGTGGTGCCGCTGTACTTCGAGCTCGACGGGAGCTTCCCCAACCACGAGGCCAACCCGCTCGATCCCGCCAACCTGGTCGATCTCCAGGCGGCCGTCGTGCGCGAGGGCGCCGACATCGGCCTGGCCTTCGACGGCGACGCGGACCGCGTCTTCGTCGTCGACGAACGCGGTGAGCCGGTGAGCCCCTCGGCGATCACGGCCCTGGTCGCCGTCCGGGAACTGGCGAAGGGCCGCGGGACCACGATCATCCACAACCTGATCACCTCGCGGGCGGTGCCGGAGATCGTTCGCGAGCACGGGGGCGATCCGGTGCGCACGCGGGTCGGGCACTCGTTCATCAAGGCCGAGATGGCCCGCACCGACGCCGTCTTCGGTGGAGAGCACTCGGCCCACTACTACTTCCGCGACTTCTGGCGTGCCGACACGGGCATGCTCGCCGCGATGCACGTGCTCGCCGCGCTCGGCGAGCAGAGCCGGCCTCTGTCGGAGCTCACCGCCGCCTACAGCCGCTACGCGGCGTCCGGGGAGATCAACTCGACGGTGGACAACGCGGCGGCCCGGACCGCGGCGGTGCGCAAGGCGTTCGAGGGCGGCGAGGGTGCCGTCCTCGACGAGCTGGACGGGCTGACGGTCGAGCTGGCGGACGGCTCGTGGTTCAACCTGCGGGCGAGCAACACCGAGCCGCTGCTGCGGCTCAACGTCGAGGCGCCGGACGCGGCCACGATGGAACGGCTACGGGACCGAGTACTGGAGATGGTGCGCGCATGACCGAGACATCGACGGGGTCGACTTCGGGGCCGCTGGGCCTGGACCCCGCCCTGCTGGAGATCCTCGCCTGCCCCGACACCCACCACAGCCCGCTGACGGCCGACGAGGCCGCGAGCGAGCTGCTGTGCACCACCTGCGACCGGGCGTTCCCGGTCCGCGACGGCATCCCCGTGCTGCTGCTCGACGAGGCCCGCCACCGGGACGCCGACGAGCTGGCCAGGCAGCGGGGGACCACCGGCGCATGACCTCTCCGGAGCTGGCCGAGGAGGTCCTCGACGACCTGGAGGTGCTGCGCGCCCGTGACCCGCGGGGACTGCTGCCCGCCGTCGCCGGGGCCGGCGCGCAGGTCCGGGAGACCGCGCGCCTGACCGAGGAGGCCGGGCTCGAGCGGGTCGCCGAGGGCGGGCGCCCCCGCGGGCTGGTCATCGTGGCCCGCCGCGAGGGTGCGGTGGCCGCCTCGGTCCTGCGTGCGTTGCTGGGGCCCACCAGCCCGGTCACCGTCGACGTCGTCCCGGGTCCGGACCTGCCGGTCTGGACGGGGCCCACCGACATCACCGTGGTGGCCACCCGGACCGGTGCCGGCAGGTACGCCGTCGCCCCGGCCTACGAGGCCGCTCGTCGCGGCGTGACCCTGGTCGGCATCGGCGCCGAGGACGCGCCGCTGCGCGCCGCCTGCTCGACCGCCCGTGCGCCCTACGTGCCGCTGCCGCGGTCCCGGGTGCGCCACACGACGCTGTGGTCGCTGCTGACCCCGCTGCTCAAGCTGGCCACCGACCTCGGCCTGGTGTCCGCGCAGACGGCCGACCTCGCGGCGATCGCCGACGCACTCGACGAGGTCGCCCGCGAGTGCGGCCCCGCGCAGGAGTCCTTCGTCAACCCCGCCAAGACGCTGGCGCTCGAGCTCCTGGACGCGCTGCCCGTCATCGCGGCGGAGGGCCCGCTGGCCGGCGCGGCGGCCACCCGCGTGGCCGACCAGCTCGAGACCCTCGCGGGCCTGCCGGTCACGACCTTCCGGCTGCCCGACCAGCGGGTCGCCGCGCGCGCGGTGCTGAGCGGTCCGCTGGCCGCCCGGGACGGGGACGACGACGGCTTCTTCCGCGATCGTGCCGAGGACTCCGGCCGCCGGCTGCGACTGCTGACCATCCGCGACACCGACGGGGGTGATCACGACGGTCACGGCGAGCGCGAGCCGCGGTCGGCCGCCGAGGCCATGCACGAGGTGCTGAGCACCGCGGCGACGGCGAACGTCCCGGTCAGTGGTCTCGCCGAGCACGGGGACCCCGAGCGCCACGGCCGCATGTGCCAGCTGGCCCGCCAGCTGGCCGTCGCCGACTTCAGCGCCGTCTACCTCGCCCTCGCGCTGGACCAGGAGCGGGCACTCCGGGCGTGACCAACCGGTCGCGCGACGCGACCGGACGCCCCACCATCGACGACAACGGCCGACGAGTGCCGAGCAACCGGAAGGACCTCCCGTGGCCGGTGGACTGGCAGCCCTGCTGGACGACGTCGCGACGCTGACGCGCGCGGCGGCGGCCTCGATCGACGACATCGGCGCCGCTGCCGCGAAGGCCAGCGCGAAGGCCGCCGGCGTGGTCGTGGACGACACCGCGGTGACCCCCCAGTACGTCCGGGGACTGGCCGCCGAGCGCGAGATCCCGATCGTGCTCCGCATCGCCAAGGGGTCGATGCGCAACAAGCTGCTCTTCATCCTCCCGGCGATCATGCTGCTCAGTCAGTTCGCCGAGGTCCTGCTCACCCCGTTGCTCATGCTCGGCGGCACCTACCTCTGCTACGAGGGCGCCGAGAAGGTGTGGGAGAAGGTCAGCGGGCACGGCCACGGCCACGGCGGCGAGGACGACGAGCCCAAGGACGAGAACACCATCGTCTCGGGCGCCGTCCGCACCGACTTCATCCTCTCCGCCGAGATCATGGTGATCTCGCTGAACGAGGTGACCGACGAGCCGTTCGTCGCCCGCCTCCTGACGCTCGTCGTGGTGGCCATCGCCATCACGGTGCTGGTCTACGGCGTCGTCGGACTGATCGTGAAGATGGACGACGCCGGGCTGCGCCTGGCCGAGCGGGGCACCGGCGCGGCGGCCGGGTTCGGGCGCGGCCTGGTCAAGGCGATGCCCAAGCTCCTCACCGCGCTCACCGTCATCGGGACCGCCGCGATGCTGTGGGTCGGCGGCCACATCCTCCTGGTGGGCGCCGACGAGCTCGGCTGGACGGGCCCCTACCACCTGGTCCACGAGATCGAGCACGCGGTGGAGGAGGCCACCGGGGCGCTCGGCGGCGTCCTGGCCTGGTGCGCGAACACGCTGGCCAGCGCCTTCGTCGGCCTCATCGTCGGCGCGATCGTCGTGGTCGTGGTCATGCTCGTGCAGCGGGTCCGCGGCAAGGGCCGGGCGGCCGCGCACTGACCTCTCGCGGGCGGCCGGACGGCGCGACCACTGGAACAGTGGGGGACATGGACCGGGGGACGACCGACCGCACGCTGCTGTCACCCGAGCGCCGGCGCGCCGATCGCACCCGCCTGATCGACGGCGTCGTCGACGTCCTGGTGATCGGGGGCGGCGTCACCGGCGCCGGGGCGGCTCTCGACGCCGCCAGCCGCGGCCTGTCCGTGGGTCTGCTGGAGGCCCGGGACTGGGCGGCCGGCACGTCCAGCCGCTCCAGCAAGCTCATCCACGGCGGGCTGCGCTACCTGGAGCAGCTGGCCTTCCCGCTGGTGCACGAGGCGCTGCAGGAGCGCTCCCGGCTGGTCACGACGATCGCCCCGCACCTGGTCCGGCCCCTGCCCTTCCTGCTGCCGCTGACCTCTCCGGTGTGGCAGCGCGCCTACTACGGCGCCGGCGTCGCGCTGTACGACGCCCTCGGTGCCGCGCTGACCGCCGACCGCGGGGTCCCGACCCACCGGCACCTGTCTCGCCGCGCCGCCCTCGCCGAGTTCCCCGGGCTGCGCCGCGACGCCATCAGGGGCGCGATCCGCTACTGGGACGCCCAGGTCGACGACGCGCGGCACACCCTGGCCGTCGTCCGGACCGCGGCCGGTCTCGGTGCCGCCGCGCTGTCCAGCGCGCGGGTCACCGCGCTGCTACGCGACGGCGGGGACGACGCCGCCCCGGTGGTCGGCGTGCGGGTGGCCGACCTGACCGACGGGTCGTCCTTCGTGGTCCGGGCGCGCAGCGTCGTCGCCGCGACCGGCGTGTGGAGCGACGACGTGGGGGAGATGCTCGGCGACGCCGCCCCCAGCCTGCGGGTGCGCGCGAGCAAGGGCGTACACCTGGTGGTGCCGCGGGACGCGATCGACGGCGGCGAGTTCGCCCGCGGCGCCTCCGGCGGCGTGGCCACGGCCGGCGGGCCCGACGAGCAGCGGCCGGGGCTGATCCTGCGGACGCCGACCAGCGTGCTGTTCGTCATCCCCTGGGGCGAGCAGTGGATCGTCGGCACCACCGACACCCCGTGGCGGCTCGACCGCGACCACCCCGCCGCCAGCAGCGCCGACATCGGCTACCTGCTGGGGCAGGTCAACCGGGTGCTCACCCGGCCGCTCACCCCCGACCGCATCATCGGCGTCTACGCCGGCCTGCGGCCGCTGCTGGCCGGGGAGGCCGACCAGACCAGCCGGCTCTCGCGGGAGCACGCGGTGGTCACGCCCGCGCCCGGCCTGGTGCTCGTGGCCGGCGGCAAGTACACGACCTACCGGGTGATGGCGGCCGACGCGGTCGACGCGGCCACCGAGGGCCTGCCCGGCGTGCCGGAGTCCCGGACGGCGCAGCTGCCGCTGGTCGGGGCGCACCGCTGGAACGCGGTGAAGGACGCCGCCCCGGACCTCGCGGCCGCCGCCGGCCTGCCCGAGGACACGGTCGCGCGGCTGCTGCAGCGGCACGGCGACCAGGTCGGTGCCGTCCTCGCCCTGGCCGCGAGCGACCCGGAACTGGCCCGGCCGCTGCCCGGCGCGCCCGCGCACCTGGCCGCTGAGGTGGTGCACGCCGTCACGGCCGAGGGCGCGCTGCACCTGGACGACGTCCTCACCCGGCGCACCCGGGTCTCGATCACCACCCCTCACCGCGGGACCGAGTCGGCCCGGGCGGTCGCCGAGCTCATGCGCGGCGTGCTCGGCTGGGACGACGAGCGGACCGACCGTGAGGTCGCCCACTACGAGGCGCGCGTCGCCGCCGAGCGGGAGTCGCAACGGATGCCCGACGACCGGACCGCGGACGCCGCACGCCTGGGGGCGCCGGACGTGCGCGCCGCGGTCTGAGCGGGGCCCTCGGGCGGGCTCCCGGCGGACCTCGGCGCGACACTCCCCGCGCGCCGCTGCGAGGGGCATCACCTCGCCAGGGGGATGCCCTTCGCGCCCGCGGTGGGCTACACAGCTCCCGTGCCCAACTCGCCGGTAACCTCGTCGACGATGTGGCAGCTCACCAGCAACGTGCGGCACTACCCGTGGGGCAGTCACACCGTGATCCCCGAGCTGCTCGGCCGGCCGACGCCCGCCGACCAGCCGCACGCCGAGCTGTGGATGGGCGCACACCCCGACCTGCCCAGCGTGCTGGCCGACGGGCGGCCGCTGGACAAGGCGATCCTCGCCGAGCCGGACGCCCTGCTCGGCGCCCGGGTGCGCGAGCGCTTCGGCACCCGGCTGCCCTTCCTGATGAAGGTGCTCGCCGCCGAGACGCCGCTGTCGCTGCAGGCGCACCCCACCATCGAGCAGGCCATGGCCGGGTACGCGGCCGAGGAGGCCGCCGGAGTTCCGCAGGACGACCCCACCCGGACCTTCAAGGACCCCTGGCACAAGCCCGAGCTGCTGCTCGCGCTGACCACCTTCGAGGCGCTCTGCGGCTTCCGCCCGGTCGAGGAGTCGCTGCACTGCCTCGCCAAGCTCCAGCTCCCCGAGCTCAAGCCCACCATCGCCGCGCTCGCCCGCGGCGGCCTGCGCGCCGCCATCCCGCAGCTCATCGCGCTGTCGGGCAAGCGGCGCACCCACCTCGTCGAGGCGGTCGCCCGCCGCGCCGCGCAGTTCGTCGCCGCCGCGGACCCCGAGTTCATCAACACCTACCGCTGGGCCGCCCGCCTGGCCGAGACCTACCCGGGTGATGCGGGCGTGGTCATCTCCCTGCTGTGCAACCACCTGAAGCTCGCGCCCGGTGAGGCGATCTTCCTGCCCGCGGGCAACCTGCACGCCTACCTGTGCGGCGCGGGCGTGGAGGTCATGGCCAGCTCGGACAACGTCCTGCGCGGCGGCCTGACCCGCAAGCACGTCGACCTGGCGGCGCTCATCGAGGTCCTCGACTTCACCGACGGCAAGGTGCCCGTGCTGCACCCCGTGCTCGGCCCCGGCGGGCTGCGCTACCCGGTGCCCGTCGAGGACTTCGACCTGACCCGCTGCCAGCTCGACGCGCAGGTGGGCAGCCTCACCACCGCCGGGCCGCAGGTCCTGCTGTGCACCGAGGGCGAGGCGGTGCTCGCCTCCGCCGACGGCGATCTCGTGCTGCGCCGGGGCGAGTCGGCGTTCGTGCCGGCCGGGCAGCCGGTGAGCGCCCGCGGACCCGCCGTCCTCTACCGGACGACCACGAACCTGCGCTGACCCCGGCGCGGCTCCTCGGGCCCGTCTGCCAGCGGTCGTAGCGTCGGCGGGTCCGGAACACCGTCGCCCCGGGAGGGCCCGCGCCATGCGCATCGCCGGCCCGCTGCGGCCCGTCGTCGCCCTCGCGGCGGCCCTGGTCGTCCTCGGCGGCTGCGAGACCACCTACGGCAGCGACACGTCCGGCACCGCGGCCGAGGTCCCCGCCGACGCCCCCGCCGACGCGCCGGCCGACGCCCCGGCGGAGGACCCCGGCGGCGCCCGCCCGGACACCGCGCTGGCCGCGCTGGGCGAGGTCGCCGTCCGCGGCCGCGCGCCGCAGACCGGCTACGACCGCGACCTGTTCGGCGCCGGCTGGGTGGACACCGACCGCAACGGCTGCGACACCCGCAACGACGTGCTGGCCCGCGACCTGACCGGGGAGACGTTCAAGCCGGGCACCCACGACTGCGTCGTCGTCTCGGGCACCCTCGCCGATCCCTACTCCGGGACGACGATCGAGTTCCGCCGCGGGCAGGACACGAGCGACGACGTGCAGATCGACCACGTCGTCGCCCTGTCCGACGCCTGGCAGAAGGGCGCGCAGGGCTGGGACGACGCCACCCGTACCGCCTTCGCCAACGACCCGGCGAACCTGCTGGCCGTCGACGGGCCGCTCAACCAGCAGAAGAGCGACGGCGACGCCGCGACCTGGCTGCCGCCCAACCGCGCCTACCGGTGCGACTACGTCGCCCGCCAGGTCGCGGTCAAGCTGCACTACGGGCTGTGGATGACCGCCGCCGAGCGGGACGCCACGGCCCGCGTCCTCGCCGACTGCCCCGACCAGCCCCTCCCCGACGGCGCCCCCGCCGCGGACCCGCCCGGGACCGGCGCGCAGGACGCACCGGACGCGCCGGTCCTCTACGCCGACTGCGCGGCGGTCCGCGCGGCCGGCGCCGCGCCGATCCGGCGCGGTGACCCCGGCTTCGACCCGGCCTTCGACGGGGACGGCGACGGCGTCGGCTGCGAGTCCTGACCCCACGAGGGGGACGCCGCGATCCTGACGGCGCGCGCGCCCGGGGTTACCCTGGAGGAGGCACGAGCCCCGCCGAGGCCTCGGCATGCTCGCTTCTCCCCGCACCCCCGGACCCGCCGCGACCGTCGCGTCGGGCCTGATCCCTGGAGCGACATGACTGCCTCTACCGGCACCGCTGCCCTGTCCACCCCCTCCGGCGAGGCCGACTACAAGGTCGCCGACCTCTCCCTGGCGGCCTTCGGTCGCAAGGAGATCCAGCTCGCCGAGCACGAGATGCCCGGCCTCATGGCCCTGCGCGCCGAGTACGGCGACGCCCAGCCCCTGGCCGGCGCCCGCATCGCCGGCTCCCTGCACATGACCGTGCAGACCGCCGTCCTCATCGAGACGCTCACGGCGCTGGGCGCCGACGTCCGCTGGGTCAGCTGCAACATCTTCTCCACCCAGGACCACGCGGCCGCCGCGATCGTCGTGGGCGACGGCACCCCCGAGGCGCCGGCCGGCGTGCCCGTGTTCGCCTGGAAGGGCGAGAGCCTGCCCGAGTACTGGTGGTGCACGCAGCGCCTGTTCGAGTTCCGCGACGGCGACGGCGGGATCGTGGGGCCGAACATGCTGCTCGACGACGGCGGTGACGCGACGCTGCTGGTGCACCTGGGCACCCGCTTCGAGGCCGACGGCGTCGTCCCGGACACCACCGAGGCCGACTCCGAGGAGTACGGCGTCATCCTCGACGTGCTGCGCGGCACGCTGGCCGAGGACGGCTCCTACTGGACCCGCATCGGCCAGGGCATCAAGGGCGTCACCGAGGAGACCACCACCGGCGTCATGCGCCTGTACGAGCTCGCCCGCGACGGCCGGCTGCTCTTCCCGGCGATCAACGTCAACGACTCGGTCACCAAGAGCAAGTTCGACAACCTCTACGGGATCCGGCACTCGCTGATCGACGGCATCAACCGGGGCACCGACGTGATGATCGGCGGCAAGGTCGCCGTGGTCTGCGGCTTCGGGGACGTCGGCAAGGGCTCCGCGGAGTCCCTCCGTGGCCAGGGCGCCCGGGTCATCGTCACCGAGATCGACCCCATCTGCGCGCTGCAGGCGGCGATGGAGGGCTACGAGGTGACCACGCTCGACGAGGCCGTCGACAAGGCCGACATCATCATCACGACGACCGGCAACAAGGACATCATCACGGCCGACCTGCTGGGCCGGACCAAGCACCAGGCGATCATCGGCAACATCGGCCACTTCGACAACGAGATCGACATGGCCGGCCTCGCCCGCACCCCGGGCATCACGCGGACGACGATCAAGCCGCAGGTCGACGAGTGGCGCTTCGCCGACGGCCACACGATCATCGTGCTCTCCGAGGGCCGGCTGCTGAACCTCGGCAACGCGACCGGTCACCCCAGCTTCGTCATGAGCGCCTCGTTCTCCAACCAGGTGCTCGCCCAGATCGAGCTGTGGGACAACCGGGCCGCCTACGAGGGCAGGACGCCCACTGTGACCGTCCTGCCGAAGAAGCTCGACGAGCACGTGGCCCGGCTGCACCTGGACGCGCTGGGCGTCAAGCTCACCGAGCTGACCAAGGTGCAGGCCGACTACATCGGCGTCCCCGTCGAGGGCCCGTACAAGTCCGACCACTACCGCTACTGAGCCGCCGAGCCCCCCTCGCGGGGGACTCGCGGTGCCTCTGGGACACCCGTCCGGTCATCCGACCGGGCGGGTGTCGCCGTTTGCGGGGTGCGACAGCGCAGAATGGCCCCGTGGCATCCACCGCAGCGTCGAACGGACCCAGTCGCGGCCGCGTCCTCGTCGTCGACGACGACGCCGCCCTCGCCGAGATGCTCGGCATCGTCCTGCGACGCGAGGGCTACGAACCGGCCTTCGTCTCCGACGGGAACCGGGCGGTGGGCGTCTTCCAGCAGACCCGCCCGGACATCGTGCTGCTGGACCTGATGCTGCCCGGGCGCAACGGGCTGCAGATCTGCCAGGACATCCGCACGCAGTCCAGCGTCCCGATCGTGATGCTCACGGCGAAGGGCGACACCATCGACGTCGTCCAGGGCCTGGAGGCCGGCGCCGACGACTACGTCACCAAGCCCTTCAAGCCGGTGGAGCTCGTCGCCCGCGTCCGGGCGCAGCTGCGCCGCGGCGAGAGCGGCCAGGCGGAGAACCTCGCGATCGGCGACATCGCCATCGACGTGCCGGCCCACCAGGTCACCCGGGACGGCGCCCCGATCGCGCTGACGCCGCTCGAGTTCGACCTGCTCGTGGCCCTGGCGCGCAAGCCCCGCCAGGTGTTCACCCGCGAGCTGCTCCTCGAGCAGGTCTGGGGCTACCGGCACGCGGCCGACACCCGGCTGGTCAACGTCCACGTGCAGCGGCTGCGGGCGAAGATCGAGCGCGACCCGGAGCGGCCCGAGATCGTGCTGACCGTGCGCGGCGTCGGGTACAAGGCCGGCCCGCCGTGAGCGGAGCGCGCCGTGGGAGCGAGCCGGTCGTTCCCGTGAGTGGCGCCCCCGTCCCGTGACCGCACGGCCCGCGGAGGCGCCCGTCGCCGTCCCACCTCCTGCGCCGGTGAGCGGGCCACCCGGCGGCGCACCCGGTCCCGTCCGGGTGCGGCGGCGACTGCAGGTCCGCGCCGCCCGCACGCGGCGTGCGGCGCGCCGGCTGGCGGCCACCGCTGTGCACGCGTGGCGGTCGTCGCTGCACGTGCGGATCGGCGCGATCACCATGGTCGTCGCGGGCACCGTCGTGATCATCGTCAGCCTCGTCCTGTTCAGCCAGATCCGTGACCAGCTCCTGTCGGTCAAGCGCGACGCGGCCATCGACCAGGCGCAGGCCGGCGTCGTGTACGCCCGCGACGAGGTCGCCGGGATCGCCACCGGCGATGCCGCGAGCCTGCGGTCCACCCTGAGCCGGACGGTCGAGGGGCTGCGCAGCCGGGCCGGCTCGGCCGGTGACTTCGACGTCGTCATGATCCACCGCAGCGGCGACCGGGAGCTCGCCGCGGGCCGGCGGGGGGTCGTCGACGCGCTGCCCGACGGCCTGCGGGCGGGCGTGGACTCCGGAGGCCAGTTCTCCCAGTACGCCCCGGTGCCCGACGCCGAGGGCGTGCCCCAGCCGACTCTGCTGATCGGGGCGCCGGTCACGGTCGACGCAACCGGCGACGAGCGGATCGAGCTGTACTACGCCTTCCCCCTCGACCAGGAGGAGGAGAGCCTGTCGCGGATCCGCAGCACCGTCGTCATCAGCGGCATCGCGCTCACCCTCTTCGTCGTCGGCATTGGGGTGCTCGTGACCCGTCTGGTGGTCGACCCGGTCCGGCGCGCCGCGGGCACCGCCCAGCGGTTGGCCGAGGGGCAGCTCGCCGAGCGGATGACGGTGCGCGGCGAGGACGACCTGGCCCGCCTGGCGACCAGCTTCAACGCGATGGCCGACAGCCTGCAGCGCCAGATCACCCAGCTCGAGGCGCTCTCCCAGCTGCAGCAGCGGTTCACCTCCGACGTCAGCCACGAGCTGCGCACCCCGCTGACGACGGTCCAGATGGCCGCCGAGGTGCTGCACGAGTCGCGCGGCGAGTTCGCGCCGCACGTGGCCCGGTCGGCGGAACTGCTGCACACCGAGCTCGACCGGTTCGAGACGCTGCTGACCGACCTGCTGGAGATCAGCCGCTACGACGCCGGGGCCGCGGTCCTGGACTGGGAGCCCACCGACGTCGGCGCGCTCGTCCGCCGGGTCGCCGACGACCTGTCGGCGCTGGCGACCATGCACGGCTGCGAGCTCCGCCTGCGGGGGCCGCAGCAGCCGGTGATCGCGGAGGTCGACGCGCGGCGCGTGCAGCGCATCCTGCGCAACCTCGTCGGCAACGCGGTGGAGCACGGCGCGGGCCGGCCGATCGAGCTCACCTGGGCGGCGAACCGGGTGGCGGTGGCGGTCACCGTCCGGGACCACGGCGTGGGGCTGGGGCCGGCGGACGCCCAGCACGTGTTCGACCGGTTCTGGCGGGCCGACCCCTCGCGGGTCCGCACGGTCGGGGGCAGCGGCCTGGGGCTGTCGATCAGCCTGGAGGACGCGCGCCTGCACGGCGGCTGGCTGCAGGTGTGGGGGCAGCCCGAGCTGGGGGCCCAGTTCCGGCTGACCCTGCCGCTCACCGCGGGCGGGGAACTGGCCAGCTCCCCGCTGCCGCTGCGGCCGACGATCGTCCGCCGTCCGGGCGGTGCGCCGTGAACCGGGGCCTCGTCGTCGTCATCGCGCTGCTGTTCCTGGCCGGCTGCTCCACCGTGCCGTCCAGCTCGCCGACCGTGCAGATCACCCAGGAGCCGCCCCGCGGCCCGGAGGACGTCGGCGTCGAGCCCCTCGAACCCGAGGAGGGCGCGACGGCGGAGGAGATCGTGCGCGGCTTCATCAGCGCCGCGGCCAGCACCGTCCGCACCCATCCGGTGGCGCGGCAGTACCTGACGTCCGCGGCCGCCGAGACCTGGTCCGACGAGAGCGGCATCACCGTCATCGGGGGCGACTACGCCACGGTGACGACGCCCGAGGGCCGGGTGCAGATCACCGCCGACCTGGTCGGCACGGTCGACTCGCGCGGGGTCTTCACGGTCGGCTCCGGGCAGCCCTACCGGGCCGACGTCGCCCTCGAGGAGGTCGGCGGGGAGTGGCGGATCAGCATCCCGCCGACGCCCGAGGGGCTGCTGATGGTCCAGGCCGACTTCGAGCAGCTCTACGACGAGCGGGCCGTCTACTTCGTCGACCCGACGCGGCAGCGGGTGGTCCCCGACCTGCGCTACCTGATCTCGGGCGAGGCGCAGCCGACGGCGCTGATGGAGCGGCTCCTGGCGGGACCAGCGTCGGCGCTGGACGGCGGCGTGGAGAACGCGCTGACCGGTGCCCGGCTCGTGCGGGCGGTCACGGTCTCCGGTCAGGCGGTCACCGTCGAGCTCGCGGGGATCGCCGACCTGGCCGCGCCCGAGCTGCCCGTCCTGTGCGCGCAGGTCGTGTGGACGCTCAACCAGCTGCCCGGGGCGCCGTCGGTGGAGCTCCTGGTGGACGGCGAGCCGCTGGTGCTGGACGGGATCCCCGCGGAGCAGTCCGTCGAGGACTGGTCGACCTTCGACCCCGAGGCGGCGCCGGTCGGCGCGGTCGGGCACTTCCTCGACCCCGCCGGCGCGCTCCGGCTCACCGACGGCGAGGCCGCTCCCGGCCCCGCGGGCCAGGCGGCGTACGCCTTGCAGAGCGCGGCGATCGCCGCCGATCCCCGGACGGGTGAGCTGTCGTCGATGGTGGGGACGACGACCCGCGACGGCGCGGCGCGGTTGCTGGTCGGCGCCTACGGCGGTGACCTCCAGGAGGTGCTGGACGGCGAGACCTTCACCGCGCCGTCGGTCGCCGCCACCCGGACCGAGTTCTGGACCGTCCGCAACGGCACCGCCGTCGTGCGGGTCCCCGCGGACGGCCGGCCGCAGGTCGTCAACGCACTGACCCTGGAGGTGCTGGGCCGCGCGTCGGCGCTCCAGCTCTCGCCGGACGGCGTCCGGGCCGCCGTGATCGTCAACGGCAACCAGCTGTACGTCGGCACCGTGGTCCGGGACGACGACGGCCCGGTGGAGCTGCGGAACCTGCGCCCGGTGGCGCCGTCGCTGACCGGGGTGACCGACGTGGCGTGGAGCGCGCCCGACCGCTTGCTGGTGCTGGCGTCGGGGGAGGGCGAGGACGGCACCGCGCCGTACTCGCTCCGCGTGGACGGCTGGGGGCTGGCCGCCGTGCCCACCGCCGGGCTGCCCGGGCTGCCGATCTCGATCGCCGCCGCGCCGGGGCAGCAGCCGCTCGTCACCGCCGGATTCCCGAGCAGCACGATCTGGCAGCTGTCGGGCGGCACCTGGCTGACCCTCGTGCGCGGGCAGCAGCCGGTGCCCGGCACGGAGCCCTTCTTCCCCGCGTAGCCGACGCGTCCACAACGCCGACCGACGGCTGGCCGGGGGGGTGGCGGCGCGTGCAGGGTGGGGCGTGCGCGACGTCGGGGAGCTGGTCCGGGCGACCGCCGGGGCGCTGGGCGACCTGGTGCTCCCGCGGATCTGCGCCGGGTGCGGGGTGCCCGGGGTGCTGCTGTGCCGCGGTTGCGTGCGGGAGTTCACCGTGCCGCACCTGGCGCAGCCGCGGCGCTTCCCGGCGGGTTTCCCGCCCACGGTCGCGGCGGCGGTCTACGCCGGGCCGGTGCGCCCGGCGGTCAACGCGTTCAAGGAGCACGGCCGGGCCGAGCTGGCGCGCCCGCTCGGCGCGGCGCTGGCCCTGGCGGTGGCGGCCGTCCGGGCCGGTGTCCCCGCGGCCGGCGCGGGCACCCCGGTGCTGCTGGTGCCGCTGCCCGCGACCCGGGCGGCGCTGCGCGCGCGGGGGCGCGACCACGTCGCCGAGCTGGCCCGCGCCGCCGTCGCCGAGCTGCGGTCGGCCGGCGTGCCCGCGGAGGTCGCGCGGCTGCTCGGGCGGTCCGGGCGGGTCGCCGACTCGGCGGGTCTGTCGTCCGTCCAGCGCCGCGAGAACCTGGCCGGCAGCTTCGCCGTCCGCGGGGGAGCGGTCCGCCGCGGGGTGCTGCTGGTGCTCGTCGACGACGTGGTGACCAGCGGCGCCACGCTGACCGAGGCGGCCGCCGCGCTCGCCGGGACCTCCGTCGACGACACGCCGGTGCTGGCCGCCGTCGTGGCCGCGACCCCGCGCCGACCCCCGGCGGGTGCCTCGGCGAGCCACCTGCGCGGACGACGGAGTTCCGGTGACCGAGGGCCCTGGCGCCCCGCTGATCGACTGTCGGGACCCCGGGAGGGCGACTAGCGTCCAATTGGACTCACACCCGAGCTACCGGGAGGTCTCATGGAGATCGTTGTCCGCGGCAGGAACGTCGAAGTGCCGGAGCACTACCGCCAGCACGTCGAGGACAAGGTCGGTTCGCTGGACCGGTTCGACGGCAAGCTGAAGATGCTCCGCATGGACGTCGAGTTGTTCCACGAGAAGAACCCACGACAGGCGTCCAACTGCCAGCGCGTGGAGATCACCCTGCGGGGCAAGGGCCCCGTCGTCCGGGCGGAGGCGGCCGCGCCCGACTTCTACGCGGCCCTCGACATCGCCTCGACCAAGCTGGAGAACCGGCTGCGCAAGGCGGCCGACCGCCGCCGGGTGCACCACGGCCGGCGCACCCCGGCCAGCGTGCGGATCGGCGGCAACACCGCCGAGTCGCTGCCCCCCGTCGAGTCGTCGTTCACCGGAGACCTGGACTCCCAGGTCGACGGCGAACCGCTCGTGACCGACCTCGACGAGCACCTGCCCGGGCGGATCGTCCGGGAGAAGCACCATCCGGCCACGCCGATGACCGTCGACCAGGCCCTCCACGAGATGGAACTGGTCGGCCACGACTTCTTCCTGTTCCAGTGCGCCGACACGGACACGCCGACGGTCGTCTACCGCCGGCACGCCTACGACTACGGCCTCATCCGGCTGGTCGAGACGCCCCTCGACGGGCAGACCTCGCATGTACCGGCAGCCGCCGAGCCGGCGGGAGCCCGCTAGGAGCGGAGTCGCTCGGTGACGGAAACCGTCACCGAGCGACTCCGCTCAGCCCGCCCGCTCGGCCGTTCCGGGTCCTGGCACGCGGTGAGGACGGCATCGACGTCGGCGGTCCGGTAGGGACGCAGGTCGAGTCGCTCCGTCCGCACGACCTCGGTGGTCAGGTCGATGCCGCTCAGGTCCATCTCGGCCGGGATCGTCAGTGATCCGTCGTCGCGCCGCGTCGAGCCGTTCCCGGCCCCGTCCTGAGGCTCGCACCGAGCTGGCGAGGGGTCCGGAGGACGGGGTCCTCCCTCACGTGTTCCCCAGGACCCGGTCGACCGAGATCTCGATGACCACCCGTGCCGGGTTCTCCCGCGGCTGCCGGTAGCGGAGGGCATAGCGCTCGACGGCTTCCCGGACGGCGTCCGCGTCGTCCCGCACCACCGCCGTCCCCTCCAGGGTCAGCCAGCGGCGGCCGTCCACCTGGCAGACCGCGACCCGGGCCTGCCCGGCCCGCACGTGCCGGGCCTTGGCCGACGAGCCCGAGGTGATGACGCGGGCCGTCGCCGTCTCCGGGTCGAAGGTGACCCCCACGGGGACGACGTGCGGGCTGCCGTCGGCGCGCAGGGTGGTCAGCGTGGCGAGGTGCCGTTCGGTGAGGAAGGTGAGCGTGCCGGGGCCCAGGGTGCGCGGGTCGGAAACCACCGGCGGAGGGTATGCGCGCTGCTCACCGTGTCCGCAGGCGGGCCGCCTACCCTGGGGTCCGTGGTGTTCTCGAGGATCCTCCGTGCCGGTGAGGGAAAGATCGTCCGTCGGCTGAACAAGATCGCCGATGCGGTCGAGTCGCTGGCCGACGATTACGTCGACCTGACCGATGCCGAACTGCGGGCGAAGACCGACGAGTTCAAGGAGCGCTACGCCGACGGGGAGTCCCTCGACGAGCTGCTGCCGGAGGCGTTCGCCGTCGTCCGGGAGGCCGCCACCCGCACCCTGGGCCAGCGGCACTTCCGCGTGCAGATCATGGGCGGAGCCGCCCTGCACCTGGGCAACATCGCCGAGATGCGCACCGGCGAGGGCAAGACGCTGACCGGCGTCCTCCCGGCCTACCTCAACGCGCTGACCGGCGACGGCGTGCACGTCATCACGGTCAACGACTACCTGGCCAAGCGCGACGCCGAGTGGATGGGGCGGGTGCACCGCTTCCTCGGCCTGTCCGTGGGCACGATCCTGTCCGGCGAGCGGCCGGCGCACCGGCGCGAGCAGTACGCCTGCGACATCACCTACGGCACGAACAACGAGTTCGGCTTCGACTACCTGCGCGACAACATGGCCTGGAGCAAGGCCGACCTCGTGCAGCGGGGGCACCACTACGCGGTGGTCGACGAGGTGGACTCCATCCTCATCGACGAGGCCCGGACCCCGCTGATCATCAGCGGGCCGGCCGAGTCGGCGGGCAAGTGGTACCAGGAGTTCGCGCGGATCGTGCCGCAGATGAAGCGCGACGTGCACTACGAGGTGGAGGAGGCCAAGCGCACGGTCGCCGTCACCGAGGAGGGCGTCGAGTTCGTCGAGGACCAGCTCGGCATCGAGAACCTGTACGAGGCGGTCAACTCCCCGCTGATCAGCTACCTGAACAACGCGCTCAAGGCCAAGGAGCTCTACCACCGCGACCAGCAGTACATCGTCAGCAACGGCGAGGTGCTCATCGTCGACGAGTTCACCGGCCGCGTGCTGTCGGGGCGGCGCTACAACGAGGGCATGCACCAGGCCATCGAGGCCAAGGAGAAGGTGCAGATCAAGGACGAGAACCAGACCCTCGCCACGATCACCCTGCAGAACTACTTCCGGCTCTACGAGAAGCTGTCGGGGATGACCGGCACCGCCCAGACCGAGGCAGCTGAGCTCTCCCAGACCTACTCGCTCGGCGTCGTCCCGATCCCGACGAACCGGCCGATGGTCCGCATGGACCGCTCCGACGTCATCTACAAGACCGAGAAGGCCAAGCTGGACGCGGTCGTCGAGGACATCGCGGAGCGGCACGAGGCCGGCCAGCCGATCCTCGTCGGCACCGCCAGCGTCGAGAAGTCCGAGCTGCTGTCGAAGTACCTGGTGCGCCGCGGCATCGCGCACGAGGTGCTCAACGCGAAGAACCACGCGCGGGAGGCGACGATCGTCGCCGCGGCCGGGCGGCTCGGCGCCGTCACCGTGGCCACCAACATGGCCGGCCGAGGCACCGACATCCAGCTCGGCGGCAACCCCGACTTCATCGCCGACGAGGTGCTGCGCGCCCGCGGTCTGACTCCCACGGAGACCCCGGAGGAGTACGAGGCCGCCTGGGACGACGCCCTGGAGAAGGCCAAGCAGCAGGTCGCCGAGGAGCACGAGCAGGTCGTCGAGGCCGGTGGTCTGTACGTGCTGGGCACCGAGCGCCACGAGAGCCGCCGGATCGACAACCAGCTGCGCGGCCGTTCCGGCCGGCAGGGCGACCCAGGGGAGTCGCGCTTCTACCTCTCCCTCGGCGACGACCTGATGCGCCGGTTCAACGGCCCGATGCTCGAGTCGATGATGAACACCCTGCGGGTGCCCGACGACCAGCCGATCGAGTCGAAGATGGTCAGCCGCGCGATCCTGTCGGCGCAGACCCAGGTCGAGCAGCAGAACTTCGAGATCCGCAAGAACGTGCTCAAGTACGACGAGGTGCTCAACCGGCAGCGCACCGTCATCTACGACGAGCGGCGCAAGATCCTCGACGGCGAGGACCTGGCCGACCAGGTCCAGCACATGCTCGACGACGTCATCGGGGCCTACGTCGACGGCGCGACCGAGACCGGGTACGCCGAGGACTGGGACCTCGAGCAGCTGTGGACCGGCCTGAAGGCGCTCTACCCGGTGGGCCTGGACCGCGACGAGCTGCTGGAGCGCGTGGCCGACGGCGAGCAGGCCGCGCTGGCGCCGGAGACGCTGCGCTCGGAGCTGCTGGACGATGTCCACACCGCCTACGACGAGCGGGAGACCACGCTCGGCGCCGAGGTCATGCGCGAGCTGGAGCGGCGGGTGCTGCTGAGCGTGCTCGACCGCAAGTGGCGCGAGCACCTCTACGAGATGGACTACCTGCGGGCCGGCATCCACCTGCGCGCGATGGCCAACCGCGACCCGGTCGTGGAGTACCAGCGCGAGGGCTTCGACATGTTCAACGCGATGCTCGACGGCATCAAGGAGGAGTCCGTCGGCTTCCTGTTCAACCTCGAGGTCAAGACCAAGGAGCAGCAGGAGGCCGAAGCTGCTGCGGCCCGGTCCGAGGCGGAGGCCAAGGCGCTCGCGGCTGCTCAGGAGGGCACGGCCCGCGTCCTGGCGCGTCAGCAGGCGGCCGCGGCCGCGGCCGCCGGCAACGGCGCCGGCACCGCGCCCGCCGGTGCTCCCGGCGCGACCGGCCCGGGCAAGAGCACCGGGACGACCCCGGCCAAGGCCGCCCCGGCCGCCCGCCGCAGCGCCGGCGCCGGCCCGGGCAAGCGGACGGCGAAGCCGGTGGCCCGGGCCGCGGCTCCGGCGCCGACCGTGGACGAGCCGGCTCCGTCGGGCACGGGCCCGCAGCTGGCCGTCAAGGGCCTGGACGAGCCCCGCCGGGACGAGAACCTCACGTACTCCGCGCCCACGCTGGACGCCTCGCCCCGGGAGGGCGGCGCGGCCAAGGCGGCGAAGACCGTCACGGTCAGCGGCAACAAGGAGCCGGCGCGCAACTCGCCCTGCCCCTGCGGCTCGGGCAAGAAGTACAAGTTCTGCCACGGCGCGGCCAAGTGAGGGGCCCCCTCGCCCCCCGTCGCCGGCCGGCCCGCCGCGGGCCCGCGCGAGGGGTCGGGGCCTAGCCGATCTGCAGGGCGGTGCAGCGCCAGCGGCCGTCGAGGCCCTCCAGTCGGGCGGCCACGGCGTGGGCCCGGCCCGACCGGCGGGCCACCGCGCTGATCTCGGCGACGCCGTCGACCGGCTCGCACACGTGCACGGGCCCGAGCAGGACCGGCGCCGTGCCGCCCGAGCACCAGGCCGGCCGGGGACGGGCGGCCAGGCCCGCGTAGAGGTTGGGCGCGGTCAGCGCCTGCACCTGCGCGAGCGGCCGCAACCCCGCCAGGCCCTCGAGGACGAGCAGGAACAGGCGCCGTCCGGCCAGGCCCGGGTCGGGCAGGTCGCCGCGGCCGGACCAGGTGGGGCCGAAGTCCGCCAGGCGCTGGTGCCTCTCGCGGGGCCGGGGTCCCGGCCGGTGCGGCGCCCGCGGTGGCGCGATCCCGCGCCGGACCAGGGGGAGGGCCGGCCCGTCGCAGGCCGGGGGCTGCGGCGTGTGGACGACGGTCAGGTGGAACGACCGGACGGGGGAGGCGCCGGCCGGGGCGGGTGCGCTCGGTGCAGGTGCAGGTGCGGGTGCGGGTGCGGTCGGCGCGGGCGCGGCGGACGCGGTCATCGTCGGGTCTCGCTCTCTGCGGGATCGGTGGGGACGGCCGGCGCGCGCAGCACCTGACCGGGCAGCAGCAGGTCGGGATCGGGGCCGATGACGTCGCGATTGGCGGTCCACCAGGCGGCCACGGCCCGGGAGACGTCGGGCGGGGCGGGGTGCGTGCCGGTCCGCGCGCGCAGGTCGGCCGCCGCGATCTCCCACAGGCAGTCCCCGCGGACGACGACGTGGCCGCCGGGGGGATCGCCGGCCGGTGCGGCGGCGGGCTCCCCATCGGGCTCGGTCGCGGGCCCGGTCGCTGGCCCATCGGGCTCACCGGCGGGCCAGTCCGGCACCGGTCCGGCGGCGGCGGGTGTGTCGGTCGGCCCGGTGGTGCCGGAGGGAGCCGCGGCGATCGGCCAGTCCGGCACCGGTGGGAGCTGCGGCAGCGACTCGACGGCGGCCACCGGCTGTGCGGGGGTGGAGCAGGCCGACAGCGCGGGCACGCCCATGGTCAGCCCCACGCCCAGGGCCACGGCGGCGGCCCGGCGGGCGCTCTCGGGCAGCACCAGGCGGCCGGCGCCACGGGCCAGGGCGCCGGCGAGGCCGGGGGCGGCGGAGAGCGCGGTCAGCAGCAGGCCGAGCGCACCCCATCCCCATGCCACCCAGGCCGACAGGCCCACCGCCGCCACGACGAGCGCGTCGGGGCCGGCCTCGTCGGCGAAGCCCTGCGGGTCCGAGAGCACCGCCGGGCCGGGCAGCTCCGGGGTGAGCGCCGCCAGCAGCAGCGCGGCGACCGCCATGACGACGGTCGTGGTGGCCAGGCGGCGCAGCGACAACGGATCCTCCTCGGGTAGTGGGATCACTAGAGCAAGCAAACGTCACCAAACGCAAGGGATGTGTATAGAGGTACGCTCACCGTCATGCGCTGGCAGCGGTTGTTCGCCGACCTACAGGCGGAGTGGGAGGCAGAGGAGGTCGCGGCGGAGCGGGCCGAGGACGCGTCGCGGACCCGGCTGGAGATCGGTGCGATCCACCTCGCGGACCGGCTGGGCGGCGCGGTGGGCCGGGAGCTGACCGTCCGCTGCCGAGGTCTCGGGGACCTGCGGGGGCTGCTCACCGAGGTCGGCGCCGGCTGGCTGCTGGTGACCGAGGCGGGTGGGCGCGAGGTGCTCGTCGCCCTCGCGGCAGTCCGCTCGGTGACCGGGCTGGACCGCGGCACGGCCGCGCCGACCGGCGGGGAGGTGGTCGCCCGGCTGGACCTCCGCTGGGCACTGCGCGGGCTGGCCCGCGACCGCAGCCCGGTGCAGGTGCTGCTCGATGACGGCGGGACGTCCACCGGCACGGTCGACCGCGTGGGCGCCGACTTCCTCGAACTGGCCGAGCACGCGGGTGACGAGCCGCGGCGGACCGCGGCGGTGCACGGGGTGCGCGCGATCGCGCTCGACGCCGTCGCCGCGGTGCGCCGGCTGGCGCCCGGCCTGGACTAGCCGGTCGCCGGGTCCGTCCGGCGGGGCGCGGAGATCAGGACTCCGCGGGCGCCGTCGTGCTGGTGGCTCCGGGGGAGGCGTCCGCGGCGTCCGGCTCCAGCTCCGGGACGTCCCCGGCGCGGGCCTCGGCGTAGCGCTCCTGGATGAAGCGCTCGAGCTCGTCGACCTCGACGCGCCACTGGCCGCGCCCGCCGATCTGGATCGCGATCAGTTCCTTGCGACGGACGAGCGCGTACACCTGTCGCCAGGAGACGTTCAGGATCTCCGCCACGTCGGCGAGGGTCAGGAAACGCGGTGTGGGCATCGACGGTCTCCCATCCGGGGTCGACCGCCAGTCTGTCAGCCCTCCGGAGGCTTCTGCCGCACCGTCCACACCCGAACGTGTGGACAACCGGTGCACGGGAACGCGTCCGTCCCGCATCATCTGCGTCCGACCGTCGGCTCCCGACGGTCGGGAACCGGCGGGGACACCGCCGACAGCGGATGGAGGCAGCACCGGTGACCGACGTGCGGACGAGCCCGCCCCCGGCTCCGGTGGCACCCACCGCGATCGCGCGGGTGCGCGGGCCGGTGCCGCGGCGGGTCCGTGCCCCGCGCTGGCTGGACCTGCGGCTGGTGCTGGGCGTGCTCCTCGTGCTCGTCTCGGTCCTGGTCGGCGCGCGCGTGGTGGCGGCGGCCGACACGACCGTGCCGGTGTGGGCGGCCTCGGGTGACCTCGCCGCGGGCACGGTGCTCTCCGCCGGTGACCTGGTCGCCGTGGACGTGCGCCTGGACGACGTCGCCGCGCGATACCTGGCGACCAGCACCCGGCCCGAGGGGCGCACCCTGGGGCGGGCGGTGCGGAGCGGAGAACTCCTGCCGGGGTCGGCGCTGGAGGAGGCGCCCGACCTCGTCCAGATCGCGCTGCCGGTGCAGGCCGGATTCGTGCCGCCGGGACTCGACCGGGGCCGCATCGTGGACGTGTACGCGGTGGCCGACCCCGCGGCGGGTGCGTCGGGGACCGCGGACGGCCAGGTGACCCTCGTGGTCGGCTCGGCGCCGGTTCAGGCGGTCTCCGGGCGCAACGACGGGGTGCTCTCGGGCTCGTTGACGACCGTGCAGGTGGTCGTGTCCGTGGCGGCGGACACCGCCGACGAGGTGCTGGCCGCGATCGCCGGCCGTCCTCTGGTCGTCGTGCTGCGCGGATCCGTGGACGCGGCGGCCCCCTCGACGACCGGGACCGCGCCGACCTCGACGACCTCGCCGTCGTCCGCTGCGCCGTCGTCCGTTCCGTCGACGGCCACGCCGTCGGCGTCCACGGCCCCGCCGTCCTGATGGCGCTCCAGGTCTTCACCGCGGTCACGGGCGCCGCCTGGGAGTCGGCCCTGGTCGCCGCGCTGGACCGGGCCGACCACGGCGTGACCGTGGTGCGGCGCTGCGTGGACGTCTCCGAACTGCTCGCCGCCGCGGCCACAGGCACCGGGGCGGCCGCCCTGCTCTCCGCCGACCTGCGCCGCCTGGACGCCGACGCGGTGGCCCGGCTGGCGGCCGCCGGGGTGGCCGCCGTCGGTCTGGTGGACCCCGGCGACGAGCGTGGGGCGGCGCGGCTGCAGGCATGGGGCGTGCTGCACGTGCTGCCGGCCGACGCCGCGCCCGAGGACATCGCGGAGGCGCTGCGGGACGCGGTGGCCGGCGGACCGCCGCGAGGTCGCGACGTCGCGGACACGCGGTCGGCCCTCGACGGCGGCGCCCGGCCCCTCGGTCCGGCCGAGCGCGAGGGCGGGGAGGGCATCGTGGTCGCGGTCTGGGGCCCCACGGGGGCGCCGGGCAGGACGACCGTGGCCGTCGGGCTCGCGGACGAGGCGGCGCGGCTGGGCGTGGAGACGCTGCTCGTCGACGCCGACGTGTACGGCGGTGTGGTGGCGCAGGTGCTGGGACTGCTGGACGAGTCGCCCGGTCTGGCTGCGGCGGCGCGGCGGGCGGCCACCGGGGGTCTGGACGAGGCGGCGCTGCGCCGACTGGCCTGGGAGGTGCGGCCGGGGCTGGCGGTCCTGACCGGTCTGGCGCGCGCCCATCGGTGGCCCGAGCTGCGGCCGTCGGCGGTGGTGCAGGTGCTGGAGGAGGCCCGGAGAACGGCCGCACTGACCGTCGTGGACTGCGGGTTCAACCTGGAGGAGGACGAGGAGCTGTCGTTCGACACGGCGGCACCGCGCCGCAACGGGGCGACGCTGGCGGTCCTGGAGACCGCGGACGTGGTGCTCTGCGTGGGCGGCGCCGACCCGGTGGCCCTGCAGCGCTGCATCCGCGCGCTGGGGGACCTGCGCGACGTCCTCCCCGACGTCGAGCCGCTGCTGGTGGTCAACCAGGTCCGGCGCGGACCCGTACCGGGCGATCCGCGCCGGGAGATCGCCGAGGCCCTGACGCGGTTCGCCGCCCGCGAGGTCGACTGCTTCCTGCCGGCCGACCGCCGGGCCACCGACGCCGCCCTGGGATCGGGCCGCACGCTGGCCGAGGCCGCCCCGGCGTCGGCGCTCCGGGAGGAGTTGCGCGCGCTCGCCGCGCGGTTGACCGGGGTTCCGGTGCGAGCCGCCCGGCGGGGCCGGGCTCGGGCGGGTCGCGCCGCGGGGTGAACCGCGCTCCGGACGCCCCCGAGGCGTGGAGCGCGGACGTGGGGTGTGCGTAGCGTGGGCAGCCGGATGCAGGGGGGACGATGCTGGAGCGCCTGACGACGATCGACGCGTCGTTCGTGTACCTCGAGGAGCCCGACGCGCCCATGCACGTCGGCGGCGTCCTGCTCCTGGAGCCGCCGGCCGGTGGGCTGGACGCGCTGGCGGCGTTGGTCCAGGCGCGGCTCCCGCTCGTGCCGCGGTACCGCCAGCGGGTGGTGGAGGTCCCCGGCCGGCTCGCCGACCCGGTGTGGGCCGACGATCCCGAGTTCGACGTGGCCTACCACGTCCGGCAGTCGGCGCTGCCCCGGCCGGGTACCGAAGCGCAGCTGCTCTCCCTCGTCTCGCGGCTCACCGCGCGCCGGCTGGACCCGCGGCGTCCGCTCTGGGAGCTGTACCTCGTCGAGGGGCTCGCCGACGGCCGCGTCGCCGTCATCACCAAGACCCACCCGGCCCTCGTGGACGGGCTCGGCGCGGTGGACATCGCCCAGGTCCTGCTGGACCCTTCCCCGACGCCGGAGCTGCCGGCGCCGGATGCGGAGCCGTGGCGCCCGCGCCGGCTGCCCACCGGCGCGGAGCTGCTGCGGACCGCGGTGACCGAGTACGTGCAGCGGCCGTCCGCGGCCGTCGAGGGCCTCGCCGCGGCGGCGACCGACGTGCGGGCGACGCTCGCGCGGGTCGGCGGCGCGGCCTCGGGGTTCGTCCGCGCCGCCCGGTCTGCGGTCTTCCCCGCGCCGCAGAGCCCGCTCAACCACGCCCGGGGGCGCCAGCGGCGGGTGGCGTTCGCGCGCGCGGACCTCGAGGACCTGAAGGCCGTCCGGCGCGCGCACGGCGGGACCATCAACGACGTCCTGCTGACCGTGCTGACCGGTGCCCTGCGTGACTGGCTGCTCTCCCGGGGGATCGCGGTGGTCGCCTCGACGTCGGTGCGGGCGCTGGTGCCCGTGTCGGTGCAGAGCGACGAGCAGGAGGCCCCGGGCAGCCGGGTCGCCAGTTACCTGGTCGACCTGCCGGTAGGAGAGCCCAACCCCCGGGTCCGGCTGGCGCGGCTGAGCTACGCCATGCGCGGTGTCGCGCGCTCCGGCCGGTCGGTGGGGGCCGATGCCCTGATCGCGCTCACCGGCTTCGCCCCGCCGACGCTGCACGCCCTCGGTGCCCGGGCGGCGCGCGGCCTGTCCCGGCGGATGTTCAACCTCGTGATCACCAACGTGCCCGGCCCGCAGGTGCCGTTGTTCGCCGCAGGTGCGCGGATGCACGAGGTCTTCCCCGTGGTGCCGCTGGTCCGTGGGCAGGGCCTGTCGATCGGCATGACCAGCTACGACGGGCGGGTGTGCGTCTGCCTCAACGCCGACCGCGACACCGTCGGCGACGTCGACCTGCTGGCCGACCTCATCGAGCAGGAGATGGCGGAGCTCGTCGAGGCATCGCGCTGATCGCCCGGCCGCGCCTGCGCGGCCGAGGGGCGTGGGGGCGGCCGGGATACGGTCGTCGCTCCACCGATGGAGGGAAGAACCCGCGTGCGCGTGTACCTGCCGGCGACGACGACCGTGCTGCGGACGCTGGTGGACGAGGGGCGGCTGGCCGGGCCGCACACCGCCTTCGCGGTCACCCCGGTGCTGCGGCAGCACTACGCGGTGAGCGACGCGGAGGCCGACGCGGAGGAGCTGGAGTACGCGGCGCTGCTGACCGCCGCCCGTGCCAGCCTGCGCCTGCTGGACAACGACCCGCTCGCTCCCCGCCGGCGGGCGGTCGTCGCCGCCGACGTGCCCGACGACGCGGTCGCCGCGCTGGACGAGCCGCACATCGACGCCGGCGCGGTCCGGGTGAGCGCCGACATCGGCATGCGCGACGTCGCCAGCGTGCACCTGGACGGCGCGGATGCCGAGGAGGACGTCCGCACCGCGGTCGCCGTCGTCCTCGAGGCCGACCTGGGCAGCGACGACGCGCAGTTCGTCGTCGACCAGGCCGAGGGTCACGAGCTGGCCTGGTACGCGACGCAGGAACTCGGGCCGCTGCTCGACCTGCTCTGAGCCCGGCGGCCGCCGGGCGGTCATCATGCCTCGAGCGGTCACGGTGCCGCCGGAGCCGGAGCCGGAGCCGGAGCCGGAGCCGGAGCTCGGCGCCGGAGCGCGACCTGTACCCGTTGGGGAACCCCCGACTGCACCAGCCAGCCCGAGCCCGGCCGCACCGGCACGGGCGTCCGGGGCAGGCGCACGCCGAGCAGGTCGGCGTCGCCCGGGCCCGGACACAGGAGCAGCCCGGTGCGCCGGCGCCGGAGGGCGGCCACCGGGCCCCGGTAGACGCTCGCCAGCTCCGCCGCGGCGCCCGACACCACCGCGACGACGCCCTCCGGCATCGCCGCGGCCAGAGCGGTGACCACCGGCGCCTCGGCCACGGCCGCGTGGTCGTCCACGACGACGACCGCGATCCGGCCGGCGAGCCCCTCCACCCAGGCGGTCCAGCCGGCCAGGTCCGACGGGCCGACGTCGACCGGGGCACCGGCCGAGCCGACGGCTGCCGGGCCGGTGCAGGGGCGAGCGGCGCCCGGCGATCGGCCGGCGGAGCCCGCGATCCGCAGGACGGGGGTGCCCGCGGCGGCGAGGTGTGCCGCGACCGCGGCCAGGACCGCCGACCGTCCGCTCCCGGGCGGTCCCACCACCAGCAGCCCGCCGGATCGGGCGACGTCCACGGTGAGCACGTCGCCCTCGTCGCCGCCGGGCCCCACGGGCACGGTCATGGCCGGGAGGTGTGGACCCGGCCCGTGCGGCAGGAGGAGCTCGGGATCGGGATCGAGGACCGGGATGCGCAGCGCGCCGGAGGCCGGTCCCGCGCGGCCGGCGGGAGGCGCGACAGGAAGGGGGCGGGGCAGCGCGATCTGGCACTCCCGGGCCGCCTCCCCGACCAGCGCCCGGCCGGGCGGACGGTGCCCGGGGATCGCGCGGGCGGCGACCCCGGCCATGCCGTAGTCGGCCCGCTCCGCGAGCGGCAGCACCAGCCGGGTGCCGACGGCAGCGGCGAGCCGGCCGCCGGGCACGGCCCGGTCGGCGGTGAGCAGGCACGTCAGTCCCGCGGCACCGCCCTCCCGGACCAGGCGGAGCAGGGCGCCCGACCCGGAGGCGGGGTCGGCCTCGTCCAACTGCGCGGACAGGTGCTCCACGCCGTCGACCAGGAGCAGCAGACGCGGCATCGACCGGCCGACCGCTCGGCGCGCCGCCACCTCGGCGACGAGCCGGTCGACCAGCCGCACGGTGCGCAGGGAGTCGTCCGCGGCGACCGCCGTGCCGGTGTGGGGGAGGTCGGCGGACGCACGGGCGAGGGCGCCACCGGCGTGGTCGAGCACGTGCACGTGCAGCTCGTCGGGGGTGCAGGACGTGACCGCCTCGGCCAGCACGGTGCGCAGGAGGGTCGTCCGGCCGCTCGCCGGGCCGCCGACGGCCAGCCACCCGCCTCCCGTGGCGAGGTCCAGGGTCAGGACCTCCCGACGTTGCACGTCGGGGCGGTCGACCAGGCCGATCGCGAGCACCGGGCCCGATGACCGGCGCGTCGTCGGGGCGTCGCTCAGCTCGGCGGTGGTCAGCCGATCGGGGAGCGGAGGGCACCACGGGCGGTGCGGGGGCCGCACGCCGTCCCGCTCCGCCCGCTCGCGCAGGGCGGCCACCAGCCGGGCCAGGTCGGTGGAGTCCGTCGTCTCCGGGGTGGGTTCGTCCGGTCCGCTCCCCGGCCACGTCCATGGGCGCACCCGGGGACCGGCCGGCTCCCGGGCCGGGCGGCCGGCGACGCGCGCGACCTGGAGGAGCACCGGGGCGGCCGCCCCGACGCGCAGGTAGGCCCGGCCCGGACGGTGCGCCGGCAGATGGGCCGCGGCACCGCTGCCGAGCACATCCCGGGAGTCGGACTCGTCGGTGGTGCGCAGACAGATGCGCAGGCTGCAGTTGGCCCGGATCTCCGGGGAGACCACGCCGGCGGGGCGCTGCGTGGCCAGCACGAGGTGCACCCCGAGCGACCGGCCCCGCTGCGCGATGGCGACCAGGCCGGGGACGAAGTCGGGCAGCTCCTCGGCCAGTCCCGCGAACTCGTCGACCACGATGACCAGCCGCGCCAGGTCCGCGGCCTCCGGCAGCGCGGCCACGTCGGCGACCCCTGCGGCCGCGAGGACGGTCTCCCGGCGCGTGAGCTCGGAGGCCAGGGAGCGGAGTGCGCGTTCGGTGGTGCGGGCGTCGAGGTCGGTGACCACCCCCACCGTGTGGGGGAGGTCGGCGGCCTCGGCGAACGCCGCACCTCCCTTGTAGTCGACGAGCAGGAAGGAGCAGCGGTCGGGCGGGTGGGCCTCTGCGAGTCCGGCGATCAGGGTCTGCAACAGCTCCGACTTGCCCGCGCCCGTGGTGCCGGCGATCAACGCGTGCGGGCCGTCGCGGCACAGGTCGACGGTGGTCACGCCGTCGGCCGATCGGCCCAGGGCGGCCACCAGTGCGTCCCGCCGACGGGACCACCGGCCGGCCGCGGCAGGGGCCGGCGCCAGCAGCGGGTCGGCCGCAAGGACGTCGAGCAGGCGGACCGCAGCGGGCACCCCCTCCCTCCCGGACGCCGGGGACGACAGCGGTGCCAGGTCTCGGGCCAGCGCCGACGCCGCGGCCGGGGCCAGGTGGTCGACGACGAGCGCCCGGGGCGCCGATCCCGCGACGTGGAGCTCGGCGTCCTGGCCCGTCTCCCCGGTGACCCGCAGGAGGGCCGCCGGTTCGGACGGCGTCGAGCCCCCGAGGACGAGCGTGAGGACGCCCTCCTGCCGGGCGGCGCGCAGGGACGCCGCCAATCGGTGTCCCGCCGGGCGGTCGAGCACGACCAGCAGCCAGGGGGCGGCGCCCGCGGCGGCACCCGGGCGTCCGCCTCCGCCCCGTGCGGAGGTGCGCCGGGCGACCACCGCGTCGAGCCAGCCCGCGTCCGCCGTCTCGTCGGGGTCGGCAGCCGAGGGAGCGGTCCGCACGTCGGAGGCGCCCAGGTGCGGCAACCAGCGCAGCCACCGCCAATCGGCCAGGCGGTCCGGGGTGGTGAGCAGGGCGACGCCCAGCTCGCCCGGGGCGAGCAGGACGCACGCCTGCGCGAGCACGCTGCGCACCACCCCGAGGGTGCGCGGACGGGGAGCGGCGACGGCGAGCCCACCGGTGAGCGCGAGGTCGACAGTGACGGGGAGATCGGGGCACGGGGCGGGAGTGCGGGTGCCGTCGGCCTCGACCTGGACCACCCGGGACGTACCCGGGCCTCGGCCCAGCCGGACGACGAGCGCGCCCGGATCCCCGCGGCGTCGTTCCCAGAGCGGAACCGCCCGGCGACGGGCCGCAGCGGTCAGCCGGGCCAGGTCCGGCGCGGCCCGCTCGCTCGCCCGCCGGTCGGCGCGGATGGCGTCCTCGAGCAGGCCCCGGGCGACTGCCGCCTGCTCGGCGTGGACCACGGCGTCGCGCCGGCGCGTCCGGCGACCGGTCCACCGGTCCCCGAGCCAGGTCCCCAGCGCGACGACCGGGCTGAGCAGCGCGAAGAACAGGAACATCGGCGCGGAGAAGATCCACGCGGCGAGCCCTCCGGCCATCGCCGGTACCGCGATCGCCACCAGCGCGAGCCGTCGCCGTGGGAGCTGCGCGGGCTCCGCGGGGAAGCGGACCTCCACCTCCGAACGGGCCGGGTGCACCTCCGCCACCGGGTGCACGAGCGTGCGGCCCCCCGGCGCCGGCCGGCCGGCCAACCGGGCGCCACGCGGCCCGCGCACGGTCACGGCCGACGAGCCGATGCGCAGTACCGACCCCTCGGGCCACTCGGCCGGCTCCGCACCCAGGGCCGCGTCGTCGAGCGAGCTGCCGTTGGCCGACCCGGCGTCCCGGACCCACACGCGTCCGGCGGTCACCTCCACCTCGACGTGCCGGCGCGAGACGTCGGCGTCGTCGACGGGGACGTCGGCGGTGCTGCCGCGGCCGAGGACGTGCCGGCCCCCGTCGAGCGGGCGCGAGCGGCCCGCCTCCGGGCCGCCCACGAACTCGAGGGCCAGCGCAGTCGGGGACGCCGCACACGGCGGCCGGGGACCCGGCCGCCCGACGCCGAGCACGGCACCGTGCGCCAGGGCGGCCGAGCGCAGCTCGGTGCCGGCGTCCAGGCAGGTCGATCCGCTCCACACCTGGGGGATCCCGGAGCCGGAGACACCCGCGAGGAGCTCGACGACGGCGCCCAGCGGCGTCTCGTCCGACGCGGTGACCTCCACGTCCAGCGCCCCCGACGGGCCGACCAGGGTCCAGCGGCGCGTCGGCGGACGGCCGGTGGCCGGGGCTGCATTCACGCCGCGATCCTGGGCGGATGAGGGCGCACCGGACCCGCTCCGCGTCGATCTGTGGACGGCCGGCCCGCCTGTGGACGGCGTGGCGGTGCCAGCGCCACCGCGGCCTACCGTCCGCCGTCACCGGGAGAGACCCGGATCGGGAGGAGGACACGTGAAGGTCGACATCGCGACGCTGCAGTCGATGGCCGGGCAGTGCCGGGCGGAGGCAGCGGAGACGACGGCCCGCCAGGCAGGGCTGTCGAGCAGCATCAACACCTCGGTGCTGGACGGCTGGACCGACAGCCAGGCGGCGGTGCGCTTCACCGAGCTGTACGAGCAGTGGCGCCTGTCCGCCCAGGGGGTGGCCGACGCGCTCACCGGCATGGGCGGCCTGCTCGCGGGGGTCGCCGACTCCTACCAGCAGCACGAGGCCGACATGGCCGCGAGGATCGGCTCGCTCCTGTGACCTCTGCCGTCAGGAGCGGGAGGGCGGGGATCTCACGGCGTCGCGGGCGCCGGCACGCCGGGGCGGCGGTGCCGCCGCGCCAGCAGCCGGCCCCGCAGCTCCGGCACGCGCTCCCACGGCAGGATCGACAGGATCGCCACGCAGTGCGGCAGGAAGACGATCGTGACGCCGGCGTAGACCATCAGGTGGAAGCCGATGAGGAAGACCACCAGGGCCACCCGGGCCCGGTCGCGCCAGACGAGCAGCAGGAGCACCGCCAGCGCCTCGAGCACGATCATCGCCCACTGCAGCGCCTCGAGCAGCCAGGGGGCGTCCAGCGTCCACTCCGACAACGAGGTGCCGCGGCGGATGACGGCGCGGGCGAGGGTGGCGCCGGTGGGCCAGTCCCAGCCGCCGAAGCGGATCTTGGCCCAGGCCGCCAGGAAGTAGGTGAGCACCACGGCGAGCAGGACCGCAGCCATCGCGAAGCCCGCGGCCTCGGACCGCCGGCGGTCCCGCCAGCGGGCGACGCCGACGGTCGGCAGGACCGCGAGCAGCACCAGGAAGGCGATGCGGTCGTGGTCCACCTTCCCGTAGCTCATCGCGATGACCATCCACTCGAGGTAGAGGAGGAACACCGCGGTGCCCAGGAGGCGGGGAGCGCGCCCGGTCGCCGCCGCCAGCGCGGTGAGCAGCAACGCCCACTGCACGACGGTGACCACCGTGCGGGTCGGGGTGGGCAGGGGGAGCAGCTCACCGATGGTCAGCGGCGCGTACCACTCCGGCGGGACGTCGGCGTGCGCCCGGACCCAGGCGGTCGTCAGCCACACGTCGACCCAGATGAACAGGTAGGCGATGGTCCGGACGACCGCGATGCGGGCCAGCGGCACCGGGCGGAACCACCAGCGCGCGCCGAGCGGGAAGGCCCGGGCCGGCTCGGCAGCGGACGAGGCGGGGGCGGCGGGGGAGGAGGCGTCGGAGCGGTTCACGGGATCGGTTCCAGGTCGTGGTCGACGACGACCGTGTCGGTGTACTCGCCGGTGCGCTGACCGTCGACCAGTTCGAAGCGACGCTGGACCACTCGCACCTCGACGAGCGGCTCGGCGCCGGGGTGGTGCTCGACGTAGGTCTCGGCGAGCAGCCCGAGCAGTTCGGGGTGGGCACGCATCCGCGGCAACTGGCCCTCGAACTCGGCGCGGCGCAGACCCACCTCCCCTCCGGACAGGCGGACCTCCTGGCCGGCCTCGGTGAGGCCCACGACGCGGGTGGAGACGACGGGGGCATCGGGATCGGCGCGGGTGGAGTACATGCGGAAGGGACCGAAGGGGAAGTCGGAGTCGTCGCCCCAGACGGTCCCGGCCATGACGACCGCGAACACCACGGCGGTCACGGCCAGCCGCACCCGACGAGAGGCCGAGGAGAGGCGGACCACATCCGTTCCGGTGGTGTCCTCGGCCGTGGAGAGCAGGGACACCGCAGCATCGTAGGATCGACGCCCGTCCAGACGGGTCACCGACGCGTGCGCGGGCGCCGCTCCCCGGGTCCTGCCCGCGGCGCTGCCTCGCCCCCACCGGTGGCCACATCAGCAACGACGCGGGGAGCGCCCACATGCAGTTCGGTCGGTACTACGAGGAGTTCGAGGTCGGGGCGGTCTACAAGCACTGGCCCGGCAAGACGGTCACCGAGTACGACGACCACCTGTTCTGCCTGATCACGATGAACCACCACCCGCTGCACCTGGACACGCACTACGCGGCCGAGACGACCGACTTCGGCAAGAACGTCGTCGTCGGCAACTACATCTACTCCCTGCTGCTGGGCATGAGCGTCCCGGACGTGTCGGGCAAGGCGATCGCCAACCTGGAGGTCGAGTCGCTGCGGCACGTGGCGCCGACGTTCCACGGCGACACCATCTACGGCGAGACCACGGTGCTGGACAAGACGCCGTCCACGTCCAAGGACGACCGCGGGGTCGTGTACGTCGAGACGATCGGCTACAAGCAGGACGGCACGGTCGTCTGCATCTTCCGGCGCAAGGTGATGGTCCCCAAGCGCAGCTACGGCGAGGCGCGCGGTGGCGAGCAGCCCGGTCGCCCGGAGCCCGTGGCGCGCTGAGCCGCGACGCCGGCGGCGGCACGACCGCCGTCGCCGGCGGCCTCAGCGGGGGAGCACGCCCCAGCTGCCCAGGCTCTCCAGCAGGCCCGCGGTGCAGGACAGGTGGGCCAGGTCGGCCGCGGCGGCGAAGGTGACCTCGTCGGCGTCGTCGCCGGCCACGGGCACCGCCGTCGGGTCCAGCAGAGTGCACGCCAGGTCCGCGACGTCGTAGACGACGCCCGGCCCCGGGATCCGCACCCGGCCGACCACCGCCCCCGCCCGCACCGGCAGCCCGGTCTCCTCGAGGACCTCCCGCTCGACTGCCGCGACGAGCGACTCGCCCCGCTCCACCCGGCCGCCGGGCACCGACCAGAGGCCCCGTCCGGGCTCGGTGCCCCGCCGGATCAGCAGCAGCCGCCCGGCCGCGTCGTGCACCACCGCGCCGACGCAGGCCACGACGGGCACGGGCGCCGACTCGGGCACGGACTGCGGCACCGACCGGGGTACGGGCTCGGGCACGGGCTCGCCGGTCCCGGCACCGGGTACGGGCGGCTCGGGCACGGGCACCCGGCGGACGCTACGCGGCTCGCCCGGCGCCCTCCGCTTGACGAACCCCCGACGGCCACAGGACGGTAACGACGATGAGCGCTTCACCGGTCTGCCCCCGCTGCGGCGAGCGCCTCGCCGTCCGCCCCGGGGACACGGCGCAGGCCTGGTGCCACCTGCACGGGGCGGTGACCCCGCTGCACCACACGGCGCTCATCGCGCACGACGCCATCGCCGCGGTCACCGCCGACGCGCGCGTGCCGGCCTGGGTCCCGGACCCGGTTCCCGCTGGCTGGTCGGTCACCGGCATGGCGTGGGGCGGTGAGCCGGGGGCGCGCGCGATCGTCGTCGACTGCGCCGGCCCGGCGCCCCTGGGCGGCTCGGCGGAGCTCGTGCTCGTCGCCGAGGAGCCGGGCACGGGGGTCGGCTGCGGCTATGCCGGGCTGCCGGGCCTGGACCCGGGCGACGTGATCACCGGGCCGTCGTCGGCGGCGGTGGACGCCGCCGGCCAGCGCGCGCCGCTGTGGGCGGTACCGACCACCGACGACCGGGCGGCCTTCGTCGGCGAGGCCTACGGCGTCTGGCTCTGGCTGGTCATGTGGCCGATGTCGGCGGCGTGGCTGCTCGCCGAGGAGTTGGAGCTCATCGACCTCCGCGAGCGCGTCTATCCGGACCTGCCGCTCGGGCCGCCCAGCGAGCACCTGCTGCCCGGCCGCTAGCCCGAGCGGACCGCAGCGCCTCGGATCCAGGTCGGCGTGTCCCCGGCCGAGGCCGGTGCGGCCCGTGTTACCCATGTGACCGGCCCGCCCGGGCCACCCCGGCGGCGCCTGACCGCCGGTGCCCTGAGCGCCCGCGGAGGTGACCGTGAACCTCAAGAAGATCCTCACGTGGGTGATCGTCGCCTTCCTCGTCTTCTACGTGATCCAGGCTCCGGAGCGGTCGGCGGAGATCGTCAAGAGCGCGGGGGAGACCCTCGGTGACGCCGCCGCGTCGATCGCCGACTTCTTCGAGTCGCTGATCTAGGCCGGCATGAGCGACCCGGCGCCCGACCTCCGCCCCGAGCGGTGGCGCAAGGACGCGGACAAGTACCTGCTGCCCGGGGAGCTCCCGCCCGTCGTCGCCACCCGGCGGCACTGGGCCGTGCTGATCGTGCCGGCGCTCAAGGCGCTGCCGGTCCTGGTCCTCGGCGGCTGGCTGCTCGTGCTCGACCCGGACAACCGGGCGACCAGCACGGCCGGCCTGCTGGTCGTCGCGGCCGCGCTGGTCTTCCTCGCTCTGCGCGCCGGCGAGTGGTGGATGCGCCACTTCATCGTCACCAACCGCCGGGTCCTGCTGACCAGCGGCATCGTCGTCCGCACGGTCGCTCTGCTGCCGCTGCGCCGGATCACCGACCTCACCTGGAAGGAGACCCTGTTCGGCCAGGTGCTGGGCTACGGGACGTTCCGCTTCGAGTCCGCCGGCCAGCAGCAGGCGCTGTCGGAGATCACCTTCCTGCCGCAGGCCGACGTGCTGTACCGCCGGGTCAGCCAGCTGCTGTTCGGCACCGACGGCGCCGACGGCACCGGGGACGACGAGGACGGCGGCGCGGGTCCGGTCGCGCCGCGGGCCGTCGCCCCGGGCGCACGGCAGGACACCCAGCCCATCCCGCGTCCTCCTCAGCCCTCCTGACCGGTCCCGCCGGCCGTACGGCAGGCTGACCGGTGATGCGGATCGACCTCCACACCCACTCGTCGGTCTCCGACGGCACCCAGACGCCGGCGCAGCTCCTGGCCACGGCCAGCGACGCCGGCCTCGACGTCGTCGCCCTCACCGACCACGACACCACCGACGGGTGGGCCGCCGCGGCCGCCGCCCGGCCCCGCGGGCTGACCGTCGTCCCGGGGATGGAGCTGTCCTGCCGCTGGCTGCGGGCCGAGGGCAACCCGATCAGCCTCCACCTGTTGGCCTACCTGTTCGATCCCGAGCACCCCGCTCTGGCCGCCGAGCGCACCCGGCTGCGCGAGGAGCGGCTCAGCCGCGGGGAGCGGATCGTCACGTCCTTGGCGGCGGCGGGCCATCCGGTCGAGTGGACGCACATCGTCGCGGCCTCGCAGGGCGGGGTGGTCGGCCGGCCGCACGTGGCCCGGGCGCTGGTCGACGCCGGCGTGGTCGGCTCGGTCGACGAGGCCTTCGCCGACCTGCTGCACCACGGCAGCCCGCACTACGTCGCCAAGGCCGACACCGACGTGCTCGCCGGCATCCGGTTGGTCCGGGCGGCCGGCGGGGTGCCGGTCTTCGCCCACGGCCTGGCCACCAAGCGCGGCCGCGTCGTCGACGACGCCGCGATCGCCGAGATGGCCGACGCGGGCCTGCTCGGGCTGGAGGTCGACCACCCCGACCACAGCGACGCCGAGCGCGCGCACCTGCGCGGCCTGGCCGCCGACCTCGGCCTGCTGGTGACCGGCTCCAGCGACTACCACGGGAGCAACAAGGCGACGCCGATCGCCGCCTGCACCACCGCGCCCGACCAGCTGGAGGCCCTGCTGGCCGCCGGCACCGGCAGCGCGCCGCTCACCGACTGAGCTCCGGACGTGTCGGTACCGCCGGTTAGCGTGGGCGGCATGGGGAGCGACCAGCTGGAGATGCCGGGCATGCCGCGCCGGCTCTTCCCGGCCACGCCCAGCAAGCTCGCCACCTTCTCCGACTGCCCGCGTCGCTACCGGCACGCCTACCTGGACCGGCCGACCCCGCCCAAGGGGCCGGCGTGGGCGCACAACTCCGTCGGCTCGGCGGTGCACGCGGCTCTGCGGTCGTGGTGGGAGCTGCCGCTGCGGGAGCGGACGGCGGGAGCGGCGCGGCAGCTGCTGTACGGCGTCTGGTCGACCGCCGGGTTCCGCGACGCCGACCAGGCGCAGCGGTGGCGGTCCCGGGCCGCCGGCTGGCTGACCGACTACGTGGGGGGCCTGGACCCGGCGGAGGAGCCGGTCGGTACCGAGCGCCAGGTCGCCGCCACCACCGAGCGGCTCGCGCTGTCGGGCCGGATCGACCGGATCGACCAGCGCGGCGACGAGCTCGTGGTCGTCGACTACAAGACCGGCCGCCGACCCAGCACCGACGACGAGGCCCGCGGCTCGGCCGCGCTCGCCGCCTACGTGCTCGGCGTCCGGCGGACCCTGCGCCGCCCGTGCAGCCGCGTGGAGCTGCACCACCTGCCCTCGGGCACCGTCGCGGCGTTCGACCACACCGACCGGTCGCTGGCCAATCACGTCCGCCGGGCAGAGGACACCGCCGAGGACATCGAGCGGGCCACCGAGGCGCTGCGTGCCGGGGAGGACGCCGACGCGGCGTTCCCCGCCGTGCCGGGCCGCCAGTGCGGCTGGTGCGACTTCCGGGCGAGCTGCGCACCGGGCCGGGCGGCCGGGCCGCAGCCCGAGACCTGGATCTTCCTGGCGCCCGAACCGGCCGACGACGAGGTCGCGGCGCCCGTTCCGCGCTAGGCGCTGACCGGCACCGCCGACGCCGTCCGCTCGATGCCGGTCCGCACGATCGGCGAGTGCCGGAGCCGCGTCGGCAGCGCGAGCAGCCCCTGCCGGAACGCCCGCAGCGCGCCGGTCGCCGCCGCGTCGGTGAGGCCCAGACCCGGCATGGAGAACAGCTGCCTCGCCCACGGTGGCAGCAGCGCGAAGCCGAGCCCGGCCAGCCCGCCCCACGCCGGGCGGGCCGGGGTGAGCAGCTGCACCCAGGCCGGCATCGGGGGGAGCAGCAACCGCCGCACGGCGTCGCGAGCGGCGGCGGTCGCGGCCAGCGACGGCCGCACGTCGGCGAACCAGGCGTCGAGGCCGGCGACGGTGCGCGGCACGGCGTCCTCCGGTACCCCCACGAGCACGGCGGCGGCGACCTGCTCGGTCACGTAGCGGTCGGCGTCGGCATCGGTCAGGCCGAGGCCGCCGCGGCGGGCGGTCGACAGCAGCGACTCCACCTCGCAGTTGTGCACCCACAGCAGCAGGTCGGGGTCGTCGACCCGGTAGGCCCGGCCGCTGTCGGACTCGACGCCGCCGAAGCGGGAGTGCAGCCCGCGCACCCGGGCGACGGCCCGGCGCGCCTCGGTGCGGGTGCCGAACGTCAGCGTCTCCACGTACTGGCCCGTGCGGATCAGCCGCTGCCACGGCTGGTCGCGGAAGGCCGCCGAGTTGCGGGCGACGCCGTCCATCGCGACCGGGTGCAGCGCCTGCAGCATCAGCGCGCGCAGACCCCCGACCGAGTAGCTGGGGTCGGCGTGGATCCGCCAGGTCACGCTGTCGGGCCCGAAGAACCCCTCGTGGTCCTCCTCGGGGGTCCAGTCGCCGGGGCCGGGCAGGGCGGTTCCCGAGCCGGTCACGGGCGTCCCGCCGAGGCGGCGTCGGAGTCCTCGTCGGCGGGCGAGACCGACACCGACGTCCAGAAGTCCTGCAGCAGCGCGAGGGTCTCCGGCGGGTTCTCGATCGCCGGGGAGTGGATCGAGCCCGGGATCACCGCGTGCCGGGCGCCCAGCCGGCGGGCCATGTCGGCCTGCGCGGCCGGCGTCCAGGCGTCGTCGGCCATCCCGTGCGCCACCAGGACCGGGATGCCGGTGGCGGCCAGCTCGGCGACGCGGTCGGGCTCGGAGGTCATGGCGTCGGCCATGCCCCGCAGCCCCGCCGCGGAGTTGGCCAGGAACCGGCGGGCGTAGAAGGCGCGGGTCGGCTCGGGCACGGCCTGCGCCTTGGGGTCGGTCATCGACAGCTGCTCGAGCGTCTCGTGCACCAGCGGCACGCCGCCGCGGTCGAGCAGGGGGCCGAGGTGGTCCAGCAGCGCCACCCGCGGGCCCACCAGCTCCGACGGCCCGGACCCGAGCAGGGTGAGGGAGCGGAACGCCGCGGGCCGGGAGAGGACCGCGGCCCGCGCCACCAGCCCGCCGAAGCTGTGGCCCAGCAGGTGCGGGACGCCGGTCTCGCCGGCGAGCACGCGAGCCACCGCGAGGAGGTCCTCGGCGAGCTCGGCCACCGTGTACCGCGCGGGGTCGTCCGGGCCGGGCGACTCGAACTGCCCGCGCTGGTCCATCGCGACCACGCGGTGACCGGCGGCGCTCAGCGGGGCCAGCAGCGGGGCGAAGTCCTCCTTGCTGCCGGTGAAGCCCGCCACCATCAGCACGGTGCCGCGCGCGCCGTCGCCCCCGGTGTCCAGCGCGGCCAGCGGCCCCGCGCGCCCGGCGAAGGTGCGGGCCGCCGCGTCGTGGTCGGCGAGCTGGCGCAGGTCGTCGGGGGCGATGGAGAGGGCGATGCGGTCGTCGGAGCCGCCGGGCAGGACCATGCCCCCAGTGAACCGCGCGGCCGCCCGGGATGCCGCTCCGGCCCTCTAGCGGTGAGCGAGCACCCGGTCGGCCAGCCGGTAGACGACCACCGGGCCGACGGTGGCGGTGCTGCCGCCGGCCGGCAGCTCGTCGTCCACCGTGCTGCGGCCGATCTCGGCGCCGGTGCGGGCGTCCCGGGAGACGAACGCGCCGTCCTCGGGCACGAGCACCGGCGGGCCGAGGACCTCCAGCGCCTTCTCGTTCCCGGCGGCGGGCAGCCCGGCCGACGGCACCGACCACAGCAGCCGGCCCGCGGCCTGGTCGAGCGCGTAGGTGGTGCCGCGCGTCCAGACGAACAGGGCGCCGGCGCTCTCCACCACGGCGGGGGGCGGGTCATCGGGACCCGCGGGGGGCAGGCCGACGGCGGGCAGCGGGGAACCGTCGGTCGCCCGGAACAGCTGGAGGGCGTCGCCGGCCACGACGGCGACCAGCCGGTCGCTCCCGGCCAGCGCCACGGGGACGGCGGGGTCGGGCAGCACCAGGTCCTGGCTCCAGGAGTCCTCGCCGTCACCGCGCCCGAGCCCGCGCAGCCGCAGGGTCCCGTCGCAGGACTCGAGGAGGACGACGGCGGTGCCGCCGACGTCGCCGTCGTCGATCCGGCAGCCGTCGGACGCGTCGGCCCGCCAGCGCAGGGTGTCGCTGCCGGGGTCCACGACGACGACGCCGGTCGGGGCCGTGGCCAGGACCATGCCCGGGGAGCTGGTCAGCGTGACGTCGGGGCGCAGGCTGAGGTTGCGCGTCCACTGCCGGACGCCGGTGCCGGCGTCGAGCGCCACGGCCTCGTCGCAGCGGTCGGCGGTGGCGAAGACCGCGACCGCCCGCCCGTCCACGGCGGTGAGGTCGCACAGGCGGGCGTTGGACCGCGTGTAGTGCCAGGCCTCCTCGCCGGTGACGGCGTCGAACGCGCGGACGCCGTGCTCCTCACCGACGAGGACCCGCCCGTCCTGCACCGGCAGCGCCGGGACCGGTCCGCCGTCGGCGGTCCAGATCCGCGAGACGGCCGCGGCCGGCGCCCCCTCGGGGACGTCGGCCGCGGGCGCGGTGGTGCTCTCCGTCGCGGCGGCGTCCGAGCCGCGCCACAGCAGCGCGGCCGTGACCACCAGCGCGAGGGCGGCCGCGAGCCACACCCACACCCTCAGGGGCGGGCGGCGCAGTCGTGCGGGGAAGGCCGGGCCCATGTCCGGAACCGGACGGAGGACTAGGCGGCGGACTCGGAACCGCCGCCGCCCGAGCCCCCGTCGCCCGAACCCCCGTCGGACGAGCCGCCCGAGCCGCTGCGGCCGGCGCCACCACGGCGGCGGCGACGGCGCGGCCGGGACGGGCCCTCGCCGGGCTCACCCGCGGCCGCCTCCGGGCCCGACGGGGCGGCACCGTCGGTGGCCGCCGCGGCGCCCTCGGCGGCCGGGCCGGCGCCGCGGGTGCGGCGGCGCGGCCGGCTCGTGCGCGGGCCGGCGGGGCGCTCGGCCTCGTCGGCCGGCGCGCCGGAGCGCGCCGGGCCGCGGCTGCCGTCCCGGCCCGCGTCCCGGCCCGCGTCCCGGCCGGTGGTGGGCCGGTTGCGCTTGCCGGTCTCGCCGAGGTCCTCGAGGGTCTCGCCCTCGAGACCCTCGCGGGTGCGCTGGGAGCGGGGCAGCCGGCCCTTCGCGTTCTCGGGCACGTCCAGGTCGGTGTAGACCCACGGCGAGGTGGAGTACGTCTCGGGCGGGTCGTCGAAGCCGAGGTCCAGCGCCTTGTTGATCAGCTGCCAGCGCGGGATGTCGTCCCAGTCGACCAGGGTGACGGCGATGCCCGTGCTGCCGGCCCGGCCGGTGCGGCCGATCCGGTGCACGTAGGTCTTCTCGTCCTCGGGGCACTGGTAGTTCACGACGTGGCTGACGCCGGTGACGTCGATGCCGCGGGCGGCGACGTCGGTGGCGACCAGGACGTCGACCTTTCCGCTGCGGAAGGCGCGCAGCGCCTGCTCGCGGGCGCCCTGCCCGAGGTCGCCGTGCACGGCCGCGGCGGCGAAGCCGCGGTCGACGAGCTCGTCGGCGACCTTCTGCGCGGTGCGCTTGGTGCGGCAGAAGACCATCACCAGGCCGCGGTCGCGGGCCTGGAGGACGCGGGAGAGCAGCTCGGGCTTGTCGAGGTTGTGCGCCCGGTAGATGAACTGGGTGGTCTGCGGGACCGTGCTGCCCTCGTCGTTGCCGTGCGCCCGGATGTGCGTCGGCTGGGTCATGAACGACCGGGAGAGGGTGACGATCGGCCCGGGCATGGTGGCCGAGAACAGCATGGTCTGCCGCTTCTCGGGGACCATCGCGAGGATCCGCTCGATGTCGGGCAGGAAGCCCAGGTCCAGCATCTCGTCGGCCTCGTCCAGGACGAGCACCTTGACCTTGCCCAGGATCAGGTCGCCCCGCTGGGCCAGGTCCAGCAGCCGGCCGGGGGTGCCGACGACGATCTCGACGCCCTTCTGCAGCGACTCGATCTGCGGCTCGAACGCCCGGCCGCCGTAGATGGCCTGCACGCGGATGCCCCGGCGGGTGCCGGCGGCGCCCAGGTCGCGGGCCACCTGCACGCAGAGCTCGCGGGTCGGGACGACGACGAGCGCCTGCGGCACGCCGTCCCCGCCCTCGGCCGGCGGGACGACCTGCTGCAGCATCGGCACGCCGAAGCCGAGGGTCTTGCCGGTGCCGGTGCGCGCCTGACCGATCAGGTCGTTGCCGGCGAGCGCCAGCGGGAGGGTGAGCTCCTGGATGGCGAAGGTGCGGTGGATGCCCACCTCGGCCAGCGCCGCGACGATGTCGGGGTGGACGTCGAAGTCGCTGAACAGCGGGCTGTCGGGGGCGACGGGCGCGCCGCCGAGTTCCTCGACGGACTGCTCGATCTGCTCCGGGGCCGGTGCGCCGGTCTCGGCGTGGTCGGTCTCGGGCGTGGTGGGGGTGCTCTCGATGGACGTCAGTGGTCTCGCCTCGGTCTGCTGGGGGAGCGGGCACCGGTGACGACGGCGTCGTCGTTGCGGTCCGCTCCGCGGTCGGGGGTCGCGGATCTCGTTCCAGCGCCGACGCGATCGAGTGGACCGGGCGGGGAGCGGGGCTCCTGCCCGGGAGACCTCCCCGGTACCCGGAGCGTGGCGGGTTCGGCGGGGCGTCGTCCAGACGTGTCAGCGCACGTGGATCTGGCGGACCGTAGGGCCCACCGACCCCCATGCTAGCGCGCGAGGCGATTAGCCTCGCCTGCGCCGCGTGTGGAGCACCCCCTCCGGGGGCATCTCCGATGCTGCCCCAACCCGAGGAGCCCCTCCGTGACCACGGTCGAGACCCGCGCCGTCGTCGACCTGCTCGGCGCGCTCGCCTACGCCGAGCTGACCGCGTTCGACCGCCTGGCCGAGGACGCCCGGCTGGCCCCGACGCTCACCGGCCACGCCGCTCTGGCCCGCATGGCCGCCGCGGAACTGGCCCACCACGGGCAGCTCACCGAGCGGCTGGTCGAGCTGGGGGCCGACCCGGTGCAGGCGATGGCCCCGTTCGTCGTCGCGCTGGACGCGTTCCACACCAGCACCCGGCCGCGCACGTGGCTGGAGGGGCTGGTCAAGGCCTACGTCGGCGACGGCCTGGCCGCGGACCTCTACCGGGAGATCGCGACCTTCCTGCCCGAGCCGGACCGGGGCCTGATCCTCGACGTCATGGCCGACACCGGGCACGCGGACTTCGCCGTGCGCGAGGTGCGCGCGGCCATCGCGACCAACCGGACGGTCGCCGGGCGGCTCGCGCTGTGGGGACGCCGCCTCGTGGGGGAGGCGATCAGCCAGTCGCAGGCCGTCATCGCCGAGCGCGACGAGCTCGCCCAGCTGATCGTCGAGGGCACCGGGGACCTCTCCGGGCTGGGCCGGCTCGTCGAGCGGATCACCAGCGCGCACACCGAGCGGATGAAGGCCCTGGGTCTCAACCCGTGAGCCGGGGGCGCACCGGGCCCGCCGGCCCGGCGACGCCCGCGGACCTGTCGCTGGTGTCGGCGCACCGCGGCGGCGCGGGCCGCGACGTGGCCCGCGAGAACACCCTCGAGGCGCTCCGCGACGCCGCCCGGTTCCCCTGCGAGTACGTGGAGTTCGACGTCCAGCGGTGCGCGGACGGGGTGTACGTCGTCCACCACGACCGCCACGTCCGCTCCGGGGACCGGCGGGTTCCGATCTCCTCGCTGACGTTCGGCGAGTTCACGCGGCACGCGGGCAGCTACCTCCTGCTCGACGACGCGCTGAACGAGCTCCGGGGGCGCAAGAAGGCCCACCTGGACTGCAAGCTCGTCTACGACACCGGCCACGGCGGCGCGCTGCCCGCCGGTTCCGACGTCCTTCTGGTCCGGCACGTGGTCCACCGGATGGGCGCGGAGAACGTCGTCGTCACGGGGCTGTCCGACGCCGCCGTGCGAGCGGTGCGGGCCTGGTCCCGCGAGCACTGCCCCGAGCTCCGGGTGGGCCTCTCGCTGAGCCGGGACGTCGGCGTGCGCGGGCTGGTCAAGCTCGTCACCGGGCGCCTGGACGAGGTGCTGCCGGGCCGGCGGCTGCGGGCCTCCGATGCCAACCTCGCCGTCTGCAAGCGGACCCAGGCCCGGCTCTGGGGCGCCCGCTGGGCCCGGCGTTACGGCCTGCCGCTGCTGGTGTGGACCGTGGACGACCCCGACCAGCTGCGGGCGTGGCTGCGCGACGAGCGCGCCTGGATGGTGACGACGAACTTCCCGCTGCGGGCGGTGGAGCTGCGCCGCGAGCTGGCGGCGACCGGGGCGTGACCGGCCGGGGAGCCGGGGCGCCGCCCGAGGGGCTCGCCGTCCGGATCGAGGGGGACCCCGGCGGCGCGACCGTCGTGCTCGTGCACGGCGGAGCGGACCGGGCCGGCACGTTCCGGCCCCTGCTCCCGCACCTGGGCGGCCTGCGGGTGGTCACCTACGACCGCCGGGGCTACGGCCGGTCGCTCGCGGCGGCGCCCCCCGTCTCGCTGGTCGACCACGCCCGTGACCTGCTCGGGGTCGTCGCCGCGCAGCCCGCCCCCTGCGCCGTCGTCGCCCACAGCCTCGGCGGGAACGTGGCGCTGCTCGCGGCCACCCTGGACCCCCTGGCGTTCCCGGCGCTGGGCGTCTGGGAGCCGGCCCTGCCGTGGGTCGACTGGTGGCCGCAGGCGACGAGGGACTACTGCGCTGCCGCGGCGGCGGCGCCGGACCCGGCCGCGGAGGCCGAGTCGATGGCCCGCGGCATCCTCGGCGAGGAGGGCTGGGCGCGCCTGGACGAGGACGTCCGTGCCGCCCGGCGGGCGGAGGGGCGGGCCTATCAGGTCGACCTGGCGTCCCAGCTGAGCGCGCCGTACCGGTTCACCGACGTGACCGTCCCGACGGTGGTCGGCTACGGCACGGCGAGCTCCGAGGACCGCCGCATCGGCGGCCCCTGGCTGCGCGAGCAGCTCCCCGACGCGCGGCTGTTCGTGGTGGAGGGAGCCACGCACTGGGGCCACCGCACCCACCCGGCGGAGTTCGCGCGGCTCGTGCGACGCGTCGTCGACCTGGCCGCGGAACGCCACCGGGGCGCCCCCTCGAGTGAGGAGACGCCCCGGTGAGGACGGCGTGGGTCAGCCGGCGCTGCCGGAGATGAAGCCGACCCGCGGCTTGTCGGCCGGGGCGATCTCCACGTAGGCGATCCGGTCGACCGGGACGACGACGCGGCGACCGCGCTCGTCGACCAGGGAGAGCAGGCCGTCCTTGGTGGCGCCGCTCATGGCCGCGGCCACGTCGGCAGCGATCTCGTCGGGGGTCTTGGGGCTGTCGATGACCAGCTCCCGGGGGGAGTGTTGGACACCGATCTTGACTTCCACGCGGATGCCTCCTCGAGTTGCACTGCTGCCGACCACGCTAGTCCAGCGCGGCGCCGGACGACCGGTCGCGCGGCTGCGCCGACAGCGAACGGGGTGGGCCGCTCCTCAGCTGGAGGACGGTTCGGCGGTCTCCACGCGCGGGAAGCCGGACATGCCGCGCCAGGCCAGCGCGGACATGAAGGCGACCGCCTCGTCGCGGCTGACCGAACCTTTGCTCGCCAGCCACCAGCGGGCGCTGGTCTCCGCCAGCCCGGTGAGGCCCGACGCCAGCAGCAGCGCCCGCTCGTGGTCGGCCCCGGTCTCGGCGCCGATCACGTCGGCGATCGCCTCGACGCAGGCGCGGGTGCCGCGGTCGACCAGCGTGCGGACGTCCTCGTCGTTGCGCAGGTCGGACTCGAAGACCAGCCGGAACGCCTCGCCCTCGGCGTCGATGAAGTCGAAGTAGGCGCCCACCGCGCCGTCGACGCGCTCGCGGTTGTCCGCGGTGCCCGACATCGCCTGGCGCACCCGGTCGGTGAGCTCGGTCACCTGGAGCTCCAGCAGGGCCAGGTACAGCTCCCGCTTCCCGGGGAAGTGCTGGTACAGCACCGGCTTGCTGACGCCGGCCCGGTCGGCGATCTCGTCCATGGCCGCGGCGTGGAAGCCCTGGGCCACGAAGACCTCCTGCGCCGCCTGCAGCAGCTGCAGCCGCCGGGCGCCGCGCGGGAGGCGTGCGGTGCGGCGGGTCGGGGCGGGTGACGGGCGCGACAGTGACATGGCGAGGGCATGTTACCGGCGGGTCACCAGGACGCGCGGAGCGGCACCGGGCGTTCTACCGTTTCCCGGTGCCCCGTTCCGCCGGCCCCGCGACGCCGACCGCCCGGCTGTCGGACACCGCCCTTCCCCCGCTCGACACCACCTCGCCGCCGTGGCCGGGCGAGGCCGTCCCGGCCCGGGGCGGCGAGGTCTTCGTCCGGTACACCCCCTGGCGGGGCCCCGTCGACGGGCCGGACGACGGCGCGCCGCGGGAGCGGGCCGTCTACGTGCACGGCCTCGGCGGCGCCTCGACCAACTGGACCGACCTCGCCGGCCTGCTCGCCGTCCGCCTCGAGGGGTGGGCGGTCGACCTCCCCGGCTTCGGGCGGAGCTCCCCGCCGCGCGGCTCGTACTCCATCCGGGCGCACGTGCAGGTGGTCGTCGACGTCCTGGAGCGGGTGTCCGCCGAACCGGGAGAGGCCGCCGGCCGGCCCGTGCACCTGCTCGGCAACTCCCTCGGCGGCCTGGTGAGCCTGATCGTCGCCGCCCGCCGTCCCGACCTGGTGGCCACCCTCACGCTCGTCTCCCCGGCGATGCCGGTCTACCGCGTGCCCCGCGCGTTCAGCCCCGCACTCCTGCTGCTCCTGCTGCCCGGGATGCCGGCGGTGGCCGAGCGGCGACTGGCGGGCGTGACCCCCGAGCAGCAGGTGCGCGGCATGGTGTCGATGGTCTTCGGCGACCCGTCGCGGATCCCGCGTCAGCGCCTGGACCAGGCACTGACGGAGATGCGGGAGCGCGCCGAGCAGGCGTGGGCGCACCGCGCGCTGGCCCGCAGCATGCGCGGGCTCATGACCTCCTACCTGCGAGTGGGTGCGGCCAACGCGTGGCGCATGGCGCGCGCGCTGCGGGTGCCGACGCTCATCGTCTGGGGCGATCGCGACCGCCTCGTCGACCCGGCGCTCGCCCCGCGGCTGGCCGGCGCGGTACCCGGGGCCCGGTTGCTCGTGCTGCCGGGGGTGGGACACGTGGCGATGCTGGAGGCCCCGGAGGAGACCGCCCGCGCCGTCCTGGGGCTGATCGAGGACGCCGCCGCGGGATGACACCCGCCGACACGCCCCGGGGCGCCGCGCGGTCTCCCCTCACGCGCGGTGACCGTGAGAGTGTGGTGAGTGGCCGCGTGACCGGCCCGCAGACCGACGACCCGCGGGAGGGCGTGCCGTGGTAGCACCGCCGACCGGCGGACGGCCCGCGAGCCGGAGGGTCGGTACCGACGGCGCCGGCCTCCGGGTGCCGCGGACGCCGCCGGCCGTGCGACGCCCCCCGCCGTCCCGCGTCTCCTCGCCGGCCCGGCCCGTCGCCGCCCGCTCCCGGCCGCCGGCCGACGGCCGGCTGCTCGTCGACCGCCCCGCCGGCACCGCGGCGCGCCCGGTCGCCGCGGGGCCGTCGCGGCCCTCGCCGTTCGAACCGCGCCGCCGCAGCAGCCCGCCGCCGGGGCGGCTGCGCCGCTTCGTCCTCCGCCACGGCTGGCGGGCCTACGCCATCCCGCTGCTGACCATCGCCACGCTGCTGACCCTCGTCGACCTCGCCCGCCAGGACACCCCGTCCGAGGCGGCCACCTCCGGACCCGCGGTCACGGCGCCGGTCTCGGCCGGCGAGGCCGCCGTCGGCGAGGGCGTCCCCGCCGACGCGGACCCGGCCGAGGGCGAGGCGCCGCCCGCCGAGGCCCCGGCGGAGTCGCCGCCGGCACCCGGCCCCGGCTACGTCGAGCAGGGCGCGGGCACCGTCACGGTCGTCCCCGGCTCCTCCGCGGTGTACGGCTCCGGCCCGCTGCACCGGTTCGCGGTCGAGATCGAGGACGGCATCGGCGTCGACGGCGCGGCGTTCGCGGCAGCCGTCGAGGCCACCCTCGCCGATCCGCGCGGGTGGGGCGCCGGCGGGCGGATGTCGTTCCAGCGCGTCGGCGTCGAGGAGGCCGCCGCGGGGGAGTTCGACTTCAAGGTCTCCCTGATCAGCCCGGGCAGCATGGAGACGTACTGCCCCGGGGTCGGCACGGGCGGGTACACCTCCTGCCGGTACGGCGAGCGGGCGGTGATCAACCTGGCCCGCTGGGAGACCGCCGTCCCGGACTACGAGGGCGACGTGGCCACGTACCGCCTCTACGTCGTCAACCACGAGGTCGGCCACGCCCTGGGCAACGGACACCAGGAGTGCCCCGGGCCCGGCCGGCTCGCCCCGGTGATGCAGCAGCAGACGCTCGGCCTGGAGGGGTGCGCCCGCAACCCCTGGCCGTTCCCCTGACCGCCGGCGGACGGGCTGCGGGGAGCGGGAAGAAGGGCGCCTGCCACGCTGTTGTGCCAACGTTCGCCGGTCCCGGGTGGGGCCGCTGACCGCGACCCGAGGAGCAAAGCGTGTCCCTGCCACCGCTGGTGGAGCCGGCCGCGGACCTGTCGATCGACGAGGTCCGCCGCTACAGCCGCCACCTGATCATCCCCGACGTCGGGATGGACGGGCAGAAGCGACTCAAGAACGCCAAGGTGCTCGCCGTGGGCGCCGGCGGGCTGGGGTCGCCGGTGCTCATGTACCTGGCCGCAGCGGGCGTCGGCACGCTCGGCATCGTCGAGTTCGACACCGTCGACGAGTCCAACCTGCAGCGGCAGATCATCCACGGCGCGTCCGACGTCGGCCGGTCCAAGGCCCAGAGCGCGCGGGACTCCATCAAGGAGATCAACCCGTTCGTCGACGTCCGGCTGCACGAGACGCGGCTGGACAGCGAGAACGTCCTCGACATCTTCGCCGACTACGACCTGATCGTGGACGGCACCGACAACTTCGCCACGCGCTACCTGGTCAACGACGCGTGCGTGCTGCTCGGCAAGCCCTACGTGTGGGGCTCGATCTACCGGTTCGACGGCCAGGTCTCGGTCTTCTGGAACGACCACGGGCCCAACTACCGCGACCTGTACCCGGTGCCCCCGCCGCCCGGCATGGTCCCCAGCTGCGCCGAGGGCGGCGTGCTCGGCGTCCTCTGCGCGACCGTCGGCGCGATCCAGGCCACCGAGGCGGTCAAGCTGATCACCGGCATCGGCGAGACGCTGCTCGGCCGGCTGATGGTCTACGACGCCCTGGAGATGACCTTCCGCACGATCAAGGTGCGCAAGGACCCCGAGGGTGAGCCGATCACCGGCCTCATCGACTACGAGACCTTCTGCGGCGTCGTCTCCACCGAGGCCCAGGAGGCCGCGGCGGGCGCGACGATCACCGTCGACGAGCTCAAGGACATGATGGACGCCGGCAAGGACTTCGAGCTGATCGACGTCCGGGAGCCCAACGAGTACGAGATCGTGTCGATCCCCGGCGCCACGCTCATCCCCAAGGACGAGCTGCTGTCGGGCCGGGCGCTGTCGCAGCTGCCGCAGGACAGGCCGATCGTCCTGCACTGCAAGACCGGCGTCCGCTCGGCCGAGGTGCTGGCCGCGATCAAGAACGCCGGCTTCAAGGACGCCGTCCACGTCCAGGGCGGCGTGACGGCGTGGGCCACGCGCATCGACAAGGCGCTGCCCACCTACTGACCGCGGCGAGTCCCGTCCCGATACGCACGGTGGCGGTCATCCCTGGCGGATGGCCGCCACCATGCGCATGACGGCGTCCCGGCCGCGCGGTTCACTGGGGGCGTGCCCTCCGACGACGCCGCCCTCCTCGAGCTGTTCCAGCGCGCGCAGAACGCCTTCACCGACCGGGTCGACGCCGTCGAGGCCGGGCGGTGGGGCGACGAGTCCCTGCCCGGCTGGACGGTCGCGGACCTGGTCGCCCACCTCGTGGACGAGGCCCGCTGGATCCCGGACCTGCTCGCCGGGGACCCCGCCGACCAGGTCGAGCCGCGCTTCTCGCACGAGACCGGGGCCTTGCTCGGTGACGACCCGCTGACGGCCTGGGAGGCCGCCGCCGATGCGGCCCTCGCGGCGCTGGCAACCGGCGACCTGGCCGGCACGGTGCACCTGTCCCGTGGGCCGACGCCGGTCCGCGACTACCTCCAGGAGCTGACCGCGGACCTCGTCGTGCACGGCTGGGACCTGGCCCGCGCCACGGGCGGCGACGAGCGGATCGACCCCGCGCTGCTGCCGGCCGCGGAGGCGCTGGCCGACCGGCTGCCCGACGGCGGCCTGCCCGGCTTCTTCGACCCGCCGCTGGAGGTGCCGGCGGGAGCGTCCGAGCAGGTGCGGGTGCTGGCCCGCTACGGCCGCCGGGCCTGGTGAGCGACCCCTCTGCAGGCCGCACCGACCCGGGCGACGTCGACGAGGCGGTCTACGACGCGGTGGACGCCGTCCCGCCCGGCCGGGTGAGCACCTACGGCGCGATCGGGCGGCTGGTGGGCGTCGGGCCGCGCCGGGTCGCCCGGGCCCTGTCCCGGGGCGGGGGCGCGGTGCCCTGGTACCGGGTGGTCCGGGCCGACGGGACGGCGGCCGAGCCCGTGCGCGCCCGGCAGCTCGAGCTGCTGGCCGGCGAGGGCGTGCCGGTGCGCAACGGCCGGGTCGACCTGCGCGCGGTCGGCTGGCCGGACTGACGCGCCGTCGTCCCCGGGTCTGATCCGCACCCGGCCATGATCGGCCCGCAGGCCGACGCGCCGAGGCGGCCGACGGCGATGGACTGCGGGCATGGATCCGACGCTCGTCCGGCCGCCCGCCACCTCCCGCTCCCGGGGCGCCCGCCTGCTCCGCCGGACCGCCGCCGCGGGGGTGGCCGCCGCGCTCCTCGCGCTGGTCTGCGCGGCCGCGGCGTGGCTGGCGACCCCCGGCGTCGGCGACGCCCGCGAGCGGGTGGACGCGCTGCTGGCCGCGCACGGCGCTCCGGCCCTGGAGGGCGAGCTCCCCGAGCGGATCGCCCGGGCGGTCCTCGCCACCGAGGACAGCCGGTTCGCCGACCACCCCGGCGTCGACTGGCGGGGCGCGCTGCGCGCCCCGTGGGGCGTGCTGACCGGCGAGGACCTCGGCGGCTCGACCCTGGACCAGCAGCTGGCCAAGAACCTGTACGAGGACGGCGCCGACGACGCGCCGGCCCGGCTGAGGTCCGTCGTCCTCGCCGTGAAGCTCGACGCGCACTGGAGCAAGGAGGAGCTGCTGCGGATGTATCTGGACACGGCCTACTTCGGGCACGGGTTCTGGGGCGTCACTGCCGCGAGCGAGGGCTACTTCGGGGTGCCGCCCGACGAGCTGTCGTGGCCGCAGGCGAGCCTGCTGGCCGGGCTGCTCCAGGCCCCCAGCGCCTACGACCCGCTGGTGCACCCCGATCGGGCGGCCGCGCGGCAGGCCCACGTGCTCGACCGGCTGGTCCACGTCGGGGAGCTGACCCGTGCGGAGGCCGACGAGGTGGGCGCTGCACCGTGGGGGCTGGTCACGGGCTGAGGCGCCGCCTGCACTGGACCGTTCCGGTGCCGGCCGCTTGGCTGGCCCCATGAGCGCCGGTCTGGTCGTCGCGGCCGCCGTGGGCAGCGGCCTGGTGGCCGGGGTCTTCTTCGGCTTCTCGGGCTTCGTCATGCGCGCGCTGGGCGGGCTGCCGCCCGCGGACGGCGCGGCGGCGATGCGGGCGGTGAACGTCACCGCGGTGCGGCCACCGCTCATGACCGCGCTGTTCGGGACGGCGCTGCTGGTCGTCGCGGCCGCGGTCGGAGAGCTCGCGGACGGGCCGGTCGACCGGGCGTCGGCGCTGGTGCTGGCCGGGGCCGCGGCGTACCTCGTCGGCGTCGTCGGGGTGACCGTCGCCGCCAACGTGCCGCTCAACGACCGGCTGGCGGGGACCGAGCCGGGCGGCGCGGCGGAGGGCGCGGTGTGGGCCGACTACCTCCGGCGGTGGACGCGGTGGAACACCGTGCGCGCCGGCGCCGGGGCGGTCGCGGCGGCGGCGCTCGCGGCGTCGCTGGCCGTCTGACCCGCCCGTCGCTCGCGTCCCGGATGTGTCGGTGGGGCGTGCTTCCATCGGGTCGTGGCAGCACGCGGGGACGTCGAGCCGGTCTACCGGCTCGTGCAGCAGGAGCCGGCGCCCGCGGTCCGGCCGCAGCTGGACCCGACGCAGCAGGCGGTCGTCGACCACCCGGGCGGGCCGCTGCTGGTGCTGGCCGGCCCCGGCACCGGGAAGACGACGACGATCGTGGAGGCCGTGGCCGCCCGGATCGACCGCGGCGTCGACCCCGAGCAGATCCTCGTCCTCACGTTCAGCCGCAAGGCGGCCGCCGAGCTCCGCACCCGGATCACCGCGCGGGTGGGCCGCACCATCCGTGAGCCGCTGGCCCGCACCTTCCACTCCTACGCCTACGGCGTGCTGCGCCGGGCGGCGCTGCTGCGCGGGGAGGCCCCGCCACGGCTGCTCACCGCGGCCGAGCAGGACGCGGTCGTGGCCGAGCTGCTGCGGGGCGACCTGGCCGAGGAGGGCGCCGTCCGCTGGCCCGAGTCGCTGACCCCGGCGCTGGCCACGGCCGGGTTCCGCACCGAGCTGCGGGAGCTGCTGCTGCGGGCCACCGAGCGCGGCATCGGCGCGGACGTGCTGGCCGCCTGGGGCCGCGAGGTGGGCAACGACGCGTGGGTGCACGCCGCGGCCTTCCAGGAGCAGTACGAGGCGGTCACCGCGTTCTCCACGGCCGGCCGCGGCGACGCCTCCGGCTACGACCCGGCCGAGCTGGTCCGGGCCGCGATCGCCGAGCTCGCGACCGATCCGGAGCTGCTGCGCCAGGAGCGCGAGCGCGCCCGCTGGCTGTTCGTCGACGAGTACCAGGACACCGACCCGGCCCAGGTCGAGCTGCTCGAGCTGCTGGCCGGCGGCGGGAGCGACCTGGTCGCCGTCGGCGACCCCGACCAGGCCATCTACGCGTTCCGCGGCGCCGAGCCCCGGGGGATCGTGGAGTTCCCCGAGCGGTTCCGGCACGCCGACGGCCGTCCCGCCGCCCGCCTCTCGCTGGGCATCTGCCGGCGCTCGGGCGCGGAGCTGCTGGCCGTCAGCCGGCGGGTCGCCGAGGGGCTGCCGGGGCCGTGGGAGCACCGTCGCCTGCAGGCGGGGGAGGGGACCGCGCCGGGGGCGGCGGAGGTGCACGTCTTCGGCTCCACGGCGGTCGAGGCCGCGTACGTGGCCGACGCGCTGCGCCGCGCGCACCTGCTCGACGGCGTCCCGTGGTCGGAGATGGCGGTCGTGGTGCGGACGGCGCTCGCCCTGGGCCCGCTGCGCCGCGCGCTGAGCTCGGCCGGCGTGCCCGTCGCGGTCTCCGCCGACGACCTGCCCCTGCACGCCCAGCCGGCGGTGGCCCCGTTCCTCGGGGCTTTGACGGTGCTGCTGCCGCGCCCCGGGGTCCCCGCGGGCGAGCTGCCCCTCGACGAGCCCGCCGCCGAGGCCCTGCTCGCCTCGCCCCTGGGTGGCGCCACCGTGCTGGACCTGCGCCGGCTGCGGCGCGGGGTGCGCATCGCGCTGGCCCGGCGCGGCATCGACGCCGCCGAGCGGGGCGCCCCCCTGGCCACCGCCCTCACCGACGAGTTCCTCCTGGCCGAGCTGCCCGAGCACATAGCCCGCCCCGCCGCCCGGGTGGCCGGGGTGCTGGCCGCGGGCCGGGCGGCGCTGGCCATCGGCGGCACCGCCGAGGACGTGCTGTGGGCGATGTGGCAGCGCAGCGGTCTGGCCGGCAAGTGGGCCCGGGCCAGCGCCGCCGGCGGGGCCGCGGGTGCGGGGGCCGACCGTGACCTGGACGCCGTCGTCGCGCTGTTCGACGCCGCCGCGGGGTTCGTCGACCGGCTGCCCTCGGCCGACGTGCGGGCCTTCCTGGAGCACCTCGCCGCCCAGGAGCTGCCCGGCGACACCGGCGCCGCGCGGGCGTCGACACCCGACGCGGTGCGGGTGCTCACCGCGCACGCCAGCAAGGGGCTGGAGTGGGAGGTCGTCTGCGTGGCCGGCGTCCAGGAGGGCCTCTGGCCGAACCTGGCCGACCGCGGCTCGCTGCTGGGCACCGAGGTCCTGGTGGAGCGCGCCGCGGGCATCGACGGCGCCTCGGTCGACCGGCGGACCCTCGCCCTCGCCGAGGAGCGGCGGCTGTTCTACGTCGCCTGCACCCGCGCGCGGCGCCGGCTGCTCGTCACCGCGGTCGAGGGCGCCCTCGACGGCGCCGACGCGGGCGCGACCGCCTCCCGCTTCCTCGACCTCGTCGCGCCGCCGCCCGAGGACGGCCGGCCGCTCACCGCCCTGCCGCGCTCGCTCACCCTCCCCGCGCTGGTCGCCGAGCTGCGCCGGGCGGTCACCGATCCGCAGACCCTGCCGGCCCGCCGGTCGACCGCCGCGGCCGTGCTGCGCCGGCTCGCCGACGAGGGCGTCGCCGGCGCCTCCCCGCACGACTGGTGGGGCCTGGCCCCCCTGTCGGACGACGCCCCGCTGGTTCCCGAGGAGCTGACGGTGCGGGTCCGCCCCTCGGCCATCGAGACCTACCAGCGGTGCCCGCTGCGCTGGGTGCTCGGCGCGGTCGGCGCCGAGGCCTCGCCGGACGCCACCCGCACGGTCGGCTCGGCGGTGCACGCCGTGGCCCAGCGGGTGGCCGACGGGCTGCCGCCGGCGGAGGCGAAGCCGGTGCTGGCCGCCGAGCTCGACCTGCTCGACCTCGGCCCGGGGTGGTCGGACCAGCGGCAGCGGGTGGCCGCCCACGAGATGCTGGACCGGTTCCTCCGCTGGCACGCCGCCAACGGCCGCGAGCTCGTCGCCGCCGAGGCCGACTTCGACGTGGTGCTGGGCCGGGCCCGCATCCGCGGGCAGGTCGACCGCCTCGAGCGCGACGCGCAGGGGCGGCTGGTCGTCGTCGACCTCAAGACCGGCAAGAGCGCGCCCCGGGAGATCGACACCCACGGCCAGCTGGCCGCCTACCAGGTGGCGATCGCCGCCGGGGCCTTCGGCGAGCACGGCACGGAGCCCGGGGGAGCCGCCCTGCTGCAGGTCGGCACCGGTGCCAAGGCCAAGGAGCAGCACCAGCAGCCGCTGCCGGCCGACGTCCCGGTGGAGCAGACCTGGGCGGGTGAGCTGCTCGCGCAGGTGGGCGAGGGCATGGGGGCGGCGACCTTCGAGGTGCGCACCGGCAGCCACTGCTCGCGGTGCCCGGCCCGGCGCACCTGCCCGCTGCAGGAGCGCGGCCGGCAGGTGACGGCATGAGCCCCCGCCGGCCGGCCGCCGAGGAACAGCTCTCCTTCGACGACCTGTTCGGCGTCGCGCCCGAGCCCGCGCCGGCCCCGCGGCGGGTGCTCACCCCGGCCGAGGTCGCCGCCCGCTGCGGGCTGTCCTACGCGCCGTCGGAGGAGCAGGCCCGGGTGGTCGCCGCCCCCGCCGACCGGCCGCTGGTCGTCGTCGCCGGCGCCGGCTCGGGCAAGACCGAGACGATGGCCGCTCGGGTGGCGTGGCTGATCGCCAACCGGGTGGTGGAGCCCGAGGCGATCCTCGGCCTGACCTTCACCCGCAAGGCCGCCAGCGAGCTCAACGAGCGGATCCGGCTGCGGCTGGGCGCGCTGGCCCGGCACCCCGAGACCGAGCCGGAGCTGCGCGAGCGGCTGGCGATCGCCATGCCGACCGTCTCCACCTACCACGGCTACGCGGCCGCGCTGGTCGCCGAGCACGGCCTGCGGATCGGGGTCGAGCCCGGCGCCGGCGTGCTCGGGCCCGCGATGTGCTGGGGCCAGGCCGCCACCGTAGTGACCGGCTACACCGGCGACATGGACGACGTCCCGCTCGGCCTGGTCTCCACCGTCGAGGACGTGCTGGCCCTGGCCGGTGAGCTCGGCGAGCACGACGTCTCCCCGGCGGCGCTGCGCGCGTGGACGGCGAAGCTCGAGCACCAGGTCGCCGGCTACCCCGACGCCCCGCGGAAGAAGGGGCCCTACGCGCCGGTGCTGGAGATGCTCACCCGGCAGCGGGCGCGGGTCGCGCTGCTGCCGCTGGTCGAGGCGTTCGAGGCCCGCAAGCGCGCGGCCGGAGCCATCGACTACGCCGACCAGGTCAGCCACGCCGCCCGCATCGCCGTCTCCGCGCCCGAGGTCGGCCGCCGGGAGCGCGCCCGCTGGCAGGTGGTGCTGCTCGACGAGTACCAGGACACCAGCGTCGGCCAGCTGCGGATGCTCGAGGCGCTGTTCGGCCGCACCACCGGGCACCCGGTGCTCGCGGTGGGCGACCCGCGGCAGTCGATCTACGGCTGGCGCGGCGCCTCGGCCGGCACCATCGAGCGCTTCGACCGCACGTTCCCCGGCGCCCGCGGCAGGCCCGCCCAGCGGCTCACCCTGGCCACCAGCTGGCGCAACGACGAGTCGGTGCTGGCCATCGCCAACGCCGTCTCCGCGCTGCTGCCGCCCCCGCCCCAGGAGCTGCCGGATCTCGCGCCGGCGCCCACGGCCGGCCGGGGCGCGGTCACCGTCGGGCTGTACGAGACCGTCGCCGACGAGAACGCGGCCCTGGCCGAGCGGCTGGCCGCCTGCTGGCACAGCAGGGACTGGCAGGCAGGTCGTTCCGAGTGGGGCCCGGAGGGCTCCGCGCAGGAACGACGCAGCGGCTCCGCGCAACCGGGGGACGGCACCGGGCCGCGGGCTCGTCCGGAGGACGACGAGGTGCGTCGCCGGCCGACCGTCGCCGTCCTCGTGCGGACCCGCAAGCAGCTGGCCGCGATCGCCGCCGCGCTGCGCGAGCGCGACCTGCCCGTCGAGGTGGTCGGGCTGGGCGGGCTGCTCGAGGTGCCCGAGGTGTCCGACGTCGTCGCCACGCTCACCGTGCTCGTCGACCCGACCGCCGGCGACGCCCTGGGCCGGCTGCTGACCGGCGCCCGCTGGCGGATCGGGCCCCGCGACCTCGCCGCGCTCGAGGCCCGCGCCCGGGCGCTGGTGCACGCCCGCCGCCCCGCAGCTCCCGACGGCGACGGCGCGGCCGACGGCGCCCGGCCCGAACCGTCCACCGAGCGCGGCAGCATCGTGGAGGCCCTCGACGACCTCGGCGACGCGTCGAGCTACTCCGCCGCGGCCTGGCGGCGGCTGCGCCGGCTCGGCGCCGAGCTCGACCGGCTCCGTGGCCGGCTGGGCGACGCCCTGCCCGACCTCGTCGACGAGGTCGCCCGCACCCTCGGCCTGGAGACCGAACTGGCGTCCGCGCCGGGGGTGAGCCCGGCCGGGGCGCGGGCGCACCTGGACGCGCTGCACTCCGTCGCCGCGGAGTTCACCGAGCTCGCCGAGCTGCCCTCGCTGCCGGCGTTCCTGGGCTACCTGCGCGACGCCGAGGAGCGGGAGCGGGGCCTGGAGCCGGGGGAGGTCGCGGTCAACCCGGAGGCGGTCCAGCTGCTCACCGGGCACTCGGCGAAGGGGCTGGAGTGGGACGTCGTCGCCGTCCCCGGGATGACCGACGGCCAGTTCCCCGCGAAGACCGACAGCAGCGACTCCTGGATCAAGGACCCGGGCGCCATGCCCGCGGAGCTCCGCCTCACCGACCGCGAGGAGCTGCCACAGCTGCGGCTGCCCGTGCCGGGCTCGGGGGACCAGGCGGTGGTGCGGGCCGCCCTCGAGGACTACGTGGCGGAGTGGAAGGAGTTCGGGCTCGCCGAGGAGATCCGCATCGGCTACGTCGCGGTCACCCGCGCCCGGCACCTGCTGCTGTGCTCGGGCAGCTGGTGGCGCGACGGCGTGAAGCCGTGCGGGCCCTCGGTCCTCCTGGACACCGCCCGCCGGGCCTGCGCCGCCGGGGCCGGCGTCGTCGTGCACTGGGCGGAGCCGCCGGCCGAGGGGGCGACCAACCCCGCGCTGGAGGAGTGGCCGGTCGGCGTCTGGCCGGCAGATCCGCTCTCGGAGCCCCGCCGGCGCGCGCTCACCGCGGCCGCCGAGCTGGTCACGGGGTCGGCGGCGCACCCGCTGGACACGGGGGAGTCGGGCGCGGCGCGGCTCGGCGCGGACGACGACGTCGTCGACTCCTGGATCCGGGACGCCGACCTGCTCCTGCGCGAGCGCGCCCGCACCGACCGCCCCCAGGTCGAGGTGCCGCTGCCCTCGCACCTGTCGGTCTCGGCGCTGGTCACGCTGCGCCGCGATCCGGCCGAGCTGGCCCGCCGCCTGCGCCGTCCCATGCCCGCCGCGCCGGCCCCCCAGGCCCGCCGCGGCACCGCGTTCCACGCCTGGCTGGAGGAGCGGTTCGGCGCCTCCCGCCTGCTCGACCTCGACGAGCTGCCGGGCTCGGGCGACGAGCTGGCGGTGCCCGACAGCTCGCTCGCCGACCTGCAGGAGGCCTTCATGGCCGGCGAGTGGGCCGACCGGCAGCCCGTGGAGGTCGAGGTGCCCTTCGAGACGCCGCTCGGGCCGCTGACGCTGCGCGGCCGGATCGACGCCGTCTTCGCCGACGACGACGGGCGCTTCGAGGTCATCGACTGGAAGACCGGTCCGCCGCCGGCGGGTGCCGAGCTCGCCGCCGCCGGCGTGCAGCTGGCCGCCTACCGGCTGGGCTGGGCGCGGCTGACCGGCGTGCCCGTGGAGCGGGTCAGCGCCGGCTTCCACCACGTCGCCGCCAACCTGACCGTCCGCCCGGTCGACCTGCTCGACGAGGCCGGGCTCCTGGCGGTGGTGAGCGGCACGGCCGGCTGACCACTTGCCGCGGGGCCGCCGGGGTCAGGCGGTGAAGTCGACGTCCGCGGTCGCGACGGTCCCGGCGGTGCGCCCGGGGGCCGACTGGTAGCTCCAGTAGAGGTTGGTGTGGGCGATGACCTGCTCCGGCGTCGGCGCGCCGTACGCGGTCCGGTCCTCCGTGGTGTGGGCGTCCCGGACGAGCGTCGTGTCGTAGCCCCGGACCAGCGCGCCGTGCAGCGTCGACCGGACGCACGCGTCGGTCTGCGCGCCCGCGACCACCAGCCTGCCGACGCCGAGGCCGGCCAGCACCGTCTCCAGCGAGGTGGCCTCGAAGGCGTCGCCGTAGTTCTTCTCCACGAGCGGCTCGGCCTCGTCGCGGCCCAGTTCCGGGACGAGCGCCCAGCCGTCGCTACCCCGCGGCAGCTGCTCGTCGGAGTGCTGCACCCAGACGACGGGCACGCGCTGCGCCCGGGCCCGCTCGACCAGCCGGCCGATCCGGGTGACCACGGCTTCCCGATCGTGCGCTTCCCCGACGACGTCCCGCTGGGCGTCGATCACGAGGAGGGCGGTGTGCGGCCGGTTCTCGAGGATCGTCATGACTCCACCTGGTGTCCGGGGATCGTGCGCTCCATCGTCCACCCACCCACCGACGGTTCCGGCGTCCCGACCGCCGACCGCCGTGGTCGCCTCACGTCGAGGCGATGCGGTCCAGGATCGCGCGGGCCAGCTCCTCGGGCGCCTGCTCCGGGATCCAGTGGCTGACGCCGGGCAGCTCCACGAACCGGTAGTCGGCGGTCACGTGCCGCGCGCACGCCTCCGCCGCCGTCCGGCCGATCGCCACGTCGCCGTCGCTCCACACGTACGTCGTCGGCACCGCGACGTCGTCCACCGGCGTCGACGAGCTCATCGCCCGGTACCAGTTGAGCGCCGCCGTGAGCGCGCCCGGCGCCGAGAGCACCGCCACGTAGGTGTCGATCGCCTCCTCGGGCACCGCGCCGCCGAACATCCGCCGCAGCCGGCGGGCGCCGTCGGCGAGCAGCACCTCCTCGGCCTTGCCCTCCTGCCAGAACAGCCGGATGTAGGCCGACCGCTCCTTCTGCTCCGGATCGGCGCGGAAGGAGGCGGTGAACGCGGTCGGGTGCGGCACCGAGACCGCGGTCAGCGACCGCACCCGGTCGCCGTGCCAGGCGGCCAGCGCCCAGGCCGCGTTCGCGCCCCAGTCGTGCCCGACGACGTCGGCGACCGGTGCGTCCAGCGCCGTCATCAGGTCGGCGGTGACCTGGGCGAGGTTGGGCAGGGCGTAGGCCCCGACCTCGGCCGGGCGGGCGCCGGGGGAGTAGCCGAGCTGGTCGACCGCGTAGGTGCGCAGGCCCGCCCGCGTCAGCAGCGGGGTGACCGCCGCCCACGACAGCGAGGTCTCCGGGAAGCCGTGCAGCAGCAGCACCGGCCGGCCGTCGTCGGGCCCGTCGGCCCGGACGTCGAAGGTGAGGTCGCCGACGTCCACGCGCTGCAGCCCTGCGGTCATGCCCGGCACGCTAGTGCCGGGGCGCGGCCCGGGCAGCGTCGTCCTCCCAGCGGCCATTCCGGACGGCGGAGTGGCCGGCTGAGGGACGACACTCGACGGGGGACCCGCCCGGCCGGCCCGACTCCTGCTCCGACGCCGGACGGCCTGCCCCCGGCCGTCCCGTTACCGTCGGGGCGTGACGAGCCCCGAACGTGCGTTCGTGCACGCCCACCTCGACGAGCTGCACGCCGACCTCCGCGCGTGGCTGCGCATCCCCTCGATCTCGGCCGACCCGGCGCACGCGCCCGACGTCGCCCGCAGCGCCGAGTGGCTCGCCGACGCCCTGCGCCGCACCGGCTTCCCGACCGTGGAGATCTGGCCGACCGCCGGTGCGCCGGCCGTCTACGCCGAGTGGCCGTCGGCCGACGACGGCGTCCCGGTCGCGCTCGTCTACGGCCACCACGACGTCCAGCCGGTCGTTCCCGTCGAGCTGTGGCAGCACCCGCCGTTCGAGCCGACCGTGGTGGAGGGCCCGCACGGGCCCGAGCTGCACGCCCGCGGCGCCATCGACGACAAGGGCAACGTGGCCTTCCACCTGCTCGGCCTGCGCGCGCACCTGGCCGCCACCGGCCGCGACACCCCCGCGGTCACCGTGAAGCTGCTGATCGAGGGGGAGGAGGAGTCGGGCTCGCCGCACTTCGCCGACCTGCTCCGCGAGCGGCGCGACCGGCTGGCCTGCGACGTCGTCGTCGTCAGCGACACGGGCATGGTCGCCCCCGACGTGCCCAGCGCCGTCGTCGGCATGCGCGGCCTGGCCGACGCCGAGATCACCCTGCGCGGCCCCGCGGTCGACCTGCACTCGGGCTCCTTCGGCGGCGGCGTGCCCAACCCGCTGCACGCGATGGCCGCGCTGCTCGCCGCGCTGCACGACGAGCAGGGGCGGGTCACGCTGCCGGGGTTCTACGACGCCGTCCGCCCGCTGAGCGAGCGGGAGCGCGAGCTCATGGCCCGCGTGCCCTTCGACGAGCAGGCCTGGCTGGCCGGGCCCGCCGCGTCCCGGGCGACCGCCGGCGAGGCCGGGTTCAGCACCCTGGAGCGCGTCGGCGCCCGCCCGACCGCCGAGGTCAACGGGATGTGGGGCGGCTACACCGGCCCCGGCCACAAGACGATCATCCCGGCGCAGGCGCACGCCAAGCTGACTTTCCGGCTGGTCGCCGACCAGCGCCCGGAGGACGTCGCCGCGCAGGTCCGCGCCTGGGTGGAGCAGCACCTCCCCGCCGGTATCGAGGCCGAGGTGCACACCCCACCCGGCGGCGTCTCGCCGTGCGCCAGCGACCTCGACTCCCCGGCCATGTCCGCGCTGCTGGCCGCCATCGCCCGGGCCTTCGACACCGAACCCGCGGCGGTGCTGTTCACCCGCGAGGGCGGCAGCGGCCCCGAGGCCGACCTGGTCGACGTCCTCGGCGCGCCCCTGCTGTTCCTCGGCGCCGGCCTGCCCACCGACCGCATCCACTCGCCCAACGAACGGGTGCTGCTGCCGATGCTCACCCGCGGCGCCGAGGCCGCGGCCCACCTGTGGCGCGAGCTCGCCGCGGTGCCGCACCCGTGACCCCGGAGCAGGAGGCCACGCAGTTCGGGCCCTACCGCGTGCTGGGCGTGCTCGGCCGCGGCGGCATGGGGCAGGTGCTGCGCGCGCACGACGCCGAGCACCAGCGCGACGTCGCCCTCAAGCTGCTGCCGGCCCAGTGGGCCACCGACGAGCACTACCGCGAGCGGTTCCGCCGCGAGGCGCAGATCGCCGCGCGGCTGAACGAGCCGCACGTCGTGCCCATCCACCGCTACGGCGAGATCGACGGGCAGCTGTTCCTGGACATGCGGCTGGTCGAGGGGGAGGACCTGGGCTCGCTGCTGGCCCGCTCCGGCCCGCTGGACCCCGCCCGCGCCACCGACCTGGTCGGCCAGGTCGGCCGCGCCCTGGACGCCGCCCACGCCGGCGGCCTGGTGCACCGCGACGTGAAGCCCTCGAACGTGCTCCTGGTCGGCCGCGCCGACGGCGCCGACCTCGCCGGCTCCGCGGCGGGCGAGGACTTCGCCTACCTCGCCGACTTCGGCATCGCGCGGGTGGCCGACGAGGGCACCGGCCCCGGCCTGACCGGCACCGGGCTGGCCATCGGCAGCACCGAGTACATGGCGCCGGAGCGGTTCAGCCGGGAGTCGCTGGACGGCCGCGCCGACGTCTACTCGCTGGCCTGCGTCTTCTTCGAGCTGCTCACCGGCCGCCGCCCGTTCGCCCCGGGCGATCCGATGGGTCTCATGTACGCCCACCTGCACGAGGAGCCGCCGGCGCCGTCGTCGCTGCGCCCCGGCCTGCCGGCGGCGCTCGACGCCGTCGTGCTGCGCGGCCTGGCCAAGGACCGGGAGCGGCGCTGGCCCACCGCCGGGGCGATGGCCGCCGCCGCCCGCGCGGCGCTGGCCGGCAGCGGGGTGCCGGTGCCGCGGCCGGACGGCGACCGCACCGCCGTGACCCCGCTCCCCGGGGACGACGACCGCCCCGCGACCCGCCAGCAGCCCGTGGCCGGTGCCCCGCCCACCGTGGTCGGGGCCGTCGTGCCCGGCGCACCCGCTCCGCGGCGGCGGAACCCGCTGCCGTGGGTCGTGGTCGCGCTCCTGACCGCGGCGGCCCTGGCCCTCGCCGTCCTCGCGGTGGTGCTGGACCGGCGGGCCGACACGGTCGAGGACGACGTCGAGGCGACCGCCGACCGGCTCCTCACCCAGGCGCTGCCCGGCGACCTCACCGCCGGCGACTGCACGGTCCAGCAGCCGGGGGAGGGGGAGCTGCGCCGGTTGCTGTGCCCCGACGGCGACGCCGACTCCGACGTGCCCGAGGGGACCTACCGGGTCCACGCGGACGACGGCGCCGAGCGGGCGCTGCAGGCCGAGGTCGAGGAGAACGGGCTGCGGCGCCTGGAGGACACCTTCGACTGCGGATCCGGCGACACCCCCCAGGGCTGGCTGCGCCTGACGGAGTCCGGCGGGGACGCCGAGGTGGGATCGCTCGCCTGCTACGTCGACGAGGAGGGCGACGCGGTCCTCACCTGGACGTGGGACGACCTCGGCAGCTCCGGGATCGTGGAGCTGCGCGGCGGCGGCGAGTCCGGGCTGAGCACGCTGCGCAGCTGGTGGGGCAGCAACGCCGACCGCGGCTTCTGACGCCCTAATGTGAGCCCGTGACCGGACCAGGCGAGTACTCCGCGCCCGCGGGCTGGTACCCCGACCCCGACGGCGCGCCGGGCATGGTGCGCTGGTGGAACGGGGTGACCTGGTCGGACGTGACCACGCCGGCCGGCCCGGGGGTCGCGGTGCACTCCGCGCCGGGGACCGCCGCCACCCTCGCGCCCGCCCGGCCGGTGACCTACGAGCCCGCCGGCGCCCCGCCGCCGCGGCGCACCGGGCTGGCCTGGGGCATCGGGCTGGGCGTGCTGGGGCTCGTGCTCGTCGTCGTCCTCGCGCTGCTCGTCGGCAAGGGCGGGGGCGGCGCCTCCTCCGACGGCCCCGCGCGCACCGAGGACCCGCCGATCGCGTCCGGCCCCGCGTTCCCGCCGGGCACCGTGCGGATCATCGACCAGGCAGCCGGCATCGCCTATCCCTACCTCGGGGACGGCTGGTTCGAGTTCGACCTCGGTCCCATGTCGGAGACCACGGAGACGGCCGGGCAGTACTTCATCACCCAGGAGCAGACCCCCGTCGGCGTCTTCATCGCCCAGTGCACCTCCGGGCCGCTCGCGCCGGAGTTCGGGTACGCCGGCCCGGGAAGCCTCGCGGCGACGCTCGAGCAGGTGGTCGACAGCGCGCGGGTCAACTACTACCCGGCGCCCAACGAGCAGGAGGTCCTCCGCGACGAGGAGCTCACCGTCGACGGCGCGCCCGCCCACCTCGTCGAGTTCAACCTGCGGTGGGACATCGAGGGCTACGACGCCACCGGCGAGCGGGCGGCGCTGCTCCTGATCGACGTCGGCCGGGCCCAGCCGGCCCTGCTGTACCTGTCGATCCCGAACACCCACGCCGAGCTGTACGGCGTCATCGACCAGGTCATCGCCTCCGTCGACGTGCTGTGACAACGCGGTCCTCCGGTCCGGAGGACCGCCGAGGCATAGTCTCGGGTCGTGACAGCAGTTGGGGCCGACCTGACCATCCGGCACCCGGTGGAGCGCTTCCGCCTCGACAACGGACTGCGGGTGGTCCTGGCGCCCGACCGCAGCGTGCCGGTCGTGGCCGTGACCGTCTGCTACGACGTCGGGATGCGGAACGAGCCCGAGGGCCGCACCGGCTTTGCCCACCTCTTCGAGCACCTGATGTTCCAGGGCTCGGCGCACGTCCCGAAGATGGAGCACGCCCGGCTGGTCCAGGCCGCCGGCGGCACCTTCAACGGGTCGACGCACCAGGACTACACGAACTACTACGAGGCCCTGCCGTCGGAGGCGCTCGAGCGGGCGCTCTTCCTCGAGGCCGACCGGATGGCCGCGCCGGCCATCACCGCCGAGAACCTCCGCAACCAGATCGACGTGGTTAAGGAGGAGATCCGGGTCAACGTCCTCAACCGACCCTACGGCGCCTTCCCCTGGCTGCAGCTCCCGACGGTGGCCTTCGAGAGCTTCGCCAACACCCACGACGGCTACGGCTCGTTCGTCGACCTGGAGTCCTCGACGGTCGACGACGCCGCCGACTTCTTCTCCCGCTACTACGCCCCGGGCAACGCGGTGCTGTGCATCGGTGGCGACCTCGACGTCGGCGAGACCGAGCGGCTGGTGCAGCGCTGGTTCGGCGCCGTCGAGGCCCGCGACGTGCCGCCGACGCCGGCCACCGGCGAGCCCTCGCCGACCACGGTGCGCTCCGCCGTCATCGAGGACCGGCTGGCCCCGGCGCCGGCGGTGGCGCTCGGCTGGCGGGTGCCCGACCCGGTCGGCGACCTCGACACCTACCTGGGCAGCGTGCTGCTCGCCGAGCTGCTCAGCGAGGGCGACGCGTCCCGTCTGGAGCGCCGGCTCGTGCACGACGAGCAGCTCGCGGTCGCGCAGAGCAGCTACGTCGGGCTGTTCGGCGACCCGTTCGACGTCCGCGACGCCACGCTGCTGACCACCCAGGTGCACCACCCGGCCGCCGTGCCCGTCGAGGCGGTGATCGGCGCGGTGCACGAGGAGATCGCGCGGATCGCCACGCAGGGCGTCGAGGCCGACGAGCTGGCCCGGGTGCAGGCCCGCGCCGAGGCGCAGCTGCTGCAGCAGGCCGACAGCGTGCTCGGCCGCACCCTCGGCTTCGCCGCCGCCGAGCTGGTCCACGGCCGCGCCGAGCTGGCCGGCGAGCACGCCGCCCGCCTGGCCACCGTGACCCCGGATCAGGTGCAGGCCGCCGCCCGCGGCCTGGATCCCGGCACGGTCGCGGTCCTCGAGCTCCAGGCCACGGGAGGACGGCGATGAGCGCGCCGGTGCTCGACATGGGGCTCGTCCCGCCGCTGGGGGAGCCCCGGCCGCAGCCGGAGCTGGCGGTCACCGAGCAGACCCTGCCCAACGGGCTGCGCGTCGTCGTCGTCCCGCGGCCGGGTGTGCCGCTGGTCGAGCTCCGCCTGCGGGTGCCCTTCGCCGCCGGCACCGCGCGCGCCGCCGCCCAGCACGCCGCCCGCGCCTCGGTGCTCTCGGGCGCCGTCCTGCTGGGCACCGAGCGGCACGACCAGAGCGGGATCGCCCAGCTGGTCCAGGCCCATGGCGGCGAGCTCGCCGTGTCGACCGACCCCGACCGGGTGCTGTTCTCCACCACCGTGCTGACCGCGGGGCTGGCTCCGGTGCTGGGCGTCCTCGCCGAGGTGCTCACCTCGGCGACCTATCCCAACGCGCAGGTCGTGGCCGAGGGAGCGCGGGTCGCCGAGCGGATCGGCATCGCCCGGTCCCAGCCCGGGGTCATCGCCCGCATCGCCCTGGCCGAGCGGCGCTACGGCGCGCATCCGTACGCGCTGCAGTTGCCCGCGGCCGAGCAGGTGGCGCTGGTCCGCGCGGCGGCGCTGCGCAAGCTGCACCGCGACCGGGTCGTCCCGGCCGGCAGCACGCTCGTGCTCGTCGGCGACCTCGATCCCGCCGCGGCCGTGGACGCCGCCGCCACCGCCCTGGCCGGCTGGACCGGCGACGGCGCCGCGGTCGTCGCCCCGCCGGTCACCGAGCAGCACCCCGGCGTCCTCCAGGTCGTCGACCGCCCCGGCGCCGTGCAGTCCAACGTGCGCCTCGGCGGCCCCGCCCCGCGCCGCACCGACCCCGACCTGCCCGCGGTCCGGCTGGCCAACATGGTCTTCGGCGGCTACTTCTCCTCGCGACTGGTGGAGAACATCCGCGAGCGGCGCGGGTACACCTACAGCCCGCGCAGCTCCGTCGACCACCTCGCGGCGTCGTCGTCGTTCGTGGTCGAGGCCGACGTCGCCACCGAGGTGACCGGGCCGGCGCTGCTCGAGACGCTCTACGAGCTCGGCCGGATGGCGCTGCTGCCGGTGACCGACGCCGAGCTCGACGGCGCCCGCCGCTACGTGCTGGGCAGCATGGCGCTGTCCACGGCCACGCACGCCGGCCTGGCCAGCACCGTCTCCGCGCTGCTGGGCGCCGGGCTGGCGCCGGAGTGGCTCGCGGAGCACCAGCGCGCCCTCGCGGCGGTCACCCTCGACGAGGTGCAGGAGGCCGCCCGCCGGTACCTGGCCCCCGACGCGCTCACCGCGGTCGTCGTCGGTGATGCCGCGCGCATCGCCGAGCCGCTGCGTGCCCTCGGGCCGGTCGAGGTCGCCGCGGCGGACGAGGCCGGGGCGTGAGCGTGCCCGAGGGCGGGAGCACGATCGCGGACAACCCGCCCCCCGACGCCGCACCTCCCGACGCCTGGGGCGACGACGACCGGCCGACCACCGGATTCGTGCCCGTGCTCTCCCGCTCCGCGCACGACCGGGCGCACCTGAGCCGAGCCCTGCCCGACCCCGCCGGCGGCCGCCCCGTGCAGCTCCTGACCGTCGACCCGCGCGGCGGCGTCCCGGTGCGCCGGACCCCCGCCGGCCCGCGGCTGGTGTGGGAGGAGCACCCGGCCCTGCCGGCCGGCGCGGTGTACCTCGGTGAGGCCGACGGCGTCCCGTACGCCGCGCTGCGCGGCGAGCGGACGACGGCCGACGCCGACGGCTGGCACGACCTGCGGGAGCTCGGGGCCGACCTCTCCGACCTGGACGCCGGGCTGCTGGCCCAGGCGATCGGCATCCTGGAGTGGCACGCCCGCGCCCGGTTCAGCCCGCTGTCGGGCGCACCGACCGTCGTCGAGAAGGCCGGCTGGGTGCAGCGCGACCCGGTCACCGGGGCCGAGCTCTTCCCGCGGACCGACCCCGCGGTGATCATGCTGGTGCACGACGGCGGGGACCGCTGCGTACTCGGCCGTCAGGCGGTGTGGCCCGCCGGCCGGTTCTCCGTCCTCGCCGGGTTCGTCGAGCCGGGCGAGTCCGCCGAGAGCGCCGTCGCGCGGGAGGTGTTCGAGGAGGTCGGGGTGCAGGTCACTGACGTCCGCTACGTCTCCAGCCAGCCCTGGCCGTTCCCGCAGTCGCTCATGCTCGGGTTCACCGCCCGCCTGGACGGCGATCCCACCCTCCGGCTGGACCCCACGGAGATCGAGGAGGCCCGCTGGTTCACCCGCGACGAGCTGCGCGCGGGCGAGGGCCCGCGGGCGCTGCCGCCGCCGGTGTCGATCGCGCGGAACATCATCGACCGCTGGCTCGCCGGCGAGCTCTGACTAGGCGAACCGCCCCTGCAGCACCAGCGCGGGGTGGTCGGGGGAGTCGGCGAGCACCACGGCGTCGGCCAGCGCCGCGGGGTCGACCTCGTCGTCGTAGCGGTCGAACGCGGGCAGCTGCCACGCGTCCGGCTCCGGGGTCCGTCGCCGCCGGGCCGCCGGGGCCACCCGCAGGTGGACGACGACGTCGAGCGCCAGGCCCACCCCCTGCAGCAGCGCGCCGGCCAGGATCAGCACCCCGCCCGCGGGCATCGGCAGGCGCGGCTGCCGTGCGGCCCGGTCGCGGTCGAGGTCCCAGAGCACCGGCAGGTACTCGCCGCTGCCGCCGGGGCCGAGCGGGTCCAGCACCTCGCGGGCCAGGGCGCCGGTGTCCAGCCAGTCCGTGTAGCGGGCGTCGGGATCGGTGCGGCCGTGCTCCAGCCGCAGCGACGCCGGCCGGTAGAACCCCGGCGCCGGGACGACGGCGGCGGGCCGGCCCAGCGCGGGCAGCCGGTCGGCCACCGCGCCGGCCAGCGCCGCGGGGTCGGCGACGTCCGGACCGTCGACGGCGACCCGCAGGGCGGTGGCGCCCGGCTCGGGGGGCAGCGCGGCGAGCAGCGTGGCCAGCCGGTCGGCCAGGCCCGCGGGGGTGAGCGGTTCGGGCCCGGTCAGGAGCGGCCGTCCCCCGCGACGACGGCGCCCGGGCGGGTCCGGGTGCGCCGCCCGCCCGGAGCTCGCGGCGCGGGAGGCAGCGGGGCGGCCGCCGTCGGGACGGCCGGCAGCGTGGCAGCCGGCGCCCCGGGCGGAGACGGCGCGCCGCCGGCCGGGCAGGCGGCGGTGGTCACCGGGACCGCCGGGCACTCCTCGAGCGGGGCGAGCACGGCGCGGGCGAGCTCGTGCACCGGCCGGCCGGTGCTGCGCGCCTCGCCCCGCAGCAGTTCGAACGCCGAGCGGGGAGTGGTGCGGTGGCGCTCGGCGAGCACCCCGATCGCCCGCTCGGTGGTGACGCGGGCGGCGAGCGCGTGCTCGAGTTGAGCGACGGTGCGCTCCAGGGCGGCCAGCCGGGCGTCGCGCGGATCGGCGTCGGGGTCGGCCTCCGCCGGAACGGGGCCGCGGGCGGCGCGCCGGGCGGTCCGGTCGGGCTCGGACGCCGCGCCGAGGGCCTCGGCCAGGAGGTCGGCGAGGGAGAGGCCCTCCAGGACGTCGCCGACGTCCGCCGTCGTCCCCGGGGCGACCACCGACCAGCCGAGCGCCGAGCGCACGACCATCACCGGCGGAACCGGCCCGGCGCGCAGCGCGTCCGGGCAGCCGGGGTCACGGTCGGCGTGCTCGGGGCTCGAGCTCACGTGACGACCTCCGAGGGGAACACCCCGGGCGCGACCGGGCACGGGTCGCCCGGTGCGGCCCGTTCACAGCGATGATGCCCTGTCCCCGCCCCGGGGCCGTAGCACCTCCTCGGCCGGGCCCGCCGCGGTGGCGGGCGGCTACGCGCCGGGCAGCTGCGCGAGCTGGGCCTTGACCTGGTCGAGGGAGGGGTTGGTGAGCGCGGACCCGTCGGCGAAGACCAGGGTGGGGACGGTCCGGTTCCCGCCGTTGGCGGCCATGACCAGGTCGGCGGCGCCCTCGGTGACCTCGATGTCGACCTCGGCGAACTCGATGCCCTCGCGCTGCATCATCTTCTTGAGCCGGTTGCAGTACCCGCACCAGGTGGTGCTGTACATCGTCACGGCGGCGGTGGCGGCGCTCATCGAGGGGTTCCTCCAGGTGCTGGCGGTCGAACGGGTCGGGACGGTTCCGCTGTCCCGACCCCGCAACACCACCGGCCTGGGGATGCTTCCCGGGTCTGTCGGGTGCGGCTGGGAGGATCAGGGGGTGAGCGCAGGGGAGCGGGGCGGCGAGGCGGTCCTCGCCGGTCTGGACGACGAGCAGCGGACCGCGGCGTCCGCGGTGAGCGGGCCGGTCTGCATCCTGGCCGGTGCCGGCACGGGCAAGACCCGCACGATCACCCACCGCATCGCCTACGGGGTGCACGTCGGGGCGTTCGCGCCGGAGACCGTGCTGGCCGTCACGTTCACCGCGCGTGCCGCCGGCGAGCTGCGCACCCGGCTGGCCGCCCTGGGCGTGGGCGGCGTCCAGGCGCGCACCTTCCACGCCGCGGCCATGCGCCAGCTGCGCTACTTCGCCCCGCAGGTGCTCGGCGGGCCGATGCCGCCGCTGATCGAGAACAAGCTGCGGGTCGTCGGCAACGCGGCGGCGCGGGCGCGGCTGACCACCGACCGGACCAGCCTGCGTGACCTCGCCAGCGAGATCGAGTGGGCGAAGACCACCCTCGCCACGCCGGAGGACTACCCGGCCCGGGCGGCCGCCGCCGGGCGGGAGCCGCCGTTCGAGGCCGCCGCGGTGGCGCAGGTCTACGCCTCCTACGAGGCGGCCAAGTCCCGCGACGGGGCGCTGGACTTCGAGGATCTGCTGCTGGTCACCGCCTACGCGCTGGAGGAGCACCAGCAGGTCTCCCGCCAGATCCGCGCCCAGTACCGGCACTTCGTCGTCGACGAGTACCAGGACGTCAACCCGCTGCAGCAGCGGCTGCTCGACGCCTGGCTGGGCGGTCGCGCGGACGTGTGCGTCGTCGGCGATCCGAACCAGACCATCTACTCGTTCACCGGCGCCGACCCGGACTACCTGCTGGGCTTCGCCGACCGGTATGCCGACGCCGAGGTGGTCAAGCTGGAGCGGGACTACCGCTCCACCCCGCAGGTCGTGGGGCTGGCGAACAAGCTCATCGGGCAGGCGACCAGGCGCAAGGGGCTCCCCGGGCTGCGGCTGCTCGGTCAGCGCGCCGAGGGGCCCGCGCCGCGATTCGCCGAGCACCCCGACGAGCCCGCCGAGGCCAAGGCGGTGGCCGCTGCGTGCCGCGCGCTGGTCGACGCCGGCACCCCCGCGTCCGAGATCGCGATCCTGTTCCGGATCAACGCCCAGTCCGAGGTGTACGAGAACGCGCTGACCGACGCCGGGGTGCCCTACGTGCTCAAGGGCGGCGAGCGCTTCTTCGAGCGGCCCGAGGTCCGGGAGGCGGTGCTGCTGCTGCGGGGCGCCGCCGCGGGGGGCAGCGAGCCCGGCGCGCTGGTGCCCACGGTGCGCGACGTGCTGGCCTCCACCGGCTGGGTCGAGCACCGGCCGCCGGCCGGTGGCGCGGCCCGGGACCGCTGGCAGTCGCTGTCGGCGCTGGTCGATCTCGCCGTCGACCTGGTCGCGGAGAACCCCGCGCTCGACCTGCCCGGTTTCGTCGCGCACCTGGCCCAGCGCGCCGACGCCCAGCACGCGCCGACCGTGCAGGGCGTCACGCTCGCCTCCATGCACGCCGCCAAGGGGCTGGAGTGGGACGCGGTCTTCGTCGTCGGCCTGGTCGACGGTGTCGTCCCGATCTCCCAGTCGCTGGCCCGGCCCGACGCGGTCGAGGAGGAGCGCCGGCTGCTCTACGTCGCGGTCACCCGCGCGCGCGAGCAGCTGACGCTCTCCTGGTCGCTGGCCCGCAATCCGGGCGCGCGGCGCAGCCGGCCGAGGAGCCGGTTCCTCGACGGGCTCGCGCCCGACGCCGGGGCCGCCCTCCCGGCGCGCAAGCCGAAGAAGGCGAAGGTCGTGCTGGACGGCGAGGCGGGCGAGCTGTTCGAGCGGCTTCGCGCCTGGCGCAGCACGGCCGCCCAGGCGGCGTCCGTGCCCGCCTACGTCGTCTTCCCCGACTCGACCCTGCAGGCGATCGCCGAGACCCGCCCGGCGACCCTGCGCGAGCTGGCCGGGCTGCCGGGGATCGGTTCGCGCAAGCTCGAGCTGTACGGCGAGGACGTGCTGGCCACCCTCGGCAGCTGATGAAGGACCCCCTTCCTTCCCGCCCCGCGCAAGCTCGGGGCGGGCCCTGGAGGGGGCCACGCAGCTGCGCCGGCGGTAAATGCGTTGACCGCCCTCCGCGGCGGCCCCTACTGTCCTGATCGCGCCCGGGGTGGACCCCGGGCCGCACCAGCTCCGGTGCCGTCGACCACGGCCGCACCGCGTCCCCGGGAGGAGGGGTGGCACAGATGATCAGCACGAACTGGACGACCACCCCCGCCCTCGTCGCCGGGGTCCTCGTCGCGCGTCCGGCCGCTGCCGGCGGCGCCTGCGCCGCTCACGTCGCGGCGCCGACCGTTGCCCGCCGCGCCCCGCTGGCCGGCACCCGCGTGCCCGCCGCCCGGCTGCGCGCCCTGACCGGTGCCATGCCGTTCGGCGCCGGCACGGCGGCCGACGAGCGCCACATCGATGACAACTCCACCCAGAACAAGTCCACCCTCGGGATCCACTCCCCGGGCAGGCCGCTGAGCTAGCGCTCACCGGACCTCCTCGAGGCCGCGGAACCCGAACCCCGGGATCCGCGGCCTTCGTCTTTCTCGCGGCACCCCGGCCCCGATCACCGGTCGGCGTCCCCCGCCGGCTGCAGACGACGAGTACGAGGAGGAGCGGCAGTGCAGTCGACCCTGAGCCGCCCGACGACCCATCGCCGATCCGGGCTCCCCCGGACCGGCGGCTCCACCCCGCGCCAGCCCCAGGTGCCCCTGGCGCCGGCGCCGGTGCGCCGGCCGCTGCCCTGCCGCGAGGACGACCGTGACCTGTGGTTCGCCGAGCGGCCGGAGCAGCTGGAGATCGCCAAGGCGCTGTGCGCGGAGTGCCCGGTGCGCGACGCGTGCCTGGCCGGCGCCCTGTCCCGCGCGGAGCCGTGGGGCGTGTGGGGTGGCGAGATCTTCGAGCGCGGCACGGTCATCGCCCGCAAGCGGCCGCGGGGGCGTCCCCGCAAGGTCGTGGCGGCATGACGACGGACCACCCGGCCGCCCCGCAGCGGGGCTCCCGGTACGACCGGCAACTCAGTCCGCGACCGACCCTGTCCCGGGCGGTCGCTCTCCGGAACGAGGCGATCCAGATGTACGGCTACGAGTACGACCTGGCCTGCGACCGGCTCGCGGAGCTGCGCACGGAGGCCGACACGGCCACCCGGATGCGGCGGCTCCGCGCGGCCCGCCGCTGGGCGCGCCGCGCCGAGTACGCGCGGCTGCGGGCCGCGCGGGCCAGCGCGGCCGTCCGCTGACGGTGGCACCGGTGCAGTCCCCCGGCGGGACGGCGGCCGCGGTGGGGGCACCCGCGGCCGCCGTCCCGCCCCGGTCGGCTCCCGGTGCGTCCGGAACAGACCGCCGCGCGCCGGATAACCTGCCTGTCGTGTCCGCCTTCGGCCCCGTCCTCACGGCCCTCGTCACCCCGTTCGACGACGACGGCAGCGTCGACGAGGAGGCCTTCGTCGCCCTCCACCGTCATGTCGTCGCCAACGGCTCGGACGGGATCGTGGCCTGCGGCAGCACCGGAGAGGCGGCGACGCTCACCGCGGCCGAGCACCTGCGGGTGATCGAGCTCGCGGTGAGCGAGAAGCCCGCGGGGTCGCAGGTCATCGCCGGCACCGGGTCCAACGACACCCGGCACGCCTGCGAGATGACCGCGCGGGCCACCGAACTGGGCGTCGACGGGGTGCTGTCGGTGACCCCGTACTACAACAAGCCGAACCGGCGCGGGCTGCTCGCCCACTACGCCGAGGTGGCGCGCAGCACCGACAAGCCGGTCCTGCTCTACAACATCCCGTCGCGGGCGGCCATCGACGTCCCCAACGACCTGCTCGCCGAGATCGGCGCGAGCGCCGAGAACATCGTCGGGGTCAAGCAGGCCAACGACGCGAACCTCGCGCCGATCGACGGGCTCGACCTCTACGCCGGCAACGACGAGACCTTCGCGCGCGCCCTCGACCTGGGCGCGGTCGGCGGCATCCTCGTGGCCAGCCACGTCGTGGGGAACGAGATGCGCCGCATGGTCACCGAGCCGGAGCGGCGGGCGGAGATCGACGCCTCCCTGCGCGACGTCTACGCGGCGCTGGGCGTGACCACGAACCCGATCGGGGTCAAGGCTGCGCTCGCCCTGCTGGGCCACTGCTCGGCCGGCCTGCGGCTCCCCCTGGTGGAGGCCGACGACGCCGAGACCGCCGTGATCCGCGCGATGCTCGAACGCCGCGGGCTGCTCGCCCCGGTCGGCTAGGAGCGCGCCGGCACCGGATCACTCGGTGAAGCCGGGCAGCCACTCCTCGAGGACGGCGCGGAAGTTCCCCGCGGCGTCCAGCTGGCACAGCACGCCGATCGAGCCGATCGTCACCCGGTGGATCAGCAGGTACGCCGGGGGCAGGTTGAGCAGGCGGCCCAGCCGGCTCGCCTCGTTGCGCGGATCGGCCACGCGGGCGGCCTGCTCCTGCATCCAGGCGCGGGTGAAGTGGAAGCGGTCGGTCTCGATCGGCGCGAGCAGCGGGCCCAGGTAGTCGAGCACCCCCTCGGCGTCCACCTCGATGCCGGCCCGGATGAACCCCTCGGCGCGCAGGTCGACCAGGACGTCCTCCGCCCGGCCGGCCAGGGCCCAGCGCAGCAGCCGCCCGATGGGCTCGGGGTGCCCGTCGGGGAGGCGGGCCGTGGCCCCGAAGTCGATGACGCCGAGCCGGCCGTCGCGGGTGAGCCGGTAGTTGCCGGGGTGCGGGTCGGCGTGCAGCAGCCCCGCCCGCTGGGGCCCGGAGAAGTGCAGCTGGGCCATGAGCAGCCCGGCGCGGTCGCGCTGCTCCCGAGTGCCGTCGGCGATGATCTTCGACAGCGGGATGCCGTCGAGCCATTCGGAGACGATCACCTTCGGCGCGCTGGCCACGACCCGAGGGACGACGATCTCCGGGTCTCCGGCGTAGGCCGCCGCGAACTGCCGCTGCGAGTCGGCCTCCAGCCCGTAGTCGAGCTCCTCGATCACGCGCGCCTTGAGCTCGGCGATGAGCGGCTTGACGTCCATGCCGGGGAACAGCGCGGCGAACACGCGGGCGAACCGGGCCAGCTGGTTCAGATCGGCCATGAGGGCGGTCGCGGCGCCCGGGTACTGGATCTTGACCGCCACGTCGCGGCCGTCCCGCCAGGTCGCCCGGTGCACCTGGCCGATGCTGGCCGCCGCGGCCGGGGCGTCGTCGAAGTGCCGGAACCGCTCCCGCCACGTGCCACCGAGCTGCTGGGCGAGCACCGCGTGCACGGTGCGCACCGGCATCGGCGGCGCCTCCTCCTGGAGCTTGACCAGCGCCTCGCGGTACGGGGCGGCCACCTCCTCGGGCACGGCGGCCTCGAACACCGAGAGGGTCTGGCCGAGCTTCATGGCACCGCCCTTGAGCTGGCCCAGCACCGCGAACAGCTGCTCGGCCGTGCGCTGCTGGAGCTCCGCGGCGACCGCGTCGGCCGGTCGCCCCGACAGCCGCTTGCCGATTCCCAGCGTCGCGCGCCCGGCGGCGCCGAGTGGGAGGGAGGCCAGCCGGGCGGTCCGGGCCACCGAGCCCTTGGGGATCGACCGCTCGCTGTCGGGCACGTGTCCTCCTCGCTGACGCTCGTCGGTCACGGCGGTCTCAGGTCGTCGGTCCGGAGGGGGCCACGGTCCGGCCGCTCCTGGTCCCATTGTCCCCGCACCGTCTCCCGGGCGCCGAGTGCGGGTCCGCGCGAGTCCCCCGATGGGGTCGCTGCGGACCGCCCCGGTGCCGCCAGGCAGCCGCACTCCGGATGGGCGGCCCACGGCCGGCGCACGGGCACCAGGTCGGGCGGGCGCAGCTCCACCGTCGCTCCCAGGGCCGCGGGGGCGCCGCTGCCGTCGAGGTAGGCCAGCACCTGCTGGGCGGCGGTCACCGCGGTCAGCAGGCAGGTGATGGTGGAGCCGCTCGGCGGTACCTCGCCGGCGGTGAGCTGGGCGGCGAGGGCGGGCCACGACGGGTCGGCGTCGCGACGACGGAGGTCGGCGCAGCGCAGGCAGCTGGTCCGCCCGGGCACGACGAGCGGGCCGACGACCCCGGTCTCCCCGCGGACGGTCGCGACCACGTGCACGATGCCGGACCGCTGCCAGCCCGTCGCCAGCGGATCGGCCGCCGCCCACGGGCGGGCGAGCACCACGAGGTCCGGGGTCGTGCCCTCGGGCAGCGGCCGCACGTCGGCCAGCGGGCTGGCCCGGCGAACGGCGTCCGCGGCCGCCAGCGCCCGCGGCCGGCCCTCGTCCCGGGCGCGGAGCCCGCCGACCACGGCGTCCGCGGCCAGTGCCGGCCCCCGGTCGCTGATGCACACCCGGCCCACCCCGCTGGCCGCGAGGACCGACGCGAGCGGGACCCCCACCCGCGTGGCCCCCTCCACCAGCACGGTCGCCCGGCGCCGCGCCGCCCACCGGGGCCGCCCTCCGGGATGCCCCCGCACGGCGGGGAGCTCGGCGGTGGTGCGGGCCGCCGCGGCCGGGCCGGCGTCGGCCGCCAGCAGGTCGGCCGCGTCGAGGTCGACCAGCAGGCCCGCCGTCCGCAGGCCGTCGAGCAACCCGGCCACCGCCGCCGGGTCGAAGCCGGACTCCGCGGCGTCGGTGAGGACCGCCCGCTGCGGACGCCGGCCGTCCAGCCCGCGCAGGAGGGCGGTCAGCTCCGCGGCCCCCGGGCGGACGACGAGCCCGACCCCGCTGTCGACCCCGCCCACCTGGACGGTGTCGGCGGCGCGGAGCAGCAGGGGAGTGGCCGGTGGCAGCAGCGGGTGGTCGGTGTCGGACACGCGCGGCAGCCTGACACCGCCGTCCGGCTCGCGCCGCCGTCGTCCACAGGCCCGGGAATCTGCCGTCGTCCCCGGGCCCCGGAACCCGCCCTCGTCGACGGGCCGCGGAAATGCCGACGGCGGCGTCCCCGCACAGAGGGAACGCCGCCGTCGCCGGCTCCTCGTCGGGAGCCCGGTCCGTCGCTCAGGCCTTGCCGAGGATCCGGTTCATCTTGGTGCCGCACACCGGGCAGGTGCCCTGGGCCATGCGGCGGCCGGACTCGCTGACCTTGACCTCGCCGTCGAAGTCCCGCTTCTCCTTGCACTTCACGCAGTAGCCGTTGTAGCTCTCCGCCACGGTGCTCCTCCTCCTGCTGGCTCGTCCGGCGCCCGGTGCGGGGCGCCGCTGGGGCCGAACGCTACCTGCCGTGCGCGGGCGGCCCCGGTGGCGGCGTGGCCCTGGGGGGCCGGGCCACCACCCGGCTCCCCACACCCTGTGGACGACGCTGTGGAGCACCTGGGGAGTGCGTGGCGTGTCGCTGTGGGCGGCCGGGGGACACCGGTCGGCCGGAGGTCGCCACGCCTCGTTCCAACCACGCCCTCACCTGCGCGAACGCCCCGGACGCGGGCCGGAGGGCCGGACAGTTCAGCACGTCCGGGGGACGGAGGCACAGCCTTGTCCACCGTCCGTGCGCTCCTGCACCCGAGCGGGTGTCGCGGAGCGGCGACGGCGGGCTCCCGTGGCTACCGTGCAACCGTGCGCGCACGGACCCCTCCCACCCCGACCACCCCCGGAACGGCGAAGCAGACGCCGGCCGAGCGGGCCGCGTCCGCCATGCCCCTGGCCGGGTCGGACCTGGCGGGAGCGGCGGCGGGGCCGGTCGAGGTGCGCCGCAGCACGCGACGCCGGCGCACGGTCACGGCGTACCGGGAGTCCGGTCGCACCGTGGTGCTGATCCCGGCGGCGTTCACCCCCGCCGAGGAGCGCCGCTGGGTGGCGCAGATGGTGGCGAAGCTGCAGACGCGGGAGGAGCGGCGGCGCCGCTCGCTCGGCGGGGACGAGCAGCTGATGAGCCGCGCCCGCGAGCTCGCGGCGGCGCACCTGGACGGCGTGCCAAGCCCCACGAGCGTGCGGTGGGTCGACAACCAGCTGCGGCGCTGGGGGTCGTGCACGCCGACCGACGGCAGCATCCGGCTGTCCAGCCGGCTGCGCGGGATGCCCGAGTACGTCGTCGACTACGTGCTCGTGCACGAGCTCGCGCACCTGATCGAACCGAGCCACGACCCGCGGTTCTGGGCGCTGGTGGCGTGCTATCCGCGCGCCGAGCGCGCCCGCGGGTTCCTCGAGGGCGTCGAGCTGGCCCGGCACGACGCCGGCGGCGACCTCCCGGAGGACGACGTCGACGTCGAGTGAGCGCCCCCGAGGAGGGCCCGCTCAGCTCGGGCCGTCCTCCGGCTCCTCGTCGGTGAGGGCCCGCAGCTCGTCGTCCATGCCCTGACGCGCCACGAAGTCCAGCGGCTCGTCGAGGTCGTCCGACGTCGGGAGCAGGTCCGGGTGCGACCACAGCCGGTCGCGCTCGGCCGTGCCGTGCTTCTGGGCCATCGCTCCCCAGACGGTGGCCGCGTCGCGCAGCCGGCGGGGACGAAGCTGCAACCCGACGAGCGTGGCGAAGGTCTGCTCGGCCGGGCCGCCGGAAGCCCGCCGGCGGCGCATCGTCTCGGCCAGCGCGCCGTGGCCGGGCAGGCGGTCCCCGGCCGCGGCCGCCACGACGGCGTCCACCCAGCCCTCGACCAGCGCGAGCAGGGTCTCCAGCCGGCGCAGCGCCATCTGCTGCTCCGGGGTCTCCTCCGGCTCCAGCATCGGCAGCAGCCGCTGGAGGCTCTCCGGGTCGTTCGGGTCGATGCCGCCGGAGCCCATGGCCTCGCTGAGGCCTCGCTCGATGGCCTCGCGGTCGACCGTGATCCCGCGGGCGTAGGCGTGGACGGCGTCGTGCAGCTGCTGGCGCAGCCACGGCACGTGCGCGAACAGCCGCAGCGAGGCGGCCTCGCGCAGCGCCAGGAACAGCCGCACCTCGTCGGCGGGGCGGTCCAGGCCGGCGGCGAAGTCGGCGACGTTCTGCGGAACGAGCACCGCCGCGCCGTCGGGTGCCAGCGGCAGCCCGACCTCGGTGCCGGTGAGGATCTCGCCGGCCAGCCGGCCGAACGCCTGGCCCACCTGGGCGCCGAACATCAGGCCGCCGACCTGGCCCATCATCCCGGCGAGCGGACCGGCCATCGCCATCGCCTCCTGGGGGAGGGCGCCGGTCATCGCGGCGACCACGCGCTCGGCGAGCGGGTCGATCAGCCGGGTCCACTGCGGCAGCGTCTGCTCCACCCACTCGACGCGCGACCACGCCAGCGTGCGCTCGACCCCCGAGGGCAGGTCGGTCACCTGGTCCAGCCACAGGTCGGCCAGCCGCAGCGACTCGGCGATCGCGGTGCGCTCGCCGTCGGACACCGGCTGGGTGCCGGCGGCCAGCGCGCTGATGGCGCCCTGGCGGGCGAGGTCCCAGTTCACCGGTCCGCCGGACCAGTTCATGAGCTTCTGGAGCTCCGCGAACAGCGGCATCTTGGCCAGGAACTCCTGCGGGGTGCCGGCGCCGGCGCCGCCGCCGAACAGTGCCCCCAGGCCGAAGGGGTCGTCGCCGGGTCCGGGCTGGTCGCGGCGTTCGGGGTCGCGGTCGGAGGGTCCGAAGCCGAACGGCACGTCACTCATGGCTCCACGGTAGTCGCGGTGATCTCGCCGCGAGCTTCCTCGATGGCCCATCCGCTACGCCGTCGGCGGACGCCCACGGTGCGGGGGGCACCGAGGTCCTTCCCCTAAGCTGGCCCGTCGTGACCCGTCGGATCGCCGTCCTCGGAACCGGCGTGGTGCTGCTGCTCGTGCTCGGCGTGCTCGGCACGGCGGTGCCGGTGCCCTACGTCGCGCAGCAGCCGGGTCCCACCTACAACACCATCGGCGAGGTGGACGGCGAGCCGCTCATCGCCGTCACCGGCCGGGAGCGCAACGACGTCAGCGGCAACCTCAACCTGACGACCGTGGGGGTCAGCCGGCCCGGCCTGAGCCTCGTCGAGGCGGTCCAGGGCTGGTTCGACGACGAGATCAGCATCGTTCCGCAGGAGTCGGTCTACCCCTCCGGCCGCTCGCGGGAGGAGACCCAGCGGGCCAACCGCGAGGCGTTCCTCAGCTCCGAGGAGCGGGCCGAGGCGGTGGCGCTGGAGCGGCTGGGCTACCCGGAGAAGGTCGTCGTCCGCGGCATCCCGGCCGAGGACTCGCCGTCCGCGGGCCGGCTGGAGGAGAACGACGCGATCGAGTCGATCGACGGGCGGCCGACGCCGGACACCGCGGCGCTGGACGAGGTCCTGGGCGGCATCGAGGGCGGCAGCACCGTCACCGTGGCCTACACCCGGCTGGGCGAGCCCGGGACCGTGGAGATCACCACGGGCCGGGCGACCGAGCGGGAGGGCGCGCTGCTCGGGATCCTGGTGACCGACCGGCCGTCGGCGCCCTTCGACGTCGACATCCAGGTCCAGGACATCGGCGGCCCGTCCGCCGGGCTGATGCTCACCCTGGGGATCCTCGACCTGGTCGGCGACACCGACCTCACCGAGGGCGCGGTGATCGCCGGAACGGGGACCATCGACGAGGCGGGCTCGGTCGGTCCGATCGGCGGCATCCAGCTGAAGATGGTCGCCGCCCGCGACCTCGGCGCCGAGCTGTTCCTCGTGCCCGCGGACAACTGCGACGAGGCGCTCGACGCCCCGCAGCCCGGGCTGGTGCTGGCGCGCGTGGCCGACGTCGACGACGCCCTGGACGCGCTGGCCGACCACCGGGCCGGCCGCACCCCGGAGGGGTGCTGACCGTGCTCCCCCGAGCCGCCGGCCCGCCCGGGCCCCGCGTGGGGGAAGCTGGGCGCGGCGGGGAACCCGGGGCGGGCCCGTGCGTTGTCCTGGGTTGACCGGGCCGGCGCCCGTCGGAGTCGACCGGGTCCGACGCCGACCCGACCGCCCGCGGTCCACACGCTGAGGAACGGGGCGTCCGGCGGTCCCGCCGCCGGAGGCCCTCCGCACCACCGCAACTGAAGGAGACCGCTCGTGGCCATGCGGCCCCCCGTGTCCGTGCCGACGCTGTCGCGGCGCGCCAAGATCGTCATCGGGGCCATCGCCGTCCTGCTGGTGCTGTTCACCGCCATCGGGACGCTGACGAACGTCTACGTCGACTACCTGTGGTTCGACGAGACCGGCTACACCGAGGTGTTCTGGACCGAGCTCCAGACCCGCGCGCTGCTGTTCGCGGTGGCGGGCGTGGCCACGGGCGGGCTCACCGCGCTGGCGATCTACCTGGCCTACCGCTTCCGGCCGACGTTCCGGCCGATGTCGCTGGAGCAGCAGAACCTCGAGCGCTACCGCCAGTCGCTGGAGCCCCGCCGCACGCTGGTGCTGTCGGCGGTGGCGGTCGTCGTCGGCCTGTTCGCCGGCTTCACCGCGCAGGGCAGCTGGCAGACCTGGCTGGAGTTCCGCAACTCCACCGAGTTCGGCCGGACGGACCCGGAGTTCGGGCTCGACCTGTCCTTCTTCGTCTTCGACTACCCCTTCTACCGGCTGCTGCTGGGCTTCGGGTTCGCCATCGTGCTGCTCGCGCTGGTGGGGTCGCTGCTGACGCACTACCTGTTCGGCGGCCTCCGGCTGCAGACCCCGGGGCAGAAGCTGACGCAGGCGGCGATGGTGCAGCTGTCGGTGCTGCTGGGCCTGTTCGTGCTGCTCAAGGCGTTCGCCTACTGGATGGACCGCTACGGGCTGGTGTTCTCCGACCGCGGCGAGGTCTTCACCGGGGCGAGCTACACCGACGTCAATGCGTTGCTGCCGGCCAAGACGATCCTCATGTTCGCCGCGGCCTTCTGTGCCCTGGCCTTCTTCGCCAACGTCGTCGTCCGCAACCTGCGGCTGCCGGCGGCGGCGCTCGTGCTGCTGCTGCTGTCCAGCCTGGTCATCGGCGTCGCCTACCCGGCGATCGTCCAGCAGTTCGTCGTCCGGCCCAGCGCCGACCAGCGCGAGGCCGAGTACATCTCCCGCGCCATCGCGGCCACCCGCGACGCCTACGGTCTGACCGAGGACAAGGTCACCTTCATCGACTACGCGCAGAGCGCGACCGGTGACGAGGCCGACACCGAGGCGGCCCTGGCGGAACTCCGCGCCGACACGGAGACGATCCCCAACGCGCGGCTGCTGGACCCGAACGTGCTGTCGGCGACGTTCACCGCCCGCCAACAGATCCGCAACTGGTACGGCTTCCCGGAGAAGCTGGACATCGACCGGTACACCATCGACGGCGTCACGCAGGACTACGTCGTCGCCGTCCGCGAGCTGGACACCGCGAGCCTGTCGGAGAACCAGTCGAGCTGGATCAACCGGCACACCGTCTACACCCACGGCAACGGCTTCGTCGCCGCGCCGGCCAACCGGGTCGTCGACGTCGTCGAGGGGCAGGAGGGCGGTCTGCCGAACTTCACCACCGCCGACCTGCCGACCACCGGCAACATCGAGGTCGAGCAGTCGCGCATCTACTACGGCGAGCTCCTCCAGGAGAACGACGAGGACGTCTACTCCGTGGTGGGCGCGCCCGAGGGGCAGGCGCCCCGCGAGTTCGACCGGCCCGAGGACGACGACTCCGACGACGAGGGCCAGATCAACAACACCTACGACGGCGAGGGCGGGGTGGCGATCGGCAGCTTCTTCCGGCAGTTGGCGTTCGCCATCCACTACCGCGAGCGGAACTTCCTGCTCTCCGGCGCCGTCAACGATGCTTCCCGCGTCCTCTACGTGCGCGACCCGCGGGACCGGGTGGAGAAGGCGGCGCCGTTCCTCGAGGTGGACGGCGACCCGTACCCCGCGGTGATCGACGGGCGAATCACGTGGATCCTCGACGGCTACACGACGTCGGACTCCTTTCCCTACGCCGAGTTCCTGGAGCTGGGCGAGGCTGCCACGGACGCGCAGACCAACCAGGGGACGACGGCGCTGCCCGACGAGCAGTTCAACTACATCCGCAACTCCGTCAAGGCCACCGTCGACGCCTACGACGGCACCGTGCGGTTGTACGAGTGGGACACCGAGGACCCGGTCCTCGAGACGTACATGGAGGCCTTCCCGGGCGTCGTCCTGCCCAAGGAGGACATGCCGCAGGAGCTCGAGGATCACGTCCGGTACCCGGAAGACCTGTTCAAGCTGCAGCGGGACATCCTCACCCGCTACCACGTGTCCGACCCGCAGGACTTCTACCAGAACAACGACCGCTGGCAGGTGCCGGTCGATCCGACCCAGGAGGGCGTCGACGAGGCGCAGCCGCCGTACTACATCCTGGCCCAGCGGCCCGGTGACGACGGGGCGACCTTCCAGCTCACGAGCGCACTGAATGCGTTCCGCAGGCCGAACCTCTCCGCCTTCATCTCGGCGTCCAGCGATCCCGAGTCCTACGGGCAGATCCAGGTGCTCCAGCTCCCGGGCAACACGCCGTTCCTCGGGCCGCAGCAGGTGCAGGACACGTTCAACGCCGATCCCGACGTCGCGCGCGACCTGAACCTGTTCCGCAGCGCCGACTCCCAGCCGGTGTTCGGCAACCTGCTCACCCTGCCGATCGGCGAGAACGGTCTGCTGTACGTGCAGCCGCTGTACGTGGAGGGCACCAGCCAGAACGCCTTCCCGCTGCTGCGCCGGGTCCTCGTCGCTTACGGGGACCAGGTCGGGTACGCGGAGACGCTGGCGGAGGCGCTGGACCAGGTGTTCGGCACGGGGGCCGGTGACGTCGCGATCGACAGCGGCGACGATCCCGAACCGGAACCGGAGCCGACGCCGACGGACCCGACCGAACCGCCCACCGAGCCGACGCCCCCGCCGAGCGGCGGCGGAACCGGCTCGACCCCCGAGCTCGACCAGGCGGTGCAGCGGCTCGACGCGGCGCTCGGGGCCCTGGAGGAGGCGCAGCGCAGCGGTGACTTCGCCGCCCAGGGCCAGGCGCTGGAGGAGCTGCAGGCGGCGGTCGAGGCCTACCAGGCGGCGCAGGCCGCGGCCGGCCCCGGCGGCTGATCGCCTGCCCGGGTGGGGGGTCGACCGGCCCCCCGCCCGGTGCTCCCCACGGTCGGTGTACAGTGGTGTCTACCGACGCGGGGTGGAGCAGCTCGGTAGCTCGCTGGGCTCATAACCCAGAGGTCGCAGGTTCGAATCCTGCCCCCGCTACAACTGTGATGTCGCAAGACATCCCGGACGCCCGGACCCACGGAACGTGGGTTCGGGCGTTTGTCATTTGCGGGTGGGGCCGGGTGGTCGGCCGGTTGGCTGGTAGTCGCGGCTGGGGTCGAGAACGAGTTCGCGGAGTAGTTCGCCGGTGGCGGCGTCGATGACGCGGATGTCCAGGTCCTGGACGAGGAGCAGGACGTGGGTTCCGGCGTGGGTTCGGCCGATGCCGATGTGGTGCAGGCGGCCGGCCAGGCGCAGGGTGACGCAGCCAGTGGTGTCGATCTTGTCGGTGCGGACTCGGTGGTGGGTGTCGAGGTCGGTACCGGGGGGGGCTTTGGGGCGGGCGGCGTAGGCGGTCGCGGGGGTGGCGCGGTGGGGCAGCGAGCGGTGCGGGCGGTGGTGGTTGTAGGCGTCGAGGAAGGCGTCGAGGAGAGCCTGCAGGGCGGTGAGGGTGGCCGGTTGCGTCGGTTGGGCGCGGAGCCAGTTCTTCATCGTCTGCTGGAAGCGTTCGACCTTGCCGCAGGTGGTCGGATGGTTGGGGCGGGAGTTCTTCTGCACGATGCCGCGGCGGGCCAGTTCGGTTTCCAGGCCGGTTCGTCCGCCGCGGCCGCCGGCGAAGCGGGTGGTGTAGACCATTCCGTTGTCGGTGAGCGTGGACGCCGGG
>NZ_FOEE01000001.1 GCF_900110555.1 Trujillonella endophytica
AACAGCACCCCACAGCGAGCCTGGGACCGCGCGCCGGCGCACGGTGGGCCGGCGCAGCTACCGCTGCAGACCGACGCCACCGTGCACCGGCTCACCGTCATCCCGCACGGCACCGTGACCCTCGGCCGGCACCTGATCCGCCTGGGCGCCGCCTACGGCGGCGCCCAGGTCACCGCCCTGGTCAACGGCCCCCAGGTCAGCTTCCACGCCCTCAGCGGCGACCTGATCGGCCAACTGACCCTGAACCCGGCCAAGCGTTACGCCACACTCTGCGCGGCCTAACCGAAGTGCGACACATGTCCTCAGACATCGCTGCGACAGAGGTCCGGAGACACGACACGCAGGTTTCCTGCGCTCCGGCACTCCGTTCAGACGAGGAAGCGGTAGGCCGTCGTGCCCGGGGCGAGGTGCTGGATGCGCAGCGGGCTGGCCTCGATGCGGGCCAGCAGCGCGGCGAGGTCGGCGGCGTTGCCGACCTCGATCCCGGTCAGCGCGGCGCCGGTCTCGCGGTTGTCGCGCTTGACGTACTCGAACAGCACGATGTCGTCGTCGGCGCCGAGCACCTCGTCGAGGAAACGCCGCAACGCGCCCGGCTCCTGCGGGAACTCGACCAGGAAGTAGTGCTTGAGGCCGCGGTGCACCAGCGAGCGCTCCACCACCTCGGCGTAGCGGCTGACGTCGTTGTTGCCACCGGAGAGCAGGCAGACGACGGTCTGCCCCGGCGCGACGGTCACCTGGCCGCCGGTGAGCGCGGAGCTCGCCATCGCCCCGGCGGGCTCGGCGATGACGCCGTCGACCTGGTAGAGGTCGAGCATCTCGGTGCAGATCTGCCCCTCCGGAACGGCGACCAGCTCCGCGCCGCAGTCGCGCACCATGGGGAAGGTCAGGTCCCCGGCCCGGCGCACCGCCGCGCCGTCGACGAAGGTGTCGATCTCGGGCAGCTCGACCGGGTGCCCGGCCGCCAGGGCCGCGGTCATGTTCGCCGCCCCAGCCGGCTCGACGCCGACGAGCCGGGTGGCCGGGCTGTGCTCGGCCAGCCAGGTGCCGGCACCGGCGAGCAGGCCGCCGCCGCCGACGGGCAGGACGACGACGTCCGGCGGTGCGGGCAGCTGCTCGAGCAGCTCGACGGCGACGGTGGCCTGGCCGGCGATCGTCCCGGGGGCGTCGAACGCGGGGACGAGCGTCGCCCCCGTCGCGTCGGCGTGCCGGGCGGCGGCGGCGGCCGCGTCGTCGTAGGTGTCGCCGGAGATGACCAGCTCCACCATCCCCTCGCCGAGGGCGGTGATCCGCTGGCGCTTCTGCCGGGGCGTGGTGCCGGGGACGAAGACGTAGCCACGGACGCCGAGCACGGCGCAGGCGTGCGCCACGCCCTGGCCGTGGTTGCCGGCGCTGGCGCAGACGACGCCGGCCGCGCGGCCGGTGGCGTCCAGCCGGCTGATGGTCGTGTACGCACCGCGGACCTTGTACGAGCGGCCGATCTGGAGGTCCTCGCGCTTGAGCCAGACGTCGGCGCCGGTGGCGGCGGACAGCCGGGCGTTGCGCTGGAGGGGCGTCCGGTGCGCGACGCCGGCCAGCCGGGCGACGGCGTCGGCGACCTCCGCGGAGAAACTCACGCGCCCATCCTCCCCGAGGGTTCGGCGGGAGCTCGCCATCGGGCGGGGTGCGGCGTCCGGCGCGCCTCGTGCTCTGCGTACCCGTGGACGCAGAGCACGACGACGACGAGCTGGTGCCGGGGCCGGGATTCAGTCGGTGGTCGCCGCGGCCAGGGCCCCGTCGTCGGTGCGGACGAGGCGGCCGCTCGCCAGCACGAGGCCGAGGGCGCGCTCGAGGAGCGGGGCCAGCGACGGCGTCCGGCGGCGGTAGCCGAACACCTCGGCGGTGCGCAGGAACAGCTCCTCCTGCGCGACGCCTGCCCCGGCGCGGCACAGCGCCACCATCGCGTTGCCGATCTCCTCGGGCGCCACGTGCTCCAGCGGGCGGTCGGCCCCGGAGATCTGCCGCCGGAAGCCGGTGTAGTCCGCGGGAGCGGTGCCCTGCGGCCAGACGACGTCCCCGACGAGGACCTCCGCGGGCAGCAGCCCGAGCAGGGCGTCCCGGCGGGCCTCGGTCACCCGGGTGAGCCCGTAGGCGCCGGCGGCGAGCCGGGCGAGCCGGTCGCGGTGCACCGGGCCCTCCGCCTTGACGCCGGCCAGCAGCAGGCGGCGCACGGCGCGGGCGGTCGGGGCGTCGGCCAGCTGGTCGAGCACCTTGCGCTCGCCGGCCGGCTTCGGCGCCCAGCCGACGAAGAACTGCTGGCCGTCCAGGCGCGGGGCCGCGGCGCGGGCGGCCGGTCGGCGCGCGGACCGGGCAGCGGGCGGCGGCTCCTCCGCCGCGGTCTCCTCTGCAACGGGCTCCGCCACGGGCTCCTCCGAGACCACGGCCGGGGCCACGGGCTCCTCGGCGGGGAGGGGCGCGAGCACGGTCAGCTCCGCACGCACCGGCGCGGGCTCCGGGTCGATCGCCGAGGCGACGGCCCCGTACGGCCCCGACCGCAGCGCGGACACCGGGGGAGCGGCGGCCGGCGGGGTGTTCGGGCCGTCGTCGACGAGGACCAGCACCGGACGCGCGTGCGCAGCCACGGGCTCGGGGGCGGACGGCGGCTCGGGGGGAGCCACCAGGGCGCGGGGAGCTGCCACCGGGGCGGCGGGCACGGCGGCGTCCACCGCGGCGACGAGCCGGTCCAGGACCGCGTCCCGGTCGCGCAGCCAGGAGGGCGCAGCCACACCCGCTCCACCGCGGGCCAGCGCAGCATGCCCGCGAGCACCTCCACGGGCAGGCCGTCGCGGTCCCCGACGGTGCGCCGGCCGGCCCACGCGGGCCCGTCGAGCAGCACGGCCATCACCGGCGAGTCCGGCGCGTCCGCCGTGGCGACCGACAGGTCGATCCGGAACTCCGACAGGCCCACGTCGGTGCGCACGTCCAGGCCGCGCCCGCGCAGGGCGTCGGCGATCTCCTCGCGGTGCCGGTCCACGGTGGTCAGCGGCCGGGCCTCGCGCGGCAGGGCGTCGGTGCCGAGCGCGGCCAGGTCCAGGTAGGCGCGCAGGTGCTTCACGCCGACGGAGGCGGTCTGCTCGGCGCGCAGCTGGGTCGGGTCGAAGGAGGTGAAGACGACGACCTGCCGGCGGGCCCGGGTGACCGCGACGTTGAGCCGCCGCTCCCCGCCGACCCGGTTGAGCGGCCCGAAGTTCAGCGGCAGCACCCCCCGGTCGTCGGGGCTGAACGCCGTCGAGAAGAAGACGACGTCGCGCTCGTCGCCCTGCACGTTCTCCAGGTTCTTGACGAACAGGCCCTCGCCGTCGGTGCGGTCCAGCGCCTCGACCAGCCGCTCGTCGCCGGCGTCGCGCAGCAGGGCCTCGATGTAGGAGCGCTGCTGGGCGTTGAAGGTGACCACGCCGATGGACGGCGTGCGGTCGGTGGCCTCCCCGCCCGCCCACGCATCGAACCGCCGGCGGATCTCCGCGACGATCGCCTTGGCCTCCATGGGATTGGTGCGCAGCAGCCGGCCGGCGCCCGACCGGTGGAAGGTGCCGTTGACCCGCACCAGCGAGACGCCCCGCCCGTCCGGCTCGGCCGAGGGCCGCCCGTGGGTCGGCGCGGGGAACGACGACAGCCGGTTCTCGTAGTAGTTGGTGTTGCTGAAGGCGATGAGCGACTCGTCCTGGCTGCGGTAGTGCCACGACAGCCACTGCCGGGGAACGCGCGCCTGCACGCACTCGGAGAGGATCGATTCCTCGTCCTCCACGGCGGTGCCGATCAGGTCGGCCGGGTCGTCGTCGCCGGTGGCGGGCTCGGCGAACGAGGTGGGCGGCATCTGCCGGCTGTCCCCGACGACGACGGCGGCGCGGGCCCGGCCGAGCGCGCCCACGGCGTCGGCCACCCGGATCTGCGAGGCCTCGTCGAACACGACCAGGTCGAACAGGCCGGCGCGGGCGGGGAAGAAGCGGGCCACCGAGTCGGGGCTGACCAGCACGCACGGGGTGACGGCGGTGACGAGGTCGGCGTACTGCTCCAGCAGGCCGCGCACGCCCAGCCCGCGGCGGGACCGCGACAGCTCCCGCTGCAGGGCACCGACCCGGCCGTCGCCGGAGTGCGCGTCGAACGGCCGCCTGGCCAGCAGCTGCGCGGGCAGCGCCGCGGCGAGGTGGCGGCGGACGGCGCGGGAGGCGGCCGAGAACCGGCCGATCGCCACCTCGTGCACGTCGGGGTCGAAGGCGTCCAGTCCAGAGGCGTCCCGGCGTTCGGCCACCGAGGCCCGCGCGACGCCGTGCTCGAACGCCCGCAGCGCGTCGTCGGCGGACAGCTCGCCGCGGACCAGCGTCGTCCGCGCGTCGGTCAGGCCGGCGGCGCGCAGCGGCTCCAGGGTGTCCAGGAAGCTGACCCACCGGCGCAGCGACATGAGGCCGGTGTGCTCGACCCCGCGCTCCGGGCGGGTCATGGTCCAGCGGAACACCAGGCCGTCGTCGGCGCACCACGCCGCGAGCCGCCGGCCGTCGCTGCCGCACACGGTCAGCAGCGCGGTCAGGGAGTCGCGCAGCCGGGCGACCGCCGCCGCGGCGGCGGGATCGGGGCCCGGCCCGGCGACGACGTAGCGGCGCAGCTGCACCGCGAACTCGCTGGCGCTGTCGGCGAGCGCGCCCGACCGGCGCAGCCATGCGACCTGGCCCTCCAGTAGGCCCGGCTCGAGGATCGGGTTCCAGCCCGCCGGCACCGAGAGCCCCGGGATGACCGCGGCCCGGGCGGCGAGCGCGGCGGCCGCGGTCTGCAGCCGCCACAGCGTGGCGGTCAGCTCCGGGACGTCGCGCAGCCGGAGCTTGACGCCGGGCCGCAGCACCGGCTCCAGCTGCTCGCGGACGGCGGCCAGGCCCCGGCGGCGCGCGGGCCAGGTGGCCGCCTGGGCGGTCTGGGCCGCGACGTACATGTCGGCCAGGGGGAGGGCGAGTGCCTCCGGCGTGGCGACGTCGAGCCCGGGGTGCACGCCGGTGGCGAAGGCCGCGGCCTCGGCGAGCGCGTGCCCGGTGGCCGCCGTCCACCGCCCGGTCGGGACCTCGTCGAGCACGTCCAGCGAGGTGGCCGGGCCGGAGAGCAGGTGGGCCAGGCCGTCCAGGTCGGCCGGCGTGCGCACCTCGCGCAGCGCGCGGGCCAGGTGCTCCTCCGTGGGCAGCGCGCGGATCGCCGTGTCGACGGCGGCGGCGGCCTGCTGGGCGGCGAGGAGGTCGACCTGCGGGACGTCGACGAAGGCCCAGGCGTGCCGCGGGGAGGGGCGGGCCAGGTCGGCGACGTCGGGCAGCAGCGCCAGCGCGTGCCGGACCGCCGTCAGGTCGTCGGCGGAGGCGGCGGCCACGACCGTCGCGGGGACGGCCAGCACGGGGGCGTCGTCGCCGGCGGCCAGCAGCGCCGTCCGCGCCGAGTAGTAGGACAGGCCGGCGGCGTTGGGCGCGTGCAGCCGCTCGGCGTAGCGGGCCAGGGTGCGGCGGGCGGCGCGCAGGTCCTCCGCGTCGGTCGCCAGCCCCTGCCGGTCGACGGCGACCGCGTGCTCCAGCGCGGCCTTCACCTGCGCCCGCACCGCCGCCGCCTTGCTGCCCTTGTCGTGCAGGTCGAGTGCGAACGGCCCCATGCCGACGGCGTCGAGCCGGCGGGCGACCACGTCGAGCGCGGCCCGCTTCTCGGCGACGAACAGCACCCGCTTGCCGTCGGCGACGGCCCGGGTGAGCAGGTTGGTGATGGTCTGCGACTTGCCGGTGCCGGGCGGGCCCTCGAGCACGAAGGTGCGGCCGGCCGAGGCCTCCGCGATCGCGCGCAGCTGCGAGGCGTCGGCCGGCACGGGGCAGGCCGCGGCGAGCTCGTCGAGGTCCGCGCCGTCGGCGGTGTCGGGGGCGGGGTCGGCGAAGGCCTCGGTGGGCCGGTGCAGCAGGTGGCCGACCAGCGGGTTGTCGGCGAAGTCGGCCCAGTGCTCGTCGAGGTCGCGCCACAGCCGGTACTTCGCGAACTGGAGGACGGCGAGGTCGGCGGTCGCCTCGACGCGGTGGGGGAGCCCCGCCTCGGCCAGCGCCAGCCGCATGGCCTGCAGCGCGCGGTCCAGGCCGATGCCCGCGCCGTCGCCGTCGGGCTCGGCCAGGCCCGGCACGACGAGGCCGTGCACCTGGCGCAGCTTCTCCAGCAGGCAGTAGTTGGGGGTGCTGGTGCCCGTGTCGTCGAGGGTCAGCCGGTAGCCGCCGCCGCGCGAGGCGGGGGTGAGCACGACCGGGACCAGGACCAGCGGCGAGCGCAGCGGCCGGCCGTCGAGCTCCCAGACCAGGCTGCCCAGCGCGAGGTACAGGTTGTTCGCGCCGGTCTCCTCGCGCACGGTCTTGGCCTTGTAGGCCAGGCCGCGCAGCCGGGGCAGGTAGCCGCCCTCGGTGACGTCGGCGTGCACCGACCGCCGCTCGGTGAGCGTCTCGGCGAGCAGTTCCTCGGGCAGGTCGCGGGCGGTGGCGGCGCCGCGCTCCCGGTGGACGGCGGCCAGCCGGTCCGACGCCAGCAGCGAGACCGCGGTCCCGCCGGACAGCAGGTCCTCGAGCGTGCCCAGCGAGCTGGCCGGGACCGTCAGCGGCAGGCCGGACCGCTCGGTGTAGTTGATCAGCCGGTTGCGCAGCGACAGGTCCAGCAGCGCGTTCTTCCACTGCTGCACCCGGGCGGGGGCCTCGGGGCGGCCGTGCCGGCTGGCGGGGGTGCGGTCGTGCTCGCCGCGGGTCGGCTGGACCGGGCCGCCGGAGCGGGGTGCCGCCGGCCGGTACTCGACGACCTGCACGGCGCCGTCGACCCCGCGGGTGCGCGCCGGAAGCGGCACGATCCCGTCGCGCCGGGCCCGGTGGACGTCGGTGACGCCGACGATGCGGTCCAGCCCCGCGCCCGCGGCGTCGCCGCCGGCCAGCCACGCGGAGTAGGCCGCCCGGTGCAGCTCACCGAGGTCGGGGGCCGGGGTCCCGTTCTCCGAGCCGGTCAGCAGGGTCGCCTCCAGCAGCCCGATGTAGCCGAGATCCACGAGGTTGACCAGCGGCGCGACGTCGGTGGTGGCCGCGCTGTCGGTGCCGCGCTCCTCCCGCCAGTACCCGAGGAACGCGTGCCCCGCCCCGGTGCTCCCGATGCCCTCGGCGATCCAGATCAGGGGCCGGATGCCGACCTGCTCCAGCGCGGCGGCCAGGACGACGACGGTGTCCAGGCTCGAGCCGACGCGGCCGTCGAGCACGTCACCGGGGGTGCGGATCTTCTGGCCGACGTCGGCCCAGTCGGCGGGCGGCTCGCTGTGGCGGACGGCGCGCGCGGCCAGGGCGCCGGCGAGCGCGGCGACGATCGCGTCGACGCGGTCGGGGGCTGCGTGCGCGCCCTGCAGGGTGGGGTCCCCGGTGCGCTCGGCGAGCAGCGCCGCGGCCTCGTCGAGCAGGGGGGCGATCGCGGGGTGGTGGGGCAGGACGTGCGCGGCGAGCATCTCCAGCGCCAGCGTCGCGGGGGCGGCCAGCCACTGTCCGGCGGCCAGGACCTGCACCGGCAGCGCGGCGCCGCCGACGTCCTCGCCGTCGACCAGCACGTCGACCTCGATGACGCCGGGCCGCTGCTCCTCGATCTGCAGCATGACCGCGGGGTCCATGGCCAGGCCGACGTCGCCCAGGACCGTCGTCCGGCCGGCGTCGAGGTCGACCAGCCGCTCGACCGTGCCGCCGATCGGGCCCTCGGCGTCGACCACGCGGATGCGCACGGTGGCCGCGCGGGCGGGGCCGCCGTGGTTGGTCAGCGCCAGGCGCGACACCACCGGCACCCGGTTGTGCGCCAGGGCGTAGGACAGCACCGGTGTGCTCGTCGCGGAGATCGCCACGGCGGGCCGCGCGCTGCCGGCAGCGGCGGGCGCCGGGCGGACCGGAGTGGTGCTCATGGCGTCCTGTCTACCGGTCCGGACGGACCGGTCCGGTCAGGCGGGGGCGGCGTCTGTGGCGGGTGTGGCTCGCGGGGACAATCGTTGCCGAGCGCGGCGTTTCGCCGGCGATCGGTCCGGCCTCCGGGCGGGGTCTGCCTACCGTCGGCCGATGGCGGAGATCCCAGCAGTGCCGACCGCCGACCCGCTCGCCGACGCCGACGTCGAGACCGCGCCCATGGCGCTCCGGTCCCGACACCGGGCGCCCGGCGGGCCGGTCGCCCGGCGTCGGGTGGCGCTCGCCGTGGCCGCCCTCGTGCCCGCGGTCGTCGGGCTCGCCCTCGTCGTCGCCCCGGCGGTGGACGGGGCCGGCTCCGCCGCGGCACCCCCCACGCAGGCCACGGCGGCGCCGAGCACTCCCGGGCCGGGGAGGACCGCCCCGGCGCGGACCTCGTCGACTCCCGTGGATCCGTCCACGCCGGCGACGCCTCCGGCCCCGGCCGCCGCGCCGCCGATCGTCGGGGACGGCTCCGGCGGCCCGGGGGAGATCCCCGCCGCGACGACCCCGCCGGTCGTTCCCGCGGTCGCGCCGGAGGCGCCCGCCCCGGCGCCGGGGTGCGGCCGTCCCGGCCGGGCCGAGGGCGGCCGCGGCGCCGGCAACGGCAACGGGCGGGGCTCGGCGAACTGCCCCTGACCCCGGACCGGGGGAACGGGTTGTGACGCGCGCATGACGTCCCGTCCCATCGGCGCGTCGGCGGCGCCGCCCGCGGCGGAGTGCTGCCACGGTGCCCGGCACCGACGCCCGTGGAGGTCCCCGATGTCCTGTCCGTCCTGTACCCCGACCCGCCCCTGCGCCACGTGCCGGCGGGCCCGCATCACGACCATCGTGCGGGTGCGCTCCAGCTGGACCCGCCGGGGCCGCGGCGCCGCGCGCTGAGCCCCGGGCGCCCGTGCCAGGGTGGGGTCGTGGCGAAGCGGAGCGCGGGCGTGCTGCTGCACCGGCGCGGCCCCGCGGGCGTCGAGGTGCTGCTCGGCCACATGGGCGGGCCGTTCTGGGCCCGCAAGGACGCCGCCGCCTGGTCCATCCCCAAGGGCGAGTACGTCGACGGCGAGGATCCGGAGGCCGCCGCCCGCCGCGAGTTCGCGGAGGAGCTGGGCAGCCCGGTGCCGGCCGCCGAGCTCGCGCCGCTGGGGGAGGTGCGCGCCTCGGGCAAGGTGCTGACGGTGTGGGCCGCCGAGGGCGACCTGGACGCCGACGCCTGCACGAGCAACACCTTCGCGCTCGAGTGGCCGCCGCGGTCGGGCCGGATGCAGGAGTTCCCGGAGATCGACCGGGCCGGCTGGTTCGACCTCGTCGCGGCGCGGGAGAAGCTGGTGAAGGGGCAGGTGCCGTTCCTCGACCGGCTGGCCGGGCTGCTGGGCTGATCCGGCGCGGCCGGGGGCCCCTGGGGTGCCCGTGACGGCGGCTGCCCGTGGGGCGATCTCGCAGGCCGCCGCTCCGGAGGTCCTGTCCGCGGCGGTGGAGTCGGTCTAGCTTGCGGCGAGCCGGCGGAGGGTCCGCCGGCCGCAGCAGGAAGCGGGGACCATGTCCACCTCCCAGTACCCGACCGGGCCGTCCTACCCGGCGCCGCAGCCTCCGCAGGGCTACGCGGCCCCGGGGAGCTACCCCGCGCCGATGCCGTCGGCGCCCGCGGGCGGCTACGGGCTGACGTCCGGGCCGATCGGGAAGGTCCGCAGCACCGGCACCTGCATCCTGCTGTGCATCGTGACCCTCGGGATCTACTCCCTCGTCTGGTTCTTCCAGGTGCACGAGGAGATGAAGCGGCACACCGGCAACGGGCTCGGGGGCGGGCTCGCGCTGGTCATCGCCGTGGTCTTCGGCATCGCGTCGCCCTACATCACCAGCGGCGAGGTCGGGAACATGTACGAGCGGGCCGGCCGTCCGAAGCCGGTCAGCGGCTCCACCGGCCTGTGGTACTTCCCGGGCATCTTCCTCGTCGTCGGCCCGATCGTCTGGTTCGTGAAGACCAACGGCGCCCTCAACGACTACTGGCGCTCGCTCGGCGCCGCCTGAGGTCCCGCCTCGGCCGGCCGCGCCGTCGCCTCCCGCGACGGCGCGGCCGACGCGTGTCCACGGCCGGTTCGTGACGGTTCGCTGACGTGTCGTCCCATCCGCCCCACCCGGCGCACGGCGCGCGTCCCGACTGGCATCGTCTGCGCGCCGAGTCCCGATGGACTCCCCGGAACGAGGAGAGCCCGTGCCCTGCCCCACCTGCGGCACCCACGACCAGCGTGGCGCCTACTGCGTCTCCTGCGGCACCGAGCTGCTGGCGCTGACCCAGCCGGTGCTCCGCCTGGAGACCCGCCGCAAGCCCGCCGTCCCCCCGGTGGCGGCGCGCGTGCGCTGACGGCGGTCGACCCGGCACGGCGTGGTGCGGGTCACCGCTAGCAATGTGCTTGCTCTAGTTAGCAAGCGCGGGTGGGTGGGCATGTTCCGGACGTCAGGTCAACCCCGATGTCTGGAGTTCCCCGTCATGACCGACAACACCAAGATCGTCAACCAGCTCCGCGCCCTCGTGCTGCTCACCCGCACCGAGGAGCAGGTGGCCCGCACCCGGGTCTCCCAGGCCCGTACCGATGCCGTGCGCCGCGAGCTGGCCCAGAACGCCGACAACGCCGCCGAGCGGTCCCGGCTCCTCACCGAGCAGCTGCGCGCCCTGGGCGGCGTACCCGACGTCGTCACCCCGCTGGTGGGACGGCTGTCCGCCCTCCTCAAGGCCACCGTCGAGCAGGCCGCCCCGCTGGAGGAGGCGCTGCTGACCGACCTGCAGCTCGAGCACCAGCTCCTCGACCGCGCCACCTACGTCAAGGTGCTCGCCTCCACCGCCGGGCTCCGGGAGGTGCAGCAGCTGGCCGAGCGGCTGATCACCGCGCACGAGGCGACCGTGGAGTGGCTCACCGTCGTCCTCGCCGAGGAGGCGCTCGGCGGCCCCGCGGCACTCGTGCCCACGCCGCTGCAGCGCGTCGCCGGCACCGCCGCCCGCGCGGCCAACGCCCCGGTCCGCTTCGCGGCCAACCGGGTCAACGACGTGGTCGACGGCGCCGGCCAGCTCCGCGCGAAGGCCGGCGAGGAGCTGGGCGAGGTGGCGGGCAAGGCCGGCTCGTTCGCCGGCGCCGTCCGCGAGACCCTGACCGTCGGGCGCGCCGCCGCGCTGCGCCGGGCCGAGGGGATCGCCCGGCGCGAGGGCAACCGCGACGCCGCCGACGCCGCGAAGGCCGCCCGCGAGGAGCTCGGCGACGTCACCGCCGACGAGCTGCCCGTCGAGGCCTACGACTCGCTGTCGATCGCGGACGCCGCGAAGGCCGCCAAGGCCCTGCGCTCGCCGCACGACATCAACGTGATCATCCGGTACGAGGAGACGCACAAGAACCGGTCGAGCGTGATCAGCGCCGCCCAGGTCGCCCTGGCCGCGGTCGCCAAGGAGGCCGTCGGCGTCGACGCCTGACGCACCGCCCGCAGGGGGCCCGCACCGGATGCCGGTGCGGGCCCCCGCTCGTCCGCGGCCCGCGGGGTCAGCCGGGAACGGTCTCCGGGAAGACCCACCGGCGGTAGACGACGAAGCGCACCGCGGTCCCCGCCGCGATCGAGGCGAGGTTGGCGGCCTGCAGGACCAGCGCGTCCTCCTGGCCGAGCCCGTGGCGCACGAACCCGATGATCGCGAGCCCGAGCAGGAGGGTCGCCCCGTTGACGGCGGCGAACAGCAGGTAGCCGCGGCCCGGCCGGGCGCGCGACCGCCCGCGGTAGGTGATCAGGCGGTGCCCGGCGAAGGCGACCGTCGTCGTGGTCAGCGTCGTGAGCGCCTTTGCCGCGACGGCGTCCACCCCGAGGCGCGCGTAGAGGAGCTGGAACAGGACCAGGTCCAGCACGAAGCAGCAGCCGCCCACGAGGCCGAAGCCGGACAGCTCCCGGACGATCCGCCGTCCGCCGCCCCGCAGGTGCACGAGCAGTTCCCGGCCGCTCCGCACGGCACGCAGCGTAGGACGAGCGCAGGGTGCCGACGCCGCCGCGTGTCCGGCGTCGCACCGCTCCGGTCCGGCGCGGGCGCGCGCCCGGGGGCATGGTGGAGCCCATGCACATCACGCCCGACACGCTGGAGCGGGAGTTCTCCCTCAGCACGGCCGCCACCCGCCTGGACTTCCTCAGCCGTCGGGACAGCGGCGCCGCGACGCTCGACACCGCGGCCGAGGCGGACCCCGACGACTGGAGTGCCATCCGCGACACGGGCACCACCCTCGACGTCCCCGAGTCCCTGGAGCTGCTCGCCCTGGGCGAGGTGATCGCCCGCAAGGCTCGGGACAGCCAGCTGATCGGCATCCGGGCCGCGCTGCGCGGGGGCGCCGGCTGGGACGAGATCGCCGCCGCCCTCGACGTGGCCCCCGGGGAGGCGTGGGCGGCCTACCACCGCCTCATCGAGCGGCAGGAGCGCGCCGGCGTCCTCGACCCGGGGGAGGCCGCGTCCGCGCGGAGCCTCGCCGGGGCGCAACCCGCCGGCTGAGGGCTGCCGTCAGCGGACCTCGACGCCCTTCCAGAACGCCACGCGACCGGTGATCTCCGCCGCGGCCGCCTTCGGCTGGGGGTAGTACCAGGCGGCGTCAGGGTTGGTCCGCCCGCCGACCTCGATCGTGAAGTACGACGCCCGGCCCTTCCAGGGGCAGGTGGTCGAGGTGGTCGACGGGCGCAGCACGTCCTCGCGCACGGAGGCGCGGGGGAAGTACGCGTTGCCCTCGACGAGGACGATGTCGTCGGACTCGGCGATCACGGTGCCGTTCCAGGTGGCGGTGGTCATGCCCCCGATCGTGCCTGGTCGCGCGGTCCCGGGCGCGGCGTCGCGGAAGCCCCCGGGCGGTCGCCCGCCGGTCTAGATTGCCCGGCCGTGGCGATGCGGCGCAGGACCTGGATCTGGCTGGCGGCGGCACTGGTGGTGATCGCCCTCGCGGCCTTCGTGCTCGTCTGGTTCCAGCCGCAGAAGCTCTTCTACGACGACGAGGTGTCCGAGGCGCTGCCCTCGGTCGCCGCGCCGCCGGCCGACGAGCAGGCGGGAGGCGGGGCCGGCGAGCAGACCCCGGAGCCGCCGCCGGCCCCGGTCGACCTGGCCACCGGCAGCTTCGTCTCCCGCGAGCACGAGACGACCGGCACGGCCCGGATCGTGCAACTGGCCGACGGTCAGGTCATCGTGCGGCTGGAGGGCTTCGAGACCTCGAACGGTCCCGCGCTCTACGTCTACCTGTCGCAGAACCCGGCCGAGGGGACCGAGGCCGCCTTCGACGACGACTTCGTGGACCTGGGCGCGCTCAAGGGCAACGTCGGCGACCAGAACTACGTCGTCCCCGAGGGGGTGGACGCCACCGGCTACACCAGCGTGGTGATCTGGTGCGACCGGTTCGACGCGGCCTTCGGCGCGGCCGACCTCGCGCCGGCCGCCGCCTGACGCCGGCTCACTCCGCGCTGTTCTCCACGAGCAGGGCCAGCAGTCGGCGCAGCGTCCGCACGTCGCCGTCCTCCAGACCCGCGGTCAGCCGTCCCTCGAACGCGGCCGCGGCGCGCCGGAGGCGGACGAACAGCTCCTCGCCCGCCGGCGTGAGCAGCACCCGCTGCACCCGCCGGTTGTCCGGATCGCGCCATCGGGTGACCAGTCCCGACCGCTCCAGCCCGTCCAGGTGGTGGGTGAGGGTGGGCTGACGGACGCCGACGGTCGCGGCCAGCTCCGCCTGGCTGCGGGCCTCGGTGGTGCGGACGGCGCGCAGCACGTGCCAGGTCGAGGTGCTCCCGCCCGCGGCCACCAGGGCGGCGTCCAGGGCGCGGCCCAGACCGCGGGCGGCGCCGAGGACCAGGTCGCCGACCTGCGGTTCGCTCACGGGAGTGACCTTAGAGACCTAAGGGTTCGACGTCGAACGATGGGCGCTGGAGCCGAGCCGGTCGAGCAGCACCCGGGCCAGGGTGACGAGCGTGTCGTCCGGGTGCGGGCGGTCCGCGGCGGCCCGCAGCGCCGCGGCCAGCGGCGGCGCGACCTCGGGGGAGAGGGCGGTGATCCACGCCCCGGAGCCGGCGCGGGCCTCGGCGACGTGCTCGGTGCTGCCGTCGGGTCGGACGGCGACGACCTCGGGGCGGCTGGCCAGCAGGCCGCCGCTGCGCCAGTCCCCGGCCGTCGTCCGCGCGGCGAGGGCCTCGAGCCGGTCGGCGGCGCGGCGGAGGAGGTCGGCGGGGTCCTCGGCGGTGGTGTCCACGCCGCAGATGGTGCCCGCCCGCGGGCGGAGGACCGCGGATTCAGCCCGGCTCGCGGCGCATCGGCACGTGCGGGATGCCGTCCTCGACGTACCCGGTGCCGCTGCGCCGGAAGCCGAAGCGCTCGTACCAGCCCTCCAGGTGGGCCTGGGCGCCCAGCGTGACGGGGTGCCCGGCGCACAGCGCGATCCCCGCCTCGACCAGCCGGGCCGCGAGCCCGTGCCCGCGGTGCGCCGCGGCGGTGGCCACCCGCCCGATCGCCCGGGTGGCGCCGTCGTCGAGCACGCGGACGGTGGCCGCGACCTCGCCGCCGACCTCCGCCCACAGGTGCACCGTGGCGGGTTCGACGTCCCGGCCGTCGAGTTCGGGATAGGGGCACTCCTGCTCGACGACGAACACGTCGACCCGCAGCCGGCACAGGGCGTAGACCTCGAAGGGGGTCAGGTCGGCGAAGCGCGCCGTGCGGAGCGCCGGGGCCGGCGGGGCGGCGGTCGGGTCGGGCACCGGCCAGTTGTAACCCCTCCGCGTCCGCCGGGAACCTCCGCCTCGGGCACACTCGTGTTTAGGTGTGCCTCGCCTACACCATCTGGAGGATCCGTGAACCCCCCCGGGCGCGCCACCGCCGCCGTTCTCACCGCCCTGACCGTCACCGGGACGCTGGCTGCCTGCGGCGGGTCGGGCGGGGGGGACGGCGACACCCTGACCGTCTACAGCGCGCAGCACGAGAGCCTCGTGCGGACGATGCTGGAGGGCTTCACGGAGGAGACCGGCATCGAGCTGGAGTTCCGCGAGGGCAACGACGCGGAGCTGGCCAACCAGATCGTGCAGGAGGGGGACGCCTCGCCGGCCGACGTCTTCCTGACCGAGAACAGCCCGTCCATCGAGATCCTCGACCGCGAGGGCCTGCTGGCGCCGCTGGAGCAGGCGACGCTGGACCAGGTCGGCGAGCAGTTCCGCCCCGCGTCGGGCACCTGGACCGGGTTCGCCGCGCGGTCCACCGTGCTGGTCTACAACCCGGCGCAGCTGCCGGAGTCGGAACTGCCGGTGTCGATCATGGATCTGGCCGATCCCGAGTGGGAGGGCCGCATCGGCATCGCCGCGGGCGGCGCCGACTTCCAGGCCATCGTGAGCGCCGTCCTCGCGCTGCGCGGCGAGGACGAGACACGCGCCTGGCTGGAGGGCCTGGAGCGCAATGCCGACGTCTACCAGAGCAACACCGCGGTGATGACCGCGGCGGACGAGGGCGAGATCGACGCCGGGATCATGTACCACTACTACTGGTACCGGGACCAGGCGGAGAACGCCCTGCGGGGCGACGACGCCGCGCTGCACTTCTTCCGCAACGCCGACCCCGGCGCCTTCCTCAGCGTCTCCGGTGCCGGTGTCCTCGCCTCCTCCGACCAGCAGGACGAGGCCGAGCAGCTCGTCGCCTACCTGACCGGCCGCGGGGCCCAGGAGCGGCTGTCGGAGAGCACCGCCCTGGAGTACGCGGTCGGCGTCGGGGTGGCCTCGGCCGAGGCGCTGCCGCCGCTGGACACCCTCGGAGCCCCGCCCGTCGATCCCGGCTCCCTGGAGCAGGACCGCGTCACCGAGCTGATGCAGGAGGTGGGGTTGCTCTGAGCGTCTCCTCGGCGTCCCCCGGGACGCAGCGCCCGAGCTCCGGGACGCCGGCCGCGCCGGCGCCCCGCAGCCGGCGCGCGTCCGGGGGCCTGCGCGAGCTGCGCCGCTCACCGGTCACCGTGCTGCTGGCGACGGCGGTGGCGGCGCTGGCCCTGCTGCCGCTGGGCTACATCGTCCGGTACTCCGCCGACCTGGGCTGGAGCGGCATCTCCGAGCTGGTCTTCCGCGACCGGGTCGCCGAGCTGCTGTGGAACACCGTCCGCCTCCTGGGCGGCACCGTCGCCGTCTGCGCGGTCCTGGGCGTGGGCGCGGCGTGGCTGGTGGAGCGCTCGGCGGTCCCCGGCCGCCGCGTGTGGCACGTGCTGCTCGTGGCGCCGCTGGCCGTGCCGGCGTTCGTCAACAGCTACGCGTGGATCTCGCTGCTGCCCGGCCTGGACACCTACGGCGGCGCGCTGCTGGTGGTGTCGCTGTCGTACTTCCCGTTCGTCTACCTGCCCGCCGTCGCCGCGTTCCGCGGGCTGGACCCGGCGCTGGAGGAGACCGCCCGCGGCCTGGGCCTGTCGACCTGGGCGGTGTTCCGGCGCGTGCAGCTCCCGCAGCTGCGGGTGGCGGTGCTGGGCGGCAGCCTGCTCATCGCCCTGCACGTGCTCGCCGAGTTCGGTGCCCTCGCGATGCTGCGCTACCCGACGTTCACGACCGCCATCTACGACCAGTACCGGGCGACCTTCAACGGCCCCGGCGCGACCGCTCTGGCCGGCGTCCTCGTGCTGCTGTGCCTGGGGCTGCTGCTCGCGGAGCTGCGGCTGCGCGGCCGGCGCCAGTACGCCCGCACCGGCGCGGGGGCGGCCCGCCCGGTGCGGCCCGTCCGGCTGGGCGCCCTGACGGCGCCGGCGCTGCTCGGCCTCACCGGCCTGGTCGGGCTGGCCCTCGCCGTCCCCCTGGGCAGCCTCGCCACCTGGCTGGTCCGCGGCGCCTCCACCGAGCTCGACGTGCCGGAGCTGCTCACCACCACGGGCTCGACGCTGGGCCTGGCCGCGGCCGCCGCGGTGATCACCACGGCGATGGCCCTGCCCACGGGCTGGCTGGCGGTCCGCCGCCGGGGGCCGATCGCCACCCTGCTCGAGCGCAGCACCTACCTGGGCAGCGCCGTGCCGGCCATCGTCATCGCCCTCGCGCTGGTCACGGTGAGCATCCGGGCCACCCCGTGGCTCTACCAGACCGTGCCGGTGCTGCTGGCGGCGTACGCGATCCTCTTCCTCCCGCGGGCGATCGTCACCGTGCGGGCGGCGGTCGAGCAGTCGCCGCGGCTCTACGACGACGTGGCGGCCTCGCTGGGGGCCTCCGCGCCGGACCGCCTCCGCCGGGTCACGCTGCCGCTGCTGGCCCCGGGCATCGGCGCGGGCGCGGCGCTGGTCTTCCTCGCGGTCGTCACCGAGCTGACCGCGACCCTGCTGCTGGCGCCCACCGGGACGACGACGCTCGCGACGGCGTTCTGGTCGTCCAGCAGCGCCCTGGAGTACGGCGCCGCCGCTCCCTACGCCGTGGTGATGGTGCTGCTGTCGGCCCCGGCTACCGTGCTGCTCTCCCGCGATGCCCGACGAGGTATGACGACATGAGTGCCCTGACCGTCCTGGACGTGACGAAGTCCTACGGCACCACCCCGGTGCTGACCGGCATCGACCTGCACGTGCCGGCGGGGACGACGACCGCGCTGCTCGGCCCCTCGGGCTGCGGCAAGACCACGCTGCTGCGCATCGTCGCGGGCTTCGACGACCCGGACTCGGGCACCGTCGAGCTCGGCGGCCGGGTCGTCGCCGGCAACGGCCGGGGGGTGCCCGCCCGCCGGCGCGGCATCGGCTTCGTCCCGCAGGAGGGCGGCCTGTTCCCGCACCTGACGGTGGCCGCCAACGTCATGTTCGGCCTGCCCCGGCGGCAGCGGCGCGACCGCGCCCGCGTCGCCGAGCTGCTGGCGCTCGTCGGGCTGGACGCCGACCTCGCCGGCCGCTCCCCCCACCAGCTCTCCGGCGGGCAGCAGCAGCGCGTCGCGCTCGCCCGCGCGCTGGCGCCCGAGCCGTCCCTGGTGCTCCTGGACGAGCCGTTCTCCTCCCTCGACGCCTCGCTGCGCGAGGAGACCCGCCGCGCGGTCACCCGGGCGCTGGCGGTCACGGAGGCCACCGCGGTCCTCGTCACGCACGACCAGGCCGAGGCGCTGTCGACGGCGTCGCAGGTGGCGGTGCTGCGGGGCGGGCGGCTGGTGCAGCTGGCCGATCCGCGGACGCTCTACCGCCGCCCGCGCGACCTCGACGTGGCGACGTTCGTCGGGGAGGCGGTGGTCCTGCCCGCCGACGTCCGCGACGGCCGGGCGCATTCCGAGGTGGGCGTCCTCGACCTGGAGCCGCGCACCGGCGACGGGCCGGCCCGGGTGCTGCTGCGGCCCGAGCAGCTGCGGCTCACCGAGCCGGGCCCCGAGGTGCCCGTCGCCCGGGTGAGCGCCGTGGACTTCTTCGGGCACGACGCGCGGGTGTCGCTGGAGCTGGCCTCCGGCCGGGTGGTCGCGGCCCGGCTGGACGGCCGGCAGCTGCCCGAGGCGGGGGACCGGGTCGGGATCGAGGTCCGGGGCGCCGCCCTGCCGTTCCCGCTCGAGGAGCCGGCCGCCGAGCCGCCGACCGGACCGGCCGCCGGGGTGTTCGGCCTGGCGGGGGAGCCGTTCGGCGGGCCGGACGGCGCGCCGTCGGACCTGGACACCACCACCTGGACGCCCGCTGCACGTTAGGTGTGCCTAGGCTCACCGCCGTGGATCTGCTCCTCTTCACCGTGGACGCGGCCTGGGGTCGCGACGTGGTGGCCGCCGGCGCCGCCGGGATCGTCGTCGACTGGGAACGTCGCGGAAAGGCACGGCGGCAGCGGGGCGAGGGCACCCAGATCAACGCCGACACCGTCGAGGACCTGGCCCGCATGCGCGGCGCCACCGACGGGCGGCTGCTCTGCCGGATCAACGGCTTCGGGCCCTGGACCGCCGGCGAGGTCGCCGACGCGCTGGCGGCCGGCGCCGACGAGCTGTTCCTGCCGATGGTCCGCGGCACCGACGAGGTCGACCGCACCCTCGACCTGGTCGACGGCCGGTGCGGGCTCGGCATCCTCGTCGAGACGCAGGACGCCGTCGACCGCGCCGCGGCCCTGGCCCGCCGGCCGCTGTCGCGGATCTACGTCGGGCTCAACGACCTGCGCATCGACCGCCGCAGCACCGAGCTGTTCCGGCCGCTCGTCGACGGCACGGTCGATGCCGTCCGCGCCGAGGTCGCCCAGCCCTTCGGGGTCGGCGGGATGACGCTGCTCGAGGGCGGCTCCCCGGTGCCCGGCCTGCTGCTGGCCGCCGACCTGGTGCGGGCCCGCACGGACTTCACCTTCCTGCGCCGCTCGTTCACCGCCGACATGGCCGGCCGCGACCCCTTCGTCGAGGTCCCGCGCCTGCTCGCCGGTCTGGACCGGCTGCGGGCCGCCGACGCCTCGACCGCCGCCGCCCGCCGCGCGGCGTTCGTCGCCGCGGTCGAGGCCGCCGGCCGGCCCGCGGCCGAGCCCGCCGTCGCGCGCGCTCCCGGGGCCGACGGCGAGGCCGGGGGGCGTGCGCCGGCGCCGGTCGCCGTCGCCGCGCCGGCGTGAGGCCCGGTCGCCGGTGAGGGCGCTGGTCACCGGGGCCGGTGGGTTCGTCGGCCGGCACCTCGTGCGGCGGCTGGAGACCGACGGCTGGGACGTCGTCCCGCTGACCCGCTCCGCCGTCGACCTCGCCGACCCCGTCGCCGGTGCGGCGGCGGTGCGCGCCGCCGATCCGGACGTGGTCTTCGCGCTGGCCGCCGGTCGGGGCAGGGCGACGGCGGCCGAGCGCGCCGCCACCACGGCGGTGAACACCAGCCCCTGGCTGGTCGACGCCCTGCCGGACCGCTGCCGGGCCGTCGTCCGGCTGGGGTCCTCGACCGAGTACGCGGCCGGGCCGCGGCCGCTGGCCGAGGACGCGCCGCTGCACCCGCGCGGGTTCTTCGGCGCGACCAAGGCGGCCGGCTCGCTGCTGCTGCAGGCCGCGGCCGCCGAACGCGGCGTCCGCGCGGCCGTGCTGCGGGCCTTCCAGGTGTACGGGCCGGGGGACCACCCCACCCGGCTGGTGCCCGTGGTGCTCGCCGCCGCCCGCGACGGCGGCACGGTGCCGCTGCCCGCGGACGTGAGCCGGCGGGACTGGGTCTGGGTCGGCGACGTGGTGGACGCCTGCGTCCGGGCGGCCACCAGCGACACGCTGCCCCCCGGGCAGGTGCTCAACATCGGCACCGGCGTGCAGACCGGCACCGAGGAGCTGGTGGCCGCGGCGGTCCGCGCCACCGGCCGCCCGATCGCCACCGCCCCCGGGGCGCACCCGGGCCGGTCCTGGGACACCGCCGACTGGGTGTGCGACCCCCGCGCGGCCGCCGACCTCCTCGGCTGGCGCCCCACGGTGGCGCTGGAGGAGGGGCTGGCCCGCACCTGGGCGGCCGACCAGGGCACGGCGTGACCGGCCCGCGGCTCGCCGTCGTCGTCCCCGTGTACCGCAACGCCGGGACGCTCGAGCCCCTGGCCGCGCGCCTCGCAGCGGCGCTGGCGGGCCGGAACTGGCGGTTGCGGTTCGTCGTCGACGCCTCGCCGGACGACAGCGCGCGCGTCGCCTCCGAGCTGGCCCGCGGGGACGCGCGGATCGCAGCGACGATCCTGCCGCAGAACGTCGGCCAGCACCGCGCCCTGCACGCGGGCCTCGCCGCCGAGCCCGCGGCCGACGCCTGGATCTGCCTGGACGCCGATCTGCAGGATCCGCCCGAGGCGGTGCCGGTGCTCGTGGACCGGCTGGCCGCCGGTGACGTCGAGGCCGTGTTCGCCGGCCGGCGCGGGGCCTACACCTCGCCGCTGCGGCGGGTGACCGGCGGCCTGCACCGCCGGGTGGCCACCCGCCTCACCGGGCTCCCGCCGGATGCCGGGGCGTTCCTGGCGATGGGCCCCCGCGTGCGGGACGCCGTGCTTGCCGAGCGCGCCCCCAGCATCGTGCTCGCGGTGGGCGTGGCCGGCCGGCCGGTCACGAGCCTGCCGGTGGTCCGGGAGCGCCGGGACAGCGGCGACTCGGCCTGGACCTCGCGGGCGCGGCTGGTCCAGTCGGCGCGCTCGCTGGGCTGGGCCCTGCGCCACCGCCGCTCCTGAGGGCCGAGGCCCGGGCGCGCACCTCGCTCGCCGTCCCCTCGGCGACGACGCGGCCGGAGGCCAGCACCGACAGGCGGTCGGCGAGCCGGCCCGCCTCGTCGAGGTCCCGGGTGGCGAGCAGGACCGTCGTCCCGGCGCGGACCAGAGCACGCAGCACCGCCGCGACCTCGGCGCGGCAGTGCGGGTCCAGGTCGGCCGTCGGCTCGTCGAGCAGCACGAGCTCCGGCCGGACGACGATGCTGGCGGCGAGGTCGAGGCGTCGCCGCGCGGCCGCCGAGTACGTGGCGATCGGCTGCCCGGCCGCGGCGGTGAGGCCGAAGCCGGCGAGCAGCTGGTCGGTCCGCAGGAGCGCGGCGGCGCGGGAGTAGCCGAGCAGGCGGGCGAGCTGGAGCAGGTTCGCCCCGCCGGTGCGCTGCTCGTCGAACCCGGCCGACCATCCGGTGCGGCCGACGCGGGCGCCCAGCGCGTCCGCCTCGGTGCCGACGTCGGAGCCGAGCACCCGCGCCGATCCGCCGTCCGGGCGCAGCACGCCGGCCAGGACGCGCAGCAGCGTCGTCTTGCCCGCGCCGCCCGCCCCGACCACGCCGTGGATGCTCCCGAGAGGGACGCGCAGGTCCACGCCGTCCAGCGCCCGGATCCCGCCGAGGACCACGACGAGGCCCTCGGTCTCGACGGCCGGGCCCGTGCCGCCGGCCCTCCGCGGTCGGACCGGGGGCCTCCGGGGGACGTCACCCGCCACGAGCCCACCTCCGGGTCCGACCCGGCGGGACGCCCGGCGGGTACGACAGGGAGACGGCAGGAGGACCGCGGACTCATCGGTCCGCGGCGCTCACCGGGTCCAGAGCTGGAGGACCAGGTCGGTCTTGCTGCCCGGGAACGCCCACTCCCGGTCGATGGACAGGCCCGCGGCGGTCAGCAGGTCGACGTCGTCGGTCGAGGAGAAGCCGCCGGGCAGCTGCCGGCGGACCAGCCACACCCGGTCGGCGCCGGGCGGGGCGTCGTCCGGCGGCAGCAGCAGGTCCGCGCGCAGCGCGGGGGCGCGGGTGCGCACGTAGTGGTCCAGGCCCATGGCCGATCGGAGGTCGGCGCCGACGACGGGCTCCCCGGCACGGTGCATCGCGGCCAGGGCCTCGACCAGCCGGTCGGACCCCTCCCGGGGCTCGCGGTCGGCCAGCGGCGCGGCGGCCAGCAGCGAGAACGCGACGAGCAGGGCGGCGACGGGGGAGCGGGCGCCCCGCGGAACGGCCAGCGCGCCGGCCGCCGCGAGCACCCCGAGCCCGAGCAGGCCGGCGAGCAGGTAGCGGGGCAGGTAGACGGGCCGGACCTGCTCGGCCAGCAGCAGGAGCAGCAGCGGCACCAGCACCCAGCACGCGCCCAGGACGCGCACGCCCCGGCCGCGGACCGCGCCCAGCACGGCCAGCCCGACGGTCAGGTACAGCAGGGGGGTGCGGCCCCCGGCCCACGCCTCGACGGCGAGGTCGGCCAGGGTGCCGCCGGTGTCGCGCAGGTGCTCGGCGTTGCGCCCGCCGGTGCCGTTCAGCAGGTTCATGCCCACGAGGAGCGCGGTCGGGGCGGCGGCGGCCGCGCCGACGAGGACCACCGGGACGGCGCGCCGGCCGCGCAGCAGCAGCGCCGCCGCGACGAACGCGACCAGCACCGTGACCGCGTACCAGTGCATGAGGCCCATGCCGGCGCCGGCGAGGCCGAGGAGCAGGAGGCCGCGGGGCGGGTCCTGCAGCCAGCGCGCCAGGCCGAGGAGGGCGGCGCCGGTGGCCAGCACGGCCGGCCCGTAGCTGCGGGCCTCGACCGTCTGCTCGAGCAGCAGGGGGTTGGCGGCGAGGGCGAGGCCCGCGAGGACGCCGGTCGCCCGGCCGGCCAGGCGGCCGACCGCGCGGACGACCAGGCCGACGCCGCCCGCGGTCGCCAGCAGGGAGAACACCCGCAGCGAGGTGTCGCCGTCCGCGCCGGGCAGGGCCGTCCAGAGGTGGACGACGAGGTAGTAGGGCGCGTTGTAGGACGGCGGGATGCCGGCGAGGTAGCTCGCCGTCGCCTCGCCGCTGACGGCCGCGTGCAGGATGTCGGCGAGCGGCAGCCGGGCGATCTCGGCGGTGAAGAGCTCGTCGAACCACAGGCCGTGCCCGGCCGAGAGCAGGACCGTCCCGAGGGTGATCAGCACCATGGGCGGGAGCAGTTCCGCGGCCCAGGCGTGGCGCCACGGGGCGGGGGACGGCGGGGTCGCCCCTGCGTGCCCCGCCAGGGCCGTCGTCGCCACGGAGCGAGGGTAGGCGAGCCGCCGGCGGGCGCCGGCGAGGCGCCGGGCGTCAGCCGGTGCGTGACCCCCGGGCGCGCTGGACGACCGGGCCGGCGATCCACAGCCAGCCCAGCAGCACCGCCACCACGATCGCGGCCACGACCGCCTGGGTGAGGCTGAACAGGACGTCGGTCACCAGGAACACCGCCGAGACCAGCGCCAGGGCCAGGACCGTGAGCCCGAGGGAGGCGTTGCGGTTGCTCCGGCGCAGGAGTGCCTCCTTGTCGTGCTGGCGGAACAGCACCCGGTGCTGCGCGGCGGGCGCGATGAGCAGCGCGGTCGCCACCACGGCGGCGAGGAGCGTCACGAAGTAGACGTCGCGCTGGAGGTCGGTCATCCGCGCGCCGCCCTGCTGGAAGGGGACGACGAGCAGGAACGCGAAGAGGAACTGCACTCCGGGAAGGGCGACGCGCAACTCGTTCAGCAGTTCCAGCAGCTCGCGGTCCACGCGTTCGGCCCCGGTCTCGTCCCGGTCGTCGTCGGGCTGCCGATCGCGGGGAGGACCTGTCGTCGTCATCGCGCTCCTCCTCTGCTCGCCGCCCCCGAGCCCGCGCCGGGCCGGCCCTGGAGAGGCTTATGCCCGGACGGCGCCCGCCCGTCACCTCCTCGCCCGGACGGGGCTCGAGCGGCGGCTCGTACCGTGGACGCGTGGAGACGACGACCCTGCCCGCCCGCACGGCCCTCGAGCTCGACGCCATGCGCGACGCCGGCCGGGTGGTCGCCGAGACCCTGGCGGCGGTGCGGGCCGCGGCGGCCCCGGGCGTGAAGCTGCGCGACCTCGACGACCTGGCGCAGACCTGCATCCGCGAGGCGGGCGCGACGTCGTCCTTCCTCGGCTACAAGCCCGCCTGGGCGCCGACGGCCTACAACGGCGCCCTGTGCCTGTCGCCGAACGAGGTCGTGGTGCACGGCCGGCCCAGCGGCCGCCGGCTGCACGAGGGCGACGTGCTGAGCATCGACTGCGGGGCGATCGTCGACGGCTGGAACGGCGACGCCGCGATCACCCTGCTCATCGGCCGGGAGGTGGCCGAGGACGACGCCCGCCTCGTGCGGGCCACCGAGGAGGCGCTCGCGGCCGGCGTGGCCGCGTCGGTGCCCGGCGCGACCCTGCTCGACGTCGCGACGGCGATCGACGCGGTGGCGCGCCGGTACGGCTTCGCGCACCTGCCCGACCACGGCGGGCACGGCATCGGGCGCTCGATGCACGAGCCGCCCTTCGTGCCCAACCGGCCGGTGGCGGGGCTGGACAGGGTGCGCCTGCAGGCCGGCAGCACGCTCGCGATCGAGCCGATGCTCCTGGCCGGCGACGAGCGCTACAAGCACAAGAAGGACGGCTGGGCCGTCGTCACCGCCGACGGCCGGCGCGCAGCGCACGTCGAGCACACCGTCGCGGTGACCGACGAGGGCCCCGTCGTCCTCACCATCCCGCGCTGAGCGGAGGGCGGGAGTGCAGGTTTCCTGCGCCCTCGCACTCCGATCAGCCGAAGCGAGCCGCCGAGCGTGCCTTCGCCTTGGCGGCCTCGACCTCGCGGTCCTTGGGCGGCGCGGTGCTGACGAGGGCGTCCAGCAGCCGCGCGGAGGCCGCCGCCACCTCGGCGACGGCCCGGTCGAAGGCGTCGGCGTTGACCCGGGCGGGCTTGGTGGTCCCGCTGATCTTGCGGACGTACTGCAGGGCTGCCGCGTCGACCTCCTCCTCCGTCGCGGGGGGCGCGAAGTTCGACAGCGGGCGGATGTTGCGGCACATGCCCTGCGACTGTAGGAGCGCTGCGCCCGGATGGGGAGGTGCCCGTCGGGGCCCCGGCCGGAGGACGGGAGGATCGCGCGCGTGACGGTGCTGCTGGTCGACGTCGCCAACGTGCTGGGCTCGCGCCCGGACGGCTGGTGGCGGGACCGGGCCGGCGCGACGGCGCGGCTGCTCGAGCGGCTGGCGACCCTCCCCGGGCGGGAGATGCCCGGCCCGGGAGGGTCGCCCCTGGCCTGCACCGCCCTGGTCGCGGTCGTCGAGGGCGCGGCGCGGGACGTCGCCGGGCCCGCCGGCGTGCGGCTGGTCCGGGCACCCGGCAGCGGGGACGACGCCCTGGTCGCGGCGGCGGTGGAGGCCGGGGGTGCCGGGCTGCTCGTCGTCACCGCCGACCGCGGGCTGCGGGCCCGGCTGCCCGCCGGAACGCCGGTCGCCGGGCCCGGCTGGCTGCTCGCGCAGCTGCCGAGTGGAGCCGCTCCGACCGGGTAGGGCACGACCCATGACCGGCACCGCGGAGCAGGCCGCACCCCCGTCCGTCCTCGTCACCGGTGCCTCCAGCGGGATCGGCCGGGCCACCGCCCTCCGCTTCGCCCGCCGCGGCAGCGCGCTGCTGCTCGTGGCCCGGGGCCGCGAGTCGCTGGAGGAGACCGCCCGCGAGGCGCGCGAGGCCGGCGCCGGCGAGGTGCTGGTCTGCCCCGCCGACGTGAAGGACGCCGCCGCGGTCGAGAACGCGGTCCGGACCGCGGTCGCGCGGTTCGGCCGGCTCGACGTCGTCGTCCACGCCGCACAGGTCATGGCCTACGGGCGGCTGGAGGACGTGCCCCGGGAGGTCTTCGAGGCCGTCGTCGACACCTCGCTGCACGGCACCGCGAACGTCGCCCGCGCGGCGCTGCCGGTGCTGCGCCGGCAGGGCGCCGGCCACCTCGTCGTCGTCAACTCGCTCCTGGGCGAGATCACCGCGCCGCTCATGGGCACCTATGCCGCGGCCAAGTGGGGGCAGCTGGGCCTCGTCCGCACGCTGCAGCAGGAGGTCCGGGACGCGCCCGGGGTGCACGTCAGCGCGGTCGCGCCGGGCGGCGTGAACACCCCCATCTACTCCCAGGGCGCCACCTACGCCGGGCACCCGGGTCGCCCGCCGTTCCCGGTGTACTCCGCGGACCGGGTCGCCCGGAAGGTGCTCGGCGTGCTGGAGCGGCCGCGCCGGCTGGTGCACGCCGGCCTGGTCAACCCGGTGATCGTCGCCGGGTTCCGGCTGCTGCCGCCGGTCTACGACGCGCTGGTCGGTCCGCTGTTCCGCACCCTCGCGCTGTCCGGCGAGCGGCGCGGCGCCTCGGAGGGCAACGTCTTCCGGTCGCAGCCGGAGGGCAACGGCACCGACGGCCCCTGGCGCAGCTTCTGACGCGCCTCACCAGCGGCGCGGGCCGCTCTCCGGGAGAGCGGCCTCGAAGGCCTGCACGATCCCCGCGGCGATCTCGCGCAGCTTCACGTTCCGGCGCTGCGAGGCCAGCGTGAGCAGCCGGAACGCCTCCTCGGCGGTGCACCGCTCCTGGGCCATGACCAGGCCCACGGCCTGGCCGATCATCGTGCGGCTGTCCAGCCCGCCCTGGAGCTGCGTGGCCCGGTCGTCGCTGTCGGCCAGCCGCAGGGCCACGGCCAGGGCACCCGCCGCCTGCCCCGCCCACCGGGTGGCCACCCGCTCGTCGTCGTCGGTGAAGGCCTTGACGGCCGTTGCGTAGAGGTTCAGCGCGCCCCGGCTGCGCCCTTCCACGACCAGCGGCAGCGACAGCGAGGACCGGACGCCGACCTGCGCGGCCAGCGACGGGTAGGGACCCCAGCGCTCGTCGGTGGTCATGTCGTCGACGCGGACGACGACCCGCTCGCGCATGGCCTGCAGGCACGGGCCGTCGTCCACCAGGTACTGCCGCTCGTCGGCCTGCTCGGCGAGGGAGTCGGTGCAGGCCACGGTCACCGCGCCGGAGCCGCGGGCCAGCGTCAGCCCGCACGCCTCGGCGCTCGGCGTCTGCCGCGCGGCGAGGCGGACCAGGTCCTCGAGGAAGGCGTTCAGGTCGCCGGCCGTGGCGAGCAGCGCGAGGAAGTCGGCGTCCTCGGGGGCGGTCTCGCCGTCGTCGGGAACGAGGTCGTCGTGCAGGGTGTCCACCACGGTCGTGCAGAACTCCTGGGCCGGATCCTGGGGGTGGCCCACCCTTGGACCGCCGGAGGATCTTACGTCGTCCGCCGGGCGGTGCCGCGGGATGTCGGGCCGTGCGGCACGGCGCCGGGGCGGCCGGGCGGGAACGTCGCACGACCGCAACCCCTGGGAAACGGCGCCAATGGACGCTGGCGACGAGCCGCCGCAGGCCGCGGCCGGCGCGACCGGGAGGCCATCGTGACCGCCGAACCGCAGATCCCCCCACCCACGCCGGTCCTCCCCGGGAGCCGGTCGGAGCCCGTCCCCGAGGGCTACCTGGAGCGGCGGCAGCTGCGGACCGGCACGGCCGGCTGGGTCCTGCTGGCCGGGCTCGGCGTGGCGGCCGTCATCTCCGGTGACTACGCCGGCTGGAACTTCGGGCTGGCCGAGGGCGGCTTCGGCGGGCTGCTCATCGCCACGGTGCTGATGGGCGTGATGTACACGGCCATGGTGTTCGGCCTGGCGGAGCTGGGTGCCGCGCTGCCGACCGCGGGTGGCGGGTACACCTTCGCCCGTCGGGCGCTGGGCCCCTGGGGCGGCTACGCCGCGGGCATCGCCGTGCTCATCGAGTACGCGATCGCCCCGGCAGCGATCGCGACGTTCATCGGCGGGTACGTGGAGTCGCTGGGGCTGTTCGGCATCACCGACGGCTGGTGGGTCCACCTCGCCGTGTACGCGCTGTTCATCGGCATCCACCTCATGGGCGTGGGGGAGGCGCTCAAGGTCATGCTGGGGATCGCCGCGGTCGCCGTCGTCGGCCTCGTGCTGTTCCTCCTGGGCGCGATCCCGGACTTCGACGCCGGCAACCTCACCGACATCGCACCCACCGACGCCGCCGGGGCCTCGGAGTTCCTCCCGTACGGGGTGCTCGGCATCTGGGCGGCCTTCCCGTTCGCGATCTGGTTCTTCCTCGCCGTCGAGTGCGTGCCGCTCGCCGCCGAGGAGGCCCGGGACCCGGCCCGGTCCATGCCCCGCGGCATCGTCGCGGCGATGGGCGTGCTGGCCGCGCTGGCCGTCCTCATGCTGGTGTTCACCACCGGCGCCGGCGGCGCCCAGGTCATCTCGGAGAGCGCGAACCCGCCGGTGGACGGCCTCGACGAGGGGGGCCTGCGGACCGTCGTGAACTACATGGGCCTGGTGGGCCTGGTCGCCAGCTTCTTCTCCATCGTCTACGCCTACAGCCGGCAGACCTTCGCGCTCTCCCGGGCCGGCTACCTGCCGCGGGCGCTGTCGGTGACCAACGCCCGCAAGGCGCCGGTGCTGGCGCTGGTCGTGCCCGGGGTGATCGGGTTCCTGCTCACCCTCACCGGGGAGGGGGCGGTGCTGCTGAACATGGCGGTCTTCGGCGCCACGGTGTCCTATGTCCTGATGATGGTCAGCCACATCGTGCTGCGCCGCCGCGAGCCCGGTCTGGAGCGGCCCTACCGCACCCCCGGCGGGACGGCGACGACCGGCGTCGCGCTGGTGCTGGCCGCGCTGGCGGTGGTCGCCACCTTCCTGGTCGACCCGACGGCGGCGCTGCTGACCCTCGCGGCCTACGCGCTGTTCCTCGGCTACTTCGCCGTCTACAGCCGCCACCACCTCGTGGCCTCGGCGCCGGAGGAGGAGTTCGCGGCGCTGTCCGCCGCGGAGGACGAGCTGCGGTGACGGCCCGCCGAGCGACGCTGGCGGGGCACACGTACGAGTTCCCGTCGCTGGTCGAGCTCCTGGCGAAGGCGACGCCCGCGCGGTCGGGGGACGTGCTCGCCGGCTGCGCCGCGGAGTCCGCCGCCGAGCGGGTGGCCGCGCAGACGGTGCTCGCCGACCTGCCGCTGGCCGTGTTCCTGGAGGAGCAGGTCGTCGGCTACGACGAGGACGACGTGACCCGCCTGATCCTCGACACCCACGACCGGGCCGCCTTCGCCCCGGTCGCGTCGCTGACCGTGGGTGGGTTCCGCGACCGGCTGCTGGAGTGGACGGCGGACGGCGACGAGGCCGCGATCACCGGCCTGGCCCGCGGGCTGACGCCGGAGATGGTCGCGGCGGTGTCGAAGCTGATGCGCACCGCCGACCTGGTCGCCGTCGCCCGGCGGTCCCCGGTGGTGACCGGGCTGCGCAGCACCATCGGATCGCCCGGCCGGCTGGCGACGCGGCTGCAGCCCAACCACCCCACCGACGACCCGCTCGGCGTCACCGCCTCCGTGCTCGACGGGCTGCTGCACGGCTGCGGCGACGCGGTGATCGGCATCAACCCGGCCACCGACTCCCCGGCGCGCACGGTCGAGCTGCTGGAACTGCTCGACGCGGTGATCCGGCGCTACGAGATCCCCACCCAGTCGTGCGTGCTCGCCCACGTCACGACGACGCTGCGCGCCCTGGACGCCGGTGCGCCGGTCGACCTGGTGTTCCAGTCGGTGGCCGGTACGCAGGCGGCCAACCGCGCCTTCGGCGTGACCCTCGACCTGCTCGCCGAGGCCCGTGCCGGCGCGCTGGAGCTCGGCCGCGGCACGGTCGGGGACAACGTCACCTACTTCGAGACCGGGCAGGGGTCGGCGCTGTCGGCCGGCGCGCACCTCGGGGTCGGCGGCCGACCGGTCGACCAGCAGACGCTGGAGGCGCGCGCCTACGGGGTGGCCCGGCAGTTCGCCCCGCTGCTGGTCAACACGGTGGTCGGCTTCATCGGCCCGGAGTACCTCTACGACGGCAAGCAGGTGCTGCGGGCCGGGCTGGAGGACCACTTCTGCGGCAAGCTGCTCGGCCTGCCGATGGGGGTGGACGTCTGCTACACCAACCACGCCGAGGTCGACGGCGACGACACCGACACCCTGACGCTGCTGCTCGGGGCCGCCGGCTGCGGGTTCGTCATCGCCGTCCCCGGGGCCGACGACGTGATGCTGCACTACCAGTCGCTGTCGTTCACCGACGTCCTCGCCGCCCGGCAGGTGCTTGGCCTGCGCCCGGCGCCGGAGTTCGAGGCGTGGCTGGCGCGGATGGGCCTGCTGGACGACGACGGCCGGGTGCGCGCCCTGCCGCCCGACGCCCCCGCCGCCCGGGCGCTGCTGGCTGCGGCCGCCCCGTGAGCGGGGGCCTCGATCCCTGGGCGGCGCTGCGCTCGCTCACCCGGGCCCGGGTGGCGCTGGGCCGGGCCGGCGACGCGCTGCCGACCGGTCGCGAGCTGGAGTTCCGCGCCGCGCACGCCGCCGCGCGCGACGCCGTCCACGCGCCGCTGGACCCCGGGGTGTTGCTCGCGGCCCTGCCCGGCCGGGAGGTGCTGGAGGTGCGCTCGGCGGCCCCGGACCGGGCCACGTACCTGCAGCGCCCGGACCTCGGCCGGCAGCTCGCCGACGGCACGTCGCTGCCGGCGACCGGAGCGGACCTCGCCGTCGTCCTCGCCGACGGGCTGTCCCCGGGGGCCGTGCAGGCCCACGGCCCGGCCTTGGTCCTCGCGCTGCTGGACCGGCTGCCCGGCTGGTCGGTGGCCCCGGTGGTGGTCGCGCACCAGGCGCGGGTGGCGCTGGGCGACGCGGTCGGCGCCGCGCTCGGGGCCCGCGCGGTCGTGGTGCTGATCGGCGAGCGTCCGGGGCTGTCGGCGGCCGACTCGCTCGGTGCCTACCTGACGTGGGACCCGCGCCCGGGACGGGTGGACGCCGAGCGCAACTGCGTCTCCAACGTCCGCCCGCCGCACGGGCTGTCGTACGCGGCGGCGGCCGGAACGCTGGCCGCGCTCCTCACCGCCGCCCGTGAGCTGGGCGCCTCGGGCGTCGCGCTCAAGGACGAGGGGCCCGCGCTGCCGGGGTGACCGGTCAGCCGAAGAACGCGTCGAGCGCCGGCTGGTCGGTCGGGCCCTCCCAGAACTCGGCCGTGCGCCCGTCCACCACCCGGAAGACGTGCGCGACCAGGGTCGAGAGGGAGCGGTCGCCGCGGTGCGCCGTGAGCCGCACCAGCGCCGTTCCGTAGTCGTCGTCGGCGCAGATGAGCAGCGGCTCGCCGCGCAGGCTGCCCTCGGTCAGCTCCATGATCCGGCCGAACAGCGCGAAGACCGCCTCCGTGCCGCGGTAGGTCCCCGACAGCGCGGTGTTGCCCGGCTCGTGCCAGACGATGTCGGGCTGCCAGAGCTCGGCCAGCACGGCCAGGTCGCCCTTGCCGAAGGCCTCGTACCCCTCGCGGATCCGCGCGGCGTTGGGGTGCTCGGACATGGTTCCTCCTCAGGGGTCGTCCCCCGTGGCGGGCGTCAGGGTCGACCCGCCGACCGGCGCCGGGAACGGCCTCGGGACCCCGTCCGGTGTGGCGGTGGCGGACCGTCCCCGGCCGGGGGCGAGCGGTCAGTGGCCAGGGTCGAGCCGTCAGTGGCGGGGCTCGACGGACCATTGCTCCCCTCGTGGCCCAGCTCTCCAGGTGGTCCGGAACCTGTGCTCCGGCAGATTGCCCGGAACTGTCTTACCTCGAACGTATGTTCGGGTCATGTCACGGATCGCCGGTTCGGTGTCGCTCGCGGAGGGCGTGCTGGTGGACTGGGCGGTCGGGGAGCCGGCGTTCCTGCCGCGGTTGCCGGTGGAGTTGTTGTCGCGGGCGCAGCTGGCGGTGGAGTTGGGGCGGGTGGTGGCGCAGGAGGCGTAGCTGGCCGCGTACAAGGCGGAGCTGGTGCTGGGGCTGGCGGATCTGTCGCCGGAGTCCGAGGACCCGCCGAAGCGTGGCCGCGGGTCGTGGGGCGCGGCGGCGCGGCCGGAAGGGGTGTCGGAGTTCTTTCCGGCGGAGTTGTCGATGGTGCTCAACTGCGGGCGGGGGTCGGCGGCGGCGTTGATCGGCCGGGCGTTCACCTATCGGACGCGGCTGCCGGGCACGTGGGGGGCGCTGGCGGTGGGGGTGCTGGACGAGCCGCGGGCGAAGGTGCTGGCCGAGGTGTGCGAGCACGCGTCGCCGGAGGTGGGCCGGGCGGTGGAAGCGGAGCTGCTGGAGGAGGCGCCGGAGCTGTCGCTGCGCCGGCTGCGGGCGCGGGCGGAGGCGGCGTTGGCCTCGCACGACGCCGCGGGGGTGCAGGAACGGCGGGAGCAGGCGGCGAAGGCCGCGGATGTGCGGGTCTATTCCTCGCCGCGGGAGGGGATGGCGACGGTGGCGGTGGAGCTACCGGCCGACGAGGCGGCCGCGGTGCACGCGATGGTCGATCAGCTGGCGCGGATGCTGAAGGCCGACGGGGACGACCGGCCGATCGGGCAGCTGCGCACCCGGGTGCTGGCGGATCTGGTGCTGCGTCCGTGGGATTCCTCCCGGCCGGCGGTGACCGCGCAGCTGCACGTGTGGGCGGCGCTGTCGGCGCTGGCCGGCACGTCGACGCAGGCGGGGGAGGTGAACGGGTCGGCGATCACCGCCGGCCACGTGCGCGAGCTGCTCCGCCGGTTGGACGCGCTCGGCGTGCGGCCGCCCGAAGGCGGATCGGTCACCGTCGGGGTGACCGACGAGGAGGGGGCGCTGCTGGCCACCGCCACGCTGGACCAGCTTCGGACGCTGGCCCGCCGCGGCTGTTCTCTTCATGCCGACGCGGAGTGCTCGTGCTCCGTGCTGGGGCGGCCGGCGGCGGTGGACCGGTACACGCCCGGCGCGGCGCAGGACCGGTTCGTGCGCACCCGCGACCGCACCTGCCGGTTCCCCAACTGCGGTCAGCAGGTCGGCTGGTCCGACCTGGACCACGTGGTCCCGCACGACTGCGACGGACCGACCGACTGCGCCAATCTGTGCTGCCTGTGCCGCAGCCACCACCGGCTCAAGACCTTCGCCCGCGGCTGGCGGTTCGAGATGAGTCCCGACGGGGTGCTCACGGTGACCACCCCGACCGGGATCACCCGCACTACCCGCCCACCGGCCATGCGACCACCACCGGAACCACCCGCCGCCGATCCCGCGACCGAACGGGATGAGCAGGGTCAACAAACCGGCGATGAGAGCCGACCGCCAGGCAGGGCCCGCCCGCTGAGCACCCGGGAACTGATCACGAGGTGGAAGAAGCCCGAGCCCCGCGGACCCGACGACCTACCGGACGACGATCCGGCACCCTTCTGACGCGCCGTGTCCGGGTTCGTCGCGCCGTCGTGTCGGTCGCCGCGCCGTCGTGGCGGTGGCTGGGCGGCGACGCGACCGCCGGCCGGTCAGCGGCGGCGCAGGAAGGGCAGCCGGCCGAGCAGCCCGCGCGCGCCGCCTCCGGCCTGCCCGGTGGACGGCGCCCGCGCGAGGTCGGGATCGGGCTCCGGGACGGCGGCCAGGGCGGCGTGCCGCTCGTGCAGCCGGGAGCGGACGTCGTCGGCGGTGTAGGCGCGGCGCTGGCGCTCGTTGCGGGCCAGCACCGCCCCGGTCGCGGCCACCCCGGCGAGGCCCGCCAGGCCGAGCAACTTCAATACCGGCTTCTTGACCTGCTTGCGGGTGCGCACGGTCGCCTAACGTAGCCGCGTGCCCCCGCCCCGCGCGCTCCCGCTCAGCGAGGCCGTCGAGCTCACCCGCACCGGTGACGTCTGGGTCTTCCGCGGCGCCTCGCTCGCCGACCGGGCGATCCGGGCGGTCACCAACGCGCCGGTCAACCACGTCGGCATGGCCGTCGTCCTCGAGGACCTGCCGCCGCTGCTGTGGCACGCGGAGCTCGGCCGCTCGCTGCCCGACGTGTGGACCGGTCAGCACCAGCGCGGCGTCCAGCTGCACGACCTGGCCGACGCGGTCCGCACGTGGCGGCAGAGGTACGGCCAGTCCGCGTGGCTGCGCCAACTGGTCGGCCCGGCCGACGACGGCGGGGTGACGGCGGAGATGGAGGACGCCGTCCTGCGCACCGTGGCCCGCTTCGACGGCCGGCCCTTCCCGACGACCCGCGGCATGGTCACCGGGTGGCTCAACGGCCGGGTGCGCCGGGGAACGGCGGCCGAGACGGTCTTCTGCGCCGAGCTGGTGGCCACCACCTACACCGCGATGGGGCTGCTGCCCGCCGACCGGCCGCGCAACTGGTACGACCCGGGCAGCTTCTGGTCCGGCGACGACCTGCCCCTCCTGCAGGGCGCGACCCTCGGCCCCGAGGTCCCCGTCGACGTCCCGGCGAAGCCCGCCTGACCTGGACGTCCACCCCGCCATGCCCTAGAGATGTGCGGGGCGTCACCATCGGCACGGGCCGGTGGGCGCGGACAGGGGAGTGGGCACCGATGCGCGACATCCGCGAGGTACCGGCCGAGGAGTACTGGGACGAGCTGCGCCGGCGCTGGGGCGGGCTCCTCAGCTACCGCTACATCGGCGCGCAGTTCTCCTCGATGAACGCCAACATCACCGACCCCTCGGTCACCCTGCGGCGCGACATGCGCAACGCCGCCGGCGGGATCATGGCCGCGCCGCTGTCCATCTGCTCGCCCGGCGGCATCGCCCGGTCCGACCTCGAGGCCGTGCCCAACCCGGTGATCCACTCGCTGCAGATCCTCGACGACGCCGTCGACGTCCGGCGCGTGCTGGTGACCGACTCGGTGAGCCTGCACGAGGGCCGCCGGATGGGGTACTCCCGGACGAAGATCGTCGACGCCGACGACCCCGACCGCGTGATCGCCTTCATCGAGTCCCAGGGAGCCTCCATCGGCGACGTCCCGCCCGGGCTCGGCAAGTTCGACGACGACCCGATCGACCACATCGAGGACTCGCCGGACCTGCCGCCGCTGTGGCAGGTCTTCGGCGGCAGCCGGCGCGACGACGGGCACTGGGTGCTGCCGGAGCTCACCGTCGAGCTGGCCTCGCCCGACGCCGCCCTGCACATCGGACCGCAGCACGTGATCCTCGAGGCCGCCGCGGTGGAGCTGGCCGCGGAGCGGGCCGGGACCGACCGCCTGCAGGTGTGGAGCAAGACGGTGATGCACCTGTCCCGCGGCAAGGTCGGCCCGTTCCGGGTGGACGGGACGACGTCGACCGGGCGGGACGGGAGCGGCCGGATCGGCGTCCAGCTGACGATGTTCGACGAGGGCAACGGCGACCGGGCGGTGACCTCCGCGGCGTTCGTGTTCGGGCCGGCGCGCGCGTAGGAAGGTCTCCACAGTGTCGTACCGAGGTGCCATCGTCGAGTGGCACGGGTAAGGCACGAGTGGGCGACTCCCGACGTTGATCCTGGTGCGCGGGAGAGCCCCGCAGGAGGGCCGCCATGAGCAGCGTCCACTGGCTCCGACCGGACATCGCCGGGGACCTCGTCGCCGTCGCGTTCGCCACGGGAGCCGCCGCACCACGCGAGATCCGGATCCGACCCGAGCTGTACGCGCGGATGGTCGAGGAGTTGCCGCCCGACGTCCGCCCGACGGTGACGGATCGGCACCGCATCGGAGCCGCGCCGGGGGTGCCGCTGGTCATCGACCCGGCGCTCCCGGCGTCCCCTGGCTTCGAGGTCGTCCGCGAGCCTGCGACCGCCGCCTAGCCCTAGCCCTGGTTCTGGCCCCGCCGGCGCACCATCTCCGCGATCCGGACGGGCGCGAACGGCGACGTGCCGTCGGCCGGGGTGCCCCGGTCGCCCACAGCCGGAGCGCCGGGTGCCGGTCGCCCCGCGCCGCCCAGGCGGACGAGGCGGTCCCCGGGGGCGGCCACCGCGTCGTCGTGGGTCACGCAGACCACGACCCGGCCGGCCAGCGCCTCGCGCAGGTCGCGCACGAGCGCGGCGGCGGTCGGCGGGTCGAGGTGCGCGGTCGGCTCGTCGAGGAGGACGACGTCGCGGTCGGCCAGCATCGCCCGCGCCGCGGCCAGCCGCCGCCGCTCCCCACCGGAGAGCGCGGTGCCACCGGCGCCGACCGGGGTGTCGAGGCCGTCCGGCAGCGACGCGAGCAGGCCTCCGAGGCCGGCTGCGATCAGTGCCGCGCGCATCCGCGCCTCCCCGGCCGGCCCGGCCAGCTCCCCGCGCGGGGCCGCCAGCGCCAGGTTGGCGCGGATCGTCGAGGAGAAGACGTGCGCCTCCTGCGGCAGCCAGGCCAGCCGGGAGCGGACGGCGTCGCCGGTGAGGTGCGCGGTGTCGACGTCGGCCATCGCGTAGCGCCCGGTCCGGGGACGCAGCGCGGCCATGAGGACGGCCAGCAGCGTCGACTTGCCCGAGCCCGAGGGCCCGCGCACGACCAGCCACCCGCCGTCGGCGGCGGCCGCGGCGTCCAGGCCGCGGAGCACGTCGGGGCCGCCGGGCCACCCGGCGCGCAGCGACGCCACGGTCACCTCCCGCACCGGGGCCGGCGCGGGCCGGGGATCGGTCGGGTCGGCGGGCACCGGTGCGGTCAGCACCGCGTCCAGGCGGCGGTGGGCGTCGGTCAGCGCGCCCCGGCGCTGCAGCGCTCCGACCAGGCCGCCGAGCGGGTCGGCCAGGGCCAGCGGGGCGAGGGCGAGCACGGCGAGCGTCGGCCCCTCGACCCCGGCGGAGGCCCCGACGGCCGTTGCGGCGACCGCGGCGACGCCGGTACCCAGGCCGATCAGCGCGGTGCCGAGCGCGGCGGCGCGGCTCGCGGTGGCCGACGCGCGCCCGCGGCTGCGCCCGACGGCGGCCAGGACGGTCGCGGTGCGCGCGGCCAGGCCGTGGGCGCGCAGGTCCGCGGCCCCGGCCAGCAGCGTCGTCGCGTCGCGCAGGGCCGCCACCCGGAGCTCGCCCTCGGTCCGGGCCGCACCGGCGTCCACCCGGCGGTGCGCGGCGAGCACGCCGGCGACGGCGAGCCCGAGGACGGCGGCCGCGGCGGCCGCGGCGGCGGGGGAGAGCAGCGCCATCGCGGCGAGCGTGCCGGCGGTGACGGTCCCGGCCACCAGCGCCGGCGGGAGCACCCGCACCGACAGGTCCTGCACCAGGCCGACGTCGCCGACGACACGGGCCAGGGCCGTGCCCGGCGTCCGATCGGCGGCGATGCCCTGCGCGGCCAGGGCCCGCCACACCCGGACCCGCAGACTCGCGGCCTGCCGGAGCGCCGCGTCGTGCGCGGACATCCGCTCCAGCCAGCGCAGCAGGGCGCGGCCGATGCCGAAGAAGCGGACGCCGACGATCGCGACCATCAGCGTCAGGATCGGCGGCATCTCCGCGGCCCGGACGATCAGGTAGCCCGACACCGCGGTCAGCGCGACCCCCGCGCCGGACGACGCGGTGCCGGCCAGCACCGCCCGGAGCAGTGCCCGCCGCGGCCACCCCGCTGCGCGTCCCTCCCCGCCGAGATCGGCGATCTCGGCGGGATGAGCGGCGGATGCCGCCGAGATCGCCGATCTCGGCGGAGCAGAGGCAGCGGGAGAGGCGGGGAACGGCGGGGCAGCGGGAGAGGCGGGGGACGGCGGGGGAGCGGCCTCGGCGGCGGCGGCGGTGGCGGCGGCGGGCGGGGCGGGCAGCTCCACCGTCCGGTCGGCCAGGGTGGCGAGCGCCGGGTCGTGGGTCACCAGCAGCGCGGTCACGGCGCCGCGCAGCGAGGCCAGGACCGCGGCGACCCGATCGGTGGCGGCGGCGTCCAGGTGGGCGGTCGGCTCGTCGAGCAGCAGCAGCCGGGCACCGCGGCGCACCCGCACCAGCGCCCGGGCCAGCGCCACCCGCTGGAGCTCGCCGGGCGAGAGCGTCTCGCAGGCCCGCCCGGCCAGCCCGCTCGCGCCGACCCTGGCCAGCGCCTCGACGACGTAGGCCTCCGCGACCAGCTCGTCGACCCCCGGCTCGGCGCCCGCGTGCCGGCGCAGCTCGTCGGCGACGGTGGGGCCGGTCGTGCGCGGGTGCTGCGGCACCCAGGCCACGGCCCCCGCGGGCACGCCGGAGACCGTGCCGCCGACGGTCGCGGACGGCGGCAGCACCCCGGCCAGGGCGGCCAGCAGCGTGGACTTGCCCGATCCGCTGCGGCCGGCCAGCGCGACCAGCTCGCCGGGGCGCACCTCGAGGTCGACCGGCGGCAGGGCCGGGACGCCGCGGCCCGGGTGGTGCACGGCCAGCCCGCGGACGGCGACGTCGGCGCCGCGGGGGTCGTCGTCGGGGCCTGCCGCGGTGAGCACCGCCGGACCGTCGTCCGCGGCGAGCACCGCGCGCGCCTCCGCGGCGGCCAGCGTCGCCGCCTCGTTGGCGTGGTGCGCCGCGCCCAGCGCGCGCAGCGGGGCGAACGCCTCCGGGGCGAGCAGCAGCGCGGTGAGGGCCACCGTGAGCGGCAGGTCTCCGTGCACGAGTCGCAGGCCGGCGGTGACCGCGACCAGCGCCACCGACAGGGTGGCGATGAGCTCCAGCACCAGCGAGGAGAGGAACGCCAGCCGCAGCGTGGCCAGGGTCCGCCGCCGGGCCGCGTCGCCCAGCTCGGCCAGCGCGTGCGCCTGCTCCGCGGCGCGGCCCAGCCCGACGAGCACGGGCAGGCCGCGGACCAGCTCGGCCACGTGCGCGGCGATCCGGTCCAGGGCGCGGGCCGACGCCGTCGTCCCGTCCCGGGTGGTGAGCCCGACGAGGACCATGAACAGCGGCACCAGCGGCAGCGTGACCGCGACCAGCACCGCTGACAGCAGGTCGGTGGCCGCGAGCACGACCAGCAGCGCCGGGGGGACGACGAGCGTGGAGGCGAGCGCCGGCAGGTACGTCGCGAGCCCCGGCGCGAGGTCGGCCAGCCGGGTGGTGGCCAGCACGGCGGCCGGCCCGGCGCCCCCGGCGGCCTCGACGGCGGCGGGGGAGACGGCCAGTCGCGCCAGCAGGCGCTCGCGCAACTGCTCCTCGGCGCGCCGGGCGTCCCGGGCGGCCAGCAGGTCGCCGACCGCCCCGGCGCCTGCCCGCAGCGCCGCACCGGCCGCGGCCGCGGCCAGCGGCGGCAGCACCGCGCCCTCGGCGTACCCCGCGGCCCGGCCGACGGCGTGCGCGAGCCCGGCGGCCAGCAGCACCAGCCCCGCCGCCTGCGCGAGGGCGGCCAGCGCCGACCGGACCAGCGTGCCGCGGAGCCCCGGCACCCCGTCGAGCGCCGCCAGCGGCCCGCGGGCGGGGCCCGTCGCACGGGGGACGCCGCTCATGCCGGCACCTGCGCCCCGCCCGCGTCGTCGGCGTGCCGTGGCTCGGTGGGCTGGGGCTGGGTGGGCTGTGGCTCGGCGTGCTGCGGCTCGGCGCTCAGCCGCTTCCGGAACACCCAGTAGGTCCAGGCCTGGTAGCCGAGCACGACCGGGAGCCCGATCCCGGCCGCCCACGTCATGACGGTGAGCGTGTAGTCGCTGACCGAGGCGTCGGCGAGGGTGACGTCGAAGGCGGCGTCGATCGTCGACGGGACGACGACGGGGTAGGCGGCCGCGAAGATCGTCGCGGCCGCGGCGACGAGCATCGCGCCCCACGCGGCGAACGCCTGCCCCTCGCGGCCCGCCCTGAGCCGCGCCCAGGCGGCGACGACCGAGAGCGCGGCGACCAGCCAGAGCACCGCGGTCGCCGGAGTGCCGTGGCGCAGGTGCACGATCGCGGCCCAGGCCAGCAGGGGCAGCGCGGCCACCGGCGCCCAGCGCAGCGCGAAGGCGTGCGCCGCGACCCGGATCGGCCCGTCGGTCTTGAGTGCCAGGAACACCGCGCCGTGCACCGTCGAGAACGCCAGCACCGACACCGCGCCCAGCAGCGCCGGCCAGCCCAGCCCGGCGAACGGGCCGCCGACCCGGTTGCCGTCGGCGTCGATCGGCAGGCCCAGCGTGGTGGCGCCGAGTGCCGCGCCGATGCCGAGGGCCGCGACCAGGGAGCCGACGGTGATGACCGTCGTCCAGGTGTCGTCCCACCGCTCGGTGTGGTGGGAGTGCCGCCACTCGAAGGCGACCGCCCGGACGATCAGCCCGAACAGCACCAGCACGAACGGCAGGTACAGCGCCGGCAGCCAGGTGGCGTACCAGCCGGGGAAGGCCGCGAACACGGCGCCGGCGGCGGTGATCAGCCACACCTCGTTGCCGTCCCAGAGCGGTCCGATCGTGCGGAGCATGACGTGCCGGTCGGCCCGCCGGCGCCCGAGGACGGGCAGCAGCGCAGCCACCCCGAAGTCGAAGCCCTCCAGCAGGAGGAAGCCGATCCAGAGCACGGCGACGGCGGCGAACCAGACGGTCTGCAGGTCCATGGTGGGTACCCCGATCAGTACGCGAAGGAGAGGACGTCGTCGCGGTCGCGACCGGCGGCACCGTCGTCGTCCGGTGTGCCCTCGGGCGGCGAGCCGGGCGTGGGCGTGCCGTCCCCGGTCGTGACGCCACGGCGGACGAAGCGGGTGATCAGCCACAACTCGATCACCGCGAGCACGCCGTAGACCAGCGTCAGCCCGATCAGGGAGGTCCACACCTCACCGGTGCTGATGCCGGGGGAGACGGCCTGGGCGGTGAAGAAGTAGACCTGCTCGCCCACCGGCACGTCGGGATTCGGGTAGACGACGAAGGGCTGGCGGCCCATCTCGGTGAAGATCCAGCCGGTGGCGTTGGCCACGAACGGCGCGGCGACGGCGAGCAGCGCGCCGTACACGCCGATCCGCGAGGTCGGCACGCGTCCCCTCCGGGTCGCCCACAACGCGTAGGCGGCGACCGCGGCGGAGACCAGGCCCATGCCGATCATCAGCCGGAAGCTCCAGTAGGTGACCGCCAGCAGGGGGCTGTAGTCGATCCGGCCGCCGGCGTTCTCGCCGAACGACGGGTCGTCGGGGTAGGTCTCGCCGTAGAGGGCCGCGTACTCCTCCTGCAGCTCGTTCACGCCGGGCACGGCGGACTCGAAGTCGCTGTGCGCGAGGAACGACAGCAGGCCCGGCACGGTCCACGAGTGGACGTCGTCGCACTCGTTGGAGCCCAGCTTGCCGAAGGCGAAGATCGAGAAGGGCGCCGGCGCCTCGGTCTCGCACAGCGCCTCGGCCGAGCTCATCTTCAGCGGCTGCTGGGCGTACATGAGCTTGGCCTGCCAGTCGCCGGTGACGGCCACGAGCACGAAGGCGGCCAGCGACACGAACCCGCCGAGCCGGACCGAGCGGCGCCACACCCCGTGATCGACCTCGCCGGTCGGCCGCCCGGCCAGCTTCCGCTTGCGCAGGTGCCACAGGCCGATCCCCACGAGCAGGGCCCCGGCGACCATGAGGGCGGCGACGATCGCGTGGCTGAAGGCCGCCAGCGCCGTGTTGTTGGTGAGGACGGCGAGGAAGTCGACCTGCACGGGCCGGCCGTCCGCGCCCACCTCGACGCCGACCGGGTGCTGCATCCAGGAGTTCGCGGCGATGATGAAGTAGGCGCTGACGATCGAGCCGATCACCGCGGCCCACAGCGCCGCCAGGTGCAGCTTCTTCGGGATCCGGCCCCAGCCGAAGATCCACAGGCCGAGGAACGTCGACTCCAGGAAGAAGGCCAGCAGCGCCTCGAGCGCCAGCAGCGAGCCGAAGACGTCGCCGACGAAGCGCGAGTACTCGCTCCAGGCCAGGCCGAACTGGAACTCCTGGACGAGGCCGGTGGCCACGCCGAGGGCGAAGTTGATGAGGTAGATGCGACCCCAGAAGCGGGTCATGCGCAGCCATTCCGGCTTGTCGGTGCGCACCCACATCGTGTGCATGATCGCGACCAGGATCCCCAGACCGATGGTCAGCGGGACCATCAGGAAGTGGTAGACGGTCGTGATCCCGAACTGCCAGCGGGCCACGTCCAGCGTGTCCAGCGCCACCACGTCCACCGGGGCTCCTCTTCTCGGTCGATGCGACGTATTCTTTCTACGTCACGTAGAAGACAAAGTTCTACGACACGTAGAAGAAGCGGCTGTGAGATGCCGGACAGGAGCGGTGGATGGCCTCGCTGGGCGACCTGGAGCGCGTCGTCATGGACCACCTGTGGTCCGCCGACGGGCCGCTGGCGGCGACCGACCTGCGCGACGCCCTGGCCGATCGCGGCCTGGCGCTGACGACCGTGCACACGGTGCTCGGGCGGCTGCAGCAGAAGGGCTTCGTCACGCACGACGAGGCCCGCCCGCGCCGCTTCCGGCCGACCGCCGGCCGCGCGGAGCACGCCGCCGGGCTCATGCACGAGGTGCTCGGTCAGGCCGCCGACCGGCAGGCGGTGCTGGCCCGGTTCGTCGGCAGCGTCGACGCCGAGGAGGCCGCGCTGCTGCGCCGGCTGCTCGACGGCCCCGCCCCCGGGGTCGGGTCGCCCCCGCCGGCCTGACGTGCTGCCCGCGACGGCGGCCGCGCTCGCCGTGCTGGCCGCCCTGCTGGCGTGGCCGGTGCCGGCGCTGCTCGGCCGCGCCCGCTGGCCTCGGCGCGATCCGCTCGCCGCGCTCGTCTGCTGGCAGGCCATCGGCCTCGCCGGCGGCCTGTCGATCATCGGTGCGCTGCTGGTGCACGGGCTCGCGCCGTGGGGCCACTCCCTGCCGGAGGCCACCTGGCACGTGCTGACCGGGGAGCCGGCCACCGGGGAGGTCCGCGGCGACCACTGGGTCACCCTCACCCTCGCCGGCGCCCTGGCCGCGGAGCTGCTCGGCGTGCTCGCGCTCTCCTGGTGGCGGACCGCGCGGACCCGCCGCCGCCACCGCGCGCTGCTCGAGGTCGTCGTCCGCCCGGCGGCCGCCGTCCCCGACGCGCGGCTGCTCGACACCCCCGCCCCGGTGGCCTTCTGCATCCCCGGCGCCCGGCCGCTGCTGGTGCTGTCGGCCGGCATGGTCGCCGAGCTCGACGACGCCCAGCTCGCCGCCGTCGTCGCCCACGAGCGGGCCCACCTGCGCGAGCACCACCACCTCTACCTGTTGCCGTTCGTGGCCTGGGAGGCGGCGCTGCCGGTGCTGCCCGCCGCGGCCCGCGCGCACGCCGCGGTACGCACGCTGGTCGAGATGCGGGCCGACGACGTCGCGCTCGCCGCGGTGCCGGGTCCCGACCCGCGGCGGACGCTGGCGCGGGCGATCGTCGCCGCGGGCGCGTCGGGCGGGGGCGGGGTGCCCACCGGGGCGCTCGCGGCCGGCGGCGGTGCGGTCACCGCGCGGGTGCGCCGGCTGCTGGGGCCCGCGGCGCCGCTGCCGCCCGCCGTCCGGGCCGCCGTGCTCGCCGCCGCCGGGCTGCTGCTCGCCGTTCCGACGGCGCTGCTGCTGCTCCCCGCCGTCGCGTAGGCCCGGGTCGCCGCCCGAGGGCGTGTCGCGCGCGAGAGTCCCGCCCGGTCAGCCGCCGACCCTGCCGGCCGTTTCCCGACGTTGCGGGCGGGATCCCGCAGGCAACGTCCGGAACCCGCCGGCGGGGTGGTCCCGCTAGGCCGACAGCGCGGCGGGGAGGTCGACGCCGGTGAGCTCGGCGGACGCGGCCCACAGCCGGGCGGCGAGCTCCGGGTCGCTGGCGGCGGGCGTCCGGCCGACCAGCGTGGGCGCGCCCCGGGTCTCGCCGAGGCGGCTGGGGCCCGCGTAGCCGCCGCCGGGGAGGTCCACCGTCGCGGCGAACAGCGTGGGCAGCGCCCCCTGCTCGCTGCTGGTGGCGACCACCCGGTTGGCCACGCCCATGACCGCGTTCCAGGTGCGGTTGCCGGTGTTGCCCTGCAGGTTGGTCGCCGAGTAGCCGGGGTGCGCGGCCAGCGCCCGCACCCGGGACCCCGCCGCGGTCAGCCGCAGCTGCAGGGTCAGCGTGAACAGCAGGTTGGCGAGCTTGGAGGCGGAGTAGGCGGCCATGGGGGAGTAGGGCCGGGTGCGCCAGTGCAGGTCGTCGACGTCGAGGCCGCCGGCCCGGTGGGTCGCCGAGGAGACGGTGACGACGCGGTCGGTCACGTGCGGCAGCAGCAGGTTCGTGAGGGCGAACGGGCCGAGGTGGTTGGTGCCGATGTGCCGCTCGAACCCGTCGACGGTCTCGCCGGCCGGCACCCACATGACACCGGCGTTGTTCACCAGCACGTCCAGGGGACCGCTCCAGCCGGCGGCGAAGTCGCGCACCGAGGCGAGGTCGGCCAGGTCGAGGCGGCGGACCTCCGTCGAGCCGGGCAGCCCGGCCGCCGCCGACTCGCCCTTCGCGACGTCGCGCACGGCCAGCACGACGTGCGCTCCCGCGGCGGCCAGGGCGCGGGCGGTCTCCAGCCCCAGACCGCTGTTGGCGCCGGTGACGACCGCGGTGCGGCCGGCCTGCGAGGGGATGTCGGCCGTCGTCCAGGAGGTCGTCATGCCGACCGAGCGTAGGCGGCGCCGGCCGATCGCCCCTCGGGCAGCGGCGCAGCGGCGTCCCGGTTCTCCCGCAGCGGCACGAAACCGCGCAGCCGCAGGCTGTTGGTCACCACGAACACCGAGCTGAAGGCCATCGCGGCGCCGGCGATCATCGGGTTCAGCAGCCCGGCCACGGCCAGGGGGATCGCCGCCACGTTGTAGGCGAAGGCCCAGAACAGGTTGCCCTTGATGACGGCGAGCGTGCGGCGGGCCAGCCGGATGGCGTCCGCCGCGGCGCGCAGGTCACCGCGGACGAGCGTGAGGTCGCTCGCCTCGATCGCGACGTCGGTGCCGGTCCCCATCGCCAGCCCGAGGTCGGCCTGGGCGAGGGCGGCGGCGTCGTTCACGCCGTCGCCGACCATGGCCACCACGCGGCCATCGGCCTGCAGCCGGCGGACGACGTCGACCTTGTCGGCCGGCAGCACCTCGGCGATCACCTCGTCGATGCCGACCTCGCCGGCGACCGCGCGGGCGGCCCGCTCGTTGTCGCCGGTCAGCAGCACCGGCCGCAGCCCGAGGTCGCGCAGCTGCCGGACGGCGGCGGCCGACGTCGGCTTGACCGTGTCGGCGACGACCAGCAGCCCGCGGGCCGAGCCGTCCCAGGCGACCGCGACAGCGGTGCGCCCGGCGGACTCGGCGGCGGCACGCGCGGCCTCGAGCTCCGGGGGCAGCGGCATCGATCCCTCCGCCAGCAGCCGCGGCCGCCCGACGACGACGGCTCGCCCCTCGACGGCCCCGGTGACGCCCAGGCCCGCCACGTTCGCGAACCCCTCGACCGCGGGCAGCGGGCCGTGCCGGTCGGCGGCGGCCCGGGCCACCGCGGCCGCGATCGGGTGCTCCGACGCCGCCTCCAGGGCCCCGGCCGTCCGCAGCACGGTGCCGGCGTCCTCCCCGGCGGCCGGGACGACGTCGTGCAGGGCCATCCGGCCGGTGGTGACGGTGCCGGTCTTGTCCAGGACGACGGTGTCGACCCGGCGGGTGGACTCCAGCACCTCGGGGCCCTTGACCAGGATGCCCAGCTGCGCCCCCCGGCCGGTGCCGACCATGAGCGCGGTCGGCGTGGCCAGCCCGAGCGCGCACGGGCAGGCGATGATCAGCACGGCGACGGCTGCGGTGAACGCCGCCGGCAGCCCGGCGCCCGCCCCGATCCAGAAGCCCAGCGTGGCCACCGCGAGCGCCAGCACGATCGGCACGAACACCGCCGACACGCGGTCGGCCAGGCGCTGCACGTCGGCCTTGCCGTTCTGCGCCTCCTCGACCAGTCGCGCCATCTGCGCGAGCTGGGTCTCCGCGCCGACGCGGGTCGCCCGGACGACGAGGCGCCCGCCGGCGTTGACCGTGCCACCGGTCACGGGGTCGCCGACGGCCACCTCGACCGGCACGGGCTCGCCGGTGAGCATGGAGGCGTCGACGGCGGACGAGCCCTCGGTCACCTCGCCGTCGGCGGCGACCTTCTCCCCGGGCCGGACGACGAACAGGTCGCCGGCGGCCAGCTCCGCGGCGGGGACCCGGCGCTCGGTGCCGCCGCGCAGCACCGAGACCTCCTTGGCGCCGAGCTCGAGCAGTGCCCGCAGCGCCGCACCCGCGCGCCGCTTGGACCGCGCCTCGGCGTACCGGCCGGCCAGCAGGAACGCGGTCACCCCGGCCGCGGCCTCGAGGTAGATGTTCGCGCCGCCGTCGCCGCGCTCGACGGTGAACGAGAAGGGGTGCGTCATGCCCGGCGTCCCGGCGGTGCCCCAGAACAGCGCGTACAGCGACCAGGCGAAGGCCGCCAGCGTGCCGAGCGAGACCAGGGTGTCCATGGTGGCCGCGCCGTGCCGCAGGTTGGTCCACGCGGCGCGGTGGAACGGCAGCCCGCCCCAGACGACGACCGGTGCGGCCAGGGTCAGCGACAGCCACTGCCAGTACTCCACCTGCAGCGCCGGGACCATCGCCATCGCCACGACCGGCACGCTCAGCGCGATCGCGACCAGCAGTCGCGTGCGCAGCGGCCCGTCCGGATCGTCGCCGGCCCCGGTGGGCACCTCGGGCTCGGGCCGGGGGAGCGCGGCGGTGTAGCCGGTCCTCTCGACCGTGGCGATGAGGTCGTCGGCGCTGACGTCGCCCTCGACGGTCACCCGCGCCCGCTCCGTCGCGTAGTTGACGGTGGCGGTCACGCCGTCCATCCGGTTGAGCTTCTTCTCGACCCGCGCCGCGCAGGACGCACAGGTCATCCCGCCGATCAGCAGCTCCAGCCGGGCGGGGGCCGACTCAGGCACGGGACACCTCCACGGTGAACTCCGCGGTGCGGACGACGTCGCCGTGCCGGAAGTCGAGGAACAGCCGGTGGGTGCCGGCGGCGGGGGGAGTGGTGGCGAAGACGACGTGCGGACCGGGCTCGGGCGCCGCGCCGGGCACCGCCTCGACCGGGTGCACGTGCAGGTAGCCGAGGTCGGCGGCGCGCAGCACCACGAGGTGTCCGTAGGCGCCGAGGTAGGGCTGGAGGTCGGTCACCGGCACGCCGTCGCGGCTCACGCTCAGGGTCAGCTCGCTCTCCACGCCGGCGGTCAGGGACCCGGTCAGGACGACGGTGTACCCGTCGACCTCCGCGACGGCCGCGGGCGGCGGCAGCTCCTGCGGGACGAACTCGCCCGGGACCGACAGGTCGGCGCCCAGCGTCAGCGCCTCCCCGAGGGCCGTGGGCGTGGTGTCGGCGACGACCCGCCAGCTGCCGGGGGAGAGGTCGAGGGGAACGCTCCAGGTGCCGTCGGGCGAGGGCTCGGGGTGCACGTGCTGGTACCCGCTGAGGTCCCGGCGGACGGCGACGAGGTGCAGGTCCTCGTCGTGGACGACGTCGAAGGCGGTGACCGGCGCGCCGTCGGGGCCGAGCACGCGGAAGGCGAGGACCGCGCGCCCCGCGGGCAGGACGTCGTCGACCAGGTCGAGGGTGTGCCCGGAGGCGCTGACCGCCAGGCCGCCGACGCCGGGGTCGGCCGTCGTGGTCTCCGGGTCGGGAGTCGCGGCGTGCTCCTCGTCGACGTGCCCGCCGTCGGCGTGCTCGGCGGGTGCCGGCTCGGCGTCCACCGGGCCGACCGCCGCGCCCACGCCCACGCTGGCGCCGAACACGGCGGCCAGCCCCAGGGCGAAGGCGGCGACCTTGGCGGGGGTGTTCACGGCGGGGTCAGCGCCCGGCCAGCTGGTACCCGGCCTCCTCGACGGCGGCGGCCACGGCGGCCTCGTCGATCGGGGTCTGGCTGGTGACGGTGACGGCGCCGGTGGGCAGGTCCACCGAGACCGCGGTGACGCCGGGCAGGTCGCCGACCTCCTCGGACACCGCGGAGACGCAGTGGCCGCAGGTCATGCCGGTGACGGTGAAGGTGCTGGTGGTCATGGTCGTCGCTCCAGGCGGGGGTTCGGGGTCAGCTGCGGACGAGGCGGGCGATGGCGGCCGAGGCTTCGCGGACCTTCTCCTCGGCCTCGGGGCCGCCGGCCTGCGCCGCGGCGACGACGCAGTGCGACATGTGCTCCTCGAGCAGGCCCAGGGCCACCGATTGCAGGGCGCTGGTCATGGCCGAGACCTGGGTGAGGATGTCGATGCAGTACTTCTCGTCCTCGACCATCCGCTGCAGGCCGCGGGCCTGGCCCTCGATGCGGCGCAGACGCTTGAGGTAGTCGTCCTTGCGGGAGATGTACCCGTGGGGGGCGTGCGCCGTGCCGTCGTCCATGTGCTGAGCATACCCCCAACGGGTATGCGCGGTCAGCCCCCGTCGCGCCGGGGCCGGTCCGACCGCAGCCGGTCGAGGATGCCCTGGAGCCGCGCCGTGGCGGCCCGTGCGTCGGCGAGCTCGTCCTCGAGGCCGGTGATGACCTCGGCCGAGGCGAGCGAGTGCCCCTCGTCGAGCAGGGCGCGCAGCCGCGCGGCGAGGGCGAGCTGCACCCGGGAGTAGCGGCGGTGCCCGCCGGGGGAGCGGTGCGGCTGCAGGACGCCGGAGCCGTCCAGGCTGCGCAGGAAGGCGGCCTGCACCCCCAGCAGGTCGGCGGCCTGGCTCATCGTGAGGGCGGGGAAGTCGGGGTCGTCGAGCCGGCGCAGCGGATCGCCCGGGCCTGGATCGCCGTGGCTGGTGCTCACCGTGCTCCCTCCTCGGATAGGCGACGGGGGCCGGACCTCGCGGTCCGGCCCCCGGTCCCTGTGTGCGGCCGCCGGGTCCGGCAGCCGCCCTCGCCGTCAGGCGTCGACGGCCCGCTGCTCGCCGGCCGGCTCGCCGTCGTGCTCGCCCTCGATGGTGCGCGCCTCGACGGCTGCGGGCGTGTCGGCGCGGGTCACCGTGATCTTGCGGGCCTTGGCCTTCTCGGCCACGGGGATGCTCACCGTGAGCACGCCGTCGTGGTAGTGCGCCTCGAGCCGATCCGTGTCGAGGCTGCGGCCGAGGACCAGCTGGCGGGTGTAGCTGCCGAACGGACGCTCGGCCACGGACCACTCGGCGCCCTCGACCTGCGGCACCGACCGCTCCGCGGAGATCGTGAGGGTGTTGCCCTCGACCGACAGGTCGATCGACCCCGGGTCGACGCCCGGCAGGTCGAAGTGGGCGACGAAGTTGTCGCCGACGCGGTAGGCGTCCATCGGCATGCCCGACAGCGGGCGGGCGGTCGTCGAGCCCCCGCGGCCGGTCAGCTGGTCCAGCGCCCGGAAGGCGGCGGACGTGGCGGCGAACGGGTCGTAGGCGGTCAGCATCATGGCTGGTCAACCTCCTGGTGTGCGGTGTCCGGTGTTCGCGGCCTGAGGTAGAACCTCTGGTGGCAACTAGAGATTACCTCGCACGGTGGAGTCTGTAAACATCCTCGTGCGGACTCTCTTCTCGGCGCTCCACCGCGGCGGTCGGACTGGTCAGGGCAGGTTCCGGCGCGGTAGGAACTGGCGCAGGAGGTGGACGTGGAGGAGACCCCCAGCCCAGCAGCTCCCGCCGGCGCGGGCGCCCTGGACGTCCGGGAGCAGCGCAACGGCAGGACGTGCACCCTCACCCTCGCCGGGGAGCTGACGGAGGCGGCCCGGCGACCCCTCGTGCGGGCCCTGACCGACGCGCTGCTCGAGGTTCCGACGCTGCGCCGGGTGGAGCTGCGCCTGGGCGAGGTGACGTTCATGAACTCCGCCGGCATGGCCGTGCTGGTGCAGCTGCTGAGGATGACCGCCCCGCGCGGGGTGGAGATCGTGCTGGTCGGCCCGCGCGCCACGGTCACCCGCCCGCTCCAGCTGGCGGGGCTCTGGCACCGCTTTACGGTCGCGGAGCACTGACCGGCCCGGCCCCGTCCGGGTACCGCCGCGAGCTTGCGAGGGGTGGGGGGACGCGGTCCCTACTCTGACCGGGTGCCGCCCAGCCACTCGCACTCCGCCGGCCACTCCCACGGCACGGACCCGGACGCGCCGCCACCGCCGCCCGAGGTCCTCGCCCGTCGTCGGCGCGCGGTGCAGCTGATGCTGTTCCTGCTGGTGCCGGTCGGCCTGGCCACGATCGTCGGCCTCGTCGTGCTGTGGCCCTCGGGCGAGACCTCCGCGGCGCAGGAGGCGGTCGAGGTGCAGTTCCCGGCCGGCACCACCTACGCCGACGGCCGCGTCGTCTCGGTCGACCCCTACGACTGCTCGCAGCCCGCCGGCGAGGGCGAGGTCCGGGAGCTGACCTGCGCCTCGGTCGTGGTCGAGGTGCTGGAGGGCGAGGGGGCGGGCGAGTACGAGCAGCTCGACCTCCTCCCGGAGGTGTACGCAGCCGGCGTCGAGGTCGGCGACGTCTTCGTGCTCACCCGGGACGGCGGCACCGAGGGCGGGGCCACCTACTCGTTCTCCGACTACGAGCGGACCACCCCGATGGTGCTGTTCGCGATCTTCTTCGCGGTGGTGGTCGCCGCGGTCGCCCGGCTCCGGGGCGTGGCGGCGCTGCTGGGCCTGGCCTTCGCCTTCGTCGTCCTGCTGCAGTTCATGCTGCCCGGGCTGCTCGCCGGGGAGTCGCCGCTGCTGGTCACCCTCGTCGGGTCGGCGGCGATCATGTTCGCCGTCCTCTACCTCGCCCACGGCTTCTCGGCACGGACGACGACGGCGCTGGTCGGCACGCTCTTCGGCCTCGCGCTGGTGGCCGTGCTGGGCGAGATCGGGGTGCGCACCGCCCGGCTGACCGGCCTCACCAGCGAGGAGACCGTGCAGCTGCAGGGCTACGACCCGGGCCTGGACTTCTCCGGCCTGGTGATCGCCGGCATCGTGGTGGCCGGGCTCGGCGTCCTCAACGACGTCACCATCACGCAGGCCTCGGCGATCTGGCAGCTGCACGAGGTCGACCCCGCGATGGGCTGGGGCCGGCTCTACCGCCGGGGCATGACGGTCGGCCGGGACCACATCGCGTCGACCGTCTACACCGTCGTGTTCGCCTACGCCGGCGCCGCGCTGCCCCTCCTGCTGCTGTTCGAGCTCTACTCCCGGCCGGCCGGCATCACGCTCACCAGCTCGGCGGTGGCCGAGGAGGTGATCCGTACGCTGGTCGGCGGCGTCGCGCTCGTGCTGGCGGTGCCGGTGACGACAGCCGTCGGGGCGTTCTTCGCCACGGCCTCGGGAACGGAGACGGACGCGATGTCGGACGACGCGATGTCGGACAAGGGGACGCCGGGCCGCGGGCTGGCCGCGCTGCGGTCGAGGCTCGCCCGATGAGCGCGCCGTCGACCGTGGCCACCGCGCTGCTGGCGGCCGCCGAGGCCGCGGAGGGCTTCATGCCCGCCGACGAGGGGCGCGCCCTGTACGAGGCCGCCCGGGTCGTCGCCGTGCCCGGCCCGCTGCTCGAGGTGGGCAGCTGGATGGGGAAGTCGGCGCTGTACCTGGCCGCCGCCGCCCGCGAGACCGGCCGCCACGTCGTGACCGTCGACCACCACCGCGGCTCCGAGGAGCACCAGCCGGGCTGGGAGTACCACGACCCGGCGCTGGTCGACCCGCACGTCGGGCTGGTCGACACCCTGCCCCGGTTCCGCCGGCAGATCGCCGAGGCCGGCGCCGAGGACGTCGTCATCGCGATCGTCACGCGCTCGGAGCTGCTGGCGCCGCTGTGGACGGCCCCGCTCGCCCTGCTCTTCCTCGACGGCAGCCACACCGAGGAGTCGGCCCGCCGCGACCAGGACGCCTGGGTCGCCAAGCTCGCCGTCGGCGGCACGCTGGCCATCCACGACGTCTTCCCCGACCCGGCCGACGGCGGCCAGGCGCCGTACGGGGTCTACCAGCGGGTCGTCGGCTCCGGGGACTTCGAGGAGGTGCCCGGCGCCGGGTCGCTGCGGCTCCTGCGCCGTGTCCGCTGACCGGCTGGTCGAGGAGCGGGACGCGGCGCTCGCCTCGATCGCCGCGCTGACCGGCGTGTTCGACGCCGTCGTCGCGGCCTCGAAGGCGTCCAACGCCGACGACGAGCACGATCCGGAGGGCGCGACCATCGCCTTCGAGCGGCAGCAGGTCGCCGCGCTGCTGGAGGCGGCCCGGCGCCGGCTGGCCGACGCCGAGGCGGCGCTGGCCCGGCGGGCCGAGGGCTCCTACGGGATCTGCGAGACCTGCGGCCGCCCGATCGGCGAGGAGCGGCTGGCTGCCCGACCGGCGGCGCGGACCTGCATCACCTGCGCCCGCTGAGAGGCATCTCGCGCGCGAGAGCCCCTAGCTGACGTAGCGGCGGGCCGACGAGCGGCGCTGGACGCCGTCGAGGCCACGCGTCCATGGTGCGCGCCCAGTGCTCCGGCGGCCTCCCGCACCGGAGGCCGCGGGCCGCGGGGGAGTCTCAGCCCGGGCGGGGCTCGAACTCCTCGTCGGCGTCCACCGGCGGCAGGGCGGCCGGGTCGGCGAAGACGCCGGCGGCGCCGGTCGTGCCGCAGAGGGCGTCCGCGGCCAGGACGACGGCGGCGGCGGTCCACGTCGTCCGCTCGATGGGCCAGCGCTTGCCGTCGGCGAAGACCAGGCCCGTCCAGTAGGCGCCGTCGTCGTCGCGCAGGTGCTGCATGGCGGCCACCTGCTCGAGCGCGTCGTCCGGGCGGCCGGCGGCGGTCAGGGCGAGCGCGAGCTCGCAGGTCTCCGCGCCCGTCACCCACGGCCGGTCGGACACGCACCGGATGCCCAGCCCGGGGACGACGAAGGTCTCCCAGTACTCGGCCAGCCGGTCGTCCGCGGCGCCGCCGGTGAGGGCGCCACCGAGGACCGGGTAGTACCAGTCCATCGAGTAGCGGGAGCGGTCGGCGAAGGCGTCCGGGCGGGTCCGCAGGGCAGTGCCGAGGTCGGTGGCGGCGAGCTCCCAGTCCGGCTGCGGCTCACCGACCGCGGCCGCGAGGGCGACGCCGCAGCGCAGCGCCTGGAACAGGCTGGCGTTGCCGGTGAGCAGCGCCAGGTCGTCCGGGGCGCCGTCCGGCCGCAGCGCCCAGCCGATCGCGCCGCCGGGCAACTGCATGCGGGTGACCAGGTCCAGGCCCCGCCGGACCATCGGCCACAGCTCGCTCACCAGGCCGTGGTCCCCGGTGGTCAGCCAGCTGTGCCACAGGCCGACGGCGAGGTAGCCGGCGTGGTTGCTCTCCACCGCCGGTGAGGTCTCGGTGTAGGTCCCGGCGACGGCGCGGTACTCCGCGGACCAGGAGCCGTCGGGGCGCTGCCGCGCGGCCAGCCAGCGGTAGGCCGCCGCAGCCCGGTCGTGCCGGCCGCCGACGTCGAGGGCCATCGCCGCCTCGACCGAGTCCCACGGGTCCAGCTGGCCGCCGCGGAACCAGGGCAGCGCGCCGTCGGCGTCCTGCTGGTCGGCGATCCAGCCGACCGTCTGGCGCACCTGATCGCCGGACAGCACTCCGGGCAGCTCCGGGAGGTGCACCGGCTCAGCGCGCAGCGGTCCGCTCCCTGTCCGACCGGCCCGGCCCGGCGGCCCACCGGCGCGCGGCGGGGGCAGCGGGCGCCGCAGCGGCGCCGGGCACGGCGGGCTTGTCGGCGTAGACCACCAGGCTCTTGCCGATGACCGGGTCGAGCAGCCGCTCCGCGGTGCGGGTGACCCACGGTCGCGTCGTCAGGTCCCAGACGAGCAGCCGGTGGTAGGCGCGGACGGCGGCGTTGTCCCGCTCCACCCCCGTGGCGCACTTGAGCCACCAGAACGGCGCGTGCAGCGAGTGGGCGTGGTGCTCGGCGCCGGGCCGGAGCCCCTCGGCGGCGAGCCGGGACCGCAGGTCGTCACCGCGGTAGATGCGCAGGTGGCCGCCCTCGTTGGCGTGGTAGGCGTCGGACAGCGCCCAGCAGATCCGCTCCGGCAGCCAGCGCGGCACGCTCACGGCGACCCGTCCGCCGGGCTTGAGCACCCGGGCGATCTCGGCCATCGCCGCGCGGTCGTCGGGGATGTGCTCCAGCACCTCGGCGGCGATGATCCGGTCGACGCTGGCGTCGGGCACCGGCAGCGCCAGCAGGTCGCCCCGGACGGCCGTCGCCGAGGCTCCGGCCGGCGCGTCGCCGGCCTCGCCGATCGCGGTGAGCCACGTCCGCGTCGTGGCGACCTCGTCCACACCCCAGTCCAGGGCCACCACGCGCGCGCCGCGGCGGTAGGCCTCGAAGGCGTGCCGCCCCTCGCCGCAGCCGAGGTCCAGCAGCGTCATCCCCGGGCGCAGGTCGAGGAGGTCGTAGTCGACGGTCAGCACGCAGCGGTCCTCACGAGTCGGCCTTCTTCCGGTCGAGCACCTCGGCGTACCAGGCGGCGGTCCGCTCGGCCGCCGAGCGCCAGGTGTAGGCGGCCAGCACGCGCCGCCGCCCGGCCCGGCCCAGCTGTTCCTGCAGGCCGGGGGAGTCCAGCACCAGCTCCAGGGCCGCGGTCAGCTCACCGACGTCGCCGGCCTTCACCCGCAGGCCGGCCTGGGTGCCGACGACCTCCGGCAGCGCGCCGGCGTCGGTGGTGACCAGCGGGGTGCCGCAGGCCATCGCCTCGATCGCGGGCAGCGAGAAGCCCTCGTACAGCGAGGGGATGGCGACGACGGCGGCCTGCTGGAGCAGCCGGACGAGCTCGGTCTCGGGCACGGAGCCGGTGAAGGTCACGGCGTCGTGCAGCGCCAGGCGCTCCAGCGCGGTCTGCGCCGGGCCGCCCGGCCGGGCGCTGCCGACGACGGTCAGGTGGACCGCCCGCTCGGTGCGCAGCTTGGCGACGGCCTCCAGGAGGTGGACCAGGCCCTTGAGCGGCACGTCGGCGCTGGTCACGACCACGATCGACTGCGGGTCGCGCGGCCGGCCCGGCGGCGGGGGCGAGAAGGTGTCGGGGTCGATCCCGACCGGGATCACCTCGATGCGCTCCGCGGGCACGTGCAGGTGCGTGCCGATGTCGGTGCGCGAGCTCTCCGAGACGGTGGTGACGGCGTCCAACCGCGGGGCCACCCGGGCCTGCATGCGGGTGAAGGCGTACCAGCGGCGCAGGGTCAGCCGGCGGTAGGCCGACGGCGCCGCGGCCAGGTCGAGCTCGCGGTCGATGGCGACGGGGTGGTGCACGGTCGCCACCGTCGGCACGCCGGCCCTGACCAGGCGCAGCAGCCCGTATCCCAGGCTCTGGTTGTCGTGGACGATGTCGAACGGGGCGAGCCCGGACTCGGCGCGGCGGGCGAGCAGCAGGCGCGCGGCCCGCAGGCTGAAGGTCAGCGGCTCGGGGAAGCCGGCGACCGCCATGGTGCCCCACTCCGCGACGTCGACCCAGTCGCGGATCTCCGAGGGCCGGACGACGCGGAAGGGGTCGGGCTCCCGGTACAGGTCGAGGCTGGGCACGTGGACCAGCGGCACGCCCGCGTCGAGTTCGGGGTAGGGCTGGCCGCTGAGGACCTGCACGTCGTGCCCGAGTTCGATCAGCTCGCGGGACAGTGCGCGGACGTAGATGCCCTGACCACCGCTGTGCGGCTTGCTGCGGTAGGACAGCAGTGCGATGCGCAGCGGCCGTCCCATGACCGGGACTCTAACGACTCGCTGTTGCGCGCCGAGATCGCCCGGTCGGGTGCGGCCCCGCGCGGACGGCTGAGAGGCTGGCTCCATGCTGCGCCACGTGGTCGTGTTCACCTGGTCCGACGACGCCGACGAGGAGCGGCGGGCCGCCACCCTCGCCGAGCTGGCGCGCCTGCCGGAGACCGTCGGCGGGATGACCGCCTTCGCCGTCGGCCCGGATGCCGGGCTGCGCGCGGGCAACGCGCACGCGGCGCTGGTCGCCGACTTCCCCGACGTCGAGGCGTGGCGCCGCTACGCCGAGGACCCGGTGCACCTGCAGGTCATCGCCGAGTACGTGACGCCGATCCTGGCCACCCGCACGGCGGTCCAGTACGACGTGACGGACCCCGTCCCTCTCACCCCTCGCTGACGCTCGGGGCGAGTCTCCGGACGGGCCGCCGTCCACAGGGTCCGCCCTCGTCCACAGGTGCGGCCCGGCGGCTCCGCGGGGGCCCGTGCCCGGCGACGGTCGGGGCATGGACGACACGCTGCGCCTGTCCGACCCGGGTGAGATCGCCGCCGCGCTGCCGGCACTGATGGGCTTCCGGCCACGCGAGTCGCTGGTGCTGGTCGCGCTCCGCGGTCCCAGCGGGCGGCTCGGGCTGACCGCACGCGCCGACCTCCCGCCCCGGGCCGCGTCGGCGGCGTTCGCGGCGCACGTGGCCGACCGGGTCGCCGGCAGCGATCCCGACGCCGTCCTCCTCGTGGTGGTGTCGGAGGCGCCGGACGACCGGGAGCTCCTCCTCGGCCGGTTCCCCGACGACGAGGTGCGGGCCCTCCCGCACCGCGGCGTCGTGCACGACGTCGTGGTCGCGCTGGCGGAGCGCGACATCCCGGTCCGCGAGACCCTGCTGGTCCGCGCGGACCGGTGGTGGTCCTACGACTGCCCGCACGCCTGCTGCGCGCCCGACGCGGGCACCCCGCTCCCGGGCGGGATCTCCCCGGTGACGGTCGCGGCCGTCGCGGCCGGCTCGGTCGTGGAGCCCGACCGGGCGGCGCTCGTCGCACGGATCGCCCCGGTGCGGGGCCTCGCCGCCGACACGTGCGCGGCGGCGGTCCGGCGGTTCGGGCGGCGTGGCGCGGACCCGGCCACCGGGGAGGCGGCGGGGCCCGACGCGGCCATCGGGCAGGCGCTGCTGTCGTGTCGGCCCGGCGGCACCGTGCGCCTCCCCGACCGGGAGGTGGCCGCGGTCGTGTGGGCGCTGACCGACCTCGCGGTGCGCGACCGCGCGCTGGGCCTGGCGCTCGGGGCCGACGCGGCGGCCGCCGAGACGCTGTGGACCGAGTGCACCCGGCGGGCGCCGGCCCCGCTGGACGCCGCGCCCGCCACGCTGCTGGCCGTCAGCGCGTGGCTGCGCGGGGACGGCGCGATGGCGAACGTCGCGCTGGAGCGCGCGCTGACCAGCGTCCCCGACTACGGGCTGGCCCGTCTGCTCGGCCGGGCGCTGGACGCCTGCCTGCCGCCGTCGGAGCTGCGGGGGCTGATCGGCCAGGTGGTGGGCGAGGCGGGCGGCTGAGGCCCGGAGGAACGGGGGGCGCCGGAGTTCGCACGGACGGCGCCGGACCGGTTCCCCCGACCGCCGTGCAGGCCTAGCGTCGGTCCCCCCACGGGGGCCGACGACGGCGGCGGGAGGCTCGCCATGTTCGCTCAGATCATCCAGGGCAGGACGTCGGACGCCGAGGCGGTGCGGACGGCGCTGGACAGGTGGATGGAGGAGCTGCAGCCCGGCGCGACCGGCTGGCTGGGCAGCACGGTCGGGGTGTCCGACGACGGCCGGTTCGTCGCGGTGGCCCGCTTCGAGTCGGCCGAGGCCGCGGGCCGCAACTCGGAGCGCCCCGAGCAGTCCCGGTGGTGGGAGGAGACGCAGCGGTTCTTCGACGGCGAGGTGACCTTCGCCGACAGCGAGGACGTCGACGTCGACCTGCCGGGGGACCCGGACAGCGCGGGCTTCGTCCAGGTGATGCAGGGCCGGGTCACCGACCGGGAGCGGGCCAGGGAGCTCATCGCCCGGCTGTCGACGAAGGAGATGGCGGATTTCCGCCCCGACATCCTCGGCACCGTCATGATCAACCACGGGACGGACCGGTGGTCCCAGGTCATCTACTTCACCTCCGAGGCCGAGGCCCGCGAGGGCGAGCGCACGGAGGCGCCGCCCGAGGTCCAGGGGGTCATGGAGGAGCTGATGGCCCTCACCCCGGAGCCGCCGGAGTTCATCGACCTGCGGCAGCCCCTGCTGTACGCGCCGCCGGCGACCGGCGCCGGGGTGCCCACGCCGCGGGAGGCGCCGGAGGCGGCCCGGGCGGTCGAGCGGTCGAGCTGAGGCCCGGCCCGCCCCGCGCCGGGTCGCGGTGGACGCCGTCGCCGGTGGCGGGCCGGGGCCACGGGGCGCCGGCCCGCGGAGTCAGAGCAGCTCGGGCCGGCGCCACTGGTCGCCCAGGACGTGCTCGGCCAGGAAGGCGAGCACCGTCTCGTACCAGACCGTGGAGTTGCCCGGGGTCAGCACCCAGTGGTTCTCGTCCGGGAAGTAGAGGAACTTCGACGGCACCCCGCGCTTCTGCAGGCCGTACCAGAGCTGCAACGCCTCGCCGATCGGCACCCGGTAGTCGTGGTCGCCGTGGATCACCAGCATCGGCGTGCGGATGGCGTCGGCGAACCGGTGCGGGGAGTTCTGCTCGTAGCGGCGCGGGTCGGTGAGCGGGTCGCCCCACTCCTTCTCCCAGTAGTAGGCGGCGTCGGTGGTCCCGAGGAACGAGTCGAGGTGCCACAGGCTGGCGTGGGTGACGATCGCCGCGAAGCGGTCGGTCCGGGTGGCGATCCAGTTCGCCATGTAGCCGCCGAAGGAGCCGCCCATGGCCGCGGTGCGGGCGGCGTCCAGGTCGGGGCGCTCCAGCGCGGCGTCGACGGCGGCCATGAGGTCGGTGTAGGGCGCCTCGCCCCAGGACCCCCAGCCGCGCCGGACGAAGTCCTGCCCGAAGCCCTGCGACAGGGCGGGATTGGGCAGCAGGACGGCGTAGCCGCGGGCCGCCATCACCCACGGGCACCAGCGCCAGGACCACGAGTTCCAGCTCATCAACGGGCCGCCGTGGACCCACAGCAGCAGCGGGGCCGGCGAGTCGGCGGAGGCGCCCTCGGGGAGCACCAGCCAGGACTGCACGCGGGCGCCGTCGGCGGCGGTGGCGGTCACCTCGTGCAGGGTCCCGGGCAGCGGGCCCAGGGCGCCGGGGGAGGGGAGGGGGTCGGGTCGCTGCAGCGGCGCCTCCGGGTCCAGCCGGACCGGCGCCGGCGGCTCGTCGTAGGCCGAGCGGAGGGCGTACAGGGCGCTGCCGTCGCGGGCCACCCGCAGGTCGCTGTAGGCGCCGTCGCCGGTCAGCCGCACCGGCTCGCCGCCGGCCACCGGTACCCGGAACAGCGCGTGCCGCCCGTCGTCGTCGGCCAGGAAGTAGACGGCGGAGCCGTCCGCGCTGAACTGGGGCGCGCTGGGCCACCGGTCGAAGCCTCGGGTCAGGTCGCGGATCTCCCCGGTGGCGACGTCGACGTGCAGCAGCGTGTAGTCCGGCGGCTCGGCGTAGCTGGACAGCGCCTCGCGGACGCACACCACCGCGGAGCCGTCGGGGGAGAAGCGGGCCGCGTAGACGTCGGCGAGCGGGTCGTCGACCAGCGGCCGGGAGTCGCCGGTCGCGGTCTCGAGCAGGGCCACCCGGTTGCGCCGGCCGGCCGGGCCGTCGGGCACCGACTCGGCGAGCAGCAGCAGGGTCCCGTCCGGGGACAGGGACGGGTCGTCCCCGCCGCCGGAGGGCGGGCGGGCGTCCGGCGTGAGGTCGCGCAGCGCGACGGGCTCGCCCGGCGCCCCGGACGGGTCCTCGGCGGGCAGCCGACCGGCCCAGAACAGGTGCGACGTGTCCGGCCCCAGGTCGCTGTCCCAGTGGCGCACCGGATAGGACTCGTGCAGCACGGCGGAGACGCCGGCGTCCTTGCGCGCCTTGCGGCGAGCCGCGTCGTCCTCGGCGTCGGTCGCGCCCGGCACGGCCGACGCGACCACGACGACGTCCCCGCTGTCGGCGGCCACCGTGACCCCGCCGATCCCGCCCGGGTGACCGACGACCAGGCGGGCCTCGCCGCCGTCGGCGGGCAGGCTCCACAGCGCCGGCCGCGGATCGCCCGCCCCGTCGCCCCCGCCGGCGCCGGGATCGGGCCGGGCCGAGGTGAACAGCAGCGATCCGTCGGGCGCGAAGACCGGCGCCGACTCACCCGGCGCGCTGCGGGTCAGCCGCCGGGGCGCGCGCTCGCCCGCCGGGTCGATCTCCCACAGCGCCGAGACCCACTTCTTCCGGTCGGCGTCCAGGGTCTGCACCGAGACCGCGAGCCGCCGGGCGTCCGGGGACAGCGCCAGCCCGGTGACCCGGGGCAGGGCCACGAACTCGGCGAGGCTCGCGAAGGGGCTCCCGGCGGGGGCGTCGGGCGGGGCGGGCGCGGCGTCGGGCTGGCTCACCCGCGCCACGGTAACGACCCCGTGTCGCCGCTCTCCCTAGAGGCGGCCGGCCGCCTGGGCCGGGGTGAGCTCCTCGTCGACCGCGTTCACGAAGACGTGCTGGGCGACGCCGGCGGGCAGCAGCTCGCCGTCGACGCTGACCGTGTCGCGCTCCACGCGGGCCAGCACCGTCGCGCCGGGACGCAGGCCCTGGTCGGCGAGGGAGCGGATGAGGTCGGTGTCCTCCTGCAGCTGCTCGCTGATCCGGCGGATCTCCACCCGCCGGCCCTGCGCGGTCGCGGTGGTGGACAGCAGCGTCAGCGCGTCGAGCACCGCGGAGGTCTCCCCGCCCAGGGTCGCGGCGGAGGACTGCCCGCCGAGCTCGTCCAGGCCGGGGATGGGGTTGCCGAAGGGGGAGACCGTGGGGTTGCCCAGGAGGGCCATGAGCTTCTTCTCCACGGCGGCGCTCATGACGTGCTCCCAGCGGCACGCCTCCTCGTGGACGTCGGCGTACTCCAGCCCGATGACGTCGACGAGCAGGCACTCGGCCAGCCGGTGCTTGCGCATCACGGCGGTGGCGAGGCGGCGGCCCTCGTCGGACAGCTGCAGGTGCCGGTCGCCCTCGACGGTGAGCAGCCCGTCGCGCTCCATGCGCGCCACCGTCTGGCTCACCGTGGGCCCGCTCTGGTGCAGGCGCTCGGCGATGCGAGCCCGGAGGGGGACGACGCCCTCTTCCTCGAGCTCGAAGATGGTGCGGAGGTACATCTCCGTGGTGTCGATCAGATCGTTCACAGCTCTCCTCCGTGTCACCGCCATGGTACGGGCGGGCGGCGACTTCCCGGGCTCGCCGAACCTGGGCAACGGCGTGCCGCGGACGGCGATTCCCGACGGTAGGTTCGGAACGCCCGGAACGGGTGACCCGACGCCGGGGCGCGCGAGCGGCCCGACCGGCGAGGAGGACGCATGAGTGACTCGGTCGCCGTGGTGTGGGACGACGCCCTCCTCGGCTACACCATGGGCGGGGAGCACCCGATGCACCCGGTGCGGCTGGACCTGACCATGCGGCTGGCCGAGAGCCTCGGCGTCCTCGCCAACGACCGGATCACGGTGGTCAAGCCGACGCCGGCCGACGAGGCCCTACTGACGCTCGTCCACGACCCGGCCTACCTGGAGGCCGTGCGACGCGCGCCGGCCGAGCCGGGCATCGGGCACGGCCTGGGCACCGACGACAACCCGATCTTCCCCGGCATGTACGACGCGGCCGCGCTGATCACCGGGGGCAGCGTGGAGGCGGCGCGCCTGGTCCACGAGGGCCGGGCGCAGCACGCGGTGAACATCGCCGGCGGCCTGCACCACGCCCAGCGCGACCGCGCCGCGGGGTTCTGCGTGTTCAACGACGCCGCCGTCGCGATCGCCTGGCTGCTGGCCCAGGGCTACGAGCGGATCGCCTACGTGGACGTCGACGTCCACCACGGCGACGGCGTCCAGTCCGCCTTCTACGAGGACCCGCGGGTGCTGACGATCAGCGTCCACCAGACCCCGCTCACCCTCTATCCCGGCACCGGCTTCCCCGAGGAGACCGGCGATCCCGACAAGGCGCTGGGCAGCGCGGTGAACCTGGCGCTGCCCAACGGCACCGACGACTCCGCCTGGCTGCGGGCGTTCGCCGCGGTGGTGCCCGGCGCGCTGAAGGCGTTCCAGCCGCAGATCCTGGTCACCCAGTGCGGCTGCGACGCCCACCACGAGGACCCGATGGCCGATCTGGCGCTCACCGTCGACGGCCAGCGGGCCAGCTACCGCGCCCTGCACGACCTCGCCCACGAGCTGTGCGACGGCCGGTGGATCGCCCTCGGCGGCGGCGGGTACGGCCTCGTGCGCTGCGTGCCCCGCGCCTGGACGCACCTCATCGCCGAGGCCAGCGGCGACCGGCTGGACCCGGCGACCGAGATCCCGGAGTCCTGGCGGGAGGACGTCGTCCGCCGGGGCCTGCGGGCGCGGCCGCCGACCCACACGACCGAGGGCGGCTACACCGGCTTCGCGCACTGGGACCCGTTCACCGAGTCCCGCGTGGACCGGGCCATCCTGCGGTCGCGGCGCGCCTCCTATCCCTACTTCGGCCTGGACCCGGACGACCCCCGTGATTAGGGACCACCGAGCCCCCCACCACTCGCAGGCTCGCGGCGGGCCCCTGCCCGGCGGCCGAAGGTGAATCGAATGTCAGACGAGCAGCCCACCGTCCCCGAGCCCGAGCCGCAGCCGCCCGCGCACTGGGAGGCCGACATCGTGGCCGCCGACGGCGGCACGGTGCACCTGCGCCCGATCCGGCCCGACGACGCCGAGGGCCTCGTCGGGCTGATGGAGCGCAGCTCCGACCAGACCCGCTACTACCGGTTCTTCGGGCCGATGAAGCGGTTGAGCGAGCGGGACCTGCGCCGCTTCACCCACGTCGACCACGACAACCGGGTGGCGTTCGTGCTGCGGCTGGGCGACCAGTTGATCGGCGTCGGCCGCTACGACCGCTACCCCGACACCGACGACGCCGAGGTGGCCTTCCTCATCGAGGACGCCCACCAGGGACGCGGGCTGGGCTCGGTCCTGCTCGAGCACCTGGCCGCGGCGGCGCTGGAGCGGGGCATCAAGCGCTTCGTGGCCGAGGTGCTGGCGCAGAACAACCGGATGGTGCGGGTCTTCCTCGACGCCGGGTACACGCCGACCCGCACCTACGAGGAGGGCGTCGTCCACCTGGCCTTCCCGATCGCGCCGACCGAGGCGGCGCTGGCGGTGGCGGCCGAGCGGGAGCAGCGCAGCGAGTCGCGGTCGATCGCCCGGCTGCTGACGCCCTCGTCGGTGGCCGTCGTCGGCGCCAGCAACGACGAGGAGAAGATCGGCAACGCCGTCCTGCGGCACCTGCTCGGCTACGGCTTCGACGGCCCGATCTACCCGGTCAACCCGGGTGCCCGCCACGTGCGCGGGGTGCCGGCGTACGCGGGGCTCGAGGACATCCCGGGCGACGTGGACCTGGCCGTGGTCGCCGTCCCGGCCGACGAGGTCGCGGGCGTGGTCGAGGCCGCGCGGCGCAAGAAGGTGCACGGCCTGGTGGTCATCTCCGGCGGCTTCGGCGAGTCCGGGGCCGAGGGGCGGGCCCGGGAGCGGGCGCTGGTGCTCGCCGCGCGGGCGTCGGGGATGCGGGTGGTGGGGCCCAACTGCCTGGGCATCGTGAGCACCGACCCCGCCGTGCGGCTCAACGCCAGCCTCGCCCCGCAGGTCCCCGGCCGGGGGCGGGTGGGCTTCTTCGCGCAGTCCGGCGCCCTCGGCGTCGCGCTGCTGGAGCGGGCGCGGGCCCGCAACATCGGGCTGTCGAGCTTCGTGTCGGCGGGCAACCGCGCCGACGTCAGCGGCAACGACCTCCTGCAGTTCTGGGCCACCGACCCCGGCACCGAGGTCGTGCTGCTGCACCTGGAGAGCTTCGGCAACCCGCGCAAGTTCGCCCGGCTGGCGCGCTCCGTCGGGCGCACCAAGCCGGTGGTCGCGGTGAAGAGCGGCCGGCACGTGCGGATGACGGCGGGGCTGGCCGGCACGTCGGTGGCGGTCCCGGAGGAGTCGGTGGCCGCGCTGTTCTCCTCCGCGGGCGTGATCCGCGTCGAGACGCTGGCCCAGCTCTTCGACGTCGGCACGCTGCTGGCCCACCAGCCGCTGCCGGCCGGCGACCGGGTCGCGATCGTGGGCAACTCGACCGCGCTGGGGGTGCTGGTCGCGGACGCCGTCCTCGAGGAGGGCCTGACCCTCGCCTCCGAGGCGCCGGTGGACATCGGCACGGCCGCCGCGCCCGAGGAGTTCGGCGCGGCGCTGCAGCGGGTGATCGACGACGACGCGGTGGACGCCGTGGTGGCCGTGTTCCTGCCGCCCCTGGCCCAGCAGGTGGAGCAGTTCGGGCGGGCGCTGCTGGAGGTGGCGCGCAACTCGCCCAAGCCGGTCGTGGCGACCTTCCTCTCCACGGAGGGGATCCCGCCGGAGCTGACCGTCCCCGGCGAGGACGGGACGCCGGCGCGCGGCTCGGTCCCGTCCTACTCGACGCCCGAGCGGGCGGTGATCGCGCTGGCCAAGGTGGCCGAGTACGCCCGCTGGCGGCGCCGCCCGGTCGGTGAGCTGCCGGAGCTGGCCGACGTCGACGAGTCCGCCGCGCGCGCGGTCGTGGAGGCCGTGCTGGCCGAGGCCCCGGACGGGCGCGCCCTCACCGACGACGAGCTCATCCGGCTGCTCGCCGCCTACGGGCTGCCGCTGCTGCGGACGCACACCGCGACCGACGAGGACGAGGCGGTCGCGGCGGCGGACACGATCGGCTACCCCGTCGTGCTGAAGTCGACGGCGCCGTGGCTGCGGCACCGCACCGACCTCGGCGGGGTGCGGATGGACCTGGCCGACGCCGGCGCGGTGCGGGCGGCCTTCGGCGCGATCCCGGCCGGCGACCCGGTGATCGTGCAGGAGATGGCGGCGCCGGGGGTGGCGACCGTCGTGGAGATCGTCGACGACCCCTCGTTCGGCGCGCTGGTCAGCTTCGGCGTCGGGGGCGTGGCCACCGACCTGCTGGGCGACCGCGCCTACCGCACGCTGCCGCTGACCGACCTGGACGCCGCCGAGCTGGTGCGGGCGCCGCGGGCCTGGCCGCTGCTGAACGGCTGGCGCGGCTCCGAGGAGGTCGACGTCGCAGCGCTGGAGGACACCCTGCTGCGGGTGGCGCGGCTGGCCGACGACCTGCCGGAGGTGCTGTCCCTGACCCTCGACCCGGTCATCGTCGGCCCGGCGCAGCCCTGGCACGGCGGCCGCTCGCTGGTCATCGCCGGCGCGACCGCGTCGGTGGGCCGCCCGACCGCCCGCGTCGACCCCGGCCCCCGCAAGATGCGCTCCCCCGGGGTCTAGGGACGCGAGAAGGCCCGCCCCCGCAGGGACGGGCCTTCTCGGGTCGGTTGGGCAGAGCCGGTCGCGTCAGCCGAGGTAGTCGCGGAGGGCGTCGGCGCGCTGCGGGTCGCGCAGCTTGGCCATCGTCTCCCGCTCGATCTGGCGGACCCGCTCGCGGGACAGCCCGAACTGCTTGCCGATCTGCTCCAGCGTGCGGGGCTGGCCGCCGTCCAGGCCGAAGCGGAGCACGACGACGTCGCGCTCGCGCTCCTCGAGGGTCTGCAGCACGGTCCGCACGTCACCCTTCATCATCTGGAAGGCGACGGCATCCTCGGCGACCGCGGCGTCGGCGTCCTCGATGAAGTCGCCGAGCCGGGACTCCTCGTCGGCGCCGACCGTCTGGTCGAGGCTGACGAGGTCGCGGCTGTACTCGAGCAGCTCGGTGATGCGCTCGGGCGTCAGGTCCAGCTCGAGCCCCAGCTCCTCGGCGGTGGGCTCGCGCTCCAGCTCCTGGTGGATCCGGCGCCGGGTGCGCACCACCTTGTTGACCTGCTCGGCCAGGTGGACGGGCAGGCGGATGGTGCGCCCGGAGTCGGCCATGGCGCGGGTGATCGCCTGGCGGATCCACCACGTCGCGTACGTGGAGAACTTGAAGCCCTTGGTGTAGTCGAACTTCTCGACGGCGCGGATCAGGCCGACGTTGCCCTCCTGGATGAGGTCCAGGAACGTCATGCCGTGGCCGGTGTAGCGCTTGGCCACGGAGACCACCAGGCGCAGGTTGGCCTCGAGCAGGTGCCGCTTGGCGGCCTTGCCGTCGACGGCGAGCGTCTTGTAGTCCCGCTGCAGCGAGGGGGTCAGCTGCCGCTCGGACAGCAGCCGCTCGGCGTACAGGCCCGCCTCGATCCGCTTGGACAGCTCCACCTCCTGCTCGGCGGTCAGCAGGGCGGTCTTGCCGATGGTGTTCAGGTAGACGCGCACGAGGTCGGTCGACACCAGGCCGCTGGTGTCGGGCTCGCGCCGGGGCGAGCGGACCTCGAGGGCGTCGTCGGGGGAAGACTGCAGCAGCGTCACGATGTGTCTTCGTCCTTGCCTCTGGTTCGGATGCTCTCGCCGGACGGCGATGTCGGCGGAGCGACCCGGGTGTCGAATGCGAGGGTCCCGGTGCCGGCCGGCGGCCCTCGTTGCTTCTCGTCTGTGTGGTACGCCCTGTCCAACGGCCGCGGAGGGGCCCGGTGTTCCACGGGTGGCCCCTTCACAGCCAACCCACAGGACGTGTGTTGCGTCACCCGTACCTACCCCGGCGGGCGCGGGTCGAACTACAGGGGCGGAACTCAGACCTCGAGCAGCAGCGTCATCGGCCCGTCGTTGACCGAGGAGACGGCCATCCGGGCACCGAACACGCCGGTGGCCACCGTGGCGCCGCGCCGCCGCAGCTCGGCCACCACCTCCTCGACCAGGGGCTCGGCGACCTCGCCGGGCGCCGCCTCGGTCCAGGAGGGACGGCGGCCCTTCCTCGTGTCGCCGTAGAGGGTGAACTGGCTCACGACCAGCACCGGCAGCCCGAGATCGGCAGCGGAGCTCGCGCCGTCGTCGGTGGGGAAGATCCGCAGCTCGTGCAGCTTGCGGGCGAGCGCACGGGCGGCCGGGCCGGCGTCGGTCCGGCCCACCCCGACCAGCGCCAGCAGCCCGCGGCCGATCTCGCCGACCACGGCGTCGTCCACCGTTACAGCCGCTGTAGCCACCCTGCTCACGACCGCGCGCACCGGGCCATCCTCGCCGACCGCGGGCGCCCGGCCCGCGCGGTGCCCGGTGCGTACGGTCGTCGCATGGCCGCTCCGCCCGACCCCGGCGATCCCCGCACGATGCGCGAGCGGATGCTCGCGGGCGACCCGTACATCGCCGACGACCCCGAGCTCGCCGAGGAGAGCTCCCGGGCGCTGGACCTGACCGAGGTCTACAACGCGACGTCGGTGCGCCAGGGAGCGCTGCGCCGCCGGTTGCTGGAGGAGCTCCTCGGCGCGGTCGGTGAGGGCACCGAGCTCCGCCCGCCGCTGTACGTCGACTACGGCAGCAACATCCGCATCGGCGCCCGGTGCTTCGCCAACTTCGGCCTGGTGGCGCTCGACGTCGGCGCCATCACCATCGGCGACGACGTGCAGATCGGGCCCAGCGTGCAGCTGCTGACCCCGACGCACCCGGTCGAGCCGCGGCCGCGGCGGGACAAGTGGGAGGCGGCCGAGCCGATCACGATCGGCGACAACGTCTGGCTGGGCGGCGGGGCGATCGTGCTGCCCGGCGTCACCATCGGCGAGAACACCGTCGTCGGCGCCGGCGCCGTGGTCACCCGGGACCTCCCGGCGAACGTGGTCGCCGTTGGGAATCCGGCGCGCGTCGTCCGCACCCTGCAGCCCTGAGCGGGCTCGGCAGGCGGCCGGTCAGGGGGCGCCGGGGCCGCCCGTCGTCGGCAGGCCGGCGGCCGCCCACGCGGAGAAGCCGCCGATGACGTCGGTGGCACGCTCGAGGCCCAGGGAGCGCAGGGCGTCGGCGGCGAGGCTGGACGTGTAGCCCTCCGAGCAGAGCACGATCACGTCCACGTCGTAGCCGGTCGCCTGCGGGAGCCGGGCGTCGCTGGCCGGGTCGAACCGCCACTCGAGCACGTTGCGCTCGACGGCGAGGGCGCCGGGGACCTCCCCCTCGGCGGCGCGCTGGGCCGCGGGGCGGATGTCGACGAGCACGCCACCGGCGGCCACCCGCTCGGCCGCCTCCTCCGGGGAGACGCGGGTGATCCGCGCCCGCGCCTCGGCGAGCAGCTCGTCGACGGTCCGGGCGCCGGGCGGGCGGGCCCCGCCGGGCGGGGCCGTCACCAGTCCACCCCGGCCTGCTCGGTGCCGGTCCGGTCCAGCCGGTCGCCGGCGAAGGAATAGGTGTTCATCTCGGTCAGGCGGGGTGCGTACACGTGCACGCTGATCGCCGGTACGGGCGCGGAGTTGGTCACCTGGTGAACGTAGTGAGCGCCGAAGGAGCGCACGGAGCCGCCGGTGAGCTCGGCGGTGGACTCCCGCCCGGGTCGGCCCGGCCGGCCGGGCGCGACGACGCGCTCGGTGAGCGATCCACGGACGACGGCGAAGGCGCCCGCGGATCGGCCGTGGTCGTGCAGCGGCGTGCCCTGACCGGGGAGCCAGGACAGCAGCCAGACCTCGGCCGCGGCGAGCTCGCGGTGCAGCGACGGATCCAGCACCGCCGCGGCGTCGGCGGAGGGGAGCAGGTGGGTCCAGCGGGAGTCGGGGCGGTACTCGACCAGGTGCAGCCAGCGGTCGGCCGCGGCGGCCAGGGCCGCGGCCAGCGCGGGGACGCCGGCGCGGCGGATCGGCGGGACCAGCGACGGGCGGGGCCGCGTCGCGGTGCCGGTCGGCGCGGCGAGGGCGGGCGCGGGGGACAGGACGGCAGGGGAGGGCATGGGGTCTTCCTCGAGCAGGCGCGCTGCCGGCCGGGGCGGGCCGGGGCGGAGTGGATCCGGAGGGTCGGTGTCAGCGACCCGGACAGAGCGCGCTGGCGACCCGCAGCAGATCGACGGTGGACCGCCGCGTCAGCGCGGGGGTGGCCGGTGCCGGGCGACCGGGTCCGGCGACGGGGGTCCGGTCGATCGGGGCGAGAGGCACGCCCATATGTCTACCATCCCGATCGGCTTTGGCGGGAAGGTCGGCCGGCGCCGCGCGCCTTGCCCCGCGGTGGGTGCGAGGCGATGCTGCTCCTGGCCGGAATGCCGCCGGGCGGGCGGAGGAGCCCGCGGACCGAGGCGGGTGAGAGGTGACCAGCGAGATCCGGTTCTGCACCGCGCCCGACGGCACGCGCCTCGCCCGGACCCTGAAGAGATCGTCCTGCCGTCGATGGCCGAGCACGTGCTGGGCGTCTGCCCCTCGGCCGGGGCCTCCTGGTACGACGACGCGGGCCACATGCCGTTCCTCGAGGATGCCGAGCGCTTCGACCGCGAGCTGGCCGACCTCGTGGCACGGGCGGGCCGGTGACCGTCGGAGCCGCCGGGGCGGAGGAGGCGGGACGAAGGGCTCTGCCTGGCTCGCTTGCCGTCGGCTGGTGTGGACGACGTGCGTGGCGGCGACGCTGCGGGCTTCCCGCAACCTCCCCGGCGGTCCTCGCTCGGGCGGCCGACGCCCGCGCGGGGCCCCGGACCCCCCGACGACCGGGCGGCCGACAGGCCCGCCGGGGGTGGGGAGCCGACGTCCTCGACCGCGGCCCTCTACGACCGCCGCCGGAACGTGCACTACACCCGGCCGCTGCTGCGCGGCCTGCTGCACCTGGTCTGGTTCGAGGCCTCGCTCGTCGCCGGGACCCTCCTCGTGGTCGCCGCCCGGGGTTCCCGGCAGGTGGTCGGCGTCGCGGTCTACGTCGGCTGCCTGAGCGGGATGCTCGGCGTCAGCGCCCTCTACCACCGGGGCCGCTGGAGTCGGGTCGCCAGCGGCGTCCTCCAGCGGGTCGACCACGTGATGATCTTCCTGCTGATCGCGGGAACGGCCACGCCGATCTTCCTCGTCGCCGCTCCCGGGACCTACGGGCTGGTGTGCCTGATCGTCCTGTGGTCGGTCACCGCCGTGGGGATCGGCACGCACCTGGCCTGGATGGACGCACCGGAGTGGCTCGTCGGCGGCACCTTCATCGGCCTGGGGGTCGCCAACGCGCTCGCCCTGCCCGCGCTGTGGGTCACCGCCGGGGTCGCGGCCGCGGTCCTCGTCATCGTCGGCGGGCTGCTCTACGTCGTGGGCGCCCTCGCCTACCACCGCCGCCGTCCCGATCCCGTTCCGTCCGTGTTCGGGTACCACGAGGTCTTCCACGCCTTCGTCTGCGCCGCCGCCACGTGCCACTACATCGCGATCGCGCTGCTCGTCGGCTGAGGCCCGGTCCCGGCGGGACCACCGGCGGTCGTTTCCGCCGGGCCGGCCGTGCGGCACCATCGCCGGTGTGCCGACCCTGACGCTGACCCAGGCCCCGCGCGCCGACGAGTTGCTCGGCCGCGACCCGCTCGCCCTGCTGCTGGGCATGCTGTTCGACCAGCAGTTCCCCATGGAGCGCGCCTTCGCCGGACCGCGCCTGCTGGCCGACCGGATGGGCGTGGACACCCTGTCGGCCGCCGACATCGCCGACGCCGCCCCGGAGCAGGTTGTCGCCTGGTTCCAGGGCCCGCCCGCCGTCCACCGCTACCCGGGCTCGATGGCCGCCCGCGCGCAGGGGGTGTGCCGGCTGCTCGTCGAGCGCTACGACGGCCGGGCCGAGGAGCTGTGGGCCGACGCACCCGACGGGAAGGCGCTGCTGAAGCGGGTGGCGGAGCTCCCCGGCTTCGGCGCGCAGAAGGCGAAGATCTTCGTCGCGCTGCTCGGCAAGCAGTACGGGGTCACGCCGTCCGGCTGGCGCGAGGCCGCCGGCGAGTACGGCGAGGAGGGCTCGCACCGCTCGGTCGCCGACATCACCGGGCCGGACTCGTTGGCGGAGGTCCGCCAGTTCAAGCAGGAGCAGAAGGCGGCCGCGAAGAAGGCTCCAGGCGCCGGGTGACGTGAGCAGGCGCGGGACCGGTCCGGCGGGAACGGTCCGGTATCCCGTCCGGGCGAGCTGCGGATGAGCCGCTCCACGGCGCCGGGCGAGGATGACGCAGACCTACGAGGGCACGAAGTCGTCGTCCACTGCCAGCACCTCGACGTCGGCGAACGCGGCGGCGGTGGCGTACCGGCGCAGGGTGGCTCGGACGAACTGCCCTCCGTGGGTGGTCGGGGTCGCGGGTGCTCGACCGGGAACGGCAGCCGCGGTCTCAGCCCTGGACGCCGGCCGGCACCAGACCCGCGGACGCGGTGACGAAGGCGGCGACGCTCTCGTGGACGACGTCCCGGTCGTGCTCGTTCAGGACGTCGTGCAGGTCGCCCGGGAACGTCGTCAGCCGTGCCTGCGGCAGCGCGGCGGCGTTCGCCCGCGCGTCGGCGACCGGGACGACCGGGTCTGCCTCCCCGTGCAGGAAGAGGACGGGCACGTCCGGCAGGCCCGCGGCGATCCCGGCTGCGATCTCCGGCCAGGCGAGGCTGAGGGCGTGCACGGTCTCGGGCCGGAACCCGCCGTGCCAGGTCAGCGGGTCGTGGAGCAGCGCGTCCACGTACTCAGGGTGGGTGCTGAACATCTCGCCGGGGTCGACGTCGACCTCGGCGTCGGCCTCGGCCGCCCAGTCCAGCGTTCGCAGCGGCGCGCCGGAGAGCACGAGCGCCCGCGCGATGCCGGGGGAGCGCAGGGCGAGGAGGTACGCGGCGGCAGCACCGCCGGAGTGGCCCACGAGGACGACAGGCCTGCCGGGATGACGGTCGCCGGCGATCGCGGCGAGGATGCGGGCGTCGTCGACGTAGTGGTCCCAGGAGGCGATGAGCGCGCGTTCGCCGTCGCTGCGGCCGTGGCCGACGGCGTCGATCGCGTGCACGGCGTGGCCGTCGCGGGTCAGCCGGTGGGCGAGCGCGTCGTAGAGGCCGAGGTGCTCGCCGTAGCCGTGCAGGAGGATGACGACTCCCCGGACGTCGCCGTCGGGCATCCAGGCGTGGTGGTGGATGCGGCCACGTGAGCCGATGAAGCTGGGCATGGCGGTTCCTCCTGTCTCGTCGGTGGCCGGGGACCCGGCGCGCGACCACGATCCGGCGCAGGCGTGTGCGCCGGCGTGTGAGGCGGCGGTGCCACACTGAGCTCGCTGAGACGGGAGCTGCCTGGCGCATGGAGGGGCCCATGGCCACCCACGTCCACCTGCTCGGGCCACCCTGCGTCGTGGTCGACGGTCGGCCGGTGCAGCCGCCGCGGGGCAGCAAGAGCTGGTGCCTGCTGGCCTACCTGCTGCTGACGCACGCGCCCGTGCCGCGGTCGCGGCTGGCCGGGCTGTTGTTCGACGGGGCCGACGACCCGGCCGGCGCCCTGCGCTGGACGCTGTCCCAGGCGCGGCGGGCCCTCGGGCCGGAGATCCGCCTGGACGGAGATCCCCTCACCGGGGTCCTCCGACCCGGGACGGTGGTCGACGCCGACGTCGTCGCGCGCGGGTCGTGGCAGGACGCGGTGGCCCTGCCGGGGTTCGGTCGGGAGTTGCTCGAGGGCGTGCCGCTCCGGGTGGGACCGGCGTTCGAGTTGTGGCTGTCGAACGAGCGCCGCCGAATCGCCGGCACGACGCGGGCCATGCTCCACGAGGCCACGCACGCACGGCTCGCGCGAGGGGAGGCCCCGGCTGCAGCGGACCTCGCCAGCCGGCTGGTGGCGGGCGACCCGCTCGACGAGGGAGGCCACGAGCTCCTGGTCCGGAGCCTGGTCGCCGTCGGTGACCGCCGGGCCGCCGAGTGGCAGGCGGCCCGGTGCCGGGACCTGTTCCGCCGAGAGCTCGGTGTCGACCCCTCCCCGGCCCTGTCCGCGGCCCTGCGGGTCCGGACCGCGTCGCCGCGGGCGACCACGCGTGGCGCGGTCCTGGCCCAGGTGGAGACGGGTCGGGCCACCGCCCGTGCCGGCGCCTACGAGGTGGCGGTGGACCTGCTGCGCTCGGGGGTGTCGGACGCCCGACGGCTGGGCCACGAAGACCTCCTCGGACACGCACTGGCCGCCCTCGGTGGCGCGCTCGTCGAGGGCGTCCGGGGGGCCGACGAGGAGGGCATCGCCGTCCTCCACGAGGCCGTGGTGCTCGCCCGCCGCACCGGTGACCGGGCGACGGCGTCCCGGGCAGCCGTGGAGCTCGGCTACATCGAGGTGCTCCGAGGTCGCTATCCGCGCATGGAGAGCTGGCTCAGGCAGGCTCGGGAGTTCGCGGACTGCGATCCCCGGTTGCTGGTCTGGGCGGAGGTCCACGCCGGCTTCGGCCGCATCGACCAGGCCGACTACCCGGCCGCGGTCGACGCCCTCGACCACGCGGTCCGCCTGGCCGAGGAGGCCGGGGACGGCCACGCGCTCGCGTACGCGTGGACGGGCATCGGACGGCTGCGCCTCCTGCGTCGCGAGCTCGGGGCCGCGCGGGAGGCCCTGACCCTGGGATGCGAGGTCGCTCGCCGCCTGGACTACACGTCCTTCCTGGCGTTCCCCGAGTCCCTGCTGGGCGAGGTGTACCTCCTCGACGGACAGCTCGAGGAGGCGGCCGAGGCGCTCGAGCACTCCTACGCGCTGGCCTGCCAGGTGGGCGACCCGTGCTGGCAGGGCTACTCGCTGAGAGCCCGCGGGCTGGTGGCGGCGGCCCGCCGTGAGGACGCGCCGGCCCTGGACTGCCTCGTGCAGGCCCGGGAGGCGTGCCGGCGCGCGCGCTCCTCGCACGACTGGGTGCAGGCCTACTGCCTCGACGCCCTGTGCGCCTTCGCCGCGGAACGGGGTCTGGACGCCGCACCGCAGTGGGTCGCGGAGCTGGAGGACTTCGCCTCCCGGCGCGGGTTGTGGGAGCTGCTCGCCCGCGCCGTCATGCACCGCGCGCAGCTGGGTCAGCCGGGCGCGGACGGACTGGCCGCCCTCCTGCTGCAGGCGGTCGACAACCCCTGGCTCCGGGAGCAGCACCGCGGGCGGGCCGGCTCCCGTGCGGCACGTCGTCCGGTGCCTCGCTCATCGGCGGGCCATGGCCTCGCGGACCTGCCGCAGCGAGGGGTTGGTCAGGTGCTCGTCGCCGATGACCACGGTCGGGGAGAGCTCGTACCCCCTCTCGTGGCGGGCCCGGACCGCCGCGGCTCCCGCCTCGTCGTCGCGGAAGCGCACCGACCGGTGCGGCACCCGCGCGAGGACGAGCTCGACCCGTAGCCGGACTGCGTGCGGGCACCCCGGGCGGTAGTAGACGGTCGGGGTCTCGTGCAACATGACGAGCCCTTCCTGGACGAGCGACGCGTCGTGGTCGGTCGCCGGCCGAGATCGGCGACCGAACGGCGCAACGCTACGCGTCCGGCCCGGCGCGGGGGGTCCGCACCGAGCAGGAGAAGGAGCAGGCCGCGACGGCCGCCGCCGCGTCCTGAACCGGGCGCGCCGACGGCGCACTCCAGGCACCTGCATCGCGCCCGATCGGGTGGCACGATGGTCGCCAGGAGCCGGGGCTCCGGGGCCGACGGATCTTCCTCGCCGACTCTTCGCCACCACCCCCGGCCGGTCCGTGGAAGGGCGCCCGTGGCCTCCAGCGAGCAGTCGGCACGATCCCGGCGAGCAGAGCCGGTCCTCATCACCGAGGCCGCCCCGAGCCTCACCGAGCAGCACGCCGCCCGCAAGCGCCGCTACGTGCTGACCATGGGGGTGCGCCTGATCAGCGTCGTGCTGGCCGCGGCGTTCTACCAGACGCTCTGGCTGGCGATCTTCTTCGCCGTGGTCGGCACGGTGCTGCCCTGGATCGCCGTCGTCATGGCCAACGACGCGCCGCCGAAGAAGCGGGTCGACCCCAACCGGTACCGCCCGTCGCCGCCCGACCGGATCCTCGACGACCCGGCCGTGGCCCGCCGCGCGATCGAGCCCGCCCGCGTCATCGAGCACTGAGCCGGGCCGCCGCCGCGTCAGCCGCGGGGCGACACCTCGGCGGGGGTGTCCACGTGGTGGCGCCCGAGCGGCAGCATCAGCGGCGCTCCCGACGTCGGGTCCTCGATGACCCGGCTGTCGAGGCCGAACACCGCCCGCACGCAGTCCTCGGTGAGCACCTGGGCCGGCGTCCCCGCGGCGTGGATCTGCCCGGCGGCCAGCGCGACGAGGTGATCGGCGTACCGCGCGGCGAGGTTCAGGTCGTGCAGGACCATCACGATCGTCGTCCCGCGGGTCCGGTTGAGGTCGGTGAGCAGGTCCAGCACCTCGACCTGGTGGGCGACGTCGAGGAACGTGGTGGGCTCGTCGAGCAGCAGCAGATCGGTCTGCTGGGCCAGGGCCATCGCGATCCACACCCGCTGCCGCTGACCGCCCGAGAGCTCGTCGACGGCGCGGTCGGCCAGCGTGGTGGTCTGCGTCGCCTCGAGGGCGGCGGCCACGGCGGCGTCGTCCTCCCGGCTCCACCGGGAGAAGACGCCCTGGTACGGATGCCGACCGCGGCCGACCAGATCGGCGACGGTGATGCCCTCCGGCGCGATCGGCGACTGCGGGAGCAGCCCGAGCGTGCGGGCCAGCTCCTTGGCGGGCATCCGGTGCACCGCCTTGCCGTCGAGCAGCACCCGGCCCGCCCGCGGCGACAGCAGGCGCGACATCGACCGCAGCAGGGTGGACTTGCCGCAGGCGTTCGCGCCGACGATCGCCGTGATCGAGCCGGCCGGGACGACCAGGTCCAGGCCCTCGATGACGAGGCGCTCGCCGTAGGCGAGCGTGAGCTCCTCGGCAGCCAGGGAGTGGGTGGCGGTCACGATGTTCCCCGTTCGCTTCCGCGCAACGCTCCGCTCCTCGCTCGCTGGCGCTCGCTGCGATGCTCGCGTTGCTGTTCGCTCACAATGAGCCTCCGGCGCGGTTGGTGCGGATGATCAGGTAGATCAGGTAGGGCGCCCCGAGCACCCCGGTGATGACGCCGACGGGGTAGCGCGTATCGAGGGCGAACTGGCCGACGAGGTCGGCGACGAGCACGAGCAGCGCACCCACCAGCGCGGCCGGCACGAGCAGGGAGCCGTTCGGCCCGACGATGCGCGCGGCGATCGGGCCGGCGAGGAACGAGACGAAGGCGATCGGCCCGCACGCGGCGGTGGCGAAGGCGATCACGCCCACCGCGCACACGATCGCGATCAGGCGGGTGCGCTCGACGCGGACGCCCAGCGCGGCGGCGGTGTCGTCGCCCAGCTGCAGCGCCGACAGGTTCCTGCTCTGGCCCAGCAGCACCGGGCCGAGCACGAGCAGCGCCACGAGGGCGGGCGCGACCGCCTCCCAGGTGGCGCCGTTGAGACTGCCGGTCAGCCAGCGCAGCGCCTCCTGGTAGTCCCACTGCCCGGCCCTGGTGAGCACGTAGGAGGTGACGCTGTTGAGCATCGCGCCCACCCCGATGCCGATCAGGATGAGCCGGGTGCCCGCGACCCCGCCCCGGAAGGAGAGCAGGTAGATCACCAGGGCCACGCCGAGCGCCGCGGCGACCGCCACCGTGGACACCGCCGTGCCGCCGAGGGACAGGATCACGATGCCGAAGACGGCCGCGGCACCGGCGCCCGAGGTGATGCCGATGACGTCGGGGCTGGCGAGCGGGTTGCGCAGCATCGTCTGGAAGGTGACGCCCGCGAGCCCGAAGGCGAGCCCGGCCACGAGGGCGAGGACGCCGCGGGGGAGCCGCAGCCGCCCGACGGTGAAGGAGGCCCCGGGCACGCGCTCGCCGAGGACCACCCGGACGACCTCGTCCAGCGGGTAGAACGTCCGCCCCACCATCAGCGTGACGACGAAGGCGGCCGCGACCAGCACCGCGAGCACGGTGATCACGAGCCGCCGGCGGACCGAGCGGCGGACCCGGTTCCGGGCCACCGCGTCGACCGTGGCGGCCGGCGGCGGGACGACGGCGGTCACAGCTCCCGCACCTTCTGCCGCCGGACGACGGCGATGAAGAACGGAGCACCGACCAGCGCGGTGACGATGCCGACGTCGAGCTCGCCGGGCCGGGCGACGATGCGCCCGATCACGTCCGAGGCGACGAGCAGGCACGCGCCGGTCAGCGCGGAGAAGGGCAGCAGCCAGCGGTGGTCCACGCCGACGAGCAGCCGGCACAGGTGCGGGACGACGAGGCCGACGAACCAGATGGGGCCGGCGACCGCGGTGGCCGCGCCGCACAGCAGCACCGAGCCCAGCGCCGCGACGCCGCGGGCGAGGGCGACGCGCTCACCGAGCCCCGCCGCGAGCTCGTCGCCGAGCGCCAGGGAGTTCAGGCTGCGCGCGGACAGCAGGCTGATCACCAGGCCGACGGCGAGGAACGGCAGCACCGGGGTGATGGTGGCGAACGTCGCGCCGCCCACGCCGCCGACCTGGAACGACTGCACGTTGGCCGCGATGTCGCCGCGCGGCAGCACGATCGCGGTGATGAAGGACGTCAGCGCCGCGGACGTGGCGGCACCGGCGAGGGCGAGCTTGAGCGGGGTGGGACCCCCGCGACCGAGCGAGCCGACGGCGTAGACGAAGACCGCTGCCAGCGCGGCGCCGAAGATCGCCGTGACGATGATGCTCGTGGCGCTGAAGAGGCCGAACCAGGCGATCCCCGCGACGACGGCGAGCGAGGCGCCCATGTTGATGCCGAGGACGCCGGGGTCGGCCAGCGGGTTGCGGGTGACGCCCTGCATCACCGCGCCGGCGAGCCCGAGCGCACCGCCGACCACGACCGCGAGGACGGTGCGGGGGATGCGCTTGGTGACCGCGGCCTCCTCGATGGTCTCCGAGGAACCACCGAGGGCGGCGAGGATGTCGGACCAGCCGACGCCACGGGAGCCGATCGCGACCGAGGCGGCCATGAGCAGGCCGAGCGCCGCGACGACGGCGAGGAGCCACAGGAACCGCACCGACCCCGGGCGCCGCACGAGGGCGGCACCCGGGGTCGGAACGGAGTCGACCGAGGTCACGGGGCCGGAGTCACGGCCTTGTCGGCGGCCTCGGCCAGCAGGGCGACGTAGTCCTCGAGCACCCACGAGATCGCCAGCGGCGTCGGGTTGGCCGCGGTGCCCAGCGGGGTGTCGGGCAGGAGCACGATCGACCCGTTCGCGACGGCGGGCATCTGCGACAGCAGCGGGTCGCCGCTCAGCGCGTCCACGAGCTCCTGGTCGCCGTAGGTCACGATGATCTCCACGTCGTCCAGCGTGTCGATCTGCTCGGCGCTGATCGTGCCCGAGAACTGCTCGGGGTCGGTCGAGGCGTCCGCGACGCTCCCCGGGGTCGTCAGGCCGAGGTCCTCGAAGAAGGCGCTGCGGGTGTCGAACGGCGTGTAGTAGCTGACCTCGCTGAGGTCGGTGCTGTCCACGTGCGTCAGGAACATCGTGGCCCGGCCGGCCAGCTGCGGGTGCTGCGCGACCGTGTCGGCGATCTGCTGCTCGAGGTCGGCCACGAGCTGCTCGCCCTCCTCGGCCATGCCCATGCCGGCGGCGTTGATCTCGATCATCTCGCGCCACGGGGTCGCCCACGGGGCCTCGGGGAAGGCCACGACCGGGGCGATCTCGCTGAGGGTGTCGTAGTCCTCCTGGGTCAGGCCCGAGTAACCGGCGAGGATGACGTCGGGCTCGGTGTCGGCCACGGCCTCGAAGTCGATGCCGTCGGTCTCGTCGAAGAGCACCGGGGTCTCGGCGCCGAGCTCCTCGAGCCGCTCGGCGACCCAGGGCAGCACGCCGTCGCCGTCGTCGTCGCCGAAGTTCGCCGCGGCCATGCCGACGGGGACGACGCCCAGGGCGAGCGGGACCTCGTGGTTGGCCCACTGCACCGTGGCGATGCGCTCGGGGGTGCCCTCGATGGTCGTGGTGCCGAAGGCGTGCTCGATGGTGATGGCGTCGCCGCCGCCGGACGCGTCGTCGGACGAGTCGTCCCCGCAGGCGGCGAGGCCGCCGACGAGGAGGGCAGCGGTGGAGAGCGCGGCGAGGCGCGGAGCGCGGCGCATGGTGACCTTCCGTTCGGGGGATGGGCGCCGAGGAGCGGCGCCGCAGTCGAGGGCTCCCTGAGGCCGGCCGCCGAGCGAGGAGAGCACCGGGCGCCGTTGTCAGGTTTGCCTTACCGAACTTAGGGTGTCCTTGCCTATGTTCGGGTCACGATCCCGTCACGGTTGCCTCAGCGCGCTCCGGGCTGCCGCACCACGGTGGCGGCCAGGGCCATGCCGCTGTCGAGCAGGCCGGCGGGGTCGGCGTCGGGGTCGGGCAGCCACGCGGCCAGGAGGCCGGCGGTGAAGGCGTCGCCCGCGCCGGTCGTGTCGAGCACCGCCGTTGCCGGCGCCGGCCGGTGCACGAGCCGGCCGCCGGCGCACCACAGCGCTCCCTCGGCTCCCAGGGTCACGGCAACGGCCGGGTGCCGGCCGGCGAGGGCGCGGGCGGCGTCGGCCGGATCCGCGCACCCGGTGAGCAGCCGCGCCTCGTCCGCGTTGGGCAGCAGGAGCGTGACGCCGGTGGTGTCGGCCAGCCAGCGGTCCACGCCGTAGCCGGCGAGCGGTCCCGTGGAGGCCGGGTCCAGCGACGTCGTCGCCCCGGCGACCGCGGCGGCGGCCAGGGCGGCCAGCCCGGCCGCCCGCGGCCGCGGGTGGAGCAGCGTGTAGCCCGACAGGTGCAGGTGCCCGCCGGCGGCCGGGGCGGGGACGTCGGCCGGGACGAGCTCCAGGTTCGCCCCGCGGTCGGCCAGCATGCTGCGCTGCCCGCCCGGCTCGACCAGGCTGACGATGGTGCCGGTGACCCCGCCGGCCACCGATCGGACGGCCGGCGTCACGCCGGCCGCGGCGAGCTCGGCCAGCAGGGTGGCGCCGGCGGGATCGGCCCCCACGCAGCCGGCGAACGTCACCGGCACGCCCAGCCGGCCCAGGTGCACCGCCACGTTGGCGCCGGCACCGCCGCCGCGGGTGCGGACGGTGGCGGGGCGGTCGGAGCCGGGTGCGGCCTCGCCGGAGAGGACGGCGACCACGTCGGTCGCGACGTCGCCGACGACGACGACCGGGCGCACGGCGCTCAGGCCGGCAGCGCGGCCAGCGCCGCGGCGATCGCGCCGGCGAGCTCGGCGTTGCGCAGCACGAGGCGGACGTTGACGGCGAGCGTGGCGCCGTCGCTGGCGCGGTGCAGGTGGTCCAGCACGAACGGCGTGACCTCCTTGCCGCGCACGCCGGCGGCGTCCGCGGCGGCCAGCGCGCCGGCGATCACGCGGTCGTGCAGGTCGGGGTCGAGCTGCTCGTCGACCGGCAGCGGGTTGGCGACGACGACGGCGCCGGGGGCCAGCCGGCGCCGCGCGGCGAGGACCGCCGCGGCCTGCCCGGGGTCCTCGACCGACCAGTCCAGGCCGTGGCCCGAGTCCGCCACGTAGAAGCCGGGGAACGTGCGGGTGCGGTAGCCGACGACCGTCACCGACAGGCTCTCCAGCCGCTCCAGGGTCGCCGGCACGTCGAGGATCGACTTCACGCCCGCGCACACGACCGCCAGTGACGTCCGCGACAGCGCGGTGAGGTCGGCGGACTCGTCGAACGTGTCGATCGACTGGCGGTGCACTCCGCCCAGGCCGCCGGTGGCGAACACCGCGATGCCGGCCCGCTCGGCCAGCAGCGCGGTGCTGGACACGGTGGTGGCCCCGGACAGGCCCAGGGCCGCGGCGACGGGCAGGTCGCGCACGCCCAGCTTGGCGAGGTCGGGGTCGGCGCACACCCGGTCGACCTGGGCGGCGGTGAGCCCCACGTGGGGGACGCCGTCCAGGACCGCGATCGTGGCCGGCACCGCCCCGCCGGCCCGGACCGCGGCCTCGACGTCGTCGGCCGCGCTCCGGTTGTCCGGCCGGGGCAGCCCGTGTGCCAGGAGCGTGCTCTCCAGCGCCACGACGGGCCCGCCGGACGCGAGCGCGTCGGCGACCTCGGCGGACAGCCGGACGGGAGGACGGGGGAGTGCAGCGGTCACCCTGTCATCATGGACGTCGTCGTCCGGTTCTCCGGACGAGCCCCGTCGCCGAGCCAGGGAGCAGCGCGTGAGCAGCACCGACGTCCTCGAGAAGCCCGACGTCCGCGAGGGCGACACCGGCAGCGCCAACGAGGTCTTCCACTACGTGCGCAAGAACAAGATCGCCGAGAGCGCGGTGATGGGCACCATGGTGGAGGCCCTGTGCGGCGAGGTGTTCCCCGTGACGAAGACCCCGAAGCCGGGCAGCCCGGTGTGCCCGGCCTGCAAGGAGATCTACCAGCAGCTCAAGAAGTGACGGTCGCCGTCCCCGCACGCGCGCCGGGGCGGGGCCTCACAGCGAGTCCAGTCCGCGGGCGCGCTCGAGCTTCTCGGCCCGTCGCTGCTGCCGGCGCTTCTCGTGGCGCCGCAGCGGGGCCGGCCAGCGCTCCTGGATCGTGGCGTTGAGCTCGGCGCCCAGCAGGATGGACATCCCGAAGAAGAAGCAGAAGAGCAGGACGGCGATCGGGGTGGCCAGCGCGCCGTAGGGCAGCGCCGCCACGAGGATGTCGGTGATGTAGATCCGCAGGATCGTCGCCGCGATCCAGAAGAAGACCATCGCCAGCAGCGTCCCGGGCAGGTGCCGCCGCCAGGGCAGCCGGCGCGGCAGGATCACGTGGTAGAAGCTCGTCAGCCCTACGAGCAGGCCGATCAGCACCACCGGCCCGTAGACCGCGCTGATCAGCACGGTGGCCGTGCCCTGCCAGTCCGGGGCGAACAGGTCCACGAGCAGGCCGGGGCCGAGGACCAGCAGCGGCAGGGTCAGCACCGCGAGCAGCAGCCCGACGACGAACAGCCACAGGGCCATCAGCCGCGTCGCGATCGGCCCGCGCACGTCGCGCTGGCCGTAGGCGATCACGATCGTGTTCATGAACGTGGCCGTCGCCGACGACCCCGCCCACAGGGTGATGAGGAAGCCGACGCTGACCACGTCGAGCCGGCCGGAGCCGAGGATGTCGGCCAGCGTCGGGCGGACCAGGTCGTCGACGACGTCGGCGGTGAGGGCGGTGGCCGAGGCGTCGACCAGCTGCTCCTCGATGCGGGCCACGGCGTCCCCGCCGATCCAGTCGCCGAGGTAGCCCAGCGAGCCGAGCAGACCGATGAGCAGGGGCGGGATGGAGAGCACCTGCCAGAAGGCGGCCTCGCCCGACAGCCCCAGGATGCGGTCCTGCCACGCCTTGGCGACCGTCCGGCCCAGCACGTGCGCCGGGACGCGGACCGGCGCGGTCCAGCGGGCGACGGCGCGGGGGCGGCCGGCGCCGGACGCGGTGCTCCCGCCGGACGGTTCGCCGTCCGGCGGGACGTCGAGGGGCTCGCCGGCGCGGGCGGGGGAGCCCCCGGGCAGCACGGCGCTCACCCGACCAGTGTGCACGCCGGGCACGCCCGGCTGCAGGTGACGACGGGTGTCGGCCGGCTCGGGGGACCCGGATCCGGCCGACACCGGCCTCATCCCGCCCGGCGTCCGACCGGCCGGCGCCCGGCCGGACCCGCCGCGGGGGCGGGTCCCGCGGCCGGCGGCGGCGCGTTCGGGTCGACCGGCTCCGCCGGGGGTGCCACCGGCACGCAGCGGATGCTGTCCTCGGCGGAGTACGACGTGCTGAACGTCTCGCGCCGGATCTCCGCCCCGGTCTGCAGGTCGCGGAAGATCCGCGTGACGGTCACGTCGAAGCCGCGCACGCCGGTCTGCGGGATGCACGAGCCGTCGGCGTCCGGCTTCTCCAGCGACCGCGGCTCGCGGTAGTTGGTCCGCGCCCCCTCCACGGCGTCGATCTCGTAGCGCTTGGTGCCGTAGAAGGTCACCGTGACCGAGCCGCCGCCCCCGGCGGCCGGTGCCCACGACGTGTCGACGAAGACGCCGGTGTCGGTGTCGTTGCGCCACTGCAGGTCGATCTGACCCTCGTAGACGGTCGCCTCCCGGCCGGCCGGGTAGCGGCTGATGTAGAAGGTGTGCGTCTTGTGGTAGACGTCCTCGAGGCCGGCGAAGAACACCGCGTTGAACATGGTCGTGGCGAACTGGCTGATGCCGCCGCCCACGGCGGTGGAGAGCTGGCCGCCGCTGATGACGTTGGCCGGCACGTACCCCTGCGCGGTGCCGCGCGGCCCGGTGAACGTGTTCAGGCTGAACGTCTCGCCGGGCAGGACGAGCGCGCCGTCGACCTCCTCGGCGACGACCCGGATGTTCGTGCCGCTGGCGTTGTTGGTCGTCGTGGTGGTGAAGCTGCTGATCTCCTCGCGGATGCCGAGGGCCTCGGCCTCGGCCGTGGTGAGGTCCGCGGGCACCGGGCCGAGGTCGACGGTCACCGACCGGGGGGCCGGGTCGGGCAGGACGCCGACGAGTTCCGTCGCGAGCGCCGCGGGGTCGATCCCCGTCCCCTCGACCGACGGGACGACGCGCACCGCGCCGCCGACGACCTCGAAGCGCGCGTCCTGCGCCGGCGTGCCGGACGCGGTGAGGTCGTCGCCCATCGCCTCCGCCAGCCGGACCGGGTCGACGCCGACCGTGAGCCGACCGTCCTCGCCGGGGCTGAACGTGAGGGAGGCGGCGATGGCCTCGACGGGGACCTCGACCTCCGCGCTGCCGTCCGCGCTGGTGACGACGACCGGCGCTGCCAGGCCCGGGGTGACCACCTCGTCGAGGACCTGCTGGGCCTCGTCCTCGGTGACCGCGACGGCGACCTCCTCGACGGGCAGGTCGATCGGGTCGGCCGGGTCGCCGGTGAGCAGGGCAGCGGTGATGGCGTCGGCGGCCGCCTCGCGGTCCAGTGCGCGGCCGGTGGCCGGCGGGACGACGCTCGGGGTGGTGCCGTCGATCGCGATCGTGGCGTCGACCGCGGCGAGATCGACCTCGTTGGCGAGGATGTCGAGGGCCGGGATGGCGTCCACGCCCTCGAGGACCGGGTCTACCTCGTGCTCGGTGAAGAAGCCGGTGAGCCGGGTCCAGGGGTTGAGCGACTGCTCGGGGGCGGCCGCCACGGTCTCCGCGCCGTCCAGCGCCACGCCGTCCGCGGCGGGCAGGAACGTCCTCGAGGCCTCCCCGGCCCGCAGCGTGTACTCGGCCGCGAACCCCTCCTGGAACCGCTCCTCGAGCTCGGCTGCGGCCGCGTCGGGCGAGAGCCCGCCGATGTCCACGCCGGCCACGACCGTGTTGCGGGGGACGTCGTCGCCCGCGACGAGCACGTCGACGCCGTAGGCGCCGCCCAGGACGACGAGCGCGGCCACCGGGGTCAGCACGGCGGGACGGCGCCACCAGGGGCGGCGGGCGGCGTCCGACGGGCCGGAGCCGCCGGGCCCGTCGGGCCCGTCGGGTCCGTCGAGGGCGCGGCCGCCGGTGGGCGCCGCGGGTGCGGGCGACGCGGGTGCGGGCGGCGCGGCCGGGGGCGGCGGCTGGTCCCCGGGGGCCTGCCCGGGCGCGAAGCGGATGTCGGCGGTGTTGTCCCACTGCGGCGCGGGCGCAGGCGTGGGGCCCGGCTCGGTCGCGGCCGGCGGCGGCGGGGACTGGTCGCCGGGCACGGGGCCGCGGTCGCGCGGGACGGGGCGGGTGTCGTCGGAGAACGGGGCCTGCGCTGCGTGCGGTGCCACCGGCGCCTGCTCGGCTGCCGGGGGCGCCGGCTCCGCGACCGGCGGTGCGGGCTCTGCGGCGGCAGGCGCGGGCTCCGCGGCGGGGGGCGCGACCTCCGCGGTGGCAGGCGTCGGCTCCTTGGCGGCGGGCTGGACCGCCGCGACCGGGGTTGACGGCTGCGCGGCGGGAGGCGTCGGCTCGGCGGCCGGAGGCGTCGGCTCGGTGGCCGGAGGCGCGACCGCTGCCGGCGGAGGCTCGACCGCCGCGACCGGGGGCGCCGGCTCCGCGGCGGGACCGGGGGAGGCCTCCGTGGGAGGCGCGGCCTCGGGCGGGCGGGATGGCTCGGGAGCCGGGCGCGCCGGCGGCACGACCGTGTCGTCCGGCTGGGTGGTCCCGTCAACGGACTGGGGGTGCTGCGGCATCAGGTGTTCCTCGGGTGGCCGTCGACCGGTGCTACCCGGGAACGACGGAGCCGCCGGTGTCCTTCGTCCGCATCACGCGAACGGGGGACACCGGCGGCGGCGTCGGGTGAGGGCTTCATCGCTGTCCGCGACGATAGCGCCTCGAACGGGTGAGACCGGGGCTACTCGCCGTCGGTCTCGATGATGTCGGCGGCCATGTCACGGAGCTTGCCCTCGTACTCGCGGGCGTGGTGCCCGCAGAACACGAGGTCGCTGCCACTGGGAAGGACGACCCGCACCTTGGCCAGCGCCCCGCAGCGGTCGCAGTGGAAGGGGACGACGAGGTCGTCGGCGGGCGTGGTCGTCGTCAGCGTCTGGGTCATCTGGGTCATCACTCGCTCTCTACCGCACGGACCCGCGATTGCGGATCGGCCTCCTGCACAGCGCCAGGATGGTCTCTCCTGTTCCCGGGCCGGCGGGTCGGTCGGCGGGACCCGCCGTGCGGCGGGGTGCCCGGGACCGATGGTGCCGGTGGGTCCAGCAGGGACTCAACTCTGGATGGTGCTGATCTGTCGTCGGTCGGTCGTGCTGTCGTGGTTCCGTGCACCGGGTCGTGCTCCGGCAGTGGGTCCGCTGCTGTTCTCTACGTGGCCAACGCTACGCCGGATACCCGACAGGTGTGGGCGTACACGGCACGTCCCGCACCAGAGGGTGAGATCGTGACCTCGTCGCAACAGAGGTCACTCCTGGCGCAACATCCCCGTCACGCCGACGGCCCCGGCCTCCACAGGGGAGACCGGGGCCGTCGTGAGCGCTGGAGCGGGTCGGTGCTCAGTCCAGGTAGTCGCGCAGCACCTGGGAGCGGCTGGGGTGGCGCAGCTTCGACATGGTCTTGGACTCGATCTGGCGGATCCGCTCGCGGGTCACCCCGTAGACCTGCCCGATCTCGTCGAGGGTGCGGGGCTGGCCGTCGGTCAGGCCGAACCGCAGCCGGACGACGCCGGCCTCCCGCTCGGAGAGGGTCTGCAGCACGCTGGTGAGCTGGTCCTGCATGAGCGTGAAGCTCACCGCGTCGACCGCCACCACGGCCTCGGAGTCCTCGATGAAGTCGCCGAGCTGGCTGTCGCCCTCGTCACCGATGGTCTGGTCGAGGCTGATGGGCTCCCGGGCGTACTGCTGGATCTCCAGCACCTTGTCCGGGGTGATGTCCATCTCCTTGGCGAGCTCCTCGGGCGTCGGCTCGCGGCCGAGGTCCTGGAGCAGCTCGCGCTGTATGCGGCCGAGCTTGTTGATGACCTCGACCATGTGCACCGGGATGCGGATGGTGCGGGCCTGGTCGGCCATGGCGCGGGTGATCGCCTGGCGGATCCACCACGTGGCGTACGTGGAGAACTTGTAGCCCTTGGTGTAGTCGAACTTCTCGACGGCACGGATCAGGCCGAGGTTGCCCTCCTGGATGAGGTCCAGGAAGGCCATGCCGCGGCCGGTGTAGCGCTTGGCCAGGGAGACCACGAGGCGGAGGTTGGCCTCCAGCAGGTGGTTCTTGGCGCGCTCGCCGTCGCGGACGATCCAGTTGAGGTCGCGGCGCAGCTGCGGGGAGAGCTTCTGCCCCTCCTCCTCGGCCTGGCGCAGGCGCTCGGCCGCGTAGAGCCCGGCCTCGATGCGCTTGGCGAGGTCGACCTCCTCCTCGGCGTTCAGCAGGGCCACCTTGCCGATCTGCTTGAGGTACGCGCGGACCGAGTCGGCCGAGGCCGTCATCTCGGCGTCCTTGCGGGCCTGCCGCAGCGCCTCGGACTCCTCCTCGTCGTCCCACTCGAAGTCGCCACCCTCGGTGGTCTCCTCGGCGGCGGGCTCGGCATCGGCGACGGCGACGCCGTCCGGGCCGGCCACGACGGTCTCGTCGAGCTTGAGACCCTCGCCGCCCTCGAGGACGGCGACCGCGGTCCCGTCGGAGGCGACGGCGGTCAGCACGGCGCCGCCCTCACCGCCGGACGACGGCGCGATGCTCGGCTTGGTGCGGCTGGTCTTGGCGGGGCTCTTCGCCGGGGCCTTCTTGCGGGCCGCTGGGGCGGCCTTGCCGGCGGCCGTCCTGGCGCGAGGGGTGCTCGCGGTGGCGGTGTCCGGTGCTGGCGTTTCGGCGGGCACTCAGGGTTCCTTCCCGTGCTGGGTCCCGTTCCCCGGGTGACCGATCGGTCCCCGGGCGACGGCCTCGACCCGCGCCGACGAGCGCGAGGTGGAACCCCGCGGCCCTGCGCGGCGTTTGACCGACGCGCGGCTGGGGGAAGCCTCTCGGCTGGGAGCGACGGGGGCGGGGCTCCACCATTGTAACGACGGTTCCGCCGTGTTCCACCGCCTTCGTCGTCCCGGCTCGCCCGGAGGGGCGACCTGCGCGTTTCCCGGGGCGGCCGCCGTCGGCCCGCGGAAGGGGCTAGTGGCCGATCCCCTCGGCCGCGGCGAGCGCCGCGCCGACGATGCCGGCGTCGTTGAGCAGCTGCGCCGGCACGACCGGCGTGCGGGTGGACAGCAGCGGCACCCACTTCGCGGCCTTCTTGCTGACCCCGCCGCCCACGATGATCAGATCCGGCCAGACCCCGACCTCCAGGACGTCGAGGTAGCGGTCCACCCGCTTGGCCCAGGCGGGGTAGCTCAGGTCCTCGCGCTCGCGGGCCGAGGCCGAGGCGCGCCGCTCGCCGTCCTCCCCGTCGACCTGGATGTGCCCGAACTCCGTGTTGGGGACGAGGACGCCGTCGGTGAACAGCGCGCTGCCGATGCCCGTGCCGAAGGTGAGCATCAGGACGACGCCGTCGTGCCCGCGACCGGCGCCGTAGCGCATCTCGGCGATCCCGGCGGCGTCCGCGTCGTTGAGCGTCTGCACCGTGCCGGGGATCCGCTCCTCGACGCCGGCGGCCAGGTTCGTGCCCAGCCAGCTCGGGTCGACGTTCGCCGCGGTGTACGCCACGCCCTTCTTCAGGACGCCGGGGAAGGTGACGCCGATCCGCTCGGTCCAGCCGAAGGAGGCGACGATCTCCGCGACCGTGTCGCACACCGGGTCGGGGTGCGCGGGCTGCGGGGTCGGGATGCGCACCCGCTCGCCGACGAGGGTGCCCTGGTCGAGGTCGACCACGCACCCCTTGATGCCACTGCCACCGATGTCCACCCCGAAGCCCTGCACGGCGCCACCGTAGCGGCGCTGCTGGAGGATCGCGGGGTGACCGATCCGAACCCCGCCGCCCTGCTCGCCCTGGCCGTCGCCACCGCCGGGGAGGCCGCCGACCTGATCGCGCGGGAGCGGGTGGGCGCGGCCGCCGACGTGGACACCAAGTCCAGCCCCACCGACGTCGTCACCGCCGTCGACCGGGCCGCCGAGGAGCTGATCACCGGCCGGCTGCTCGCCGCCCGGCCCGACGACGGCCTGCTGGGCGAGGAGGGGGCCGCGCGGGCCGGCAGCAGCGGCGTCCGCTGGATCGTCGATCCGGTCGACGGCACCGTGAACCTGCTCTACGGCCTGCCGGCCTTCTCCGTGTCCATCGCGGCGGAGGTGGACGGGCAGGTGGTGGCCGGCGTCGTGCACAACGTGCTCACGGGGGAGCAATACACGGCGACCCTGGGCGGTGGCGCGTACCTGGAGTCCCCCGCGGAGCCGGAGCCGGTGCGGCTCGCCGGCAGCAGCCCCGTGTCGCTGGAGCAGACCCTGGTCCTCACCGGCTTCGGCTACCGCGTGGAGCAGCGGCGCATCCAGGGCCGGATCGTCGCCGAGCTGCTCCCGCTGGTCCGCGACATCCGCCGGCACGGCTCCTCGGCGCTGGACCTGTGCACCGTGGCGGCGGGCCGCGTCGACGCCTACTACGAGGAGGGCCTCAGCCCGTGGGACCACGCGGCCGGCGCGCTGGTGGCGGCGGAGGCCGGGGTCGTCGTCACCGGCCTGCCGGGTCGCCGGTTCGCCGAGCCGATCGCCATCGCGGTGGCGCCGTCGGTGGCCGGTCCGTTCGTCGAGCTGCTGGGCCGCCTGCACGACGCCTGAGGGCGGGAACTCCCGGCTCAGGCCGTGCCGGAGCCGCAGACGTCCTGGGCCTCGGAGGCCGAGTCGAGCACGGCGGCGACCTCCTCGGCCGAGGCCAGGCCGGCGAACTCCGGGCCGAGCACGACGTCGACCACCTCGGTGGCCCGGGTGTCGACCCAGTCGCCGGCGCCGGGCACGTACACCGCGACGAACGAGGCGACCACGGTGCCGCGGCGGCCGTAGCGCAGCTCCCCGGTGCCGGCGACCTCCCGGCCGGTGTCGTCGTTGAGGACCTCCTCGACCTGGAAGCCGAACGACTGCAGCTGCGAGGCGACCTGCTGGGCCAGGCCCGCGGTGTCGGTGGCGTTGAGCACGCGCAGCGAGATCGTCGCCGGGTCCAGCGCGGGCGGAGCCTCCTCGGCCTCCTCGCAGGCGGCCTCGGCCTGCTCCTCCTTCTCGGCGGCGTCGCCGAGCACCTTCCACCAGACGCCGAACGCGGCGATGGCGAGGACCAGCAGGAAGATCAGTGGGGGAAGGGGGCGGCGGCCACTGCGCGGCCGGACCGCCGGACGGTCCGTCGTCGTGCTCACCGGTGCTCCAGTCCCACGGCGCGGGAGTCTATGGGCGCGGAGTGGGACTAGAGGGCACCGTCGTCCAGCGCGGCGCGTCCCAGCTCCACGCACGGGCCGATGCGCTCTGCGAAGCCGGTGGTGTCCTTGCCGGCCATGGCGCCGGCGGCCGAGCGGGCGACGATCCCCGCCACGATCGCGGCGAACTTGAAGAAGGCGAAGCCCACGTACCAGGAGAGGTCGGACAGGTCCGCGCCGCTGCGCTGCGCGTACCGCTCGGCGATCTCCCGCCGGGTGGGGAACCCGGGCAGCGTGGTCACGGTGCTGAGCACCGGGCGGTCCTCGCCGGCCTCCGGCCAGTACAGGAAGAGCATCCCGATGTCGGTCAGCGGGTCGCCGAGGGTGGACATCTCCCAGTCCAGGACGGCGCGGATGCCGCCCGGGGTCTCCGGGTCGAGCAGGCAGTTGTCCAGCCGGTAGTCGCCGTGCACGATCCCGGACCGCCGGCCGGCGGGCACCGTCTCCGCCAGCCGCGCGGCGAGGGCGTCCATGTCGGGGCGGTCCCGGTCGCGGGTGGCGTCCCACTGCTTCGTCCAGCGCCGCACCTGGCGCGCGGCGAAGCCCTCGGGGCGCCCGAAGTCGGCCAGCCCGACCGCGGCGGGGTCGACCGCGTGCAGGTCGGCCAGGACGTCGACCAGCCCGTCGCCGATCGCCCGGCGCTGCGCCGGGGTGTCGGCGTAGCCCGGGGGCAGCTCCTCGACGACGTGCACCCCCGTGACCTTCTCCATCACGTAGAACGGCGCGCCCAGCACGCCGGTGTCGGTGCACAGGTGCAGCGTCCGCGGCACGGGGACGGCGGTGTCGGCCAGCGCGGAGATGACCCGGTGCTCCCGCTCCATGTCGTGCGCGGTGGCCAGCACGGCGCCGGTCGGGGGCCGGCGCAGGATGACCGAGTCGTCCGCGGAGCCGCCCTCGGGCGTCACCACGTACGTGAGGTTGGACATGCCGGCGGCGATCAGCTCGACGTCCACCCGCCGCCAGCGCTCGTCGCCGAGCGCGCCGACGAGGTAGGGCCCGACGACGGCCGGATCAGCACCCACGGGAGTCGACACGGCCGCAGGGTAACCTCTGGCGCTCCGCGACCCCCCGGCCAGATCGGCGTGGATGTGTCGGTCGGCGGCAGCCGGGCACAAACCGGGGCCGGTCGGCGTTGGGGGGCCTGCCGGTCCGCTGCGCCGGCTCTCGAGTCGGGAACGGGGTGGCCCGGCGAGGGACACGAGCACGGACCAACCGGTCGCTTGTTGCGGCCGGCCAGGACGGTGGCGCCCCGCGCCCCCGTCGACCAGCCGGGCGAGAGCCCGACAGCACCCCGGAGGAGGGGCACACACATGGCCACCGACTACGACGCCCCGCGCCGCAACGAGGCGGACGAGCTCGGCGAGGACTCGCTCGAGGAGCTCAAGGCGCGACGCGCGGAGGCTCAGTCCTCGTCCGTCGACGTCGACGAGACGGACTTCAACGAGAACCTCGAACTGCCCGGCGCGGACCTGAGCAACGAGGAGCTCACCGTGCGGGTCCTGCCCAAGCAGGAGGACGAGTTCACCTGCTCGCGCTGCTTCCTGGTGCAGCACCGCACCCGACTGGCCGCCACCCGAGGCGACCAGCTGCTCTGCCGCGACTGCGCCTGAGGTAGCGGCCACCGGAACGCCACGAGGGGGACCATGAGCGGGCCGCTGCGCATCGGGCCGGAGCGCGAGGTGCCGCCACCGCGGCCGGTGCCCGGGCCCGGGACACCTCCGCCCGCCTCCGGCACGCCGGAAGCGGGCGGCGGCGCGGCCCGCGCTGCCCGGCTGCTCGCCGTGGCGGTGGCGGGGCTCCTGCGCGAGCCCGGCCACGAGGCGGCCGCGGGCCCCGGTGCGGCCGCCCGCGCCGTCGGCGGCGCCCTGCGTGACGTGGCGGCCGCCGTCGCCGCCGCGGTCGGGTCCGGTCGCGCCGGCGCCCCGGGCCGCACGGACGGCGTCGCGCCTCCCGGCGACCCGAGGTCGGGGGCGCTGCTGGGCGACCTGCTGGCCGCCGCAGCCCCGCGACTGCCCATCCGCGACGCCGCCCGGTTGCGGGCCGCGCACCCGGGCGCGACCGACGAGGAGATCGCCGACGCGCTGGTCGCCAGGGCCGGGCGGCTCACGGCCGCCGTCGGCGCGGCCACCGGCGGGCTCGCTGCCGCGCACTGGTTCGCGCCGCCGTCGCTCCTGGCACTTCCCCTGGAGCTGGCCGCCGAGACCGTCCTGACCGCCGCGGTGGAGGTCGTGCTGCTCGGCGAGCTGCACGAGCTGCACGGCCGCGCACCGGACGGCGACGCGCGCCGGCGGGCCGCCGCCTACCTGGCCGGCTGGTCGGCCCAGCGCTCGGTCGACCGGACGGGCGGCACCGGGCCGGCCTCGGTGCTGGGCGTCGTCGCCTTCTCCGCCCTGCGCCGCCGCCTGGGCCGCCGGCTGGCCCGGAGCGCTCCGGCCGCGGCGCCGTTCCTCCTGGGGGCCGCGCTGGGCGGGCGCGGCAACCGGAAGGCGACCGAGACGCTGGCCCGGCGGCTCCGGGCCGACCTCCGCGGGCCCCGGCCCTGAGCCTTATAGGGTCGCCGACGTGCTGCACCCCTCCGATCCCCCCGGCCGCGCCGAGGTGGAGGTGCCGGTCCGGCTGACCGCGCCGGAGGCGGTCGCGCCCCGCTACGCCCTGCCCGGCGACGCCGGCGCCGACCTGGCCCTCGCGGAGGACGTCGAGCTGGCGCCGTTCCAGCGCGCCCTCGTCGGCACGGGGGTGGCCGTGGCGATCCCGGAGGGGTACGCCGGGTTCGTCCACCCCCGGTCGGGGCTCGCCCACCGGCTCGGGCTGAGCCTGGTGAACGCACCGGGGACCATCGACGCCGGCTACCGGGGGGAGATCAAGGTGAATCTCGTGAACCTCGACCCGACCACGCCGCTCACGCTGCGGCGCGGTGACCGGGTCGCCCAGCTCGTCGTGCAGCCGGTGGTCCGGGCCCGGTTCGTGCCGGTCGAGGACCTGCCGGCGAGCGATCGCGGCGCCGGCGGCCACGGCTCCACCGGCCTGGGCGGGGAGGCCTGACATGCCGTTCGGAAAGCGTCGCAACCGCATCGACCGCAGCCTGCGCGAGAAGGGGGTCCCGCCCGAGCCGCAGCTCCGCGAGCGCGAGGTCGAGGAGACCACCGGTCCCTACGACGAGGTCGACGTGCCCGCAGACGGCGCCCCCCGCATCGACCTGGGCTCCCTGCGGCTGCCCGCGGTGGGCGGCACGGAGCTGCGGGTGGACCTCAACCAGCAGCAGAAGGTCGTGTCGGCCACCGTCCGCCACGGCGAGTCGATGCTGCAGGTGGCGGCCTTCGCGGCCCCGCGCGCCGGCGGCATCTGGGACGACGTCCGCGCCGACCTGGCCCGCTCCGCCTCGGGGCAGGGCGGCTCGCTCACGGAGGTCGACGGTCCCTTCGGCCGGGAGCTCGCCGGGCACGTGCGCGTGACCCCGCCGGCCCAGCCCGGGCAGGCGGCGCCGGCCCCCGAGCGGCGGGCCACGCGCTTCCTCGGCGTCGACGGCCCGCGCTGGTTCCTGCGCGGGATGATCAGCGGGCCCGCGGCAGCGAGCCCCGAGGCCGCCGCCCCGCTGGAGACGGTCTTCCGCGGGATCGTCGTCGTCCGCGGCTCGGCGCCGATGCCCGTGCGCGAGCAGCTGCCGCTCGCCCTGCCGCCGCAGGCCGCGGCGCAGGTCGCGGCCCAGCAGGCCGCCCGGCAGCAGGCCGGGGGCGCCGCCCGACCGGCCCCGCCACCGCAGCAGGCGTGACGCCGGGAGTGGCCTACGGGCCGCACCCGGACCAGTTCCTGGAGCTCTTCCTGCCCGACGGCGCCTCCCCGGCGCCCGTCGTCGTGGTCGTGCACGGCGGCTTCTGGCGTGCCGCGTACGGGGTGGAGCCGGCCCGCCCGCTGGCCGCCGACCTCGCGGCCGCCGGGTTCGCCGCCGTCGCCGTGGAGTACCGCCGGGTCGGCGCGGGCGGGGGCTGGCCGGAGACCGTCCAGGACCTCGCCGACGCCCTGGACGCGCTGCCCGGGCTCGAGGAGGCCGGCCGGCTGGACCTCTCGGACGTGACGGTCGTCGGGCACTCCGCCGGCGGGCACCTGGCCGCCTGGGCCGCGGCCCGCCCGCTGCTGCCCCCGGGTGCGCCGGGCGCCGGCCCCCGCGTCCGGGTCGCGGCCGCCGTCCTGCAGGCCGGGGTGCTCGACCTGGAGCGGGCCGCCGAGCAGGACCTGGGCCGCGGGGCCGTGCGGAACCTGCTCGGCGGGCCGCCGACGCCGGACGTCGCCGCACTGGCCAGCCCGGTCCGGCTGCTGCCCACCGGCGCCGAGGTCCTCTGCGTGCACGGCACGGAGGACGACGTCGTCCCGCCCGAGCAGAGCGAGCGCTACGTGCAGGCGGCCACGCGTGCCGGGGACCGCGCCGAGCTGCGGCTGGTGCCCGGGGACCACATGTCGCTCGTCGATCCGGAGGGGCCTGCCTGGGGTCTGGTGCGGGAGTGGCTGCGCTCCCGTGCCGCCCGCGCCGCCGCCGGAGCTACCCTGGATCCGTGACAGAGACCCGGCCGAGCGGCTGGTTCACCCGGACCCTGCAGCGGCTCACCGCCGACGACCACACCCGTGACGCCGAGCAGTTGCGCGACGAGGCCGCCAGCGCCGGCTGCGAGGCCGTCAGCGCCTGCCGCAGGGGCGCGGTGGTCACCGTGACCGGGCGGCTGAAGTCGGTCGTCTACACGCCCCGGGAGACCGTGCCCACCCTCGAGGCCGAGCTGTTCGACGGCTCGGGTTCGGTCACGCTGGTCTGGCTGGGGCGCCGGCGCATCGCCGGCATCGAGCCCGGGCGCACGCTCACCGCGCGCGGCCGCTTCGGCTCGTTCGAGGGTCGCGAGGTCATCTACAACCCCTGGTACGAGCTGGGCGTCGGGTGACGGCTGAGGCCGGGAACGACCGCCCACCGGGCGGGGCGACGGAGGAGGAGCGGTCCGCCGCCGACGACGGCGGTAGCCGGACCCCGGTGTTCGACCGCCACCTCGTGCTCGACCAGCTGGGCGGCTGGCGCGGGATGGTCGACGCCACGCTGCCGACCGTCGCGTTCATCGTCGCCAACTCCCTCGGTGGGCTGCGCGTCGGCATCTGGAGCGCGCTGGGTGCGGCCCTCCTCGTGTTCCTGCTGCGCATGGCCCGGCGGGAGAGCATCCAGCAGGCCGTCAGCGGGCTGTTCGCGGTCGGCGTCGCGGTGGCCATCGCGGCCTACTCGGGCCAGGCCCGCGACTTCTACGTCGTCGGCATCATCCGCAACGTGGGGATCGGCCTGCTGCTGCTCGGCTCGGTGCTGGTGCGCTGGCCGCTGGTCGGGGTCATCGCCGAGTTCCTCGCGCCGAGCCACCTGGGGGCGATGGCGACCACCACGGCGCACCCGCCGGGCATGCGCGGCCGCCTGCACCGCGCCTCGGCGGTCCTGCAGCCGGCGGAGCGCGACCCCGACACCGGCACCCGCGCCGCCGATCCCGCGGCGGAGTGCCACTGGCGCGACGACCGCCGGCTGGTGCGCGCCTACGGCTGGCTGACCGTCCTGTGGGGGGCGGTCTTCCTCCTGCGGGCGGCGATCACCGGCCCGCTGTACTTCCTGAGCGAGGACGACGACGCCACGGCGCTCGGCGTCGTCTCGCTGCTGCTGGGCATCCCCGTGACGGTCGTCGAGCTCGCCGTGACGCTGTGGGTCATCGCGCGGCTGCACCGCCACCGCGCCCCGGCGCTCCCCCCGCGCGCCGCCTGACCGGCCGCCGCGCTCAGCGGGCGGCGGAGAGGACCTCCTGCAGCTGCTCCTCGACGTCGGCATGGGTGACGAACAGCAGCTCGTCGCCGGCCTCCAGCGGCTCGTCCGGGCTGGGGGTGATCACGCGGTCGCCGCGCAAGATCGCCGTCAGCACCGTCTCGCGGGGCAGGGGCACCTCGCGCAGCGGCTTGCCGACCCACGGGGTGTCCTCGGCGAGGGTGATCTCCACGAGGTTGGCCGCGCCCTTGCGGAAGGTCATCAGCCGGACCACGTCGCCGACGGTCACGGCCTCCTCGACCAGCGCGGCCAGGACGCGCGGGGTGGAGACGGCGACGTCGACCCCCCAGGCCTCGGTGTAGAGCCACTCGTTGCGCGGGTCCTTGACGCGGGCGACCACGCGGTTGACGGCGAACTCCGTCTTGGCCAGCAGCGACACGACCAGGTTGGCCTTGTCGTCGCCGGTGGCGGCGACCACGACGTCGCAGGTGGCGAGCTGGGCCTCCTCGAGCGAGGACACCTCGCACGCGTCGGCCTGCACCCACTCGGCCCCCGGGACGGCACGGGTCCGCACCTTCCTCGGGTCCTTCTCGATGAGCATCACGGTGTGCCCGTTGCTCAGCAGCTCCCCGGCGATCGAGCGGCCGACGGCGCCCGCGCCCACGATGGCGACCCGCATCAGTCCTGCCCTCTCTCGGGGCCGCGCTCGACGATCTGGTGCACCCGCGCGGTGATCGCGTCGGTGGCGGCGAGCACGATCTGGTCGCCGTCCTGGAGCACGGTGGTCTGCGTGGCCAGCTGCGCCTCGCCGAACCGGACCAGCCAGGCCGCCCGCGCGCTAGTGGCCTGCTCCAGCTCGGCGAGCGGATGCCCCACCCACACGTCGGTGACGGTGACCCGCAGCATCAGCACCTGGCCGGTCGGTTCCCGCCACAGCTCGTTGACCTTGACCGACAGCAGCTCGCGCAGCAGGCGGTTCACCGTCCAGGGGACGGTGGCCACGCTCGGGATGCCCATCCGCTCGTAGACCTCCGCCCGCTTGGAGTCGTAGATGCGGGCGACGACGTGCTGGACGCCGAACGTCTCGCGGGCCACGCGGGCGCTGATGATGTTCGAGTTGTCGCCGCTGCTGACCGCGGCGAAGGCGCCGGCGGAGTCGATGCCGGCGTCCAGCAGCGTCTGCCGGTCGAACCCCAGGCCGGTGACCTGGCGCCCGGTGAAGTCCGGACCGAGCCGGCGGAAGGCCTCGGGGTCCTGGTCGATGACCGCGACGCTGTGGCCGACCTCCTCCAGCCGCCGCGCGATGGCCGAGCCGACGCGGCCGCAGCCCATGACGACCACGTGCACGTGTCGCTCCTCATCCGGGGGTGGGATCTGGGAGGCGTGCGTCCCACCCGCACCGCGCGCGAAGCTACACCCGCCGGGGCCTGCGGGGTGGGGGCCGGGGGGAGGTCCCTCTCACGGGCGGGGTGCGCGCCGCGCCGCGGCGCGATGCGGCCGGTCGTCCGTACCATCGCCGCCGTGCCATCGCTGTCCGACCTCGGACAACTCCCGAAACGGCTCGTCCTCGGCCGCCCGGTCCGCAGCGACCGGCTGGGTGAGTCGCTGCTGCCCAAGCGGTACGCGCTGCCGATCTTCGCCAGCGACCCGCTCTCCTCCGTGGCCTACGCCACCCAGGAGATCCTGATCGTCCTGACGCTGGCCGGCACGGCGTTCCTCTACCTGGCGCCCTGGCTGGCCGCCGCCGTCGTGGTGCTGCTCATCACGGTGGTCCTCAGCTACCGCCAGGTGGTCCACGCCTACCCCTCGGGCGGCGGCGACTACGAGGTCGCCATGAAGAACCACGGGCAGTTCGCCGGGCTCACGGTGGCCAGCGCCCTGCTCGTGGACTACGTCATGACGGTCGCGGTGTCGGTGTCGGCGGGCACCGACAACATCATCTCGGCGTTCCCGGGCCTCGACGAGCACCGCGTGGCCATCGCCGTCGGCCTCGTCGCCCTCCTGGCCGCGGCGAATCTCCGCGGCCTGCGCGAGTCGGGCCGGGCGTTCGCCGTCCCCACCTACCTGTTCATCAGCGGCATCGCGGTCATGATCGTGACCGGCCTCGTCCGCTGGTTCGCCACCGACGGCGCCCTGGCCGCGGAGACCGCCGGGTACACGGTGACGCCGGAGCCCGCCTACGAGCAGCTCGGCGGGCTGGCGCTGCTGTTCTTCGCGCTGCGCGCGTTCGCGTCGGGTTGCACCGCGCTGACGGGGGTGGAGGCGATCGCCAACGGGGTGCCCGCCTTCCGGCCGCCCAAGAGCAGGAACGCGGCCAGCACCCTCGCGCTGATGGGCGGCATCGCCGCCACCATGTTCGTCGGCGTGACCGCGCTGGCCCTGCTGACCGACGTGAAGTACGTCGAGCACGCCTGCGACCTCGAGGGCTTCGCCGACTGCGAGACCGAGCCCCAGCGCACCGTCATCGCCCAGCTCGCCGCGGTCACGTTCGGCGGCGACACGTCGGTCGGGTTCTTCTTCGTGCAGGCCGCGACCGCGCTGGTGCTGGTCCTCGCGGCCAACACCGCCTTCAACGGCTTCCCGCTGCTGGGCTCGGTCCTGGCGCAGGACCGCTTCCTGCCGCGCCAGCTGCACACCCGCGGCGACAAGCTGGTCTTCAGCAACGGCATCCTGCTGCTCGCCGGTTTCGCCGCCCTGATGATCATCGCGTTCGAGGCCGACGTCACCCGGCTCATCCAGCTCTACATCATCGGGGTCTTCACCAGCTTCACGATCGGCCAGTGGGGGATGGTGCGGCACTGGCGGCGCGAGCTCGGCCTCGAGCGGGACCCGGCCGCGCGCCGCCGGATGCGCCGCTCGCAGGTGATCAACACCGTCGGCGGCTCGCTCACCACCGTCGTCCTGGTGATCATCGTCGTCACGAAGTTCACCCACGGCGCCTGGCTGGTCATCGCGGTGATGCCGGTCCTGTTCCTCCTCATGCGCGCGATCAACCGGCACTACTCGCACGTCTCCGCGCAGCTGGTGCCCGACACCGACGCCCGGACGCTGCCGAGCCGGGTGAACGCCATCGTCCTGGTCTCCAAGGTGCACAAGCCGACGCTGCGGGCGCTGGCCTTCGCCCGCGCCACCCGGCCCGACGCGCTCACCGCGCTCACCGTCGACGTCGACGACACCGAGCTGCGGGGGCTGCAGGCCGACTGGGAGCGCTACGACATCCCGGTGCCGCTCACGGTCCTCGAGTCGCCGTACCGGGAGATCACCCGCCCCGTCGTCGACTACGTCAAGGCGATCCGCCGGAAGAGCCCGCGCGACCTGGTCGTCGTGTTCGTGCCCCAGTACGTGGTCGGCCACTGGTGGGAGAACCTGCTGCACAACCAGAGCGCCCTGCGGCTGCGCGCCCGACTGCAGTTCCAGCCCGGCGTCATGATCACCACCGTGCCGTGGCAGCTGGAGAGCTCGGTCGGCCGGGACCTCGACGACCGCCGCGGCGGCCCGGCCCCGGGTGACCTCCGCCGGGGCATCACCGACGACGCCGAGGACACGCCGTATGGCTGATCGCCGGGCCCGGCCGCCCCGCGCGCCCCGGCCGGCTCGCGCGGACCGCGGTCTGGGCTGGGCAGGGCGCCGGTTCGAGGTCGAGGTCGGGGCGGTCGCCCACGGCGGGCACTGCGTGGCCCGGCACGAGGGCCGCGTCGTCTTCGTCCGGCACGCGCTGCCGGGGGAACGGGTCGTCGTGCAGGTCACCGAGGACCGCCACCCCGGGTACTGCCGGGCCGATGCCGTCGAGGTGGTCGAGGGCTCCGAGCACCGCGTCGAGCGGCCCTGCCCCCACAGCGGCCCCGGCCGCTGCGGTGGCTGCGACTGGCAGCACGTCTCCTTCGCCGAGCAGCACCGGCTCAAGGCCGCCGTCGTCCGCGAGCAGCTGGGGCGGTCGGCCGGGTCGGCCGCCGACCCGGTGATCGCCGGCCTCGTGGTCGAGGAGCTGCCCGGCGGCTCGCTGCGCTGGCGCTCCCGCGCCCGGTTCGCGGTGGACCGCGCGGGGACGCCGGGGCTGCGCCGGCACCGCTCGCACGACGTCGTCGTCCTCGACGACTGCCCGATCACCGCGGAGCCGGCGGCGGCCGCGGTGCTGCAGCGCCGCTGGCCCGGCGCCGGCGCGGTCGACGTCGCGGTGGACTCGACCGGCGCGGTCACCACCACCCGCCTGGACCGGCGGGGGCACCCGACGTCCTCGCGCGTCCTGCGGCCCGGCGGCGGCCTGCCCGAGGAGCCGGGGGCCCGCGCCGCCCGAACGGCCGGGGGGCGCGACTGGGAGGTCGAGGGGACCGGCTTCTGGCAGGTCCACCCGGCCGCCGCCGACGCGCTGGTGTCGGCGGTGGCGGCGTTCGCCGCGGTGGCGCCGGGGGAGACCGTCCTCGACCTCTATGCCGGAGCCGGACTCTTCGGTGGCGCGCTGGCGCCCGCCGCCGGGCCGGAGGGTCGCGTGGTCTGCGTGGAGGCCGACGGGGAGGCGTGCGCCGCGGCGGAGGCCAACCTGGCCGGTCTCCCGCAGGCCGAGGTGTGGCAGGGCGAGGTCGACGCCGAGGGGCTGGCCGGGCTGCTGGACGACCTGGGCGGCGCCCCGTCGGTCGTCGTCCTGGATCCCCCGCGGGCCGGGGCGGGCGGGGCGGTGAGTCGCGTCCTGGCCGGCTCGGGCGCGCGGGCGGTCGTCTACGTGGCCTGCGACCCGGCCGCGCTCGCCCGCGACGTCGGCGCGTTCGCCGCCGAGGGCTGGCGGCTCGCCGGCCTGCGCGCGTTCGACGCCTTCCCGATGACGGCCCACGTCGAGTGCGTGGCGCTGCTCGTCCCCGGCGCGTGATTCCTGGGCGACCGGAAGGACCCGGGGCCGGGCCGTAGGCGACTCCCGGCGCGGGCGGCGCGCCGTGGGGCTCCGCTCGGCGCCCCCGTGGTCTACCGTCTCGTGCCCCATGAAGCGACGGACCCTGCTGACGGCGGCGACGACGGCGCCGCTGCTGATGACGCTGGCCGGCTCCGCCGCGTCCGCCGAGGACGCGCCGGTGACCGCCCCGGTGCCTGACCCGCAGGTCTACGCGCGCCGAGACGAGGTCCCTTCTCTGGAGGAGACCGCGGTGTCGGTGCCGCTGCTGTGGTCCGTGCAGCCCGGCCCGGCGGGGGACCTGTCCAACCGAACGTCGAACGTCAACGCGCCGTTGCTGGTGCTGCCGTTCCCGTGGCGGCTGCTGTCGGTGGACTTCGTGTTCGACCTCGGCCTCGGGGTGGAGCGGTACCCGGCGTCGGACGACGACTACTGGACGTTCGCTCTGCTCAACGCCTCGCACTCGCGCCCGACCCGTCGGATCTCGACGTACGCCACCCGGACGGTCCTGTCGGGCGGAGCCGAGCCGATCGTGCAGCGCCGCCGCTGGGCCCCGGCCGGGACGATGGACGCCGAGGCGCGGGTGTTCGACACCGACGGCGCGCTCTACCTCAACGCCACCCGGACCGGCACACCGCCGACGCTCGTCGGCCCGTCGCTGGCGACCCTCCGCTACGCCCGGGCCTGATGCCCTACCGCGCCCGGTGGGCCGCTCCCGCCGGAGGGACGACCGTGCAGCTCATCGGCGACGTGCAGACCGACTGGGAGCGCATCTGGCCGCTGTCGGGTCGGACCACCTACGACGCGATCGGCCGGGATGTCCGGGACCACCTGATTCACGACGCGCCTGCGGCCCGCTTCCAGATGGGGGACATCTCCGACGGCGACGCCGGCGGCGATCCCGCGGTGCTGCGCCGTCGGTTCGCCCTGTTCGATGCCTGGTGCGGCTCCTACCGTCTGGCCGTGTACAAGGTGATGGGCAATCACGACGTGCCCTATGACGCGGTCACCCCGCGGCAGTGGGCCGCTGTCTGGGGCTACCCGGCGCCGTCTTACACGGTCGATCTGGGCGACGTGAACGCGGTCGTCCTCGGGCCGTCCGCCCCGCACACCGCGTCGCCGTTGGGGGAACCTCCGTGTCCCGGCTGGCCGGTCCGCCCGCTGACGGCCGCCGACATCGCCTGGCTGGACCGGACCCTCGCCGCGGACACCCGGCCGACTCTCGTCCTCAACCACGCGCCGCTGGCATCGGAGCCGACGGTGTTCGGCTCCGGCTGGCAGGACAACCAGTCCACGATGCGTTCTCGCCATGCGCCGGACCTGGTGGAGCTCCTCGCCGGTCACCGGCACGTCGTCGCCTGGGCGCACGGTCACACCCACACCCCGTGGGATCGGGGCACGACCGGGTTGATGACGATCGGTGGCCGGCGGATCGCCCGGATCGACGCGGCGGCCACGTACACCCAGCCCACCGGGGCGCCTCCCGAGGTCGGCGTGGGCCGGGCCGTGACCTTCTACGTGACCGTCCTGGACGACGGCCGAACCGTGGACGTCCGCTGGCGCGACCATGCAGCGCAGGTCTGGACCGGCGCCCCTGACGTCGGGAGGCTGCACCGGCTCGTCACCAGCTGACCGGGGCGTCCTGCCGCCGCGCGGGGGGACACCGGTTCCGGGGTTCCCGGCGCCCGCCCGGTAGCTTCCGCTGGCGACGACGGCACTCGAGGGGCGGCATGAAGCGAGCACTCGCGGGACTGGCGGCCGTGGCCGCCCTGGGAAGCGGCTGCGCCTCGATCCCGGCGACGGACGAGGTGGCGTGCGACTTCCTCTACGACAACCGCTACGCCGCCCGCGACGACGACGCCGAGGCCCGCGCGCGGATCATCGCCGAGTTCGGCGAGGAGGCGGGGGTGGCCCCGCTCTCCGGCGACCTGCGCTCCTACGTCGAGATCGTGGTCCGCGACGCCCGGCGCGAGGAGCGCGGCCGGGACGTGCGGTACTTCTCCGCCCGCCTGGACGACGCGCTGTCGGTCTGCATGGACCTCGGCTGGTAGCACAGGGCCCGGCGGAGCACGGCGCCGGGCGAGGTCCGTGCCGGGGCCGGTGACCGTTCCGGCTACGGTCGTCGGGTGACCTCCTGGGAGTACGCCTCGGTCATCACGGCCAACGACGCTCAGTCGCAGCGGGCAGGGGTGAGCGTCAAGCTCCCCGGTGGAGCCCTCGAACGGCAGGCGGGGGACACGAGCTCGGTGCTCAACCGGCTCGGCGCCGACGGGTGGGAGCTGGTGAGCTACCACTCCAGCGGTGCCGGCACGTGGGGCTTCGAGCAGTTCTGGCTGAAGCGGCCGTCGGCCACCTGAGCCACCCTCCCGTCGAACATCCGTTCGATTCGGGGCACACTGGTGCGGTGGACGCGACGCCGCCGGGCTGGCCCGAGGCCGTGCGCCCGCCGGGCGCTCCGGACTGGGAGCGGACGGCGGTCGCGTGGCTGTTCGACCTCGTGCCCCCGGACTACCGCGCGCACGAGGTGCTGCGGCGGTACCCGGTGCTGCTCGCCCGCTTCGCCCGCGACCACGTCGCCGCCGGGCTGGAGGCCGCCCGGAGCGGCTGGCGGACCGTCCGTGTCGAGCTCGCCGACCACCTGCCGGCCGACGCGATGGCGGCCGCCATGACCGCCTACGAACGGGAGGGGGCGCGCCTGGCGGCCGCCGCCCGGGGGGTGGCGGTGGTCTCGGCGGCCCTGCGCGGCGAGCGGTGGGTGCCGCGGCTGTGAGTCCGGGAGGCGAGGTGTGACCCGCATCCGACCGTCCCGCTCGACCGGAAGTACCGGGCGTACGCGTTTACAGTTGACGCGGCGGCGTCCGCGTTGCCCGTGTCCCACGCCCTGCCCCTGCCGCCGACCGAGAGGACGCTGACCGCCTCGTGTCGCTCCTGCGCTCCCTCCGCGGCCCCGCCGACGTGCGCGCCCTGCCCGCCGACCAGATCCCGGTGCTGGCGGCGGAGATCCGGGACGCGCTGGTGACCAGCGTGGCCAAGACCGGCGGGCACCTGGGTCCCAACCTGGGCGCCGTCGAGCTGACCATCGCCCTGCACCGCGTCTTCGACTCCCCGCGCGAGCCGATCGTCTTCGACACCGGCCACCAGTCCTACGTGCACAAGATGCTCACCGGCCGCGTCGAGGACTTCGAGCGGCTGCGCCAGCGCGGGGGGCTGTCCGGCTACCCGTCCCGCGCCGAGAGCGAGCACGACTGGGTGGAGAACAGCCACGCCTCCACCGCGCTGTCCTACGCCGACGGCCTGGCCAAGGCCTTCGCCATCCGTGGCGACGCCCGGCCGGTGGTCGCGGTCGTGGGCGACGGCGCGCTGACCGGCGGGATGTCGTGGGAGGCGCTGAACAACATCGCCGCCGCCCCGGACCGGTCGGTGGTCATCGTCGTCAACGACAACGGCCGCTCCTACTCGCCGACCATCGGCGGCGTCGCCGACGCCCTGGCCACCCTGCGGCTGCGCCCGGGCTACGAGCAGGCGCTGCTGCAGGTCCGGCACGCGCTGCACCGGGCGCCGGTGCTCGGGTCGGCTCTGTACGACGCGCTGCACGCCATCAAGAAGGGCCTCAAGGACGTCCTGTCCCCGCAGGGCATGTTCGAAGACCTCGGCCTCAAGTACGTCGGGCCGGTCGACGGCCACGACGTGGAGGTGCTGGAGTCCGCGCTGCGGCGGGCGCGCTCCTTCGGTGGGCCGGTCATCGTGCACGCGGTCACGACCAAGGGGTACGGCTACGCGCCGGCCGAGACCGACCAGATCGACGCCTGGCACGCCACCGGCATCTTCGATCCCGACAGCGGCGCGGCCGTCCGCAAGACGGGCCTGGCCTGGACCGACGCCTTCGCCGACGAGCTGGCGCGCATCGGCGGCGAGCGGCCCGACGTCGTCGCCATCACCGCGGCGATGCTGCACCCGACCGGGCTCGCGCCGTTCGCCGAGCGCTTTCCCGAGCGGACCTTCGACGTCGGCATCGCCGAGCAGCACGCCATGACCTCGGCCGCCGGCCTGGCGATGGCCGGGCTGCACCCGGTGGTCGCGGTCTACTCGACGTTCCTCAACCGGGCGTTCGACCAGTTGCTGATGGACGTCGCGCTGCACCGCCAGCCGGTCACCGTCGTCCTGGACCGGGCCGGCGTCACCGGCGACGACGGGGCCTCGCACAACGGCATGTGGGACATGTCGATCCTCTCGGTCGTGCCGGGGCTGCGGCTCGCGGCCCCGCGCGACGAGGCGACCCTGCGGGAGGCGCTGCGCGAGGCGGTGGCGGTGACCGACGGGCCGACCGTCGTCCGCTTCCCCAAGGGCGTGCTGCCCCCGGACCTGCCGGCGCTCGAACGGCGCGGCCCGGTCGACGTGCTGCGGCGGGCGGAGCGGCGCGACGTGCTGCTGGTCGCCGTCGGGTCGATGGTGCCGATGTGCCTGGCCGTCGCCGAGCGCGCCGCCGACCACGGCATCGACGTCACGGTCGTCGACCCGCGCTGGGTGCTGCCCGTCGCCGCCGACCTGACCACCCTGGCCTCGGGGTTCAAGCTGGTCGTCACGGTCGAGGACGGCGGCCGCGCCGGCGGGGTCGGGACGACGCTCACCCAGGCACTTCAGGACCTCCAGTGCGACGTCCCGGTGCGCACCGTCGGCCTGCCGCAGGCGTTCTTCGACCACGGCAGCCGCGGTCAGGTGCTGGCCGACGTCGGGCTGACCGAGCAGGACATCGCCCGCCGGATCGTCGAGTGGGCGGCGGTGCTCGCCGACCGGGCCGACTCCCGGGTCGGCGAGCGCTTGGACGGCGCCCAGCAGTGAACGAGCCCACCGGAGAGTGGTAGAGGGACCCCCTGACCCCCCGGGCAATTCCGCACTTCTGCACGGTGCAATTCCGCGCTTCTGGGCGGGGTGGGGCCCGCGACACGACGACGGCCCGGCCCCCTCGACGCTGAGGGGTCCGGGCCGCCGTGGTCCGTGCGTCAGGCGGGGAGGCTGGCCACGCCCTCCGGCAGGAAGCGCGAGCCGGTGACCCGCTCGGACACCCCGGCGCGGTCCAGGTAGGCGGAGATGCCGCCCAGCCAGAACGGCCAGCCGGCGCCGAGGATCATGGCCAGGTCGATGTCCTGCACCGCCTGCACGACGCCCTCGTCCAGCATCAGCCGGATCTCCTGCGCCGTCGCGTCGAGCGCCCGCTCGCGCACCTGCTCCTCGGTGAGCGGGGAATCGCCGGCATCGATGCCCGCGAGCTCGGGGTCGACGACGCCGGGCTCGCTGAACACGCTGCTCTTGCCCAGCTCGACCATCCTGCGCAGCCCGTCGGCGACCCGGAACCGGTCGGGGAAGGCCTCGTGCATCCGCTCGGCCACGTGCAGCGCCACGGGCGGGCCGACGAGCGTGAGCAGCTCGAACGGCGTCATCGGCAGGCCCAGTGGATCCAGCGCCCGCTCGGCCACGGCGATCGGGGTGCCCTGCTCCACCGACGCGATGACGTCGCCGAGGAACCGGGTGAGCAGCCGGTTGACCACGAACGCCGGGGCGTCGGCCACGAGCACGCAGCTCTTCTTCAGAGCCTTGCCGACGGCGAAGGCGGTTGCCAGCGAGGCGTCGTCGGTCCGCTCGGCACGCACGACCTCGAGCAGGGGGAGGACGGCGACGGGGTTGAAGAAGTGCAGGCCGACGACCCGCTCCGGGTGCTCCAGCTTCGAGGCCATCTCGGTGATCGACAGCGCCGACGTGTTGGTCGCCAGCACGCACTCCGGCGACACGATCGCCTCGAGCTCGGCGAACACCTGCTGCTTGACCGACATCTCCTCGAAGACGGCCTCGATGACGAGGTCGGCGTCGGCGAAGACGTCCTTGGACAGCGAGCCGGTCACCAGGCCCTTGAGCTGGTTGAGCCGGTCGGGGCTCAGCCGGCCGCGCTGGGCCAGCTTGTCCAGCTCGCCGTGCACGTAGGCCACGCCCTTGTCGACGCGGGCCTGGTCGATGTCGGTGAGCACGACCGGCACCGTGAGCTGGCGGACGAAAAGCATCGCCAGCTGGCTGGCCATGAGCCCGGCGCCGACGACGCCGACCTTGGTGACCTTGCGGGCCAGTGACCTGTCCGGCGCGCCGGCCGGCCGCTTGGCCCGCTTGTTGACCAGGTCGAACGAGTACAGCGAGGCCCGCAGCGGGTCGCTCATCAGCAGCTCGGTGAGCGCGTCGTCCTCGGCGGCGGTGCCCGCGGTGAAGGCCTCGCCGTCGACGCCGTGGCGAGCCAGGTCGAGCAGGTCGACCGATCGGACGGCGCCGGGGGAGGCGTTGCGGGTGCGCCCGGCGACGATCCCGCGGGCCCGCTCGATGGCGGCATCCCAGGCCGACCGGTCGATCTCCGGGCGGTCGACCGTCACGGACCCGGAGAGCACGCCCACGGCCCACTCCAGCGAGCGCTCCAGGAAGTCGGCCGGCTCGAACAGCGCGTCGGCGATGCCCAGCGTCGCGGCCTTCGGCCCGGAGGTGACCTTGTTCTGCGCGAGCGCGTTCTCGACGACGACCGTGACGGCGGGGTCGATGCCGATCAGGTTGGGCAGCAGCTGCGTTCCTCCCCAGCCGGGGACCAGCCCGAGGAAGACCTCCGGGAAGGCGACGGCGGCACCGCTGCTGATCGTCCGGTAGTGGCAGTGCAGCGCCAGCTCCAGGCCACCGCCCAGCGCGACGCCGTTGACGAAGGCGAAGGTCGGGATCGCCGAGTCCTTCAGCCGCCGGAACACCCGGTGCCCGGTCTCGGCGATGTCCCGCGCCGTCGCCTCGTCGGTGATCGACGGGACGCCGGAGAGGTCCGCGCCCACGGCGAAGATGAACGGCTTGCCGGTGACGGCGACGGCCGCCGGGGCCGGCGTGCGGGCGGCGACCTCGTCGAGGGCGGCGTCCAGGGAGGCCAGCCCACCCGGGCCGAAGGTCGAGGGCCGGGTGTGGTCGTGGCCGTTGTCCAGGGTGATCAGCGCGATCTCCCCGGCCAGGCCCGGATAGGTCAGGAACCGGACCAGGGCCCGGGTGACGACCTCGTTCTCGAAGACCGCGGTCACTTGTCGGCCCCTTCCCAGTTCGGGTTCTCCCAGATGACGGTGGCGCCCATGCCGAGCCCCACGCACATCGCGGTCAGGCCGTAGCGGACGTCGGGGCGCTCGGCGAACTGCCGCGACAGCTGGGTCATCAGGCGGACGCCGGAGGAGGCCAGCGGGTGGCCGACGGCGATGGCGCCGCCCCACGGGTTGACCCGGTCGTCGTCGTCGGCGATGCCGAAGTGGTCGAGGAAGGCCAGCACCTGGATGGCGAAGGCCTCGTTCAGCTCGAACAGCCCGATGTCGTCGATGGACAGCCCGGTGCGGGCCAGCGCCCGCTCGGTGGAGGGCACCGGGCCGATGCCCATGACCTCGGGCTCGACGCCGACGAAGCCGTAGCCGACCAGGCGCATGCCGATGGGCAGGCCGAGCTCCTCGGCGACGTCCTCGGCGGCCAGCAGGCAGCCGGTCGCCCCGTCGTTGAGACCGGCGGCGTTGCCAGCGGTCACGTGGCCGTGCGGCCGGAACGGGGTCTTCAGGCCGCCCAGCTGCTCCAGGGTGGTGCCGGGCCGGGGCGGCTCGTCGACCGTGGCCAGCCCCCAGCCGCTCTCGGCCGACCGGGTGGCGACCGGCACGAGCTCCGGGCCGATCTGCCCGTTGGCGACGGCCTTGGCGTACTTCTGCTGGCTGGCCAGCGCGAAGGCGTCGGCGCGCTCCTTGGTCAGGTGCGGGAACCGGTCGTGCAGGTTCTCCGCGGTGGAGCCCATGACCAGCGCGGAGGGGTCGACGAGCTTCTCGCTGACGATCCGCGGGTTGGGGTCCACGCCCTCGCCCATGGGGTGGCGGCCCATGTGCTCGACGCCACCGGCGATGGCCACGTCGTAGGCGCCGAAGGCGATGCCGCTGGCGGTGGTGGTCACGGCGGTCATCGCGCCGGCGCACATGCGGTCGATGGAGTAGCCGGGCACCGACTTCGGCAGCCCGGCCAGGATGGCGGCCGTGCGGCCGAGGGTCAGCCCCTGGTCGCCGGTCTGGGTGGTCGCCGCGATGGCGACCTCGTCGATGCGCTCGGGCGGCAGGGCCGGGTTGCGCCGGAGCAGCTCACGGATGACGCGGACGACGAGGTCGTCGGCGCGCGTCTCGGCGTAGATGCCCTTCGGGCCGGCCTTGCCGAAGGGGGTGCGCACGCCGTCGACGAAGACGACCTCGCGCAGGGAGCGGGACATGGGACCTCCGCAGCAGTTCGGGATCCACCCGATATCCGGATGGACACCGACTAAGTTACCCGCCGGTAACCGTCGGGGCCAGCCGCGCCCTGGGGCGTCTCACCACGACGGGCGGAGCGGTCCCGGGAGGGCCAGGGAGGCGAGCGCGGCCTCCAGTGCCGCGAAGGCCTCGGCGCCCAGTCGCGCGCGCCAGTCCGCCACCGCGTCGGCGGCCGCCTCCTCCGCCGCCACGGTGCAGGCCTGCCCCCGCGGGGTCAGCCGGAGCAGCCGGGCGCGCGCGTCGCGGGGGTCGGGCTCCCGGGTCACGTAGCCGCGGTCCACGAGGGCCGTGACCAGTTCGGCGGCGGACTGCTTCGTGACGCCGAGGTGGGCGGCGACGTCCGACGTCGTCGCGTGGCCGGCGGCGATCCGGACGAAGGCGAAGCCGTGCGCCGGCCGGACGTCGGGGAACCCGCGGGCGGCGACCCCGTCCTGGACGGTGTCGATCAGCTCCGCGGCCAGGCGGAGGACGGCTGCGGCGGTGGTCCAGTCGGTCGGGCGCACGCGAGCAGCTTGACACATCCGGACAGGAAACCTGACGATCTGGACAGGATTCCTGACCACCTGGAGGTAGTGATGTCCGTCGTCCGCGCCGATCGGGCCGTGCTGTTCGAGGCGCACGGCAGCCGGTTCCACTCCTACGTCGCGCCCTCGCGCGGCAGCCGGCAGCTGTGCGCCTGGCGGCTGGAGGTCCCCGCCGGACTGCGCGGCGTGCCGCACCGACCGACCCGGGAGGAGGTGCTGCTGGTGCTGACGGGCGAGCTCACCGCCACGGTGGACGGGTCGCCCGCCACGCTCGGGCCGGGGGACGTGCTCGTGGTCCCGGCGGGGTCGGAGTTCGCGGTCGACGCCGGGCCGGTGGGGTGCACCGCCTGGGTGACGACGTCGCCGGGCCTGGAGGCGGTGCTCCCGGACGGCACCCGGCTCGCCCCGCCCTGGGCGGCCTAGGGAGAGGGCGCCACGGGCGGGGTGTGTCCGGCGGGGTGTGTCAGGCGCGGGTGGCGGCGTCGGTGAGCAGGTCGCGGGTGAGCTCCACCTGCCACTCGCGGGCGCCACCGGCCCGGAGCGCGGTGGACACGGTCTCGACGTCGCGCGGCTCGGGCGGGCTCCACATCAACCGGCGGACCAGGTCGGGGGAGAGCACGTTCTCGACGGGGACGTCGTGCTTGGCCGACAGCTCGGCCAGCCCGGCCCGGGCCACCTGCAGCCGAGTCGCCGCCGCCGGGTCCCGGTCGGCCCAGCGGTTGACCGGCGGCGGGCCCTCACCGGGACGGCTGTGCGGGGGCAGCTCGGCCTCGGGCAGCGCCCGCCCGCGGGCCAGCGCGCCGAACCAGGTGCCGACGAGCCGGCGGTTGGCCCGGCCGCGGAACACCGGCAGCTCCAGCAGCGCGCCCTCGGTCTGCGGGTCGGCCTGCACGGCGGAGACCATCGCGGAGTCCGGCAGCACGCGGCCCGGTGCGATGTCCCGCTTGCGGGCGAGGTCGTCGCGGGCCTCCCACAGCGCGCGCAGCATGCCGAGCTGGCGGCGGCTGCGCAGCCCGTGCACCCCCGACGTCTTGCGCCAGGGGTCCTGCTTCGGCGCGGGCGGCCCGGCGGCGAGGATCGCCTCGAACTCCTGCCGCGCCCACTCGGTCTTGCCCTGCTCCTCGAGGAGGGCGGCCAGCGCGTCGCGCAGGTCGACGAGTACCTCGACGTCGAGCGCGGCGTAGACCAGCCACTCCTCGGGCAGCGGGCGGGTGCTCCAGTCGGCGGCGGAGTGGCCCTTCTGCAGCGAGAACCCCAGCAGGGACTCCACGACGGCGCCCAGGCCGACCCGCGGGAGCCCGGCGAGGCGGGCGGCGAGCTCGGTGTCGAAGAGCCGGCTCGGGACCAGGCCGATCTCGGCGAGGCAGGGCAGGTCCTGGTTGGCCGCGTGCAGGACCCACTCGGCGTCGCCGATCGCCTCCTGGACCACCGACAGGTCGGGCAGGGGGACGGGGTCGATCATCCCGGTGCCGGCGCCGGCCCGGCGCAGCTGCACCAGGTAGGCGCGCTGCCCGTAGCGGTAGCCGGAGGCGCGCTCGGCGTCGACGGCGACCGGGCCGCTCCCGCTGCGCAGCGCCGCGGCGTACTCGACCAGCGCGGTGGAGGTCTCGACGACGGGGGTCAGCCCGTCCCGGGGGGCCAGCAGGGGGGTGGCCGGGGGGCCGGTCTCCTCCGCCGGTTCGGGCGACGGGCCGGGTGCGGTCTCCAGGGGTGCGGCGTGGGCGGGCTCGGTGTCCAGGGGCTCGGTGCTCAGGGCTGATCCACCTTCTCGCCCGTGTCGACAGTCTGTCCGGTCTCCGATGTTAGAGAGTCCTGCCCCCGGCCGGTCCGGTGGGACCCAGCAGGTGCACGCCGGGCGGCGGGAGGCCGGCCGCGTTGCCCAGGACCTCGAGCCAGGCGGCCAGGTGCCGGTCCAGGTCGGTGTCCTCGGCCGTCCACGAGGCGCGCATCTCCACGTCGACGCTGTGCTCGGGGCCGGCGAGGTCGCCGAACCGGGTCGAGGCGGTCCGGGTGACCGTGCCGCCGAGGGCGTGCCAGGTGGCGCCGGTCTCGGCCAGCGCGTCGGTGAGCCAGCTCCACGCGACCTCGGAGAACATCGCGTCGTCGACCATGTGCTCGTCGGTCTCGGCCGACAGGAACCCGACGCACCGCGTCGTGCCGGCCCAGGCCTCGTGCCCGGCCGGGTCGTGCAGCACGATGAACCGGCCGCTGGCGATCTCCTCCGGGTCCTCGTCGTCGGCGGCCTCCGGATCGCCGACGCGCGCGCTCACCGCGTGTGCCCACGGCGCGAGCCGCTGGGGTGCCGGGATCCGCTCGACGAGGATCTCCGGGCGCACGTGCAGACCGGTCAGGGCGGCGACCGCGGCGCGGAAGGACTCGGGCGGCTCGTCCCCGGTGCCCGCGCCGTCCGCCGGACGCGCGGCCAGGCTGCGTGGCTCCACGGTCGCAGGGTAGGTCCGAGCCCGGCCCCGCGTCGCCGACGCGCCGCACGACGTCTGGGAGGATCGCTGGCCGTGACCGTTCCTCCCGGCCCCACGGGTGCTCCTGACCCGTCGGCCGCCACCCCTGCCGACTCCGACCTGGTGCGCGCGGCCATGGGACTCCCGGTCCGCCGGACGCCGGTGTGGTTCATGCGCCAGGCCGGCCGATCGCTGCCCGAGTACCGGGCGCTGCGGGCCGGCACGAAGATGCTCGAGTCCTGCCAGGACCCCGACCTGGTCACCGAGATCACCCTGCAGCCGGTCCGCCGGCACGGGGTCGACGCGGCGATCCTCTTCTCCGACATCGTGCTGCCGCTCGTCGTGGCCGGCGTCGACATCGACATCAAGCCCGGGGTCGGCCCGGTGATCGCCTCGCCGATCCGGTCGGTGGCCGACGTCGACGCGCTGCCGGATCTCCAGGCCGGGCAGCTGGCGTTCCTGGAGACCGCCGTCCGCAGGCTGGTCGCCGAGCTGGGGGCGACCCCGCTCATCGGTTTCGCGGGCGCGCCGTTCACCCTCGCCACCTACCTCATCGAGGGCGGCCCCTCCAAGGAGCACGCCCGCACCAAGGCCTTCATGTACGCCGAGCCCGAGGCGTGGGGACGGCTCCTGGACAAGCTCGCCGTCTCGGCCGCCACGTTCCTGCGCACCCAGGTCGACGCCGGCGCCTCCGCGGTGCAGCTGTTCGACTCGTGGGCCGGGGTGCTCTCGGCCGCCGACTACGCGGAGCGGGTGCTGCCCTCCTCGCGGGCGGTGTTCGACGCCCTCGGCGACCGGGAGCGGGGCGTGCGGGACGTGCCGCGCATCCACTTCGGCGTCGCCACCGGCGAGCTGCTGCCCCTCATCGGCGACGCCGGTGCCGACGTCGTCGGCGTCGACTGGCGGGTGCCGCTGGACGAGGCGGTCCGCCGCATCGGGCCGGGCCGCTCGGTGCAGGGGAACCTCGACCCGGCGGTGCTGCTCGCCGACCGGGACACCGTCGAGCGGGAGGTCCGCCGGGTGGTCGAGCAGGGCCGGGCGGCCCGCGGGCACATCTTCAACCTCGGGCACGGCGTGCTGCCCGAGACCGACCCGGACGTGCTGACCCGGGTGGTGGAGCTCGTCCACGGCCTGACGGAGCGCTGACGTCGTGCGTCCTCGCCGCCTCGTCGTCGTCGGTGCCGGGATCGCCGGCCTGACCGCCGCGTTCGAGTGGCGCCGCCGGCGGCCGGACGACGAGATCGTCGTCCTCGAGGCGGGCGGCCGGATCGGCGGCAAGCTGCACCGGATCGAGCTGGCCGGGCACTGGTACGACACCGGTCCCGAGGCGATGCTCGCGCGTGTGCCCGAGGCGGTGCGCCTGGTCGAGCGCCTGGGCCTGGCCGACCGGCTGGTGCGCCCGGCCACGACGCAGGCCTCCGTCGTCCTCCCCGAGGGCCGGTTCCCGCTGCCCGCCGGCACCGTGCTCGGCGTGCCGGCGTCGGCCGAGGGGCTCGACGGCGTGCTCACCCCCGAGGGTGTCGCCCGGGTCGCCGCGGAGGCCGGGCTGCCGCCGCTGCGCCTGGACGGCGACGTGGCGGTCGGTCACCTCCTCCGCGACCGGCTCGGTGACGAGGTCGTCGACCGGCTGGTGGAGCCTCTCCTCGGCGGCGTGTACGCCGGCCGGGCCGACGAGCTGTCCCTGGCGGCCACCATGCCGCAGCTGGCCGCCCACCTGCCCGCGGCCGGCTCGGTCCTGGGCGCCGCGGCCGCCGCGCGCGACGCCGGGGCGCGCAGCCGCTTCGATGCCGACGCCCCCGTCTTCGTCACCGTCTCCGACGGCATCGGCTCGCTGCCCGCGGCGCTGGTCGCCGCCGCCCGCGCCGACGTCCGGCTGCACACGCCGGCGCACCGGCTCACCCGGACGCCCGGCGGGTTCGAGCTCTCGGTCGGGCCGGCCGCGGCCCCGGAGACGCTGACCGCCGACGCCGTCGTGGTCACCGCCCCCGCGCCCAAGGCCGCTCGGCTGCTCGCCGGCACCGCCCCCGGCGCCGTCGCGCCGCTGGAGGGCATCCCGTACGCCTCGATGGCGGTGGTGGCCATGGCGTTCCCCGCGCAGGAGGTCGCCGCCGGCTCCGGTCTGCTCGTCCCGCCGGTCACCGGCCGGCTGGTCAAGGGGGTCACGGTGTCGTCGGCGAAGTGGCCGCACCTGGCTCCCACGCCCGACCGCCCCCACCTGCTGGTGCGGTCGTCGGTGGGCCGGTACCGCGCCGAGGCCGAGCTCCAGCGCGACGACGACGACCTGGCCGCCGCGGTGGTCGCCGACGTCGCGGACCTGCTGGGGCTCGACCGCCCCGAACCGGTCGCCACGCGCGTGGTCCGCTGGGGCGGCGGGCTGCCGCAGTACCTGGTGGGGCACGGGCAGCGGGTCGTCGCCATCCGGGCCGCGGTCGCCGAGGTGCCGGGGCTCGCGGTGGCCGGCGCGGCGTACGACGGCGTCGGGGTCCCGGCCTGCGTCCGCGACGCCGAGCGCGCCGTGGACCAGCTGCTGTCCTAGCTCGACCTCGTGGCGTGGGGCCGACGGGGTCAGCCGCAGTCCGCGCGGTTCTCCACAGGACTCGGGGCGGCACGATGTCCGGGTGATGATCGCACTGGTCGACCCTCGCGACACGCGCTGGGAAGTGGAGTCCCCGGTCTACCGCGTCTACTTCTGGCACCGCCCGGCAGGCGAGCCTGCATCTGGCCAGGAGCAAATGATGTGGCACTGCCATGAGTGGCGGTTGACGGAAGCGGCTGACGTCCACGAGGTGCTCGCCTGGGCGAATGGTCCCGAGGGGCGCGGTCGCGTGTTCGAGCTGTTCGTCGAGGCGTCGCACAGTGACGGCCTCGCGTTGCTCCGACTGGCTGGCAGCACGTCCGACCGCGAGCGACGTAGGTGCTGACCTCAGGCAGGCACGACCGTTGATCCACCGTGACGGGGCTGGCGAAACAGCTCGCCAGGGCCGATTCGCTCGCTGACCCTCGATCGTGTCCCTGAAGCCGCCTCGTGGGGGCCTGGAGCCGAAGGTCGATCCACAGGCTTGCCGGGCGCGCGCCTGTCCCCCGCGGCCGGGTCGCCGCGGGGTGAGGGTGCGTGTGGTCAGGAGGGTGGCGGCGGGTGGGGGAGGATCTGGGTGCCGTCGGGGCGGTAGGTGCGCCAGCGGGCCTGGGGTGGGGCGGTGTCGTCGCGTTCGACGCGGAAGCCGTGGTGGACCTTGGCGTGGTGTCTCTCGCATAGCAGCGCGGAGTTCTCGACCGAGGTGTCGCCGCCGTCGGTCCACTCGATCTGGTGGTGCACGTCGCAGAACCAGCGGGGTGCTTCGCAGCCGGCGAACACGCAGGACTGGTCGCGCTGTTCGACGGCTCTGCGGATGTGGGGTGGGACCACGCGCTGCTCCCGGCCCACGTCCAGGGGCAGCCCGTCGGGGCTGAGCACGAGCCGGCTGACGACGCCATCGCAGGCCAGCCACCGAGCGCGGGCGGCCGAGATCGTGGCGACGGTGCCGGCGGTCGCCGCCCCGGGCCCGGTGGACGGGTCGACCAGGTCCTCGACCGGAATCGTGGCGATGACGTGCGGCTTGACCGTGCGCAGCACCGGCAGCTGCCCGGAGGCGAGCGCCAGGTCCGCCAGTTGCACGAGGGCGTCGCCGGTGCGCTGGGAACGGGTCCGGTCGTCGCCGGCGCAGCGGCCGGCGGCGCTGATGGACTCCAGCGCGGTGGCGACCTTCTGCCCGCCGACGGCATCGAGTTCGCCGCGGAGGGTCCAGCGGCCGTCGGGGTGCTGGACCAGCGTCACCGACCGCTCCTCGGTGGGGTCGGGTTCGGGGCCGTCGGGGTCGAGCTTGGCCAGGTAGTCGGCCACGGCGAGCTCCAGCTCCCGGTGGGTGCCCACGGCCGCGAGCTGGACCAGCGCGGCCTCGACGGCGGCGACGTCGATGCCCCGGGTCGCGGCCAGGTCGAGATGGAAGGGGGTGGCGATCTTGCCGATCACTGTGACCTGGTCGGCACCGAGTACACCCTCGGCGAACGCCCGCGACGTGGCCGGCAGCTGCTCCAGCACCCGCCCGTGGGCCACGATCCGCCCCGCTGAGGTGCCCGCGACCCGTGCATGGCCGCGCAGCCACAGCTTGGCGTTCTTCGCCCCGTCGAACTCCGCCGCGCCGCGCACGTCGACCCGCCGGGCCACCCGGGTCAGCTGCGCGGTCACCCGGTGCTGAACTGCGACCAACTCACGCAGCTGCGCCAGCAGCGCGGCGTCGGGCAACTCGTCCAGGTCCAGCGTCGCGAGGCCGTCCAGCGCCGACTGCAGCTCCCCCACGGACACCTCCCCACCCGTTCGAATATGTGTTCGATTCTACCGCTAAGGAAGGTTCGGCTCAACGCATATCCCCAGCTCAGACCCTCAATCCGCCGATCGCGGCGGGGTCTTGTGCCGGCCGCTCGGACGGGCTAAGAGTCCCGGCCCACCAGGGTCGCCGGCTCCGTGCGGTTGGCCGCATCCAGCTTCGCCAGCACGTTGCGCACGTGGCTCTCCACGGTCCGCTCCGACAGCACGAGATCCCCGGCGATCCGCCGGTTGGTCCACCCCCGCGCCACGAGGCCGGCGATCTCCCGTTCCCGGGCGGTCAGGGGGTCGGCGTCGTGGGCGGCGCGCGCGGCCCGGTCGACCAGCGCGGCGGACTGCCGGTCCGGCACGGGCATGCCGAGGCGCCGCGCCTCACCGGCGGCTCCGCGGGCCAGCTCTGCGGTAGCAGTAGACGCCGGCCCCGCCCGCGGCGTACGGCTGCGGCGCCAGCTGCCCGTGCAGGAGCTCGGCCGCGGCGGTGTCGCCGAACGCCTTCACCAGCGGGACGCCTTGGCGATCACGCCCGAGCAGTTCACGGCCGATCCCGAGGCGAACCTCGGACGCCTCGAGGTCGTCGGCGCCGCCATCGCCGTCCCGCACGAGGTCGGCGGGGTCACCCCCGACGGGGGGTTCCCCGGCGCGGACCGCTTCCGGGTTGCCCTCCCCGCGCCCGCCCGACAGGGTCGGGAGTGCCCGGGACCTTCACGCGGGGGCTGGTCGCCGGCGCGGCCGGCACCACCGTCCTCACCGCCGTCACCTACCTCGACATGGCCATCCGCGGCCGGCCGGCCAGCACCGCGCCCGAGCGGACGGTCGACGCCCTCGCCGCGGTCGCCGGGGCGCAGGTGCCCGGGCGCGGGCGGGTCCTCGAGGACCGGCGCACCGCGCTCGGCGCCCTCGCCGGCATCGGCACGGGGCTGGCCACCGGGGTGCTGGCGAGCGTCGCCCGGTCGGCGGGGATCCGGCTGCCCGGCCCGGTGGGGGCGGTCGCCACCGGCGCCACCGCCATGGCCGCGTGCGACATCCCGATCGCGGTCCTCGGCGTCGGGGACCCGCGCACCTGGAGCCGCGCCGACTGGCTCGCCGACGCCGTCCCGCACCTCGCCTACGGGGCGACCGTGCACGGGATCGTCTCGGCGGTGCGCACCGACCGCGAGCGCGCGGTGCCCCGCGGGGCGGCGAGCGCCGGCCTCACCCTCCGCTCGGCGGCGCTGGGGGTGGCCGCGGGCAGCCGGGCTGCGCTGGGCTTCGCCGGCCCGACGCTGACCGCGCCCACGAAGCCCGGCCGGCTGGGCGGGAGCTCGGTGCCGGCCCGGGCGCTCGCCGCGGCCGCGCTCGTCGGCGAGCTGGTCGCGGACAAGTCGCCCGACACCCCCGACCGGACGGAGCCCGGCGGCCTGGTGCCGCGACTCGTCGGGGCCACCGCGGGGGCGACCCGGCTGGCCGAGCGCGAGCGGGCCAACGCCGCCCTGCCGGCCGCCGCGGCGGGCGTGGGTGCCGTGGCGGGGGCGTTCGGCGGGCTGGCGTGGCGCCGCTGGGCGAGCACCCGGCTGCCCGACCTCTCCGCGGCGCTGGTGGAGGACGGCGTGGCCCTCGCGCTCGCGGCGCTGGCGTGCCTGCCGGGCCGCAACCGCCGCCCGCTGGCCGTCGTCCCCGGCTGACGCCGCGGGATCGCCGACCCGCGCGACCGGGCCGCCGCCGGCGCGCGCCAGAATGGGGCCATGAGCGAGCAGACCGAGCACAAGAGCGTCGGCAAGCGGGCCAACGAGCTCAACGCCACGATCCGCTACACCATGTGGTCGGTGTTCCGGCTGACCCGCCCGCTGGCCGACGAGCAGCGCGCCGCGATGGCCGACGAGCTGCAGGGGCTGCTCGACGAGCTCGCCGGCAAGGACGTCGTCGTCCGCGGCACCTACGACGTTGCGGGCTTCCGGGCCGACGCCGACCTCATGGTGTGGTGGCACGGGCCCTCCGCGGAGTCCCTGCAGGAGGCCTACACCCGGCTGCGCCGTACCGCGCTGGGCCGGCAGCTGGAGCCCGTCTGGTCGCAGTTCGCCCTGCACCGGCCGGCCGAGTTCAACCGCAGCCACATCCCGGCGTTCCTCGCCGACGAGGAGGCGCGGAGGTTCGTCTGCGTCTACCCGTTCGTGCGCTCCTACGAGTGGTACCTGCTGCCCGACGAGGAGCGCCGCGACATGCTCAAGGAGCACGGGATGCAGGCCCGCTCCTACGCCGACGTCCGCGCCAACACGGTGGCCGCCTTCGCTCTCGGCGACTACGAGTGGATGCTCGCCTTCGAGGCCGACGAGCTGCACCGCATCGTCGACCTGATGCGCGACCTGCGTGCCAGCCGCGCGCGGCGGCACGTGCGCGAGGAGGTGCCGTTCTACACCGGCGTCCGCAAGTCCGTCGCGGAACTGGTCGCCGACCTCGCCTGAGTCAGCCGGGGAGGAAGCGGACGGCGGCCGAGTTGATGCTGTAGCGGTCGCCGGTGGGGGTCTGCGGGGCGTCGTCGTACACGTGCCCGAGGTGCCCGTGGCAGGCCGAGCAGCGGACGGCGATCCGCGGGAACTTCCCGGTCAGGTCGGGGCGCAGATGCACGTTGCCGGCGCTGCTGGGCGCGTAGAACGACGCCCAGCCCGAGGTGGACTCGAACCGGGTGCGCGAGCGGAAGACCTCCTGCCCGCAGCCGCGGCAGTGGTAGGCGCCGCCGATCTTGGTGTCGACGTATTCGCCCGACCAGGGCCGCTCGGTCCCGCCGCGACGCAGCACGGCGAACTCGCGCGTGCTGAGCTGCGCGCGCCACTCGTCGTCGCTCTTGACGATGATCGGCTCGTCGTCCGGTTCGGGCAGCACGGCCGTCACCGTAGGGCGGCCCCCGCCCGAGGTGGGGGAGGCCGCCCGCGTGCGCCCGGCGGGTCAGCCCTCGGCGGGCCGCAGCCGGATGCTGACGGAGTTGATGCAGAACCGGTCGCCGGTGGGGGTCTGCGGCGCGTCGTCGAACAGGTGCCCGAGGTGGCTGTGGCAGGTGCCGCAGAGGACCTCGGTGCGCAGCATCCCGAGGCTGCGGTCCTCCCGGAGGACGACGTTGTCCGCGGCGGACGGCTGGTAGAACGACGGCCACCCGCAGTGGCTGTCGAACTTGGTCTCCGAGGTGAACAGGTCGGCCCCGCAGGCGCGGCAGGCGTAGACGCCGACGGTCTTCGTGTCGACGTACTCCCCGGTCCACGGGCGTTCGGTGCCGGCCTGGCGCAGGACCGCGTACTCCTCGGGGGAGAGCTCCGCGCGCCACTCGGCGTCGCTCCTGGTGACCTTCGGCTGCTGCTCGGCGGACGTCGTCATGGCTCCACGGTACGGCGGCCGCGCGGGTCGCAGGGGGGTCGCCGTCACCGTCCCAGGCCCGCCTCCCGGGCCCGGACGATCGCCTGCGCCCGGTCGGTCACCTGCAGCTTCGCCAGCACGTTGGAGACGTTGTTGCGGACCGTCTTGGGCGACAGGAACAGCGCCGAGGCGATCTGGGCGTTGGACCGGCCGGCGGCGACCAGGTCCAGCACCTCCCGCTCCCGGGCGGTCAGCTGGGGGAACGCGGTCTCCGGTCCGCCGGGGCGGGCGGCGAAGAACTCGGCGATCCGGCGGGCCAGGGCGGGGCCGAACACCGCGCCGCCGGCGGCCACGGTGGTGATCGCGCGCACGACCTCCTCCTGGTCGGCGCCCTTGAGCAGGTAGCCGCGGGCGCCGGCGCGGATGGCGGCGAACACGGTGCCGTCGTCCTCGCTCATCGTGAGCACCAGGACGCCGACCGACGGGCTCTCCGCGGTGATCCGCCGGGTCGCCTCGATGCCGTCCAGCACCGGCATCTGCACGTCCATGACGACGACGTCGGGCTGCTCCTCCAGCGCCAGCGTCACCGCGCTCGCGCCGTCCGCCGCCGCCGACCACCGCGAGCCCCGCCACGGAGCCCAGCAGCATCGCCAGGCCGTCGCGGTAGACGGGGTGGTCGTCGACGACCAGCACCCGCAGCGGCTCCTCGGGTTCGCTCATGCCGGCCTCTCCTCCTCGACGGGCAGGACGGCCCGCACCACGGTCCCGCCCTCCGGTGGGCAGGTCACCGAACAGCGGCCGCCCAGCTCGGCGGCCCGCTCCCGCAGCGACACCAGCCCGACGCCGGCCGGGGCGCCCGGGGCGATGCCGACGCCGTCGTCGACCACCGTGACGACCAGCCGGCCCGCCGCGTCGCGCAGCAGCGACACCCGCACGGCCATCGCCGCCGCGTGCCGCGCCACGTTGGCCAGGGCCTCGGACGCGATGCGGTAGGCGGCGACCTCGACGGCGGCCGGGAGCCCGTCGGTGCCGGGGCCGGCCGTCACCGACGTCATGACGTCGGCCGGCAGCAGCCGCTCGGCCTGCTGGCGCACCGCGCCGGCCAGGCCCAGGTCGTCCAGGGCCGGCGGGCGCAGGTCGTGCACCAGCCGCCGGACGTCGGCCAGGGCGCCGGCGACCTCGTCCCGGGCCTGCCGCAGCACCGAGTCGGCGTCGTCGGGGCGGCTGCGGGCGAGGTTGCGGGCGGTGTCGATGCGCAGCACGACCGCGCCCAGGCTGGGCCCGAGCCCGTCGTGCAGGTCGCGGCGCAGCCGGCGGCGCTCCTCCTCGCGGGCGGCGACGAGCTGCTCGCGGCTGGCCTGCAGCTCGCCGGCCAGTGCGCTGGCCTGGGCCGCGGCGGCGGCCTGCCGGACGACGTCGGCCAGGAGCCGCTCGTCACGGGCGACCAGCGAGGCGCGGACGCCGTCGCGGGGGAGCAGCAGCCGGCCGACCTCCTCGCCCCGGTAGGCGATGGACAGCCCCTGCACCCCGGCCGGGCGCCGGCCGGTCTCGACGACCAGGCGCCGGCCGGGGCCGGCCTCGATCTCCACGCCGACGTAGGCGGAGCGGAACGCCTCCGCGACGGCCCGGGTGACGGCCCGCAGCTGGTCCTCGACGCCCTCGGACCGCTCGAGCTGCTCGGCCAGGCCGGCGACCACCCGGTAGGGGTCCTCCCGCCCGCCCAGGACCCACCGGCGGACGAGCTGCCAGGCCTGCGCCCGCAGGGGCACGTACAGGGCGGTGACCACGAGCAGGGCGAGGAGCGTGGCGTCGCGGTCGCCGAGCCGGTCGCCGAGCAGCGCCCCGGCGACGGCGAGGACGGCGAGGTCCAGCAGGACGACGGCGACGGCCAGCCCGCCGTAGACGAGCGTGCCGCCGAGGAGCTGGTCGATGTCGACCAGCCGCGGTCGCAGCAGGCCGACCGTGACGGCGGCGCCGGTCAGGCCGACCGCGACGCCCAGGGCCAGCGAGGTGACGTCGCCGGGCAGCAGCAGCGTGGCGAGCATGACCAGCGCGTCGACGACCGCCGCCCACAGCAGCCAGCGCATCTGCTCGCGGCGGGTCCCGCGGGCCGCGCGGTACCGGGCGACGACGGCGGCGACGGGCAGGAGCACCCCGAGCGTCGCGACCGGCAGCGCCACCCGCGCCACCGCCTCCACCAGCCCGGACGGCAGCGGCAGGCTGGTCGGGTCGAGGTCGACGCCGTCGTAGATCGCGGGCGTCGAGGTGTCGCCCGCCGCGTCGAGGGCGGCCGAGGGGGCGACCATCAGCAGCAGCGGCAGCACCGCGGTCGACGCGAGGCTGACCACCGCGGCGATCCGCCACCACCCGCCGGGCAGCCGGCCGTCGGGGTAGACCAGCAGCAGCAGCGGCAGCCCGATGAGCAGCCACGCCCCGAAGCGGGAGACGACCCAGAACGCCGGGGTCGCGCCGGGCAGCGGCTCGTCGCCCTGCACGGCGCGGGTCAGCCAGGACTGGGCCAGACCGTCGAGCCCCCAGACGAGCGCGTTGCCGGCCACCACCCACGAGGCGGGGTGGCGGGGGAGCCGGGCCAGCAGCAGCCAGGCCGGCACGGCGAGGAACAGGCCGGGAGCGCCGATGATCCAGCCGGCGGAGGCGTGCGCGGCCTCCCGCGCCGCGGTGCTGGTGACCGCGTCGAGGACGATCGCGGCGACCGTGGCACCACCGCTGACCAGGGCGACCACCCAGGCCACGACGGGCGCGACGCGGCGGCGGGCGCGGGGTGCGGGCGGCTCGGGCGGGGGGAGCGGCCCGGCGGCCGGCGGCGCGGCGACGGCGCGCTGCGCGACGTCGGGGGCGGCGGTCACCGGGGGATCGTGCCCGATCGGCGTCCCGCCGGGCACGAGGCAGCTGTCCCGGGTCCCCCGGGACGGTGAGGGGACCGGAACGAGGGCAGCAGCCCCTGGGTGCCCGGGACGCCGCCCCCCGACGGTGGTCCCCGGCCGTGCACCGGGCACCGCCGCCCGTTCCCAGGAGGCCCGCATGTCGATCAGCACCAGCCCCGCCCTCGCCCGCACCGACGGCGTCGCACCGTCCGAAGGCCGGCACCGGCCGCCGACCGTCCGCTCCGTCCGCGCGGCCGGGATCGCCACGGCGGTCGGTTCGGCGACCTGGGCCGCCGGCATCCTCGTCTTCGACCTCGGCGAGGACACCACCCGGACCGAGGACGTCCTCTACGGCGCCTCCGGGCTGCTCTTCCAGCTCGGGCTGGTCGCCCTGGTCGCCGTCCAGCTGGCCACGCGGGCCACGGGCACCGGGACGCTGGCCCGCCGCTTCCTGCACATCGAGCACGCGATGCTGGGCCTGGCCATCCTGTCCTCGCTGCAGACGATGCTGATCCCGGCGTGGAACGAGAACCCGGCGGCGCTGGCCCTCGACGCCTTCTGGCCGCTGTCGATGCTCGGCATGTGCGCGATCGGCATCCGCATCGCCATCGCGGGGCGCTGGCGGGGCCCGGCCCGGTTCTGGCCGCTGGGCGCGGAGAGCTGGGCGCCGGTCGTCATCCCCGCGTCGGCGGCGCTGCCCGACCTGGCGGGTCCGATCGGGGCCGGCCATCTGCTCGTCGGCTACGCCTGCCTCGGGCTGGTGCTCGCCCTGCGCCCGGAGAACACCCTCCCCCGGGAGCGGTGAGGACCTCCTCCTCCCCGCTCCGCGCGGCGCGGGCCCCTGGAGGGGGCCGACGGGCACGCCGGAGGACACTGCCTCCCATGACCACCGCCCCCGACGGACCGCTGCCCGACACCTGGTTCCCCCGCGACCTGCCGGTGCTGCGGGCGATCGCCCGGCTGGTCGACGGCCCCGAGTACGGCGGCAACCCCTATCTCGGCCAGGTCGTGCCGGCCAGCGGTCTGTCCAAGCCCGACGTGGTCGCCGCGGCGCGCGCGCTCCAGTCGGCGGGCTACGTGGAGGCGCTGACCAACTACGCGGGGGAGATCGTCCGCTTCACCGGCATCTCGCCGGAGGCGCGGCGGCTGGCCGGGCTGTGGCCGACGCCGCAGGAGCAGTGGGCGCGGCTGCTGGAGCAGGTCGCCACTCGGATGGCGAACGCCCCGACCGACGTCGAGCGGGAGCGGTGGCGGGCACTGGGGGAGGCCGCGTCGGCCGTGGGGCCGGACTCCGGCGCGCTGCTCATGTCCGCGCTGGTCGGCGGGTACGTGCCCCGCGCCCGCTGAGCCCCCCGTTCCGCGGGCGCCCCCCACACGACAGCGCCCCCGCCCGGCGATGCCGGGCGGAGGCGCTGCGAACTGATCGGGGGAGGATCAGAGCGGGTTGACGTTCGCCGCCTGCGGGCCCTTCTGGCCCTGCTCGATGTCGAACGAGATCCGCTGGCCCTCGTCGAGCGAGCGGTACCCGCTGGACTGGATGGCCGAGTAGTGGACGAACACGTCAGGTCCGCCACCGTCGGGGGTGGCGAAGCCGAACCCCTTCTCGGCGTTGAACCACTTCACTGTGCCTTCGGGCATTGCTCGCTCCTAGCTGCTGTGGTGCATCGGGGTCCTGCCATATCGCAGGGCCTTCCCGACGACGCTGACCCTATCGGCTCGGCCGGTGCCAGGGGGAGCGGGAACGTGCGCGGACCCGGGTGGTTCTTGCGCCGATCCTGCGCATCCCGGGCGGCTGCGCTGCGGTGCGGCCCCGAGAGTCGTCCGTGCCGGAGGAACCGGCCTCGGACCCGCAGGGAGCACCGTCATGACCAGCGCCACCGCCACCGCCCCGCTCGCCCTCGTCGACGTCGAGGACCTGGAGGACGGCGACCTGGCCGCGCGCATCGCGGAGCTCGGCATGCCGGGCGGGGCGGCTCCGCGCGCCGTCCTCGTGTCCGCCGCCGACCGGCAGGCCGAGATCGACGCGGTCGTCGCCGCGTGGACCGTCGTCAGCGACGGGCACGCCGCGCTGGCCGCGCACACCTTCGGCGCCCGCGCCGCCGCCCTGGTCGTCTGACCCGCGCCGGTGACCCGCACCGGGCGCCGCCGGGATCAGGCGGCGTCGGCCTGCCACAGGTCGGGACCGAACACCTCGTACTGGATGTCGCGCGGGGGGATGCCGCGGTCGATGAGGGTGCTGCGAACGGCCTGCATGAACGGCAGCGGGCCGCACAGGTAGTAGACGGCGCCCTCGGGGAGGGATACCTCGGAGAGGTCCATGGCGCCCTCGTGCACGCCGTCGACCGGCAGGCTGCACTCCTCGCCCCGCTCGAACCACACGTGCACGGTGCCCTCCGGGAGGGCCCGCACGTCGTCGAACACCTGGCGGCGCAGCGCCCACGACGACTCGTCGACGTCGGCGTGCAGGAGGGTGACGTCCAGGTGGGTGCCCGCCGCGACCAGGTGGGACAGCATGCCGGCCATCGGCGTGATGCCGATCCCGGCGCTGGCGAACACGGCCGGCCGGGAGTCGTCGAGGACGACGTCGCCGAACGGCAGCGACATCGTGAGGGTGTCGCCGACCTCGACCCGGTCGTGCAGCAGGCAGGAGACCTCGCCGTCCGGTGACCCGCCGCCGTGCACCCGCTTGACCGCGAACGAGCGGTGCTCGCCGTCGTCGGCGGCGACGAGACTGTACTGCCGGGGCTGGCGGATGCCGTCGTCCATGCGCATGCGCACCGTGACGTACTGGCCCGGCAGGGAGGTCTTCACCAGCCGGTCGTCGATGCGCTTCACCGTGAACCGGACGACGTCGGCGGTCTCGCGCACCTTCTCGGTGACCTGCCAGTCCCGCCACACCGTCTCCGGCCGTACCCCGCGGGCGCTGTAGAGGCCGCGCTCCTGGTTGATCAGGGCGAAGGCCATCAGCCAGTACACCTCCTCCCACGCGGCGGCGACCTCCGGCGTGACGGCCTCGCCCAGCACGTCGGCGATCGCCCAGAAGAGGTTGTCGTGCACGACCTGGTACTGGTCGGGGCGCAGGCCCAGCGAGGCGTGCTTGTGCGCGATCCGGGACAGCAGCTGCTCGGGCAGCCGGTCGGGGTGGTTCACCAGGGCGCTGGCGAACACCGCCACGGAGCCGGCGAGGGCCTTCTGCTGGGTGCCCTCCGCCTGGTTGCCGCGGTTGAACAGGCCGTCGAGCAGCTCCGGGTGCTCCCCGAACATGTGCGCGTAGAACCGCTCGGCGATCGCGCCGATGTTCTCGCCCACCACGGGGAGGGTCTTCTCGATGACGGGCCGGGACGTGTCGGAGAGCATGTGCGGGTTCCTTCCCCCTCGGGGGGTGGCGGGGATGCCACGCCCGTCCCCTCGCCCTGCCCCCACCCCGCGGTGGCCAACCACGTGCAGGTCGCGGCGGGCGTTGACCTCGAGTGCGCGGGAGGGGCCAGCCTGGCCGGCGGAGCCACCCGGGCCCGGGAAAGTCGCTGGCGTGCGATGACTCCGGGGCGGACATTCGGTCGTACCCGGCAGGGATGCTCCCGAGGTGTCGAGATGAGGGATCCGATGACCACAGGAACAGCACTGGCGATCGAGGCCAGCGGGCTCGGGAAGTCGTTCGGCCGCACGCGCGCGGTGAACGGGGTGGACCTGGCCGTGCCGGCCGGCTCGATCTACGGCGTGCTCGGCCCCAACGGGGCGGGGAAGACCACCACCATCCGCATGCTGGCGACGCTGATCACGCCCGACGCCGGCAGCGCCAGCGTCCTGGGGCACGACATCGTCGCCGAGGCCGACGCGGTGCGGGAGCTGGTGAGCCTGACCGGTCAGCTCGCCTCGGTCGACGAGGACCTCACCGGCCGGGAGAACCTCGTCCTGCTCGGCCGGCTCCTGGGGTACTCGCGCGCCGCCGCCCGGGACCGGGCGGACGAGCTGCTCGAGGCCTTCGACATCGCCGAGGCCGCCGGCCGGCTGGTGAAGCACTACTCCGGCGGCATGCGACGCCGGCTCGACATCGCGGCGAGCATCGTGGTCACCCCGCAGCTGATGTTCCTCGACGAGCCGACGACCGGGCTGGACCCCCGCTCCCGCAACCAGGTGTGGGAGATCGTCCGGGCCCTCGTCGGCGAGGGGACGACGATCCTGCTCTGCACCCAGTACCTCGAGGAGGCCGACCAGCTGGCCGACGGCATCGCCGTCATCGACCGCGGCCGGGTCATCGCCGAGGGCACCCCGGGCCACCTGAAGGCCTCCGTCGGCACGGGCTCGCTGCGGGTCCGCCTGCTCGACCCCGCCCGGCGGGACGAGGCGGCGCAGGTGCTCGAGCGCAGCGTCGGCCCGGTCGTGGCCGAGCCGGAGCCCGCGGCGCTGTCGTCCACCGGCGTGGACGCCGAGCGCGCGGCGATCGGTGTCGCCGAGCTCGCGCGCGCCGGCATCGGGCTGGCGCACTTCTCCCTGGAGCAGCCGAGCCTCGACGAGGTGTTCCTCGCGCTCACCGGGCACGCCGCCGAGGCGACCGACGACGAGGCGACCACCGGGCCGGCCACGCCGGCCACCGACACCCTGCAGGAGCTGTCATGACCACGACGACCCCGGCGCCGACCACCGCGGCGGTGCGGCGGGCCATCTCCTCGACCCCGCGCCCGCCCCGCCCGGGCCCGCTGACCGCGGCCCTGGCCTTCGGCTGGCGGGGCATGCTCAAGGTCAAGCACGTGCCGGAGCAGCTGCTGGACGTCACGGTGACGCCGGTGATGTTCCTGCTGATGTTCACGTACCTGTTCGGCGGGGCCATCGCCGGCTCGACCAGCGCGTACCTGGACTACACGCTCCCCGGTCTGCTGGTCATGTCGGTGCTGTTCACCACCGTCTACTCCGGGGTCGCGCTCAACACCGACCTCACCAAGGGAGTGGTCGACCGCTTCCGGTCGCTGCCGATCTGGCGGCCGGCGCCGCTGCTGGGCTCGCTGCTGGGCGACAGCGTCCGCTACGTGGTCGCCGGGACGGTGATCATCGTCGTGGGGGTCGCGCTGGGGTACCGGCCCGACGGCGGGTTCCCCGGCGCGGTCGCGGCGCTGGCGCTGGTCGTCGTCTTCTCGTTCGGGCTGTCGTGGATCTTCTCGGTGCTCGGGCTGCTCATGCGCACCCCGAACGCCGTGATGAACGCCGGCTTCATGGCGATCTTCCCGCTGACGTTCCTGTCCAACGTCTTCGTCGACCCGGCCACGCTGCCCGGCCCGCTGGAGGCGTTCGTGGACGTCAACCCGATCTCCGTGCTGGCCACCGCGTCGCGGTCGCTGATGGCCGGGGAGCCGGACGGCGCGGCGATCGTCGTCTCGCTGGCGGTCGCGGCGGTGCTGGCCCTGGTGTTCATCCCGGTCACGACGAGGCTCTACCGCAGCCGCTGAGCCGCGGCCCAGGGCGACGGGCCGCGGGTGGGTCAGCGGCGGGACGCCAGGGCCGAGATCTCGTGCGCCGACTCGAGGGTCGGCGCACCGGCGGCGGCCTGGACCAGGGCGCGCTCCTGGCGCAGGTGGGCGCGCCGGTCGCGGGCGCGGGACAGGGCGGCGCGGATGCGGGTCATGGCGGTTCCTCTCGGTCAGCCGGCCACGGCGGCCGGCACGGGGGCTGGTGCGGGGTCCGGTGCGGAGAGCGGGCTCTCGACGGCGTAGACGTCGTCGTCGGGGACGACGCGGGCGGCGGGCAGCAGCCGGCGGACGAGCCCGAGCACCCGCTCGTTGTCGGGCTGGACGGTGGCCGTCACCCGGCGCACCCCGCGCCGGCCGGCGAGGTCCAGCACCTCGCCCAGGAGCTGGCGGCCGAGGCCGATGCCCTGCCAGGCGTCCTCAACGACCACCGCGAACTCGGCCGTGGCGGGATCGGTGGGGGAGCGGTCGTAGCGGGCGACGCCCAGCACCTCGCCCCCCAGTACGGCCACCACCGCGTCGCGCCGGTCGTGGTCGACGTGCACCAGACGCCGGACGGCGGACATCGGCAGCCCGTGCACCGGGGAGTGGAAGCGGCGGTACCGCGTCTCCGCGGACAGCCGCGGCCACAGCCGGAGGAAAGCGGGCAGGTCGTCGGGTCGCACGGTCCGGGTCGCCACCAGCACGTCCATCGCCCCTCCTGAGTTCGTTGGATGAACTCTGCACGGGTGTGCGTAGTTCGTCAAGTGAACTCAGCGGTCCTATCCTGAGAACGTGAGCGAACTGCTGCTGGACCGGTCCCGGTGCTCGGTCGCCGGGACGTTGGCCGTCGTCGGTGAGAAGTGGAGCCTGCTGGTGCTCCGCGAGGCGTTCCTCGGCGTGCGCCGGTTCGCCGACTTCCAGCGCGTCCTCGGGGCGCCCAAGGCGGTCCTGACCGACCGGCTGGCCGGCCTCGTGGAGCAGGGGATCCTCCGGCGCGTGCCCTACCAGGTCGAGGGGGAGCGGCAGCGCCACGAGTACCGGCTGACCCGCAAGGGGGTCGACCTCTACCCGACGCTGGTGGCCCTGATGGAGTGGGGCGACCGCTACCTGGCCGAGGACGGCGACGTGCCGATGGAGCTGCGGCACCGGGACTGCGGGGCGCCGGTGCACCTCGCGCTGACCTGCGAGGAGGGGCACGCCCTGGCCGGCGCCCACGAGGTCCGGCCGGTGCCCCGGGCCTGATCCGGCGCCGCGGCGACGACGTGCCGCGCGCGAGGGGCCGTCAGTCGGTGTCCGGTGGCCGCGGGCGGGGGCTCGGCGGGGACGGCGCGTTGAGGTCGAAGTGCACGCCGAGCATCCGGATCGCGAAGCACGCCGCGGCCGCGCCGATCGCGACCGGTGGCCCGTAGGCGTCCAGCTCGACGGCCACCGCCACGACGGTCGCGGCGACCAGCGCGGGGACGGCGTAGAGCCCGCTGCTGAGCACCGTCGGGACCTGGCGGACGAGGACGTCGCGCAGCGTTCCCCCGCCGACGCCGGTCACGGCGCCGAGGATCACCGCCTGCGCCGGACCGAGCCCGAAGTCCAGCGCCTTGCTGGCACCGGTCACGGCGAACAGGCTCAGGCCGGCCGCGTCCAGCACGGTGATCGGCGTGCTCAACCGGTCCAGCCGGTGCGCCGCGGCGAAGGCGATGAGCCCGCCGCCGGCGGCCACGGCCAGGTAGCGCCAGTCGCTGAACGTCGCGGGGGGCAGGTCGTCGATCAGGATGTCGCGCAGGATCCCGCCGCCGAGTGCGGTGATCATCCCGAGGGTCACCACGCCGACGATGTCGAGCCGGGCCACCCGCAGGGCCGTCAGCGCGCCGTTGACCGCGAAGGCGAAGACCCCGGCGAGGTCCAGCGCCAGCAGCAGCGCCGGCGCCTCGGTGCTCATCCCGCGGTTGTACCAGCCGGCCTGCGGCCGGGACGGACCCCGGGCCGACCGGCGTGGATCGGCGGGGAGCGGGCCGCGGCTGGGAGGATGAGGCGATGGCCCGCCGTTCCGACGACGCCGAGCAGCTCCTGCTGCCGTATCCGACGACGCGGCGCCAGCGGCTGGAGCACCTGGCCCACCGCGCCGGGGGCATCGCCCGGCGGGTGCTGCGGTTCGTGCTCCGCTGGCTCGCCCGGATCCTCCTCCCGCTGCTCTGTGCCGCCGCGCTCCTGCAGGCGTTCCCCTACCAGGCGACCGTGCAGGGCGTGCCCTTCGAGGTGCAGGGCTCGCTGTTCACCCGGCCGGGGCTGACGGCGGACACGACGCTGGGCAGCTGGGAGTTCCCCGACGTCAGCGGCGTGCCGTTCGGCGTCCACGTCCGGCCCGAGGACGTCGACGTCCTGGAGCTGACCCGGCTGGCCGGCAGGGACCTGCCGGGCTTCGTCGAGGAGCTGCGGGTCGACTTCGCCGCCGAGGTGCCGCGCATCGCGTGGTGGCTCGTCGCGGAGCTGGTCGTGGGCCTCGCGGTCGGGCTGGCCATCGCGATCGCGCTCGAGATGGCGGTGCGCCACCTGCGCGGCCGGCCGCGCCGGGAGCACGAGGTCCGGCAGCGGCTGCTGCAGTTCGGCGCCGCCGCGCTCGTCACCCTGGTCGTGGCCGCGTACGGGGTCCTCAGCTACAACGAGAACTGGGTGCGGGAGTCGCGGCTGACCGGCACCCTCGCCGCCGCGCAGCTGTTCCCCGGCCAGCTCAGCTCCTACTACACCGAGCAGTCCAAGGCCTTCGACGTCCTGGGCTCGGTGGTCGGCATCCAGGCGGCGCTGCAGGCCGACATCGACGACGAGCGGACGCCCGACACCGCCGTCCGCATCATGACGATCTCCGACATGCACCTGGCGGCGACGTATCCGCTGGTGGCGCAGTACGCGGCCAACTACGACGTCGACCTGATCGTCAACGCCGGGGACGAGAGCGCGTTCGGCACGTCCGCCGAGTTCACCCCCGAGTACCGGCAGGCGATCGCCGATCTGGCCGCCACCACCCCGATGGTCTGGGTGGCCGGCAACCACGACTCCCCGGCGACCGTGGCGATCATGCGGGGCATCCCCGGCGTCACCGTCCTCGGCACCAAGACCGCCGTCGAGGACGGGTTCGCGGTCGGCGCGGGGGTCGTGGAGGCGTTCGGGCTGACCATCGCCGGCCTGCCGGACCCGCGGGTCTACGGCGGACCGGGCGCCTACGGCGCCGACGCCCCCGACGTCGTCGACCCCCTCCAGCGCGCGGCGGTGCGCGAGGCCCTCGGCATGGACGACGACGAGGACGGGGCGACCGACGGTGGGGCCGCCGACGGAGAGAACGGCGGGGACGGCGGGGCGGCCGACGGCGGGGCGGAGGGGGACCCGGCCGGGGTCGACCTGTTCGTCCTGCACGAGCCGGCCGCCGCGGACGAGGTGCGCGAGCTGCTGCCCGGCCAGGTGCGCCAGACCGTCTCCGGCCACACGCACCGGCAGAACGCCAGCGACGAGCTCCAGGACGACGACGCGGCCATCGAGCTCGTCGAGGGGACGACCGGTGCCGGCGGTCTGGACAACATCGTCCGCGGCACCGAGCGGCCGCCCATCGCGTTCAGCATCGAGTCGGTGTCGGCGGACTGCCAGTTCACCCGGATCGTCCGCTTCTCGATCGAGTCCGCCGGTCCGGCCGCCGACCTCGGCACCGACCCGGCGACCCCGCAGGCCTACGGCGACGACGTCACCGTGTCGACGGTGTACTTCCGGCCGCAGGACGTGGCGGAGGGTCGCCGGTGCGACACCGACCTCGGCGTGGGCGCCGAGCGCCCCTGGGCTGACGCAGGCTGAGGGCCGGCGGCGCGTGGACAGCGCCCGGCCGGCGGCCGATCATGGCGCGGATCCGATCCGGTAGGAGGACCGCATGCGCGTCACCCGCATCATCGCCGACCTCGAGGTGGCCGACCTCGACGCGGCGAAGGGCTTCTACACGGGCTTCCTGGGCCTGAGCACCGAGGAGTTCGACCTGGGCTGGGTGGCGCGGTACTCCTCGCCGGAGACTGGCGCGCACCTGCAGCTCGTCACGCGCGACGCCTCGGCGCCCGAGGTGCCGGCCGTCTCGGTGGCGACGGACGACGTGGACGCCGCGTACGCCGAGGCGCAGCAGCTCGGCTACCAGATCGTCCACCCGCTCACCGACGAGCCCTGGGGCGTGCGCCGGTTCTTCGTCCGGGCGCCGGACGGCACCGTGGTCAACGTCGTCCGGCACCGCGACTGAGGCGGGTGCCGGGTCTCAGTCGCCGGTCGCCGGGACGCTGCCGACCGCCTGCTGCTCGGGGGCGGCCGTCCACGAGGCGAGCAGGGCCAGGGCGTCGGCGGCCGGCGTGCCGGCCGCGGCCGTGTAGACGTTGAGGTGCAGGCCCGGCGAGGAGGCGAGCTCCATCCCCTCGAAGTCGAGGTCCAGCTGCCCGACGACGGGGTGGCGCAGGCGCTTCTGCCCGCTGCGGTGGAACGTCACGTCGTGCGATGCCCACTGGCGGCGGAACAGCTCCGAGCGGGTGGAGAGCTCGCCCACCAGCTCGATCAGCGCCTTGTCGTGCGGGTTGCGGCCGGCCTCCAGCCGCAGCATCGCCGCGGCGTCGCGGGCGATCCGGTCGTAGTCGACGAAGAACTCGCGGGCCGCGTCGGGCTGCAGGTAGACGAACCGGGTGGTGTTGGCCGGGCGGCGGGGGTCGGCGAGCACGGGGGAGTACAGCGCCCGGGCCAGCCGGTTCGTGGCCACGATGTCGTGCCGGCCGTTGCGGACCCACGCCGGTGCGTTCGTCATCGCGTCCAGCAGCTGCTGCACCTGCGGCCGGACCGCGGTCGGCGTGGTCCGGGGCCGCGGCTTGCCGTGGGCTCCGCTCTCCCGCGCCAGCGCGAACAGGTGGTCGCGCTCGGCCTCGTCGAGCCGGAGCGCCTCGGCGAGGGCATCGAGCACGCTCTCCGACGCGCCGCCCAGGCCGCCGCGTTCCATCCGCACGTAGTAGTCGACCGAGACGCCGGCCAGCATCGCCACCTCCTCGCGGCGCAGTCCCTTCACCCGGCGGTTGCCGCCGTAGACAGGGAGCCCGGCCTGCTCGGGGGTGATCCGGGCCCGCCGGGTGCTGAGGAACTCGCGGATCTCTGCGTTCGGTCCGGTAGCGCCCATGGACCCACGGTAGGCAGCCCGGCGAGGCCGAGGGAGGCACTGCCGGTACCCGGAACGACCCGCACTCCCAGCGCTCGCCGGAAGCGCCCAGAGTGGGGTCCATGAGCGCCCCGACCTTTGCCCTGAACAACGGCGTCGAGATCCCCGCGATCGGGTTCGGCGTCTTCCAGTCGGCTCCGGAGGAGACCGTCGCGGCCGTGGAGGCGGCGCTGGCCGCCGGCTACCGGCACGTGGACACCGCGGCGGCCTACGGCAACGAACGGGAGGTCGGGGAGGCGATCCGCCGCTCGGGCCTCGACCGCGCGGAGGTCTTCGTCGAGACGAAGGTCTGGATCAGCGACTACGGCTTCGACGCGACGCTGCACGCGTACGAGAAGAGCGTCCGCAAGCTCGGCGTCGAGCAGCTGGACCTGCTGATCCTGCACCAGGCGCTCCCGGACGAGTTCGAGCTCACCCTCGACTCCTACCGGGCGCTGGAGAAGCTGCTCGCCGACGGCGCCGTCCGGGCGATCGGCGTCAGCAACTTCATGCCCGCCCACCTCACCCGGCTGCTCGCCGAGACCTCGGTCGTGCCCGCGGTCAACCAGATCGAGGTGCACCCCTACTTCCGCCAGTCGCAGCTGCTCGAGCTGGACGCCGAGCACGGGATCCTCTCCCAGGCGTGGTCGCCGATCGGCGGCATCACCTTCTACCGCGACGGCTCGCGCGGCAGCACCCTGGCCGACCCCGTCATCGGCGAGATCGCGGCCGCCACCGGCCGGACGCCGGCCCAGGTGATGCTGCGCTGGCACCTGCAGCAGGGGCGGCAGGTCATCCCGAAGTCGGTCACGCCGTCGCGGATCGCCGAGAACCTCGACGTCTTCGGCTTCGAGCTCACGCGCGAGCAGCTCGCCGCGATCGACGGGCTCGACACCGGCGTGCGCGGCGGGCCCGAGCCCGAGCAGATCACCCGCGCGGCCTTCGGTCGCCCCATCCCCGAGGCCTGAACGGCGGCTTCCGCCGTCCCCCGTCCGAACCACACCAGGAAGGCACCACCCCGTGCGAGCAACAGTCATGTACGGCCCCGGAGACGTCCGCGTGGAGGACGTCCCCGACGCGAGGATCGAGGCGCCCACGGACGCGGTGGTGCGCGTCGTCCGCGCCTGCGTCTGTGGCAGCGACCTGCACCCCTACCACTCGATGGGGGCCTCGGCCGAGGGCTCGACGATGGGCCACGAGTTCATCGGCGTGGTCGAGGAGGTCGGATCCGACGTCGCCACCATCGCGCGTGGCGACTTCGTGATCGCCCCGTTCGCCTACTTCGACAACACCTGCGAGTTCTGCCGCGCGGGGCTGACCACCTCCTGCGTGCACGGCGGGTTCTTCTCCACCGCGCAGGCCGAGGCGGTCCGCGTGCCGCTCGCCGACGGCACCCTGGTGACGGCGCCGGTGGGGGAGGACTCCGCGCTGCTGCCCTCGCTGCTGACGCTGTCCGACGTCCTCATCACCGGCCACCACGCCGCCGTCCGCGGCCAGGTCCGAGCCGGCTCGTCGGTCACGGTCATCGGCGACGGCGCCGTCGGCCTGCTCGCCGTGCTGTCGGCGAAGCGGCTCGGTGCCGAGCAGATCGTGCTCATGGGCCGTCACCAGGCCCGCACCGACCTGGGCCGGGAGTTCGGTGCCACCGACGTCGTCGCCGAGCGCGGCGAGAAGGGCATCGCGAAGGTGCTCGAGCTGACCGGCGGGCGCGGGACCTCCGCCGTCCTGGAGTGCGTCGGGCACCTGCCGGCCTACGAGCAGGCCCTCGCCGTGGTCCGCGCCGGCGGCGTGATCAGCCGGGTCGGCGTGCCGCAGTACGACCAGGGGCCGGTGGGCTTCGACCTGTTCGGCCGCAACCTGACCCTGACCGGCGGCCCGGGCGCGCAGCGGTCCTACATCGAGGAGCTGCTGCCCGAGGTCCTCGACGGGCGCATCGAGCCGGGCCGGGTCTTCGACCGGACCGTCGGCCTGGACGAGACCCCGGAGGGCTACCGGCTGATGGACGAGCGCACCGCGCTCAAGGTCCTCGTCCGCCCCTGACCGCCGTCGTGACCCGACCCTCCTGAGAGGAACGACCATGCAGCTCCGCCCGCTCGGCCGCACCGGCGTGCAGGTCAGCCCGCTGTGCCTCGGGGCCATGATGTTCGGCCCGTGGGGAAACGACGACCGCGCCGACTCGATCCGGATCATCCATCGCGCCCTGGACGCCGGGGTGAACGTCGTCGACACCGCCGACGTGTACTCGGCGGGCGTCTCGGAGGAGATCGTCGGGGAGGCGCTCCGGGGCCGTCGCGACGACGTCGTCCTGGCCACGAAGTTCTTCATGCCGATGGGGGAGGACGCCAACGCCCGCGGTGGCTCGCGCCGGTGGATCGTCCGGGCGGTCGAGAACTCGCTGCGTCGCCTCGGTACCGACCACATCGACCTCTACCAGGTGCACCGGCCGAGCCCGGACACCGACGTCGAGGAGACCCTCGGGGCGCTGACCGACCTCGTCCGTCAGGGGAAGGTGCGCTCCATCGGGTCGTCGTCCTACTCCGGCTCGCAGATCGTGGAGGCGCAGTGGGCCGCCCGCGAGCGGCACCGGGAGCGGTTCGTCACCGAGCAGCCGCCGTACTCGATCCTCGTCCGCGGGGTCGAGGAGGACGTCCTGGCGACCACCCGGCGGTACGGCATGGGCACGCTCACCTACAGCCCGCTGGCCGGGGGCTGGCTGTCGGGCCGGTGGCGCAAGGACGCCGCCGGGACGCCGACCTCCGCCGCCCGGCCCAGCGCGCGGTTCGACATGAGCAGCCCGGCCAACCAGCGCAAGCTGGACGCGGTGGAGGAGCTCGCCGTCCTCGCCGAGCAGGCGGGCATGAGCCTGATCGAGCTCTCGATCGCCTTCGTGCTGAACCACCCGGGCGTCACCTCGGCGATCGTCGGGCCGCGCACGATGGAGCAGCTCGAGTCCTACCTCCCGGCGGCCGACATCGAGCTGCCGACCGAGGTGCTCGACCGGATCGACGAGATCGTCGCTCCCGGGGTCACGGTCAACCCCGAGGACAACAGCTACGGGACCAACGAGCTCCTGCCGTCGGCGCGCCGCCGCTGACGGCGGGTCAGTCCGTCGGCCCGGGCGGGTTGAGCAGCGCCGCCGCCATGCGGTCGACGTAGGTGGCCAGCACGTCGATGTCGGCCGCGGCGATGGCCGTGGTCCCGATCTGGGTGCGCAGGGCGTTGATCCCGGTGATCAGCGCGGCGACCAGTTCGGCGCGCAGCGCCGCGTCCTCCCCGCCGAGGCGCTCGGCCAGCTGCGTGGTGTACCCGGCGTGGATGCGGTCGCGGGCGATGGTGCGGACGACGTCGGTGCCGGCGCCGGCGACCAGGGTGGCCATGCTGCTGGCCCGGACCTCGGCGGGGGTGTCGGGGTCCAGGGCCCGGCGGAGCAGCGTGTGCGGGAGGTCGGCCAGCGGGGTGTCGGCGATGGTGCGGTCGGGCTCGGTCTGCGCCAGGGCCTCGATCAGGAGCGCTTCCTTGGAGCCGAAGTACCGGTAGACCAGGGCCTGGTTCGCGCCGGCCGCCGCGGCGACGTCCCGCGTGCTGACCGCGCCCGCCCCGTCCCGGGCGATGAGCTGCCGCGCCGCGGACAGCAGGGACTCCCGGGTCGCGGCCGCGTCGCGGCGCCGGGGGCCGTCGGCGGGCCGCTCCGTCTGCTCCTCGGTCACCGCACCTCCTCCGTCGACGCCGTCCGTGGCGTGGTCACCCTAGTGATCCGCCGCTGGGCGGCCCCGCCCGAGGAGAGCGCCGCTGCACCGACATCGACACCCGTCCAGCCGCCCCGGCCCGGGCCGACACCCCCCCCGAGGTCGCGTCGTCCGGCCGGACGGTCGGCGGCATGCCGAGAGCCCGCGCCTCTCGCGGAGAGCGGGTAGCTCGGTGTCTCGCCGGTCAGGTGACCGGCGGCGGGTGGGGGAGGATCTGGGTGCCGTCGGGGCGGTAGGTGCGCCAGCGGGCTTGGGGTGGTGCGGTGTCGTCGCGGTCGACGCGGAAGCCGTGATGGACCTTGGCGTGGTGTCTCTCGCACAGCAGCGCGGAGTTCTCGACCGACGTCTCGCCCTGGTCGATCGTCCACTCTTCGAGGTGGTGGACGTCGCAGAACCAGCGGGGGGCTTCGCAGCCGGCGAACACGCAGGACTGGTCGCGGTGTTCGACGGCTCTGCGGATGTGCGGGGGGACGACGCGCTGCTCCCGGCCGACGTCGAGGGGGAGCCCGTCGGGGTCGAGCAGGAGGCGGGTGAGGGTGGCGTCGCAGGCCAGCCAGCGGGCCCGGGCGGCCGAGAGGCGGGTGCCGGTGCCGGTGGTGGCCGCGCCGGGGCCGGTGGCGGGGTCGATCAGATCCTCGACACCGATGGTGGCGATGACGTGCGGCTTGACCGTCCGCAGCACCGGCAGCCGGCCGGAGGCGAGGGCGAGATCGGCGAGTTGGACGAGGGCGTCGCCGGTGCGCTGGGCGCGGGTGCGGTCGTCGTCGGCGCAGCGGCTCGCGGCGGCGATCGACTCCAGGGCGGTGGCGACCTTCTGGCCGCCGACGGCATCGAGTTCGCCGCGGAGGGTCCAGGTCCCGTCGGGGTGCTGGGCCAGCGTCACCGACCGCTCCTCGGTGGGGTCGGGTTCGGGTCCGTCGGGGTCGAGCTTGGCCAGGTAGTCGGCGACCGCGAGTTCCAGGTCGCGGTGGGTGCCGCGGCCGGCCAGCTCCACGAGTGCAGCCTCGACGGCGGCGACGTCGATGCCCCGGGTCGCGGCCAGGTCGAGGTGGAGCGGGGTGGCGATCTTGGCGATCACCGTGACCTGGTCGGCGCCCAGCACCCCGTCGGCGAACGACCGCGCGGTGGCCGGCAGTAGTTCCAGCACCCGGCCGTGGGTCACGACCCGGGACGCGGAGGCGCCGGCGACGCGGGCGTGCCCGCGCAGCCACAGCTTCGCGTTCTTCGCCCCGTCGAACTCCGCGGCACCCCGGACGTCCACCCGCCGGGCCACCCGGGTCAGCGCGGCGGCGATCCGATGCGAAGCCGTCACGAGCTCGCGGGTGTGCTCCAGCAGCGCGGCGTCGGCCAGCTCGTCGAGGTCCAGGGTAGCGAGGGCGTCCAGCGCCGACCGCAGCTCGCCCATGACACCTCCCCACCGCTTCGAATATGTGTTCGATTCTAGCGGTGAGGAGACCCCGGATCAACGGAAACCCCCAGGTCAGGGGCGCTATCCACAGTTCCGGTGACGCTCTTGACGTCGACGCTCCGTGCCGTCATGAGCAGGAGTACGAGAACGGCGTGGCCGGACTTGTAGTCACCTGTTGACTTAGCGCCGCCCGCCCGACTACCGTCAAGTCATCAGTTGACTACATCGCCGCGACGGGCCCGTGACGGGATCGGCGCGACGCACCTGGCAGGGGAGAGGCGCAGGCATGAACGTCGAGAACATGATCATGATCAGCATCGACGACCACGTCGTCGAGCCGCCCGACATGTTCGCCAACCACGTGCCTGCCAGGTGGCGGGACCAGGCGCCGAAGTCGATCGTCGACGAGAACGGCTTCGAGAAGTGGTGGTTCCAGGGCAACTCGATGGGCACGATCGGCCTCAACGCCGTCGTCGGCTGGCCCAACGAGGAGTGGGGCCTGAACCCCTCGACCTTCGCCGAGATGCGGCCCGGCGCCTACGACATCCACCAGCGCATCCGCGACATGGACCGCAACGGGATCCTCGCGTCGATGTGCTTCCCGTCCTTCGCCGGCTTCAGCGCGCGGTACTTCCAGGAGGCGAAGGACAAGGACCTCGCGCTGGTCATGCTGAAGGCCTACAACGACTGGCACATCGACGAGTGGTGTGCCGCGTACCCGGGCCGCATGATCCCGTGCGCGATCATGCCGGTCTGGGACCCGCGGGAGCTCGTCGCCGAGGTGCGCCGGGTCGCCGCCAAGGGCGTCAAGGCCGTCACGATGCCCGAGCTCCCGCACATCCAGGGCCTCCCGAGCTACCACAACCTGGACTACTGGGGCCCGTTCTTCGAGGCCATCTCGGAGCTCGAGGTCGTCATGTGCCTGCACATCGGCCAGGGCTTCGGCGCGATCAACGGCGCCCCGGACGCACCCATCGACAACTTCATCATCCTGGCCACTCAGGTCTCCACCTTCGCCGCGCAGGACCTCCTGTGGGGCGGCGCGATGACCAGGTACCCGGACCTGAAGATCGCCTGGTCCGAGGCCGGCATCGGCTGGATCCCGTTCTACCTGGACCGCTGCGACCGGCACTACACCAACCAGCGCTGGCTCGGCCACGACTTCGGCGGGAAGCTGCCCAGCGAGATCTTCCGCGAGCACTCGCTGGCCTGCTACGTCACCGACCCGACCGCGCTCAAGGTCCGCCACGACATCGGCGTCGACATCATCGCGTGGGAGTGCGACTACCCCCACTCCGACGCCATCTGGCCCAACGCCCCCGAGTTCGTGCACGCCGAGATGGCCGGCGCGGGCGTGACCGACGCCGAGGCCGAGCAGATCCTCTGGCAGAACACCACCCGGTTCTTCGGCCTCGACCCGTTCACGCACATCGCCAAGGAGGACGCCACGGTCGGCGCCCTCCGCGCGCTGAGCCCCGACGTCGACACCGAGATCCGCTCCAAGCACGAGCGGCGGCGGCTGTACGACCTGCGCCAGAAGGCTCGCTGAACCGCGGCGCCGCACGGAGGCCGGCGGCCCGACACGGTCAGGCCGCCGGCGTCCTCGCGGCGCGTCGGAGGAGCAGCGCCATCTGCAGGCGGAGCCGGCCCTCGGGGTGCCGGACGCGCCATCCGAGCAGGCTCTCGGCGGAGGCCAGTCGCTCCTGGAGCGTCGAGTGGTGCACCTGCAGCACCCGGGCGGCGTCCCGGAGGCTGGCGGCGCGGGCGACGGCGTCCAACGTGACGAGCAGCCATGGCCGGCCTGCGCTCGCACGGTCCAGCGCCCGGACGTCCGGCACCGGCTCCGGCCGGGCGTCGGCGGCCTCGACCAGCAGGGTCACGGCGCCGAGGTCGTCGGCGTGCACGATCCGGGGCCCGGGGTCCTCCGCCGTCCCCTCCGCGGTGAGGCGCAGCGCGAGCCGGGCCGCGGCCCACGATGCCGGCAGGTCAGCGGCGTCGACTGCGGGGCCGACGCCCGCCCGCCGCCCCTCGGGGACGGCGCGGTCGGCGGGCAGCGCCAGTGCATCCCGGTCCAGCGCGACCGCGCGGCAGGCGCCGGTCAGGCCCAGCCATCGCGCCGCGGCCAGCCGCTCGGGCTCCTCGGCGCCGGCGTCGAGGACCAGTTCCACCAGAGCCTGATCGTGCGCGCGGCGCCGGCCGCGGGTGCGCTGCAGCACGGCCTGGGCGGCCGCGGCGGCGCGTTCCAGGACGACGGACTCGAGCGTGCCGGGCGGCCGCGACGTCTCCAGCCACAGGACCGCGCCGTCGGGACCGACCGGCGTCGACGGCCAAGTGGTGTCTGCCGCGGCGACCGGCGGTGCCGCGACCCCGTCCGCGCTCACGCGGACGGTGAGCCGGTGCTCGGGATCGGTCAGTCTCACCGGGCAGCCGGCGAGCGTGGCCGCACCCCGGACGATCGACTGCAGCCCGGCCTGCGAGGCGACCAGCGAGTCGAAGTGGCCGATCACCCGCAGCGCGTCGCTGGCCTGCGGGTCGAGCTCGGCCAGGCGCAGTACCAGGTCGTTCACGCGGACATCGTCCTCGCTGACGGCGAGCAGGTCGAGCAGGTCGAGGCGGTCGAGCTGGTCGAGCACGTCGGGCAACAGCGCACCGGAGGGCGGTTCAGGGGGCCAGCAGCCGGCGCAGCCAGCGCAGCCGCGCGGCCCGGGCCTCCTGGGAGATCTGCGCCTGCGGGGCGATCGTGTCGAAGCCGTGGAAGCCCCCCGGCCACACGTGCAGCTCGGCCCGGCCTCCGGCCGCCCACAGTCGGCTCGCGTACGTGACGTCCTCGTCGCGGAAGGTCTCGGCCGAGCCGACGTCGATGAAGGTCGGGGGCAGCCCGGACAGGTCGGCCGCGCGCGCCGGGGCGGCGTAGGGGGAGACCGCCGCCGTCCCCCGGTCCTCGCCCAGCAGCGCCGACCAGCCGGTGGCGTTGCTGATCCGGTCCCACACCCCGTGCCCCTCCATCTGGAAGGCCGAGGGTGTGTCGTTGCGGTCGTCCAGCATGGGGCTGAGCAGCATCTGACCGGCGAGCGCTGCGGTGCCGCGGTCGCGAGCCATCAGGGCGAGGGCCGCGGCCAGGCCGCCCCCGGCGCTGAGGCCGGCGACGACGACGCGGTCGGGGTCGATGCCCAGCTCCGCGGCGTGCGCGAGGGTCCACACCAGGCCGGCATGGCAGTCCTCGACCGGGCCCGGATGGCGCGTCTCGGGCGCCAGCCGGTACTCGACGGAGACGACGGCGAGACCGAGGTCCTGCGCCCAGTCCAGGGCCTCGCTCACGCCCAGGCGGTTGTCGCCGAGGATCATGCCGCCGCCGTGCACGTAGTACAGCGCGGGCACCGGCGCGGTCGCGGCCGTGGGCCGGCAGATCAGCAGCCGCACCTCGGGTGCGCCCTCCGGCCCGGGCACGGCGCGCTCCTCGACCGCGAAGGTCCCGCCGCGGGCCAGGTCCACGTCCGTCGGAGCGGCAGGGTCCGGCCGCCGCACGAGCGGGATCAGCTCGGCCGTGAGCTGCGGCATGACCGCGGTGAAGGTGGCCAGCGCGGCAGCGAGCTCGGCGTCCATCGGCGGGGGCGGGCCGACGCGGCCGTCGCCGGTGCCGGAGGGGGAGTGGGTCGTCGTCATCGTCGTCCGTTCTCGGGGAGGGGCGGTCGGGCCGGGCGGTGATCAGTCGTCGATCGGCTCGCCGCACAGCGGGGAGGCGTCCTCGACGGGAACGAACTCCTCGCCCTCCAATGTCACGTAGTACTGGCACTGCTGGTCGTAGGTGACGTCGTCCATCGGGATCGGGGCGGGGAACAGCCCGCCGGCGTCCCAGGTGGTGCTCGCACGAAGTGTGCTGATGAACTCCGCCTGGGAGGAGTCGCACCCGGCCGCCTCCAGGCCGTGCAGGAACAGGTCGGCGCCGAACCAGCCCTGGGCGGTGAAGAAGCCCGGGATGCCCGACTCGATGCCGGCGTGCTCGCGCAGCGCGTCCGACAGGTGGCGGGTGGCGTCGGTGTCCAGCTCGACGGGCGCGAAGCTCGAGGTGAACGAGACGCCCTGGGCGAGCTCGACCGCGGTCGGGTTCCCCAGCAGGTCCGCGCCGTAGCCGGTCGGGGAGGAGACCAGGTCCATCGGGTGGTTCGCCTGGCGCAGCCCCGCAAGGATGGCGAAGGCGGTGTCGGGGTTGATCGTCAGGTACAGGGAGTCGGCCCCGGAGTCGATGATGTTGAGGACGATGGCGCCGACGTCGGTGCTGCCGAACTGCACGCTGTCGTTGGAGTACACCGTCTCGATCCCGGCCGCCTCGATCGACGCCAGGCCGTTGGCGAGGCCCGCCTGCGAGCTCGGGCTGGCGTACCCGACGCCGGCGACCCTCGTGGCGCCGTGGCTCGCGAAGTAGTCGCCCGCGGTGGAGTGGACGGTGTCGTAGTCGGGCACGGTGAAGTTCGGGAAGAGGTTGGGCACGTCGGGGATCTGCCGCCACTCGGGGGCGCCGTCGAACGCGCCGCCGATGACGGGCGTGCCGGCGCCCTGTGTGACCGCCCACTGGGAGGCTCCGAAGAACAGCCCGCTCTCGGCGATGACCGCGTACACCTCGTCCTGCTGGACGAGCTTCTGGATCCCGCTCAGCGCGCCCTGCGGCGAGGACTGGTCGTCGGCCACCGTCACCTCGAGGTCCAGGTCCCCGGCGCACTCGCCGCCGTCGGCCTCGTACACCGCGAACCGCGCCTCGATGCCGTCCACCGCCCCCTCGGATGCGGCGGCGGCCGGCCCGCTCAGCGAGGTCAGGACCCCGATGCGGAGCGTGCCCCCGCCCGTGCCACCGCCGCTCCCGTCCCGCTCCTCGTCGTCGCTGCCGCAGGCGGTGAGCGCGAGTGCGAGGCTGCACGCCAGGCCCACGGTCGTGAAGGTCGTGCTGCGCATGGGCCACCGTTCCGTCGTCGTCGGCGTCCCCTGTGACGCCGGTCGCAACCCTGCCGGGCCGGGAGGGGCGACGATCGGCGCCGCTGGCGGGACTTTCCCCGCCAGGTGGCGGGGTGCCTCCCCGGCCGGTCGGCCCTGGAATCGCCCCGTGCGGTGTGGCGTTGGGGGTCAGACATACTGGTCCTGACGCCGTCCAGCACGTCCGCCGCGGTGCGCCGCGCCGGCGCCGAGGTCGGTCCGACGAGAAGCTGAACCACAGAGCCCGCCGTGCCTGCGCATGTCGACGCCTGGGGTCGAGGAGGTCGACGACGTGCCCAGGGCACTGCTGCTGGAGAACATCGACCCGGTCGCCGTCGAGGTGCTGGGGAACGCCGGCTACGAGGTCGAGTCCGTGCGCGGGGCGCTGGACGAGGGCGATCTCGTGGCTGCGCTCGACGGGGTCGACGTCCTCGGCATCCGGTCGAAGACCCAGGTGACCGCCGAGGTGCTGCGCCGCCGTCCCGACCTCAAGGCGGTGGGGGCGTTCTGCATCGGCACCAACCAGATCGACCTGGCGACGGCGGCCGGCACCGGCGTCGCGGTGTTCAACGCGCCGTACTCCAACACCCGCAGCGTGGTGGAGCTGGCGATCGCGGAGATCATCAGCCTCGCCCGCCGGCTGCTCGACCGGGACCGCGCGCTGCACTCCGGCACGTGGGACAAGTCGGCGTCCGGCAGCCACGAGGTCCGCGGGCGCACGCTCGGCATCGTCGGCTACGGCAACATCGGCAGCCAGCTGTCGGTGCTCGCCGAGGCACTAGGCATGCGGGTGGTCTTCTACGACCTCGAGGAGAAGCTGGCGCTCGGGAACGCCGAATCGTGCAGCAGCCTCGACGAGCTGCTGGAGCGGGCCGAGGCCGTGACGCTGCACGTCGACGGCCGGGGCGGCAACGCCGGCCTGTTCGGTGCCGAGCAGTTCGCCAAGATGCGCCCGCGCAGCCTGTTCCTCAACCTCTCGCGCGGGTTCGTCGTCGACCACGAGGCGCTGCGCGACCACATCCTGTCCGGGCACATCGCCGGGGCGGCCGTCGACGTCTTCCCGGACGAGCCGCGCGAGCAGGGGGATCCGTTCACCTCGGTCCTGCGCGGCCTGCCCAACGTCATCCTGACCCCGCACGTCGGCGGGTCGACGCAGGAGGCGCAGTACGACATCGGCCGGTTCGTGGCCGGCAAGCTCGCCGACTACAGCCGGGCCGGGACGACGACGCTGAGCGTCAACCTGCCGACGGTGGCCCTGCACGGCGGCTCCGGAGAGCGGTTCGCCGTGCTGCACCGCAACGTGCCCGGCGTCCTCGCCCGCGTCGACGCGCTGGTCGGCGAGCACGGGCTGAACGTCGACGGCCAGGTGCTCGCCACCCGCGGGGAGCTGGGCTACGTCCTCACCGACGTCAACGCGGTCATGCCGGACGACCTGCTCACCGCGCTCCGCGCCCTGCCCGAGACCATCCGCCTCACCACGTTCGCGCACCGGCGGGACTGACCGCACCAATCCGCCGTAGGAGCCGCCCCGGGTGAACGCCGCCCGGGGCGGCTCCTCCGCATGCCCGGACGGGTCCGTCGGGCGCGCGTGCCTCCGTTCCCGACCGGCCGGACGGGCGCGGTTGACAGCCGCCCGGACGCCCGTTAGACATCCCACGTCGACATCCGCTGAGCAGTCGCTCAGCATGGCGCCCGACGTGCACACCGCACCGCCGGGCACCGCCGACTCGTCCGTCCGGTCACCCGGCTCGGTGCCGGTCCGTCGCGCGCCACGATCCGAGGGTCGGGTACCGCCCCTCGCCCCGGCGCGTCCGGCGCATTCCGCGCCGACACCGTGAGCCACGTCCTGAGGAGCACACGATGGGAAAGCTCGAGGGCAAGGTCGCCTTCATCACCGGAGCCGCTCGCGGTCAGGGCCGCGCCCACGCGATCCGCCTCGCCGAGGAGGGCGCGGACGTCATCGTGGTGGACATCTGCGCCCAGCTGGAGTCGGTGTCCTACCCGATGGGGACCACCGAGGAGCTGCAGGAGACGGTGCGGGCGGTGGAGGCCCTGGACCGGCGGATCGTCGCCCGGCAGGCCGACGTCCGCGACGTGGCCTCGCTCCGCACGGCCTTCGAGGAGGGCGTCGCCCAGCTGGGGCCGGTCGACATCGTCCTCGCCAACGCCGGCATCGGTGCGGGTGGCCCGGCGGTGCCCGAGGAGCAGGAGTGGGACGAGGTCATCGGTGTCAACCTGACCGGCGTCTGGAACACCGGCCGCGTCGCGATCCCCTCGATGCTGCAGCGCGGGCAGGGCGGTTCGATCGTGCTGACCAGCTCCACGGGCGGCATGGTCGGGGTGGGCATCCCGACGGCCGGCTTCCTCGGCTACACCGCCGCCAAGCACGGCGTGATCGGCCTGATGCGGTCCTGGGCCAACTTCCTGGCACCCCACAACATCCGGGTCAACAGCGTCGCCCCGACCGCCGTCAGGACACCGATGGCCGGCGACGGCAACCTGGCGGCGATCCTGGAGCGCTCCCCGGGGCTGGCGTATGCGCTGACCAACCCCATGCCCGTCGACATGATCGAGGCGCGGGACGTCTCCAACGCCATCGCCTGGCTGGTGTCGGACGACGCGCGCTACGTGACCGGCACCGTCGTGCCCGTCGATGCCGGACTCCTGAACAAGCGGTAGCCCACCCCTGGACGACCGAGCAGACGGAGGACCAGCTGATGTCAGGAATCCAGGCCCGCGGACGGACGCCCCGGTGACGGCCGCCGCCCGATACGCCGGCACGCGCGTGCAGCGGGTCGAGGACACGCGGTTGCTCACCGGGCGCGGCGTGTTCGTCGACGACGTCGTCCGGCCCGGGATGCTCCACGCCCACTTCGTCCGCAGCCCGATGGCCCGTGGCCGGATCCGGAGCATCGACGCGTCCGCGGCACTCGCCCTCGACGGCGTCCACGCGGTGTACACCGCCGAGGACCTGAACCCCGGCGTCCGCGAGCACTGGTACTCCCTCATCGGCCGGAACGTCCCGGACACCCCGCGGCCGCCGCTGGCCGAGGGCGAGGTGCGGTTCGTCGGGGACCCGGTGGCCCTGGTGGTCGCCGTCGACCGCTACGTCGCCGAGGACGCGGCCGAGCTGGTCGTCGTCGACTACGAGCCGCTGACACCGGTCGTGTCCTACGTGAGCGCGACCGAGTCCGAGGAGCTGGTGCACGAGGCCTACCCGCGCAACGTCGCCGGAACGCTCGGCGGCCGCCCCGCCGAGGACCTCGCCGGCACCTTCGCCGGCGCGGCGTACGACGTGCAGGAGACGATCCACCAGCAGGCGTACTCGGCCGTGCCGATGGAGACACGGGGCCTCATCGCGGAGTACTCCGCGCCCACCCGCGAGATGACGATCTGGGCGTCGACGCAGAGCCCGCACGAGGTGCGCCTCTTCTGCTCCCGGCTGCTGGGGCTGCCGGAGCACCACGTCCGCGTGGTGATGCGGGACACCGGTGGCGGGTTCGGCCAGAAGGCGGTCCCGCAGCGCGAGGACATGTGCGTGATGCTCGCCGCGCTCAGGCTGCCGGTCGCCCTGAAGTGGATCGAGGACCGGCAGGAGAACCTCTCGTCGGCGGGGCAGGGCCGGCACGAGCACGGCGCGGCCCGGATGGCCTTCGACGACGACGGCCGGATCCTCGCGGCCGCGATCGAGCACGTCCAGGACGCCGGTGCCTACCCGGTGCCGTGGCCGGTGCAGACCGCCATGGTCGTCGGCCTGCTGTTCCCCGGCCCGTACCGGGTCCCCGAGGCCACCTTCACCTGCACGTCGGTCTTCTCCAACACCAACGCCCGTGCGGCCTACCGGGGTCCGTGGCAGTTCGAGACGCTGTCGCGCGAGATGCTCCTGGACATCGCGGCACGCCGGATGGGGATGGACCCGATCGAGCTGCGCCGGAAGAACCTGCTGCGGCGGGACGAGATGCCGGTGGCCAATCCCAACGGCATGCCCTACGACGACGTCACCCCGCTCGAGACCTTCGAGCACGCGCTGGACCTGCTGGACTACGAGGCCTTCCGCGCGGAGCAGGAGCGGGCCCGCGCCGAGGGCCGGTACCTCGGCGTCGGGACCAGCACGTACATCGAGCCGACCACCACGGGCATGGGGTTCCTCGGCACCGAGGGGGCGACGATCCGCATCGAGCCCTCCGGCAAGGTCAACGTCTACGTCGCCGGCGGTTCGAGCGGGAACAGCTTGGAGACGACCGTCGTCCAGCTCACCGCCGACGCGCTCGGCGTCGACATGGCCGACGTCAGCACCATCCAGGGCGACACGGCGATCACGCCCTTCGGGGGCGGCACGGGCGGCAGCCGGTCCGGGTCGATGATCGCGGGCGCCGTCGCCGAGACGGCGTCCGTGCTGCGGGAGCGTCTCCTCGCGATCGCCGCGCACCGCCTGGAGGCGGCCGTCGAGGACCTGGAGCTGGTCGGCGGGCAGGCCGTCGTCCGGGGGACGCCCGGCAGCGGGATCTCGGTCGCCGAGATCGCCGACCTCGCCTACTTCGACACCGGCAAGCTGCCGCCCGGTGTGCCGCCGGGCCTCGAGGCCAGCGGCCGGCACAAGGGGCAGGCCCCGATGATCTGGGCCAACGCCACCCACGTCTGCACCTGCGAGGTCGACGTCGAGACCGGCATGGTGACGCTGCTGCGCTACATCGTCAGCGAGGACTGCGGGCCGATGATCAACCCCAACGTGGTGGAGGGGCAGATCGCCGGCGGCACCGTCCAGGGGATCGGCGGTGCCCTCTTCGAGCAGGGCGTCTACGACGAGGACGGCAACCCCCTCACCACCACCTTCGTGGACTACCTGCTCCCGACGAGCACCGAGGTGCCCACCATCGAGTACGGCCACGTCGAGACACCCGGCCCCGGACCGGGCGGCTACAAGGGCGTCGGCGAGGGCGGCGCGATCGGCGCGCCCCCGGCCGTCGTCAACGCCGTGGCCGACGCGCTCGCGCCGTTCGGCGTGACGCTGACCCGGTTGCCCGTCACCCCGGCGTCCGTCGTCGCGCTGGTGCAGGCCGCGCGGGACGGGGGCCCGGCATGAAGCCCGCCGCGTTCGACTACCACGCCCCGGTCGACCTCGACGAGGCCGTCGGCCTGCTCGGCGAGCTCGGTGAGGACGCCAAGGTCATCGCCGGCGGCCAGAGCCTGGTGCCCATGCTCGCGCTGCGCCTGGCCGCGGTCGACCACCTGGTGGACCTCCGCCGGGTGGGGGAGCTGCGCGGCATCGAGGTCCGCGACGGCGCCCTCTGGATCGGGGCCGGGATGACGCAGGCGGCGGTCGAGCGGTCGGCCGAGGTCGCCGAGGCGGTGCCGCTGCTCGCGCGCGCCACCCGGCTGATCGGGCACTTCCAGATCCGCAACCGCGGCACCATCGGCGGATCGATCGCGCACGCCGACGCCGCCGCCGAGTACCCCGCCGTCGCGCTGGCCCTGGACGCCGAGTTCGAGGCGTGCTCACCACGGGGACGGCGCACCCTCCCGGCCAGGGAGTTCTTCACCGGCTGGTGGAGCACCGCGCTGGACCCGGACGAGGTGCTGACCGGGATCTCCTTCCCGCGCCGGGCGGGGCGCAGCGGGTTCGCGATCGAGGAGCTGGCCCGCCGCCACGGGGACTTCGCCATCGCGGGTGCCGCGGTGGCGCTGGAGCTCGACGACGGCGAGCGGGTGCGGCGCTGCGGCATCGGCCTGTTCGGTCTCGGGTCCTCGGTGCAGCGAGCGGCCGCCGCCGAGGAGGCACTCGCCGGAGCCGTCGCCGCCGACGTCCGTCCGGACGAGATCGGGCGGACCGCCATGACCGGGCTGGACAGCATCCCCTCGGACCTCCACGGGCCGCCCGAGTACCGCAAGCGAGTGGGCGCAGCCATGGTGGCGCGCGCCTGGACCAAGGCCCTCCAGGAGGCGCGCAATGGCTGACACGGACGTCCGGATGACGGTCAACGGCATGGTCCGTCGGGGCACCGTCCCCGCGCGGCTGACCCTCGCCGACCACCTGCGGCAGAACTGCGGCCTGACCGGGACGCACCTGGGCTGCGAGCACGGCGCATGCGGCGCCTGCACCGTCCTGGTCGACGGCGAGGCGGTCCGGTCGTGCCTGGTGTTCGCCGTCCAGGCCGACGACACGGAGATCACCACGATCGAGGGGATCGCCTCGGCGGACGGCCGGCTGTCCACGGTGCAGAGCGCCTTCCGGGACCACCACGGGCTGCAGTGCGGCTTCTGCACGCCGGGCTTCGTCATCTCGGTCACCGCGTTCCTCCGCGACAACCCGGACCCCTCGGACGAGGAGATCCGCGAGGCCTTGTCCGGGAACCTGTGCCGCTGCACCGGATACCAGGGCATCTTCCAGGCGGTCCGCGCGGCGGCCGAGTCGCTGCGCGCCGGCTCTCCGGCCCCGGAGGCGGTCGTCCCGGCGCCTCCCGACTCGTGAGAAGGTCGGCGCATGGGGGCACCGCGCAGGATCGCCGGGCCTGACGCCAAGAACCGCGAGGTCCTCCTCGACGCGGCCGAACGGATCCTGCTGGACGAGGGTTATCCGGCGGTGACGTCGAGGCGGGTCGCGAGCAGGGTCGGGCTCAAGCCGCAGCTGGTGCACTACTACTTCCGGAACATGGACGAGCTGTTCCTCGCGGTCTTCACCCGGCGGGCCGAGGAGGGGCTCCGGCGGCAGGCCGAGGCGCTCGCGTCGCCCGAGCCGCTGCGTGCCCTGTGGGAGTTCGGCTCGGACCCCGCCGGCATCGTGCTGACCATGGAGATCATGAGCCTGGCCAGCCGCCGGGAATCGCTCCGGGCGGAGGTCGGCCGCTACGCCGAGCGGTTCCGCACCGCCCAGGCGGAGGCCCTGGCCGAGCTGATGGGCCGAGCCGGGGTCGCGGATGACGTCCCCCCGGCGGCGCTGTCGATGATCATGACCAGTCTGGCGCGGGTCGCGGTCATCGAACGGTCGATCGGTGTGTCCACCGGGCACGCGGAGACGCTGGCGCTGGTGGAGAGCTACATCGACAGGCTCGAGAAGGCGCTGCGGCCGGCGGGAGGGCCGCCACAGGCCTGAACCGGCGGGCTGTTAGACAGGGGGAGCCACCCGTCCGAGTCCGAGGGAGCCCCGCCGTGCGTGCAGTCCAGATCCAGACCCTCGACGGCCCCGAGGCCGTCCGGCTCGCCGAGGTCGACGAGCCCGCGGCAGGCGGCGACAAGGTCGTCGTGGACGTGCACGTGGCCGGGGTGTCGTTCCCCGAGGTGCTGCAGAGCCGCGGCGAGTACCAGATCAAGCCTCCGGTGCCGTTCGTGCCGGGCTCCGAGGTCGCCGGCGTCGTCCGGTACGCGCCCGAGGGCGCCGCCGTCCGGGCGGGCGACCGCGTCGCGGCGTTCCCCGGCACCGGCGGCTTCGCCGAGGTGGCGGCGGCCGATCCGCGCCTGGTGCTCCCGCTGCCCGACACCGTGTCGTTCGCGCAGGGCGCGGCGATGCCGATGAACTACCTGACCGTGCACTTCGCGCTCACCCGGCGCGGCCAGCTGGGCGAGGGGCAGACCGTGCTCGTGCAGGGCGCCGCGGGTGGTGTCGGGACGGCGGCGGTGCAGCTCGCCGCCGCGCTCGGCGCGCGGGTGATCGCGGTGGTGTCGTCGGAGGACAAGGTCGGGACCGCCCGGGCCGCGGGGGCCTCCGACGTCGTCCTCGCCGACGGCTTCCGCGACCGGGTCAAGGAGCTGACCGGCGGACGCGGCGTCGACCTCGTGGTCGACCCCGTCGGCGGCGACCGGTTCACCGATTCGCTCCGCAGCCTCGCCGTCGAGGGTCGGCTGCTCGTCATCGGCTTCACCGGCGGGGAGATCCCCACCGTCAAGGTCAACCGGCTGCTGCTGAACAACATCTCGGTCGTCGGTGTCGGCTGGGGCGCGTACTGGATGAGCACGGGCCCGGAGTACGTGCAGGAGCAGTGGGCCGACCTGCTGCCGCTGCTGCGCGCGGGCCGGCTCGACCCCGTGCTCGGCACGCAGTACCCGCTCGACCAGGCCGCGCAGGCGCTGCTCGAGCTCGACGAGCGGCGCGCCCGGGGCAAGGTCCTGCTCACCGTCCGCTGACGTCCGGGCCGGCGGGGAACCATCCCGCCGGGTCACCCCGCCGGGGCGTCCCCGGGCGGGCCGCCGTCGCCTTCCACGAGTGCCCGGACGGCACCGATGAACCACGCCGTCTGGTGCGCCTGCTCGGCGGGCGGCAACGGCGTCAGGGGCAACTGGCGCATGAAGGTCGCGAAGCCCGTGGCGAGGGCCGCGATGCCCAGCGCGCGGCTCCGCGCGTCCGCGCCGCCGAGCCACGCGGCGACGGGCCCGATGATCCGGGCCTCGGTGACCCGTGCCGCGGCCGCGGCGGCCTCGGGGTCGCCCGACGCGAGGGCGATCATCAGCGGCGGCCGCACCGGGTTGGCGGTGTCGAGCAGCGCCTCCGCCAGTCGCTCCGGATACTCGTCCCGGCTCCAGCGCAGCGTGTCCTGGACGGGCATCGCCGCCGTCAGCGCCGCCTCGAAGAGCGCGACCTTGGAGCCGAAGTAGCGCAGCACCAGTGTGGAGCTGGTGCCCGCGCGGGCGGCGATGTCGCGCAGGCCCGCGTGCGAGTAGCCGGTCTCGGAGAACGCGTGTTGCGCCGCCTCGAGGATCCGCCGGCGGGTCGCCCGGGCGTCGCGCCGGCGGGGCGGAGCGAGGTCGGCCGCCGGGCCGGGATCGGCCGATCTGCTTGACGTCATCGCGACCTCCCCCCGTAAGTTACCGATCGATAACTTACGGGAGGTCGGGATGGCGACGTTCGTACTGGTCCACGGCGGCGGACACGGCGGCTGGTGCTACCAGCCGGTGACCCGGCGGCTGCAGGCCGCCGGTCACACCGTCCACGCCCCGTCGCTGCCCGGAATGGGCGAGCACACCCGCGAGCTGCATCCCGGGATCGACTTGGACGCCCACATCGACGACGTCGTCGATCTGCTGTTCTACGAGGACCTGCGCGACGTCGTCCTCGTCGGGCACAGCTACGGCGGAATGGTGATCACCGGCGTGGCCGACCGCGCTCCCCAGCGCATCGGGCACCGCGTCTACCTCGACGCCGCCTATCCGCGGAACGGCGAGTCGCTGCACCAGCACGCGTTCGCGAGCATCGATCCCGTGCGTCAGGCGCTCTACGTCGAGGACGGCGTGGAGCTGGTGATGAAGCCGATGCCGGGCCTCGCCGGCTTCTTCGGCATCACCGATCCGGAACTCGCGCAGTGGGCCGACGAGCGGTTCACGCCGCAGCCCTGGGCGTGCTTCTCGCAGCCGCTGGTCCTCCGCGACGAGGCGACCATGCGGGCGATCCCCGAGTCCCACCTGATCTGCACGTCCACCATCCCCGGGCGGGCGATGGAGACGCTGCGGGAGCGGTCGCAGGGCCGGGTCCGGGACGTCGACACCGGCCACGACCTGATGCTCACCGAGCCGCAGTGGGTCGTGGACCGGCTGCTCGACGTGGCGGCCGGGCGGAGCGACTGACATGGGGTTCGGCACCGAGGTGACGATCACGGGGCCGTGGCGCTCACCGGCCCAGATGCTGGTCGAGCAGGAGGTTCGGGCGGGGGAGCGGAGCGTCCACGACCCCGCCACCGCCGGCGCGCTGGGGCTGGCGGGGGCGCCCATCGAGGGCCCGACCCATGTCAGCCAGTTCGACCCGCTCGCCGTCGTCCTGTGGGGCGACCGGTGGTTCACCTCCGGCTGCCTCGGCGCGCACTTCCAGACCATGGTCGTCGAGGGCCAGCAGGTGCAGGCCGCCCTCACGGCCGACGCCGGCCCGGAGGCGCGGGCCGCCCGCATCGCCGCCACCCGGGACGACGGGACGCCGGTGCTCGTCGGGTCCGCGTCCGTGGGCGAGCCCGCCGCCGACGGCGAGGTGCGGGGTCGACTCGGCCGGGTGTCCGACCCGGGGGAGCTGTTCATCCTGGACCGGCTCGAGGTCGGCGCGGTCGCCACCGATCCGGAGCCCGTCCGCATCCGGCGGCGCGAGCGGCACGGACCGCTGTACCCCTTCTCCCTCGACGACAAGCTGGCGCGGATCACCGAGCCGCACCCCTGGTACACCGACGAGGGCGCGGCGACGTCGCCCTGGGGTCGGGCGATCGTGCCGATGGAGATGATCAGCGTCCTGGCGCACCAGCGCCCCGTTCCCTGGCCGGTCCGCTCGCCGTCCACCGCGCTGTTCCTCGACCTGGAGGTCCGGTTGCTGGCGGGGCCGGTGTTCGTCGAGCACGACTACCGCCTCGAACACCGCCTCGAGAAGGTGGGGCAGAGCCGGCGCACGGAGTCCTACTGGACCTCGACCAGGATCCTCGACGCGGGCACCGGCGAGGTCGTCGCCACGACCCTGCTGCACGTCGGCGTCTTCAAGGACTCCTACGCGGGCCACCCCGACGCGGCCGCCGGGCGGGCCTAGCGACCGCAGCGTCCTCGCACCGGGGCCGCGCTGCCCCGGGCATGGGCGATGAGTTCGCCGGTCGCGCCGGGTCATTCCTGGCGACCGCGACGACGACCTCATCGGGAGCACGCCATGGGCCTCATCCACATCGAGATGTTCGCGACGCTCGACCTCGTCGGGCAGGCGCCCGGTGGTCCCGGGGAGGACCCGGTGGGATTCCCGTTCGGCGGCTGGCAGGCGCCCCTGCTGGACGAGGTCGCCGGATCGCAGGTGGCCGCCGCGTACGAGGGCACCGACGCGCTGCTGCTCGGCCGCCGGACGTACGACATCTTCGCCGCGTTCTGGCCGCACCAGGAGGGCGGCGAGGACGACGCGATCGCCCGGCTGTTCAACCGGGTGCCGAAGTACGTCGCCTCCGTCGGCCGCCCCGACCTGTCGTGGGCCGGCTCCACGCAGCTGGGGCCGGACCTGCCCGCCGCGGTGCGCGAGATCCGCGACCGGCACGAGCACGTGAGCGTCGTCGGCAGCCTCGGGCTGGTGCAGACCCTCCTGCGCGAGAAGCTCTTCGACCGGCTCGACCTGTGGGTGCACCCGATCGTGCTGGGCGTCGGGAAGAAGCTGTTCGACGGCGGCGCGGTGCCCACCAACGTGGTCCTGCTCGAACCGCCGGTCGCGTCGCCGACGGGGACCGTGTTCCTGCGGTACGGGCTCGCCGACGGCACGCCGGCGACGGGTGACATGACCGAGACCGACCGCGGCGTCCGCAGCGACGGCTGACGCCCCGCGGTCGGCGGGCCACCCCCGCGATCGGAAAGGGGCGCACCATGGGGACGGCGGCGCGGTCGGCGTCCCACCGGAACGGCCCAGCGGGGGAATGCATGCGCTCGGACGAGGCCACCGCGGTGTCGCGGCTCACCGGGATCGCGCTGCGCGGCGGCGCGACCCGGGTCTCCGAGGTCCACGCGGGCATCGCCGGGCGGACCTTCGCCGCCGTGGGTCCGCTCGCCCGCCCGGTGCAGCGGGTGCACGACGTCGTGACCGCCCTGACCTACCGGACGGTCGGCGCCGCCCTGCGCGCCGGCGCCTCCGTGGCCGGTGTCCTCGCCGCGGAGCGCGCGACCGGGCTGCCCCTCGACGACAGCCCGTCGGCCCGCGTCGCGCTGGCGGTCCTGAACGGGACCCACGGTGACCTGCTCGACCGGGAGACCCCGGCGCTGGCGACCGCGATGACGCTGCGGCGGTCCGGGCGCGCCGTCCCGATCGAGACGGCGGCGCTGCGGGCGGCCTTCCCGGAGGCCGGCGCCCGGCTCGTCGTCCTCGTGCACGGCCTGACGGAGACCGAGGACGCCTGGAGCCGCCGGTCCGAGCACCACCACGGCCGGCCGGACGTCACGTTCGGGACCCTGCTCGAGCAGGACCTCGGCCTCACCCCCCTGTTCGTCCGCTACAACACCGGACTGCACGTCTCCGACAACGGCCGCCGGCTGGCCGGGCTGCTCGAGGGCCTGGTCGAGGCGTGGCCGGTCCCGGTGCAGGACCTCGTCCTCGTCGGACACTCGATGGGCGGGCTCGTCGCCCGCAGCGCGCTCCACCGGGCCGGCGGCGGCACCTCCGCCGCCCGGCCGTGGACGCGGCTGGTCCGCGACACCGTCACCCTCGGCACGCCGCACCTCGGTGCACCCCTGGAGCGCGGCGCGCACGCCCTCACCCACACCCTGGCCCGGCTGCCGGAGACCCGGCCGCTGGCGACGCTCCTGGCCGGCCGCAGCGCCGGCATCAAGGACCTGCGGCACGGCACGCTGGTCGAGGAGGACTGGGCCGAGCGGGACCTCGACGCCCGCACGCCCGGCCGGCACACGCACGTGCCCCTGCACGACGGCGCCCGCCACTTCGTCGTCCTGGCCACCCTGGCCGCCGACCCCACGGGATGGACGGCGAACCTGCTCGGGGACCTGCTCGTGCCGCCCCGCAGCGCCACCGGCGAATCCGGGGACGGCGATCGGCTGGCGTTCCCGCCCGACCACGTGCACCGGCTGGGGCGGCTGCACCACCTCGACCTGCTCGACCACCCGCGGGTCTACGCGCAGCTCCGGCGGTGGCTGGAGACCCGTCCGGAGGGCCCCGCCCCGGCCGCGCCCTGACGGCGGGCAGCGGGTCCGCCGCCGACCACACGGGCGGGACGGTCCGCGTCAGGCCGCGGTCGGGTCGGGCGTGAACCTGCGCCGGGCGAACCGCCAGCCGGCGGCCGTGCGCACGACCGTGTCGTCGTACGCGCCCGCGGCGATGATCCGGCCCGCCGCGATGGCGAAGACGTAGGCCCGGACCCGCGCCGCGTCGCCGTCGAGGTCGACGACGGGGTTGGCGATGACGTGCCGCATGCCGTGCACCTGGGACGCGAACCCGACGAGCTGCTCCCGGCCGGTGAGCCGCGCGCCGTCGGGGAGCACCCCCTCGAAGACGCCGTCCTCGGTCCAGGTGTCGGCCCACGCGCCGGCGTCGCCGTCGTCGATCGTGTGGTTGTACCGGTAGAGGAGCTGCAGGATCTCGTCCCGCTCCTCGGCGATGGTCGTCACAGGGTCACCATCCGGCAGTCGGACGTGGTGGTGCCCGGAAGTGTGGCCCTGGGGCGCGCGTCCCGGGGAGAGTCCTAGGTCGGCGCGTCCCCGGCGGCCGGTTCAGCCGGCCTGCGTCCTGCCCGGGCGGGTGGTCACCGGCTCGGCGAGGCGCTGTTCGTCGACGACCCGCTGCAGCCGCGCGATCGTCTCGGCCAGCCCGGGGCCCCGCCGCTCGCCCGGGGTGAAGGTGGCCGGCAGGTGCCGCATGCCGTTGATGGTGCCGGTGCTGTCGTAGTGGACCGCGCCGGCGGGGTCGCAGACGAAGTCCGGCATGCGGTCGAGGACCGCCTTCACCATCGTCTTGAAGGTCGCCCGCGCGAGGTTGGACCCGATGCAGCGGTGCACGCCCAGGCCGAAGCTGGCGTGCCGGTTGCCCTTCCGGTCCAGCTCGACCGCGTGCGGCTGCTCGAAGACCGCCGCGTCGCGGTTGGCCATGGCGAACGACAGCCACAGCCGCTCGCCCTCGGCGAGCCGTACCCCGTCGATCTCGGCGTCCCGGGCGACGGTGCGGCCGTCGCCCTGCAGCGGGCTGAAGTAGCGCAGGAACTCCTCGGTCGCGCTGTCGCGCAGCTCGTCCCAGTCGCGGATCAGCCGGTCCCGGCTCGCGGGGTGCTGCGACAGCCACTCCAGCGACTTGGCGGTCAGCGCCGTCGTGGTGTCGAACCCCCCTCCGATCAGCAGGAGGACCGCCCCGACGACCTCGAGGTCGTCGGGGGAGCGACCCCCGATGTCGGCCCTGATCAACGCGTCGATGAGGCCCGGCCGGGGCGTCGTCCGGATCTCCGCGACGCTGCCGAACAGCGACATCGCCATCTGCATCGTGAGGTCCTGGATCCGGGCCATGTCCGGGTCCTCGGGCCGCATGTACACCTGCGCGTGGATGGGTTCCGAGTACAGCGTCCAGCTCTCCAGCGGCAGCCCCAGCATGGCCATCGTCAGCACCGCCGGGACGACGTTGGCCAGGTCGTCGACGACATCGATCCGCCCCGTCCCGATCACCTCGTCCAGGCAGGCTCGCGTGATCTCGTCCTGCACCGGTTGCCAGCGGGCGATCGCGGCGGGCGACAGGTAGGGGTTGAGCGCGTTGCGGTAGTAGCGCTGCACGGGCGGGTCCATCTCCAGGAAGCCGGCGATGGTCTGGTGGCCGTCGTCCCGCGGGGAGGGCGGGATCTGCACGCCCCAGTACCCGCGCCGCTCCCCGCGGATGTCGTTGTCGTTGGAGAGGACATCGGCCCGTCGGGCCACGTCGAAGAGCTCCTGGTTCCCGTTGACGAACCAGTAGCCGCCGTGGGTGTCGGTCCAGGCGATCGGCGCGGTGGCGTGCAGCCGGTCGGACAGCTGCACGAAGTCGGCCCGGAAGCCGGTGGAGTGCCGGTCGAGCTCCACCCGGAAGCGGTCCCGGTACGCCGTCCGCGCATCGTCGTCTCCGCTGCCGGTGTGCTGGTTCTCGACGTCGCTCATGCTGCTGCCCCTCGGTCGGTCGCCGACGGCGACGTCTCCGGGTCCGCCGTCGCTGCGGCCATGACGCTAGCCAGGGTATTGCCACAGCGGCAATACCCTGGGGTCACGGGGTGCGCAGCCGCCCGGCGAGGTCGAGGAGCAGGCGCTGCAGGGTGGCGACGTCCGTCGCGCTCCAGCCGGCCAGAACGGGGGAGAACAGCCGCAGACCGGTGTCGAGGATGCGCCGCCCCACGACGCGACCGTCCTCGGTCAGCCCGAGGACGACGGCGCGGTCGTCCTCCGGGTCCGGCCGCCGGGCGACGAGACCCGCGTCCTCCAGGCGCCGTCCGATCCGTGCCACGTTCGATCGGCTCGTCTCGATCGCGGCGGCCACCTCGGTCGGCCTGGCGGCGCCCCGGTAGACCAGCTGCAGGAACAGCCGGAACGCCGCGGCGTCCTCCCGGAGGGGGAAGTCGCCGGCCGCCATCAGCCGCCGGAGCAGGGTTGCCGACGTCGCCCACGTGACGATGTCGTAGACCGCCGTCTGGAGGTCCGGGCCGTCGACGCCGGTGAGCGGCAGCATCGCATCGGCACTGAACCCGTCGACCTGACCGACCGCGCTGTCCCTGGGCACGGGGTTCATCATGTCGATCGACGGGCGCGGCCGACGACCCGGCCACCACGCCCCGGCGGGGTTCCGAGCGGAAGGATCACTGTGGCCATCGAGAGGGCCGTGACGGTCGAGGGACCCGTGGAGGGCGCCGCGCCGCCGTACGGGGCGCCGGCGGACGACGTCCTGGCCGAGCACGGCTACGTCTGCGAGGAGTTCGTCCTCGAGGGCAGGGTGTCGGCCTACACGCACGCCGACGGGGAGCGGCCCACCCCCGACGGCCGGTGGACGGCGGAGCCGGCGAGGGAGGCGGACTTCCGCACGCGGATCCTCGTCGTCCGGCCGCGGGACGCCGCCGCGTTCAGCGGCACGGTCTTCCTGGAGTGGCAGAACGTCTCCGCCGGCTACGAGCAGCCCGCCCCCACCGGGGGTGAGGTCTACCGCGGGCACGCCTGGGTGGGCGTCAGCGCCCAGGAGGCCGGGCTCTACGGCGCGGGGATGGGGCTCCAGCAGCGCAGCGGGGCGCCGCTGCTCGATGCCGACCCCGACCGCTACGGCGACCTGCACCACCCGGGCGACCTCGGCTGCTTCGACATCTTCTCCCTCGCGGCGCAGCGGGTCGGCCCCCGGCGGGGCGCCACGGGGATCGATCCGATGGGCGGGCTTCCCGTGGCGCGGGTCGTCGCCGTCGGCGGCTCGCAGTCGGCCATGCGGCTGTGCGCCTACGCCAACGGCGTGCACGGTCTGCACGGCGTCGTCGACGCCTTCCTGCTGACCGTCTGGGAGGGTCGCGCGCCGCGCCTGGACGACGGCTCGACGCCCATGCCGCTGGCCACGACCCTCCGCGCCGACCTCGACGTCCCCGTGCTCGTGCTCAACAGCGAGTTCGAGGTGACCGCCACGCACGGGCTGGCGCTCGAGGACACCGACCGGCGCCGCGTCTGGGAGGTCGCCGGTACCGGTCACGGCGTGCGGCGGAGGCCCCTGCCGCAGGAGGCCGGGGTGTGGGAGACCAACCCGGTCACGTGGCGCCCGGTGTACGAGGCCGCGCTGCGCGCGGTGCACCGCTGGCTCGCGGACGGCGAGGCGCCCGCCGTCCGGCCCCGGATCGCGATGCAGGAGGAGGGGTACCCGACGATCGTCCGGGGGGAGGACGGCAACGCGCTCGGCGGCGTCCGGCTGCCCGAGATCGCCGTCCCGATCGCCGAGCACCGGGGGCGCAAGGGGGGAACGGGTAGCGCGTCGCTGTACGGGGGGCGCCGCCGGTACTCCGCGGAGACCCTCCGGCAGCGCTACCGCTCGCGCGAGGACTACCTGGCGCAGTGGGCCGCGGCGGTGGGCGCGATGGTCGAGGCCGGCACGCTGCTGCCCGAGGACGCGCCGGCCATGCGGCTGCACGGGGAGGAACTGGCGGCGGCCCTGCCGCCGGAGTGAGCCGCGCGTCCTCCTGACTGCCGCCGATCGGCGCCGGCCGATTGACGTATGCCGATATCGGCATATGATTGGGTGCATGGCACGGGCAGCGACGACGTCGGACGTCTTCAACGCGATCGCCGAGCCGCAGCGCCGCCGGATCCTGGTGCTGCTGCGGGCCGGTGAGCGACCGGTGACCGAGGTGGCGCAGGAGCTGGGGCTGCCGCAGCCGGGGGCGTCCAAGCACTTGCGGGTGCTCCGGGAGGTCGGGCTCGTCCGCGACCGCAGGGCGGGCAAGCAGCGCCTGTACGGCCTCGACGCCCGCGGGCTGCGGCCGGTCCACGAGTGGACCGGCGGGTTCGAGCAGTTCTGGAACGAGAGCTTCGACCGGCTGGACGCGTACGTGCGGGAACTCGAGCAGGCACGCCAGGAGGAGCAGCCATGACCGCGACGGCCGACCGGGAGATCGTCATCTCCCGGGTTCTCGACGCCCCCCGGGAGCTGGTGTTCGAGGCGTTCACCGCGGTGCGGCACCTGTCGCAGTGGTGGGGGCCGGAGGGGTTCTCCACCACCACGCGGGCGTTCGAGTTCTCGGTCGGCGCCGAGTGGGTCTTCGTGATGCACGGACCGGACGGGACGGACTATCCCGAGTGGATCTCCTGGACCGAGATCGCCCCGCCGGAGCGGATCGCGCTGCTGCACGGAGAGTTCCGCGGCGATCCGAACGCCTTCGAGTCGGTGCTCACGTTCACCCCCGAGGGGGCGGCGACCCGGATCGAGATGCGCACCGTGTTCCCCACCGCGGAGTTGCGCGACGCGGCGGTCGAGGAGCACCGCGCCGTCGAGGGCGGTCAGCAGACGCTCGGCAACCTGGCCGCGTACGTCGCCGGGACCGTCCGGACGGGGGCGTCGGGCTGATGGCCGGAAAGGTGTTCTTCAGCGTGTCGATGTCGCTGGACGGCTTCATCGCGCCCGAGTCCCCCGAGGAGCTCATGGGGCGGCAGTGGGTGGAGCTGCAGCAGTGGGTCTTCCCGACGCGGTTCTTCCGGCAGAACCTGAAGCTCGGCGGGGGCGGGGAGACGGGGCGCGACGACGACATCCTGCGGGAGACGTTCGAGCGCACGGGCGCGAGCGTGATGGGCAAGCGCATGTTCGACGCCGGCGAGCACGCGTGGCCGGAGGAGGCGCCGTTCCACACGCCGGTCGTCGTGGTGACGCACGAGGAGCGCGACCCCTGGGAGCGCCCGGGCGGGACCACCTTCTCCTTCGTCGGCGACGGCATCGAGGCCGCGCTCGACCGGGCCCGCGCCGCCGCCGGCGACCGCGACGTCCGCATCGCGGGCGGCGGCGCGACGATCCTGCAGTACCTGAACGCCGGCCTGGTCGACGAGTTCTCGGTCGCGGTCTCGCCCGTGCTGTTCGGCACGGGCGTGCGCCTGTTCGACGGCGTCGACGCCGGCCGCATCGCCCTCGAGCCGCTGCGCGCAGAGCCGACGACGCGCGTCACCCACCTGACGTACGCGGTCCGGGAGCGGTAGCGGTCTCAGGCGCTCTCGTCCGGCGACCCGGCGCGGGCCATGCCGAGGAACTTGGCGAACTGCGCCGGGCCGTTCTCCAGGACGTCGACGTAGCCACCGGCGCGGATCTCGTCCCAGTGGGCCCGGACGTCCTCCGGCTGCGCGTCCCGCCCCAGGAAGACGCCCCGGGTCTCGGGGAGCTCGGTGACGGAGAAGGCGCCGCCGCCGGCGTTGAGGATCACGCCGTTGGGTGCGTCCGCGCCCACCAGGAACAGCACGCCGGAGGTCACGGCCTCCGGTGGCAGGCTCTCGGCGTCCGCCTGGTCGCCGATGATCGTCCCCTCGGTCATGCGGGACCGGGCGACCGGCACGATGGTGTTGGTGTGGACGCCCTTGGCGGCGCCCTCGATGGCCAGCACCTTCATGAGGCCGAGCACCGCCGCCTTGGCGGTCGCGTAGCCGGCCTGGCCGAAGTTGCCGTAGGTCCCGTTCTGCGAGGACGTGAACAGGACGCGGCCGTAGCCCTGCTCGCGCATCAGCGGCCAGACGGCGTGGGTGCACCGCAGGCTGCCGGTCAGGTGCACGTCGAGCACCGTGAGGACGTCGTCCAGGTCCACCTTGTGGAACGAGCGGTCGCGCAGGATGCCGGCGTTGTTGATCAGGATGTCCACCCGCCCGAAGGCGTCCACGGTCTCGTCGACCATCGACTGCACCCCGGCCGGGTCGGTGACGCTGGCGCGGTTCGCGATCGCCTCGCCACCGGCTGCGCGGATCTCGGCCACGACGCTGCCCGCCGCGTCCTCCTCGCCGACTCCGCCGTCCACCGAGGAGCCGGGGTCGTTCACCACCACCCGGGCGCCGCGCTGCGCGAGCGCCAGGGCGTAGCTGCGCCCCAGCCCCCGTCCGGCACCGGTGACGATGGCCACCCGGTCGGTGAAGTCGTCGGACGTCATGTCGCTCCTCGTGCTGGATGTGGGCCCGCGCTCCGGTGGACCCGTCGCGACGATGCTGCCCGATGTGCGCCCGGCGTCGTCGGCGATCGTGCGGCACCCGGCGTCGCACGCCGGCCGCCGGACGCGGCGAACCGGCCGCCGGCGCCACCGGGGCAGGAAAGTGGGCAGATGGTGCCGTCGTCCGGGCTCGCCGGACCCGCTCGGTCTAGGTCTGCGGCGGCCGGTCGCGCGCCAGCCACGGCGGCGCCTGCAGGAGCAGGTCGGTGGCCAGGAGCACCTGCCGGCGCACGGTGTCGTTGGGCGCCTCGCTGGCGCCGGCCCCCAGGGACCACAGCAGACCGGAGATCGCGTCGACGACGGTCGAGGGGTCCGCGTCCGGCGACACCTCGCCCGCCTCGATCCCGCGGCGCACGATGTCCTCGGTGACCTGCCGGAGGCCGAGCGACCGGGCCCGGTACACCGCCGCGATCTCCTCGTCGTGCTGGGCCAGCCGGGCGAGCTCGAAGTACTGGAGCGAGCTCTGCCGGTCCTGGAAGGCGTGGCTCACGACCGCGTGCACCAGTGCCCGCACCTGCTCCAGGACGCCGTCCTCCGCGACGACGTACCGGGCGATCTTCTCCTCGTAGGACGTCGGGGACTCGAGGACCGCGGCCCGCGCGAGTTCCCGCTTGGACTCGAAGTAGCGGTAGATGGCCGCGCGCGTGATCCCGGCGTCCGCGGCCACGGTGTGCAGGTTCATCCCGGCGTAGCCCACGGAGGCGAGCTGAGCGGACGCCGCGGCGAGGATGGCCCGCCGGGTCGCGGCGGCGTCGGCGTTCGGTGGGCGGCCCAGCGCGCGGGTGCCCAGCTCGTCGCGGGCGGGCGGCGGCTCGGTCATGAGGGGCTTCCGTTCCTCCACCGTGCGGATCGGCTCGCCAGCATGCCCCACGGCGGGCACGTTGACGGCCGTTCCCCCGCCCCGATAGCGTGAAGTGACTCGAAAGTCACTTCCTCGCCGTCGCGCCGGTCCCGGCGCGGGTACGCAGCGCATCGACCCACGATCGGGGCCCCATGGACACCTCCGCGATCCCGCTCGTCTCGGCGGACGCGCACGTGAACGAGCCGCGCCGGCTGTGGTGGGACGCGCTGCCCGCGTCCATGCGGGACCGGGCGCCCGCCCGGATCCGGCCGAGCGAGGAGGGCGCCTGGGAGCTGCGGCGGCACGAGCAGACGACGCTCACCCAGCGCCAGGCGGACGCGGCCGAGGAGGCGGCCCGCAACGAGCAGAACGACCTCGCCCACCGCCTCGCGGTGATGCGCGAGGACGGCATCAACGCCGAGTGCGTCTTCCCGACCATCGGCCTGTACGTGTGGGAGATGGACGACGCCGCGCTCGGCGAGGCCTGCTGCCAGATCTACAACGACTGGATCTTCGACACGCTCGAGTCGAAGTCCCCGCGGCACCGGTGCGCCGGGATGATCCCGACCTGGGACATGGCCATGGCGCTGCGCGAACTGCGCCGGATCGCCGACCTGGGGCTCGGCAGCGCGATGCTGCCGCTGCGGGGCGTGCCGGAGGAGTACAACAGCCCGCACTGGGAGCCGTTCTGGGAGGCCGTGGAGGAGTGCGGGCTGCCGGTGGTCCTGCACCAGGGCAGCGGGCACGACATGCTCTTCTACCGCGGCCCCGGCGCGGCGGTGGCCAACCTGCTGGCCACCCAGTCGATGGCCCCGCGGAGTGCCGCGCTGCTGACCACCTCGGGGGCGCTCGAGCGGCACCCCGGGCTGCACGTCGTGTTCGTGGAGACCAACGCCGCGTGGCTGTCCTGGGCGATGGACACGCTCGACTCCTACTACGACGCGTTCCTGGCCAACCCCGGCTGGGTGCGCCCGGAACTGGCGGAGAAACCCAGCCACTACCTCCGCCGGCAGGTCCACGGCACGTTCCAGTGGGACCCGACCGGGATCCACAACATCGACCGCACCGGCACCGGGCCGCTGCTGTGGGGGTCGGACTACCCCCACAGCGAGGGCACCTACCCGCACAGCCGGGCGGTGGTCCAGGAGCAGTTCGGGCACCTCGCCGAGGCCGACGCCGCGGCGATCCTCGGCGGCAACGCCACCCGGCTGTTCGGGTTCGACCCCGCGGTCGTCGGCACCCCCGTGCCGGATCCGGACCCCACGACGAGGAGAACTGCGTGAGACGACAGGCGCTCAGGACCGGCCCGTACGGGATCGGCCTCGGGATCCACACCGTGCACGTCGCGGAGGCGGTCGAGCCGGTGGCCCGCTTCCTCGAGGACGTCCTCGGCGCGGTGCTGTTCATGGGCGTGGACGAGCCCAACTACCTGGAGCCGGAGGACCGCTGGGCCTGCGTCGGCGTCGTCGGCGACTGGGCGATCGAGGTCATGGCACCCAACCGGCCGGTCGACCCGACCAAGCCGGTGGGGCGGTTCTTCACGAAGTTCGGATCGCACCTGCACTCGCTCGGCTACGAGGTCGACGACATCGTCGGCCTCGGGAACTCGCTCATCTCCCGCGGGGTCTACATCGGTGCGCCCGGCGGCGGGCAGCTGGAGAAGATGCCGGACGACGCGACCTACTGCTTCCCGAGCCCGGCGCAGACCGCCGGCCTCATGGTGCAGCTGACCGCCTTCTCCATCCCCGGTGACCCGAGGGTGCTCGACACCTGGAGCTCGCAGGCCAAGCAGTGGGCGAACATCCACCCGATGGGCATCACCCGGTTGGCGTACCAGACGGTCGGCGTCCGCGACCTCGACGAGGCGCTCGCCCGCTACGTCGACCTCTTCGACGTCCGCCCGATCGCCTCCGGAGTGTCCGAGGCGGAGGGAGCCCGCTACGAGGTCGTGCAGCTCGGCGACCTGCTGCTGCGACTGGCGGAGCCGACCGACGAGACCTCGCCGCTCGGCCGGCACGTCGCCCGATACAAGAACATGCTCTACGGCGTCACGTTCCAGGTGCGCGACCTCGACGCGGCGCAGGCCTGGCTGGTCGCCAAGGGCATCAGGACCGAGCGGCTGTCCGCGGGCCTGCTCTCGGCCGATCCGGACGACACCTTCCACATGCCCCTGTTCTTCACCACCGAGCGGATCGGCGGGGATCCGTTCGCGGCGTGACGACGCGGTCGGCGGGAGCGGTCAGCCCTCCTCGGCGGCGGGCTTGCGGGCGCGGCTGGGCTGGACCCGCATCGGCTCGCCCGGCATCTTCGGGTAGTCCGGGGGATAGGGCATGTCACCCAGGCCGTCGTCGGCGGCCTGCCGCTCGGCCAGCTCCAGCAGCGGCTCGATGCCGAACGCGTGCTCTGCCAGGCCGGCGTGCTTGTCGCCGACGGCCCGGAAGCGCTCCGGCATGGTCAGCACGGTGAAGTCCGTGGGGTGGACGTCGGGGAGCTCGTCCCAGTCCAGCGGCGCCGACACGGGGGCGTGCGGCTTGGGCCGGATGGAGTACGCGGAGGCGATCGTGCGGTCCCGGGCCATCTGGTTGTAGTCGACGAAGATCTTCTCGCCGCGCTCCTCCTTCCACCACGACATCGTCACGCGGTCGGGGAGGCGCCGTTCCAGCTCGCGGCCGAAGGCGATCACCGCCCGGCGGACGTCGGTGAAGGTCCACCGCGGCTGGATCGGGACGTAGATGTGCACGCCGCGGCCGCCCGAGGTCTTCGGCCAGCCCTGCATGCCGAACTCGGCGAGGAGTTCCCGCACGTGCGGGGCGACCCACACCGCGTCGGAGAAGTCGGTCCCCGGCTGCGGGTCGAGGTCGATGCGGATCTGGTTCGGCGACTCGACGTCGTCCTTGCCGACCGGCCACGGGTGGAAGGTCAGCGTGCCGAGGTTGGCGCACCAGGCGACGACGGCGACCGAGTCGGGCGCGATCTCGTCCGCCGTCCGGCCGCTGGGGAAGGTGATGTGCGCGGTCGGCACCCAGTCGGGGGCGTTCTTGGGCACCCGCTTCTGGTAGAACGCGTCGCCCGTGTTGTCCATCCGGGTGGAGAGCCGTGCGCCCTCGAACACCCCGCCGGGCCAGCGCTCCAGCGTCGTCGGCCGGTCGCGCAGGGCGAACAGGATCCCGTCGCCGACGGCGAGGAAGTACTCCACGACGTCGATCTTGCGGATGCCCAGGTCGCCGAAGTACGGCTTCTCCGGGTTGGAGACGCGCACGTCGTGCCCGTCGACCTGCAGGACCACGGCGTCCTTGCTGGAGGCCATCCCCGCCCTCTCGTCGTTCCGCCGGAGCCGGAGAGGCCCAGGTCAGCGAGCCGGCCTCAGGCCGGGCACACCAGCCCATCCTGCGGGACGACCAGGTCGATCAGGTAGCGGTTGACCGTGTCCGTCACGCACGCGGTCTTCGGATAGGCCGTGTGGCCCTGTCCCTGCCAGGTGACCAGGACGCCGGAGGTGAGGTCCTCGGCCAGGTCGACCGAGCCGGGCAGCGGCGTCACCGGGTCGCCGGTGTTGCCGACGACGACGATCGGTGCGCTGCCCTCGGCGTCGCGTTCGGGCAGCGGCGTGCGGGGCGCGTCCCACGCCGTGCACAGGTACAGCGCGGCCGCGGAGTCGGCGCCGAAGAGCGGGTAGCGCGCCCCCCAGTCGGCGGCCAGCGGGGCCACCTGCTCGCGCGTGAAGGTCACGTCCTCGGCGGTGTCGGCGCAGTTGATCGCGAAGTTGGCGTCGAAGAGGTTGGCGTAGCTGCCGTCCCCCCTGCGCTGGGAGTAGCTGTCGGCCAGCGAGAGCAGCCGGGCCGCGTCGCCGTCCCGCGCGGCGCGCAGCGCCTGGGAGAGCTGCGGCCACGAGGCCGGCTCGTACATGGCCGCGGTCACCGCGGTCATGACCAGCCCCGGGGTGGCCTGGCGGGTCTCGCCCGGCGTGCTGCTGGGGAACGGCGCCGCGGCGGCCTGGCCGAGCATGTCGTAGAGGTACTGCCGCGGGTTCTCGAAGAGCGGGCAGCCCGAGATGAGGGCCGTGCAGCTCGCCGCGAACGCGTCGAAGCCCGCCTCCAGGGCGGCGGCCCCGGCCTCGGCGTCGGCCTGCACGTCGCCGTCGGGGTCGACGGCGGCGTCGAGCACCAGCGCGCGGACCCGGTCGGGGAACAGCTCGGCGTAGGTCGAGCCCAGCGTCGTGCCGTAGGAGTAGCCGAGGTAGGTCAGCTGCTCGTCGCCGAGCGCGGCCCGCAGCCGGTCCATGTCCCGGGCGGTGTCGGTCGTGTTGAAGGCCCCGAGCGCGTCGCCGTACTCGTCGGCGCAGCCCTCCGCGACGTCGTCGTACAGCCCGAGGACGGCGTCCAGCTGCTCCGGGGCGGCCGGCCGCGGCTCGTCGGCGAAGAACTGGTCCTTCTGCGCGTCGGTGAAGCACTCCACCGGCGTCGTCAGGCCCACGCCCCGGGGGTCGAACCCGACGACGTCGAAGCGGCGCAGCACGTCCTCGGGCAGCGTCTGGGAGAGGCTGAGCGCGGCGTCGGCGCCCGAGCCGCCCGGCCCGCCCGGGTTCACCACGAGGGAGCCGATCCGCTCGGTCTGGCCGGGGAAGCGGGCGCGCAGCACGAACATCGGCAGCGTCTCGCTGTCGGACTCCTCGTAGCTGATCGGCACGTCGAGGTAGCCGCACTCGTAGCTGAGCGACCGCGGGTTGGCGACGCCGATGCCCAGGATGTCGTCGGTGCAGTCCTGCAGCTCGATCGGCTCGACCTCCTCCGCGGCCGTCGTGGACGCCGCCGCCGAGGAGGACTCGGCGGCCGTGGAGTCGGCGTCGTCGCCGTCGCCGGAGGTGCATCCGGCGACGGCGAGGAGCAGGCCGGACGCAGCGGCGAGAAGACCGCGGGAAGCACGCATGATCACCCCAGGGTAGGAGCGCTTCCTGGGAGCCGCAGCGGGTGTGCCTACTGATCGACCGTCACGTCGGTGAACGGCAGCAGGTGCTCCACCCGCGGGAAGACGAGGAACAGGAGCACGGCGCTGACGATCACGACGAGCAGCAGGGCGCAGAACGCCTTGCTGCCGGTCCCGCCGGGGAGGTGCCGCCAGATCCACGAGTACACGAGCCGACCTCAGCCTTCCTGCAGTGCGGGCGGGCCGCCGGGGGCGTCGGCCCGCAGGACCGGGCCCCCCTCGAGGACGGCGTGCACGATCAGCCGCTCCCGCGCGGAGTACCGCGGGTGGCACGTCGTGAGGGTCAGGTAGGCGCCCGACGGCGGCACCTCGGGTGCGGCCGTGGGGGTGGGGGAGATCACCGAGACGTCGCTGGGGGAGACGATCTGCTGCCCGGGCACCGGACCGCCCCCGAAGTCGCCCGTCGCCGGGTCGCCGAGCACCCGGTAGACGTACCAGGCGTCCGAGGTCTCGACGACGATCGGATCGCCGGGACGCAACTGGTCGAGGTCGAGGAACGGCGAGCCGCGGCCGACGCGGTGCCCGGCGACGGCGAAGTTGCCCTGCTCGCCCGGCAGCGCCGTGCCGACGTAGTGCCCGGGGCCCTGGGCGAGCTCGTCGGCGCCGGTGCCCTCGACGATGGCCCGGTTCCAGCCGGCGCCCAGCCCCGGGACGTGCAGGAAGGCGAACGGCTCCCCGACCTCGGGCGTGATCGGCGCCGGCGTCGCGCCGTCCCACTCCTCGCGCAGCTCGTCGCTGAGCTCCTCCTGCGCCTGCCCGGCGAGGAGATCGGTGACGTACAGCTCGTAGACGACGAACAGCAGCAGCACGAAGCCGACGGTGAGCAGGAGCTGGCCGAGCCCGCGCAGGCCGGTACGCAGGGCGTCCGCACCACGGCTCACCCGGCAAGCACCTCGGCCAGGTCGTAGCGGACCGGCACGTCGAGCTGGTCGTAGGTGCAGCTGCGCGGCTCCCGGTCGGGCCGCCAGCGCAGGAACTGCCCGGTGTGGCGCAGCCGCCGTCCCTCCAGCTGGTCGTACTTGATCTCCACCACCAGCTCGGGCCGCAGCGGCACCCAGGAGAGGTCCTTCCCGGAGTTCCACCGGCTCTGCGCGCCGGGCATCCGGTGCTCGCCGTCGGCGCCCGTCTGCGCGTTCGCCCAGTCCTGCCAGGGATGCCCGTCGAGCGCCTCGGCCCGGTAGGGCGCCAGCTCCTCGACCAGCTCCGCGCGCCGCGCCATCGGAAACGACGCGGCGACCCCGATGTGCTGCAGGTCGCCGTCGGCGTTGTAGAGGCCCAGCAGCAGCGAGCCGACGATCGGGCCGCTCTTGTGCCAGCGGAAGCCGGCGACCACGCAGTCGGCGGTGCGCACGTGCTTCACCTTCGTCATGAGCCGCTGGTCGGGGCCGTAGGGCAGGTCCGCGGCCTTGGCGACGACGCCGTCGAGCCCGGCGCCCTCGAACTGCTCGAACCAGCGCTGTGCGGTCTCCGGGTCCCGGGTGATCGCGGTGGTGTGCACCCGGTCGGTGGCCCGGACGACCTCCGTCAGCCGCGCCCGGCGCCGCTCGAAGGGCTGCTCCATCAGCGACTCGTCGCCCACGGCGAGCAGGTCGAAGGCGACGAAGGTCGCCGGCGTCTGCTCGGCCAGCAGGGCGACCCGGCTGGCGGCGGGATGGATGCGCTGCAGCAGCGCCTCGAAGTGCAGCCGGTCCCCGGCCGGGACGACGATCTCGCCGTCGACCACGCAGCGCTCCGGGAGCGCAGCCTTCACCGCCTCGACGACCTCGGGGAAGTAGCGGGTCAGGGGCCGCTCGTTGCGGCTGCCGAGCTCCACCTCGTCGCCGTCGCGGAAGACGATGCAGCGGAAGCCGTCCCACTTGGGCTCGTAGAACAGCCCGTCCGCGGTGGGCAGCTTCGTGGCCGCCTTCGCCAGCATCGGCTTGACCGGCGGCAGCACGGGCAGGTCCATGCGGTCAGTCAAGCAGCCGGGCCAGGGGTGGGGGGACAGGCACCGACGGGCGCGCCGCGCCCACCATCACCGTGAGCCGCTCGTCGCGCACCGGCGCCCGCCGCTCGTCGCGCACCGGTGCCCCGCCGTCCTCGCGCACCGGCGCCATGACCACCGTGCGGGCGTCGTCCGCGTCGACCCCCGGGTCGCTCCGGGCCGGCTCCGTGGCCGGGGCGTCGTCGTCCGTCCGCTTGCCCGGATGGACGGCGAGCAGGCCGCAGACCAGCACCACGAGCACGCCGACGCCCTTGGGCGAGTGCAGGATCGCGACCAGCCGGCCGATCTCGGGCACCGCGAACCACAGCCGGCCCTGCACGGCCGACGCCGGCACCGGGGCCCGGTCGGGGTCCTCGTTCGCGTCGCCCTGGGTGGTGAACACGGGCGTGCCGGTGGAGCTGTCGACGGCGATGACGCGGTGGGTGACGCGGACCGTGGGGTCGGACGGGTGCCCGAAGGTGATGACGTCCCCGACCCCGATCTCCGCCGGGTCGACCTGCCGCGTGAACACCATCCCGCCCACCGGCAGGCCTGGGGTCATGCTCCCGGAGAGGACGGCGAGCGACTGCCCGCCGGTCACCACCGGGTAGAGCGCGACACCCAGGGCGCAGCCGGTGCCGGCGAGCAGGACCAGGCCGAGGACCCACGCGACGACCGTCCGCAGGGCGCGGACGGGGGCGGGGGAGGGCACGCTCGAAAGTCTCGCGGGCGGACGGGCACGCGACATCATCGATTCTGACGATGTGGGGCGGTACCCGCGGGCCGGAACATCCTCGGTGTGCACCGCGCCCTGGCTCTCACCGCTGTCGCGGGAACGGCTGTCGTGGGGGCGCTGCTCCCCGTCGGCCCCGCCGCGGCCCAGGACGGTCTGGCCCCGGGGTCGACGCAGATCCTCTCGATCGCCCTCGACCGGAGCGGGTGGAACGACGAGACCCCGGACGGCATCACGGTCGGCGTGACCGACCTCGTGCAGCTCGAGCACGGGTGCCTGGCGCCGGAGACGGCCGCCGGCGACACCGCGTGCGACGACGACGAGGGCGACCTCGCCGCGCAGCTGCTGACGACCGTGGCCGCCGGCGTGCTGGAGGGCGGCGACTGCCGGGCGCTCGGCGACCCGACCCCCCTCGCCCTCCTGGACCCGACGCCCGTCGCGCTGAGCGCCGCGGACTGGGCCGGCGTCGACTGCCTGAGGGTGCAGCTGACCTTCGCCGACCGCGCCGACAACAACCTGGCGCAGTCCGACGCCGTCACCTTCTCGCTCGGGACGACCGCGTGGGCGGACGTGCCGCCGGTGGTGGATCCCCCCACCGGGAACGCACCGACCGGCAACGCACCGACGGGCAACGCACCGACCGGCAACGCACCGACCGGCAACGCACCGACCGGCAACGCACCGTCGGGGAACGCGGCGACCGGCGGCCGGCCCGCGGGCGGTGCGGCCGCAGCGCTGCCGGGCGGCGCGGGCCGGGCCGCTACGGGGAACGGGCCCGGGACGGGCGCCGGGGCTCCCGCGGACACGGCACCGGGGACCGACGGCGGCGCCGCGCCGGGGCCGGTGGCCGGGACGGACGGCGGCAAGGTGCTCGGCCGGACCGACGCCTCGGTCACCATCGGGAACGGCGTGGCGGTGGCCCCCCGGGCCGCGACCTCCTCGTTCGTCGCCCAGGCGATGGCCTGGGGCGGCGTCTTCGTGGGGGCCCTCGTCATCGGCTGGGCCCTCTTCCTCCTCGCGCGCCGGCGGCGCCGGACGGAGCGCACGGCATGAGGCAGCAGACGCAGTGGGCACTCGGCGGTGTCCTCGCCGGCACGGTGCTGCTCGGGGTGACCGGAACTCTCGCCGTCTTCAGCGACACCGAGTCGGCGAGCGCCGACGTGGGGGCGCGCGCGCTCGATCTCCTGGTGACGGCGGACCTCCACGACGACGGCTCGGGGCGCATCGGCCCGCTGGCCCAGCACACTGTCTCGCTGCAGGCATCGGTCGGCGCCGGCAGCGCCGGCGTCCTGACCCTGTCGATCGAGGACGGGCCCGCCGACTGTGCGGACCTCCCCCCGGTGCAGCTGTCGATCACGGCCGCGTCGCTGAGCTCTCCGGTGGCCGTCTCGGCGTGCTCCCTGCGGACGACGCCGCTGCCGATCGGGCGGCTCGACGCGGGCACGCCCGCGGTGACGGTCGTCGTCGGCATGATCGGCCGCACGGCTGGCGCGAAGGGGCCGGCCTCGTGGGACGGCGAGCTGCGGCTCGCCCTCGCCCAGGACGGTGGCGGGTTCACCGACACCGAGGTGGTCCCCGTGCACGTGGTCGGGCCGCCCGGTCAGGCGGTCTCGCCGCTGCCCGGCACGCCGCCCGCTCCGCCGACCCAGCCCGTCACCCCGGTGGGTCCGGGGAACGGCAACTCGAACGGCAACGGCAACGGTGGCGGGAACGGCAACGGCAACGGACGGCCCTGACCGGATCAGCTGACCGGTAGATCGCTCCGCCGGTCCAGCCAGCCGGCCTGCCGGGCCAGGGCGACGGCCTGGAGCTGCGAGGACACCTGCAGCTTGCTCAGCACGGCACGGATCTGCGTGCGCACCGTGGCCTCGCTGACGTGCGCGGTCGAGGCGATGGTGGCCGCGGGCAGCCCCTCGGCCATGCAGCGCAGCACCTCGTCCTCGCGCGGGGTGAGCGAGCGGAACGGCGCCAGCCGGGCGTCCTCGTCGGCGCGGGCGCGACGGGCGGCCGCGAGGAGGTCCTGCCGGCGCCCCTCGCCGAGGACCCGCTCGCCCGCGTGCACCGCCCGGACGAGCGGGACGAGGTCGTCGAGGGCCGTCTCCTTGGCCACGACGGTGACGGCGCCGCGCTCGACGGCGGTACCCCACACGTCGTCCCCGACCTCCCCGGTGACGACGACGACCCGGCAACCGGCGGCGGTGACCGGCCCGACGAGGTCCAGGCCGTCGATCGGTTCGCCGTCCGGGTCGAACCCGAGGCGCAGGTCGAGCAGGACGGTGGCCGGGGCGGCGGCCGCGCAGGCGGCCACGACGGCGGCGGAGGAGCTCGGCAGGACCCGGTCGGCCGGCAGGCCTGCGGCGGCGAGGCCGAGCTGCAGCGCCTGGGCGAACAGCGAGTGGTCGTCGACCAGCAGCACGGGCCGGCTCACGGCAGGGCGGGGGTCAGGGGGAGGACGGCGGCGTCGGCGGCCGGGCGCGGGCGCGGGATCCGGGCCGGCGCGGGCGCAGCCGCGGTCTCGGCGGCGGTGACGGGCAGGGTCAGGACGAAGCGGCAGCCCACGGGGGCGTCGACCGCGACCAGGTCGCCGCCGTGGCGCCGGGCCAGGTCCCGGGAGATGGCCAGCCCGAGCCCCTCGCCGGGGCTGGCGGTGCCCCGCTCGCCGGCCTCGAAGGCGGCCGCGCGCCGTGCCGCGGGCAGGCCGGGGCCGTCGTCGGCGACGGTGACGGTGAGCCGCTCGCCCACCTCGACGGTCACCGAGCACTGGGCCCCGGGCGCGTGTATCAGGGCGTTGCCCAGCAGGTTGCCGACGATCACGGCGAGGGCGTCGCCGTCGAGGCGCACGGGAGCGGCGCCGGTCGGGTTCCAGCGGACGCGCAGGCCGCGCTCGCGGTGGCTGACGACCTGGGGGCGGACCAGCCGGTCCAGGTCGACGCTGCTCACCCGGGGGGCACGGTCGGGCAGCCGGAGCAGGCGCTCCACGCGCGCGAGCTCGGCCGACATCGAGTCCTCGAGCTCGGTGCGGGCCGGACCGGCGACGTGCCGGATCGCGGACCCGGCCGCGCGGACGCCGGCGACGGCGGCGCGGGCGTCGTGCAGGCAGGCGCGGGCCTGCTGGAGCTGGCGCTCGTGGCCGGCGAGCTGCTCGAGCAGACCGGCGACGTAGCGCTCCTGGCCGGCCAGGGCGTCGGTCAGCCGGCGGAGGGCGGACAGGACGGCGACGACGGCGGCGGCGACGTACGCGAGGTCGGTGACCGTGCGCACCGTGAGGGCGGCGGCGGGGAACGCCGCCGGGACCATCGCCAGGGCCGTGAGCGCCGAGAGGATCCCGGCGATCGCGGCCAGCTCCTGGGCCGCCCGCCGGTGGCCGGAGCTCAGCTGGTCGCTGCGCCACGCGGCGACAGCGGTGGCGCCCCACAGCAGGGACATGGCCAGGCAGGCGGCCGCGAGGCCGGGGCGCGCCAGGGCGGGGAGGACGGAACCGAGCCCCATCACCGCGGAGCCGGCGAGCGTGGCTCCGAGCAGGGCGAGGGCGGTCGGCCGGCGTCGGGTGCCCGCGCCGGGAAAGGCCCGCAGGACGGCGACGGCGGCCACGGCGCAGACGGCGATCCCGATCGTCGACCCCACCGCGGGCCAGCGGTCGTCGAGGACGGCGTGCGTCACCGTGGTCGCGGGCCGGTGCAGGCCGACCAGGAGGAGCCCGACGCCGAGCTGGCCGGTCGTCTCGTTCCCGGTGACGCGCCAGCGCAGCAGGAAGGCGCAGCCGGCGGCCAGGAACCCGAGGGTGCCGAGCAGGGCCATGACCGCGTGTCGCGCGTCGTGGCCGGCCAGGACCAGGAGCGAGACGGCGATCGCGGCGGCGGTGAGCCGGCCGGAACCGATGCGCCGGCCGATGCTCCGCAGCGTCGCCGGTGCGGTGGTGGTGCTGGTCGTGCTGGTCATGCGTGGACCCCCCGTGGTCGTCGCGGGAGAGCAGACCACGGAGGAGTGACTACAGCGTTGTACTGCCGGCCGCTGGCGAGGTGGGAGCGGCGGGCGGGTCGGCTGGGACGGACGAGGCGACGGGGGACCGCAATCAACAGTTCTGACGATGTCGCCGGTAGGGGTCGCGCCGGAGTCTCGTATCCAGTTCGCCGCGGCGTTGCGCCCGGCGCGAGATCCGTCGATCGACGGGGACATCGACAGGGAGACCCACCGTGAAGAAGATCGCCATCGCCTCCGCCGCCATGGGCGGCGCCGCCCTCATCGCCTTCGGCGCGAGCGGCACCTTCGCCGCGTTCAGCGACAGCGAGAGCCTCCGTGGCGAGGCCGGCGCCGCCACCCTCGACCTCGTGGTCGGAGACGGCGGGGTCCCCGTCGCCGAGGAGGCGCAGAACATGGCGCCCGGGGACACGGTCACCTTCCCCTACTTCGTGCAGAACGCCGGCGACCTCGACGGGTACTTCGGCGGGAAGATCGACCTCACCGACTACGAGCACGGCTGCTCCGGCGACGAGTGGGACGAGGGCGACACCTGTGGCGAGGCCGGTGACCCGGGTGAGTTCTCCCGCGCCGCCGTCTACAGCGTCAGCTACATCACGGGTGGGACCGCCGAGCAGTGCGAGGACGCCACCAGCGGGTCCCCGATCCTGACCGACGTCCAGATCCCGGCGGACGCTCCGAACACGCTGACCGTTCCGGCGATCGTGCCGGTCCCCGCCAACTTCAGCGTCTGTGTCGTCATCGAGGTGACGCTGCCCCACACGGTGGACAACACCGTGCAGGGTGACTCGGCTGCGCTCGACGTCCTGCTGTGGCTCGACCAGGTCTCCGCCGCGCGCTGATCTGTCGCCGCCGAGGGCGGTCCGGGGTCTCCCCGGGCCGCCCTCGCGGCGTTCCCGCCCGGGCTGTCCGCGGGGTGCCGCGGTGTGGTGGCGAGCGCCGCGACACAGCGCGGCAGCGGCTGCGACCCGGCGGCACCGGCGGCCGCGGGTGCCGCCCGGCGAGGGCCCCCGTGTGGTCGCGGCTCGGGTCGTCGGCGACCATGACCTGTCGGGCCGCAGTGGCAGGGGACGAGCAGGGGAGCGGTGCGTGCAGCCGGGCCGGACCACGATCGCCGACCGCTACGAACTGCGGTCCCTGCTGGCGACCGGCGGCATGGGCCAGGTGTGGCGGGCGCACGACACCCGCCTCGGCCGCGACGTCGCCGTGAAGGTGCTGCGCAGCGAGTACACCGGTGACCCGTCGTTCCTCGCCCGGTTCCGCGCCGAGGCCCGGCACACCGCCGTCCTGAGCCACCCGCACATCGCCACGCTGCACGACTACGGCGAGGTCCCGGTGGGCCCCGGGTCGCCCGAGCACCTGGCCTACCTGGTCATGGAGCTCGTCGAGGGCGAGTCGCTGTCGCAGCTGCTGCGCCGCGAGGGGCGGCTGGACCCCGCCCGCACCGCCTCGGTGCTCCGGCAGACCGCCGCCGGGCTCGGGGCCGCCCACGCCCTGGGCGTCGTGCACCGCGACGTGAAGCCGGGCAACGTCCTGGTCGCCCGCGACGGCACCTGCAAGCTCACCGACTTCGGCATCGCGTCGTCGGCGGCGAGCGTGCCGCTCACCGGGACCGGCCAGATCATCGGCACCGCCCACTACCTCTCACCCGAGCAGGCGCAGGGGGCGCCGGCCACGCCCGCCAGCGACGTCTACGCCCTCGGGCTGGTCGGGTACGAGCTGCTCGCCGGACGGCGCGCCTTCGTCGCCGAGAACTCCGTGCAGGTCGCGCTGCAGCAGATCAACGAGACTCCGCCGCCCCTGCCGGCGGACGTGCCCGACGACCTCCGCGACCTCCTCGCCCGCGCGCTGGACAAGGACCCGGCCCGGCGCTTCCGGGACGGCGCCGCCTTCGCCGCCGCCGTCGACGCCCTCCTGGCCGGCCGGGCCCCGGAGGTCGCCGCGGGGGCGACGACCGCCGTCCTGCGCCCCGGCCCGAGCACCGCTCCGCCGGTGACCCGCGTGCTACCCGTCGCGGCAGCGGCGGCGGCCGCCCATCCGCCGGCCGCTCACCCCGCTCACCCCGCGCACCCGGGGCCCGTGCCCGCCGGGCCGTGGCCGGGTACCCCGCGGCCCACCCGCCGCTCGCGCCGCGGTCTCGTCGCCGGGCTGCTCGCGCTCGTGCTCCTCGCCGCCGTGGCCGTCGTCCTCGTGGTGTCCCTGTCCGGCGGGGACGACCCGGCGTCCGGCGCGGGCGGTCCGACCGCGGCCTCGTCATCGGCCGCCGATCCGACCGGTGCGCCGGACACCAGCACCCCGACGACTCCGACGTCGCAGGCGCCGCCACCGATCGAGGTGAGGGCGCAGGACCACGTCGGTCGCCCGGTCGCCGACGTCGCGGCCGACCTGACCGCCCTGGGGCTGACCGTGCAGCTGCGGCCGGTCACGACGGCGGACGCGGCCGACGGCGAGGTGCTGGCCGTCGCCCCGGTGGGCGAGCTGGCCCGCGGCGACGTCGTCACGCTGACCCACGCCGTCGCCCCGCCGCCTCCTCCGGACGACGACGGGAACGGCAACGGCAACAACGGGAACGGCAACGGCAACAGCGGGAACGGCAACGGCAACGGCAACGGGAACGGGAACGGCGGGGATGACGACTGACGGCGGGAACGGCGGCACCCGTGTCCCGGTGACCCTCGGGCACTGCGCCCACGTCCGCGGCCCCTTCTTCCACGGGACGCGGGCCGCACTCCGGGCCGGCGACGAGCTGGTCCCCGGCCACGGCTCCCACTTCCAGGAGGGCCGGGTCCTCCGTCACGTCTACTTCACCGCGCGCGTGGAGACCGCGGTCTGGGGAGCGGAGCTGGCGACGGCGCTGGCCGGCACCGGGGAGCGGGGGCGGATCTACGAGGTGGAGCCGACGGGCCCGTTCGAGGACGACCCGAACGTCACCGACAAGCGCTTCCCGGGCAACCCCACGGAGTCCTACCGGACCCGCGCCGCGCTGCGGGTCGTCGGCGAGATCGAGGAGTGGGAGGGCCACTCCCCGGAGGTCCTGCAGGGGATGCTCGACACCCTGGCGCGGCTGCGCGCGTCCGGCGAGGACGTCATCCTCGACTGAGGGAGCGCCGCCCGCCGTGGGACGTTCCCGCGCCGAACGCCGTCGACCCCCGATTGCGGGTGTTCCTCGGCATAGCGGGCGCTGCACGACCCGCAATGCCCGGGCAACACCGGCAATGCCGGCGCGGGCGACCGGCAACGCCCCCCGCGCCGAGCCGGAAGGGCTCAGCCGCCGAGCGCGTAGCGCGTGAACAGGACGCCGTCGGACTCCAGCAGCTGCGTCAGCCGCGGCCGCGCCGGCTCCGCGAGCGCCCACGGCAGCAGCCGCGACTCGCCGCCGACCAGCGCGGGCGCGATGGTCAGGTCCAGCTCGTCGACGCACCCCGCCGCCAGGGCCGCGGCGAACAGCGCAGGCCCGCCCTCGCAGAGGACCTGCTCCAGCCCGCGCTCGGCCAGCCGGTCCAGCGCCAGCGGCAGGTCCACCTCGTCCTCCCCGCAGACCAGCACGGTCACGCCGACGTCGGCGAGGGCCGCGCGCCGGCCGGCATCCGAGGCCGCGCACGTGACCAGGAACGTGGAGTCGACGGCCAGCCGGTCGCCCGGGGCCAGCGACACCTGCCGCGAGACCACCGCGATCGGCGCCGTCGCCGGGCGCCCCAGCGCGGTGCGCAGCGCGCCCACCGCGGAGTCCGCGGCCACCGGCCGGTAGCCCTCCGCGGTCGCCGTCCCGGCGCCGACGAGCACGACGTCGGCCAGGGCGCGCAGCGTGCGGAACACCCGCTTGTCGCCGGGGGAGCCCAGCCCCCCGCTGCGGCCCTCGATCGCGATCGCACCGTCGAGCGAGCCGACGAAGTTCACCCGCATCGCCCGGCCGGCGGGGAGCCGGTAGGCGTCGGCGAGGGCGGCGTCGGAGGCGAGGTCGGAGGCCGTGTCGGAGCCGGGGTCGGGGACCGGCAGGAGGCGGCGCACGTCAGGTCGTGGTGAGCACGGCGGCGCTCTCGGCCGGCAGCGTCACGGTCTCGGCGTCCAGCCCGGGCAGCTCACCGGTCGCGAACAGGACCTCGCCCGCCGGCCGGTCCAGGTCGATCTCCTGCGCGCGTTCGGCGAGGTTGACCACCACCCGCAGCGTCCCGCGGTGCACGACCAGCCACCGGTCGGCGTCGTCCCAGCTGACCGCCGTGGCCGACAGGTCGGCGTCGACCAGTTCGGGGTGCGCGCGGCGCAGGGCCAGCAGGGCCCGGTGCACCGCGAGCAGGCGTTCGTGCGGCTCGCGGTCGAGCTCGCTCCAGTCCAGTTTCGAGCGGGCGAACGTCTCGGGGTCCTGCGGATCGGGGACCACCGCGGCGTCCCACCCGTGCTCGGCGAACTCGCCGATGCGCCCCTCGGCCGTGGCCCGGCCGAGCTCCGGCTCGGGATGGCTGGTGAAGAACTGCCATGGGGTCGCCGCGCCCCACTCCTCGCCCATGAACAGCATCGGCGTGAAGGGGCTGGTGAGCGTGATGGTCGCGCCCACGGCGAGCAGGGCGGGGGAGAGCGACGCCGAGATCCGGTCGCCCACCGCGCGGTTGCCGATCTGGTCGTGGTCCTGCAGGTAGGCGAGGAACTTCCAGCCGGGCAGCGCCGCGGTGTCCACCGGCCGGCCGTGGTGCCGGCGGCGGAAGCTCGACCAGGCGCCGTCGTGGAAGAACGCGCCGGTCAGCACCTTCGCCAGGCCGGCCAGCCCGGCCTCGGCGAAGTCGCCGTAGTAGCCCTGGCCCTCGCCGGTCAGCGTCGCGTGCAGCGCGTGGTGGAAGTCGTCGCTCCACTGGGCGGTCAGCCCCAGGCCGCCGGCCACCCGCGGCGTCACCATCCGCGGGTCGTTGAGGTCGCTCTCGGCGATCAGCGTCAGCGGTCGGCCGACGGCCACCGACAGCTTGTCCACCTCCTGCGCCATCTCCTCGAGCACGTGGGTCGCGCGCTCGTCGACCAGCGCGTGGACGGCGTCCAGCCGCAGCCCGTCGACGTGCAGATCGCGCAGCCACATGAGCGCGTTGTCGATGATGTAGCGGCGCACCTCGTCGGAGTCGGGCCCCGACAGGTTGATCGAGTTGCCCCACGTGTTGGCGCCGCCCTCGGCGAAGACGGGGAAGAACAGCGGCAGGTAGTTCCCCGAGGGGCCCAGGTGGTTGTAGACGACGTCCTGGATCACGCCGAGCCCGCGCTGATGGCACGCGTCGACGAACCGCTGGTAGCCCGCCGGGCCGCCGTACTCCTCCTGGACCGCATACCAGGCGACGCCGTCGTAGCCCCAGTTGTGCGTGCCGTTGAAGCCGTTGACGGGCAGCAGCTCCACGAAGTCCACGCCCAGGTCGACCAGGTGGTCCAGCCGGGCGACGGCGGCGTCGAGCGTGCCCTCGGGGGTGAACGTGCCCACGTGCAGCTCGTAGACGACGCCGCCGGCGAGCGGGCGCCCGGTCCACGCGCCGTCGGCCCACGCGTGGGACGAGGGGACGTAGCGCCGGGAGAGCCCGTGCACGCCCGCGGGCTGGCGGTGCGAGCGCGGGTCCGGCCGGGGCGTGCCGTCGTCGTCCAGCAGGAAGCCGTAGTCGGCCTCCGGCGCCGCCGCCACCGTCGCGCGCCACCAGCCGTCGTCGTCGCGCTGCATGTCGTGCACGGCGCCGTCGACCTGGACGCGCACCCGCGAGGGGATCGGCGCCCAGACGGCGAACTCGACGGGCTCGGACATGCGGGCGCCTCCAGCGGCGGGGTCGGTCGTCGTGGTGATCATGCCGGTTCGGCGGTGGTGTCAGGCGCGGACGAGCAGGGCGACCGGCAGGCGGGCGAGCAGGCTGTCGGCGGGGAGGCCGCCCGCGTCGGAGACCAGCCGCTCGCCGGTGAGCAGGTCCCGCCAGGCGCCCGTGGGCAGCGCGAGGGCGGTGTCCCCCCAGCCGGAGGCGGCGAGCGCGACCGGCAGCCGGGTCGCCACGGCGACGGCCCCGCCCCGGTCGAAGGCGACCAGGTGCTGCGCGGCCGGGCCGGTCGCGGTCACCGGCGCGTACCCGGTGAACAGCTCGGGGGAGTCGCGCCGGGCCCGCAGCGCGCGGGAGACGACCAGGAGCTTGGCCGCACCGGTCTCGTCGACCTCCGGGATCCAGCCCTCGTCCAGCCGCGCCAGCAGCCGGCGGCGGAGGTCGTAGTCGACCGGACGCCGGTTGTCCGGGTCCACGAGCGAGTGGTCCCACAGCTCGGTGCCCTGGTAGACGTCCGGGACGCCGGGCATGGTCAGCTGGAGGAGCTTCTGCGCCAGGGAGTTCGACCAGCCGGCGCCGGCGATGCGCGCGACGAACGCGTCGAGCTCCGCCCGGGTGCGCTCGTCGTCGAACGCCGCGTCGACCATCGACCGCAGCCGGCCCTCGAACTCCTCGTCCTGGTCGGTCCAGGTGGTGGACAGCCCGGCCTCCCGCGCCGCCTTCTCCGCGAACGCGTGCGCCCGCTCCCGCGACAGCGGCCAGGCCCCCACCAGGTTCTGCCACACCAGGTGCGCCAGCGGCCGGTCGGGGAGCGGATGGCGCGCCAGCAGCCCGCGCACGAGGCCGGCCCAGTCGGTCGGCAGCTCGGCCAGGACGGCGAGCCGCGCCCGGACGTCCTCGCTGCGCTTGGTGTCGTGCGTGGACAGCGTCGTCATCGCCTGCGGCTTGACCTCCTGCCGCCGGGCCTGCGCCGCGTGGAACTCCTCGACGGTGGTGCCGAACCGGGAGGGATCGCCGCCCACCTCGTTGAGCATCACGAACCGGGCCCACCGGTAGTAGGCGCTGTCCTCGACGCCCTTGGCCATGACCGGCCCGCTGGTCTGCTCGAACCGGGTGGCCGCCTCGGTGCCCGCCGTGGCCAGCACCGGGTGCAGCGCGTCGAGGGCGGCGGTGAGGTCCGGCCGCCGGTCGCGCACGGCGGCGACGGTGGCGTCCAGGTGCTGGCGGCCGTCGGGCAGGTAGCTGCGGTAGACGTCGAAGGAGGCGAGCAGCTCGGCCAGCGCCTCGGTCCGCTGCTCGGCGTCGATGCCGGGCAGCTCCCCGACGACGCGCACCAGCCGGGCCACCTCCGAGCCGAGGATGCCGTCGGTGACCTCGCGCTTGCAGTCGTGCACGAGCCGGGCGTAGTCGACCGGCGCCCCGGTCAGCTCGGTGTCCAGCGCGGTCATCGCCGCCTCGCCGGCCGGGTCGACCAGCACCTGGTCGACCTCGGTCAGGGCGTCGTAGCCGGTGGTGCCGGCGGTGGCCCAGCCCTCGGGCAGGTCCTCGCCGGGCTCGAGGATCTTCTCCACGACCGTCCAGCGCCCGCCGGACAGCGCGGCCAGCCGCTCCAGGTAGCCCCGGGGGTCGGCCAGCCCGTCGGGGTGGTCGATCCGCAGCCCGTCGACGGCGCCGTCGGCCACGAGTTCCTGCACGAGCGCGTGGGTGGCCGCGAAGACGTCCGGGTCCTCGGCGCGCAGCCCGGCGAGGGTGTTGATCGCGAAGAACCGCCGGTAGTTGAGCTCCGCGTCGGCGCGGCGCCAGTCCACCAGCTCGTAGTGCTGGCGGGCGTGCACCTCCTGCGGGGTGCCGCCCTCGGTGCCGGGCGCCAGCGGGAAGCGGTTGTCGTAGTAGCGCAGCTCGCCGTCCACCACGTCCAGCTTGTCGACGTCGTCGGCCGACCCGAGGACCGGGATCCGCACCTTTCCGCCGCCGAACTCCCAGTCGATGTCGAACGCGTCGGCATGGGCGCTGCCGCGGCCGTGCCGCAGCACGTCCCACCACCAGGGCGCCTCGGCGGGGTCGGCGATGCCCATGTGGTTGGGCACCAGGTCCAGCACCAGCCCGAGGCCGCGCTCGTGCAGGGCCGCCACGAACCGGTCGAACGCCGCCCGACCGCCGCGCGCCTCGTCGATGTGGGCGTGGTCGACGGTGTCGTAGCCGTGCGTGCTCCCCGCGGCCGAGCGCAGCAGCGGCGAGGAGTAGGCGTGGCTCACCCCCAGCGCCGCGAGGTGGTCGACGACGGCGGCCGCGTCGTCCAGCGGGAAGTCGGCGGTCACCTGCAGCCGGTAGGTCGCCGTCGGGACGGCGCGGCGGTCCCGCGGTGCCGTGTCCTGCCCCGTTGCCCCCGTTGCCCCCGTTGCCCCCGTTGCCCCCGTGGCCCCCGTGGGCTCGCTCATGCCGCGGCCTGGAGCACGATCGTCGCCCGTGCCTGCACGGTCACCGTCTCGCCGGCCTTCACCGCCACCGGCTCGACCTCGCCCATCTCGGCGGTGTCGATCACGACCGTCCAGCCCTCGGCGTACTCCGCCGGCGGCACGGTGTACTCGATCGGCTCGTGGTGGGCGTTGAACGCCAGGTAGAAGCAGTCGTCGACGACGTCCTCGCCGCGCTCGTCGGTCTCCCGGATGCCGTGCCCGTTGAGGTACATGGCCAGCGACTTCGCGAAGCCGACGTCCCAGTCCTCGTCCTCCATGACGTCGCCGCCGGGGGTGAACCAGGCGATGTCCTGCACCGGGTCGCCCTCCGCCCGGCGCACCGGACGGCCGTGGAAGAACCGGCGACGACGGAACGTGGGGTGCTCGGTCCGCAGCCGGGTCAGCTTCTTGGTGAACTCCAGCAGGCCGTCGTCGACCGACGACCAGTCGATCCAGGTCAGCTCCGAGTCCTGGCAGTAGCCGTTGTTGTTGCCGTTCTGCGTGCGGCCCAGCTCGTCGCCGTGCAGCAGCATCGGCACGCCCTGGCTGAGCATCAGCGTGACCAGGAAGTTGCGCTGCTGGCGGGCGCGCAGGGCGAGGATCTCGGGGTCGTCGGTGGGGCCCTCGACGCCGTGGTTCCACCCGCGGTTGTGGCTCTCGCCGTCGTTGTTGTCCTCGCCGTTGGCCTCGTTGTGCTTCTCGTTGTAGGAGACGAGGTCGCGCATCGTGAAGCCGTCGTGCGCGGTGACGAAGTTGATGCTGGCGACCGGCCGGCGGCCCGAGTGCTTGTAGAGGTCGGCCGAGCCGGAGATGCGCTCGGCGAACTCGCCGATCGTCGCGTCCTCGCCCCGCCAGAAGTCGCGCACGGTGTCGCGGTACTTGCCGTTCCACTCGGTCCACAGCGCGGGAAAGTTGCCCACCTGGTAGCCGCCGTCGCCCACGTCCCACGGCTCGGCGATGAGCTTGACCTGGCTGACCACCGGGTCCTGGTGCACCAGGTCGAAGAACGCCGACAGCCGGTCCACCTCGTGGAACTGGCGGGCGAGGGAGGAGGCCAGGTCGAAGCGGAACCCGTCGACGTGCATCTCGGTCACCCAGTACCGCAGCGAGTCCATGATCAGCTGCAGCGACTGCGGATGGCGGACGTTGAGCGAGTTCCCGGTGCCCGTGGTGTCCATGTAGTACTGCTCGTCGCCCTCGACGAGCCGGTAGTACGCCTGGTTGTCGATGCCCCGGAACGACAGCGTCGGGCCCATGTGGTTGCCCTCGGCCGTGTGGTTGTAGACGACGTCGAGGATGACCTCGATGCCCGCCTCGTGCAGGGCCCGGACCATGCCCTTGAACTCCTGCACCTGCTGGCCGTCGCCGTGCTGAGCGTACTCGTTGTGCGGGGCGAAGAAGCCGATGGTGTTGTAGCCCCAGTAGTTGCGCAGGCCCTTCTGGACCAGGGTGTCGTCCTGCACGAACTGGTGCACCGGCATCAGCTCGATCGCGGTCACCCCGAGCTCCTGCAGGTGCTCGATCACCGCCGGGTGGGCGATGCCGGCGTACGTGCCGCGCAGTTCCTCGGGCACCCGGGGATGGGTCATCGTCAGGCCCTTCACGTGGGCCTCGTAGATGACCGTCTTGTTGTAGGGGGTCCGCGGCGGCCGGTCCACGCCCCAGTCGAAGAACGGGTTGACGACGACGGACTTCGGCATGTGCGGAGCCGAGTCGTCGTCGTTGCGGTCACCGGAGTCGAAGCGGTAGCCGAAGCAGGCCTCGTCCCAGTCGATCGAGCCGTCGATCGCCTTGGCGTAGGGGTCCAGCAGCAGCTTGTTCGGGTTGCAGCGGTGCCCGTGCTCCGGGTCGTGCGGGCCGTACACGCGGAAGCCGTAGCGCTGGCCGGGCTGGATGCCGGGGAGGAAGGCGTGCCAGACGTAGCCGTCCATCTCGGGGAGCCGGATCCGCTCCTCGTTGCCCGCGTCGTCGAACAGGCACAGTTCGACCTTCTCGGCGACCTCGCTGAACACGGCGAAGTTGGTGCCGGTGCCGTCGTAGGTCGCGCCCAACGGGTACGCGCTGCCGGGCCACACCTGGGTCATGGAACGCCGTCCTCCTGCGATGTGCCCCCGCAGTCCGGGGGCCGATGGCCCCCCGCCGAGGCCGTCGGCGGGGAGTCGGTGCGTACTGCTCCGGGTCCCGGTTGCCCGCGCCGGTGGTCCACCACACCTGCGCCGGGTGTCGGAAGGGACACGTTCCGCGGCGCTCCCGCGGGGCCTGCGGAGGGGCCGGACGCTCGCCGGAGCGGCAGACGACGACGCCCCCCGCGGCGGGGCCGAGGGGGGCGTCGTGCGCAGAAGGGGCGGTCCCGCCGGGGTCCGACCTCGCCCGGGGGACCCGGGTGGCGCTGGTCCCCGGCCGGGACCGCTCCTGCGCGCGGGACACTATCGGGCGAGGCGCCCGTTGACGAGCACCGACTGTGTGCCGTCTCTCGGTCAGGTCCCACCCGGCCCGGACGTCGCAGGGACGCCGTCCTGTCACACCCCCGTCGTACCGTCGTCCGCGTGCGAGCGAAGACAGACCTCAAGCGGCCCACCCGGGGGCGCTTCCGCGTCGTCAGCGACTTCGAGCCCTCGGGTGACCAGCCGGCCGCGATCAAGGCGCTGGCCGAGCGGGTGAACGCGGGGGAGGAGAACGTCGTCCTCCTCGGCGCCACCGGCACGGGCAAGTCGGCGACCACCGCGTGGCTCGTCGAGCAGGTGCAGCGCCCCACGCTGGTGATGGCGCCGAACAAGACCCTCGCCGCGCAGCTGGCCAACGAGTTCCGCGAGCTGTTCCCCGACAACGCGGTCGAGTACTTCGTCAGCTACTACGACTACTACCAGCCCGAGGCCTACGTCCCGCAGACGGACACCTACATCGAGAAGGACTCCTCGATCAACGAGGAGGTCGAGCGGCTGCGGCACTCCGCGACCAACAGCCTCTTCACCCGGCGCGACGTCATCGTGGTCGCCACGGTCTCCTGCATCTACGGCCTGGGCACGCCGGAGGAGTACGTCGAGCGGGCGCTGAAGATCAAGGTGGGCGAGGAGCGCGACCGGGACGACCTGCTGCGCACGCTGGTCACTGAGCAGTACACCCGCAACGACCTCTCCTTCACCCGCGGCACGTTCCGGGTCCGGGGCGACACCATCGAGGTGTTCCCCGTGTACGAGGAGCTCGCCGTCCGGATCGAGATGTTCGGCGACGAGGTGGAGCGGCTGTACTACCTGCACCCGCTCACCGGCGAGGTCGTGCGTGAGGTCGACGAGCTGTTCGTGTTCCCCGCCACGCACTACGCGGCCGGCCCGGAGCGGATGGAGCGGGCCATCGGCTCCATCGAGGCCGAGCTCGAGCAGCGGCTGGGGGAGCTGGAGCGGCAGGGCAAGCTGCTGGAGGCGCAGCGGCTGCGCATGCGCACCACCTACGACATCGAGATGATGCGGCAGGTCGGCTTCTGCTCCGGCATCGAGAACTACTCGCGGCACATCGACGGCCGCGCACCCGGCTCGGCCGGCTCGTGCCTGCTCGACTACTTCCCGGACGACTACCTGCTGGTCATCGACGAGTCGCACGTCACCGTGCCGCAGATCGGCGGCATGTACGAGGGCGACATGAGCCGCAAGCGCACCCTCGTGGAGCACGGCTTCCGGCTCCCCTCGGCGATGGACAACCGGCCGCTGAAGTGGGAGGAGTTCACCGAGCGCATCGGGCAGGTCGTCTACCTCTCGGCGACGCCGGGGAAGTACGAGCTCGGCCGCACCGGCGGCGAGTTCGTGGAGCAGGTCATCCGGCCCACGGGGCTGGTCGACCCGGAGGTCGTGGTCAAGCCGACCAAGGGCCAGATCGACGACCTCGTGCACGAGATCCGGCTCCGGACGGAGAAGGACGAGCGGGTGCTGGTCACCACGCTGACCAAGAAGATGGCCGAGGACCTCACCGACTACCTGCTCGAGCTCGGCATCAAGGTCCGCTACCTGCACTCGGAGGTCGACACGCTCCGCCGCGTCGAGCTGCTGCGGGAGCTGCGGCAGGGCGAGTACGACGTGCTGATCGGCATCAACCTGCTGCGCGAGGGGCTCGACCTCCCGGAGGTCTCGCTCGTCGCCATCCTCGACGCCGACAAGGAGGGCTTCCTCCGCTCGGGCACCTCGCTCATCCAGACCATCGGCCGGGCGGCGCGCAACGTGTCCGGCGAGGTGCACATGTACGCCGACAAGATCACCCCGTCGATGGCCCAGGCCATCGACGAGACCAACCGGCGGCGCGAGAAGCAGGTCGCCTACAACACCGAGCGCGGCATCGACCCGCAGCCGTTGCGGAAGAAGATCGTCGACATCCTCGACGGCATCTACCGCGAGGCCGAGGACGGCACCGCCGGGGAGCTGCTGGGCGGCTCGGGCCGGCAGCAGTCCCGTGGGAAGTCGCCCGTGCCGGGCCTGTCGTCGAAGGCGAAGGCGAAGGCCGGCTCCATCGACGTGCAGGGCCTCCCGCGCAACGAGCTGGCCGACCTCATCACGCAGCTCAACGAGCAGATGCTCGCCGCCGCCCGGGAGCTGCAGTTCGAGGTGGCCGCCCGGCTGCGCGACGAGCTGCAGGAGCTGAAGAAGGAGCTGCGCCAGCTCGACGCGGCGCACGCCTGAGCGGGGAAGTCCCCAGCAGTTGATCATCGGCGTCTGGCTGCGTTCGCCGGCGCGTCGGGCAGCCACCTGCCGATGATCGACGACGTCGTGAGGAGTCGAGCGTGGACCGTGCGGAGCTGGCCGCGTACTGCCTGAGCAAGCCGGGCGCCGAGGAGACCTATCCCTGGGGTGACGTCGACCTGGTCGTCAAGGTCGGCGGCAAGGCGTTCGCATTCCTCGGGCCGGAGACCGTCGGGGTGAAGTGCGGCCGGGACGCCGCCGAGGCGTCCGAGTGGCGCGACCGGTACCCGGGTGCGATCACCGTGAGCTCCTACATCGGCCGCTACGGCTGGAACGCCGTGGACTTCTCGGGTCCGGTGCCCGCGGACGAGGTCCGGGAGCTCGTCGACGGCTCCTACGACGCGATCGTCGCGGCCCTGCCGAAGAGCAAGCGGCCGAGCTGACCACTCGCACCACCCGGCCGGGAACTCCGCGCCATCCGGCCGGGAACTCTCCGGGACGCCGCGGCGTTTACCCCCTCGAGACCGCCTGACGCGACGGCCATGTCGTCACGCCCTCGGGCAGGTCTCACGTGGAGGGGAGTATCCCTGCGCGGCAGTGTCGTCAACACGAGGTCCCATGGCCTCCGGCGCTGCCGGTCGCTCCGACGAGGAGCGGCGGGAGAGACCTCCGGTACCGACACCTGCATGTCGACCGGAGGAGACCCCTGTGGACGTCCCGTTCTGGATCTGGGCGCTGACTATCGCCGCGATCCTGGCCATGATCGCCTTCGATTTCGTCGGCCACGTCCGGACACCGCACGCGCCGACGCTGCGCGAGTCGGCCACCTGGTCAGCCGTCTACGTGGGCCTCGCCGTCCTGTTCGGCCTCGGCGTGCTGTGGTTCGCCGGGCCCGAGTACGGCGGCGAGTACTTCGCCGGGTACATCACCGAGAAGAGCCTCTCGGTGGACAACCTCTTCGTCTTCGTGCTGATCATGGCGAGCTTCGCGGTGCCCCGGGAGCTGCAGCAGAAGGTGCTGCTGTTCGGCATCGCGTTCGCCCTCGTGCTGCGCACCGTCTTCATCCTCGTCGGCGCCGCCGCCATCGAGAACTTCAGCTGGGTCTTCTACCTCTTCGGCGCGATCCTGCTCTACACGGCGTACATGCAGGCCACCAGCGGCGGGAAGCCCGAGGACCACTACGAGGAGAACGGCATCCTGCGCCTCGTCCGGCGCATCGTGCCGACCACGCAGGACTACCACTCCGACCGGCTCGTGACGCGGATCCTCGGCAAGCGCCACATCACCCCGCTGATGATCGCGCTGCTCGCGATCGGCAGCGCCGACGTCCTGTTCGCCGTCGACTCGATCCCGGCCATCTTCGGGCTGACCCAGGAGACCTACCTGGTGTTCGCCGCCAACGCCTTCTCCCTGCTCGGCCTGCGGCAGCTGTTCTTCCTCATCGACGGGCTGCTCGACCGGCTGGTGTACCTGGCCTACGGCCTCGCCGTGATCCTCGGCTTCATCGGGGCGAAGCTCGTCATCCACGCGCTGCACACCAACGAGCTGTCGTTCATCAACGGGGGCGAGCACGTCACGGTCGTCCCGGAGATTCCGACCTGGCTGTCGCTGGCGGTCATCCTGGTGACCCTGCTGGTCACCACGGTCGCCAGCCTGGCCCGGTCCCGCCGGGACGAGCGGGCCGCCGCAGCCGTACCGACGGCCGCCGAGCCCGCGTCCGCCGGGACCACGGCCGCCGTCGCCGTCGAGGCCGGCGAGCGGTCCGGCGCGGCGCACGCGACGTCGTCCGGGCGCGGGCCGGACGGACCGGCGCCGGCGTCGTGAGCGACGCGACACGGCCGAACCGGGCCGATACTGTGCGATCTGCTCCGAGACCCATGTCCGGGCCGGAGATCGGAGCGGGTCATCGAGACCCAGTCGAGGAGGACCGAACGTGAGCGTCAGTCTGTCCAAGGGTGGCAACGTCTCCCTGAGCAAGGAGGCCCCGGGCCTGACGGCCGTGCTCGTGGGGCTGGGCTGGGACGCCCGGTCGACGACCGGTGCCGACTTCGACCTCGACGCCTCGGCGCTGATGGTCGGTGCGGACGGCCGGATCCTGTCCGACAGCCACTTCGTCTTCTTCAACAACCTGACCAGCCCCGACGGCTCCGTGGAGCACACCGGTGACAACCTCACCGGTGAGGGCGAGGGCGACGACGAGCAGATCAAGGTCAACCTCGCCGGCGTCCCCGCCGAGTGCGACAAGATCGTCTTCCCGGTGAGCATCTACGACGCCGAGTCCCGCGGGCAGAGCTTCGGCCAGGTGCGCAACGCCTTCATCCGCGTGGTGAACCAGGCCGGTGGCGCCGAGATCACCCGCTACGACCTCTCCGAGGACGCCTCCACCGAGACCGCCATGATCTTCGGCGAGCTCTACCGGAACGCCGGCGAGTGGAAGTTCCGCGCCGTCGGTCAGGGCTACGCTTCAGGTCTGGGTGGCATCGCGAAGGACTTCGGCGTCAACGTCGGCTGACCGTCGTCCGGGCGCCGCGGCTGATGCCGGTACCCGTCCTCTCGGGTCCCGCCTCCGCGGCGCCCTGTCCGTTGCACGCTGAACAGCAAGGAACAACGTGATCCTGCGAACCTTCGGCTGGTCCTTCGGGGTCACTGTCGCCAGCCTCGTCGTGGCTTTCATCTACGGAAGCTGGGAGGCGTTCCTCCTCTGCGTCATCCTCGGTGTGCTCGAGGTGTCCCTGTCGTTCGACAACGCCGTGGTCAACGCCAAGGTGCTCGAGCGGATGAGCGAGTTCTGGCAGAAGATCTTCCTCACCATCGGCATCCTGATCGCCGTCTTCGGCATGCGGCTGGTATTCCCGCTGCTCATCGTGGGCATCACCGCGAACCTCGGCCCGCTCGAGGCGGTCGACCTCGCGCTCGAGGGCGGCGAGATCGACGAGCCGGGTACCTACGCCTACCTGCTCGACCAGGCGCACCCGCTCATCGCCTCCTTCGGTGGCATGTTCCTGCTGATGCTGTTCCTCGACTGGCTGTTCGAGGAGCGCGACATCACCTGGCTGAGCTGGCTGGAGCGCCCGCTCGCGCGGATCGGCAAGCTGGATGCGCTGGCCGTCATCGTCGCCGCCGTCGCGCTCGTGCTGGCCGCCGAGTTCCTCGCGGCCGAGGACGAGCGGGCCTCCGTGCTGATGTCGGGTCTCCTGGGCCTGATCACCTACCTCGCCGTCAACGGTCTGGGCAATCTGTTCGAGTCCAGCGGGATCGCCGACGAGGGCACGACCGAGGACGGCGACGAGACCCCCCGCCTGCCTGCCGGCAGCATCGAGGGAGGCGGAGTCGCGACGACGACCCGCAGCGGCCCCACCCAGCTCGCCAAGGCCACCGGCAAGGCCGGGTTCTTCCTGTTCCTCTACCTCGAGGTCCTCGACGCGTCGTTCAGCTTCGACGGCGTCATCGGTGCCTTCGCGATCACGTCCGACCCGATCATCATCGCCCTCGGGCTCGGGTTCATCGGCGCGATGTTCGTCCGGTCGATCACGGTCTACCTGGTGCGCCAGGGGACGCTCGCCGAGTACGTGTACCTGGAGCACGGCGCGCACTGGGCCATCGGCGCCCTCGCGGCGATCCTGCTGCTGAGCCTCGAGTGGCACATCCCCGAGCTGATCACCGGCCTCATCGGGGTCGTGTTCATCGGTGCCGCGTTCATCAACTCCCTCATCCGGCGCCGCCGCGGCGACGTCCACGACGTCCACGTCGGGGAGACGGCCGAACCCGAGCGGGTCTGACGAGTCCACCGACCGACACCGCCACACGCCCTACGACGAGGAGGCCGAACCGGCATGGGGATCGACTACACGAAGCGGCCGTCCAGCAGTGGGGGCGACGCGAATCAGTCGCCGCCCGCCACCCCGCCGCCGGCGGCCGGGTGGCCGCCGCCCGCGGCGCCCCCCGCACCGGCGGGGCCGGTGAACCTGGGCAAGGTGACGCTCACGAAGAGCGCGCCGAGCGTGTCGCTCACCAAGAGCGGCGCCGCCGGCGGCGAGCTGAGGGTCAACCTCAACTGGAACGCGAGGCCTGCGCAGCAGTCGGGCGGTGGCGGTGGCGGGTTCTTCAAGCGGATGGCGGCCGCGACGCAGGGCGGCGGCAGCATCGATCTGGACCTGGGGTGCCTCTACGAGTTCACCGACGGGTCCAAGGGCGTCGTCCAGGCGCTCGGGCGGTCCTTCACCTCGCGCAACGCCGGGACACCGATCATCACGCTCGACGGCGACGACCGGTCGGGCACCAACAGCGGCGGCGAGAACCTCCGCATCGACCTGAACCGGCTCGCGGAGATCCGCCGGATCATCGTGTTCGCCTTCATCTACGAGGGCGTGCCGAACTGGGCCGCGGCCGACGGCGTGGTGACCCTGTTCCCGGCCGTCGGCGGCCCGATCGAGGTGCGCCTGGACGAGGCGGACCCGCGGGCCCCGCTCTGCGCCATCGCGCTGCTCACCAACAGCGGCAACGACCTGACGGTGAACCGCGAGGTCCGGTACATCCACGGCGGGCAGGACGTGCTCGACCAGGCCTACGGCTGGGGCATGAAGTGGGGTGCCGGCCGCAAGTGAGCCCTGCGCCCACCACGCTCACCCCCGGCGGCAACGTCGGCCTCGCCCAGGCGGGGTTGTCCGGCGAGATCGTCGTCACGCTGACCTGGCAGCCTCTGCCCGGCACCGACATGGACCTGTCGGCGCTGCTGTGCGGGGCCGGCGGCACGGTCCGCAGCGACGACGACTTCGTCTTCTACAACCAGCCGGTCGGAGGCGACGGCGCCGTCCGGCACCTGGGCAAGTCCCAGCGGGGCTCTGGCACGGTCGACCAGTTGCGCATCGACCCGGCGCGGGTCCCGGCCGACGTCGACAAGGTCGTCATCGGCGCCTCGCTCGACGGGCCCGGCACGTTCGGCGCGCTGAGCGGCCTGGCGGTGGAGGTGGCCGCGGCGGCGGACGCGCCGGCCGCCGTGCGGTGCGACCTGACCGCGGGTCCGGAGACGGCGCTGGTGTTCGCCGAGGTGTACCGGCGCAACGGCGAGTGGAAGGTCCGGGCGATCGGCCAGGGCTACCGCAACGGGCTCGCGGGGCTGGCCACCGACTACGGCGTCACGGTCGACGAGCCGTCGGCCGCGCCCGCACCGGCCCCGGCTCCTGCCCCGACGTCCGCGCAGGGCTGGGCGCCGCCCGCCGGCCCGCCCATCGACGCGCCGCCGCCGGTCGCGGCGCCCGCCGCAGCCGGGGCGCCGACAGCGGCCGGCGCGCCGCCGATCAGCCTGGAGAAGAAGCGCCTGGTCGACCTCGAGAAGAAGCTCGAGCACCAGGCGCCGCAGATGCTGTCGCTGGTCAAGACGGCCGGGGTGAGCCTGCAGAAGCGCGGCCTGGCCGAGCACACGGCGCGGGTGGCCCTGGTCCTGGACATCTCCGGGTCGATGAGCGGCCTCTTCCGGTCCGGCGCGGTGCAGCGGCTGTGCGAGCGCGTCCTGGCGCTGGGCCTGCGGTTCGACGACGACGGCGTCGTCGACGTCTTCCTGTTCGGCAAGGAGGTGCACCAGCCCGAGGGCCTGCGGCTGGAGGGACACCAGCAGTACATCGCCGACCTCACCCGGCGGCACAAGCTGGAGTACGACACCCGCTACGGCGCGGCGATGTCCGCCGTCCGTCGGCACTACTTCGGCACCAGCCAGGAGCGCACGGAGCCGCTGCCCGCCCAGGTGCCGGTGTACGTCATGTTCCTGACCGACGGCGCCCCGAGCGACAAGGCGGTCGCGACGAAGCAGATCCGGGCCGCCTCCTACGAGCCGGTGTTCTGGCAGTTCATGGGAATCGGCTCGCCGAAGCAGTTCAGCTACCTGCAGCGGCTGGACGACCTGGACAACCGCTACACCGACAACGCCGACTTCTTCTCGGTCAGCGAGTCCGACCTCCTCGGGCGCAGCGCGATCAGCGACGACGCGCTGTTCGACCGGCTGATGAACGAGTACCCCGGCTGGCTCCAGCGGGCCCGGGCGCAGCAACTCCTGGTGCCGTAGGGGCGGTCCGCGCGTCCGGCGCGGTTCCGTCGACCGACCGCCAAGGCCACGGAGGGAACCCATGACGCTCGACGTCCAGCTGGTCGGCACCACCACCAAGATGGCCATCGTCTCCCTGCGGCCCGGGCAGGTCGTCTACAGCGAGGCGGGGAAATTCCTCTTCTCCTCCGCCGACGTCGTGATGGAGACCAAGCTCTCCGCGCCCTCGGCACCGGCGGCGCAGCAGGCACCCGGCGGTGGCGGGGGAGCCGGCGGCCTCGGCGGCATGCTGCGCGGGGCCATGGACGCCGGCAAGCGCATGCTCGCCGGTGAGTCGTTCGCGTTCACGCACTTCTCCACCCGCGGCGGCGACGGGCTGCTCGCTCTCGCCGGGGTGCTCCCCGGCGAGATGCGGCTGCTGGAGCTCGACGGCAGCAGCACCTGGTACGCGGAGAAGGACGCCTTCGTCGCCGCCGAGGCCGGCGTGCACTTCGACGTCGCCTTCGCCGGAGGGCGGCAGGGGTTCTCCGGTGGGGAGGGCTTCGTCCTCGAGAAGTTCACCGGCACGGGCAGCCTGCTCATCGGCGGCGCGGGGGACTTCATCGACATCAACCCGGCGGACTACGGCGGCAAGCTGCGCGTCGACACCGGCTGCATCGTCGCGTGGGACCAGAACATCCGGTACGGCATCGAGCGCGTCGGACGGATGAACCGGCAGGGCGCGATGACCGCGATGTTCGGCGGGGAGGGCTTCTCCCTGGCGACCGTCGAGGGGAACGGACGGGTCATCCTCCAGTCGGTCACGATCGACGGGCTGGCCAAGGCACTGGAGAAGAACGCCGGGGCCGGGGATTCGAAGACCGGCGCCGGCATGGGCGGGATCTTCAGCGGCAGCGCCGACTGACCACGGCAGTGGCGCCGCCGGCGCGGACACCCGCGCGCGCCGCACCTACGATGAGCACAGGGCCGGCAACGGCCGTCACGGACAGCGACGCCGGGCAGCGGAGCCCGGCAGGGATGGAGGAAGCGGTGGGAGTCAGCCTCTCCAAGGGCGGCAACGTCTCGCTCACCAAGGAGGCCCCGGGCCTGCGGACGGTGACCGTCGGTCTCGGATGGGACGCCCGCACGACCGACGGCAAGCCTTTCGACCTGGACGCCTCGGCCATCGGCTGCGGCGCGGACGGCAAGGTCGCCTCGGACCAGCACTTCGTGTTCTTCAACAACCTGCGCAGCCCCGACGGCGCCATCGAGCACACCGGTGACAACGTGACCGGTGAGGGCGCCGGCGACGACGAGCAGATCCGCGTCGACCTGGCCGGCGCGCCGGCCACGCTCGACCGCGTCGTCTTCCCCGTCTCGATCTACGAGGCCGAGGGCCGGGGCCAGAGCTTCGGTCAGGTCCGCAACGCCTACATCCGCGTCGTGAACCAGGCCGACAACGCCGAGCTCGCCCGCTACGACCTCTCCGAGGACGCCTCGACCGAGACCGCGATGGTCTTCGGCGAGCTGTACCGGAGCGGGGCCGAGTGGAAGTTCCGCGCCGTGGGTCAGGGCTACAGCTCCGGCCTGGCCGGCATCGCGCGGGACTTCGGCGTCAACGTCTGACCGTCGTCCCCCGGCCGGAGGCCCCTGTACGGGGCGGACCGGCCGGGGGACCGGACGTCCCCGAGTGCACGACCGGCCGCGCCCGGGCCGACCGGCGCCGCGGCCGACCCCCGGCGGTTCCGCGCGGGACGAGGCGAGAGGAACGGGTTCGATGAGCATCAGCCTGACCAAGGGGCAGAAGGTCTCGCTCGCGAAGCGGGACGGCGGAGCCCTCAGCCGGGTCCGCATGGGGCTGGGCTGGGACGCGGTCAAGAAGAAGGGCTTCTTCGGCGGCTCCAAGAGCCAGTCCATCGACCTCGACGCCTCCGCGCTGCTCTTCGACGCCGCGGGCACCCTGGTGGACCAGGTGTGGTTCCAGCAGCTGCGCAGCAAGGACGGCGCCGTCTCGCACACGGGCGACAACCTGACCGGCGCCGGCGAGGGGGACGACGAGTCGATCCGCGTCGACCTCTCGGCGGTCCCCGCCGCCGTCACGACCATCGTCTTCGCCGTGAACTCGTTCACCGGCCAGGACTTCTCCCAGATCGAGAACGCCTTCTGCCGGCTCATCGACGAGTCGAACGAGGCGGAGATCGCCCGCTACGACCTCAGCGGCTCGGGCCGGCACAACGCGCAGATCATGGCCAAGGTCAGCCGTGACGGTGCAGGCTGGTCCATGACCGCCCTCGGCATCCCGGCCACCGGCCGGACGTTCCGCGACCTGCTGCCCGCCATGGCCAGCGCCCTCTGAACCGGAGGACACCCACCTCATGTCCGAGCTCGACCTCGGCTCCACCCCCGCCCCGACCGCGCCCGCTGCCGCCCCGGCGGCCAGCAGCGGCGCCCTCGTGCTCGCCCCGCCGCAGCCGGTCGCCCTCGTGGCCCCGGAGCAGGCGGTCCAGGCCGTCCCGCTCGAGGACGCCAAGTCCGTCGAGCTGCGCAGCAAGGCGACCGCCTTCGTCACCGAGCTGACGTCGCTCGACAGCCGGTCGCCGGCGTTCGCCGAGAAGGTCGCCTCGATCACGAACATGGGCGAGCGGGAGATGCGGTCCTCCGCGGCCGTCTCCAACCGCATGCTCGAGCGGCCGGCCGCCGCCATGGGCAAGGGCGGCGGCGCGGACGCGCAGACGCGCGTCTCCAACACCCTGATCGACCTCCGCCGGACCGTCACCGACCTCGATCCCAACCGGGCCGACCTGACCGGCGTCAAGAAGGTCCTCAAGTGGCTGCCGGGCGGCGACAAGATCGACCGCTACTTCGACAAGTACAAGACGGCGCAGTCGCACCTGAACGCGATCATCAAGGCGCTGGACTCCGGTCAGGACGAGCTGCGCAAGGACAACGCGGCCATCGAGACCGAGAAGGCCAACATGTGGACCCTGATGGGAACGCTGCGCGAGTACGACACGCTCGCCACCGCCCTCGACCAGGCCCTCGAGCAGAAGATCGCCGAGCTCGAGGCGGCGGGGCGGACCGAGGACGCCAACGTCGTCCGGTCCGACGCGCTGTTCCCGGTGCGCCAGCGGCGGCAGGACATCCAGACCCAGCTCGCGGTGACGGTGCAGGGCTACATGGCGCTGGACCTCATCCGCCGCAACAACCTGGAGCTGATCCGCGGCGTCGACCGGGCGCAGACCACGACCATCGCGGCCCTGCGGACGGCGGTCATCGTCTCCCAGGCGCTCAGCCGGCAGAAGCTGGTGCTGGACCAGATCACCGCGCTGAACACCGTGACGAGCAACCTCATCGAGTCGACGTCCGAGCAGCTGCGCATCCAGGGCGGGGCGATCAACCAGCAGGCGGCGACGTCGACCGTCGACGTCCAGAAGCTGCAGGCGGCCTTCGAGAACGTGTTCCAGACCATGGACGCCCTCGACACCTTCCGCGCCCAGGCCGTCGACTCCATGGCACAGACCGTGCAGGCCCTCGAGGGGCAGATCCAGCGGGCCCAGCCGTACCTGGAGCGCACCCGCCGCCAGGAGCTCAGCGGCGGGTGACGAGGGCGGTCGAGGGCCGGGAGCGACGCCGGCGCGCAGCGCGGACGAGGAGGAGCAGCGGTGCCGTGGTTCCGGAGGTCGTCGCCCGCACCCCCCGTGGTGCCTCCGCCCCAGGACGATCCGGCGGACAGCCCCGAGGCGTTGCGGACGGCGATCTGGGACGTCGTCCGGCTGGTCAACGCCTCCGCCGGCCGGCTCCCGCTCGCGGCGGTGGTCGAGGCCCGGCGGATCACCGACGTCCTCTCCGACATCGTGGCCACGTCGGAGGCCCGGCCGCTGGACATCCAGGCGGTCCTGTCGGTGCGGGCCACCACGACGGACTACCTGCCGACGACGGTGCGGACCTACCTCGCGGTCGACGAGTCGCTCGTCGACGTCCCGCGGGCGTCGGGCCGCACCCCGCGGGAGTCGCTGATGGAGCAGCTGGACGCGCTGGAGGGCGCCGCGCTCGCGGTCCTGCAGGCCAGCCGTCAGCAGGACGTCGACGGGCTGCTGACGCAGGGGGCCTTCCTCCGCACGAAGTTCTCCCGCTCTGATCTCGAGATCTGAGGAGCCATGCCACCCATGCGGCGCGGCGCGAACGTCGCGCTGACCCGGGAGATCCCCGGACTGACGGGGATCGTCGTCGGCGTGTCCTGGAACGCCGGCGCCGAGCGGGTGCTCGAGGACAACCTCGTGCTCGCCACCGTGCTCTGCGACAGCCACGGCAAGGCCCCGTCGGCCGAGCACTTCGTCTTCTTCAACCAGCTGACGTCGCCCGACGAGTCGGTCAGCCAGGTCACGACGACGCTGGCCGGCGACCGGGAGCAGGTCGAGATCGACCTGCCCGACGTGCCGGCCGACATCGCCCGCATCGTCGTCGTGGTCTACCTCAACGACGGGACGGCGCAGCGGCGCACCCTCGCCCAGCTGCGCGAGATCACGGTCGTGGTCCGCGAGGCGGGCAGTGCCCGGGAGCTGATCCGGTCGGAGAACCTCGCCCCGCCCCTGACCACCGAGACGGCGCTGGTCCTCGGCGAGGTCTACCGGCACAGCGGCGACTGGAAGTTCAAGGTCCTCGGCGACGGCTACTCCTCGGGCATCGCCGGCATCGCCGCGGACTTCGGCCTGCCGCTGTGATCGCCGGTCCGCAGTCGGCGCCGCCCCGCACCGACCTGCCCTGGCTGCGCCACCGCAGCCTGCGTCGGACCCCGGCGTCGGCGCCTCCGCTGCAGTCGCCGCCGGCGTCGCTGAACCTCTCCGGGCCGCGCCGGCCGTCCGCATCGCCACCGGCTTCCGCTCCGCCGGTCGCCGCGCCTGCGTCCCCGGCGCCGGCGTCCTCCTCGCTGGATTTGTCGCCGCCCGCGCCGTCCCGGCCGGCCACCGCGCCCGCGTCGGGGCCGGGGTCGGGGCCGGGGCCGGGGCCGGGGCCGCTGGACCTCACCCGACCGGCCCCGGCCGCACCGCCGCCGGCCGGGTCGACGTCGCTGGACCTCGGGGGTCCACCGGCTCCGGCACCCGGAGGACCGGCCACGTCGGCCCGGCCCGCCGGGACCGGGGGCACCGGGCACAGGGGCAGCGGGGGCCCGGCGGCCACGGCGCGGCGGCCACCGGAGCGCGTCGAGCCCGGGGGGCGGGTGATCCTCACGCCGCGGGATCCGACGCTCACCCTCAACCGCGTGCAGTCCGGCATCGGGACGCTGACGGTGGAGGCGGTCTGCTCGCCGGCCGTCGGCGACCTCCGCCTGGGCGCGCTGTACCAGCTCGCCGACGGCGCGTCGTCGCTCGTGCGTGCCGCCACGGGGCCGACGGCCGCACCCCCCGGTTCGCGGCGGCCGGTGATCGCCGCCGCCCGCGCCGAGTACGAGCAGCTCACGCTCGACCTGCGCCAGGCCCGCGCCCTGGAGCGGATGCTGGTCTACGCCTACTCCGAGTCCCGCGGCGAGCTGGCCTGGGGCGGCACGCTGCGGATCACGACCTTCGGCGGGGCGCGGGTGGAGGTGCCGCTCGACGTCCCCCGGCACGCGGGGCCGCTCGCGGTGCTGTCGCTGTACGTCGTCGACGGGGAGTTCGTGCTCCGCGCCGAGCTGGAACGGATCGCCGGGGCCGCGCGCGAGGTCGCCCGCAGCTACGGCTACGACCTCCTGACCTGGGCGGACGACGAGACGCCCCTCCACTGACCCCCACTGTTCACGTCCCGGGCCCGTTCGGGGCCGTCCGGCGTCGGCTAGCGTCCGTCCGATCGGCCCCCGGCCGCCCCTGCCGTGCCCACCCACCGCGTCACGGTGGATGACCGACGAGGTACCGATGCGCCACTTCGACCACTTCTCCGCCGAGGACGAGCAGAACCTGTTCGCCCTCGCCCCGCAGCCGTTCACGCGGGACGACGAGAGCGCCGTGCTGGCCCAGTCCCTGGGCGCGACGCTCTACTGCCCCGCGACGCGGCCCGCGCTGGCCAAGGACATCGTGCGGCAGCGGGCCGGGGGCCTGACGAGCGTCGTGGTGTGCCTGGAGGACGCCGTCGCCGACGAGGACCTCGAGGCCGCCGAGTGCAACGCGCTCGACCAGCTGCGGGAGCTCGCGGCGCTGGACGCCGCCGGCCCGCTGGTCTTCGTCCGGGTGCGCACGCCCGAGCAGATCCCGGCCCTCGTGGCCGGGCTGGGCGACGCCGCCGCGGTGCTCACCGGGTTCGTGCTCCCGAAGTTCACTGCGCGGACCGGCCCGGCGTTCCTGGCCGCGGTCGCCGCCGCGTCGCGCAGCACCGGCCGGATGCTGCGCGTGATGCCCGTGCTCGAGTCCCCGGAGCTGGCGCACGCGGAGTCCCGCACGGCCGTGCTGCTGGGCGTGCGGGACCTGCTCGCCGAGCACCGGGAGCACGTGCTCGCCGTCCGCATCGGCGCGACCGACCTCTCCGGCGCCTACGGGCTCCGGCGCAGCCGCGAGCTGACCGTCTACGACGTCCGGGTCGTCGCCGACGTGATCGCCGACATCGTCAACGTGTTCGGTCGGGCCGACGGCTCCGGCCACGTCATCACCGGGCCGGTCTGGGAGTACTTCCCCAGCCCCGAGCGCATGTTCAAGCCGCAGCTGCGGCAGACGCCCTTCGCCGAGCACCGGGAGCGGTCGCTGCGCGCGCGCCTGATCGCCCGCGACCTGGACGGCCTGATCCGCGAGGTGGTCCTCGACCGGGCCAACGGCCTGGTCGGAAAGACGGTGGTGCACCCGTCGCACGTGGCGGCGGTGCACGCCCTGTCGGTGGTGAACCACGAGGAGTACGCCGACGCCGTCGACGTCCTGGGCCGGACGGACGGCGGGGCCGCGGCCTCGGCGTACCGCAACAAGATGAACGAGTCCAAGCCGCACGCGGCGTGGGCGACCCGCATCGTGCAGCGGGCGCGGGTGTTCGGCGTCGCGCGGCCGGAGACCTCGTTCGTCGACCTCCTGAGCGCCGGGCTGGCCGCGTGAGCGGATCCGTCCCGCCGCAGGAGCCGTGGACCGGCCGCTGGACGGCGGACCGGCTGGATGCGGAGCTGGTGTCGGTCCGGGGGGCCGGGGGCCTGGTCGCCGAGGACCTGGTGGGCATGGCGCTGCGCCGGAACCCGCGGCGCGCGCACCTGCTCGTCAGCCGGGTGCTCGGCAAGCACGTCCCGGTCGACCCCCGGCTGGTCCTGGGCGCCGGCCGGCTGCTGGGCGCGCTGGTCGCGGACGCGCTGGCCGGCGCCGACAGCGGGATCGGCGACGACGGCGGCAAGCTGCTGGCCGCCGCGGTCACGGGCGGCGACCCCGCCGCCGGCGGCCGCCTGCTCGCGCTGTGCGACCAGCACCGCCGCGGCGCGGCGCCTCCCGACGCGCTCGTGCTGGGCTACGCCGAGACGGCGACCGGCCTGGGCGGCGCCGTCGCCGACGCGCTGCTGGCCGACTGCCTCACCTCGACCCGGCGGTCCGTGCCCGGTGCCGTGCCCCTCGGCGCGTTCGAGGAGAGCCACTCGCACGCGACCAGCCACCAGTTGCTCCCCGACGACCCGCGCGTGCTGACCGCCCCCCGGCCGCTGGTCCTGGTCGACGACGAGCTCTCCACCGGGAACACCGTCATGGACACGGTCCGGGCCGTGCAGGCGCTCGGACCGCGCGAGCAGTACGTCGTCGCGACCCTCCTGGACCTGCGGTCGGCCGGGGACCGGTCGCGGCTGGAGTCCTTCGCGCGCGGGCTCGGCGTGCGCATCGACGTCGTCGCGCTGGTCACCGGCGAGGTTCGGCTGCCCGCCGACGTGCTGGCCCGCGGGCAGGAACTGGTCGCCCGCTCCGCACCGGGCGAGGGCGGCGGCGCGCCCGCACCGGGCCGGGTCGTCCCGGCACCCGCGGCGGCCGGCTGGCCCGACGGCGTGCGCGAGAGCGCCCGGCACGGCTCGACCGCCGCCGACCGCGCGCCGTTCGACGCCGCCGTCGCCGCGGTGGCCCGCGGCCTGCTGCCGGCCCTCCCGGCGCGGGCCGGGGCACGGGTGCTGGTGCTCGGCACCGAGGAGCTGATGTACCTGCCCACGCGGATCGCCGCCGAGCTGGCCGACCTGCTCGAGGAGCGTGGGGTGGCGGTCGCGGTGTCCAGCACCACGCGCTCCCCGGTGCTGCCGGTCGACGCCCCGGGCTACGCGATCCGCACGGCCCTGGCCTTCGACAGCTCCGACTCCCCGGTCGACGGCCCCGGACCGCGGTTCGCCTACAACGTGGCCGCGCCGGCCGGAGGCGCCCCGTTCGACGCCGCCGTGCTGGTCGTCGACGACGGGGGCGCGGGCGGGGGCCGGCTGCCCGAGGTCCTGGCGGGCGCGGTCGCCGGGCCGGTCACGGTCGTGACCGTGCCGCCGACCCCGCCGCGCCCGGTGCTGCCCGAGCCGCTGCGCGGGCCCGCCTTCGGCTCCTACGCCCCCGACGAGGTCGGCTGGCTGCTCACCGACCTCTCCCACGTCCCGCTCGAGGCGCCGATCGAGGAGCGGGAGGAGGCCGTGCAGTCCGGCGTGGCGCACTACGCCGCCTCGCTGCCCGTGGAGTACCAGCCGAGCCCGGAGTACCAGGAGCTGTTCACCCGCGCCCTCGCCGAGGGCGCGGACACGCTGGCGCAGGCCGTCGGGCTGGTCACCGAGCTCGTCCTCGCCGAGCGCGGGCGGCCGCCGGTGCTGGTGTCCCTGGCCCGGGCCGGCACGCCGATCGGCATCCTCATGCGCCGCTGGGCCGCGGCCGTGCACGGCCTGGACCTGCCGCACCTGGCCGTCTCCATCGTCCGCGGCCGCGGCATCGACCAGGTCGCGCTGGCCTGGCTGGCCGCCCACCACGCCCCCGCGTCGGTGCTCTTCGTCGACGGCTGGACCGGCAAGGGCGCGATCACCCGCGAGCTGTCCGACGCCGTCGCCGAGGCGAACGCGGCGCTCGGCCTGGCGCCGGGTGCCGGCTTCTCCGACGAGCTCGCGGTGCTCGCCGACCCGGGGCGCTGCGTGGGGCTGTACGGCACCCGGGACGACGTGCTGATCCCCTCGGCGTGCCTGAACTCGACCGTCTCCGGGCTGGTCTCGCGCACCGTCCTCAACGACCGGCTGATCGGGCCCGGGCAGTTCCACGGCGCGAAGTTCTACGCCGGGCTGGCCGCCGACGACGTCTCCGGCACCTTCCTGGACGCCGTCAGCGACCGGTTCGCGGCCGTCCGCGAGCGGGTCGCCGCCGACCTGCCCGCCCTCCGCGCCGCCGACCGCACCCCGGACTGGGCGGGCTGGCGCACCGTGGAGCGCCTGGCGCAGGAGTACGACGTCGGCGCCGTCAACCTCGTCAAGCCGGGGGTGGGGGAGACCACGCGGGTGCTGCTGCGCCGCGTGCCGTGGCGGGTGCTGGTCCGCCGCGACGCCCTCCCCGCCCTCGGGCACGTGCTCCTGCTGGCGGAGCAGCGGGGCGTCGAGGTGGAGGTCGTCGACGACCTGACCTACTCCTGCGTCGGGATCATCAAGCCCGGCTTCACCCGCGGCGGCACGGCATGAGCGTCCTGGTGGCCACGGACCTGGACCGCACGCTGATCTACTCGGCGGCGGCCGCGGGGCGCCCGGTGGCGGACCTCGTGGTGGTCGAGCACTACGAGGGGCGGCCGATCAGCTACATGACCGCGGCGGGGCTGGAGCTGCTCGCCGAGCTCGCGGCCCGGCACGTCGTCGTCCCGGTGACGACCCGCACCCCTGAGCAGCTGGCCCGCGTCCGGCTTCCGGGCGCGCCGCAGCGCTACGCCGTCGCCGCCAACGGCGGCGCGCTCCTGGTGGACGGGACGCCGGACGCGGACTGGGCCGAGCGGGTGCGGTCCGCGGTCGCCGGCGCCGCCCCGGTCGAGGAGGCCTTCGCGGTGCTGGAGGCCGCCTGCGACCCCGCCCGGGCCAAGCCGTCCCGGATCGCCGCCGGCCTCTTCTGCTACCGGGTCGTCGACCGCGCGCTGCTCCCACCGGAGGTGCTGCCGGCCCTCGCCGCCTGGGCCGGCCCGGCCGGCTGGGTGGTCAGCCTGCAGGGTCGCAAGCTCTACGTCGTCCCGCGGGAGCTCACCAAGTCGGCGGCCGTGGCCGAGGTCGCCCGCCGCGCCGGGTCGGCGACGACGCTGGCCGCCGGGGACTCGCTGCTCGACATCGACCTGCTCGCCGCCGCCGACCTCGGGATCCACCCGAGGCACGGCGAGATCCACGACTCCGGCTGGGCCGCGCCGCACGTCAGCGCCCTGGCCTCGGCCGGCATCGCGGCCGGCGAGGACATCCTCCGCTGGTTCGGCGCGCGGGCGGCCGAGGCCGGTGGGTCCGTGGACGCGCCCGCCGCCGGGACCGCGCGGGCCGCCGGGGTCGGGTGACGCGCCCCGTGGGCGCCGGGAACCGCCTCGCCGCGCCGCCTCGGTAGCGTCGGCGCTCGTGCGCCCGGACCACCTCTCCCTCCTGCGCACGCCGGGCACCCCGGCGGTCGCGCCGGACGGGCGCACCGCGGTCGTCGCCGTCACCCGCCCGGACCCCGCGACCGACCGGTACCGCAGCCAGCTGTGGGCGGTGCCCACCGACGCCTCCGCGCCGGCCCGCCCGCTCACGTCCGGGGGCCGCGACACCGATCCCGCGTTCTCCCCGGACGGGCGCTGGCTGGCATACCTCGGCGCCTCCGACGACGGGCCGCCGCAGGTCCACGTGCTGCCCACGGCGGGCGGCGCCGCGCGCCGGCTCACCGACGCCCCCGGGGGCGCCGGTGCCCCGGTGTGGTCCCCGGACTCGCGCCGGCTGGCCTGGACCGCGCGCACCGGCCACGCGCCCGACCCCGGCGCCCCGCGGCTGGTGACCGGCCTGCGCTCCCGGCTGGACGGCGTCGGCTTCGTCACCGGCCGGCGCAGCCAGGTGCACGTGCTCGACCTGCCCGACGACCTCGCCGACGACGCCGCCCAGGTGCCCGAGCCGGCCGTCGTCACCCGCGGGGACGCCGACTGCACCGACGTCTGCTGGCGCCCCGACGGCGGCGAGCTCGCGTTCGTCTCCGCCCGGCACGCCACCGCCGAGCGGGACCTGCGCACCGACGTCTTCGCCGTCCGCCCCGACGGCTCCGGGCTGCGCCGGGTGACCACCACCGGCGCGCTGTGCAGCCGCCCGGCCTGGTCGCCGGACGGGGCGGCCATCTACGTCACGGCCGTGCCCGACCTCGGCCCCGACGGGGTGGACGTGCCGGGCCGGGCGCGGGCCCTGTGCCGGGTGCCGGCCGGCGGCGGCGAGCTCGAGCTGCTGCTGGACGCGGCCGGGACCGGCGACCGGACGCCCCGACCCGTCGTCACCGACCGCGGCGTCCTCGTCGGCGTCCAGCGGCGCGGTGCGGTGGAACTGCTACGGGTGCCGCTCGCGGGCGGGCCCCCGGAGGTGCTGGTCGACGGCCCGTTCACCGTGCGGGCGGTGGGCGCCGGCGGCGGGGTCGTCGTCGCCTCCGTCGGGCACGACGCGTCGGCGGGGGAGCTGATCGCCATCACCCCGGGCAGGAGGCGGCTGCTGACCGCCTTCGGCCGGGCCCTCGCCGCGACCGGGCGGGTGCACCGCATGCGCGAGCGGACCGCCGCCGCGCCCGACGGCACCCCGGTGCACGGCTGGGTCACCCTGCCCGACCGTCCCGGCCCGCACCCGGTGCTGCTGCTCGTGCACGGCGGGCCGTTCGACCAGCACGGCTGGACCCTGCTCGACGAGGTGCAGGTCGCCGTCACCGCCGGCTACGCGGTGCTGCAGTGCAATCCGCGGGGCTCGGCCGGCTACGGCGAGGAGCACGCGCGCGCGCTCGCCGGGGCGTGGGGGACCGTCGACGCCGACGACGTCCTGGCCTTCCTCGACGCCGCCCTCGCCGATCCGGAGCTGGGGCTGGACGCCGACCGGGTGGGGATCGCGGGCGGCTCCTACGGCGGCTACCTGGCCGCGCTGCTGATCACGCGGACCGACCGGTTCGCCGCCGCCGTCGTCGAGCGCGCGCTGACCGAGCCGCACAGCTTCGCCGGGACGTCGGACGTCGGCTGGTACGAGCCGGAGCTGGCGTTCGGGCCCGACCGCGCGCGCTGGACCGAGCGCAGCCCGCTGGCGCACGCCGACGCCGTGCGCACCCCCACCCTCGTCGTGCACGGGGAGGAGGACCTCCGCTGCCCCGTCGACCAGGGCCGGCAGCTGCACGCCGCGCTGGTGCGCCGGGGCGTGCCGGCGGAGCTGCTGCTGTTCCCCGGCGAGGGGCACGAGCTGCCGCGCTCGGGTCGCCCGCGGTCGCGCATCGCCCGGCTGGAGCACCTGCTGCGGTGGTGGGAGCGCCGGCTGCCATCGACCTGACCGGGAGGGCGCCGGGCGACCCCGGCCACTAGCGTTCGGGCATGGCCCTCATCTATCCCGTCCAGGCCGACGCTCCCGAGCCCGACGACGGCACCGAGCCCGACTTCGCGGAGCTGGCCGCCGACCTCTCCGACACCTGGTTGGTCGAGGTGGCCGTGGAGGAGGACGGCGACGACGCCTGCTTCGGCCCGCTGACGGCCCGCGCGGCGTGGGACCTGGCGGTGGGCGTCGACCAGCGCCGGCCGGACCTGCTGGTGTCCGTCGTGCCGCTGCACGTGGCCTGCACCGCCGACGAGCTGGTGGCGATGTTCGACGAGGAGACCGAGTGACGGGGGGCGGTGTTGGCGGCCTCCGCGACCGCCCGTTAGGTTGACCCGCCGTGGCCCGGCTCATCGCGGACAAGCGGACGTTGCGGGTCGAGCTCGCGGGTGAGCGCATCCGCGCGGCGAGCGGGTCGATGGTCGCCGTGGAGGGCGACGTCGAGTTCAAGCACTCCGGCATGGGCGGCGGCGGCGGGATGCGCGCGGCGCTCAAGCGCGCCGTCGCGGGGGAGAGCATCTCGCTGATGGACTGTGCCGGATCCGGCCGGGTGTACCTGGCCAAGGACGCCCTCGACGTGATGGTGGTCGACCTGGCGGGGGACACCCTCACCGCCGAGAGCGACCACATCCTGGCGCACACCGACGGGTTGCGGCTCGACGTCATGTTCAGCGGGCTGCGCGGCGTGACCAGCGGGCAGGGGCTCGCGACGACGACGGTGTCCGGGCACGGCCAGATCGCGCTCGTGTCCGACGGGCCGGTGATGGCGCTCGAGGTGAGCCCGGGCAGCGACCTGGTGGTCGATCCGGACGCCTACGTCGGCTCGCGGGGGGCGCTGCAGATGTCGCTGGTCTCCGGCGTCTCCTGGAAGTCGGTGGTCGGCGAGGGCACCGGTGAGCCGTTCTCGCTGCGCTTCATCGGCCACGGTCTCGTCCTCGTCCAGTCCGCGGAGCGCTGACCGATGCCCCTCGAGGCGGTGAACGGCAAGGTCGTCCGGGCCCGGGTCGCCCCGCAGGCGCCGGTGCTCGCGAGGCGCGGCTCGATGCTCGGCTACAGCGGCCAGGTCACGTTCCGGCCGGTGCACGGCCAGGGCCAGGGCGTGGGCGGGTTCGTCGGCGCCGCGATGTCGGGGGAGTCCAACCCGATGATGGCGACCGAGGGCGCCGGCGAGGTCCTGTACGGCTATCGCGGCCTCTACGCGACCGTCCTGGAGTTGGACGGCACCGCGCCGCTGGTGTGCGAGGCCGACCGGCTGCTCGTCCACGACGCCCACCTGCAGACGAGCGTGCAGTTCCTCGGCTCGGGCGGCGTCCGCTCGGCGGTCCGCGGGGCGTTCACCGGGCAGGGGTTGTTCACCACCAACGTGCACGGTCGCGGCGCGGTCGCCGTCCTCTCCCACGGCGGGGCGTTCCCCCTCCAGGTCTCCGGCGGCACGATCGGCGTCGATCCGCAGGCCTACGTCGGTCACGTCGGCCAGCTCTCGGTCGACCTGGCCGCGAAGGTCGGCTTCCGCGACGCCGTCGGCCGGGGCTCCGGGGAGGCGATCCAGCTCAAGATCAGCGGGCACGGGACCGTGTACGTGCAGGCCAGCGAGAAGAAGTTCTGAGGACCGACGTGACCATGCCCGCGACCACCTGGACGGCGGCCACCCTCCCGGTGGACGACAACGTCAACCCCTACGTCTTCAGCATCGCGCTGAACTCCCCGTGGTTCATGAGCAAGGGCGCGATGCTCGCCTACTACGGCGACGTCCGCTTCGAGGCCGTGACCGCCTACGCGTCGATGCAGGCGTGGGTCGCGGCCCGCTTCTCCAGCCCCATATACGTGCAGGACTGGGTGATCGCCGAGGGCCACGGGAGGCTGCTGATCGGCGACCGCGGCTACGACCTGAACTCCTACGACCTCGACGCGGGCAACCTGACGATCAAGGCGGGGAACCTGCTGGCCTTCGAGACCGGCCTGGAGCTCAAGCAGTCGATCGTGCCGGGCTTCGTCACGCTGCTGGGCACCGGCCGGTTCATCGCGTCGTCCAACGGGCCGGTGATCTTCGTCGAGCCGCCGTTCCGGGCCGACCCCGAGGCGCTGCTGGGCTGGGCCGACTGCCCGTCGCCGTCGGTGCACCACGACGCCGCGTGGATGGCGGCCAGCATCGCCGGGGCGCTGCAGGGGGCCTTCGGCCGGGCGTCGGGGGAGGAGCGGCAGTACGACTTCACCGGCCAGGGCACCGTGCTGCTGCAGTCGTCGGAGATCGCCCGGGAGGACCCGGCGGTGCTCCGGCTGGTCGAGGCGCAGACGCAGCTGCTCACCAACAGCCAGGCCGGGTCGCTCGGTCAGCGGCTGATCGCCCGCGCCCAGCAGCAGTAGCCACGGCCGGCGGCAGCCCCGCGCCGGCCGCTCGGCTCACCGGCCCGGGAGCAGGCGCGCGAACAGCTCGGTGTACTGCACCAGCGACCGGGTCCCCAGGTACTGATCGGCCACCCGTCGCCTGGCCTCGCCGCCGATGCCCACCGCCCGGGGGGCGTCGCGCACCAGGTCCGTGACGGCCCGGCCGTACGCGGCGAGGTCGGCCGGGTCGTCGACCAGCAGGCCGGAGCGGGGGTGCTCGATCTGGTCCTGGATACCGCCGATCCGGCTGGCCACCACGGGGCGGGACTTCCACATGGCCTCGGCGACGGTGAGCCCGAACCCCTCGGCGATCGACTTCTGGACGACGACGTCGGCGCGCCGCTGCAGGGCGTTCACCATCGCGGCGTTCTCCTCCAGGTCCGTCATGGGCAGCGACACGAGGTGCACCCGCTCCCGGGCGGCCGCGGGCAGCCCGGCGAAGAGCTCGCGGGCCTCGTCGAGCACCTGCCGGCCCTCCGGGTCGTCGGCGACCGCCTCCACGGACGGCCCGGCGTAGACCAGATGGGCGTCGGTGTGCGGGAGGACGTGCCGCACGAAGCCGGTGAGCACGCCCAGCGGGTCCTTGAGGCGGTCCCACCGCGACACCTGGAGCACGACGGGGTCGGTGGACCGCAGGGGGCGCCCCTCGTCGATCTCGGCCCGGCGCTCGACGCGCCCCGGTGATCCGTCGATGCGCGTGAAGGAGGCCTCGGTGCGGGCGGCCCCGTCCTCCTGCAGCCCCGCCACGTCGAGGATGGCGTGCACGGTGTCCTCGGCGAGGTCCTGGTTCTTCGCCGAGAACGCGTCGATCGAGGGCGGGATGAGCACCGTCCGGTCGCGGTCGAGCTCGTCCCAGACGTACTGCGGGCGAGAGAAGACGTACGCGTCGGCCTGCCGGACGTAGCCGCGCAGGAAGTCCCACGCGCCCGCCGTGAGCTCGTGCGGCCGGTCGAGGCCCACGTGGCACCGCCACACCACGGGCACCCCGAGCTGCTTGAGGACCGGGATCATGCCCGCCGTCTGCGGGTCGTGCAGCAGGACGGCGTCGTCGGACGCCATCCGCTCGGCGAGGGCCTCCGCGTTGGCCCGCGTCGTCTCCTCGTACACCTCGCGCGCCGCGCCGTCGAGGCGCCCGCCGTCACCCGCGTTGCCGTGCAGGTGGTTGTGCAGCCGCTTGGTGACGACGAAGAACGCCGGGTCGCCCGCGATGACCTCCCAGCGTGCGTCGACGCCCTGGCCGCGGGCGTAGGCGAGCAGGGACTGCACCATCTCGGCGACCCCGCCGCCGCGGGCGGTCGAGTTGACGTTCCACAGGGCCCGGCCGGCGAACAGCTCGCGCGCCCACCGGGCGTGCTCCAGCACCGCGCCGTAGGTCTGCCGGTCCAGGACCGACTCGAAGCGCTGGAGGGGGATCGAGGCGATCGGCACCGACGTCAGCCCGGACATGCTCCGCACCGTAGGGGCGGCGGGTCGGCGGGGGACCTCCTCGCCGCGCCCCGATCGCGGGCCGGCGCGGTCCGGTCACCAGCCCCGGCTGCGCCACTCGGAGAGGTGCGGGCGCTCGGTGCCCAGCGTGGTGTCCTTGCCGTGCCCCGGGTAGACCCATGTCTCGTCGGGCAGCGGCGCGAAGACCCGCTGCTCGACGTCGTCCAGCAGGCTGGTGAACCGCTGCGGGTCCTTCTGCGTGTTGCCCACGCCGCCGGGGAAGAGGCAGTCGCCCGTGAACAGGTGCGGGCCGGTGTCCCCGGGGCCGCGCCACAGCAGGGCGATGCTGCCGGGGGTGTGCCCGCGGAGGTGGATCACCTCGAGGGAGTGCCGGCCGACGCGGACGGTGTCCCCGTGCTGGACCGTGCGCTCGACCGGCACCGGCAGGTCGGCGGCGTCGGCGGGGTGGGCGACGGTCACGGCGCCGGTGGCGGCCACGACGTCGGGCAGCGCGCGGTGGTGGTCCCAGTGCCCGTGCGAGGTGACGACGGTCCGCAGGTCTGCGTCGCCGATCATCCGCAGCAGCGCCTCGGCGTCGGTGGCCGCGTCGATCAGCAGCGCCTCGTTGCTGTCGACGTCCCGCAGCAGGTAGGCGTTGTTGTCCATCTCGCCGACGGCGAGCTTGCTCACGACCAGGCCCGGCAGCTCCCGGACGGCGGCCGGGCCCCCGACCGTGGCCTCGCCGGTGTAGGTGTCCGCGCTCATCCTCGACTCCCTCCGGAAACTGTCGGCGACCGCGGCTACGGTCCTGGTCATGGACGCTAGCGGAGGTCTGCCCCCGTCTCCCGGCGACGAGAGCGGGAGCGGGCTGGTCGGGCTCCCCGCCACCGAGCTCGCGGCCCGGGTGCGGGCCGGTGAGGTGTCCGCGGTCGAGGTCGTGCGTGCCCACCTGGCCCACCTGGAGGCGGTGGAGCCCCGGATCGGCGCCTTCCGCGTGGTGCGCCGCGCCGCCGCGCTGGCCGAGGCGGCGGCGGTCGACGCCTCGCCCGACCGCGCGTCCCTGCCGCTGGCCGGGGTGCCCGTGGCGGTCAAGGACAACGTCGCCGTGGCCGGCGAGGTGGCCACCGACGGGTCGTCGGCCGGCCGGCCGATCCGGGCGACGGCGGACTCCGTAGTGGTCGCACGGCTGCGGGCGGCCGGCGCCGTCGTCGTCGGGATCACCCGGGTGCCGGAGTTGTGCCTCTACGCGTCCACCGACTCGGCCGGCGCGGTCAGCCGCAACCCGTGGGACACGGCCCGCTCGCCCGCCGGGAGCTCCGGCGGCAGCGCGGCCGCGGTCGCTGCGGGCGTGGTCCCGCTGGCGCACGGCAACGACGGCATGGGCTCGCTGCGGCTGCCGGCGGCCGCCTGCGGGCTGGTCACCCTGAAGGCCGGCCGCGGTGTCCTGCCCGGGGGCATCGGCGCCGACGACCGGTCGGGCATGGCCGTCAACGGTGCGCTCACCACCACGGTGGCCGACCAGGCGCTCGCCTTCGCCGTCCTGGCGGGGGAGGAGCCCGGGCCCCTGCCCGAGCCGGGCCGGCCGCTGCGGATCGCGGTGAGCCTGCGCTCCCCGGTGCCCGGCGTGCGCGCCGACCGGGCCGCCCGCACGGCGGTGGCGGCCTCGGCGGCGCTGCTCGCGGAGGCGGGGCACACCGTCGTCCGGCGCGACCCGGTCGTCCCGCCCGACGCCGCGGCCGCCGCGATGGTCCGCTGGCTGGCCGGCGCGGAGGACGACGCGGCGTTCCTCGGGCTCGACCGGTCGGCCCTGGAGCCGCGCAGCCGCACCCACGCGCGGCTGGGCCGCTGGGTGCGCCGCCTCGGCCTGGTCCGGCCCGGCCCGGCCGAGCGGTTCCGCCGGCGCACCGAGGCCTTCTTCGCCGGCGACGCCGACGGCCCGATCGACGTCCTGCTGACCCCCGTCGTCACCGGGCCGCCGCCGGCCGCCCGGCCCTGGCACGAGCGGGGCTTCCTGGCCAACGTGACGGCCAACGCGCGGTGGGGGCCGTTCGCCTCGCCGTGGAACCTCGCCGGGGTGCCGGCCGCCGTCGTCCCCGCCGGCACGCGGCCCCAGGGGTGGCCGCTGGCGGTCCAGCTGGTCGGCCCCCCCGGCGCCGAGAGACGACTACTCTGGCTGGCCGGAGACCTGGAACGCCGGCGGCCGTGGCGCCGTCACGCGCCGGTCTTCGACCCCCTCCCGTCGCCGGCCGCGGCGAGCCGTGGAGCCAGCGCCGCTCGACCCCGCTGACCCGGCCCCCGGCCCGACCGACCGAGCACTCCGACCGACAGGACACCCATGGATCGCCTCGTCGTCCGCGGCGCCCGCGAGCACAACCTCAAGGACGTCGACCTCGACCTGCCGCGCGACGCGCTGATCGTCTTCACCGGCCTGTCGGGCTCGGGGAAGTCGAGCCTCGCGTTCGACACGATCTTCGCCGAGGGGCAGCGCCGGTACGTCGAGTCGCTGTCGGCCTACGCCCGGCAGTTCCTCGGGCAGATGGACAAGCCCGACGTCGACTTCATCGAGGGGCTGTCGCCGGCGGTCTCCATCGACCAGAAGTCGACCAACCGCAACCCGCGGTCGACGGTGGGCACCATCACCGAGGTCTACGACTACCTCCGGCTGCTGTACGCCCGGGCCGGCCAGCCGCACTGCCCCAACTGCGGCAAGCCGATCTCCCGGCAGACCCCGCAGCAGATCGTCGACCAGGTGCTGGGCATGGCCGAGGGCACCCGCTTCCAGGTGCTCGCCCCCGTCGTCCGCGCCCGCAAGGGCGAGTACGTCGACCTGTTCAGCTCGCTGCAGACGCAGGGCTTCTCTCGGGTGCGGGTCGACGGCGTGGTGCACCCGCTGACCGAGCCGCCGAAGCTCAAGAAGCAGGAGAAGCACTCCATCGAGGTCATCGTCGACCGGCTCACCGTCAAGGAGAGCGCCAAGCGGCGGCTGACCGACTCGGTGGAGACCGCGCTGGGCCTGGCCGGGGGCCTCGTCGTCCTCGACTTCGTCGACCTCCCCGAGGACGACCCGCACCGCGAGCGGACGTTCTCCGAGCACCTCGCCTGCGTCGACGACGGCCTGTCCTTCGAGGCCCTCGAGCCGCGCAGCTTCTCGTTCAACTCCCCGTTCGGGGCCTGCCCCGAGTGCACCGGCATCGGCACCCGCAAGGAGGTCGACCCCGAGCTCGTCGTCCCCGACCCGGGGAAGAGCCTCGGCCAGGGCGCGATCGCCCCGTGGGCCGGCTCGATGAGCAACGAGTACTTCACCCGGCTGCTCACCGGGCTCTCCCAGCAGCTCGGCTTCTCCATGGACGACCCGTGGGAGCGGCTGCCGGCGAAGGTGCAGAAGGCCGTCCTGCACGGCTCCCCGGACCAGGTGCACGTCCGCTACAAGAACCGCTACGGCCGCGAGCGCAGCTACTACGCCGCGTTCGAGGGCGTGCTGCCGTTCCTCGAGCGCCGGCACGACGACACCGACAGCGAGTACATGCGGGACAAGTACGAGGGCTACATGCGCGACGTGCCCTGCCCCGTCTGCCACGGCACCCGCCTCAAGCCGGAGATCCTCGCCGTCAAGCTCAACAGCCGGTCCATCGCCGAGGTGACCGGCCTGTCCATCGGCGAGGCCTCGGAGTGGCTCAACGCGCTCGAGCTGGGCGAGCGCGAGCGGGCGATCGCCGACCGGGTGCTCAAGGAGATCCAGGCCCGGCTGTCGTTCCTCGTCGACGTGGGGCTGGACTACCTGTCGCTGGACCGGCCGGCGGCGACGCTGGCCGGTGGCGAGGCGCAGCGGATCCGGCTGGCCACGCAGATCGGTTCCGGGCTGGTCGGCGTCCTGTACGTCCTCGACGAGCCCTCGATCGGCCTGCACCAGCGGGACAACACCCGGCTGATCGAGACGCTGATCCGGCTGCGCGACATGGGCAACACCCTGATCGTCGTCGAGCACGACGAGGACACGATCAAGGTCGCCGACTGGGTGGTCGACATCGGCCCCGGCGCCGGCGAGCACGGCGGCGAGGTTGTGGTCAGCGGCACGGTCGCCGACCTGCTGGCCAGCGAGCGGTCGCTGACCGGGCAGTACCTCTCCGGGCGCAAGCAGATCACCGTGCCCGAGGTGCGGCGCCAGATCACGCCCGGCCGCGAGCTGGTCGTCAAGGGCGCGCGGGAGCACAACCTCAAGGGCATCGATGTCACGTTCCCGCTCGGCGTGCTGGTGGGCGTCACCGGTGTCTCGGGCTCGGGCAAGTCCAGCCTGGTCAACGACATCCTCTACACGGTGCTGGCCAACGAGCTCAACCGCGCGCGCCAGGTGCCCGGCCGGCACCGCACGATCACCGGTCTGGAGCACCTGGACAAGGTGGTCCACGTCGACCAGTCGCCGATCGGCCGCACACCCCGCTCCAACCCCGCCACCTACACCGGGGTCTGGGACGCGGTGCGCAAGCTGTTCGCGCAGACGACCGAGGCGAAGATGCGCGGGTACCTGCCCGGCCGCTTCTCCTTCAACGTCAAGGGCGGCCGCTGCGAGGCCTGCTCCGGCGACGGCACGCTGAAGATCGAGATGAACTTCCTGCCCGACGTCTACGTGCCCTGCGAGGTGTGCAAGGGCGCCCGGTTCAACCGGGAGACCCTCGAGGTGCACTACAAGGGCAAGACCGTCGCCGAGGTCCTCGACATGCCCATCGAGGAGGCCGCCGACTTCTTCGCCGCCATCCCCTCGATCGCCCGCTACCTGCGCACCCTGACCGAGGTCGGCCTGGGCTACGTGCGGCTCGGCCAGCCGGCCACCACCCTGTCCGGCGGCGAGGCGCAGCGCGTCAAGCTCGCCAGCGAACTGCAGAAGCGCAGCAACGGCCGCAGCATCTACGTCCTCGACGAGCCGACCACCGGCCTGCACTTCGAGGACATCCGCAAGCTGCTGCTGGTGCTGCAGGGGCTGGTCGACAAGGGCAACTCGGTGATCGTGATCGAGCACAACCTCGACGTGATCAAGAGCGCGGACTGGCTGATCGACATGGGCCCCGAGGGCGGCTTCCGCGGTGGCACGGTGGTGGCCGAGGGGCCGCCGGAGTTCGTGGCGTCGGTGCCCGGGAGCCACACCGGCCGCTACCTCCTCCCGATGCTCGACGCGGCCGCGGTCGAGGCGGCCGCCGCCCCGAAGAAGCGGGTGCGCAAGAAGGCCAGCTGAGCGCGCGCCCCGGTCCTGTCACCCCCCGGCGGCAGCATCACCCACCCGGCGACCCGGAGGTGGAGTGATGACGCAGCCACGGACCTACCCGCACGGCGTGACCTGCTGGATCGACACCGAGCAGCCCGACCCGGCCGCGGCCGCGCGGTTCTACGGCGGGCTGTTCGGCTGGTCGCTCACCGACGCGATGCCTCCCGGCGCGCCCGGGTCCTACGTGATCGCCACGCAGGAGGGGCAGGACGTCGCCGCGCTCGCCCCCGGCGCCGGCGGCACGGCGACCTGGAACACCTACGTCGCCGTGGACGACTGCGACGCCACGGCCGCGGCGGTCGCGGCGCTGGGCGGCTCGGTGACCGCGCCTCCGTCGGACGCCGGCCCCGCCGGCCGGACGGCGGGCTGCACCGATCCCCAGGGGGCGCCCTTCCGGCTCTGGCAGGCCCGGCGCCGGCCGGGTGCGCAGCGGACCAACGCGCCCGGCACCTGGAACTTCTCCGACCTGCACACCCCCGACCCGTCGGCTGCGCTGGCCTTCTACGTCCCGCTGTTCGGCTGGCGGACGACGGAGCTGCCCGGCGGCGCCGGCACGATGGTCCAGGTGCCCGGGTACGGCGACCACCTCGCGGCGACGGTCGACCCCGACATCCACGAGCGGCAGGCGGAGGCGCCAGCCGGCTTCGCCGACGTGATCGGTGGCCTGGCCGCGACCCTGCCCGCGGAGCCGCCGCACTGGCACGTCGTCTTCGCGGTGGCCGACCGGGACGAGGCCGCGGCCACCGCCGAGCGGCTCGGCGCCGTCGTCCTGGACGCGGGCGAGAACGCGTGGACGCGGACCGCGCGCCTGCGCGACCCGCAGGGAGCGGAGTTCACGGTCAGCCAGTTCGCCCCGCAGACCGACGGAGCGGCGGACTTGTGAGTGACGTCACGCTGCGCGTATGGTGCCTGTGACAGACGTCACCGGGGCACACCTGTGCCTCGAAAGGGAGGCCGCGATGAGCGCACTCACGCCCGACTGCGACCCGGACATGCAGCACTGCGGTCAGCCGTGGCAGGGGAAGGCCAAGCCCGGCTCGGGCATCCTGGCCGCTGCCGTGCTGGTCGCGCTCCTCGGCCTGTCCCTGCTCGTGGTCACGAAGGACGTGGTGTCCGACGCGTTCGACTTCGTCGCCGTGCCGGTCGGCCTGCTCGCGGCCGTGGCACTCATCCGCCGCGCCGTCCGGCTGGCCGCCCGTGGCGCTTCCGCCGTCGCCGCGCACCTGCCCACGGCCGTGGCCGTGCGGCGCTCCCAGCCCGTCGGCTGACCTCCCGCACGCTCGCGTCCCGCGCCCCGCCCGTCAGGCCGGGCGGAGCCGCGCACCCTCCGGGGCCTCGCTCGCCACGAGGAGCCGGCTGCCCGCGCGCGTGCAGGCGAACACCGCCACGTGGCCGGCGTCGGGCCCCGGCAGCCCACCGTCGATGTCGTAGCGGCCGCGCGTGACCTTCCGCCGCGAGGCGGCGGGGTCGTCGGGGCCCTCGGGCGGCGCGTCCGGACGGATCGAGACGACCACCTCGGTGCAGCCCTCGGGCCAGGTCCAGCGCAGCCGGTCGCCGTCCGCGACGACGTCGGTCACCGCGGGCAGCACCACCCAGGCCGTGCCGGCCCCGGCCACCGCCGCCGTGCCCGCCCGGGTGAGGACGACGTACTCGGTGACCGGCGCCGACGGGCGGGCGTCGACCGCCAGCCCCGGGACCATCGCGGGCACCAGAGTGCCCAGGGTGTCGGGGTCGACGAGGGAGCCGGCGGCGGGCGGGGTCGCCCCGGCCGGGAGCCGGCGCACCTCGGCGGCGCCGGCCTCCGGCACGGGGTAGCTCAGCCGCAGCCGGCGGCCGTGCGGCGCGGCCGTCAGCGACCCGACCACCGCGCCGGCCGGCGGGGTGGCGGGAACCACGGGAACCACCGGAGCCACGGGAGCCACCGGAGCCACGGGAGCCCGGGGAGCCGGGGGAGCGGCCGGCGCGGGCCGGGCTCCGCTCACCGCCTCCGCGGCAGCGATCCCCAGCCGCGACGCGACGACGACGTGGGCGGCGACCTCGCCGTAGCCGCCGTCCTCGAGCGCGCAGGTGGCGGTGATGCCGACGACCTCCCGCCGGCCGTCCGGGCGCACGCGCAGCACCCGGTACTCGACCGGCCCGACCGACCGCGACGCCGTCCACCGGACCTCGCGCGCCCCGCCCGGCGCCGGGACGACGTGCACGCCGCCGGCCGGGGCGACGCCGAGGGCGGCGAGCTCCGCCCGGGCCGCGGGGTGGTCCACGACCGCCTCCAGGACCGCGAGGAGCACCCGTTCCCGCTCCGGCCCGACGGGAGCGGCGGCGAGGGCGGCGTCGGCCTCGGCGAGGGCGGCACGGCTCGCGGCGAGCAGGTCCTCGGCGGAGTCGCCGGCCGGTCCGCGCACGTCGGCAGCGGTGGCCACCAGGTGCTCCAGCGCCGTCGCCGCGGCGGCGTGCCGGCGGGCGGCCAGGGCCGGCTCCACCGTCCGCCAGGTGGCGTCGGCCCGGGTGGCCGCGGCCGCGACCTCGTCGGCCAGGGCCCGGATGGGCGGGAGCATCTCCCGGGCGGCGGCGAGGGCCGCGTCGACGTGCCGGCCTGCAGCGGTCGGCCGCCCCGCCCGCAGCGCCGCCCGCGCGGCCGTCAGCTCCGCCTGCCAGTCGACCCGTCCGCCCGGCCCGCGCGGTGCGACCGGCGGGGGAGCCAGGTCGACCGGCGTCCCGGCGGCGGCGGCCAGCTCGGACACGACCGCGGAAGCGCGCGCGGGGTCGAGACCGGCGGCCAGGGCCTCCTGCACGAGCACGGCCGCGTCGTCGGCGGTCAGCCGGTCCTCGACCAGCACCGCGGCGGCGACCCGCGGCCGCAGCGCCTCGCGGACGTCGGCGGCCAGCGCGTCGAGGTACACCGCCGGGTCGCCGTCCACCAGCAGCATGCCGGCGGCGGCGAGCAGGTCGTCGACGAGCGCCCGCCGCCGGTCGGGCCGGCGCTGCCGGTTGACCACCAGCAGCGCGTCCCGCCGCCGCCGGACGGTGTCGCGATCGGCGGTCGGCGGGAGCTCGAGCAGCGCGTGCAGGCTGGGCACGCGGTCGCCCTCGATGCGGCCGAGCTCCTCGAGCCCGTCGCGGACCTGGCGCAGCACGACCGCCGGGTCGGCGGCCGCGGGCGGCGCGGCGGGTGCGTCGACGGCGCCGAGCAGCCGGTGCCCGTCCAGCCGCGCCTCGAAGGCGGCGTCGTCGATGCCGGCGGCCGCGGCCAGGCCGCGCAGCCCGGCGACCTTGTCCGCGGGCACCCCGCCGAAGCGCTCGACCAGCCGCGCCAGTGCGGCGTCGAGCTCGGCGTAGCGGGCGGCGTCGCGGCGGGCGCGCTCGGCGCGGGTCTGCTCGGCCAGCCACTGCCGGCTCCCGGCGCTGCGCAGCTGGGCGGCCAGCCGGTCGTGCGAGGCCAGCAGGGCGGTGACCAGCCCGCGGTACTTGGGGTGGTCGCGCTGCTTCTGCCAGAAGGCCCAGACGGCGTCGATCCGGCCGCCCACCTCGTCGTCGGACAGCGATCCGGCGGCGTCCAGGGGGAGGTCGTACACCTCGAACGGATCGCTGTCGTCGAGACCGCCGCGGGCCTCGACCGAGGCCAGCACCCGCTTGCGGTAGGCGTTGCCGTCGAACGGGGGGAGCACCGTCATGACTCCCGGCGGCGCACCCGCCCGACCTGCGCCCGCTCCCGGGCGACGTCGGCCTGGCTCAGCGCCGCCCCGGTCTCGACGCGCACGGTCAGGGGCCGGTCGGCGAGGCCCTCGTGCAGGGCCGTGAGCTCGAGGATGCCGTCGAAGCCCATCCGCAGGATCACCTGGATCTCGGTGCCGGCCGGATGGCCGGGCGGGATGTCCTCGATCGAGGCCTCGGCGAGCAGCTTGGCGTCCTCGGGCCGGGGCGACTCGGCGCCCCCGCCCTGCTCGACCACCCGGATGGTGACCACCCGCTGGTCGTCGTGCACGGTGCCGAACGAGCGGCGGACGGCGATCGGCAGCCGGTCGTTGCGGTGCACCAGGAAGACCGTGGCCGGCTCGCCGAAGCGGTCGAGGGCCAGCACCCCGAACCCGCGGGAGACGGTGTTGAGGACCTGGATCTCGACCGTGCGCCGGACCTGGGCCGCGGTCAGCCCGACGGCGTCGCCCAGCCGGGCGCAGGCCGCGTCGACGTCGGCCGGGGCGGCGTACTCCAGCGGGGTGCCGTCGCGCAGCTGCCCGCGGGTCGCCAGGTCGCCGGTGAGCAGCCGCTCGAGCTGCTTCTTGCGGCCGTAGACCGCGGCGCCCTTGGCGACGGCGAGGTCGGGGTCGTGCACCTCCGCCGGGACGCCGAGTTCCGCCGTCAGCCGCTGGGCCACCGCCGGCATCCGGGTGGAGCCGCCGACCAGGAGCACGCGGTCGATCCGGTCGACCCCGCGGGCGCGGGCGGCGGCGACGGCGGCCCGGGTGAGCTCCATCGTGCGCTCGAGCAGGCCGGCGGTCAGGTGCTCGAACTCGGCGCGGGTGACCGGGACGTCGGCGCGGCGGCCGTCGTGCTCCACCGGGACCACGACCTGCTCGCGCGCGCTGAGCTCCCGCTTGGCGCGCTCGGCGGCGAGCACGAGCGCCTGCCCGCCGGCGCTGTCGTCGAGCGGGTCCTCCGCGTCGGGGTGCGCGGCGAGGAACGCCCGGGAGAGGTGGACCGCGAGCTTCTCGTCCCAGTCCGCGCCGCCGAGCTCGTGGTCGCCGTCGGTGGCGACGACGGCCAGCCGGCGGTCGGCGAGCTCCACGACCGCGACGTCCACGGTGCCGCCGCCGAGGTCGTAGACGAGGGCGACCTCCTCGAGGTGGTCCTCGGGGCCGGCGCCGTCGAGCCGGGCGAAGCCGTACGCCAGCGCGGCGGCGGTGGGCTCGTTGATGACGTCGAGGACGGTCAGCCCGGCGTACTCACCGGCGAGCCGGGTGGCCCGCCGCTCCTCGTCGCCGAAGTATGCCGGCACGGTGATGACGACGTCCTGCACCGGGCCGGCGGTGCTGAACGCCGTCTCGCTGACCAGCGCCTTGAGGACGAGGCTGCTGACGGCGGGCGCGGACCAGGAGCGCCCGTGGCTGACGAACCGCCAGGTGCTCTCGCCCATCCGCCGCTTGACCAGGGTGCAGACGTCGTCGGGCTGCGCGCGGGCCAGGATCCGGGCGCGCTCGCCGGTGACGTAGTCGTCGGGGCCCACGAAGAGGACGACGCTGGGCAGCGTCGGGGTGCCGTCGAGCAGCGGGACGACCTCGGCCCCGCCGGTGCCCGACACCTGCGCCAGGCAGCTGTAGGTGGTGCCCAGGTCGATGCCGTAGACGGTGGCCGACGGCGGACGGGCACCTCGGGGCATGCGCCGGAGGGTAGCGGCGTGCTCCGGGACCGGGGCGGGCGGCGGCCGCGCTCCCGCTCCGCGCGCGGCGGCGGAGGACGGGTGTGGCGCGTGGGACGGACGGGTCCGCACCCGTCCCGGCGTGTCGGACCCTCGACCTAGGCTGGGAGCCATGCCCGACCCGTCCTCGTACCGCCCAGCGGTCGGCAGCATCCCCGAGACCCCGGGGGTCTACAGGTTCCGCGACCCGAACGGCCGGGTCATCTACGTCGGCAAGGCCAAGAGCCTCCGCCAGCGGCTGAACAGCTACTTCGCCGACATCGCCGGCCTGCACCCGCGCACCCGGCAGATGGTCACGACCGCGGCGAGCGTCGAGTGGACCGTCGTCGGCACCGAGGTCGAGGCGCTGCAGCTCGAGTACAACTGGATCAAGGAGTTCGACCCGCGGTTCAACGTCCGCTACCGCGACGACAAGAGCTACCCCTCCCTGGCGGTGACGCTCAACGAGGAGTTCCCCCGCCTGCAGGTGATGCGGGGGCCCAAGCGCAAGGGCGTGCGGTACTTCGGCCCCTACGCCCACGCGTGGGCGATCCGGGAGACCCTCGACACGCTGACCAGGGTCTTCCCGGCCCGCACCTGCTCCAACGGCGTCTTCACGCGGGCCGGCCAGATCGGCCGGCCCTGCCTGCTCGGCTACATCGGCAAGTGCGCGGCCCCCTGCGTGGGCCGGGTGAGCGCCGTGGAGCACCGCGCGATCGTCGACGACTTCTGCGACTTCATGGCCGGCCGGACCGACGCGATGGTCAAGCGCCTGGAGCGCGAGATGGCCGAGGCCGCGGAGGCGATGGAGTACGAGCGGGCCGCGCGCCTGCGCGACGACCTCGGCGCCCTCAACCGCGCCATGGAGAAGCAGGCCGTCGTCCTCGGTGACGGCACCGACGCCGACGTCGTCGCGTTCGCGCAGGACGACCTGGAGGCCGCCGTCCAGGTGTTCCACGTCCGCGGCGGGCGGGTCCGCGGGCAGCGCGGCTGGATCGTGGACAAGGTCGAGGAGATCGGCACCGGCGAGCTGGTCGAGCAGTTCCTGCTCCAGGTGTACGGGGGGATCGACGAGGCGACCGGCGTCAGCGAGGCCGGTGAGACGGTGCCGCGCGAGGTGCTGGTCCCGGAGCTCCCCGCCGACGCCGACGTCTACGAGGAGCTGCTGAGCGAGCTGCGCGGCAGCCGGGTGAGCCTGCGGGTGCCCCAGCGCGGCGACAAGCGCTCCCTGCTGGAGACCGTCGAGCGCAACGCCAAGGAGGCGTTCGTCCGGCACCGGGTGAAGCGCTCCAGCGACCTCACCGCGCGGTCCCTGGCGCTCGCGGAGCTGCAGGAGGCCCTGGAGCTGCCCGAGGCGCCGCTGCGGATCGAGTGCATCGACGTCTCGCACGTGCAGGGCACGAACGTGGTGGCCTCGATGGTCGTGTTCGAGGACGGGCTGGCGAAGAAGGCGGACTACCGGCGGTTCTCCGTCACCCACGGCACCGACGACACCGCGGCCATGGCCGAGGTCGTGCGGCGGCGCTTCGCCCGGCACCTCAAGGAGGAGGCCGACCGGCGCGACGACCAGGGGATCGCCGCGGAGGAGGGGCGGCCGCGCCGCTTCGCCTACCCGCCGAACCTCCTCGTCGTCGACGGCGGCGCCCCGCAGGTGGCGGCGGCCGCGCGCTCGCTCGACGAGCTCGGCGTCGTCGACGTCGCCGTCTGCGGGCTGGCCAAGCGCATGGAGGAGGTGTGGCTGCCGGGCGAGTCCGACCCGGTGATCCTGCCGCGCACCTCCGAGGCGCTGTACCTGCTGCAGCGGGTGCGGGACGAGGCCCACCGGTTCGCGATCACCTACCACCGGCAGAAGCGCTCGGCGAGCATGCTGGTCTCCCTCCTGGACGACGTCCCCGGTCTCGGCGACACCCGGCGAAAGGCGCTGATGAAGCGGTTCGGATCGCTCAAGCGGCTGCGGGCCGCCTCGCTGGAGGAGCTCATGGAGGTGCCCGGCATCGGCCGGCGGACGGCGGAGGTGGTCAGGGCCGCCGTGGCCGAGCCGGGGGAGGCGACGCCCGCCGGGCCCCCGGAGCCGGACGAGTCGACGCTCGGGCCCGACGGGCCGGCCGAGCTCGGCACCCCGCAGCCGGGCGCCGGCGCCACCGCCGAGGTCGGCCGGGTCGCCCCCGTCCGCGGGGTGGCCTCGTGAGCGCGGAGCCGCAGGAGGGCGCGGGGCCGCAGCGGGACGTCGTCCCGCCGGTCGACCCCACCGGCACCGAGACCGCGCCGCTGGACGTCGTCGTCGTCACCGGGCTCTCCGGTTCGGGCAAGAACACCGCCGGGCGGGTCCTGGAGGACCTCGGCTTCTACGTCGTGGACAACCTGCCGCCGGCGCTGCTGCAGCCCATGGTCGAGCTCGGCGCCCGCGGCGACCTGCGCCGGTTCGCCGCGATCGTCGACGTCCGCAGCCGCGCCTTCTCCAGCGACCTGCAGGAGTCGATCGAGGCGCTCGCCTCGGCCGGCCACCGCCCGCGCGTGCTCTACGTGCACGCCCGCGACGAGGTGCTGGTGCGCCGCTACGAGTCCAACCGCCGGGAGCACCCCCTGCAGGGCAGCGGGCGGCTGGCCGACGGCATCGCCGCGGAGCGCGCGCTGCTCACCGGCATCGCCGGCGACGCCGACCTGTGGGTGGACACCAGCGACCTCAACGTCCACCAGCTGCGCGCCACCCTGGAGAACGCCTTCGCCCGCGAGGGCCACGCGCCGCCGCTGACGGCCACCGTGCTCAGCTTCGGGTTCAAGTACGGGCTGCCGCTGGACGCCGACCTCGTCGTCGACGCGCGCTTCCTGCCCAACCCGCACTGGGTGCCCGAGCTGCGGCCGCGCACGGGCCAGGACCCGGCGGTGCGCGACTTCGTGCTCGGCCAGGACGACGCCGGCCCGTTCGTCGACCGCTACCTCGACGTCCTGCGGCTGCTCCTGCCCGGGTACCGGCGCGAGGGCAAGCGCTACCTGACCCTCGCCGTCGGCTGCACGGGCGGCAAGCACCGCAGCGTCGCGATCGCCGAGGAGTTCGCCCGCCGGCTCGCCGCCGACGGCGTCCAGGCCGTGGCCCAGCACCGCGACCTGGGGCGCGAGTAGTGGCGGCGACGCCCGGCGCCCCGCCGCGCGTGGTCGCGTTCGGCGGCGGGCACGGGCTGGCGGCAGCCCTCGGTGCCTGGCGGCAGCTCACCCCCGACCTCACGGCCGTCGTCACCGTCGCCGACGACGGCGGCTCCTCGGGGCGGATCCGCCGGGAGATGCCCGTGCTGCCGCCCGGTGACCTGCGCATGGCGCTGGCCGCGCTGGCCGGTGACGGCGAACGGCGGGCGGAGATGACCGCGCTGCTGCAGCACCGGCTGGGCGGCACCGGCGTCCTCGCCGGGCACCCGGTGGGCAACCTGGTGCTGACCGGGCTGGTGGAGCTGCACGGCGGGGACACCGTGCGCGCCCTGGACACCCTCTGCGAGCTCCTGGGGGCCTGCGGAAGGGTGCTGCCCATGGCCGAGGTCCCGCTGGACCTCGTGGCCCGGGTGGAGACCGTGGATCCCGACGACCCCGCGCGCACCCGCACCATCCGCGGCCAGGTGGCGATCGCCTCCACGCCGGGCCGGGTGCGCGACATCCTGGTCGCACCGGCGGACCCCCCGGTGCACCCGGCGGTGCTCGAGGCCATCGCCACCGCGGACGTCGTCTCGCTGGGTCCCGGCTCCTGGTACACCTCGGTGCTCCCGCACCTGCTGGTGCCGCGGCTGCGGGCCGCGCTGGCCGCCAGCCCCGCGCGCGTCGTCGTCGTCCTCAACCTGGAACCGCAGCCGGGCGAGACGGACGGCTTCTCCCCGGAGGAGCACCTGCGCGTGCTCCAGGGGCATCTGGGCGGAGTGGCGCTGCACACCGTGATCGCCGATGTCGACTCGGTTGTTGACCGCTGTGGTCTCCTGTCAGCGGCACGGGAGTGCGGTGCCGAACTCGTGCTCGCGCCGGTGGCGGAGCCGGGGGGCGCGCCGCGGCACGATCCCGAGCGGCTCGCGAAGGCACTCGCCGACGTGCTCGGGGCGGGCTGACGGATGGCGATGGTGACCGTGCTACCGGGAGGATCGGATCCCGGGACGGACCGATCCGTGCCAGGGCGCACCGACGAGGGGGAGGGGACGCCGGACATGGCTCCTGACTGGGCACGGACCCGAGGGGTGGTGGCGGTGTCTCCCGCACTGCTGGGGGAGGACGAGGTGGGGATGACCCCTGGGGGAACGAGCGGGCCCGTGGGGACCGGACGGGGGTGGACGGCATGGCGATGACAGCGATGGTGAAGGACGAGCTCTCCCGCGTGGAGTGCTCGCGGACCTCCGAGCGCAAGGCGGAGGTGACCGCGCTGCTGCGCTTCTCCGGCGGCCTGCACATCGTGGGCGGCCGGGTGGTCATCGAGGCCGAGCTGGACACCGGCTCGGTGGCCCGCCGGCTGCGCCGCGACATCAGCGAGGTCTACGGCTACACCAGCGGGGTCAGCGTGCTGGCCGGCGGCAACATCCGCCGGGGGGTCCGCTACCTGGTGCGCATCGCCAAGCACGGCGAGGGGCTGGCCCGCCAGACGGGCCTGGTCGACCAGCGCGGCCGCCCGGTGCGCGGCCTGCCGCCGTCGGTGGTGTCCGGGGGCATCGGCGACGCCGAGGCCGCCTGGCGCGGCGCGTTCCTCGCCCACGGCTCGCTCACCGAGCCCGGCCGGTCCTCCTCGCTGGAGGTCACCTGCCCGGGCCCGGAGGCCGCCATGGCGCTGGTGGGCGCCGCGCGCCGGCTCGGCATCGCGGCCAAGGCCCGCGAGGTCCGCGGCGCCGACCGGGTCGTCGTGCGCGACGGCGACGCGATCAGCGCGCTGCTCACGCGCATGGGCGCCCACGACGCGGTCATGGCGTGGGAGGAGCGGCGGATGCGCCGCGAGGTCCGCGCCACGGCCAACCGGCTGGCCAACTTCGACGACGCCAACCTGCGCCGCTCGGCGCGGGCGGCCGTCGCGGCCAGCGCGCGGGTCGAGCGGGCGCTGGAGATCCTCGCCCAGGACGCGCCCGAGCACCTGCTGGTGGCCGGCCGGCTGCGGCTGGAGCACGGCCAGGCCTCGCTGGAGGAGCTCGGTCAGCGCGCCGACCCGCCGATGACCAAGGACGCCGTGGCCGGGCGGATCCGCCGCCTGCTGGCGATGGCCGACAAGCGCGCCAAGGACCTCGGGATCCCCGACACCGAGTCCGTCGTCACCGACGACATGCTCGCGCAGTAGCGGAACGGGCCGGTCTCCCCCGCTGGGGGGAGGCCGGTTCAGCACCCCGCCTCCCGAGCCGATCTCCCGGGCGTGGCGACCATCCGGTCGGCCGCGGCCGACGGAGGAGCTCGGGATGACGCAACAGCACTGGGCGCTGGTCTTCGCCTGTGCCGCGGTCGTCGCCCTCGTCACGGCGGCGCTGGCCTGGCGGCGGCGCGGCCGGACCCCGGCCGCGACCGCGCTGGCCGCGGCGATGCTGGGCGTGGCGGCCTGGTCGGCGGCCGACGCGGTCGTCTACTCGGTCGCCTCCGACGCCGTGCGCCGGGTGTTCCCGCCGGTGCTCCTGGCCTCGGTCGGCCTGGTGTGCGTCGCCGTCTACGTGGTGGCCCGCACCGTCGTCGACCCCTCCTGGCGGCTCGCCCGCCGGTCGGCCGCCCTGCTGGCCATCGAGCCCGTCGTGATGGTCGTGGCGGCGTCCGTGCCCGCGACCCGTGACCTGGTGCTGCACCTCCCCACGGTGGGCGCCGCCGGGGACGACGCCCGGATCACCCTCGGGCCGATCTTCGGGCTCCACACCGCCTACTCCTACGTCCTGGTCGCCCTCGCCTACCGGCGCCTGGCGCGGGGGTGGAAGCGGGCCACCGGCGTCTTCCGGCGGCAGATCGGGGTCCTGCTCGGGGCGGCGGCCCTGTCCACCGCGGGCAACGTCCTGGCCGTGGCGCTCCAGGCCGACGGCAACGGCGACGGCGTCGACCTCACCCCGCTGTGCTTCCTGTTCACCGGGCTCATCGACTCCTGGGCGCTGCTGCGACTCGGCCTGCTCCGGGTGGTGCCGGTGGCCCGCGACCAGGTCGTCGACACCGTGCCGGACGCGGTGCTGGTGGTCGACCCCGACGGCCGCATCCTGGACCTCAACCCGGCAGCCCGTGCGCTGCTCGAGGCGTTCCGGCCCGACGCGCCCGCCGACGCCGTCGGTCGGCTCCTCGGCGAGGTCGCGCCGCACGCCGTCGCGATCCTGGAACGGACGGAGGACCGCGACGGCCACCGCCTCGCGGAGGTCCGGCCGGGTCGCTGGCTGGACGTCCGGAGCTCGCCGGTGTCCGATCCCCGCGGCCGTCCCCTCGGCCGGATCCTCGTGGTGCGCGACGTCAGCGACCAGCAGGCGCGGCAGCGCGCGGTCGAGCTGCTCAACCGGCAGCTCGCCGAGCAGGTGGCGGAGATCGAGCGGCTGCGCGCGGTGCTCGCGGAGGAGGCGGTCCGCGACCCGCTCACCGGGCTGCACAACCGCCGCCACCTCGACCGGGCGCTCGACGCCGCACTGGCCGGCGCGACGGACGCGAAACCGGTGTCCCTGGTCCTGGTCGACCTGGACCACTTCAAGGCGGTCAACGACCGCTTCGGTCACGCCGGAGGCGACCGGGTGCTCACCGCGCTCGGGCGGATCCTGCAGGACGCCGTCCGCGCCGGCGACACCGCCGCCCGCCTGGGTGGCGAGGAGTTCGTCCTGGTGATGGCCGGCGCCGGGCGCGACCGGGCGATCGAGCGGGCCGAGCAGCTCCGCCGGCGGGTGCGCGCCGCCGTGCACCACCTCGACGGCGACGAGTTGCGGGTGACCCTCAGCATCGGGGTGGCCGCCTCCCCGGACGACGGCTCGTCCGGCGCGGCGCTGCTCGACGCCGCGGACCGGGCGCTCTACACGGCGAAGGCCACCGGCCGGGACCGCGTCGTGGCGGCGTCCGCGCTCGACCCGAGGCGCGCGCTCGACCGCCACGGCGCCGTGGTGCCACCGCTGCCCGTGCACTGACGGGGGTCCCCCGACCGGGCGGCCCGGCACCGGCCGACCCCGCGCCCGCTAGGGTTCTCGCCGACGCGCGGCCGGGCGTCCCGCTCGGCCGCCGCTGCAGCGAACGGGTCCTCGGGAGGTCCAGCAGTGACGGTACGGGTCGGCATCAACGGCTTCGGGCGCATCGGCCGCAACTTCTGGCGGGCCGCCGCCGCCAGCGGCAAGGACATCGAGATCGTGGCGGTGAACGACCTCACGAGCCCGGCGACCCTCGCCCACCTGCTCAAGTACGACAGCATCCTCGGCGTCCTGCCGCAGGACGTGGAGGCCACCGACGACGGCATCAGCGTCGGCGGCGCCGCCATCAAGGTGCTCTCCGAGCGCGACCCCGCCGCCCTGCCGTGGGGCGACCTGGGCGTCGACGTCGTCGTCGAGTCCACCGGCTTCTTCACCAAGGCCGACCTCGCCCGCAAGCACGTCGACGCCGGTGGCGCCAAGAAGGTCATCATCTCGGCGCCGGCCTCCGGCGACGACCTGACGATCGTCATGGGCGTCAACCACGAGAAGTACGACGGCTCGCAGACGATCATCAGCAACGCGTCCTGCACCACGAACTGCCTGGCCCCACTGGCCAAGGTGCTGCACGACGCCTTCGGCATCGAGCGCGGCCTGATGACGACGATCCACGCCTACACCGCCGACCAGAACCTGCAGGACGGCCCGCACAACGACCTCCGCCGGGCCCGCGCCGCCGCGCTGAACATGGTCCCGACCTCGACGGGTGCCGCGAAGGCCATCGGCCTGGTGCTGCCCGAGCTGAAGGGCAAGCTCGACGGGTACGCCGTCCGCGTGCCGGTCCCCACCGGCTCGGCCACCGACCTGACGGTGCAGCTGAGCCGGGAGGCCTCGGCCGAGGAGATCGACGCCGCCTACCGGGCGGCCGCCTCCTCCGCCCCGCTCCAGGGCTACCTCAAGTACACGGACGCGCCGATCGTCTCCAGCGACATCGTCACCGACCCGCACTCGTGCATCTACGACGCCGGCCTCACCAAGGTGTTCGGCCCGATGGTCAAGGTGCTCGGCTGGTACGACAACGAGTGGGGCTACTCGAACCGGCTCGTGGACTCGGTCGAGCTCGTCGGCGCCTCGCTCTGACGCGGACCATGCGCTCCCTCGACGACCTCCTGGCCGAGGGCGTCTCGGGCCGGCGCGTGCTCGTGCGCGCCGACCTGAACGTCCCCCTGGACCGCTCGACGCCCTCGCCCCGCATCTCGGACGACGGCCGGATCCGCGCCAGCCTGCCGACGGTGCAGGCGCTGCGGAACGGCGGCGCCCGCGTGGTCGTGGCCGCCCACCTGGGCCGCCCCAAGGGCGCCCCGGACCCGCAGTTCTCGCTGGCACCGGTGGCCGCGCGGCTCGGCGAGCTGCTGGGCACCGACGTGCCGCTGGCCTCCGACGTGGCCGGCGACGACGCCCGCGCGAAGGTCGCGGCGCTCGGCGACGGCGACGTGCTGCTGCTGGAGAACGTCCGCTTCGAGGCGGCCGAGACGTCGAAGGACGACGCCGAGCGGGGGGAGCTGGCCGACCGGCTGGCCGCCCTCGCCGACGTCTACGTCGACGACGCCTTCGGGGCGGTGCACCGCAAGCACGCGTCGGTCTACGACGTCGCGCTGCGGCTGCCGCACGCGGCCGGCCGCCTGGTCGCCACCGAGCTCGACGTCCTCACCCGGCTGACCACCGACCCCGAGCGCCCCTACGTGGTCGTGCTCGGCGGCTCCAAGGTCAGCGACAAGCTGGCGGTCATCGAGGCGCTGCTGCCCAAGGTGGACCGGCTGCTGGTCGGCGGCGGGATGTGCTTCACCTTCCTGGCCGCGCAGGGCCACGGCGTCGGCAGCTCGCTGCTCGAGGCCGACCAGGTCGACACCTGCCGGCGGCTGCTGGCCGAGGCCGGCAACCGGATCGTGCTGCCGGTGGACGTCGTCGCGGCGTCGGCGTTCAGCGCCGACGCGGAGGTCTCCGTGGTCGACGTCGACGCCATCCCCGACGACCGGATGGGCCTGGACGTCGGGCCGCGGACGGTCGAGGTCTTCGGCCGCGAGCTCGGCGGAGCGCGCACCGTCTTCTGGAACGGCCCCATGGGCGTGTTCGAGCTGGTGCCGTTCCAGGCCGGCACCCGCGGCGTCGCCGCCGCGGTCGCCGCCGTGGCCGGCCTGTCGGTCGTCGGGGGTGGTGACTCCGCCGCCGCCGTCCGCACCCTGGGCCTGGACGAGGCCGCGTACGGCCACATCAGCACCGGCGGTGGCGCGTCGCTGGAGTACCTGGAGGGCCGGGAGCTGCCGGGCCTCGCGGTGCTCGCGCAGGACGGGGCCGCCTGATGGCCCGCACCCCGGCCCCCGCGCCGCGCACCGGTCGCCGGCCGCTGATCGCCGGCAACTGGAAGATGCACATGACGCACCTGGAGGCCATCGGCCTGGTGCAGAAGCTCGCGTTCTCCCTCAAGGAGACGCAGCTGGAGGCGGCCGAGGTCGTCGTCGTGCCGCCGTTCACGGCTCTGCGCAGCGTCCAGACCCTCGTGACCGGCGACAAGCTGGGCATCGGCTACGGCGCGCAGGACCTGTCGCTGCACGACTCCGGTGCCTACACCGGCGAGGTCAGCGGCGCGATGCTCGCGGCCCTGGCCTGCACGTACGTGGTGGTCGGGCACTCCGAGCGGCGCGCGCTGCACGGGGAGGACGACGCCGTCGTCGCCGGCAAGGTGCAGGCCGCCCAGCGGCACGGCCTCGTGCCGATCCTGTGCGTGGGCGAGGGCCTCGACGTGCGCAAGGCCGGCCGCCAGGTCGCGCACTGCACCGAGCAGCTCGACGCCGCCCTCGAGGGGCTGACCGCCGAGCAGGTGCGGGGGACCGCGCCCGGCGGCGAGATCGTGCTCGCCTACGAGCCGGTGTGGGCGATCGGGACCGGCGAGGTGGCCACGCCGGAGGACGCGCAGGAGGTCTGCGGCGCACTCCGGTCCCGGCTCGCCGAGCGTTTCGGCCCGGAGACGGCCGCCGCGGTCCGTATCCTCTACGGAGGGTCGGTCAAGGCCGCGAACACGGCCGGGATCCTGGCCGGGCCGGACGTCGACGGTGCGCTCGTCGGCGGTGCCAGCCTGGATGCCGACGAGTTCGCGCAGATCTGTCGGATCGCCGCCGACGGGGGCTGATCGCTCCCCGTCAACCGGGGGAGCGGGTACGTGAGCGAACAGGGGCGTGAGCATCGCAGCGAGCGCCGGCGAGCGGGGAGCGCAGCGCCCCGCGGCAGCGGATCGGCCGGCGCCGTGAGCAGCACGCTGGAGCGGGTCGCCCGGCGCCGTCCGTCGTGGCTGCGCGGGAACCTGGGCCGGATCCTCGGCCTGGCCGTCGTCGTCGCCCTGGTCGCCGCCGTGGCCGTCAGCTGCGCGGGCGGCCAGGACGCGGGGGCGTCGGTCCCGGTGCTCGGCGACGGTCCCGACGCCGGCCTGAGCGGCGTCCGGTCCCCGTCGGACGCCGACGGCGGCACCCTGCGGGTGGTCGCCGGCGACATCGACAGCCTCGACCCCCAGCGCTCCTACTCGTCGGGTGTGTGGAACCTCATGCGGCTGTACACCCGCACGCTGGTGACCTACTCGTCGCGACCCGGGGAGACCGACACCCTCGTCCCGGACCTCGCCACCGACCGGGGCCAGACGCCGGACGGCGGCTCGACCTGGACGTTCACCCTTCGCGAGGGGGTGCGCTTCGAGACGGGCGCGCCGATCACCGCCCGCGACGTCAAGTACGGCATCGAGCGCTCCTTCGCCTCCGACGTCGTCGTCGGCGGCCCCACCACGGTGGTGGACCTGCTCGACGACCCGGCCAACCCCTATCCCGGCCCCTACCAGGACGAGGCGGCGGACCGGCTCGGCCTCGCCTCGATCGAGACGCCGGACGACCGGACCATCACCTTCCGGCTGCGCACGCCGACCCCGGACTTCCCGGTCGTCCTCGCGCTGCCCTCCAGCAGTCCCGTCCCGATCGGCGCGGACACCGGGGTGGCCTACGGCGGGGACCCGGTGAGCTCCGGGCCGTACGCGATCACCACGGTCGACGGCCAGACCGGGATCGTGCTGGACCGCAACGCCGAGTGGGACCCGGCGAGCGACGACGTCCGCACCGCGCTGCCCGACCAGGTCGTCGTCCGCACCGGGCTGTCCGGCCTGGAGCGCGACCAGGCCCTGCTGGCGGGCTCGGCGGACGTCGACATCTCCGCCACCGGGATCCAGATGGTCACGCAGGCCCGGCTGGCCGACGGCGACAGCGGCGGCGTACCGCTGGAGGACCGGGTGGACGAGGTCACGACGGGGGCGGTCCGCATCCTGGCGCTGCCCACGGACGTCGCTCCGATGACCGATCCGAACTGCCGCGCGGCGGTCGTCGCCGCGATCGACCGCTCCGCGGTGCAGCGCGTGCTCGGCGGCCCCTCCGACGCGGTGGTCGCCTCCCGGCTCTGGCCCGCCGGGCTCGAGGGCGGCCCCGAGGCGAGCGACGACGGCGCCGACCGGGGCGCCGCGCGGGAGGCGCTGGCGGCCTGCGGCGTGCCGGACGGCTTCAGCACCGTGCTGGCGGTGCCCGACGCCACCGCCAGCGTCGCCGTGGCGGAGGAACTGGCCGACCAGCTCGCCGAGGTCGGCATCGTCGTCGAGGTCCGGTCGCAGCCGGCCAGCAGCTTCTACGCCAGCGACGTCGGCGATCCGGACAACGTGCGGGCCCAGGGCATCGGCATGATCCTCGCGACCTGGACGGCGGTGGTGCCGACGCCGTCGGCCTTCCTCGTGCCGCTGGTCGACGGCCGCTCGGTGAGCCGGGTCGGCAACACCAACTACGCCCGCCTGGTCGACCCGGCCATCAGCGCACTAATCGACGCCGCGGTCGCGGTGGGGCCGGACGCGGACGCCGCCCGGGCGGCGTGGCGCGAGGTGGCGACGGCGGCGCAGGACACGGCCGCGTACGTGCCGCTGGCCGAGACGCGGGCGCAGCTGCTCGCCGGGCAGCGGCTGCGCAACGGCGTGGTCATGGAGCCCTACGCCAGCTACGACCTGGCGACCGCCGGCGTCCGCTGACGTCCGCGGCCCGCGTGCCGGGTCGTTGGCGGGAGCACCGCACCGGCTCGGCTACCCTGGACCCATGGTCGAGCTGGTCCTCAACGTGCTGCTGGTGCTCACCAGCGTGCTCCTCGTGGTGCTGATCCTGCTGCATCGCGGGAAGGGCGGCGGCCTGTCCTCCATGTTCGGCGGGGCGGCGTCCTCGTCGCTGTCCGGCTCGTCGGTCGTCGAGAAGAACCTGAACCGGCTGACCGTGTTCACCGGTCTCATCTGGGCCGTGTGCATCGTCGGCCTGGGCATCCTGCTCAAGGCGAACTAGGAGCTCCGCGGCCGATCCCGCGCGAAAACGTGACCTGGAACGCCCACTCCAGGCCCTAGACTTCCGACGGCGGCGCGTCCAGCGCCGTCTGCGATCGGGACCGGAGTCCAGGGGGCGCTCGTGGCTGGTGGCAACGCGATCCGCGGCACGCGGGTCGGTGCGGGTCCGATGGGTGAGGCCGAGCGCGGCGAGGCCGCGCCCCGCCGGCGGGTGGCCTTCTGGTGCGCCCAGGCGCACGAGACGCGGGTGTCGTTCGCGTCCGAGGCCGACGTCCCCGAGCTGTGGGACTGCCCGCGCTGCGGGCTGCCGGCCGGCCAGGACCAGGCGGCGCCGCCGCCGGCCCCGCGCACCGAGCCGTACAAGACACACCTGGCGTACGTGCGCGAGCGGCGGACCGACGCCGACGGCGACGCGCTGCTCGAGGAGGCGCTCGCCAAGCTCCGGGCCCGCCGCGGCGCCTGACGGCAGCCTCAGCAGCCGTCCTCGATCGGGCTGGGCCGCCAGGCGGCGACCCGGAAGTCCCAGTACCGCGGGCGCTGGTCGACCGGCTCCGGCGGGACGATCGGGCTGCTCGGCGCGGCCGGCGCGACGATCTCCAGCGGCCGGAGGTCGTCGTCGGAGGTGTGGGTGCGGGTCAGGACGGCGGCCATGGGGGTCCTCCGGGGCGGCTGATCGGGACGTCCCGAGCCTGTCGGAGGGCGCTTGCAGCCGGCTGGCAGGCCGCTGGCAGCGGGAGGGTCAGCCTCGGGCCGCGGGGAGCCGGCTCGCGGCGGCGGCGTCGAGCAGCCACCGCGTCGCCCGCCGGCCGTGGACGCCGGCGGCCGGGAGCTCCTCGCGGGGCGCGCCGCCCAGCGCCAGCGCCACGGCCTCGGCCTTGCCCTCGCCGGAGATTAGGAGCCACACCTCCTCGGCGCTCGTAATCGCCGGGAAGCCGAGGCTGATCCGCGTCGGCGGCGGCTTGGGGCAGTCGCGGACCGCCACCACCGGGCGCTCGTCGCGCACCGCGGGCGTGCCCGGGAAGATCGACGCCACGTGCCCCTCCGGCCCCATGCCCAGGAGCAGCACGTCGAAGCGGGGCAGCGACCGGCCGTCACCCGCCGCGGCGGCCAGCTCACCGGCGTACCGGTCGGCGGCCTCCTCGGGGCCGGCGAACCCGGCGTCGGAGGCCGCCATCGCGTGCACGCGCTCGGCCGGCACGCCCACCGCGTCGAGCAGGGCCTCCCGGGCGCCCCGCTCGTTGCGGTCGGCGTCGCCGGCGGGGACGAAGCGCTCGTCGCCCCACCAGACGTCGACGGCGGTCCAGTCCACGCGCTCGCGGACGGGCTCGGCGGCCAGCTCGGCGACGTGACGCAGGACCGCGGTCCCGATGCCCCCGCCGGTCAGCACCACCGAGGCGGCGCCGTGCACGGCCTGGGCGGCGGCCAGCCGGGCCACCAGCGCCTCGGCGACCACGCGGGCCAGCCGGTCGGCGTCCGGCTGGACGACGACGTCCGGCACGGGCCGCTCGTCGTCGCCGGGGGAGGAGCTCATGCGACCGGCGCCGCGGGGCTGGACGGCTCCTCGGCGTCGTCGTCGCGGTCCCCGTTGCCGTCGGGACGGGCGGGGTCCAGCCACACGTGCTCGCGCACGGCGGCGCGGTTCGACAGCCCCCGCACGCCGGTGGCCTCCTCCAGCGCCTCGGCGTAGGGCTCGTCCGGGTCGAGCCGGCGCAGCTCCTCGCCCAGCAGGTCACCCAGCGGGCGGTCCGGCAGCGCGACCGTGGCGTCGGGGCGGTAGGGCTGGGTGAGGACGGCGCCGCCGCGCCGGTCGGCGCGGACCGCCACCTCCTCGTCCTGGTCCAGCTGCAGCACCACGGCGTCGACACCGCTGGGGCCGGGCCGGCGCGGGCCCTCGACGACGTCGAGGCCGCAGCCGCAGCGGGAGGACAGCCAGCCGGCCAGCAGCCGCGCCGAGGCGTTGCCCGGGTCGCCCTCCACCCGGCCGCCGAGCAGCCGCACCGCGTCGCCGCGCCGCCCGGAGACCGCGTCGAGCGTGGAGGTCAGTGCCGCGCGCCAGGGGGTGGTCCGGGTCCAGGCCAGGTCGGTGTCACCGGGGGAGTAGTCCTCCGCCCGGGTGCGCAGCGCCGTCACGTGGTCCTCGGCGATGGAGCTGTCGGTGATCCGGCGGTCGGCGATGACCGCCAGCGCGTCGGTCTGCAGCCGCTCGGGCGCAGGGGCGTGCCACCAGGTGACGACCGGGGCGTCGGCGGCCAGGAGCGGCAGCACGACGGACTCGGCGTGCAGGGCCAGGCGGCCGTACATCCGCATGACCACCGCCTCGCCCGGGCCGAGGCGGCCACCGATCAGCACCTCGGCGTCCAGCCGCGGCACCGGCGCGTCGATCTGGCGGCGGACCACCACGAGGATCCGGCAGGGGTGCTGCGCGGCGGCGGCCGTCGCGGCCTCCTCCGCCTCGGCGACGCGGCTCTCGTCGGCGACGACGACGAGAGTGAGGGCGACGCCGGAGAGCACCGCACCACCGGTCCGCCGCTGCGCGGCCAGTTCCTTGACGACGGCCGAGCCGGTGGTGTCCCAGAGCGTGGTCACGCGATCTCCTCGTGAACGGTGCGGGCGTCTCGGGAGGGGGTCACGGCCGCCGCCACCGGCGTCCGTCCGCGGCGAGCATCTCGTCCGCGGCGCGGGGACCCCACTCGCCGGCGCGGTAGGGGTGCGGCCGGCTCCCGGCCCAGAACTCCTCGAGCGGGTCGATCACCGCCCAGGAGGCCTCGACCTCGGCGTTGCGGGGGAACAGCGTGGCGTCCCCGAGCAGCACGTCGAGCAGGAGCCGCTCGTAGGCCTCGGGGCTGGCCTCGGTGAACTGCTCGCCGTAGAGGAAGTCCATGGAGACGTCCCGGACCTCCATGACGCTGCCCGGCACCTTCGACCCGAACTTGAGGGTGACCCCCTCGTCGGGCTGCACGCGCACGACCAGCTGGTTGTTGCCCAGCTCCTCGGTGTCGGTGTCGGCGAAGGGCAGGTGCGGGGCGCGCTTGAAGACCAGCGCGATCTCGGTGACCCGCCGCGGCAGCCGCTTGCCGGTGCGCAGGTAGAACGGCACGCCCGCCCAGCGGCGGGTCTCCACGCCCAGCCGGACCGCGGCGTAGGTCTCGGTGGTCGACGCCGCGTCGACCCCCTCCTCCTGCCGGTAGCCGTGCGCCCGCTGCCCGGCCAGCCAGCCCGGCTCGTACTGCCCGCGGATGGCCGCGGTGGCCATGTCGTCGGGCAGCGAGATCGCCCGCAGCACCTTGAGCTTCTCGGTGCGGATCTCCTCGGCGGAGAACTCGACCGGCTCCTCCATGGCCGTCAGCGCCAGCAGCTGCAGCAGGTGGTTCTGCAGCACGTCGCGGGCGGCGCCGGTCTTCTCGTAGAAGCCGGCGCGGCCGCCGATGCCGACGTCCTCGGCCATGGTGATCTGCACCGAGTCGACGTGGTGGCCGTTCCAGATCGGCTCGAACAGCGTGTTGGCGAACCGCAGCGCCATCAGGTTCTGGACGGTCTCCTTGCCCAGGTAGTGGTCGATGCGGAAGACGTCGTCGGCGCTGAACACCGAGTCCACCAGCTCGTTGAGCTCCCGGCTGGAGGCCAGGTCGGTGCCGAACGGCTTCTCCACGACCACCCGGCGCCACCGCTCCGCCGTGCTCTCGGCCATCCCGGTGCGCTCCATCTGCTTGAGCACCACCGGGAACATCGCCGGCGGGATGGAGAGGTAGAACGCCGCGTTGCCGCCGATGCCGTGGCTGCTCTCCAGGTCGCCGAGGGCGGCGGCCAGCTCGTCGAACGCGTCGTCGTCGTCGAACGCGCCCTGGACGAACCGGACGCTGCCGGCCAGCCGTTCCCACACCTCCTCGCGCCAGGGAGTGCGGGCGGCCTTGCGCGCCGCCTCACGCGCCAGCTCGGCGAAGTCCTGGTCGCCCCAGTCCCGGCGGGCGAAGCCGAGCAGCGCGAAGTTGGTCGGCAGCAACCCGCGGTTGGCCAGGTCGTACACCGCGGGGAGCAGCTTCTTGCGGGCGAGGTCCCCGGTGATGCCGAAGACCACGAGCGCGCAGGGGTCCGGTACCCGGGGCAGCCGCCGGTCCCGAGGGTCGCGCAAGGGGTTGACGATCAATGTGTCCGTCCTCGGAGCCGGAGGTCAGCTGTCAGTGTGTCGGCCTCGTCCAGAGGCTCGTCCCGAGCTTGCGAGGGATGAGGAGGACGAGGTCCTTCATTTCTTGTCCTCGAGCTCGCTCGCCACCGACGCGGTCAGCTCGTCCCAGGAGTCGACGAACTTCTGCACGCCCTCGTCCTCCAGCACGCGGAAGACCTCGTCGAGGTCGACGCCGGCGTCGCGGACGGCCTGCATGACCTCCTCGGCGTCGGCGTAGGCCTTCTGCACGGGGGTGCCCGGCGTGCCGTGGTCGGCGTAGGCCGCCAGCGTCTTCTCCGGCATCGTGTTCACCGTGCCGGGGGCGATGAGCTCGCCGATGTACAGCGTGTCGGGCAGCTCGGGGTTCTTCACGCCGGTCGAGGCCCACAGCGGCCGCTGCGGCCGGGCGCCCTTGGCCTCGAGCGCCTTCCAACGGTCGGAGGAGAAGACCTCCTCGTAGGCCTGGTAGGCCAGCTGGGCGTTGGCGACGCCGGCCTTGCTCTTCAGGGACGCGTCCGCGCCCGCCTTGTCCAGGCGCTTGTCGATCTCGGTGTCCACGCGGGAGACGAAGAACGACGCGACCGACGCGATGCCCGAGACGTCGGCGCCCGGCTCCTCGGCCAGCCGCTGCTCGAGCCCGGACAGGTACGCGTCCATGACCTTCCGGTAGCGGTCGGGGCTGAAGATCAAGGTGACGTTGACACTGATGCCGCGCGAGATCGAGGTCTGGATGGCCGGGAGGCCCGCCTCCGTCGCCGGGATCTTGATGTAGAGGTTGGGCCGGTCCACCAGCCACCACAGGTGCGCGGCCTCGGCCGCGGTGGCATCGGTGTCGTTCGCGAGGCCGGGCGCCACCTCCAGCGACACACGGCCGTCGCCGGGTCGGCGCGCGGCGACGGGTGCCAGCAGGTCGCACGCGTCGCGGACGTCGGCGGCGGTGATGGTGCGCAGCGCCTCCTCGACGCTGACCCGCCGCACGGCCATCGCGTGCAACTGGTCGTCGTAGGAATCGGACCCGCTGATGGCCGCGGCGAAGATCGTCGGGTTCGTGGTCACCCCGACGACGCTGCGCTCGTCGACCAGCGACTGCAGGTTGCCGCTGCGGATCCGGTCACGGGACAGGTCGTCGAGCCAGACGGCGACCCCGGCCTCCGACAGCTCGGCGAGCCTCTCGTTCTGTGCCATGGCAGTGCCTCTCGTGGTGGGGACGGCGGTCGCTCAGCGGTCGCCGGTGGGGTGGGGGAGGCCGCCGGTCGCGGCGACCGGGCCGGCCGGGACGGCGTTGCCCGCGGCGGCTGCCGCGAGGCTCTCGCGGGCGGCGGTCACGACCGCCTCGTGGGTGAGGCCGAACTCCTCGTAGAGCACGCCGTACGCCGCGCTCGCCCCGTAGTGCGTCAGGCCCACGATCCGGCCGGCGTCGCCGACGAACTCGCGCCAGCCCAGGGGCACGCCGGCCTCCACGCTCACGCGCGCGCGGACCGTCGGGGGCAGCACCTGGTCCTTGTAGGCCTGGTCCTGGTCGGCGAACCACTCGACGCAGGGCACGGACACCACCCGGGTGGGCACGCCCTCGGCCTCGAGCCGCTCCCGGGCCGCCACCGCGATCTGCACCTCCGAGCCGGTGCCCAGCAGGATGACCTGCGGCTCGCCGTCCGAGGCGTCGGCCAGCACGTACGCCCCGCGCGCCGTGCCCTCCGCGGACCCGAACCGCTCGCGGTCGAACACGGGCAGGTTCTGCCGGGAGAGCAGCAGGCCGGCGGGGCGGTCGTTGTGCTCCAGGATCGTCCGCCACGCGACGGAGACCTCGTTGGCGTCGGCCGGGCGGACGACGTCCAGGCCCGGGATCGCGCGCAGCGCCGCGAAGTGCTCGATCGGCTGGTGGGTCGGGCCGTCCTCGCCCAGGCCGATGGAGTCGTGGGTCCACACGTAGACGACCGGGAGCTGCATGAGCGCGGCCAGCCGGACCGCCCCGCGCATGTAGTCGGAGAACGTGAGGAACGTGCCGCCGTAGACGCGGGTGCCGCCGTGCAGCGCGATGCCGTTCATGATCGCGCCCATGGCGTGCTCGCGGACGCCGAAGTGCAGGGTGCGCCCGTAGGGACCGCCCGACCACATCTTCGTCTGCCGGTTGGCGGGCAGGAACGACGGTTCGCCCTCGACCGCGGTGTTGTTGCTCTCCGCGAGGTCGGCCGAGCCTCCCCACAGCTCGGGCAGCTCCGGGTACAGCGCCGCGAGCGCCTTGCCGCTGGCCTTGCGGGTGGCCACGCCACCCTTCTCGTCGGCCGGGAAGGTCGGCAGAGCGGCCGCGAAGCCCTCGGGCAGCCGCCGCTCGCGCATCCGCTCCAGCAGCTCGGCGCGCTCGGGGGAGGCCTTCGCCCACGCGTCGAAGCGCTCCTGCCACTCCGCGTGGGCCAACTGCCCGGCCTCGACCACTGAGCGGGCGTGGGCCAGCACGTCGTCGTCCACCTGGAAGGCGCGCTCCGGGTCGAAGCCGAGCACCTCCTTCGTGGCGCGGACCTCGTCGTCGCCGAGGGCGGAGCCGTGGGCGGCCCCGGTGTTCTGCTTGGTGGGCGCCGGCCAGGCGATGATCGTCCGCAGCACGATGATCGACGGCCGGGCGGTCTCGGCCCGGGCCGCGGCGAACGCCGCGTCGACCGCGGCCAGGTCCTCGCCGTCGTCGACGCGCTGGACGTGCCAGCCGTAGGCCTCGTAGCGCTTGCCGACGTCCTCGGTGAAGGCGACGGTCGTGTCGTCCTCGATCGAGATGCGGTTGTCGTCGTAGACGAGGACGAGGTTGCCCAGCTGCTGGGTGCCGGCCAGCGACGAGGCCTCGGCGCTGACGCCCTCCTCCAGGTCACCGTCGGAGCAGAACGCCCAGATGGTGTGGTCGAACAGGCTCTCGCCGTCGGGGGCGTCGGGATCGAGCAGGCCGCGCTCGCGGCGGGCCGCCATCGCCATGCCGACGGCGTTGCCCACGCCCTGACCCAGCGGGCCGGTGGTGGTCTCGACGCCGGGGGTGTGGTTGACCTCGGGGTGGCCGGGGGTCTTGGAGCCCCACGTCCGCAGCGCCTGCAGGTCCTCGACCTCGAGGCCGTAGCCCGCCAGGAACAGCTGTACGTACAGCGTCAGGCTGGAGTGCCCCATCGACAGGACGAACCGGTCGCGGGCGACCCAGTTCGGGTCCGTCGGGTCGTGCCGCAGCCACTTGTGGAAGAGCAGGTAGGCCGTCGGGGCCATGCTCATCGCCGTGCCGGGGTGGCCGTTGCCGACCTTCTGGACGGCGTCCATGGCGAGGACGCGCGCGGTGTCGATCGCGCGGCGGTCCAGATCGCCGAAGTCGGCGGGGAGGGTCGGCCGTGGCTGGCGAGGGTCCCCGGTCGGGCTGTCGCTCGCGGCCTCGGCCGGCGCCTCGGCCGGTGTGCTCTTGGTCTCGCCTGTCATCGTGGCGGTGCTCCTCGGTCGGCCGGGTCGGTCGCTCCGGGTCGGGGGGCCGACCCGAGCGGCGGACGGGTGTGCGGTGCGGCGACCTGCCAGGTCGGCCCCGGCCCGTGCCGGACCGACGACCGCGTCGCCCTCGACGCCGTCGTCGCGACCTGGCCCTACCCGCTGCGCCCGCAGCACCAACGTGTCCGACCCTAGTCATCCGCGCCGGGTCTGGGGGCGGCCCCGGGCTACAGTGGCCCCGTTCGCCTCGGCGAGTCCGATCCCCGGCCGGAAGGGACCCCGTGCTGTCTCCGTCCCCGGTGGCGCCTTCCCCGGTGGTGCACCGCCTGCGCGCGCGGACGGGTACCCGGTGACCGCGGTCTCCGAGCAGCGCTCGGCCGCTCCGGCCCGCAGGTTCGCCACCGTCGTGGGCGGCTACGTCGCCCTGACCAAGCCCAAGCTCGTCGAGCTGCTGCTGGTCACGACGCTGCCGGCGATGATGCTGGCCGCCGACGGGTGGCCCGGGACCGGCCTGGTGGCCGCCACGCTCGTGGGCGGCATGTTCGCCGCGGGAGCCGCGAACGTCGTCAACTGCTGGTACGACCGGGACATCGACCGCCTGATGTCGCGCACCGTCGACCGGCCGATCCCCGCCGGCGTCGTCTCGCCGACCGCCGCGCTGGTCTTCGGCGGCGTGCTCGCCGCGGCGTCGCTCGCCCTGCTGTGGGTGGCCACCACGCCGCTGGCCACGGTGCTGGCCGCGGTGGCGATCCTGGCCTACTCCGTCGTCTACACGATGGTGCTCAAGCGCCGGACGGTCCACAACACGGTCTTCGGCGCCTTCCCGGGCGCGGCTCCGGTGCTCATCGGGTGGGCCGCGATGACCGGCTCGCTGGACTGGCCGGCCGTCGCGTTCTTCGCCGTCGTCTTCTGCTGGCAGATGCCGCACTTCTGGGCGCTGGCCAGCCGCTTCCGCGAGGACTACGCGCGCGCCGGCGTGCCCATGCTGTCGGTGGTCGCCGGCCCGGTCAGCGTCGGCCGGCAGTCCGTGGCCTGGGCCTGGGCGACGCTCGGCGCGACCCTGCTCATGGGCTCGCTGACCCCCCAGCTGGGCTGGGCCTTCGCCATCGGCGGCGGAGCGCTGGGCGCCTGGTACGTCGCGGAGTCCCACCAGTGGCTCAACCGCATCCGCAGTGCGGTGCCGGACCGGCCGATGCGGCTGTTCTCGGTGTCGATCACGCAGATGACGCTGCTGTCGGTCGCCATCGCGATCGACGTCCTCGTCTAGGGCGGTCCTGCACGGCGGTGTGCGGTGGGTGACCGTCCCGGCCCCCGAACGGTCCCCGGGCGCACAGTGCGTGTGCCCGCACCATGGCGGCGTGCGCCGCGGACTCAGCGGGAGACGGGGACCTCGGCGCGGGGAGCGGCCTCCAGCGGCAGCTCGGACGCCGGCCCGCGGATCGACCACACCAGCCGCGCGGCGTAGGCGGTCACCAGCACGGCGCCGACCATGTGCAGCAGCACCAGCGCCGCGGGCAGGTGCAGGAAGTACTGCACGTAGCCGACGACGCCCTGCAACGCCAGGACGACCAGCAGGTCGCGGGCGGCCCGGCGGGTGCGGCCGGCGGAGTCGGTCGCGTACAGCGCCACCAGCAGCGCGACCACGAGGCCGACGAGCAGGAAGACGACGTCGGCGTGCAGCTGGCTCACCAGCTCCGGGTCGAAGCCCATCCGGTCGACGCGCAGGGTGCCGTCGGCGTCCTCGGCGAGGTCGCCGCTGTGCGGCCCGCTGCCGGTGACGACCGTGCCCAGCGCGAGGACGGCGGCGGTCGCCACGGCGATGCCGGTGACCAGCAGGGCGAACGGACGACGGACCAGCAGCTGGCCGACGCCGGGCTCGCGGCTGCGCAGCCACAGCACGGTCATCAGCGCCACCAGCACCGCCGACAGCAGGAAGTGCGCGGCGACCGTCCAGGGGTTCAGGCCGGTCAGCACCGTGATCCCGCCCAGCGCCGCCTGGACCGGGATGCCCAGGAAGCCCAGGACGGCGAGGGGTCGCAGATCGCGGCGAGGGGAACGCCACACCACGACGAGCGTGCTCAGCGCGATGACCGCGAGGACGCCGGTGAGCGTGCGGTTGCCGAACTCGATCAGGCCGTGGCCGGCCAGCTCCTCGGTGGGCACGAAGCTCGCGTCGGTGCAGTTGGGCCACGTCGGGCAGCCGAGGCCGGAGCCGGTGAGGCGTACGGCGCCGCCGGTCACGACGATGAGCCCGTTGGCCACCGCGTTGGCGAGGGCGACCCGGCTGATGGTGCGGGGGCCGAACGACAGGGTGGAGAGCGGGGCGGGCAGGACCGGCACGCACCGATGCTAGTTGAGGGACCCCGCTGCCCCCGGGCCTCGCACGCTCGCCGCGGGCCCTGCAACGGGCCGTTCCAGCAGTTCGCCCTCCCGATCGGTGAGGTGGATCACGGGCGGGACGGAGCTCACGCACGGGGTTAGGGCGACCTTGGTTGCGGGGTCCCCGAAATAGGTCACACTCGTGTTGTGGAAAACGAGGATCGGAGCACGCGGCATCGCGTGACCGCCCTCCTGCTCGAGCACGGCCCGCAGACGGCCTCCGAGCTGGCGGGGCGGCTCGGCGTCTCGCCCGCCGCCGTCCGCCGGCACCTCGACGCGCTGGCCGCCACGGGCCGCGTCGAGGAGCGCCGGGGCATGCCGGGTGCCGGGGGCGGCCAGCGCGGGCGTGGGCGCCCGGCCCGGTACTACCACCTGACCGAGGTCGGCCGGTCCACGTTCCCGCACGCCTACGACGACCTGGCGCTGACGGCCCTGCGGCACATCGCCACCTCGCAGGGGTCCGACGCGGTCCGGGCCGTGGCCGAGGCCCAGCTGTCCGGTCTCGAGCAGCGCTGCTCGACCGCGGTCGAGCAGGCCACGGCCGGGCGCGGCGGTGCCCCGGTCGACCGCGCCCAGGCGCTCGCCACCGCCCTGACGGCCGAGGGCTACGCTGCCGCGGCCTCGACCATCGCCGGCGGGGGGCAGCTCTGCCAGCACCACTGCCCGGTGGCGCACGTGGCGGCCGAGTTCCCCCAGCTGTGCGAGGCCGAGACGGCGGTCATCGGCCGGCTCGTGGGCACCCACGTGCAGCGGCTGGCCACGATCGCCCACGGCGACGGGGTGTGCACCACGCACATCCCGGGGCCGCACCTGCCGGGTCCGCGGGGTTCCGTGCGACTCCGGGAGCACACCCGAGCGGGGAACAGAAGCACGCCCGCACGCCCTGTACCCGGTGAGCGGAGAGCGCCGCGACCCGCGACCGCCGCCCCGTCCACCGACTCCACCCAGACCCACCGGGAGAGGACGCCCGCATGACCAGCACCCAGCAGTCCGTGCCGCTGACCCAGGACGAGCAGATCGATCAGCTCGGCCGCTACCAGTACGGCTGGGCGGACGCCGACGTCGCGGGTTCCTCCGCCCGGCGTGGCATCAACGAGGACGTCGTCCGGGACATCTCGGCGCGCAAGAACGAGCCCGAGTGGATGCTCGAGCGTCGTCTCAAGGCGCTGAAGCTGTTCGGTCGCAAGCCGATGCCCGACTGGGGCTCGGACCTGTCCGGCATCGACTTCCAGAACATCAAGTACTTCGTGCGCTCCACCGAGGCCCAGGCGGCCACGTGGGAGGAGCTGCCCGAGGACATCAAGAACACCTACGACAAGCTGGGCATCCCCGAGGCCGAGAAGCAGCGGCTGGTCTCCGGTGTCGCCGCCCAGTACGAGTCCGAGGTCGTCTACCACAAGATCCGCGAGGACCTCGAGGAGCAGGGCGTCCTGTTCCTGGACACCGACACCGCGCTCAAGGAGCACGAGGACCTCTTCAAGGAGTACTTCGGCTCGGTGATCCCGGCCGGCGACAACAAGTTCGCCGCGCTGAACACCGCGGTGTGGTCCGGCGGCTCGTTCATCTACGTGCCGAAGGGCGTGCACGTCGAGATCCCGCTGCAGGCCTACTTCCGGATCAACACCGAGAACATGGGCCAGTTCGAGCGGACGCTCATGATCATCGACGAGGGTGCCTACGTGCACTACGTCGAGGGCTGCACCGCGCCGATCTACAAGTCCGACTCGCTGCACTCCGCGGTGGTCGAGATCATCGTGAAGAAGAACGCGCGCTGCCGGTACACGACCATCCAGAACTGGTCGAACAACGTCTACAACCTGGTCACCAAGCGGGCGATCGCCCACGAGGGCGCGACCATGGAGTGGGTCGACGGCAACATCGGTTCCAAGGTGACCATGAAGTACCCGGCCGTCTGGATGACCGGCCAGCACGCCAAGGGCGAGGTGCTGTCGATCGCCTTCGCCGGCGAGGGCCAGCACCAGGACGCGGGCGCGAAGATGGTGCACGCGGCGCCGAACACGTCGTCGAACATCATCAGCAAGTCGGTGGCGCGCGGCGGCGGTCGCACGTCCTACCGCGGCCTGGTGCAGATCGACGAGGGCGCTCACGGCTCCCGGTCGACGGTGAAGTGCGACGCGCTGCTGGTCGACACGATCAGCCGGTCGGACACCTACCCCTACGTCGACGTCCGCGAGGACGACGTCTCCATGGGCCACGAGGCCACGGTCTCCCGCGTCAGCGAGGACCAGCTGTTCTACCTGATGAGCCGCGGCATGACCGAGGAAGAGGCCATGGCGATGGTGGTGCGCGGCTTCGTGGAGCCGATCGCCCGCGAGCTGCCGATGGAGTACGCCCTCGAGCTCAACCGCCTGATCGAGCTGCAGATGGAAGGTGCCGTCGGCTGATGCCGGAGAGCTCTGAGACCACCACCCTCGCCGGCGAGCTCTTCGCTCCGGGCGTGGGCGCACAGGCCGGCCCGCCGACCACCCCGGCGGCCGGTACCGGCTCCGCCGGGGAGGCGGCGCCCGGCGCGCACAGCTCCGGCGGACCGACCCCGACCGGCTCGCCGGCCGAGCGGTTCACCGCCACCGACCCGGAGGCGTTCGGCGACCCCACCGGCCGCGAGGAGGACTGGCGCTTCACCCCGATGCGCCGGATCCGCCCGCTGCTGCAGGGCGCGCCGTCCGACGCCGCCCTGGAGTGGGACGCCGACCTGCCCGACGGGGTCGAGCTGACCCGCGTCGAGGCCGGCGACCCCCTGCTCAAGGGCCTGCCAGAGCCGGCCGACCGGCTGGCCGCGCTCACCCGGCAGCGCAGCGGCGGCGCCGCGGTCGTGCGCGTGCCCGCCGAGGCGCAGCCGGACCGGCCGGTCACCCTGCGGCTGACCGGCACCGGCGGCGACGACGTCGTCTGGGGGCAGCTGGTCGTCGAGGTCGGCGCGTTCGCGCAGGTCACCGTCGTCCTGGACCACAGCGGCTCCGCGCGCTACTCCGGGGGTGTCAGCGTCCTCGCCGGCGACGGGGCCCACGTCCGGCTCGTCTCGGTGCAGGACTGGGCGCCCGGCAGCGTCCACGGCGGCCAGTACGACACCGTCGTCGGCCGCGACGCCACGGTCGAGCAGGTCGTGGTCACCCTCGGCGGCGACCTCGTGCGGCTGGTCAGCAACGTGACCTACGCCGGCCCCGGCGGCACGGCCGAGCTCCTCGGCGTCTACTTCGCCGACGAGACCCAGCACCAGGAGCACCGCCTCTGGGTCGACCACTCGGTCCCGCACTGCCGCAGCAACGTGCTCTACAAGGGCGCGCTGCAGGGCGAGCAGGCGCACACGGTGTGGGTCGGCGACGTCCGCATCCGCCCGGCCGCCGTCGGCACCGAGACCTACGAGCTGAACCGCAACCTGGTGCTCACCGACGGCGCGCGCGCCGACTCGGTCCCCAACCTGGAGATCGAGACCGGCGAGATCGTCGGCGCCGGCCACGCGAGCGCCACCGGCCGGTTCGACGACGAGCAGCTGTTCTACCTGTGCTCGCGCGGCATCGACGCCGAGACCGCCCGCCGCCTGGTGGTGCGCGGCTTCTTCGCCGACGTCGTCCAGCGGATCGGGGTCCCCGAGCTGCAGGAGCGCCTCATGACCTCCGTGGAGGCGCGCCTGGGTGCCCTCCCGGGCCTGGCCGACCAGCCGGTGGAGGTCTGATGGCCTTCACCCGCCTCTGCTCGCTGACCGACGTCAAGGAGCCCGGCGCGTTGCGCGTCGAGCTCGAGGCCGTCGGCATCGAGGGCCGCGAGGCCGTCGCCGTCGTCCGCTTCGAGGGCGAGGTCTTCGCCATCGAGGACCTCTGCTCGCACGCCGAGGTCCCCCTCTCCGAGGGCGAGGTCGAGGAGTTCAAGGGCGCCCCGACCATCGAGTGCTGGCTGCACGGGTCGTGCTTCGACCTGACCAGCGGCCGCCCCACCAACCTGCCGGCCACCGAGCCGGTCCCCGTCTACCCGGTCCGCGTGGAGGGCGACGACGTTCTCGTCGACGTCGACTCCCCGATCGGCAACTGAGGAGCAGAACAGTGTCCGTGCTCGAGATCCGCGACCTGCACGTGAGCGTGGGGGAGGGCGACGACGCGAAGGAGATCCTCCGCGGCGTCGACCTCACCATCCGCTCGGGCGAGACCCACGCGATCATGGGCCCCAACGGGTCGGGCAAGTCCACCCTGGCCTACTCGATCGCCGGTCACCCCAAGTACACCGTGACCAAGGGCTCGGTGACCCTCGACGGCGAGGACGTCCTCGCCATGAGCGTCGACGAGCGCGCCCGCGCCGGTCTGTTTCTGGCCATGCAGTACCCGGTCGAGGTGCCCGGCGTCTCGGTGTCGAACTTCCTGCGCACCGCCGCCACCGCGGTCAAGGGCGAGGCGCCGAAGCTGCGCACCTGGGTCAAGGACGTCAAGACCGAGATGGCCGGCCTGGAGATGGACCCGGCGTTCGCCGAGCGCAACGTCAACGAGGGCTTCTCCGGCGGCGAGAAGAAGCGCCACGAGATCCTGCAGATGCGGCTGCTCAAGCCGAAGATCGCCGTCCTGGACGAGACCGACTCCGGCCTCGACGTCGACGCGCTGCGGATCGTCTCCGAGGGCGTCAACCGCACCCGCTCCGACAGCGACCTCGGCGTCCTGCTGATCACGCACTACACGCGGATCCTGCGCTACATCAAGCCCGACTTCGTGCACGTGTTCATCGCAGGCCGGTTCGTCGAGGAGGGCGGCCCGGAGCTGGCCGACAAGCTCGAGAGCGAGGGCTACGCGGCCTACGTGAAGGACTCGGCCGAGGTGGCCGCTGCGGAGGCCGCAGCACTGTGACAGTGACCGTCTCGCGTCCCGGTGCCGGGGCGCAGCAGCAGCCCCTCCCGCTGGACGTCGAGGCGATCCGGGCGGACTTCCCGATCCTGTCGCGCACCGTCCGCGACGGGAAGCGGCTGGTCTACCTGGACTCCGGGGCGACCTCGCAGAAGCCGCGCAGCGTCCTGGACGCCGAGCGCTGGTTCTACGAGAACGTCAACGCCGCCCCGCACCGCGGCGCGCACCAGCTCGCCGAGGAGGCGACCGGTGCCTACGAGGCGGCCCGGGCGACGATCGCGGGCTTCATCGGCGCGCGCACGGACGAGGTCGTCTTCACCCGCAACAGCACCGAGGCCATCAACCTCGTGGCCTACGCGCTGTCCAACGCGGCCACCGCCAAGGAGGACGCGTTCCGCCGGTACGCCGTCGGTCAGGGCGACGAGATCGTCGTGACGGAGATGGAGCACCACGCCAACCTGGTGCCCTGGCAGCAGCTGTGCGAGCGGACCGGCGCGACGCTGCGCTGGCTCGGCCTCACCGACGACGGCCGGCTGGACCTCGCCGACCTGGGCACGGTGGTCAACGAGCGCACGAAGCTCGTCGCCGTCACCCAGCAGTCGAACATCCTGGGCACGATCAACCCGCTGGGGGAGATCGTCGCCCGCGCCCGCGAGGTCGGCGCCCTGGTGCTGGTCGACGGCGCCCAGTCGGTGCCGCACCAGCCGGTCGACGTGACCGAGCTCGGCGCGGACTTCCTGGTCTTCTCCGGGCACAAGATGCTGGGGCCCACCGGCGTCGGCGTCCTCTGGGGCCGCTACGAGGTGCTCGACGCCCTGCCGCCGTTCCTCACCGGCGGCTCGATGATCGAGGTCGTGCGGATGGAGGGCAGCACCTTCATGCCGCCGCCGCAGCGCTTCGAGGCCGGCGTCCCGATGACCGCGCAGGTGATCGGGCTGGCCGCCGCCGTCGAGTACCTGCAGCGGCTCGGCATGACGAACGTGCAGGCCCACGAGGAGGCGATCACCGCCTACGCCCTCGAGCGGCTGGCCGAGATCTCCGGCGTGACCGTCATCGGCCCGCCGGACACGGTCGCCCGCGGCGGGGCGATCTCGTTCACCGTCGAGGGCGTCCACCCGCACGACGTGGGCCAGGTGCTCGACGACGAGGGCATCGCCGTCCGGGTCGGGCACCACTGCGCCTGGCCGGTGGTGCGCCGCTACGGCGTCCCGGCGACCACGCGCGCCACGTTCTACGTGCACACCGGCTACGACGACGTCGACGCGCTCGCCGACGGCATCCGGAAGGCGCAGCGGTTCTTCGGTGTTGTGCCTGCCGAGGCGGCCCCGCCGGCCGGACCGACCAGGGAGGCCTGAGCGCGTGCAGCTCGAGTCGATGTACCAGGAGATCATCCTGGACCACTACCGGAACCCGCACGGCCGCGGCCTGCGCGAGCCGTTCGAGGCCGAGGTCCACCACGTAAACCCCACCTGCGGCGACGAGGTGACCCTCCGGGTGCACCTGGAGGGCGAGACCATCGCCGACGTCTCCTACGAGGGCATGGGCTGCTCGATCAGCCAGGCGTCGGTCTCGGCGATGTACGACCTCGTCATCGGCAAGACCGTGCCGCAGGCCCTGGAGACCGGCGACCACTTCGTGACCCTGATGCAGAGCAAGGGCGACGCGGCGGTGGCCGAGAAGCTCGAGGACGAACTGGAGGACGCCGTGGCGTTCGCCGGCGTCTCGAAGTACCCGGCGCGCATCAAGTGCGCGCTGATGAGCTGGATGGCCCTCAAGGACGCCAGCGCCCGCGCCCTGTCGATCACCGAGACCACTCCCGCCGGAGGCAAGGCATGAGCCAGGACACCGACGCCACACCCGCGACCGACGGCGCCCCCGCGGAGCTGCCGGCCTACAAGTCGGCGCTGATCGAGGACGTCGAGGAGGCCATGCGCGACGTCGTCGACCCCGAGCTGGGCGTCAACGTCGTCGACCTGGGGCTCGTCTACGGGCTCGACGTCGACGAGAACAACGTCGCCGTCATCGACATGACGCTGACCTCGGCGGCCTGCCCGCTGACCGACGTGATCGAGGACCAGGCCCGCACGGCGCTGACCGGCGGCCCCGGCCCCGGCCTCGTGGACGACATCCGCATCAACTGGGTCTGGATGCCGCCGTGGGGCCCGGACAAGATCACCGACGACGGTCGGGAGCAGCTGCGGGCCCTCGGCTTCCGCGTCTGAGCCGCACCGCATGAGCCGGTCCGCCACCTCGGCGGGCCGGCTCAGCGCATGTCGGCCAGGCGCGCGGCGAACCCGCCGACCGGGCGCAGCTCCCGCCGGGCGCCGAGGACCAGCAGGGCGACCCCGGCCAGCAGCGCGCCGGCCAGGGGCAGCGGCAGCGACGTGACGGCCAGCCCCGCCGCCAGCGCCACCGCGGCGCCGGCGCCGACGAGCAGCGGCGTCCGCACGCCCGCGGCCGAGCCGCCCACCATCGCGGCCGCGGCGAGCACCAGCACCAGTAGCGGCCGTCCGACCCCCGGCTGCACCACCGAGAGCAGGACCGACGGGACGGCGGCCACGAGCAGCCCCGGCCCCCACGCCGGCCAGGAGGCGCCCCGGGTGAGCTCGGGGCCCGCGGCCAGCAGCAGCCCGGCGGCCGCCGGCAGCGTGTAGGCCTCCAGCGCGGCGCCGCCCGCCGCGGCGGCCGCGGTCCACGCGGCGAGCACCAGCATGATCACGCCGACCACCCGGGCCGGGGCGGCCTCCCCGGCGTCGCGCTGCCCGAGGACGACGGCCCAGCCCCACGTGGCCGCGCCCTGGACCGCGAGGGCCGCGGCGAGCTGCCCGCCGGTCCCGGCGGCCACCAGCAGCGCCAGCGCCGCGGCCGCGGCGGCGGCTCCCGCCGCGACGGCCGGCCGGCGGGTGCCGGGCGCGAGCCGGGCCCCGACGGCCAGGGCGGCGACGTAGAGCGCGGTGAGCAGGCCCGCGGCGGGCGGAGCGGCGAGCAGGCCGGCCGGAACGGCCAGCAGCACGGCCGCGGCCAGGCACCCGACGGCGGTGGGGACGGCGGCCGGCCGGTCCTCGTGCCGCCGGTGCGCGACCGCGACGGCCGGGAGGGCGGTGAGCAGGAGCAGGACCGCGAGCTCCCGCCAGGCCGCCGTCCCGGTGAGCTGGACCAGGGCGCACGCGAGCAGGGTCGTGCCGGCGGCGAGGGCGGCGGGCAGCAGCAGCCCGCGCCGCCAGCCGTCGAGCACCGCCGCGGCAGCAGCGGCCAGCAGCACCCCCGCGTAGCCCGCCACCACCTCGGCACCGGGCCCGGCCGAGAGGGCGCCGGCGAGCGCTCCGCCCGACACCAGCCCGGCGAGCACCGGCGCGGCGCGGGGCGGGCCCAGCAGCGGGCCGATGTGCGGCTCCAGCCGGGCGACCAGGAGCCCGGCCGCCGCGGCGACGGTCAGGCCGGCGGCGGCCATGGCGGCGCTGCCGACGTCGGTCCAGGCTGCGCCGATCCCCGCGGCCACCCCCGCGATCCACCACGGCGCCGTCGTCAGCAGCGCGATCCGCGCCAGCACCCGGCGGGCGCCGAGCACGACCACCAGCCCGGCGAGGGCGACGGCCAGCACGGCGCAGGTCCGCGGCACTCCCGCGGCGAGGTTGGCGACCGCGCGCAGCGCGGCCAGTTGCCCGACCGCCCACGCCCCCAGCGGCCAGCTCAGCGGCCCGGGCTGCAGCCGGGCGACCCCCGCCAGCACCAGCGCCAGCATCGTGGCGTCCGTCGCGCTGCCGTCGAGCAGCGGGCCGCCGTCGTCGACGGCGACCGCGGCGAGGACGACGGCGGTCGCCGCCAGCGCCTCCCGGGTGCCGAGCAATCCGGATCCCGCGGCCCGTGCCGACAGGACCCCGGCCGCGACCGCCCCGGCCAGCAGTCCGGCGCGGGCGCCGGGAGCGCTGCCGCCGACGGCGCCCGCGAGCAGCAGCACCGCGCCGACCGCGAGCAGGATCTGCGGCGGCCGGACGCGGGAGGAGAGGTCCGGCACCCTGTCCACGCTAGGGGTCCGGACCGCTCCCGGCAGGCCCGGAGTCAGTGCATCTGGGCCACCCACGCGACCGCCTCACGGGCCTGCTGCCGGCGGCGCTCGTACGTGGCTCCGAGGACCAGCAGGAGCACGCCCACCGTGCCGAGCGTGATCCAGCGGGGCAGCAGCGGTGTGTAGGGCGTCAGCCGCCCGAGCACCACCCAGGCCAGGGCGCCGGCGCCCAGCAGGAACGGCGCCTGCCGGTGCGTGAGCGTGCCGACGACGGTCGCGGTCGCGGCCGCCGCGACGACGAGCACCAGCCGCACGGCCGAGGGCTCCGAGACCACCGCCAGCGCGGACGGGAGCAGTGCCACGCCGACCGCGGCCCCCTCGGCCGCCCACGACGCGGCGCCGGCCCGCAGCCCGGGCAGCGCGACGAGCAGCAGCCCCAGCGCGGCGGGCAGGGTGTACGCCTCGACCGTCTCCACCCCCGCGCCGCCGACGGCGATCCAGCTCGCGGCCACCCCGTCGGCGACGGCGAGCGCGACGACGGGCGGGCGGCCGGCGACCAGCCCGTACGCGGCGGCCGCTGCGCCGACCACCGACAGCTGCACCGCGATCTGGCCCCAGGCCCCGGTGGGCGCGGTGACGAGCACGGCGAGGAGCCCGCCCGCCAGCCCGGCGACCGCGGCCACCGGCTCCTCCGGACGGTCGGCGCGCGCGGTGGCGATGCCGAAGGCGAGGGCGCCGGTGCCCGCGAGCAGCAGGCCTGCGGCGGCCGGGCCGAGCGCGTTGCCCTCCTCGGCCAGCAGGAGCGCCGCGAGAGGGGCCGCGAGGGCGGCGCCGACGGCCGGGGCGCGCAACGGCTCCAGCCGGACGGCGGCGAGCGCGGCCGGCACCGCGGCGGCCAGGACGAGCCAAGCGAGCGCGGCGGGCCGCTCGGCGTCCAGCAGCAGCACCGCTCCGACCAGGGCCAGGGTTCCGCCCGCGGCCGGCGCGGCGGCGCGTACGACCGGCAGCCGTTCGAGCAGGACCGCCACGGTCAGCAGCGCGAGGCCCAGGGCGGTGGCGATCACGGGCCCGGCCGGGCCCAGCGCGTCCAGCGAGCCGGTGGCGGCCAGGCCGGTCGCCCCGGCGGCGACCGCTGTCGGGAAGCCGGAGTCCGGGAACGCCGCCGCGAGCGCGGGGTGCCGGCTCGCGAGCGCCGCGGCGACCGCGGCGGCCAGCAGGAGACCGGTGGCGGTCCAGGACGGCGCTGGGGAGAACTCCCAGGCGACGACGAGCCCCAGCACCGTGGCCCCGGCCGCCGCGAGCGCGGCGAGGCCCCGGGCGATCCGCCGCAACTGCGGGCGCAGCAGCGTTGCGGCGAGCACGTCGGCCGCCGCGAGCCCGAGCAGGACCGCCACGCCGGAGGGGCCCGCCGCCGCCCCCTCGGGCAGGACCAGCAGCGGAACGGGCTGGGCGGCGAGGAGCGCGACCAGCGGCCAGGCGACGGTGCTGCGGGTGAGGCGGCCCAGCCCCAGCGCGACCGTGGCGACGACGGCGCACGACAGCGCCGTCCACAGCCGCGGCGGTACCTCGGCGGCGCCGCCCAGCCCGAGGGCGTGGGCCGCCGCGAGGTCGACGGCCAGCAGCGCCGCCCCGGCCCCGGCCAGCGCCTCCTCGGTCGCCCGCAGCCCGCGCCGCGCCGACCGGGCCGAGGCGCCGCACAGGGCCGCCGTGACGGCGAGCAGGATCGCGGCCTGCCCGGCGACGCCGAGGCGGTCCCAGGCGACGGCGACGAACGCCACGGCCCCGGCGACCAGCAGCAGCGCACCCAGCCCGAGCAGCACCTGCTGCGGGCTGAGTCGCCGCGCGGGGGCCGCGTCCCAGGCGGGTGGTGCGTCCCCCGCCGGCGGTGCGTCCCAGGCGGGCGGTGCGTCCCACGCGGGCGGTGCGTCCCACGCGGGCGGTGCGGCCCCTGCGGCCGGCGGGGCAGGAGGCGGGGGTGGCGGCGGAGCGGCAGCCGGGGGAGGCGGGGCGGCAGCCGGGGGAGCGGGCGCCGGGAGGCCCATCGGGGTCGCCGCCCGCAGCGTCGCCAGCAGCCGGTCCCGGTCCCGGCCGAGCTCGTCGATCGTCGCGCCGATGCGGGCCACCACCAGGGCCGCCTCGCCGACGGCCGGCAGCCCGCACGTCGGGCACGGCGCGGGCCCGCTCCCGGCCGCCGGCCGCCCGCAGACGGGGCAGAGCAGCCAGGGGGGACCGATCGTGCCCGGCGTCGTCATGAGGGCATCGTCGTCGGCCCGCCCGCCGCGCGGGTCACGGCTCACCCGTCTGTGGACGGCGAAGTGAAGTCGATGTCACCGCCGCTGCGGGGGAGGGAACCGCCGGGGAGCGCCTACCCTGGGATCAGTGATAACGACGACCGGCCTGGAGCTGCGCGCCGGCGCCCGCATCCTCATCAGCGGCGCAGACCTTCGGGTGCAGCCCGGCGACCGGATCGGCCTCGTCGGGCGCAACGGCGCCGGCAAGACCACCACCCTCACCACGCTGGCCGGTGAGCGCGTGCCGCACGCCGGCAAGGTCGACGTCAGCGGCGAGCTCGGGTACCTGCCGCAGGACCCGCGCAGCGGCGACCTCGACATCACCGCCAGCGACCGCGTGCTCTCCGGCCGCGGGCTCGACGTCCTCAAGGCGCAGCTCACCAAGGCGCAGATCGCCATGGCCGAGCCGGCCGACGACGCCGAGCAGGACAAGGCCGTCCGCCGGTACGGGCGCCTCGAGGACCAGTTCGCCGCGATGGGCGGGTACGCCGCGGAGAGCGACGCCGCCCGCATCTGCACGAACCTGGGCCTGCCCGACCGGGTGCTCGCCCAGCCGCTGCGCACCCTCTCCGGCGGCCAGCGCCGCCGCGTCGAGCTCGCCCGCATCCTGTTCTCCGACGCCGACACGCTGCTGCTCGACGAGCCGACCAACCACCTCGACGCCGACTCCATCGTCTGGCTCAAGGGCTTTCTCGCGAGCCACCGCAGCGGCCTGGTCGTCATCAGCCACGACGTCGAGTTGCTCGAGGCCGTCGTCAACAAGGTCTGGCACCTGGACGCCAACCGCGCGACGGTCGACGTCTACAACCTCGGCTGGAAGCGGTACCTGGATGCCCGGGAGACCGACGAGCGGCGGCGCAAGGCCGAGCGGGCCAACGCCGAGAAGAAGATCGGCGAGCTGACCGCGCAGGCGGACAAGATGCGCGCCAAGGCCACCAAGGCCAAGGCGGCGCAGAGCATGGACAAGCGCGCCCAGCGCCTCGCCGCCGGCCTCGACGCGGTGCGGGTGCAGGACCGGGTGGCCAAGCTGCGCTTCCCGACGCCCGCGGCGTGCGGCCGGACCCCGCTGACCGCCGAGCACCTGAGCAAGAGCTACGGGTCGCTGGAGATCTTCACCGGCGTCGACCTCGCGATCGACCGCGGGACCCGCGTCGTCGTGCTGGGCTTCAACGGCGCGGGCAAGACCACCCTGCTGCGGATGCTGGCCGGCACCGAGACGCCCGACACCGGCGAGGTGAAGGCCGGGCACGGCCTGCGGATCGGGTACTACGCGCAGGAGCACGAGACGATCGACATGGACCGCACCCTGCTCGAGGTGATGCGGTCGTCGGCGCCGGACTCCACCGACACGGAGCTGCGCCGGATCCTCGGCGCGTTCCTGTTCTCCGGCGAGACCGTCGACCAGCGCGCCGGCACCCTCTCCGGCGGCGAGCGGACCCGGCTGGCGATGGCCACCCTGGTCGTCTCCGGCGCGAACGTGCTGCTGCTCGACGAGCCCACCAACAACCTGGACCCGGCCAGCCGGGAGCAGGTGCTCGACGCGCTGCGCACCTACGCCGGGGCGATCGTGCTGGTCACGCACGACGAGGGCGCCGTCCGCGCGCTCAACCCCGACAAGGTGATCATCCTGCCCGACGGCACGGAGGACACCTGGAGCGAGGAGCTCGCGGACCTGGTCTCGCTGGCCTGAGCGGGGTGCGAGAGCGCGGGAGGCCTGCGCCCGGGCACGTCGTCAGGCTTCGGACCAGGCGCCGAGCTCGTTGCCGCTCGGGTCGGTGAAGTGGAAGCGGCGGCCGCCGGGGAAGGCGTAGGGGCCGTCGGTGACCCGCCCGCCGGCGCGCTCGACCGCGGCCACCGTCGCGTCCAGGTCCGCGGAGAAGAGCAGCACCAGCGGGCTCTTCCCCGGTCGCACGGCGTCGTCCTGCCGGAGGCCGCCGACCTCCTCCGGGCCGCCGGCCGGCCCGCGGATGCCGGCGTAGCCGGGCCCGTAGTCGGTGAACCGCCAGCCGAACGCCTCGGCGTGGAACCGCTTCGCACGCTCCAGGTCGGTCACCGTCAGCTCGACGTAGTCGATGGTGTGGTGGCGGGGGGAGGGGGTTCCGGTCATGCGCGCCATCGTGTCCCCGGGGTGGGACAGAACCGGCGCCCGGTGCGCGGCGGGGCCTCGCCGCGCGCGCGGGGAGCGGCTGGGTGATCATGTGTCGCGGGATGCCGTGGTCACCGGGACGGCGGCGCCAAGGGGACGAGCAGCGGTCCCGACCGGGCAGGCCGGACGGCTGCTGACGGAGGGGACTCATGGCCGACACGAGCACGGCGGACCTCGGCAAGGGCAAGCGCATCACCGGCGGGGACCGCACGTCCCTGGCCGACGAGCTGCGCAAGCGGTACGACGGGGGCGAGAGCATCCGGTCGCTGGCGACGTCGACGAACCGCTCGTACGGGTTCGTCCACCGGCTCCTGTCGGAGTCGGGTGCGAGCCTGCGCAGCCGTGGGGGAGCGAACCGCAACAGCAAGAAGGAGGCGTGAGCCCGGCGCCCGACGGCTGGGTGCGGACGGCGCGCGAGGGCGCCGTCCTCACCGTCACGCTCGACCGCCCCGACCAGCTCAACGCCCAGACACCGGCGACCTGGGCGGCCCTGGCCGCCGTGGGGGCGTCGCTGGACGACGACGTGCGGGTCGTGGTGCTGCGCGGGGAGGGCCGGTCGTTCTCGGCCGGCCTGGACCGCAGCCTCTTCGGCGCCGACCCCTCGACGCCCGGCGGGCTGGGCGAGCTGGGCCGGATGCCCCCCGAGCAGGCCCAGGAGCGGATCCGCTCCTACCAGGGTGGGTTCCGCTGGCTGCGCTCCCCGGGGATCGTCTCCATCGCCGCGGTCCAGGGGCACGCGATCGGCGCCGGGGCCCAGCTCGCGCTGGCCTGCGACCTGCGGGTGCTGACCGACGACGCCAGCCTCCGGCTGCCCGAGGTGACGCTGGGCCTGGTCCCGGACCTCACCGGCACCAGCACGCTGGCGGAGCTCGTCGGGTACTCGCGGGCGCTGGAGATCTGCCTGACCGGGCGCCCGGTCCCGGCCGCCGAGGCGCTGGCGCTGGGGATGGCCAACGCGGTGGTGCCCCCCGAGGGGCTCGACGCCGCGGTGGCCCAGCTGGTGGCGGCGCTGACCGCGCACCCGGTCGGGGCGGTCCGCGAGACCGCGGCGCTGGTGCGCTCCGCCGTCCGCAACGACCCGGCCGCCCAGGACGCGGCCGAGCGGGCCGCGCAGTCCCGCCGGCTGGCCGAACTGGCGTCGTTCGCCGAGGGCTGACGGCGGCGGCGGAATCCCCGGTCCCCGGACATGGTTGCCGGGTACCGAGAGAAGAGGAGGTCCGGCCCTGAACAACATGACCTCCATGGCGGCGATGCGCTCGTTCCGCCGCGATCCGTCGGTCACCGCGCGGGAGCTGCCCAAGGGCACCGTCCGCCGGGTGCTGGGGATCGCCCGGCCCTACCGGCGTGAGCTGTCCTGGTTCCTGGTGCTGGTGGTCGGCTCGTCGCTGATCGGCGTGATCACCCCGCTGCTGGCCGGCGACATCATCAACCGGATCGCCTCGCTGCAGGGCAGCGCCGGCGACATCGTCCGGATCGCGCTGGTCATCGCCGGTCTGGCGGTCGTCGACGCCGCGATCGCCCTCGGCAACCGCTGGTACTCCTCGCGGATCGGCGAGGGCGTCATCTACGACCTGCGCTCGCAGGTCTTCGAGCACGTGCAGCGGATGCCTGTCGCGTTCTTCACCCGCACCCAGACCGGCGCGCTGGTCAGCCGGGTCAACAACGACGTCATCGGCGCCCAGCAGGCCTTCACCTCGACGCTGTCGGGGGTGGTCTCCAACGTCATCGGGCTGGTGCTCACCGCCGGCGTGATGTTCAGCCTCTCCTGGCAGATCACGCTGCTGTCGCTGGTCATGGTGCCGCTGTTCGTGCTGCCGGCGCGGCGGATCGGCAAGCGCCTGCAGGAGATCACCCGGGAGTCCTACGCGCTGAACGCGTCGATGAACGCGACGATGACCGAGCGCTTCAACGTCGCCGGCGCGCTCCTGGTCAAGCTCTTCGGCCGCCCGGCGGTCGAGGCGGAGGCCTTCCGCGGCCGCGCCGCCCGCGTCCGCGACATCGGCGTCCTGTCGGCGATGTACGGCCGCACCTTCTTCACCGCGCTGACCCTGGTGGCCGCCCTCGCCACCGCCCTGGTCTACGGGCTGGGCGGGACGCTGGCCTTCAACGGCTCGCTGAGCCCCGGCGACGTCGTCGCCCTGGCCCTGCTGCTGTCGCGGCTGTACGGCCCGCTGACGGCGCTGTCCAACGTCCGGGTCGACGTCATGAGCGCGATGGTCAGTTTCGACCGGGTCTTCGAGGTGCTCGACCTGCCGCCGATGATCCGCGAGGCGCCCGACGCCGTCCCGATCCCGGACGGCGACCGGTCGATCGAGTTCGAGTCGGTGTCCTTCAGCTACCCCGCCGCCTCCGACGTGTCGCTGCCCTCGCTGGAGGAGGTGTCGCTGCCCGAGCACGGCGGGCCGACGGCGGTGCTGCACGACGTCTCGTTCCGCGTCGAGCCCGGCCGGCTCGTGGCGCTCGTGGGCCACTCCGGCGCCGGCAAGTCCACGATCGCCAACCTCGTGCCGCGGTTGTACGACGTCACCGGCGGGACGATCCGCGTCGGCGGGGTCGACGTCCGGCAGGCGACCCTGGCGTCGCTGCGCGACACGATCGGCGTGGTCAGCCAGGACGCCCACCTGTTCCACGACACGATCCGGGCCAACCTGCTCTACGCCCGGCCGGACGCGACCGACGAGCAGTTGTGGGCCGCGCTGACCGGGGCCCGGATCGCGGCGCTGGTCGGGTCGCTCCCCGACGGGCTGGACACGGTGGTCGGCGACCGCGGTTACCGGCTCTCCGGCGGGGAGAAGCAGCGGCTGGCCATCGCCCGGGTGCTGCTCAAGGCGCCCGCGGTCGTCATCCTCGACGAGGCGACCGCGCACCTGGACAGCGAGTCGGAGGTGGCCGTGCAGCACGCGCTGGACACCGCGCTCGCGGGTCGGACGTCGCTGGTGATCGCGCACCGGCTGTCCACGATCCGCAGCGCCGACCAGATCCTCGTGGTCGACGACGGTCGCATCGTGGAGTCGGGCACGCACACCGAGTTGCTGGCGCTCGGGGGGCGGTACTCCGAGCTCTACCGGACCCAGTTCGCCGACGGCGAGCGTCGGACGGTCCCCGCCGCCTGACCACTACCGTTCCTCCTGTCCCATCAGACCCAGGGGGAACCGTTGACTTCAGCTCATCCGCAGGACGCGCAGATCCGCGCCCTGTACTCCGCGTTCCTCGAGGCGTGGAACCGGCGCAGCGGCGCGGCGGTCGCGTCCACCTTCGCCGACGACGGGGACATCGTCGGCTACGACGGCACGCACACCAGCGGGCGGCTGTCGATCGCCTCGGAGTTGCGCCGCGTGTTCGGCAGCCATCCGACGGCGACCTACGTCGGGCTGGTCCGGTCGGTGCGCCAGATCGCGCCGGGCGTCGCCGTCCTGCTCGCCCACGCCGGCGTGATCCCGCCCGGCGAGGAGGACCTGGACCCGGTGCTGCACTGCCAGCAGACGCTCGTCGCCGTGGAGGAGGGGCCCGATCGCTGGAAGATCTCGCTCTTCCAGATCACCCCCGTCGCCTTCGCCGGCAAGCCCGCGGCGCGCGAGGCGCTCACCACGGAGCTGCGCGGCCTGCTCGCCGTCCGGTGAGCGGTCCGGGAGGCGGCGGTCCGGGAGGCGGCCCGGCGGCCCGGGACGACGTCCTGGTCGGCGCGGTCGCACTGCTGGCCGACACCGGCCGGGTGGTGCTCCTCGACGTCCGCTGGGCCCTCGGTGACGACCGGGGACGGGAGCGGTACATCGAGGGGCACCTGCCCGCGGCCGTCTTCGTCGACCTGGACGCCGAGCTGGCCGCCCCGCCCGCGCCGGGCGCCGGGCGGCATCCTCTGCCGTCGTTACAGCGACTGCAGTCCGCGGCCCGCCGCTGGGGCGTCCGCGACGGCGACCGGATCGTGGTCTACGACGACACCGGCGGGCTGGCGGCGGCCCGCGCCTGGTGGCTGCTGCGCTGGGGCGGGCAGGCCGACGTGCGGCTGCTGGACGGCGGGCTCGCGGCCTGGCGGGCGGCCGGCGGTCCGATCGAGGCCGGCGACGTCGTCCCCCCGCCCGGCGACGTGACGCTGCCCGGCGGCGGGATGCCCACGGTGACGGCCGACGAGGCCGCCGCCCTGCCGCGGGGCGGCGGGGTGCTGCTCGACGCCCGCGCCGCCGAGCGGTACCACGGCGAGGTGGAGCCGGTCGACCCGCGGGCCGGTCACGTGCCCGGTGCCCGGAGTGCTCCGACGACGGCCAACCTCGCGCCCGACGGCACGTTCCTTCCGGTCGCTGTACTCCGCGAGCGGTTCGCCGCGCTGGGCGCGGTCCCCGGGGCCGAGGTCGGGGTCTACTGCGGGTCGGGGGTCACCGCGGCCCACGAGGTGGCGGCGCTCGCCGCGGCCGGCGTCGAGGCGGCCCTGTGGCCCGGGTCGTGGTCGCAATGGTCGGCGGACCCCGACCGGCCGGCCGCGGTCGGCGCCGACCCGAGGATCAGTGCAGCGCCTTGAGCCCGATCACGCAGCCCACGATGCCCGCCACCAGCAGCAGCCGCAGCGCGCTGACCGGCTCTGCGCCGGTGACCATGCCGATCAGCACCGTCAGCGCGGCGCCGATGCCGACCCAGACCGCGTAGGCGGTGCCGGTCGGCAGCTCGCGCAGCGCGTAGGCCAGCCCGGCCATGCTGGCCGCGAGCGCGACGACGAAGACCACCGACGGGCCCAGCCGGGAGAGGCCGGCGGAGCGGCCGAGGGCGGTGGCCCACACCGACTCCAGGACGCCGGACAGGACGAGCATGAGCCAGGACACGACAGCCTCCACGGGTCGCCGTCTTGTCGCTGTCCGGGTACGGCGCCGCTCGTCCGGGGAGCCGTCGAGGCTCACCCCCATGGTCCCACGCCCGCCGCGGGTCAGGCGGAGAAGTGGGTCACCGGCCGCTCCTGCGCGACGCCGTCGAGCACCACGTCGACCTTCTCGTCGTAGAAGGCGACCAGACCGGCGATCGGCAGCACCGCCGCGGCCGGGAAGTCGTAGCTCCAGGCGATGTCGGCCGGGCCGCCGGGCACCGACCAGTAGCCGGTCGTCCGCCCCTTGTACGGGCACTCCGTGCGGGTGTCGCTGGGCACGAGGTGCTCGAACCGGACGTCGGGGCGCGGCAGGTAGAACCGCGGGGGCAGGCCGGTCTCGAACAGCACCACGGGGGACGACGACTCGGCGAGCACCACCCCGCCCGACTCGATGCGGACCCGGCGCTGCGACCGCAGCGCGTCGACCCGGGAGTACGGGTTGCGGGGGTGGACGAAGACCTCCTCGTCCTCCTCGAACCACGCATCCAGGGCCGACCACTCGACGCGCAGGTGGCCGGCGAGGGGGCCGTCCGCGTAGCACCACCCCGCGGCCGGCCGCTCGACGTCGCCGGCGCGCAGGCCGTACCGCCGGGCGCGACCCAGCGGCCGGTCCTCGTCGAGGCCCTCGTCGACGAGGACGTCCGGATCGACGTCGGCGAGCGGGACGTGGAACTGCGGATAGGGCGGCCATTCCCAGCCGTACCGGGCACGCGTGGTGTCGAGGACGACCCGGCCGGCCAGCACCGCACGCACGCGCCGCGGCACAGGCTCGACGGAGCCGACGGGGACGATCGACTGCGGGTAGGCCGGCATGGGCCCGATCCTCGGCGCCCGGGCTGTCTGGTGGCTAGCCTCCCCGCGTGCCCACCTCCCCGGAGCGCTTCCCGGCCGCCTGCGGACCGGCCCTGGCCGACCTGGAACGGACCCGCCCCGGTGCGGTGCGGGTGACGTGGCAGGACGGCCCGGAACCGCTTCTGTGGCTGCAGGACGAGGCGACGCCGAGCGCCGTCGGGGTCTGGGTCACCGGCATCGCCGGCTCCCCGGAGGAGGTGCGCGAGCTGACCGAGCGGGTCCAGGACGCGGCCGTCGACCTGCTGTGGGGTGCCTGGCCGGAGTGTCCGGACCACGAGGGCGGCCACCCGCTGGCCGCCGAGGTGCACGACGGCGCGGTGGCCTGGGCGTGTCCGCGCACCGGCCGGGTGGTGGCGCCGGTCGGCGAGCTGCCGCCGCCGGGAGGGTTCAGCGCCTGAGTCGCCGCCGTCAGGCGTTGTCGCAGTTCTCGTCGATCCAGTCGCCGACCCGCGTGAACGCCGGGCCGACCGTCATCTCGGCGTCGGAGATGATGTCCAGCGCCTGCTGCTCGGCGTCCGGGGCGGCCGGGTCGATCGCGGCCACGGTGTCCCGCAGGCGCACGAAGCCGTCCCGCGACTCCGCCCAGTCGTCGGCGATCTCCTCGGGGGGCTCGAGCGCGTCGAACGCGTCCACGGCCTGCTGCAGCGCGGCGACCAGCCCGTCCACGCCCATGCCCTCGGCGGCGTCGAAAGCCTCGTCCACCTCGCCGAAGACCTCCTCGCCCTCGGTGCAGAACTCCTCGTACTCGCCCCCGCCGGACGGCGAGCTGGACGTCGAGGACGAGCTGGAGGAGGAGCTCGAGGAACTGGACGAGCTCGAGGCGCTGCTCCCCGGGCTGGCGGTGCCGTCGACCTCCTCGCTGCAGGCGGTCAGCACGAGGCCGGTGGCGAGGACGGCGGGCACGAGGATCCGGGTCGGGAGGCGCACCACCTCACGCTATCCAGCCGCGCGGGTCGCCGCCCGTCATCCCCGGGCGGCGTCGTAGCGGTCCAGCAGGACGGCGGCGATCCGCGCGTCGGGCAGCAGGGGAGCGGTGACGGCGTCGGCGCCCGCACCGGCCAGCTTGTCCGCGAAGTGCCCGGGCGCCAGCAGGTAGGCGGCGACGACGACCCGCGCGGCGCCCGCCCGCCGGGCGTCCGAGACCGCGTCGGCCACCGGGGGGCGGGCGGCCGAGCCGTAGCCGGTGGTGACGGGGCCGGCCCAGGAACGCTGGAGAAGGGCGGCGGTGTCCTCGACGTCGGCGACCGATCGCGGATCGCTGGACCCGGCGGCGGCGAGCACGACCGCGGTGCGGGGATCACGGGGGTCGGCGCCGGCCTGCAGCAGGCGGTCGGCCAGCACCTCGACCAGCCGCGGATCGGGCCCCAGCGCGCGGGTCGCCACGACGCCGTCGGCCGCGGCGACGGCGTCGGCGATGTCGACGTGCACGTGGTAGCCGCCGGACAGCAGCAGCGGGACGACGACGGCGGCCCGGCCCGCGGCGGCCAGCCCGGCGACGACGTCGGCCACCGTCGGCGGCTGGACGTCGACGAACGCCGCGGTGGTGTCCAGTCCCGGCCGGAGTTCCCGCGCGGCGAGCGCGAGCTCCGCGACCAGGCGCCGGCCGGCGGGGCTGCGGGTGCCGTGCGCGCAGGCGACGAGGACGGGCGGGCGGGTCGCCGTCACAGCGACCGGGTGACGCCGCCGTCCACGGCGACCATCGTGCCCGTGACGTAGGAGGCGGCGGGGGAGAGCAGGAAGGCGGCCACCCGGCCGAACTCCTCGGGCCGGCCGACGCGGCGCAGGGGGATGCCGGACTCGGTACGGGCGCGCATCGCGGCGGCGTCGCCGGAGGCGGCCTCGATCTCTGCGATCCGGTCGGTGGCGACCGTGCCAGGCAGGAGGCCGACCACGCGGATGCCTCGCGGGCCGAGCTCGTCGGCCAGTGCCTTCGCGGTCATGGCCAGTCCGGGCCGGAGGCCGTTCGAGATCGCCAGGTGCCCGATCGGCTGGCGGACCGAGGTGGAGAGCACGAAGCCGATGCAGGCGCCGTCGGACAGGTGCGGGACGAGGGCCCGCACCAGCCGGAGCGGGCCGAGCAGCACGTTCTCCACGCCGTCCCGCCAGGCGCTCTCGGGCGTCTGCAGGATGGTGCCTGGGGCCGGCCCCCCGACGGAGATCAGCGCGCCGTCGAGCCGGTCGAGCCGCTCCCGCGCCGCAGCGACCAGGCGGTCGGCCGCATCGGCGTCGGCGAGGTCGGCCGGGATGCCGGACGCCGCCGTCCCCAGGGAGGAGACGGCGGCGTCCACGGAGTCGGGGCTGCGGGCGCTGACCAGCACCCGCGCCCCGTCGTCGACCAGGGCCCGGGCGGCCGCGAACCCCAGCCCCCGGCTCGCGCCGGTGAGCAGGTACCCGCGGCCGCCCAGACCCAGGTCCATCAGGCGGTCAGCCCGCGTTGCGCAGCGAGCGCAGCACGTACTGCATGATCCCGCCGTTGCGGTAGTAGTTCGCCTCGCCGGGGGTGTCGATCCGGACGCGGGCCTCGAAGGAGACGTCGCCGGCCGTGACCTGCACCGTGCGCGGGATCCCGCCGTCGTTCAGCGCGGTGATGCCGGTGACGGCGAACTCCTCGTCGCCGGTGAGGCCGAGCGACTCGGGGTTCTGGCCCTCGGGGAACTGCAGCGGCAGCACGCCCATGCCGATGAGGTTGGAGCGGTGGATCCGCTCGTAGCTCTCGGCGATGACCACCTTGACGCCGAGCAGCGCCGTGCCCTTGGCGGCCCAGTCGCGCGAGGAGCCCGAGCCGTACTCCTTGCCGGCCAGCACGACCAGCGGGATGCCGGCGTCGATGTAGGCGCGGGAGGCGTCGTAGATGGACGTCGTCTCGCCGGTCAGGTGGTTCTTCGTGACGCCACCCTCGGTGCCGGGCACCAGCTGGTTGCGCAGCCGGATGTTGGCGAAGGTGCCGCGGATCATGACCTCGTGGTTCCCGCGGCGCGAGCCGTAGGAGTTGAAGTCGCGCCGCTCGACGCCGTGCTCGGACAGGTACTTCCCGGCCGGGCTGTCGGCCTTGATCGAGCCGGCCGGCGAGATGTGGTCGGTCGTCACCGAGTCGCCGAGCACCGCGAGGGTGCGGGCGCCGCTGATGTCCTGCACCGGCGCCGGCTCGGCCGGCATCCCCTCGAAGTACGGGGGACGGCGGACGTAGGTGCTCTGCGCGTCCCAGTCGAAGGTGCGCCCGGTCGGCGTGGGCAGGTTCTGCCACTGCTCGGTGCCGGCGAAGACGTCCTCGTAGCTGCGGCCGAACTGCTCCGCGGAGACGGCCTGGTCGATCGTGCGCTGAACCTCCTGCGGGGAGGGCCAGATGTCGCGCAGGAACACGTCCTGACCGTCCGTGCCCTGACCGAGCGGCTCGGTGGTGATGTCGATGTCCATCGAGCCGGCCAGTGCGTAGGCGATGACCAGGGGCGGCGACGCCAGGTAGTTCATCTTGACGTCGGGGTTGATCCGGCCCTCGAAGTTGCGGTTGCCCGACAGCACCGAGACGACGGCGAGATCGGCCTCGTTGACGGCGGCCGACACCGGCTCCGGCAGCGGGCCGGAGTTGCCGATGCAGGTCGTGCAGCCGTAGCCGACCAGGTAGAAGCCGAGCTTCTCCAGGTACGGGGTCAGCCCCGACTTCTCGTAGTAGTCGGTGACCACCTTCGAGCCGGGCGCCATCGTCGTCTTCACCCAGGGCTTGCTCGTCAGGCCGGCCTCGACGGCCTTCTTGGCGAGCAGTCCCGCGCCGATCATGACCTGCGGGTTGGACGTGTTGGTGCAGGACGTGATCGCCGCGATCACGACGTGGCCGTTGTCCACGACGGTCTCGGTGCCGTCCTCCATGACCACCCGGGTGGGCCGGGAGGGGCGGCCCTTCGCGCCGCCGGCGGTCACGGCGTCGTGCGGCTTGCCCGCCTCGCCGTTGCCGGACGCGAACGGGCTGGCCGGGTCGGACGCGGGGAAGGACTCCTCGACCGACTCGTCGACGCTCGACGTGGCCTCGGCGGCCTGGTCCTCGTCGCCGTCCACGTCGTGCGAGGCGTAGGTCGGCAGCACCTCGCGGAAGGCGGCCTTCGCGTCCGACAGCGAGACCCGGTCCTGCGGCCGCTTGGGGCCGGCGATGGACGGGACGACGGTGGAGAGGTCGAGCTCGAGGTACTCGGAGAACGCGGGCTCGCGCGACGGGTCGTGCCAGAGGCCCTGCTCCTTGGCGTAGGCCTCGACCAGCGCCACCTGTGCGGCGCTGCGGCCGGTCAGCTCCAGGTAGGTGATGGTCTCCTGGTCGATGGGGAACATCGCCGCGGTGGAGCCGAACTCCGGGCTCATGTTGCCGATCGTGGCGCGGTTGGCCAGCGGCACCGCGGTGACGCCCGCGCCGTAGAACTCGACGAACTTCCCGACGACGCCGTGCTGGCGCAGCATCTCGGTGATCGTGAGGACGAGGTCGGTGGCGGTGGCGCCCTCGGGCAGCTCGCCGGTCAGCTTGAAGCCGACGACGCGGGGGATCAGCATCGACACGGGCTGGCCGAGCATCGCGGCCTCGGCCTCGATGCCGCCGACGCCCCAGCCGAGCACGCCCAGGCCGTTGACCATGGTGGTGTGGGAGTCGGTGCCCACGCAGGTGTCGGGGTAGGCGACCGTGCGGTCGCCCTCCTTCCGCGGGAACACCACGCGGGCCAGGTGCTCGATGTTGACCTGGTGGACGATGCCCATGCCCGGGGGGACGACCTTGAAGTCGTCGAACGCGCCCTGGCCCCAGCGGAGGAACTGGTAGCGCTCGCCGTTGCGCTGGTACTCGATCTCGACGTTGCGCTCGAACGAGTCCGGGGTGCCGAAGACGTCGGCGATCACCGAGTGGTCGATGACCAGCTCGGCCGGGGCGAGCGGGTTGATCTTGTCCGGGTCCCCGCCGATCTCGGCCATGGCCTCGCGCATGGTGGCCAGGTCGACGATGCAGGGCACGCCGGTGAAGTCCTGCATGACGACGCGGGCCGGGGTGAACTGGATCTCCTCGCTCGGCTCGGCCGACGGGTCCCAGTTGGCCAGCGTCCGGATGTGGTCGGCGGTGATGTCCGCGCCGTCCTCGGTACGCAGCAGGTTCTCGAGCAGGATCTTGAGGCTGAAGGGCAGCTTCTCGGAGCCCTCCACCGCGTCGAGCCGGTAGATGTCGTAGTCGGTGCCGTCGACGCTCAGCGTCGCCCGTGCCCCGAAGCTGTCCTTGCTGGCTGCCACTTCTTCTGCGCCTACCCCTCGCTGGTTGCGCGCGGCGTCCGCGTCGCGCTCGTTGCCACCCCCGATCATCCCAGCCCCCACGCGGTGATGCGCAGGTGAGGCCACCCTTGCCTCACCCGTGACCTCGCCCACGCCCCGCGGCCTGCCTACCGTGGAGGCGTGACCGACGCCGTCCCCGACTGGCTGACCGACGCCCGGCGGATCACCGTGCTGACCGGCGCGGGCATCTCCACCGACAGCGGAATCCCCGACTACCGCGGCCCGGACGGCGTGTGGACGCGCGATCCGGACGCCGAGAAGCTGGTGACGCTGTCCTACTACGTGGCCGACGCCGACATCCGCCGCCGGGCGTGGCTCATGCGCCGCGAGCTGGGCATCGGCGACGTCCGGCCGAACGCCGGCCACCACGCCCTCGTCGGGCTGGAGCGGGCCGGCCGGCTGCGTGCGCTGGTCACGCAGAACGTCGACGGGCTGCACCAGGCCGCCGGCTCCTCGCCCGGGCTCGTGCTCGAGGTGCACGGCACCGTGCACCGGGTGGAGTGCCTGGACTGCGGCGACCGGACGACGACGGCGGAGACGCTGGCTCGCGTGGACGCGGGCGAGCCCGATCCGGCCTGCCGGGTCTGCGGCGGCATCCTCAAGACGGCGACCGTCAGCTTCGGCCAGGCCCTGGACGGCGCGGTGCTCGACGCGGCGGTCACGGCGGCGGCCGACTGCGACGTCTTCCTCGCCGTGGGCACCTCGCTGGGCGTGCACCCGGTCGCCGGCCTGACCGACGTCGCGGCCGCGACCGGCGCGCGGGTGGCCATCGTCAACGCCGAGCCCACGCCCTACGACGACCTCGCGGACCTCGTCGTCCGCGAGCCCATCGGCACCGCGCTGCCCCGGCTGCTCGCGGCGTGACGCTGCTGGCCGTGCACCTGGCGCTGGCCGCCGCCTACGCCGGGTTCCAGTGGACGGTGCGGGCCCTGGTCTACCCGCAGATGACCCTCGTGCCGCCCGAGGCGTTCCCCGCCTACGAGCGGTCCCACCAGCGGCGGGTGTCCCGGGTGGTGGGGCCCCTGTTCGCCGGCCAGGCCGTCACCACGCTGTGGCTGCTCGTGGACCGGCCGGCGGGGACGCCGCTGCTCCCGGTGCTGGCCTCGGCGGCGTGCCTGGCCGCCGTCCTCGAGCTGACCGCGCTGGGCGCGGTGCCCCAGCACCGGCGGCTGGACCGCGGCTGGGACGTCGCCGTCCACCGCCGGCTGGTGCACGTCGACACCCTCCGGGCGCTGACGGCGACCGGCGGCGTCGCGGCGGCACTCTGGCTGCTGCTCGCCTGACGGCCGCGTCCGCGACCCCTGCCGCAGCGGCCGTCGAGCACTACCGTCGACGCCATGCGCGTGCCCCTGACGACCCGCGACTTCCTCGACCGCGCCGAGCTCGTCTACGGCGACCGCATCGGCATCGTGGACGAGCCGGACCAGCCCGCCCCCTCGCTCGGCGACGTGACCTGGCGGGAGGTGGCCCGGCGCGGCCGCGCCCTGCAGGCGGGCCTGGACGCGCTCGGCGTCGGCGCGGGCGAGCGGGTCGCGGTGGTGAGCCACAACGCGGCGCGGCTGCTCGAGGTGCTGCTCGCCGTCCCGTCGTCCGGGCGGGTGGCCGTGCCGGTCAACTTCCGCCTGTCGCAGGAGGAGGTGCGCTACATCGTCGGGCACTGCGGTGCCCGGGTGCTGATGGTCGACCCCGAGCTCGAGACGGCGCTCTCGGGCGTCCCGGCCGAGCACAAGCTGATCATCGGCGAGGAGTACGAGCAGCTGCTCCGCTTCGACACCGAGCCCGTTCCCTGGGCCGAGCCCGACGAGGACGCCACGGCGACGATCAACTACACCAGCGGGACGACGGCGCGGCCCAAGGGCGTGCAGATGACCCACCGCAACGAGTGGGTCAACGCCGTCACCTTCGGCCTGCACATGCAGGTCAGCGACCGCGACGTCTACCTGCACACGCTGCCGATGTTCCACTGCAACGGCTGGGGGCTGCCGTACGCGATGGCCGGGGTCGGCGCCCGGCAGGTCGTGCTGCGCAAGGTCGACGGCGCGGAGATCCTGCGCCGGGTCGAGCAGCACGGCGTCACCGTGATGTCCGGGGCGCCGGCGGTGTGGAACTCCGTGCTCGACGCCGCCGAGCAGTGGGACGGCGAGATCCCCGGCCGCGACCGGGTGCGCGTGATCGTGGCCGGCGCGCCGCCGCCGTCGCGGACCATCGCCCGCATCGAGGCGGAGCTGGGCTGGGAGTTCAACCAGATCTACGGCCTCACCGAGACGGCGCCGCTGCTCACCGTCAACCGCCCGCGGGCCGAGTTCGACGACCTGGAGCCGGAGGAGCGGGCCCGGCGGCTGTCGCGCGCCGGGGTGCCGGCGCTGGGCACGCGCCTCGCGATCAGCGAGACCGGCGAGGTGCTCGCGCAGGGCAACACCGTGCTCGCCGGCTACTGGGACAACCCCGACGCCACGGGGGAGGCCCTCGAGGGCGGCTGGTTCCACACCGGCGACGGCGGCACGGTCGACGAGGGCGGCTACCTCACCATCTCCGACCGCAAGAAGGACGTGATCATCACCGGCGGGGAGAACGTCTCCTCGATCGAGGTCGAGGACGTCGTCTTCAGCCATCCGGCGGTCGCCGAGGTCGCCGTCATCGGCGTCCCGGACGACAAGTGGGGCGAGATGGTCACCGCGATCGTGGTGCTGGCCGAGGGCGAGCAGGCAGACGAGGCCGGGCTCATCGCCCACTGCCGCGGAAAGCTCGCCGGCTACAAGGTGCCCAAGCGGGTGGAGTTCCGCGACGAGCTCGCCCGCACGGCCACGGGCAAGATCCAGAAGTTCAAGCTGCGCGAGAGCTTCTGGGTCGACGCGGGCCGCTCCATCTGAGGGAGCCGATCACCGCCGCCTCACCCCGGAGGGTGAGGCGGCGGTCAAGGCGGGCCCGGGAGGCGCCGTTGCCCCGGGTGTGAGCACCGGATCCGCGACCAGACGAGCGACCCGACGCACCCGCTGGGCGGCCCGGACCGCGGGCACGGGGCTCGCCGCGCTGGTCGTGCTGGGGCTCGCCCCCGGCGTGGCCGGCGCCGCCCCCGGCGGCTCCGCCGTCGCCGCGGCGCAGGCCGAGCGCGACGCCGCCGCCGCCGAGGTGGGCCGGCTGAGCGCCGAGCTCGCCGCCGCGGAGGCCGGCGCCGCTCAGGCCGGGCAGAACGCCCAGCTCGCGCTGCAGGACTACCTCGAGACCCAGGCCGCGCTGGAGGCCGCGCGGGCCGCGCAGGCCGCGGCCCAGGAGGCCGTCGCGCAGGCGGAGGCCGCCCTGTCCGAGGGCCGGTCCGACGTGGCCGACTTCGCCCGTCGCAGCTACATGCAGGGCAGCACGTCGCCCGGCATCACCGCCCTGATGAGCGCCGGCGGCCCGGCCGAGATGCTCGAGCGCGCCAGCCTGCTCGAGGCCGCGGGCACCCACCGCGTCGACGTCGTCGGCCGGCTCACCGTGCTGGAGCAGCAGGCCACCGCCGCCGAGCAGCAGGCGACGGTCGCGGCGGAGGAGGCCGTGGCGCTCGAGGCGGAGTCGGCCGCGCAGCTGGCCGGCGCCGAGGCACAGGAGAGCGCCGCTCGCGCGCAGACCGCGGCCCTCGGCGAGCAGCGCGCGGCCGTCGAGACGCAGCTTGCCGCCGCGGAGGCCGAGTACGGCCAGCTCTCCGCCCAGCAGCAGGCTGCCCGTCCCGCGCCGAGCGCGCCGTCCCCCGGCGGCGCCGGTGCGGCCGCGCCGGCCGGCAGTGGCCCCGCCCCGCAGACCGGCAGTGGCCCGGCCGCGCCGACCAGCAGCACCCCGGCGCCCTCCTCGGGCGGCTCCGGCGGCGGCTCCGGCGGCGGCTCCGGTGGGGGCTCCGGGGGCGGCACCCCCGCCCCCGTGCCCACGACGGTCGGCGCGCCGTCGGCCTCCACCGTGCAGCGTGCGATCACCGCCGCGCGGAGCCAGATCGGCGTCGACTACTCCTACGGCGGGGGCAGCACCAGCGGCCCCGGGCGCGGCATCGGCGAGGACGCGGACGTCGTCGGCTTCGACTGCTCGTCGCTGACGCAGTACGCCTACGCGCAGGCCGGTGTCTCCATTCCCCGGACCAGCCGCGACCAGTTCTACCGATTCCGCGACCAGACCGTGGCCCGGGCCGACCTGCAGCCCGGTGACCTGGTGTTCTGGGGGACCGGCTCGAACTATCAGTCGATCTACCACGTGGCCATCTACATCGGCGGCAACCAGGTGGTCCAGGCGCCGGAGAGCGGGCAGAAGGTCAAGATCTCGACCATGTGGTGGGGCCAGTACTTCGGCGCCGTCCGCCCGACCGGATAGGCGATCCCACGGAACAGGGCCCCTGCGCGATGCGCGGGGGCCCTGGGCGTTGAGGCGTCGGGCAGCCACGGGGGGAGCTGCCCGACGCACCGGCGAGGTTAGCAGCCCTCCCGCCCGACGGGCAGGGGAACGGCCGTGTCGTGTCGTGTCGCGGCTGTCGGCGACCGGTTCACCCCCCGGTGTAGGACACTGGGCCGGGGACGGGCACGCCGCCCCGTCGCCGGCCTCCGCGAGGCCGGCATCCGGCACGAGCAGGGAGCGACGTGAGCGAGCTCGCGAGCGAACCAGGGAACGCAGCAGTCGGACGGACGTCGCCGCAGAGCGCCGGCGAGGTGGCTGCGTGAGCCAGGCCGCCAGCACCTCCTCCGACCTCCCCCAGGGCGCCACGGTCGCCGCCTCCACCGGAGGGCAGCCCGTGCCGCCCGCGGCCGACGCCGCCCGTCTCGAGCGCGTGCTCTTCGAGATCAAGCGGGTCATCGTCGGCCAGGACCGGCTGGTGGAGCGGATGCTCGTCTCCCTGCTGGCCCGCGGGCACGTGCTCCTCGAGGGGGTGCCCGGCGTCGCCAAGACCCTCGCGGTCGAGACGCTGGCGACGGTCGTCGGCGGCAGGTTCGCCCGGCTGCAGTTCACGCCCGACCTCGTGCCCGCCGACATCATCGGCACCCGGATCTACAAGTCGGGGCGCGATTCGTTCGACACCGAGCTCGGCCCGGTGTTCGCGAACTTCGTGCTGACCGACGAGATCAACCGCGCGCCCGCGAAGGTGCAGTCGGCGCTGCTGGAGGTCATGGCCGAGCGCCAGGTCTCGATCGGCGGGGTCACCCACCCGCTGCCCGACCCGTTCCTCGTGCTGGCCACGCAGAACCCGATCGAGTCCGAGGGCGTCTACCCGCTCCCCGAGGCGCAGCGCGACCGCTTCCTCATGAAGGTGCTGGTCGACTACCCGACCCCGGAGGAGGAGCGGGAGATCATCTACCGGATGGGGTCGACCCCGCCGGTGGCCGAGACGGTGCTGGGCCCCGACGACCTGCGCCGCATGCAGCGCACCGCGTCGCAGGTGTTCGTGCACCACGCGCTGGTCGACTACGTCGTCCGCCTGGTGGTCGCCACCCGCGCCCCGCGCGAGCACGGCATGGACGACGTCGCCTCCTGGGTCTCCTACGGCGCCAGCCCGCGCGCCTCCCTCGGCCTCATCGCCGCCAGCCGCGCGCTGGCGCTGATCCGCGGCCGCGACTACGTCCTGCCGCAGGACGTCCTGGACATCACCGCCGACGTGCTGCGCCACCGGCTGGTGCTCTCCTACGACGCGCTGGCCGACGGCGTGCCCGCCGATCACGTGGTGAAGCGGATCCTGCAGACCGTGCCGCTGCCGCAGGTGACCCCGCGGCAGCGCTCCGGCGGGTTCGGGCCCTCGGCGCCCGGCGGCCCCGCGGTGCCCGGCTTCGGCGGTCAGGCCCCCCAGTTCGGTCCGGCCGGCCAGCAGCCGCAGTTCGGCCCGCCCGGCCAGGCCTACGCACCCGGCCAGCCGCCGCGGCCGCAGGTACCCGCCGCCCAGGGCCCGGGCGGGCTCGGCGCCCCCGGGAGCCCGGGTACTCCGCAGGTGCCGGGCGCCAACGGCTACGGGCGCGGGCCGCAGTCGGCGTGAGGCTGCGGCGCAGGGCGGCCGCGGCGGCGCCGCCCGGTCAGGACGCTCCCGAGGCGCCCCGCGACGAGGCGCCGGTCGAGGCCGGCGAGGAAGGTACCGACCCGGTCCCGGACGACGCCGCGGTACCGGCGGCGGAGGCCTGGCGTGCCCCGACGCCGGGGTCCGGGGTGGACCCGGGCCGGGGCGACGGCGCCCCGCCCAACTTCGCGGAGGGGCCGGCCGACGTGCTCCTGCAGCGGCTGGAGCTGACCATCCGGCGGCGCCTGGACGGGCTGCTGCAGGGCGACCACCACGGGCTGGTGCCGGGCTCGGGCACCGAGGCCGGTGACTCGCGGACCTACCACCCCGGCGACGACGTCCGCCGGATGGACTGGCACGTGACGGCGCGCACCCTGGTGCCGCACGTCCGGGAGACCATCGCCGACCGCGAGCTGGAGACCTGGGCGGTGGTGGACCTCTCCGCCAGCCTGGACTTCGGCACCGCGAACTGCCAGAAGCGCGACCTCGCGATCGCCGGCCTCGCGGCCGTCAGCCACCTCACCGTGCGCGGGGGCAACCGGCTCGGCGCGATCGTCACCACCGGTGAGCGGATCGACCGCTACCCGGCCGCCTCCGGCCGGCTGGCCGCCGACCGGCTGCTGCGCTCGGTCGTGGCGACCCCGCGGGCCGAGGGGGGACGCCGCGGCGACCTCGCCGCCGCGCTGGAGACGCTGCGCCGGCCACCCCGCCGGCGCGGCCTGGTGGTGGTCGTCTCCGACTTCCTCGGCGACAGCGACTGGGAGCGCCCGTTCCGGCTCCTCTCGGCCCGCCACGAGCTGCTGGCCATCGAGGTCGTCGACCCCCGAGAGCTGGAGCTGCCCGACGTGGGGCTGCTGACCGTCGTCGACCCGGAGACGGGGGAGACCCTGGAGGTGCCCACCGGCGACGCGGAGTTCCGCGCCCGGTTCGCCGCCGGCGCCGCCGCTGAGCGCCGGACGATCGCGCGGGCGCTGCGCCGCGCCGGCGCCGGGCACCTGCAGCTGCGGACCGACCGCGACTGGCTCATGGACGTAGTCAGGTTCGTCGCCGACCGGCGACGGGCCGGCAGTGGAGGGGCATCCCGATGACGTTGCAGTCCCCGGCGTGGCTGCTCGGGCTGCTGGCGGTGGCGGCGCTGGTGGCGCTGTACGTCGTCCTCCAGTTCCGCCGCAAGAAGTACGCCGCCCGCTTCACCAACGTGGCGCTGCTGGGCACCCTGGTGCCCAAGCGGCCCGGCTGGAAGCGGCACGTCGCGTTCGCGATGGTGGCCCTGGCCCTGGGCGTGCTGATCGTCTCCCTCGCGAAGCCCAGCACCGAGGTGCGGGTGCCGCGGGAGCGGGCGACCGTCGTGATGGCCGTCGACGTGTCGATGTCGATGGAGGCCACCGACATCGAGCCCACCCGGTTCGAGGCGATGCAGGTGGCGGCGAAGGAGTTCGTCGACGTCCTGCCCGAGGAGATCAACCTCGGCCTGGTGGCGTTCTCCGGCACCGCGACGACGCTGGTCACGCCGACCACCGACCGGGGCCAGGTGCGCGCGGCGATCGACAACCTGGAGCTGGCGGAGGCCACCGCGATCGGCGAGGCGGTGTTCACCTCGCTGCAGGCGATCGCGAACTTCCAGTCGGCGCTGGGGGAGACCGAGGAGGAGGTGCCGGCGCGGGTGGTGCTGCTGTCCGACGGCTCCAACACCGTCGGCCGGAGCACCACGCAGGCGATCGACTCCGCCGTCGACGCCGCCGTGCCGGTCTCCACGATCGCGTTCGGCACCGACTACGGCAGCGTCGAGATCGAGGGCGAGTCCGTGCCGGTGCCGGTCGACCGCGCGGCGCTGGAGGAGATCGCCGAGGAGACCGGCGGCAGCTACAGCGAGGCCGCCAGCGCCGAGGAGCTGGAGGAGGTCTACTCCGACCTCGGCAGCCAGATCGGCTACACGACCGAGCCGCAGGACGTCAGCTACTGGTTCGTCCGCGGCGGCGTGCTGCTGGCGATGCTCGGCGCCGTGATGAGCCTGCTCTTCACCAGCCGCCTCCTGTGAACGACAGGGGGGCCCGCGGACGAACTCGTCCGCGGGCCCCCCTGCCCCCTCTCAGGGTCCCACCGCGAGCGCGTGAGTGGTGGGGGGCGAGGGGGTCCTTCGTCAGACCGAGAAGCCCTTCTGGCGCCGGAGCAGCTTCTTGATCATGAAGACCGTCTGCAGCACGGTGACCAGGTAGAGCACCGGCCAGCCGATCGACAGGATCGCGGACTGGACGTCGACGCTCTGCTGGCCCCACGCGTAGATGAGCACGCAGAACGTGACGACGGCGCAGACCGCGGGCATGACGTACGCCGAGCCCCGGCCCTTCTCCGCCGCGGCCTGGGCGGCCCAGTTGTCCTTCTCCGACCGCGACAGGAACTGCACCCACGCGCTGACGAAGTGCCCCATCCGGATCCACATGTAGAACTCGGCCGGGGCGAACAGGAACGCGTAGAGCAGGTCCGAGGCGCTCTTGTCGTGCATGGCGAGCGCGATCCGCAGGTTCAGCAGCGTGGCCACCGCCGGCGGGATCAGCCAGATCGGGTTGAACACGAAGGCGTCGATCGACATCGCGGCCGCCAGCAGCAGCAGGAACGACATGCGGGTGCCGATGTTGAAGACCATCGAGATGTTCTCGTACCAGCGCAGCCGCAGGTTCGGGTGCAGCGGCTGGCCCTTGGTGTCGCCGCGCTGGCCGGGCCAGAGCAGGTCGATGCCGCCGAAGTTCCACTTCACCTGCTGGCCGTGCAGGGCCCGCAGGGTGGTCATCGGCCCCACGAAGGCACGGGCCCGGGCGCTGATCTTCGTGTTGAAGCCGGCGTCCTTGATCTGCAGCGAGAGCTTGGAGTCCTCGACCTCGGAGTCGCGCACCCACGGGGCGGTCTGGTGGTTGCGGTACATGACCATCTCCAGCGCGCGGACGCTGAAGAGGCTGCACTGGCCGCCGAGCACGGCCATGTTCCGGCCGCGCACGAGGTTGTCCATGTTGAAGCCGGCGAACTGGGCGCGCTGCCCGGCGACGAGGAACTTCGCCATGGCGCCCTTCACCTTGGTCTTGTCGAAGGTGTAGATCGCCGACAGCCCGCCGATCCGCGGGTCGGTGACCATCTCCTTCTCCAGCCACTCGACGCAGTGCCGGTCGAGGGTGGTGTCGCCGTCGACGCCGAGGATGTAGTCGTAGCCGCGGCTGACGAAGTAGCCGAAGTTGAGCGCGCCGACCTTCTTGTCCGGGTTCTCGCCGATGTCGTGGATGTGGACGACGGTGTGGTACGCCTCGCCCTTGACGACCCGGAAGTGCTCGCCGGCGAACTGCTGGGCGATCTCCGGGGTGTCGTCGTCGGTGTTGTTGATGATCACGTGGATCGCGTCCGGCGGACGGGTCTGCGCGAGCAGCGAGGTGAGGACGTCGGCGATCGTCGACTCCTCGTTGTACGCCGGGATGATGCAGCTGATCGTCGCGGTGCGGCGCTGCTCGTCGGCGGCGGAGCCACCGAACTCGGCGGGCACGAGCGAGCTGATGTCGGGGACGTTGGAGTCCCCGCGGGCGAGCAGGGTGACGCGGTCGGTGGCCCGCCGCATGCCGTGGACGACGAGCTCGGTCACTGGGAGACCTCCTGGAGGAGCGGCAGCTCGAGGGTGTCGAGCACGGTCTGGCGGTAGTAGCGCGAGGAACCCGGCTCGGTCTCGACGAGCAGGTCGAACTGGACGTAGAGGGTCACCGCGTCGGCCGACGCGGCGGACTCGGGCACGGTGAACGCGGTGCTGTAGCTGAACGGCGGCATGAGCGCGAACTCGCCGCGGTCCTCGACGGCGACCGTGCGGGTGGTGCCGTCGTCGGCGGTGACCACGAAGCGGGTGACCAGCACCTCGGTCTCGCCGTCCCCGCCCTCGACGTGCGAGGCGAGCTGGATGGTCTTGTCGCCGGTCGCCGTCCAGGTGGTGGCGTCGTCGGTGGTCCAGTAGTCGATGACGACGGTCTGGGCCCCCGCGGCCAGGACCCGGGTGACCGAGCCGCTGTCGAGGTCACCGGCCGGGCGGGCCGGCGTCTCGGGGACCCCGGCGACCACGGCGGCGGTGGTCGCGGCAGTGGGCTCGGCGGCGGTGCGCTCGGCGGCCGGCTCGGCAGGGTCCGCGGACGACGCGGAGTCGCCGCCGAGATCCGGGCTCATGCTGACGTCGGGCCAGGAGCAGCCGGCGAGGCCGGCGGTGAGTGCGAGTGAGATCCCCAGCGTGGCGGCCCTTGGCCCCAGCCGCCCGGATCCGGACATGCGTCGGTACACGAATTCCCCCCGTGTCGATCGATTGACCGCACACGGAGAGGAAACGGCGCTGTCCCCCAACTGCGGCCGTCACCGAGTGTGGGGATCCCACACGGTCAGCGGGGGACTCTCCACCCGTTCAGGCGAGCAAGGTCCGCCGCGCGGGTGAGGCGCCGGTCACGCAGACGCCCCGGCCGGTCACTCGACGTGACCGGCCGGGTGCGTTTCAGCGACGAGGGTCGAGGACCAGCTTGCCGGTGGTGCGGCGCGAGCGGATGTCCTGGTGGGCCTCGCGCACGGCCGACAGCGGGTAGCGGCCGCCGATCACCGGGCGCAGGTCGCCGGCCTCGACGAGCTGCAGGAGCTCGGTCATGGCGTCGTCCATCATCTCGGGTCGGGCCATGCAGTGGGCCAGCCAGAAGCCGATGACGGCGCGGCTGCGCTGCATCAGGGCGCCCGGGGGCACGGCCGGGGTCTCCTGCCGCGCGGCCATGCCGTAGGTGACCAGCCGGCCGAAGGGAGCGAGGGCCGACAGCGAGCCGGAGAAGACGTTGCCGCCGGTCATCTCGAGGACGACGTCGACCGGCTTGCCGCCGTTGGCCTCGCGCAGCGCGGCGGCGAACGCCTTCGGGTCGTCGTCGGCCAGCGCGGGGTCGACGGTGGCGTCGGCGCCGAGCTCCTGGGTCAGCGCGCGCTTCTCGGGGCTCGAGGCGGTGGCGATGATCCGCCCCGCGCCCCAGCGGCGGGCGAGCTGGACGGCCAGCGTGCCGACGCCGCCCGCTCCCGCGATGACGACGACGGTCTCGCCGGCGGCCAGGTGCGCGCTGGTGCGCAGCAGGTGCCAGGCGGTCGCGCCCTGGAGGACGACGGCCAGCGCCTGCTCGTCGGAGACGCCGTCGGGGACCGGCCAGGTAAGCCGCGGGTGGGTGGCCGTCCGCTCGGCGTAGCCGCCGCCGTCGAGCAGGCCCACCACCCGCGGGCCCCCGCCGGCGGGGGTGCCGACGAACTCGGCGCCCGGGATCAGCGGCAGGGTCTGCGGCGCCAGGTAGGAGTTCTCGGCCTGGTGGGTGTCGGCGTAGTTGACGCCGGCGGTGGCGACGTCGAACAGCTGCTCGCCGTCCCCGGGGACGGGGTCGGGCAGGTCGACGACGTTCAGGACCTCGGGTCCACCGAACTCGGTGATCTGAACTGCGCGCATGGAGAGGACGCTAGGGGACGACGCCGGCGCGACGGTACGCGGCCGAGCGCCGCCCCAGATCCTCTGCGGAGGCGCTCGGGCCAGGGGTCCTCTCGCCACGGCGAGCGCACTGCAGTTCCTCGTCGACGTATGGTTCGCGCCCCATGTGCGGTGGCAACCGTCGTACGTCGAACGTATGTTCGATACATGCCACCGACGCGACCACTGCTGCACGGTTGCTCCCGCCATGGGCGCGCGCCCGAGGTGTCGGATCTCGCCGGGAGTGCGTCATGACGATGTCGACACTGCATCGGCCCCGGGAAGGCGCCCGTTTCGTCCTCTACGACGCCGGGCGGCAGCACACGCCACCCATCCCCGTGCCGCGCGAGATCGACGAGGACCTGCCGGCGGGCTGGCGGCGCGACCCGGCGCACCCCCGCCGCGTCCACCTGCCGGACCCGGGCCGTTGTCCGCACGGCTCGTTCCCCCGGTACGCGGCGCGGAACTGCTGTGCTCGCGGTCGGGGGACCGCGGACGTCGGACCGGCGGTCGCTCGCCAGCCCCATCGGGCCGCTTGCCGGGCGGTCGGCGGCGCCGTCGACGATCTGGGCTGGGGCCCACGATCACGGGCTTCGAGCGCGTCCGGTCCGAGGAGTGTGCTGGCCGAACACCGTGCAGGGTGACGACGAACGGCGGGCGTTCAGCCGCTCCGGGTCAGGGCGACACGAGCCGAGCCCCACCGCGACGTCGACATCCGGCCAGGCCTGGAAGCGCGCCGCTGCTGGAGGTCGCCGACGGGGCGGACAGGCGGCAGCAGCGATCCCGGCAGGCAGCCGTCCATCTGGCGTCGCGTCGACCGGCACCGGTGAGGAATGGGGGTGAGGCCATGACCTCGTCACGCGCGAACGTCGTTCCGGCCGGTCCCGCCGGTCAGCCGCCGGCGAGCCGCTGCAGCCGGGTGGCCAGCGCGGTCCGCCGGTCGGCGTTGCCGTGCAGGTCCACGTACCGCTGCCCGAAGCTTGCCAGCAGCGTGTCGTCCAGCCGGCGCACGGCACCCGGGGGGTAGCGGTAGTCCATCCGGGCGGTGATGCCGCTGTCGTCGGCGCCGCGCAGCACCTCGCCCAGCTCCACCAGGCTGGTCACGCCCAGTTCGAGCAGCAGGCCGGAGATCCAGGTGTAGTGATCCGGGCGCGACCAGCCGGCGTCGGCGTACTGCCCGGCCAGGAACGCAGCCAGCTCTCGGGGCGCGATCCGGGGGTCGTCGGAGTCGGTGTCGTCGGTCTCGTCGCCGGGAACTGGTGCCCGAAGGCGCTCGCGGATCGCGGTGAACTCCCGATCGGCCAGCTCCAGCAACCCGGCGGCGAGAGTGAACCGGCGGTCGAACTCGGAGGCGTGCTCGTCCGGCACCGTGCCCTTGTAGCGGATGTCGTGCTCGAACTCGGCCCAGGCATGCTGCAGCACAGTGCGCACCTGCACCTGCACCACGCGTCCGGCCAGCTCCGGCAGCTCGGCCGCCCGACCCGGGTCCACGCCGATCAGCAGGTGCCGGCTGGAGTAACCGAACCGGCCCTGCTGCGCGGTCCGCCGCCCCATGTCGCGGTCGTCGATCACCCGCACCTGCGCAGCGAGCAGCTCGGCGACCGCCTCCACGTCGCTCTGCACGTAGGTGATCACCCGCACGCCGATCTGGTCGGTGATCTCCCGCGCCGGGTCTGGATAGACAGGCACGCCGTCGACCTCGCGAGCCGCCTTCTCCGCGAACGAGGCGATGGTCTTGGTCCGCCCGGTCACCGACAGGTAGTTGATCCCGGCGTCGTCGAGCACCTCGGTGACGAGCGCGAGCGCCCGCGCCCCGGCGACCAGGGTCTCGGGCCGGCCGTCGGCGAACGCCTGGATGGCCTGCTGCACCGGGTCGGGCGGGGGAGCGGTCACCCGGGGGCCGGGCTCCAGGTCCGGCGGCAGGGTCGGGGTCACGATGGCACCGCCGGCCGCGTCGCCGTAGACGGTCACCTCGCCCGGGCGCCGGACGGCGATCCATCCCACGTAGGCGCACACGACGGCGTCGACCTGGTCCTCCGCCACTCGTAGCTCGCTCTTGCGGGTGGCGGCCTGCACCTGCTGGCGCAGCGCGGCGAACGGTGCACCGAGGTCGAGCTCGACCACCGCGCCGAGGAGGTCGATGAGCAGCAGCAGCTCCGTGCGCATCTGCTCGAGCACCCGGCCCGGCTTGTTCTTGTACTTCAGCGTGCGGCCCAGCCGGAACAGCGCCACCGTCGCCGCATGCGGGTAGACCTCGATCGCCCGGCGGTCGCGGCCCGAGCGGGGGTCGAGGTCCAGCCGTAGGCGCCGGCCGATCCGCCCTCCGCGGGTGTCGCCGTCGGTGAACTCCGGTTTGCCGGTGTTCGTGGGGTGCGCTCCGGCCTGGAACCTCGCGAAGTCGGCGTTCAGCGCCCGTTCGGCGGCCCGGTTCCCGGTGGCGTTGGTGACCACCAGCGGGGCGTCGATCGCCACGATGCACGGGCCGGCGGTGAACGGGGCCAGCGCGGTCTCGATCTGCTCGTCGGTGCGCACCGCGCTGACGTGCACCAGCCGGCCGTCGTCGTCCAGCACGGCGAGGCCGGTGGGTTGCTTGAGCCCCCAGGCGAGGTCGATCCCGATGTGCTGCACGGGGTCAGCTTGCCCTGCCCCGCACGTCGTCGGGGCTCGTCCCGCGGAGTCTGCCCGGCGGGTGCGTGTGACCGTCTGCTCGAGGTCGTTCGGACGAGCGCCGTTCCACTGGCCTGATCGCGGGGGAGCCAGTGACCGCATCGCCGACCAGCACGTCGTGGCAGCGACGGGGATGCGCGCGGGCTGCGTCGCGCACGCGAGGTGTCTCAGGTCAGTTGCGAGACAACCGGTGGTGGGTGTCTGCGACATTGACGCCGGCGGCCGAACCGTCGACGAGCTGCTGGCCGTCCCCGGGCACCGGGTCGGGCAGGTCGACGACGTTCAGGACCTCGGGTCCACCGAACTCGGTGATCTGCACGGCTCGCTGGAGGTCAGGTCAGGGCTTGGCCCCCGGTGAGGTTCGCCGTTCCCGCCCCCTCGCTGTCGCCGCTGCCACTGCTGGTGGCCCCGCCGGCCGTCTTGACGTCGCAGCGCTTCCCGGCCGGCGTCGTCCAGGACTCCGGGGCGTCGGCGCGCGACGTCGTCCAGCGCAGCGCGAGGAGGACGGTGTCGTCCGTCGCGCCGTCGGCGGTGAGTGTCCGCATCACCTGGTCGACGATCCCGTCCAGTGGCGCTCCGTCCGCGGACACCACGGCGTCGTGCAGTCGGGCCAGCCCGGTGTCGATGTCCTCGCCGCGGCGCTCGATCAGTCCGTCGGTGAACGCCAGCAGCGTGCCCGCGGGCGGCAACGCCAGTTCGGTGGCCGCCGGCGGAGCGGGCGTCTCCACGCCGACCGGTGGCGCTACCGGGCAGTCGAGTGTCCGGGCGCGGCCGCCGGTGACCAGCAGCGGAGGGAAGTGCCCGGCACAGACCAGTCGCAGCCGGCCGGCGTGCGAGTCGAGCTCCCCGATGAGCACCGTGGCGAACTGGTGATCCGTGTTCACGTCCAGCAGCCGATGCAGCTTGGCGACCACCGTGGCGATGTCGTCGCCCTGGGCGAGGTAGGCGCGGACGGCGAACCGCAGCGAGGCCATCGTGGTGGCCGCCGGCAGCCCGCGGCCGGAGATGTCGCCCACGACGAACACGCAGCATCCGGGCCCGCGAGGGATCAGGTCGAACCAGTCTCCGCCGACGTCGAGCTCGTCGACGCCCGCGACGTAGCGGGCGGCGATCTCCAGCCCGTCCATGCGCGGTACCTCGGGCAGCATCGCGTGCTGCAGGGTGCCGGCGATGGAGCGCTGCTGCTGATAGAGCCGCTCGTTGTCCGCCGCGAGCCGCTCGGCGACCGCCTGCCGCCGGGACAACGCCGTGACGCCGGCGGCGCCGGCCACGGCCAGCGCGCTCCCTGCCCCGAGCACGATCCAGGGCAGTGCGGTGGACAGCGGACTGGTCAGTGGCTCCGGCGCAGCCCCGACGACGGTGAGCACGGTGTCGCCGAACGGCAAGGTGGCCGTCTGGGTCTGTCCGCCGATCGGCGCTGGGGCGGTGGAGAGCAGCAGCTGGTCCGCCACCGTGGTCCGGCCCAGGTAGACGGCGAAGTCCAGCCCGCCGAACGCGGCGTCGTCCGGGTCCGTCGGCTGAGGTTCCGGCGACACGACGGACTCGGCGTAGACCACCAGCCCCGCCCCGTCCCGCGGCATCACAGCGACCGCCAGCCGATCCGTGTCACCGGGCAGGATCCCGGCCACGGCCAGCTGGGCGTCCGGCATCAGCCCGGTGAAGAAGGACGACTCCAGGCCGCCGTCGGGCAGCCGTGGTTCCTCGCCCGCTGTGGCCAGCAGCTCCGCCGGCCCATCGCCCGTCCGCAGCAGGGACAGGGAGGCGAACGTCCCGGCCGGGCTGATCCGGCCGGCCGCGAACCGCTCGAAGGGCTCGGTCGCGGCATCGGTCGCCATCGCTACCTGTCCGGCGTCGACGAGCTGCACCTGGAGGAGGGAGACGCCGCCACGGAGCACGCTCGCGGCCTGCTCCACCTGCCGGTCGAGCAGGTTCTCGTTGGCATCGGCCTCGACCCGCCAGGCGAGCCACGCGAGGACCGCCGTGATCGCGAGGACCCCCACCGCGACGAGCGCGCCGATCCGGCGAGGGCTGCGGGTCATGGCGCCTCGGAGGCTACCGGCCGTCGTGCCGGTCCGGCGCCGTCTCGCCCGGAGGCGGCGCACCGTGTCCAGTTCGGGACGGCGTTCCTGTCGAGCGCCTGACCCCGAGGCCCCAGCTCGTCCTCGCCGGCCGGAGCAGGGCCGGACCGCGCGCCCTCGGCGGTGGCGACGTCGAACAGCTGCTCGCAGTCGGGGACCGGGTCGGGCAGGTCGACGACGTTCAGGACCTCGGGGCCACCGAACTCGGTGATCTGCACGGCACGCATGCCTCGACCGCAGGTCCTCGGTCCCCGCGCGGCCCGGGTGGAGCGGTGGGCGGGGTCCTCAGGACGTCCTGCCCGGAGCCGGAGGGCTCCCGGCTCAGGCCAGGACCGTGCCGGCCGGCACCGCGCCGGCCAGGCCGCGGGCGAGCTCGTCGTCCCGCGGCGGCCCGTTCCACTCGACCATCAGCAGCGACGCGTCGTCGGTGGTGCGGCCGCCGCGGCCGCGGAGCAGCGCGTGCGAGAGCAGCCGGACCGTCTCGGCCGGCGGCAACTGGTGCAGGGCGTTGTCCTCGATGAACTCGCGCAGCCGCTGCTCGCCGAACTGGGCGCCGTCGGGCAGCCGTTCCTCGACCACGCCGTCGGTGAAGAACAGGATCCGGTCCCCGGGCTCGAGCTGGGCGGAGTGCAGGGCCGGGACGGCGTCGCTCAGGCCCACCGGGCGGGATACCGGCCCGGCCAGTTCCTGGATCACCCGGCCGCCGCGGATCACCAGGCCCGCGGGGTGGCCGGCGTTGATCCAGCTCAGCCGGCCGGTCGTCGTGTCCAGCCGCCCGATGAGCGCCGTGGCGAAGCGCCCGGGGAACGAGCCGGCCATGACCGAGTCCATCTCGACGTAGATGTCGGGGAGGTCGCTGCCGCTGAGCCGGCCGTGCCGGTAGGCGGCGATGAGCAGGGTCGCCATGGTGGCGGCCTCGACGCCGTGCCCCATGGCGTCGAACACGGCCAGGTGCAGGGTGTTCTCGTCGAGGGAGTAGTCGAAGCTGTCGCCGCCGACGTCGTAGGCGGGCTCCAGCGCGCCGGCGAGGGCGATGTCCGGGGTCGTCATCACCAGCGGCGGCAGCATCTGCCACTGCAAGTGGGCGGACAGGCTCATCGGGGCCGACATCCGCGTCCGCGCGAAGGTGTCGGTGTACCCGGACTTCGTGACGATGAGGTCCGCGGTGAGACCGGCCAGCCGCTGGGCCAGCCGGCGGTCGTTGTCGTCGACCTCCGGGAGGGTCAGCGCCAGGACGCCGACGCGGTCGGAGCCGTCGAGCATCGGGACGTACAGCCGCACGGAGCCGTCGGGTTGCGGCACCTCGCAGCGGTGATCGGTGCGGAACGCCTGTCCGGCCGGGGTGGTGGCGATGTCCGCCGGCTCGCCGACCAGGCCGCGGCCGGCCAGCGGGCGGAGGACGGCGTGCTCGAAGTCCTGCAGGTAGATCGTGACGTCCCGGCCGCCCATCTCGGCGATCTCCTGGGCGACGAGGGGACCCACCAGCCGGGGCGGCATGAGGTGCGCGCGGTCGAGCAGCGAGCCGAGCAACCGCTCGCCCAGGCTCTCGCCCCGGGAGCGCCCGTCGGGATCGGTGAAGCCGAGTCCGGCGAGCGAGTTGCGGGGGGCGGTGTGCGGGGTCATTCGTGTCTCGTGCTCTGTCATCCCTGCCCGCTCGTCGGCCCGCGCCGGATCGCGGCCCCCGCACTGTGCCGGGGCGCCACCGGCGGGGGCAAGAGTCTGGCCGCTGCGGCGCGCGGGCGCGGCGTGATGCGCGTCATGGCATCCCGCCGCGGGTGGCTGCGGGGAGGTGCCGAACCGCGTCAGGCGACGTCGGTGCGGGCGTCGGCCAGGTACTCGCGGACGGCGGTCTCGGGGACCCGGAAGGAGCGGCCCACGCGGACGGCGGCCATCTCGCCGCCGTGCACGAGCCGGTACACCGTCATCTTCGAGACGCGCATGATCGCCGCGACCTCGGCGACGGTGAGGAACGAGACGGCGGGGCGCGGAGCCGGCCGCTGGACCATCGGGGCGACGCCCTGCTGCGGGCGGGCGCCGGCCGGCACGAGGCGTCCCCCCTGCTGCGGCCAGCCCGCGGCGGGGCGGGCGACGGGGCGCTGGCCGTAGGCGGCCGGACGGGCGAGGAGGGGAGCGGGGGAGCGCTGGGGCAGGGTCACGGGAGGTCCTCTCGGTGGCGGGCCACGGGGGGCGCTCGACCGGTTCGGTGATCCGGCGACGGTGCGCGTCCGTGCTGGCACTCAACGTAAGGGGACCGACCCGTCACAGGGCAGGACAGTGCGGACGAGAGGAAGCGGACCGCTTCGTCACATGTTGCCCGTGCGCACGGCGGGGACGCTGCGATGCCCGAGGTGACAGGCGTGACGGGCGAGCCGGCCGACCGGACGCCCCGCCGACGCCGGCCGTGCGCGCGGTGACCTCGGTCACCCCCACGCGGACGGGCCTCACCCCTGGGAGCGGTGCGGGCCCGCCCTGGCTACGGGAGCGGGAGCCGGCCGCCGATGCGAGGAGGCAGGCGCGGCGTCGTCGCCGAGCCGCCAGCAGGGAACGGGGGAGCACCGTGATCGTCCGGAACAGGGCCGTGAGCCCGGCCAGCGCGCTGACCGTGATGGGCGAGGTCGCCGACGTCCTCGACCACCGCAGCACCACGGGCCGCCCGTCGGTCACCACCGCGGTCTCCGATCGCGTCGCCCTGGGCATCGCGGACATGTTCCGCAGCACCACGCCGTCGGGTCAGGTGCTCGAGCGGTTCGCCCGCACGGGAACGGCCGACAGCGCTGCGCTCATCGAGGCCTGCCGGGTCGAGCAGGGCTACGCCTCCGCGGAGGGGCACGCCGCGCTGTACTGCCTCATCGGCTGGGTGCACAAGCAGCGTCACCGCGCGGCCACCACTCCCTGAGGACACCGGCCGCGGCCAGGCCGCGCGTCACCGCCGGGGAGGTGCGCAGGTCCGCCGGGGCGCCGCTGCGCCGGGCCGCCTCCAGGTGGTCGAGCAGGATCTCCAGCCCGGACGGCGAGAGCGCGGTCACCGACCCCGCGTCGATCGCGGTCACCCGCGCCGGCTCGCGCCCGTAGCGGCGGACGAAGTCGCTGACCGCGGCGACGTCGACCTCCCCGGCCAGGCACAGCACGCCGCCCGAGCCGCTGTTGAGCAGCCGCACGACGCCCCGGGCGGTGCGCAGGTCGGAGAGGCTCACCGCCCCAGTCTGCCGTGCCCGCCGCCCCGGTCGCCCGGGCCCGGGCACTAGGTTCTCCAGCGGAGACGGGGACGGTCGGCGCAGGGGAGTGACTGTGGGCAGGTCGGTGCTGGTGACCGGCGGCAACCGGGGGATCGGCCTGGCCATCGCCCGCGCGTTCGCCGAGCAGGGCGACTCGGTGGCGGTGACCCACCGCGGCAGCGGCGCACCCGACGGGCTCTTCGGGGTGACCTGCGACGTCACCGACACCGAGGCCGTCGACCGCGCCTTCACCGAGGTCGAGGAGCACCAGGGCCCGGTGGAGGTCCTGGTCAGCAACGCGGGCATCACGCGCGACGGGTTGCTGATGCGGATGAAGGAGGCCGACTTCACCGACGTCGTCGACGCCAACCTGACCGCCGCCTTCCGGGTCGCCAAGCGCGCCGCCCCGAAGATGGTGCGTGCCCGCGCGGGCCGGATGGTGTTCGTCTCCTCGGTGGTCGGGCTGCTCGGCTCGGCCGGGCAGGTCAACTACGCGGCGAGCAAGTCCGGGCTGGTCGGCCTGGCCCGCTCCCTCGCGCGCGAGCTGGGCGGCCGGGGGATCACGGCCAACGTGGTGGCGCCGGGCTTCGTCGAGACCGACATGACCGCGTCGCTGCCCGAGAAGCGGCAGCAGGAGATCATCGGCCAGGTCCCGCTGGGGCGGTACGCCTCGGCGGAGGAGGTCGCAGGGGTCGTGGCCTTCCTGGCCGGCGAGCACGCCGGCTACATCACCGGGGCGGTCGTCCCGGTCGACGGCGGACTGGGGATGGGGCACTGATGAGCGGCACGGGTCTGCTGGCGGGGAAGAAGATCCTGGTCACCGGGGTCCTCACCGAGGCGTCGATCGCGTTCGCCACGGCACGCATCGCGCAGGATCAGGGCGCCACGGTCGTCCTCTCCAACTACGGCCGGACGCTGTCGCTGTGCCGCCGGATCGCCAAGCGGCTGCCGCAGGAGCCACCGGTGATCGAGCTGGACGTCACCGACCCCGAGCACCTGGCCACGCTGGCCGACCGGCTGCGCGAGCAGGGCTTCGACAGCCTCGACGGCGTCGTCCACTCCATCGGCTTCGCTCCGCAGGAGGCCATGGGCGACGGCTTCCCCGAGGTCGCGTGGGAGCACGCCGCGACCGCCTTCCAGGTGTCCACCTGGTCGCTGGCCTCCCTCACCCAGGCGTGCCGGCCGCTGTTCGGCGAGAAGTCCTCGGTGGTCGGGCTGACCTTCGACGCGTCGGTGGCCTGGCCGGTCTACGGCTGGATGGGCGCGGCCAAGGCCGCCCTGGAGTCCACCTCCCGCTACCTCGCCCGCGAGCTCGGCCCCGAGGGCGTGCGCGTCAACCTGGTGGCCGCCGGGCCGCTGCGCAGCATGGCGATGAAGTCGATCCCCGGCTCGAAGCAGTTCGAGGAGGCGTGGGAGGGGCGCGCGCCGCTGGGCTGGTCGGTCACCGACACCGAGCCCGCCGGCAAGGCGGTCGTCGCGCTGCTGTCGGACTGGTTCCCCGCCACCACCGGCGAGATCGTGCACGTCGACGGGGGATTCCACGCCGTCGGCGTCTGAGCGCATCCGCCGCGGCGCCGACGGAGAATGACGGTCGTGCCCCTCGCGACCGACGTCGACATCCATCCCGGCCAGGCCCCCGACGACGATCCGTCGCTCGCCGTCCGCAACAACGGCGGCGCCGCGCCGGCGGCCCGGCCCGCGCCGCCCGGCCGCCGCGAGGCGCTGCTGGTGCTCTCCTTCGGCGGCCCCGAGGGGCCCGACGACGTGCTGCCGTTCCTCGAGAACGTCACCCGCGGCCGCGGCATCCCGCCGGAGCGGCTGGCGGCCGTCGCCGAGCACTACCTGCACTTCGGCGGCGTCAGCCCCATCAACGGGCAGAACCGGGCGCTGATCTCGGCGGTGGAGGCCGACCTGCGGGCCGCCGGCGTGGACCTGCCGGTGTACTGGGGCAACCGGAACTGGGTGCCCTACGTCGAGGACGCCTGGCGGCAGATGGCCGACGACGGCATCGAGCACGTCTACGTCTTCGCCACCTCGGCCTACGCCTCGGCGTCCGGCTGCCGCCAGTACCACGAGGACATCGCCCGGGCCCGCGCCGTGCTGGGGCCGGGTGCGCCCACCGCGGAGAAGCTGCCGCACTACTCCGACGCTCCCGGGTTCGTGCGCGCGAACGCCGAGGCGCTGGCCGCCGCCCTCGACCGGCTGCCGCCCGAGGTGCGCGGCAGCGCACGGCTCGTCGCCACCGCCCACTCCGTCCCCGAGGCCATGGCGGCGGTCGCGGGGCCGGACGGCGGGGCCTACCAGCAGGAGTTGCTCGCCGCGGCGAGGGCCGTCGTGGACGCCGTCGACCCCGGCCGGCCCGTCGACCTGGTCTGGCAGAGCCGCAGCGGCCCGCCGTCGGTGCCGTGGCTGGAGCCCGACGTCAACGACCACCTGCGCGCCCTGGCCGCTGCGGGGGAGACCGCGGTCGTCGTCCTCCCGGTGGGGTTCGTCAGCGACCACCTCGAGGTCGCGTGGGACCTGGACACCGAGGCCCGGGAGACGGCGGCCGAGCTCGGGCTGACGTTCGTCCGGGCCGGGACCGCGGGCACGCACCCGGCGTTCGTCGCGACCGTGCGGGAGCTGCTCGAGGAGCGCCGCGCGGGCGGCCCCCCGCGGCTGGGCACGAACTGTCCCGCGGCCTGCTGTTTCGTGGCGCGGCCCGCCCGCCGTTGATCATCGGCAGGTGGTGGCGGGTGACCGGCGGGTCGGCAGCCACCTGCCGATGATCACGGGAGGTCAGCGGGGGACGGCGTTGTAGGCCGCGGCCAGCGCCTCGCGGACGGCGTCCGACAGCGGCCGCAGCGCCTCGTCCCGGGCGGCGGCCTGGGCGGTGGTGACGGCGGCGCCGGGCGCGTCGGTCCTGGCCAGGTCGAGCACCCGGGCCAGCCGCTGCCCGCGCGCCAGCACCGACAGGGCGAGCGGGTCGGTGTCGTCCGGCAGGCCGGGCGCCTGCGCGGCCCGCGCCATCCCGGCCAGCAGCGTGGGCACCTCGGGGTGCCAGCGGGCGAGGTCCAGCGAGGCCAGCGTGCGCGCCGCGTCGGTGACGGCCAGGTCGAGGGCGCCGGACGCCGCCCGCAGCGTGCCCTCGACCGGGGGCGGGGCGAGGCGCCCGGCCAGCGGGAACGCCGTCCACGCCACCATCTCCGCGCCCACCGGCCGCGGCACCAGCGCCAGGGCGACGCCGACAGCAGCCTGGCCGGCCTCGAGTGCCTGCTCGGTCAGGCCCGGCGCGCGCGGCAGCCCGCGGACGTCGCCGGGCACCGGCAGCACCAGCGAGAACCGGCGCTCGCCCAGCGCGCGCAGGGCGGCCAGCGCCTGCCCGAGGGGCACCGCGCCCTCCGTGCCGGGCAGGCCGGTGACGGAGGCGGCGGCGTCGCCGGTCAGCGCATCGAGGGTCTCGTCGAAGGAGCAGCGGCCCGCGAGCCAGGCGGTGGCCCAGGCGGCGAACCTGCCGGCGGGGAGTTCGTGCACGCCCGCGAGGCTACGGCGGGCCGCGCCGGCGCCCGGGCAACGGTCGCGCAACGTGATCGTCCGGGCGGTACCTGGCCGGCGCCGCGGATGCGAGAGTGGCCAGGTGGACCCCTGGTTGGTGTGGCTGATCGCCTCGGGCCTGTTCGTGGCCGGCGAACTGGCCGGCGGCGACCTGTTCCTCCTCATGCTCGGCGGCGGCGCGCTGGGTGGGATGACCGTGGCGCTCCTCGGCGGCCCCGTCGTCCTCCAGCTGGCCGCCTTCATCGTCGTCAGCGCCCTGCTGCTGGCCCTCGTGCGACCGCTGGCCAAGCGGCACCTGCTGGACCGGACGCCGGAGCAGCTCGACGGCGTCGCCCGGCTGATCGGCCGCACCGCCCGGGTCAGCCAGGCCGTCGACGGGCACGGCGGCCGCATCCTGCTGGGCGCCGACGAGTGGACCGCCCGCAGCCAGTACGGCGGCGAGACCTTCCCCGTGGGGGCCACCGTGCGGATCCTCCAGGTCGACGGGGCGACCGCCGTCGTGGGCGACGCGCTGGAGCTCGAGTGATGTCCCGATCCGTCCCGACCGAGGGAGTTCTTCCGTGACCCCTGCGCTGATCGCGCTGCTCGTCGTCGCGCTGGTGGTGGCGTTCGTGATCGCCAAGAGCGTGACGATCGTCCCCCAGGCGCAGGCCAAGGTGGTCGAGCGGCTCGGCCGCTACAGCCGCACCCTCTCCCCGGGCCTGTCGATCCTCGTGCCGTTCATCGACCGCGTGCGCGCCACGATCGACCTGCGCGAGCAGGTCATCTCGTTCCCGCCGCAGCCGGTGATCACCGCGGACAACCTGCAGGTCGGCATCGACACCGTCCTCTACTTCCAGGTGACCGACCCGCGGCTGGCGGTCTACGGGATCGCGAACTACATCACCGGCATGGAGCAGCTGACCACCACGACGCTGCGCAACGTGGTCGGCGGGCTGAACCTCGAGGGCGCACTCACCGGGCGCGACGGGATCAACAGCCAGCTGCGGTCGGTGCTCGACGGCACCACCGGTCCGTGGGGCCTGCGGGTCGCGCGGGTGGAGATCAAGGCGATCGACCCGCCGGCGTCCATCCAGGACTCGATGGAGAAGCAGATGCGCGCCGACCGCGACAAGCGGGCGATCATCCTGACGGCCGAGGGCGCCCGGCAGTCGGCGATCACCACCGCCGAGGGGCAGAAGGCCGCCGCGATCCTCTCCGCGGAGGGGAAGAAGCAGGCCGCCATCCTCGAGGCCGAGGCCGAGCGGCAGAGCCGCATCCTGCGGGCCGAGGGCGAGCGGGCCGCCCTGTACCTGCAGGCGCAGGGGCAGGCGAAGTCGATCGAGACCGTGTTCCAGGCCATCCACGACGGCAAGCCCGACCAGGGGCTCCTGGCCTACCAGTACCTGCAGACGCTGCCCAAGATCGCCCAGGGCGACGCGAACAAGATGTGGATCGTGCCCAGCGAGTTCAGCAAGGCGCTGGAGGGGCTGGCGCGGCTCGGCGGCGCGGACGCCGACGGGCAGTCCTGGATGGACGTCGGACCCTCGGCCGACGGCGCCCGCCCGGCGCGGGAGATGGACACCAGCGATTGGTTCGAGTCCCAGCTTCCCCCGGCGGCCGCGCAGCCCGAGGCCAGGATCGAGATGACCAGCATGGCCGACACGATGCCGGCCGTGCCCTCGCCCACGCTGCCGCCGACGGACTCGATGGCGCACACGGCCGCCGCGGAGGCCGAGGAGGCCGTGTCGATGCCGGAGATCCCGCCACCGCCCCCGCAGGCGCCCCCGCGGCAGTAGCCGCAGCGGCGACCGGGACCGCGGTGGTCCCGGTCGCCGCCGCCGGGGTGCTCAGTCCTTGAGCAGGCCCTCGCGGAGCTTGGCGAGCGTCTGGCTGAGCAGCCGCGACACGTGCATCTGGGAGATGCCGATGTCCGCGGCGATCTGCGACTGGGTCATGTTGCCGAAGAACCGCAGGATGAGGATCCGCCGCTCGCGGGCCGGGATCGTGGCCAGCAGCGGCTGCAGCGACTCCCGGTACTCCACGCCCTCCAGCGCCGCGTCCTCCTCGCCGAGGGTGGCGGCGAGGGTGGGGGAGTCGTCGTCGCCGGAGAGCCGCTCGTCGAGGGAGCTGCTGCGGTAGGCGTTCGCGACCGCGAGGCCCTCCAGCACCTCCTCGCGCGGGATGCCCAGGTGCTGGGCGAGCTCACTGGGCGTCGGCGCTCGGCCGTTCTTCTGCGCGAGCTCGCCGACGGCCGAGTTCAGCGACAGGTGCAGCTCCTGCAGCCGCCGCGGCACCCGCACCGACCAGCCCTGGTCGCGGAAGTGCCGCTTGATCTCGCCGGTGATGGTCGGGACGGCGAACGAGAGGAACTCCACCCCGCGGGTCGGGTCGAAGCGGTCGATGGCCGCGATGAGCCCCAGCGTGCCGACCTGCAGGAGGTCGTCGAACGGCTCGCCGCGGTTGCTGAACCGGCGGGCGAAGTGCCGGACCAGCGGCAGGTGCTCCTCGACCAGGATCTCTCGCAGCCGCTCGCGCCGCGGGTCGTCCTTCTCCAGCGTGGCGAGCTCGGCGAACAGCGGCGCCGTCCGCTCCGCGCGCCGGCGGTTGTCGGACACGGGGACGACGTCCTCGGCCCGCGGCGCCGGGACGACGGGGACGTCGTCGTCGGGCGCGACGGGCACGTCGACGGCTGCGTCGACCTCGTCGGCGTCGGTCTCCCCGCCGGCCTCGACCTCGGCCTCGGCCTCGACCTCGACGTCGTCCTCGGCCCGGTCGGCCGTGGGCACGGTCTCGTCCCCGCGCAGGGTCTCCTCCTCGGCGGTCGTGTTCCCGGTGGCGGCCCCCGGGGTCACCGAGCGACCGAGACGTTTCGGTCCGGGCCACCGACCGGGGTCGGGTGCTGGCCCGGGAGGAACTTGTCCACGGAGATGAGGGCCACCGCGGTGGCGGCGCCGTTGCCGGCCGGGACCTCCGCCTGCGTGGCGGGCCGGGCCTCGACGCCGTCGACGAGGGTCTGCAGCACCGCCCAGCCGAAGCCGTCGCGCGGAACGTCGGTGCCCTCGGCGGTCGGCACCCAGGCGTCGATGTGCAGGCCGGTGCGCGTCGTCTCGAACACGACGGTCAGCGGCTCCTCCGGCAGCCCGATCGCCGCGAGCGTGGCGCACGCCTCGTCGACGGCCAGCCGCAGGTCCTCGACCGAGTCCAGGTCGTAGTCCATCCGGATGGCGAGGTCACCGGCCATCGCCCGCACCGCGGGCAGCTGGGTCGGCGTGGTGGGTACCCGCAGTTCCAGCCGTTCGGCCCGCCGTCCGTCCTGCGCAACGGCACCCCTGCGATCCACCATGCGTCGTTGCTCCCTCGTCCTTCGTCTCGACCGGCCACCGTGGCGGCGCCGGTTCCGGTCCCATCCTGCCCGAGAACCGCGGCCGGCCGGCGGCACGGGCGACCCGGACGGGCGCCGAGGAGAGGACGTACCCGTGCCGCCCGGCGGCAAACCACCCGCTCGCACCGGTTACCGGACCCCGGGCGCTGGTATCCCTCGCCCGTGATGGACACCAGCCCGGGCGCCCCGTCCGCCGACGGCTCGCCCGCCGATGGCGTCCCGACCGCGTTCGTGGCAGCTCTCGAGCACGCCCCGGCGGCGATGTACTGCCTCGCCGGCGCCGGGCTGGCGCCGGTGTGGGCGAACGCGCGCGGCCGCGCGCTCGGCACCGACCGGTCGGCGCTGCCCCGGGTGGCCGGCCGGCCCGTGATCGAGCTGGCCGAGCAGGTCCTGCGCAGCGGCCGGACCGAGACCGTCACCGGCCTGCTGGGCGCCGACGGGGGCCCCGCGGCCACGCTGGTCGTGCAGCCGCTGTCGGTCGCCGGTGAGCCCGGCGTGCTGCTGGTGCTCGAGGCGCGCGGTCCCGACGACGGCGCGTCGGGCGGCGACCTCGTCGAGCAGGCGCAGTCCGCGCTGCTGCCGCCCTTCCTGCCGCTGCTGCCCGACATCCGCCTCTCCGGCAGCTACGACAGGGCGACGTCCGTGGCCGCGGCCGGTGGCGACTGGTACGACGCCGTCCCCCTCGGCGGCGGCCGGCTCGCGCTCGTGATCGGTGACGCGGTGGGCGCCGGGATGCCGGCCGCCGGGGCCATGAGCCGCCTGCGCGGCGCGATGCGCTCCAGCGCGCTGCGCGATCCGTGGCCGGCGGCCGTCGTGACCGCGCTGGACGAGTTCGCGGCGCAGATGGACGACGTCGAGGGCGCGTCGGTGTTCTTCGGCGTCCTGGAGGGGAGCACCGGGCGGCTGACCTACGCCGCCGCCGGCCACCCCGCCCCGCTGCTGGTCGACCGCGACGGGCGCACCACGTTCCTCCCGCTGGTGCCGCGCCCGCCGCTGGGCAGCGTGCCCGGTACCCGCACCGAGGTCTCGCAGACCGTGCTGGAGCGGGGCGCCACGCTGGTGCTGTTCTCCGACGGTGCGGTCGCCGCCGGCGGCTCCCCGCCCACGCAGGGCCTCTCCCACCTCGGGGAGGTGGCGCGCTCGGTGGTCGCCGGCACCGACCCGCGCGAGGACATCGGCTCGGCCGAGCTCGCCGCCGCGATCGCCGCGCTGCTCCCCGCCCCCGCGAGCCGGCCGGACGACGTCGCCGTCCTGGTGGCGCACCGGCTCGCCGTCGCGCCCGCGACGCTGGGGGTCGACCTGCCGGCGGTCCCCGCGTCCCTGCCCGCGATCCGCCGGCGGCTGGGCGCGTGGCTGGACCACCTGGGCATGGGCGAGCAGGACCGGGTCGGGGTCATGGTCGCGGTGGGGGAGGCGGCGGCGAACGCGGCGGAGCACGCCTACTCCGGCTCCGAGCCCGGCCCGATGCACGTCTCGGCCGCGGTCGATCCCGACGGCGTGCTCACCGTCACCGTCCGGGACGAGGGCACCTGGCGGCCGCCGGACCGCGACCCGGGCAGCCGGGGCCGCGGGCTGCTGATCATGCGGCAGCTCGTCGACGGCGTCGTCCTGCAGGGCGAGCGCGGCACCACGGTCACGCTGCGCCTGCGCCTGCGCCGGTCCCCCGACGCGGAGGCCCAGCATCCGCCGGCCGGGGGTTCTGCCGCGGTGGTCGTGGACCGCAGCGGCTCCCGGCCCGTCGTCCGCGTCACCGGCGAGCTGGACCTGACCAGCGCGGAGCAGCTGCGGATCCGCCTGCTCGAAGCCAGCCACGGCGGCACCGGCCGGGTCGAGCTGGACCTCGTCGGCGTGACCCTGTTCAGCAGCGCCGCCGTGCGGGTGGTCCTCGCGATGGCGCGGATCGCGCGGGACGAGGGCTGGCAGCTGGTCGTGCACGCCCCCGAGGGCGGGGTCACCCGGCACGTGCTGGAGATCAGCGGGCTCGCCGGGCTGGTCGACATCCGCTGAGCGGGTGACCGTCGTCCCCCTGCGGTTTGGGGAACGGCGGCGGTGCGCATCCAGCGGGGGTGAGACTGCGCCGGAGTGACGTGCACGGGGTCGGCTGGCGGCGCCGGCGCGCCGGCCGGGGGTTCGCTTACCACGACGAGGACGGCGCGCTCATCAAGGACGAGCGGGTGGACCGGCTGCGGGCCCTGGCGATCCCGCCGGCCTGGAAGGACGTCTGGATCTGCCCGTGGCCCAACGGGCACATCCAGGCCACCGGGGTCGACGCGGCCGGCCGGCGGCAGTACCGCTACCACGACCAGTGGCGCGCCCGCCGGGACGCGGAGAAGCACGAGCGGGTGCTGGAGATCGCCTCCCAGCTCCCCGACGTCCGCGACGAGGTGGTCGCGGCGCTGCGGACGCGCGGGCTCAACCGCGAACGCGTGCTCGCCTGCGCCATCCGGCTGCTGGACCTGGGGGCGTTCCGGGTCGGCAGCGAGCAGTACGCCGAGGACAACGGCACGTACGGCCTCGCCACGCTCCGCCGCGAGCACGTCTCCGTCCGCGGCGAGCGGACCTACTTCTGCTACACCGCCAAGGGCGGCCTCCAGCGGGAGGTCGAGATCACCGACCGGCCCACGGCGACGGTGGTGCGCACCCTGCTGGAGCGGCCGGAGGACACGGGGGAGGAGCTCCTCGCCTACCAGGTGGACGACGGGTCGTGGCGAGACGTCACCAGCACCGAGATCAACGCCTACCTCAAGGAGATCAGCGGCGCGGAGATCACCGCCAAGGACTTCCGCACCTGGACGGCGACCGTGCTGATGGCCGCGCGACTGGCCGAGGCCCCGCCGCCGCGCTCGAGGACGGGGCGCAAGAAGGTGATCAGCACGGCGTACAAGGCCGTGTCGGAGCAGCTGGGGAACACGCCGGCGGTGTGCCGGGCCAGCTACGTCGACCCCCGGGTGGTCGACCGGTTCGAGCACGGCGAGACGGTGGCACCGGCGCTCCGGGAGGCCGCCGGGGCCGAGGGCGACCGGGACGCGCAGCGGGCGCTGGAGGCGGCGGTCTGCCGGCTGCTGCACGCCTGAACGCGACGAGGCCCCGCCGGAGCGGGGCCTCGTCGTCGGTGCGTGCGGGCCGGACGGCCCGCGGGGTCAGCGTGCGCTGCCGTCCACGATGGTGAACAGGTCGATGAGACCGGTCACCTCGAGCGGCCGGGTGACCGCGCGGGTGGTGGCGACGAGCCGGAGCTCGACGTCGCGGCTGCGCGCGGACTTCTGCGTCTCCACGAGCACGGCCAGACCGGCGGATCCGAGGAACTGGACGCCGGACAGGTCGATCACGAGCTCGCGGGGCTGCTGCTCGAGCTGGGTGTCCAGCGACGAACGGAGGACCGGCGCGGTGAAGGTGTCCACTTCGCCGACGACCGTCACCGTGACGACGCCGTCCTCACCGGTGGTGGTGGAGAGCGTGATCACGTCGTCGAAGGGGGCCTCGGTGCCCTCGGTGGACACGTCGGGCTGCCCCTCGGCGGGCAGGTCGGGGGTGGTCACGGGCTGGCTCCTCTCAACGGCTGTGCTCGGCGGCACGGCCGCGGGATCACTCTAGTGCGTGGGGACGCCGGGGTCGGCGCCCCTGGGCTCGTGGCCCGTCCGGTACGTCGACCGCACCGGGTTGCCCGGCACGGTACGCGCGGCTGCCTGCTCAACCGCGGATACAACGTAGACAACCGCTCGGGGGGCCGCCAACCCGCCCCGACACCGGGTCCACCTGCACGCAGCGGTCCACCGGACCGCACCCCGCCGAGACCGAGCCCTCAGCCGTCGATCACGTGCATCGCGGCCTCTTCCGGACCCTCGCCGCCGGCCGGCTCGTCGGCCGTGGCCTCGACGTCGTCGGCCGTGCTGTTCGTGCCGGAGTCCGACGACGGCGAGGTGGAGGCGTCCTGCTCGAGCTGCATCGTCGCGCGCTGCGGGTCCTCGGCGGCCCGGGCGCCGGACTGCACGTCGGGCACCTCGCGGTCCAGCCGCCCGGTGAGCGACTCGCCCTCTGCCTGCTCGAGCGCGGTGGTGCCGAAGTCCGTGGAGGCGCCGGCCCGCTCGCCGGGCAGCGGGGCGAACTCCGGGTCCTCGTTCCAGGTCTGGGTGGGCGAGTCGTCCTGCGAGACCTCGGGGATGCCCTCGTCCTCGGGGTGCACGTCGCGGGCGGTCTGGCCCTCGGGCGTGGTCATGGGGTGCTGCCTCCTCCTGCGCGCGCTGTCGCGCTGCGTCGTCGGCGGCCGGTCGATCCGACGGCCGCGGTCCCTCCCCGCCTACCCGCCCGCGTCCGGACCATGCGGCCGGCCGGGAGCCCGCCCCGTCGACGTCGCATGGGTCGGAGCCGGCGCGGGCGGGTAGCGCGCTGCCCATGGCGATCGGGAAAGACCTGCAGCGGGCCGCGGCCCCGTTCCGGCGATGGGCACGCGTCCAGGGGCGGGAGTACTCGCAGGGCGAGGCGCGACCCCTGGCCGGGGACCTCGGCGCGATGGGCGTCTACCTGGGGCTGGTCACCGCCGGTGCCGCCGCCGTCCGCGCCTCCGGCCGCGAGCTGCCCGACCGGATCCCGCCCGGCGACGCCGCGCTCCTCGCCGTCGCCACGTTCCGGCTGGCCCGCCGCATCGCCAAGGACCCGGTGACGGCGCCGCTGCGCGCACCGTTCACGTCGTTCCAGGGGCCGTCCGGCCACGCGGAGATCGCCGAGGAGGTGCGCGAGCACGGCGGGGCCAAGCACGCGGTCGGCGAGCTGCTCACCTGCCCGTTCTGCCTGGCGCAGTGGGTGGCGACCGGCCTGGTGTTCGGCTATGCGACGGCGCCGAAGGCCACCCGGCTGGCCGCGCTGACGATGACGCTGGTGGCTTCCTCCGACGTCCTCCAGTTCGCCTACGACGCCATCCAGAACGGCGGCCTGGAGCCGGCGCCCAAGGACGAGCCCCAGGGCGTCGCCTGAGCGCGTCCTCCGTACGGGGGAGGGGCGCTCCCGTCGACCTGCCGGACGTCGCCCTCCCGGCCTACGCTGCGGGTTCGGCGGTCAGGTGGGGGCGGGAGGAGGCGCGGCGTGCGGTCGATCTGGCGGGGTGCGGTCTCCTTCGGGCTGGTCAGCATCGGCGTGAAGCTCTATTCCGCGACCGAGGACAAGGACATCCGCTTCCACCAGGTGCACGCCCCCGACGGCGGGCGGATCAAGTACAAGCGGGTCTGCTCCATCGACGGCGAGGAGGTCGAGTACTCCGAGATCGCCAAGGGCTACGAGCTCCCCGACGGGCAGCTGGTGATCCTCACCGACGAGGACTTCGACGACCTGCCGCTGTCCACGCGCCGGGAGATCGACGTCCTGCAGTTCGTGGACCAGGACGAGATCGACCCGATCCACTTCGAGAAGACCTACTACCTCGAGCCCGACGGCCCGGCGGTGCGCCCGTACGTGCTGCTGCGCGACGCGCTGGCCAACGCCGGCCAGGTCGCCATCACCAAGATCGCCCTGCGCCAGCGGGAGTCGCTCGCCGCCCTGCGCGTGCGCGACGACGTGCTCGTGCTGCACACCATGCGCTGGCCCGACGAGATCCGCCGTCCCGACTTCGGGTTCCTCGACGAGGACGTCACCGTCCGGCCGCAGGAGCTGCAGATGGCCGAGGCGCTCATCTCCTCCATGACCGGCGCGTTCGACGCGGGCGAGTTCACCGACGACTACCGCGAGGCCATGACGGCGCTGCTGGAGGCCAAGCAGTCCGGCGGCGAGGTGCAGCCGGTGCCCGAGACCGCGGACCCCGGTGCCGCCGTCGTCGACCTGATGAGCGCGCTGCGCCGCAGCGTGGAGAAGGCCCGCGGCGGCAGCGCCGACGAGGACGAGCCGGCTCCCGCCCGCCGCGCCCCGGCCAAGAAGGCGACGGCGCCGCGCAAGGCCGACGCCGCCGACGACACCGCCGAGGACGCCGACGAGGCCCCGGCGAAGCGGACGGCGAAGAAGGCGCCCGCAGCGAGGACGCCGGCCAAGAAGGCGCCCGCGAAGAAGACCACCGCCGCGAAGAAGACGGCCACGGCCGAGAAGGCCCCGGCCAAGCGGACCCGCCGCAGCGCCTGAGGTGGTCCGACCCGAGCCGTCGCCCGTCCCTGCGCCGATGCTCGCCATCCCCGGCGAGCTGCCCCCGGCCGGCGAGGACGACCGCTGGGGCTACGAGTTCAAGTGGGACGGCGTCCGCGCCGTGTCCCTGGCGCGCGCCGGCCGGGTCGGGCTGTGGGCCCGCAGCCGCACCGAGATCACCGTCCGCTACCCGGAGCTCGCCCGGCTCCCGGCCGCCCTCGCCGGGCGGGACGCCGTGCTCGACGGCGAGGTGGTGGCCCTGGACGACCTCGGCCGGCCGGACTTCGGCGCCCTGCAGGGCCGGATGCACCGCACCGGCCCCGAGGTGCGGCGGATGGCCGCGGCCGCGCCCGTCACCTACCTGGTCTTCGACCTGCTCGCCCTCGACGGCGTGGACCTCACCGGGCTGCCGTACGAGCAGCGCCGCGCGCGCCTGGACGAGCTGGCCCCGTCGGGGGAGCGGTGGGCGAGCACCCCCTGGTTCCGCGGCGGCGGGGCCGACGTGCACGCCGCCAGCCTCGAGAACGGGCTGGAGGGCGTCGTCGCCAAGCGGCTGGACAGCCTCTACCGGGCGGGCGTGCGGGCGCCGGAGTGGCGCAAGGTCAAGCACGTCCGGATGCAGAGCGTCGTCGTCGGCGGCTGGCGGCCCGGCCAGGGCCGGCGCGCCGGCGGTGTCGGGTCGCTGCTGGTCGGGGTGCACGACGACGACGGCCGCCTGGTCTACGCCGGGCACGTGGGCACCGGGTTCACCGACGCCGCGCTGCGGGAGCTCGACGGGATGCTCACCGCCCGCAGCGCCCCGCCCTTCGCCGACGCACTGCCCCGCGAGGTCACCCGGGACGCCCGCTGGGCCGAGCCGGAGCTGGTCGGCGAGGTGGCCTTCGCCGGGTGGACGGCGGACGGCCGGATGCGGCACCCCTCCTGGCGCGGGCTGCGCGACGACCTGGAGCCCGAGGAGGTGACCGAGGAGTGGCAGGCGTGAGCCGGCAGCGGGTGCGGATCGACGGGCGCCAGCTCGAGGTGTCGAACCTGGAGAAGGTGCTCTTCCCGGAGGTGTCGTTCACCAAGGCGCAGGTGATCGACTACTACGTCCGGATCGCGCCGGTGCTGCTGCCGCACCTGTCCGGCCGGCCGGTGACGTTCACCCGCTGGCCCGACGGGGTCGAGGGGCAGGCGTTCTTCGAGAAGAACAGCGCCCGGCACGCGCCCGACTGGGTCCGCCGCGTGACCATCCCGAGCCCCGGCAGCAGCACGGGCCGCGAGACGCTCGACATGGTCGTGCTCGAGACCGTCGCCGACCTGGCGTGGGCGGCCAACCTGGCGGCCCTGGAGCTGCACGTGCCGCAGTGGCAGATCGGCGGCAAGCGGCAGCCGACGCTCCCCGACCTGCTCGTGCTCGACCTCGACCCTGGGCCCGAGACCGGTATCGCCGAGTGCTGCCGGCTCGCCGAGCGGCTGCGGGCGCGGCTGGTCGCCGACGGGCTGGACCCGGTGGTCAAGACCTCGGGCTCCAAGGGCATGCAGGTGTACGCCCCGATCCGGGTGAACGACCGCGAGCACCCCAGCCGGTACGCCAAGGCGCTGGCCCAGGAGCTCGCCGCCGAGACGCCCGACCAGGTCGTGTGGCGGATGGAGAAGGTGCTGCGGCCGGGCAAGGTGCTCATCGACTGGAGCCAGAACAACCCGGCGAAGACCACGGTGGCGCCCTACTCGCTGCGGGCCCGGCCCGACGCGACCGTCTCGACCCCGATCGGCTGGGACGAGGTGGACGCCGTGAACGCCGGCGCCGATCCGGGGCTGCTGCGCTTCCGCACCGAGGACGTGCTGCACCGCGTCGAGGACTACGGGGACCTGTTCGACGTCGCCGACCGCACCCGCTCCCGGCTGCCCGACGTCGCGGCCTGACGGGGGGCGGAGCCCGCCCTCCTCACCCCCGCGGGTGGCCGCGTCCGGCGGGGGCGGATCGGTCCGGCGGGGGCTCTGGGACGATGGCCGCCGTGCTCGCCCCCGCTCCGCACGACCCCAGCACCGCCGACGCCGGCCGCCTCGTGGTGCGCTGCCCCGACCGGCCGGGCATCGTCGCCGTCCTCTCCCGGCTGCTCGCCGACGTCGGGGCGAACATCACCGACTCCCAGCAGCACTCGTCCGACCCGACCGGGGGCACGTTCACCCTCCGCCTGGAGTTCGTCCTCGCCGACCTGGCCGAGCGCCGGCGCCAGCTGGAGGGCGCGCTGGACCTGCTGGCGCGGCAGTGGCAGATGACCTGGCGGCTCACCGAGGCGGCGCACCGCCCGACGGTGGCGATCTTCGTGAGCCGGACCGACCACGTCCTCCAGGAGCTCATCTACCGCGTCCGCGCCGGGGACCTGCGCGCCGACATCACCGCCGTCGTGTCCAACCACCCCGACCTCGAGCCGGTGGCCCGCACGGCGGGCATCCCGTTCCACCACGTGCCGGTCACGCCGGGCACGAAGGAGCAGGCCGAGGCACGCGCGCTGGAGATCGTGGGGGACGCCGACCTCGTGGTCCTCGCGCGCTACATGCAGATCGTGTCGGCGGACTTCTGCGGTCGCTTCCCGGAGCGGCTGATCAACATCCACCACAGCTTCCTGCCGGCCTTCGTCGGCGCGAATCCGTACCAGGCGGCGCACGACCGCGGCGTGAAGCTCATCGGGGCGACGGCGCACTACGTGACCCCGGAGCTCGACGCCGGCCCGATCATCGAGCAGGAGGTGGCCCGCGTCGACCACCGCGCCACCGTGGAGGACATGCGCCGGGTCGGCCGCTACGTCGAGCGCCAGGTGCTCGCCCAGGCCGTGACCTGGCACGTGGAGGACCGGGTCATCGTGGAGGGCGACCGCACGATCGTCTTCGCGTGAGGGCCGCCCCGGTGACCGTGCAGCCGTGGCACGGCGCGGCCCCGCGGTCGGCGGCGCGGCTCCACCCCCGGATCGGGTCCGGCGAAGGGGTGAGATCTCCCCGTCTCTTTTGACCGGATCAAGAAAAGCGGGGAGACTGGTCGGGATGGACACGACCTGGACGACCCGGCTGCGCGACTCCGGCCTGCGCGTCACGCGCCCGCGGCTGGCCGTGCTCGACGTCCTGGGCGCCCACCCGCACGCCGACGCCGACACGATCGTCACCGCGGCCCGCGCCGCGCACCCGACCCTGTCGCCGCAGTCGGTCTACGGCGTCCTGCAGGCCCTCGTCACCGCGGGGCTCGCCCGCCGCGTCGAGCCTGCCGGCGCCCCCGCGCTCTTCGAGCTCCGCGTGGGCGACAACCACCACCACCTCGTGTGCCGGGCCTGCGGCGTCGTCGTCGACGTCGACTGCGCCGTCGGCTACACCCCGTGCCTGACCCCGTCGGACGCCTCCGGCTTCGTCGTCGACGAGGCCGAGGTCGTGTTCTGGGGATTCTGCGCGGACTGCCGGGCTGATACCGCGGAGAGCGCGCCCGCCCAGGGGTGAGCGGGCCGGGCGGGGCGCCGTCGCCCTACTCCCCGCGGCGCTTCTCCTGCTCGGCCAGGAAGCGCTCGAACTCGTCGGCGATCTCCTCGCCGCTGGGCACCTGGCCGCTGCTGCCCAGCAGGCCGGTGTCGCCGTGCGCGGTGGTGAAGTCGTCGTACTGCTGCTCGAGCGCCGCGACGACGGCGGTGTTCTCCGGCGAGCGGCCGATCTGCTCGTCGACCTCCGTGCGGTTGGCCTCGGCCGCCTCGCGCAGCGCCTCGGTGGGCAGGTGCAGACCGGTCAGCCGGGACAGGTGCTCGAGCAGGGTCAGCGACGCCGCCGGGTAGGTGGCCTGGGCCAGGTAGTGCGGCACGTGCGCGGCGATCCCGTAGGCGTCGACGCCGGCCTCGCCCATCCGCAGCTCCAGGAGCGCGCCCACGCTGCCGGGGATGCGCACCTGACCCCAGTACACGGGGTAGTCCTCGATCAGCTGCCGCCGGGTGGCGTGCGCGGTCAGGGTGACCGGCCGGGTGTGCGGCACGGGCATCGGGATGGCGTGCAGCGCGGCCACGGAGGTCACCCCCAGCCGCTCGGCGAGGTCGCGGACGGCGGCGACGAACCGCTCCCACGCGAAGTCCGGCTCGGCGCCGTGCAGCAGCAGGAACGGCTCGCCCGCGTCGTCCTCCAGCGCGTACAGCACGATCTCGGGGAGCGTGGCGTCGGCGTAGCTGTCGCCGGTGAAGGTCATCCGCGGCCGGTGCGCCCGGTAGTCGACCAGGGCGTCGGCGTCGAACCGGGCGATCGCCTCGTGCGGCAGGCTGGCCAGCAGGTGCGCCCCGGCGAGGGCGCCGGACCGTGCGGCGTCGAAGTCGCCGGCCAGGTCGTGCACCAGCACCAGCCCGCGGCGGGCCGCGGCCGGGTCGGCGTGCTGCGCCAGCGCGCTCTCCCGGTCCAGGAAGGGCGAGGCCGTGGGCAGGAGCTCCACGAGATCCTCAGGTAGCTGCGGCACGGGTGCTCCTCGGATCGATGACGTCCTCTGCGCCAAGCCCGCGGCGGGGGCCGGCATTCCCCATGGTCCCCCGGTCGGGTCAGCGCGCGGAGCCCTCCTCGGGGGCGGGACCGCTGTCGTCCGGTCGTCCGACGTGCTCGGCGGCGAGCGTGGCCCCGTTCCCGTCGTCGACCACCTGGGTCTGCATGCCGGCGCCGTCCACCTCCGGTGATCGGCCGTCGAGCTCGTCGCGGACGTATCGGTAGATCACGGCGATCAGCGCGGCCACGGGCACCCCCAGGAAGGCTCCGGTGATGCCGGCGAGGCTCGTGCCGGCCGTCACGGCCAGGATGACGATCGCGGGGTGCAGGTTGAAGCCGCGGCCCTGGATGATCGGCTGCAGCACGTTGCCCTCGATCTGCTGCACCACCAGCACGATGACCAGCACCGCCAGGGCGACGCCCCAGCCCTCGTCGACGAGCGCGATGAGGACGGCGAACGCGCCCGCGACGAACGCCCCGATGATCGGGACGAACGCCGCGAAGAACGTGATCACGGCCAGCGGCAGCACCAGCGGGACGTCGAGGATCCACAGCCCGACACCGATGAAGAACGCGTCGATGAACCCGACGTAGGCCTGCTGGCGGATGAACTCGGACAGCGTCGTCCAGGTCTTGGCCGACAGCGCGGCGACGTGCGGCGCGGCGCGGCGGCCGGTCTGCGCGCACAGCCACGGCACCCAGCGCGGCCCGTCCTTGAGGAAGAAGAAGCACAGGACCAGCGCCAGGACGATGTTGATCAGCGCGTTGCCGATCGCGGTCGCCCCGGTGGCCGCGTAGCCGGCGATGTCGCCGGCCCGGCCCTGCAGGGTGGCGATGGCGTCGTCCACCGCGTCGTCGATCTGCTCCGGGTCGACGTTGAACGGCGGGCCCTGCACCCACTCCTGGACGTCGCGCAGCCCCTCCCCGACCTGGTCGGCGAGGGTCTCCACCTGGTCGACGACCTGGGGGGCGATCACGGCGATGATCCCGCCGAAGACGCCGATCGCCGCGAGCACCACGACCGCGGCGGCCAGCGCCGGCGGCCACCCGTGCCGGCGCAGGAAGCGCGTGGGCGGCCAGAGGACCGTCGTGATCAGCAGCCCCATCACGATCGGCAGCAGGATCACCCACAGCGCGCCGAGGACCTCGCCCAGCACGTAGATCGCCAGGACGATCAGCAGCACCTCGGCCGAGCCGATCGCGAGCGCGCGGATGCCGCGCTGCAGCCTGGGTCCGCGCTCGTCCGACGGAGCGGGCGCCGAGGTGGCGGCGCCGGGGACGTCGGTGAGCGCGTGCGGGCTGTTGGCGGGGGTGGTCGTGGCGGGGGCGTCCCCGGGCCCGGACCGACGCGACGGGAGCAGCCTCATGGTCGTCATCGCAGCACACACCGCGTCCGTGCACCGGACGACCGCCGGGGGCGTCGCCCTTCCGTGACCTCGCACTACCGTGATCGGCATGCCCAGGACCGCCACCGCCGACCGGGTCGACCGGGCCGCGCTGCTCGACTTCCTCCGCCCCCGCCACAAGGCCGTGCTGCTGACCAGGCGGGGCTCCGGCGGTCCCCAGCTCTCCCCGGTCACCTTCGGGGTGGACGCCGGCGGCCGCGTCGTCGTCTCCACGTATCCGCAGCGGGCCAAGGTGGCCAACGCCCGCCGCGACCCCGCCGTCTCGCTGTGCGTGCTCTCCGACGACTGGGACGGCCCGTGGGTCCAGGTCGACGGGACGGCGGAGGTGCTGGACCTGCCCGAGGCGCTGGAACCGCTCGTCGAGTACTTCCGCTCCATCAGCGGCGAGCACCCCGACTGGGACGAGTACCGCGCGGCGATGGCGAAGCAGGGCAAGTCCCTGCTGCGGATCACCCCGGACCGCTGGGGACCGGTCGCCACCGGCGGCTTCCCCGCCGAGGTGCTCGACAAGCTCTGAGGCTTGCCGCAGTCTCGCGGGATGCCCTTCGTGCTCGCCGTGGCCGCGAACGGGGACCCCGTGGTGGTCGCCGACGCGGCGGCCGCCGTCGACCGGGTGCTGCAGCTGGTGCGGAGCGGGCGCGGGCCGATCGGGGTGGGCGCCGGGCCCGTGACCCGGACGCGGGGCCGCGCCGAGGGGCCCGCCGTCCTCGCCGCGGGAACGGCGCTGGCGGCGGCGGCCCGCCGGCCGGGGCGGGTGGCGGTGCGCGGCGTCCGACCGGGGGAGGCGCTGGACGCCCAGGCCGTGCTCGCGGCGCTGGCCGTCCTCGTGGGCCGGCGCAGCCCGGCGGCGTGGGCGGCGGCCGACCTCCTGGCCGCCGGCCGCACGCAGGCCGCGGCGGCGACGGAGCTGGGCGTCAGCCGCCAGGCGGTCGGGCAGCGGCTGGCGGCCGGCGGCTGGGAGCTCGAGTGCGAGCTGCGCCCCACCGCGGCCCGGCTGCTCGCCCGCGCCGAGGCCTGACCGGCCCGCCGGTCACCGCGCGCGGTGATCATGCGGCGGTGAGAATGGGCCGGTCCCGTCCGGTCGGCCCTGGAGGCCTGCGTGTCCGAGTCCACTTCCCCCGGGTCCACAGCGTCCGGCGGGATCCGCCACGCCGACCTGCTGGGCATCTACGTCAACGACCACATGGCCGCGGCCACCGGTGGCGTGGAGCTCGTCTCCCGGATGCTGTCGCGGCACCGGGGGACGGCGTACGAGCCCCACCTGGAGATGCTGCTCGACGAGCTCCGCGAGGAGCGGTCGGCCCACGTGTCCATGGCCGGGGCGCTGGGCATCCCGGTGCGGACGTACAAGCAGCTGGGCACCTGGGTGGCGGAGAAGCTCTCCCGCGCCAAGCTCAACGGGCGCCTGCTCACGCGCTCCCCGCTCAGCGACCTCGTGGAGTTCGAGTTCATCGCCACCGCCGTCCTCGCCAAGCGCGCCGGCTTCGAGACGCTGCTGGAGCTCGCCGCCGTCGAGCCGCGTCTGGACCGCGCGCTGCTCGAGCGGCTCGTCGCCCAGGCCGACGACCAGCACCAGTGGCTCGCCGACGCGCGGCGCGAGGTGGCCGCGCAGCTGTTCGGCGGCAGCGCGGGCGCCGCCGACCGGGCCGCCGACACCTGAGCCGCCCGGCCGCCCTGGTAGGGAGGGACCCATGTGCCACGACGCCGACAGCCGCCCGCCCGCCCCGCCGCGCTCCGGTGAGGTCGCCGAGCGCGGTCTGCTGACGCTCACCTCGCCCGACGGCACCGAGTTCGACGCCGCCTTCGCCGCGCCGGCCGGCGAGGCCGCCGCGGGGGTGGTGGTGCTGCCCGACGTCCGCGGCCTGCACCCGTACTACGTCGCGCTGGCGGAGCGGTTCGCCGAGGCCGGCTTCCCGGCGGTGGCCATCGACTACTTCGCCCGCACCGCGGGCCGGGCCGAGCAGGGCGTCCGCGACCAGGACTTCGACTGGAAGGCGCACGTGCCGCAGGCGACCGCCGAGGGGATCGACGGCGACACCTCCGCGGCGATCGCCTACCTGCGCGAGCGCACCCGGCCCGGCCTCCCGGTGATCACCGTCGGCTTCTGCTTCGGCGGCAGCAACGCCTGGCGCCAGAGCGCGGGCGCGCTCCCGCTGGCGGCCACCGCCGGCTTCTACGGCCGGCCGCAGATGGTCGGGGAGGCCGCGGCCTCGGCGCGCCTGCCGGTGCTCATGCTCATCGCCGGCGACGACATGGCGACGCCGGTGGCCGACCAGCTCGCGCTCGCGGACACGATGCGGTCTGCCGGCGCGGAGGTCGAGACCGCCGTCTACGACGGCGCCCCGCACTCGTTCTTCGACCGCGCCTCCGACCAGTGGGCCGAGGCCTCCGCGGACGCCTGGCGGCGCGTCCTGGCGCTGCTGGACCGGATCGGCGACGGCGGGCCGGCCGCGTGACGGGCCCGGCGGGTGGAACCGGTCCGGTGGGGGGCATCGACCCCGAGGTGATCGAGCTGGCGCACCGGGTCTTCGACCTGGCCCGCGACGGGCGCGCCGAGGAGCTGGCGGCCTACGTCGATGCCGGCGTGCCCGCGAACCTCACCAACGACAAGGGCGACACCCTGCTGGTCCTCGCCGCGTACCACGCCCATGCCGATGCGGTCGCGGCCCTGCTGGCGCGCGGCGCCGACCACGGGCGGGCCAACGATCGGGGGCAGACGGCGCTGGCCGCCGCCGTCTTCCGGCAGTCGGCGGAGATCGTGCGCCTCCTGCTCGACGCCGGGGCCGATCCCGACGCCGGGGGACCCAGCGCCCGCGACACCGCCACCTTCTTCGTCCTGCCGGAGATGGCGGCGCTGCTGGACGGCGGGGGCCGCTGACGCCCGTCGCGGCCGTGACACCCTGAAGAGGGGCGGCGGCGCACCGTCCGCCGAGCGAGCGGCGCGGGCGCCGCGCGGGGGAGAGCGGAGAACGAATGGTGGCCCGACCCGAGCTGCCGGGGGAGCGGTCCCGACGGGGACGCGGTCTCGCCCCCGCTCGCGCTGCCGACGCCGCCGTGGAGGCGCGACGGGCCGGTGACGCCCCGGGCGCCGACTCCCTGGGGGCCGCCGCCGCCGAGGCCGCCGACGCAGACACCTCCGTGGCCGAGGCCGCCGCCGAGGAGGCCACCGGGCCCGAGGCGTCCGGCCCCGAGGGGGTCGGCCTCGAGGTCGCCGGCCGCCAGGCCGAGACGGGCCCACCGGGCGCCGGCGCGGCCGCGATCCCCGAGTCCCCCGGCGGCCTGCCGCGCTGGCTGGTGCTGCTGGTCGGGGGAGCGGCGGCCACCATCGCCCTGGGCGGCATCCGGACCCTGGCCTGGCTGATCGCACCGGTGCTGCTGGCGCTGGTCATCGTCGTCGCGCTCATGCCGGTGCAGCGCTGGTTGCTGCGGCACGGCTGGCCGCGGTGGGCCAGCGCCTCGGTGCTGCTGCTGCTGGTCTGGGCGGTCCTGCTGTCGTTCGTGGCGCTGCTGGTCGTCTCCGTGGCCCAGCTGGCCGCGCTGCTGCCCGACTACGCGCCCGAGTTCAACCGCCTGCTGGAGTCGGTGCAGGAGGACCTCAACGACGCCGGCGTCGTCTCCGGCCAGCTGTCGGACCTCCTCTCCGAGATCGACTACGGCCAGCTGGTGGGCGTGGCCACGGGGCTGCTGTCCAGCCTCACCGAGGCCGCCTCCACGCTGCTGCTCCTGCTCTCGGCCCTGGTGTTCCTCGCCATCGAGTCCGGCGGCTTCGGGCGGCGCCTCGCGCTGATCGCCGGCGAACGCCCGCACCTGCTCATCGCCATGGGGCTGTTCGCGCGCGGCACCCGCAGCTACCTGCTCGTCAGCACCGTCTTCGGCTTCGTCGTGGCGGTCGGGGACACCATCGCCCTGGCGATCATCGGCGTGCCGCTGCCGCTGCTGTGGGGCCTGCTGTCGTTCATCACGAACTACGTCCCCAACATCGGCTTCGTGCTGGGGCTGCTGCCCCCGGCGCTGCTGGCCCTGCTCGACGGCGGCTGGTCGGACATGTGGGCGGTCGTCATCGTCTACGCCGTCCTCAACTTCGTCATCCAGACGCTGATCCAGCCGCGCTTCGTGGGCGACTCGGTGGGCCTGTCGATGACGGTCACCTTCGTCGCCCTGCTGTTCTGGGGCTGGGCCCTGGGCGCCCTGGGTGCGCTGCTGGCCATCCCCCTGACCCTGCTGGTCAAGGCGCTCCTGGTCGACGTCGACCCGCGCGGTCACTGGCTGGACGCCCTGCTGCGCGAGGAACCCCGGGCCCCCCGCACCAGCCGGGCGCGCCAGCGCGCCCAGGCCCGCCGCGCCGCGCTCGCCTCGGTGCGGGCCCTGCACGTCCCGCGGCCGCACGTGCCCCGGCCGGGGCGGCGCGGACAGGCCGGTGAGGCGCGGAGCGAGAACCCCGAGGACTGAGGTAGACACAGCAGGCCCGCGTCCCCCTGCCCGGAGGTTCCCGCCCCATGCTGGCCAGCATCGGCTACGCCGTCGCCTACACCGGCGTGGGCCTCGCGCTGCTCGTCCTCGGCTTCTTCGCCCTCGACCTGCTGACCCCCGGGCACCTGGGGCGCCACATCTACGAGCACCGCTCGATCAACGCGGCGATCACCCTGGCGGCGGGCTTCCTCGGCCAGGGGGTGATCGCCTTCGCCACCATCTGGACCAACGCGACCAGCGGGTTCGGCGAGGCGCTGGGCTACACCGTGGTCTTCGGCGTGCTCGGGGTGCTGCTGCAGGCCGTCGCGTTCGTGGCACTCGACCTGGTCGCGCCCGGCCGCCTCGGTCAGCACCTCACCGAGCCGGACTTCCACCCCGCCAGCCTGGTCAGCGCGGCGGCGCAGCTGTCGGTCGCGGCGATCATCGTCGCCAGCATCTGGCCGTGAGCGCCACGCCCGGGGACCAGCGCGCGTAGGCCGGTTCCGCGGCCGTACCGTGTCGGTCGAGCCTCAGCGAGACGACCCGGCGCCGTGTGGTGCCGGCAGGAGAAGGAGTGACATGACCGACGCACAGAGCCGCGTGGCGATCGTGACCGGCGCGGCCCGTGGCATCGGCGCAGCGACCGCGATCCGCCTGGCCGCCGACGGGTACGCCGTCGCCGTGGTGGACCTGGAGGAGGCGGCGGGCAAGAGCACCGTCGAGGCGATCGAGGCCGCCGGCGGCCGCGCGCTGGCCGTCGGGGCCGACGTCAGCGACGCCGACCAGGTGGCCGCCGCCGTCGACCGCATCGCCGCCGAGCTCGGCCCGCCGCTGGTGCTGGTGAACAACGCCGGCGTCCTGCGCGACAACATGCTGTTCAAGATGTCCGACAGCGACTGGGACATCGTCATGAACGTGCACCTCAAGGGTGCCTTCCTGATGTCCCGCGCAGCCCAGAAGCACATGATCGACGCCAAGTGGGGCCGGATCATCAACCTGTCGTCGACCTCGGCGCTGGGCAACCGCGGGCAGGCCAACTACTCGACGGCCAAGGCCGGGCTGCAGGGCTTCACCAAGACCCTCGCCATCGAGCTCGGCAAGTTCGGCGTCACCGCCAACGCCGTCGCCCCCGGGTTCATCCAGACCGAGATGACCAAGGCGACCGCTGACCGGCTCGGCGTCGGCTTCGAGGACTTCATCCAGTTCAACGCGTCGCAGATCCCGGTGGCCCGCGTCGGCCAGCCCGAGGACATCGCGCACCTCGTGTCGTTCTTCGCCAGCGAGGGCGCCGGATTCGTCTCCGGCCAGGTCGTCTACGCCGCGGGTGGCCCCCGCAACTGACGGCAGGTTCCGTGAGGGCCCGGACGGCGATGCCGTCCGGGCCCTCGGCGTTCCCGGGTGCGACACGCTGCACACGCTGAAAGATTGCGTGCACTGAAGCGAATGTGCTGAAGTGGTCCCCGTGACCGGACCGGGGCTGCGCGAGCGCAAGAAGGCCGACACCCGGGCGGCGCTGGCCCGCGCGACGCTGCGGCTGGCCCGGGAGCAGGGCTGGGCCGAGGTCACGGTCGAGCAGATCGCCGCGGCGGCCGACGTCTCCTCCCGCACGTTCTTCAACCACTTCTCCTCCAAGGAGGAGGCCCTCCTCCAGCCCGCCGGGGCCGAGCCCGGGCGGTTCGCGCGGCAGCTGGCCGAGCAGCCCGCGGCGCTGCCCGCCCGCGAGGCGGCCCGTGCCGTCCTGCGCGCCGGGCTCGCCGAGATCGCCGCGGACGAGGACGGCGGCGGCTGGCGGGTCCGCATGGAGGTCATCGGCAGCGATCCGGCGCTGCTGGCCCGCGCCGTCGAGGTCAGCACCGCGGGGGAGCGGGAGATGGCCGAGGCCCTCGCCCGGCGCGCCGGGCAGGACCCCGACCGGGACCTGGAACCGGTGCTGCTGGCCGCGGTCCTCGGGGCCGCCCTCCGCGTCACGCTGGTCCGCTGGGCGTGCGCCCCGGGTCCGGTCGATCTGCCCGCGCTCTTCGACGAGGCCGTCGAGCTCGTCGCCACCGGCCTGCCCGGTCCCGCCGCGCTCTCCTGACCCGCCCGGCCCCGCCCCGCCGGCCGTGCAGGCGCGCGGCCGACCGACACCATCCAGCACCACGAACCGAGGAGCACCCGTGTCCGCGATGGCCGATCCCGCCGCCCCGACGAGCCCGGCGGACGACGGCCCGCCGGCGGCGATGACCCGCCGGGAGGTGCTGTCGGCGCTGTCCGGCCTCTTCATGGGCATGTTCGTCGCCATCCTGGCGGCCACCATCGTCACCAACGCCCTGCCGACGATCATCCCCGAGCTCGGGGGCAGCCAGTCGGTCTACACCTGGATCGTCACCGCCGAGCTCCTGGCCATGACCGCCACGGTGCCGCTGTGGGGCAAGCTCGCCGACCTCGTCGACCAGAAGCTGCTCATCCAGCTGTCGTTCGCGCTGTTCCTGGCCGGCTCGCTGCTCGCCGGGCTCTCGCAGGACACCACGATGCTCATCCTCGCCCGCGTGCTCCAGGGCGCCGGAGCCGGTGGCCTCACCGCGCTCGTGCAGATCGTGATGGCGGCGATGATCCCGCCGCGCGAGCTGGGCCGCTACGCCGGCGTCTTCGGCGCCATCTTCGCCGTCGGCACCGTCGCCGGGCCGCTCATCGGCGGCGTCATCGTCGACACCTCCTGGCTCGGCTGGCGCTGGTGCTTCCTGTTCGGCGTCCCCTTCACGGTGGCCGCGATGGTGCTCATCCAGCGCACGCTGAACCTGACCGCCGTCCGCCGCCGCGAGGTGCACGTCGACTGGCAGGGTGCGCTGCTGCTCACCGCCGGCGTCAGCACGCTGCTCATCTGGGTGACGCTGGCCGGCAACGACTTCGACTGGATCTCCACCCCGACCGCGCTCATGGTCCTCGGCAGCGTCGTCCTGCTGGCGCTGGCCGTGCTGGTCGAGGCGCGCTCGCCGGAGCCGGTGATCCCGCTGGGGCTGTTCCGCAACCGCACCGTGTCGCTGGCGATCGTCGCCAGCGCGCTGGTGGGCATCGCGATGTTCGGCGGCACGGTGTTCCTCACCCAGTACTTCCAGGTGGCCCTGGGCTACTCGCCGACGAAGGCCGGCCTGCTCTCCCTGCCGCTGGTGGGCGGCCTTCTGGTGTCCTCCACCGTGGCCGGCGCGCTGATCACCCGGAGCGGCCGCTGGAAGGGCTACCTGATCGCCGGCGGCGTCCTCATGACGCTCGGCTTCGGCCTGCTGTCCACGATCGACGCCGCGACGTCGATGTCGCTGCTCGGGATCTTCATGGCCGTGACCGGCGCCGGCGTCGGCCTGCTCATGCAGAACCTGGTGCTCGCCGCCCAGAACGACGTGCCGGCCGCCGAGCTGGGCACGACGACATCGGTCGTCTCCTTCTTCCGCAGTCTCGGCGGCACCATCGGCGTCAGCGTCCTGGGCGCGGTGCTGGCGGCGAAGGTGGCCGACGGGCTCGGGACGGCCGGCGGCGGCTCGGGCGGGCACGGAGAGGCCACTGCGCCGGACATCTCCGAGCTGCCCCCGGAGGCCGTGACCCTGGTCCAGGACACCTACGCCGGCGCCACGGCCGACCTGTTCCTGATCGCCACGCCGCTGGCCGCGCTGGCCCTGGTCGCCGTCCTGTTCATCCGGGAGAAGGCGCTCAAGACCACCTCGGGTGCCGAGCGGCTCGCCGCGGAGCAGGCCCCGATCCCGCACTGACCGGCGCACTGACCGGCGCGCCGGCCGGCGGGCAGAACGCCCGGCCGGCCGGTGTTGTGCCGGGGGTGACGGACTCTCCCCGCCTGCACCTGGCCCTCCTCGGAGACAGCATCGCGTTCGGCACCGGCACCGAACGCGTCGAGGACGGCCTCGGCCCCCGGCTGGCCGTGGCCCTGCGCGCCGACGGGCACGACGTCGCGCTGGCGGTCCTCGCCGTTCCCGGAGCGGTCTCGGCCGACCTCGCCGCGCAGGTGCGCCGGGCGGTGCCGGGGACCGACCTGGCCGTGGTGGTGGTGGGCGCCAACGACCTCGCCCGGATGGTGGCCCCGGAGCGCGCGGCCACCGCCCTGGGCGAGGCGGTCCGGGCGCTGCGCGCGGCCGGCGCCGACGTCGTCGTCGTCCCGGCGCCGGACATGTCGTCGCTCCCGCTCGTGCCCCCGGCGCTGCGGCCGGTCGTGCGCGCGGCCTGCGCCGAGCTGCAGCGCCGGCAGGAGGAGGTGGCCGAGTCCGCCGGTGCGCGGGTGGCCGCCGTCGCGGCGCACGTGAGCAGCACGTTCGACGGCGACCTGTCGATGTTCGCCGCCGACCGCTACCACCCGTCGTCGGCGGGCTACGCGGCGATCGCCGCGGTCCTCGTCCCGTTCGTGCTGGACGCGGCGCGGGCGCGCCGGGACGGCGAGGTGGCCTGACGGGCGCGGGCGCGGGGGCGGGCGCAGGGGCGGGAGCGACGTCGGCGGGGCGCGACGGCGGCAGGGTCCGACGGCGGCGGGGCCCCCGGTCCGGGAGCCCCGCCCGCACGTCAGTCGGACGTCGGCGGCTCGTCCTTGCCCGCCTCCTCCAGCTCGTCGGCCTCCTCCTTCGTCGCGTGCACCGCGCCGTCGGCGTGCTCCGGCGGGCCGTAGACCGTGTAGAGGACGAGCGGGTTGGGTCCGGTGTTGACGAAGTTGTGCTTCGTGCCGGCCGGGACGACGACCAGGTCGCCCTGCACGACCTTCTTCGTCGAGCCGCCGACCCGCGCCTCGCCGGTGCCGCTGACGAAGGTCAGGATCTGGTCGATGTCCTCGTGGACCTCCTCGCCGATCTCCCCGTCCGGCGGGATGGTCATGATGACCAGCTGGGTCTTGTCCCCGGTCCACAGGACCCGGCGGAAGTCGGCGGACTTCTCCGCCTCGGTGGCGATGGTGTAGTGGATGACGGCCATCGTCGGCTCCTCTCGTCGTGCAGCGCAGGTGCCGTCCGGGCGAGGGCCCGGACGGCGAACGCCCTGCTCCTGCCCGGTGCGAGCGCGGATTAGTCGTCCCGGAGGTGTGAGCTGTCCGGTGGCGGCGCCGGGCCTACGCGGCGGTGACACTCCCGGCCATGTGGGCGCGCCAGAGCCGCACCAGGCCCGTGGCGACGAGCAGGACGCTGGCCGTGACGGCCGCGAACACGACGTTCAGCACGGTCAGCAGGTCGAGGGCGATCAGCAGCTCCACCAGGACGACCTCGAGCACGACGGCGCCCCACACCGCGGCGGCGGCCACCCGGTCGGCGGCCGCGATCCCCGAGTACAGCAGCAGCTGGGCCAGTGCCAGCAGGGTGCCCAGCAGGGCGAAGACCCAGGAGGCGTCGCGGAGGGCCGCGCCGTACTCCGCGCCGCCGACGAGCGGGAGCGCCCGGGCGCCCAGGATCGCCGTGGCGGCGGTGAGCAGCGCGCCGACCGAGCCGACGAGGGCGACGGCGGCCGGGAGCACCCGCCGGCGGGACCGCGCGTTGGCCAGCCGGGGCAGCAGCACCACGCTGACGCCCTGGGGAAGCCAGAAGGCGATCTTGGCGAAGATGGACGCGACCGCGTACTCGCCGGCGAGCTCCGCGGGCAGGTAGTGGCGGGCCAGCAGGACGTCGAGGTTCACCAGGAGCACGAGCCCGAGCAGCGGGACCGACGCCCGCGCGGCGGCGACGACGTGCGGTCGGGCACCGCGCGCGATCCCCGGCCGGCCGCAGGCCACCCAGCCCAGCACCGCGCTGGCCGTGCAGCCGAGGGCCATGCCGATCAGCGCGGACCCGGGGGTCCCCCCGATGAGCAGGCCGCCGACGCCGCCGCCGGTCTTGGCCACGCCGAACAGGCCGGTGAGGATCGCCAGCCGGTGGTAGCGGCCGCACCCCTGGAGGAGGCCGTCGTAGCCGCCGACCAGCGTGTGCGGCACGAGGACGGCGACCAGCCACAGCACCGTCGACGGGCGGTCCAGGTGCAGCAGGGCCACGAGGGGGCCGACGGCCAGCAGCCCCAGCACGCCGACGGCGAGCGCACCGGCGAGCTGGGCCGCGTGCAGCCGGGCCATGGTCAGGCGCTGCTCGTCGGGGCCGGCGTCCCGGCGCAGCGCGCCCAGCCGCAGCGCGGCCGCCGTCTGCAGGCCCGTCATCGGCACCACACCGATGAACATGACGCTGAGCAGGGCGGCGAGCTCGCCGTACGCCTCGGGGGCCAGCAGCCGGGCGGCCGCGACCGTGAAGACGTAGGCCAGCCCGTTGACGCCCAGCAGGGCGAGCGAGACCAGCGCCGCCGGGACGGCGGCCTGGCGCCGCGTGCGGGCGATGCCGGGGACGGTCGGGGTCGCGGTCATCGCGGCACCCCGGACCGAGGCGCCCGGACGACCGCGGCCCGCTGCCGCGTGGTGCACCGGGCGCGCCCGCTCATGCCGTTCCCGCCCGACCGGCCACCGCGGCGGTGCCGGGGTCGTCGAGGGCGGGGGGGACGGCGCCGTCGGCGGTGCCGGCGCCCCCGATCGCCACGCGGTCGAGCGTGCTGCTGAGGTGCGCGAGGTCGGGATCGCCGCCGGCCGGGATCGCGTCACGGACGGAGCGGGCCAGGACCGCGGCGAAGTTGCGGACGGTGACCGGCCACTCCAGCGAGGCGGCGTGGCGGGCGGCCGCGGCCCCCATCGCCGCGCGCGTCTCGTCGTCCTCCAGCAGCCGGGCGGCCGCGGCGGTCATCTCGTCGAGGTCGTCGACGAGCACGCCGCTCACCCCGTCGAGGACCGACTCCCGCAGGCCACCGGCCGAGCGGTAGCCGACGGTGGGGACGCCGTGGCCGCCGGCCTCGTTGACCACCAGCCCCCAGCCCTCCTTGATCGACGGGCACAGGTGCACCCATGCCGAGGCGAGGAGCTCGTGCTTGCCCTGCTCGTCGACGTAGCCGGCGAACGTCACCCGCTCGGCGACGCCCAGCCGCTCGGCCTCGGCGCGCAACTGGTCCTCCCACCAGCCGTCGCCGATGATGGTCAGGCGCAGGTCGGGCCAGCGGTCGCTCAGCCGGGCGAGGACCTCCAGGGCGTGCTCGACGCGCTTGTGCGGAACCAGCCGCCCCAGCGCCACCAGTTCGGGGATGGCCGACCGCCGGGTCGTCACGGACGGAATCGGCTCGATGCCCACGGGGACGACGGTGATCCGCTCCGCCCCGATGCCGAGCCCGACCATCTCGCCGCGCGTGGCCTCGGAGATCGTCACGTAGCGGGAGCGCCGGTAGACGCGCGGCGCGATGATCGACTCCAGCCACCAGCCGACCCGGCCCATGACGCGGCCGAAGACGATCGGCCACTGCTCGCGGTGCACGTGGTAGACGACGGCGGTCACCGGCCCGCGGCGGACCAGCGTGCTGCAGAACGGGATGCCGTTCTGCACGTCGACCACCAGGCGGGGGCGGGTGCGCCGGACGAAGGCCAGGGCCCGCGGGTAGACGCTCAGCCGGCTGCCGCGGCGGACGATGCGGACGCCGTCGACGACCTCGTCGGCCGGGGCCCGGTCGTGGGCGGCGCAGAACAGGGTGACGCGGAGCCCGGCGGCGGCCAGCCCCTGGGCGACCTGGTGGACATAGCGCTCCGACCCGCCGCCCTCGGGGTGGGTGGTGTCGCGCCAGTTCACGATCAGGACGTCGGTGTCCACGGGTCGGTCGAGCACCCGGGGCACATTAATGCACGTGACAGACTCCATCGATCCCACACGCGGGACCGGCAACCCGAATGGAGTGCTCGCATGGACCGATCGGCCACCTTCTCACGGTCGGTCACGCTCTTCCGGGCCTTCCGGCGCGAGCAGTCGGACCCCGACGACTTCTACGGCATCCTGGCCGCCGACTCGGTGGCCCAACTGTCCCGCTGGGTCGACCTCCCGGGCACCACGGTGCTCGACGTCGGGGGCGGTCCGGGGTACTTCGCCGACGCGTTCCGCGGCGCCGGCGCCACCTACGTCGGCCTGGAGCCGGACGCCGGCGAGATGGCCGCCCGCGGGGAGATCGAGCCGGGCACGCTGCGCGGCAGCGGCGAGGAACTGCCCATCCGCACGGGGGCGGTCGACGTCTGCTACTCCTCGAACGTCCTCGAGCACGTCCGCCGTCCCTGGGCCATGGCCGACGAGATGGTGCGGGTGACCCGCCCCGGCGGCCTCGTCTACCTCTCCTACACCCCGTGGTTGTCGCCGTGGGGCGGGCACGAGACCTCGCCGTGGCACTACCTCGGCGGCATGCGGGCGCGTCGGCGGTACGTGCGCCAGACCGGCGCGGAACCGAAGAACCGGTTCGGCGAGTCGCTGTTCCGGGTCACGGCCGGCGGGGCCGCGCGGTGGGCCCGGTCGTGCCCGGACGCCGACCTGCTCGCCGTGCTGCCGCGGTACCACCCGTGGTGGGCGGCCTGGGTGGCGCGGGTGCCGGGGCTGCGCGAGTTCGCGTCCTGGAACTTCGTGCTGGTCCTGCGCAAGCGGGGCTGAAACCCGCCTCGGCGTCGGCTCGTCGGCACCGGTCCGGGCGCTCGGTCGGGGTAGCCTGGGCGGGTTGTCGCGACCCGGCCGTGGCGGGGGAAGGAAGTGCATGCGGGCACGTGTCGTCGGGCTGACCGTGGTCGGGCTCGGGGGCTGCGCGCTCGCCGTCGCCCTGCTGGCGGGCACCTGGCCGACCCCGTCGCCGGAGGAGCTGGCCCTGGACGAGTCGTTCGAGACCGTGGCCACCGGTGAGGGCAGCTACCTCGACCCCGCTGACCTCGTGCCGCGCACCGGTGCCGAGCTCTCGCGGTCGGTCCGGGTGAGCGGCGACGAGGACACCGGCGACGCCGACGACGACACGGTCGTCTGGACCGCGCAGACCACCACGAGCGACGCCGACGGCACGCTGATCGACACCGGCGTCACCATCGCCTGCCTCGACCGGCGCACCGCCGAGGCCCAGCCCTGCGCCGCGGAGTCCGTCGACGGCGAGCCGGTCGACGTCGCGGGGCTGACCGTGGCCTTCCCGCCCGACACCCAGCGCCGCGACCACGACGTGTGGGACGGCGCCGTGCGGCAGGCGCTCCCGGCCCGCTTCGCCGGCACGGACGAGGTGCGCGGGCTGGCGGTCCTCCGCTTCGAGCAGGAGGTCCCCGAGCAGGCCGTGGCCACCGTCGCCGTGCCGGGCGAGTGGTTCGGCCCGGCCCCCGATGCGGACGCCGACGACGACGCCGCAGCCGACGACGACGAGCCGGCGGGCGACCTGTCCGCCGACGTGCTGCACAGCGGCACCCGCACGCTGCTCGTGGAGCCGGTCAGCGGCGTCGTCGTGACCGCCGAGGAGAGCGTGCTCACGGTGCTCCGCGCCCCCGACGGCCGGGCCGGACCCGTTCTGCTGTCGGGCACCTTCCGCTCCACCGACGCGACCGTCGCCGACGCGGTCGCCCGCGCCCGGCAGGCCCTCGACCGGCAGGACGGGATGGACGACGGCCTGCGCTGGGCGCTCGGTGGCACCGGTCTCGCGCTGGTCGTCCTCGGCGCCCTCCTGGCCGTCCGCAGCCGTCCGGCGACCGCCCAGCCCGGTGAGGACGAGCCCGCACGGGTCCCCGTCCTCACCGCCTGAGCGCCGGCGAGGTCGCCGTCCCCATGGCGACGATGGTCACCGACACCCCGGCCGGGCCCGCAGCGGCCCAGCTCCCGCCGCCCCCGGGTCCGCGGGTGCCGCTGCGCGGCCGGCTGACCGCGCTCGCCGTGCGCTTCCGGCTGGCACTGGTTTGCGTCGGCTTCCTCGTGCTGGCGCTGCTGCAGGCGCCGGGCCGGATCGTCGGCGACACCAAGATCGACCTCGCGGTGGACCCGCTGGGCTTCCTCGGCCGCGCGCTCACGCTGTGGGAGCCCCTGGGGTCGGCCGGGCAGGTGCAGAACCAGGCCTACGGCTACTTCTTCCCGATGGGGCCGTTCTTCGCGCTGGGCGACCTTGCCGGGCTCCCCGTGTGGGTCGTGCAGCGGCTGTGGTGGGCGGCGCTGATGAGCGTCGCGTTCACCGGGATCGTCGTCCTCGCCCGCCGGTTGCGGATCGGCACGCCGGCGACCGCGCTCGTGGCCGGCATCGCCTACGCGCTGGCGCCGCGCATGGTCACTGAGATGGGGGAGACCTCGATCGAGCTGGTGCCGATGGCGCTGGCCCCCTGGGTGATCGTGCCCCTCGCGGGCGCGGTGCGGCACGGCTCGGCCCGGCGCGCGGCGACCCTGTCCGCGCTGGCCGTCTTCTGCGTCGGTGGCGTCAACGCCGTGGCGACGGCCGCCGTCCTGCCCCTGGCCGTGCTCTTCCTGCTGACCCGGCCCGCCGGGCCGCTGCGCCGCCGGCTGCTCGCCTGGTGGGTCCCGTCGGTCGCCCTGGCGGTGGCCTGGTGGGCGGGCCCGCTGGTGCTCCTCGGCAAGTTCAGCCCGCCGTTCCTCTACTACATCGAGAACGCGCACGCGACGACGTTCCCGACCAGCCTGCTGAGCGCGCTGCGCGGCACCTCGCACTGGATCGCCGGGCTCGCCTCGCCGACCGGCCCGACCTGGCCCGCGGGCTGGGCGCTGATCCACGACGCGCTCCCCGTCGCCGGCACCGTCGTCCTGGTGGCGGCGGGCGTGGCCGGGCTGTGCCGCCGCGACCTCCCGGAGCGGCTCTGGCTCGTGCTGGGCCTGCTCGCCGGCGTCGGCCTGGTGACGCTGGGCCACCTCGCCACGGTCCAGGGCCTGTGGGCGCAGCCGCTGCACGACGCCCTCGACGGCGCCCTGGCCCCGCTGCGCAACGTGCACAAGTTCGAGCTCATCGTGCGGCTGCCGCTGGTGCTGGGCGCGGCCCACCTCGGCGCCGTGCTGCTGCGGTGGGCCGCGCGGCGCCGAGACGGCCGGCACGCCCCCGCCGGGCGGCCGGGCGCGCGCCGGCTCGGGCGGGTCGCCGCCCGCGGCGGCCTGGTCGCCGTCGTCCTGGCCCTCGTGGCCACGGTCTCCCCGGCCGTCGCCGGGCAGCTGGCGCCCCCGACCGGGTTCACCGAGGTCCCCGGCTACTGGCGGCAGACCGCCGCGTTCCTCGAGGCCGAGCAGCCCAGCGGGCGGGCGCTCCTGGTGCCGGGCTCCTCGTTCGGCACCTACCGGTGGGGCAGCCCCAACGACGAGGTCATCCAGCCGCTGGCGGAGTCGGCCTGGGACGTCCGCAGCGCCATCCCGCTCAGCCCCGAGGCCCACATCCGCGTGCTGGACGCCATCGAGGAGCGGCTCGCGCTGGGGGAGGGGTCGGAGGGGCTCGCCCGGTACCTGGCGCGCGCCGGCATCTCCCACCTGGTGCTGCGCAACGACCTGGACGCCAGCGACGCGCGGTCGACGCGCTCGGCGCTGGTCCGCCAGTCGCTGCGCCTGTCGCCCGGCATCGCGCCGGTCGCGTCCTTCGGGCCGCTGACCTCCACGCCGGTCGACGACGACCTGGTCTGGGACGCGGGCCTGGAGGAGGAGGCCCCGGCGATCGAGGTCTACGCCGTCGCCGACCCCGCGCCCCGCGCGTACACGACGCCCCTCTCGGAGGCCGTGACCGTCGTCGGCGGCCCCGAGGCGGTGCTCGCGCTGGAGGAGCACGACCTCATCACCGGCCGGCCGACCCTCATGGCGGGCAGCGGACCGACGACCGGGCCCGCGATGGTGACCGACGCCCTGATCCGCCGGGAGCGCAACTTCGGCCGGCTCGACGGCGCCGTCTCCGGCGCCCTGAGCGTCGACGACGAGCCCCGTCTCGACCAGCCGGTCCGCGACTACGTGGTGTCGAACGCGGCGTCGGCCGAGAGCGTGGTCCGCTACATCGGCGCCACGCCGACGGCGTCGAGCTCCGCGTCGGACCCCGACGGCTTCAACCCCACCCGCCTGGAGACCCAGCCGTTCTCGGCGGCCGACGGCGACCCGACGACCGCCTGGCGGCCCGCGCCCTGGGACGAGTCCGGCGAGGCCCCGTGGTGGCGGCTGACGACCGACCGGCAGTTCGTCGCGAGCACCGTCGTCGTCTCCCTCGGCGAGGAGCTCGGCGTGGCCCGGCCCCGCGAGCTGCGGCTGACCACCGACGCCGGGTCCGTCGTCGTCCCGGTGGCCGACACCGGCGACGAGCAGACGCTCCCGCTGCCGCAGGGGTACACCTCCGCGCTCACCATCGCGGCCACGACCGGGGAGCGCCCGGAGGCCCTCGCCCTGGCCGAGGTCCGCATCCCCGGGGTGAGCGTGCAGCGCACCGTCGTCGTCCCGCCGGCCGGCGGCCCGGTCACCGCCTACGCCTTCGACGCCGAGCGCGGGCGGTCCGGTTGCGTCGTGGACACCACGGGCGTGCCGCGGTGCGCCGGGTCCCTGATCAGCGGCACCGAGGAGCCGGTGTTCCTCGACCGAACGTTCTCGGTCCCGGCGTGGGCCGACTACGACCTGCGGGCCACCGGGGTGGCCCGCCCGGGCGCCGCGCTCGACGAGCTGCTCACCTCGGTCCGCGGCACCCTGCCGGTCACCGGCAGCAGCTCGGCGGTGGCCGACCCCCGGGGCAGCCCCGTGGCGGCTCTCGACGGGGACCCGACCACCTCCTGGATCGCCGCCGGCGACGACCCGCGGCCGACCCTCGTCGTGGACTTCCCCGAGGAGCGAACCGTCGGGGCGATCCGCGTGATCACGGCGCCGGGCCTGGCGGCGGCGGTGCCGACGGCCATCACGATCGACGACGGCAGCGGGCTTCCCCGCACCGTCGCGCTCAACGGCGACGGGCTCGCGGAGTTCGTCCCGGTCACCACCTCCCGGCTGTCCGTGAGCTTCGACCTCGCCGACGAGGTGACCTCGCTGGACCCCGGCACCCGCTGGGAGCAGCGGCTCGGCGTGGGCGTCAGCGAGCTGCAGGTCGGCGAGGCCAACCCGGTCACGGCCCGGGAGACTTCGGTCGTGCTCACCTGCGAGTCCGGTGGCGGCCCCACGATCCGCGTCGACGCGGCCGTGATCGCGACCGAGGTCCGGACGACGGTCGGCGAGCTGCTGGCCGGGACCCCGGTCCGGATCAAGCCCTGCGACACGATCCCCGCGCTCCGGCTGCCCCCCGGCGAGCACCGGATCCAGGCGCGCAGCAGCGACGCCCTGGCCGTCGACTCCGTCCAGCTCACCCGCTTCGGTCGCTCGGTGAAGCAGGACGCGGGCGTCCGCGAGCCGGTCGAGCTGGTCCGCTGGGATCCCGAGCACCGCGTCGTCGACGTCGCGGAGCGCAGCGAGCCCACGTTGCTGGTGGTCCCGGAGAACCCGAACCCCGGGTGGACGGCGACTCTCGAAGGTCAGGCGCTCGAGGCCGTGACCGTGGACGGGTGGCAGCAGGGCTACGTGCTGCCGGCCGGGCCCGCGGGCACGGTGCGGCTGGACTACCCGCCCGGCTCGGACTACCGGACGGTGCTGGCCGCGGGCGCGGGCGCGGTCCTGCTGCTCGTCGTGCTGGCGGTCCTCCCGGTGCGCCGGACCATCCCCGTCGGCGCCCGCCGCGGCTCGCGTCGCCCGGCCCTCGGGCCGGTCCTGTCGGGCGTCGCGATCGTCGCCGCCGGGGTCTTCGGCACGGCCCTCGTCGGCGGGGTGTTCGGCCTGGCCGCCCTGGCCGGCGCGTGGCTGCTGGCGCAGTGCAGCGGGCGGTGGCGGGCCGGGGTGCTCGCGACCGTGGCCGCCGGCGCGCTGCTCACCGCCGGTGGGCTGCTGATCGCCGACCCCGACGCGACCGCCACCGGGCAGCAGGTGGCGGCGGTCGTGGCGCTGGCCGCGGTGGTCGCGGGGGTGCTGCCCGGCCTGCCGAGCCGGCGGACCGGCAGGCGGGTCGCGGCGCACGGCGCGCGGACGGCCGGCGGAGCGCCGTGATCGGGCACCATGGGGGAGTGTTCCGCCGACGTCTCGCCCTCCTGCCCGTGGTGGGGTTGCTGCTGACCGGCTGCCTGCGGCTGGAGGCGCCGACCGCGGAGGAGCCCTCGGGCGAGCCGGACTCGGCCCTCATCGAGGTGTCCACCGGGGAGGCGGCCGCGACCGCGACGCTGGAGCCGTCCTGCCCGCCGGCGGACCCGTCGGAGCCCCTCACCGCCGACGACCTCAACGAGGCGATGGACGAGGCGGACCTGCGCTACTGGCAGTCCGCGGACGTCGGGGCCAGCGCCGTGCTGGCCGACGGTCGTGTCCTCTGGGTATGGGGGGACACGATCCGCAAGCTGGGCGTGCAGCCGCGCATGGTCGACAACTCCATCCTCGTCACCTCCGGCACCTGCATCTCCCAGCTGGTCACCGAGCCGAAGGGCCCTGTCCTGCCCCCCGACCCCAACGGGCTGTCGGTGTGGCCGATGTCGGTGATCCGGATGGAGCCCGGCCCCGAGGCGGCGGCGGACGTGACCGACGTCGTCGTCGTCTACTGCACGCGGGTGCAGCGCGGCGACCGGATGTGGGACTTCATCGTCCGCGGCATCACCGTGGCCGTGTACGAGGTCGGTGCGGACGGCGTGCCGCGGCTGGCCGACGCCGCGCAGCTGACGCCCGACGACCCCGACCTCGGCGCCATCCACTGGGGCGCGGCCTCGGTGCTCGACGGCGACTGGGTGTACCTGTACGGCACCCGCAACACCGGCGAGGCCTTCGTCTACGGCCACGAGCTGTACGTCGCGCGGGTGCCGGCGACGGACCCGACCAGCGGTGCGGCGATGGAGTACTGGGACGGCGCGACGTGGCAGGACGACCGCGGCCGGGCGGCCCCGCTCATCGGTGCCGTCGAGGGCGTGTCGCAGATGCTGTCGGTGGACGTGGTGGACGGCCGGTTCCTGGCCTACTCCAAGCTCGGCGGCGACCCCAACGACTGGGCGGCGATCTGGACCGCCGACGGCCCGGCCGGTCCGTTCGGCCCCGGCCGCCCCGTGCTCGAGTCGCCCAGCGGCCTCGACGAGGGCTACCTGCAGTACACGCCGCTGGCGCACCCCGACATCCCGACGACGCCGGGCAACCTGCTCGTGTCGGTCTCCCGCAACGTCTCCGACTACGACCTGCTCCTCCGCCGGCCCGACCTGGGGCGGCCGCTGTTCGCCGAGATCCCGCGCGGGCCGGGCACCTGATGCCGGGCGCCGGGCAGCTGATGCCGGGCACGGGCCCCGCAACCCGGTGACCAGCAGCTCACCCGCCGACGCGCCGGTCGAGGACCGGGAGCGGCCGCCGGACACGGTGCCCGTGGGCCTGCCGGCCGTCGGCGACCAGGGGGACGACGGGTCCGCGGCCGCGGAGGCGGTGCCCACCGACGCCCGCCCGCGTGCCGGGTGGCTGCGCTGGCCGGCCGGCCTGGTGCTGGTACTGGCCGCCGCCCTGCCCGCGCTGGTGGCCCTCGTCGACCTGCTGCGCGGCCGCGGCGAGCCCTACCTGCCCCTGGGGGACCACGCGCTGCTCGAACTGACCGTCGACGACGTCGGCGAGCACGAGGTGCTGCTCGGCGCCTACTCGCGCTTCCTGTGGCACCACCCCGGTCCGCTGCTCGCCTACGTCCTGTCCGTTCCCTTCCGGCTGCTGGACGGCGCCCACGAGGCCCTCGCCGTGGGGGCGGTTGCCGTGGCCGGCATCAGCTCGATGGCGGTGGTGGCCCTGGTCGCGCGCCGGGGCGGCCTGCTGGCCGGAGCCTGGGCGCTGCTGGTGCTGACGGTGAGCGTGCGCCTGCTCGGTGACGACTTCGTCCGCGACTCCTGGAACCCCCACCTGCCGGTGCTGCCCCTGCTCGCCGGGGTCCTCCTGTGCTGGGCGGTGATCCGCGGGTCCGCCTGGGCGCTTCCGGTCGCGGTGCTGCCGATGTCGCTGGCCGTCCAGGCCCACGTCGGGTTCGCGCCCGTGGTCGGCGCCGTGGCGGCGGTGGTCGTCCTCGGGCTCGGCGTCCGGGCGGCCGTCCGGCTGTGGTCGGGGCGGACCGGGCGACCGCGCCGCCCCCTGTGGTGGCTGCGGTGGCCGGTCTCGTTCCTCGCGGCAGCCCTGGTGGCGCTGCTGCTCTGGCTGCCGCCGATCACCGAGCAGCTGACCGGTGAGCCGGGCAACATCACCCTGCTGCTGGACTATCTGCGGGAGGGCTCGGGCGAACCGGCCGCCTTCTCGTCCTCCGAGGCCGTGCGGCTCATCGCGGAGGAGTTCGCCAAGCTCCCGGCGTACGTCGGCGGCGCCGTGCCGCCCGAGCAGGACCTGGTGGAGGACGGGCTCTGGCCGACGTGGGCGGTCGTGGCGGGCCTCGGGCTGTTCGCGGCCGCGCTGGCCGTCGCCGCGTTCCGTCGGCGGGGTGACGTGCTGTGGCTGGGGGGCCTGACCCTCGCGGTCGCCGCCGCCGGGGTCGTCGCCCTCACCCGCATCGAGGGGCTGCCGTTCGTCTACATCACGCGGTGGACCGTCGTCGTCGGCATCCTGGCCTGGATCACGGTGGGGCTGGGCCTGCTGCCCGAACTGGTGACCGGCGTCCGGGCGCTCGCCGGGCGACGCGGTCCGGCCCTGCTGCCCGCAGCAGTGGTGGGCGCGCCGCTCGCGGTCCTCGCCGCCGTCGCGGTGGTGGGCGCCGGCCAGGGGGCGGCCCGCGCGCAGACGCCGTTCACGGACACGACCGGCGAGCTGAGCGGGCTCGCGTCGGCGGTGGTCGCCGATCTGGACCGGCTCGGGCTGCGCACGGTCCCGGATCCGCCGGTCGTCCGCGTCGACATGGCCGGGACCACCCGACAGGAGCTCGTCGGCACGTTCTGGCCCGGCACCGGGGTGGTGCTGCACCTCCATCGCGACGGGGTCGACGTCCAGGTGTCGGACTTCTGGGAGCTGCAGCTCGGGCCGCGCTACACCGACCGCGCCGACGACGCCGGCTACGTGGTGACCCTGGCCTACGCCGACGGCTCCTCCCCGCCGCCCGAGCCCTGGCAGCAGATCCTGGCCGTCGAGGGCGAGCTCCAGGTCTACGGCGGCGTGCCGCCCACCGCCTGACCTCCGGCGCCCGGTGGGCGAGGTCACGCTCGGCGGGCGGAAGAACACGGGGGGTGCCGGGCGTCTTCCCAGAGGTGAGTGCCCCGCCGACGCTGCGCGCCTACGCCGTCTGGCTGGTGGCGCTGGCCGCCTACGTGGTGGCCGTGTTCCACCGCGCGTCGCTCGGCGTCGCCGGGCCCGAGGCGCAGGAGCGGTTCTCCGCCGGCGCGTCCGCCGTCTCGCTGTTCGTGGTGCTCCAGCTCGCGGTGTACGCCGGCATGCAGGTGCCGGTCGGCGTCGCCCTGGACCGGTTCGGCGCCCGCCGGCTCATCGTCGTCGGCGGCCTCACGATGGCCGCCGGCCAGCTGGTGCTGGCCCTGGCGACCGACGTGCCGACCGCGGTCGTCGCCCGCGTGCTCGTCGGCGCCGGGGACGCGATGACCTTCATCAGCGTGCTCCGGGTGATCGGCGCGTGGTTCTCCGGGGGCACCGTCCCGGTGATCACCCAGCTGACCGGGATCCTCGGCCAGCTCGGCCAGGTGATCGCGGCGACCCCGCTGGTCGCACTGCTGCACGGGGCCGGCTGGCGGAACACCTTCCTCGGCGCGGCCGCCGTCGGGCTGCTGGCGGCGGTGCTGGTGGCGACCACGCTGCGCGACGCCCCCGCCGGCGTCGTCCGCCCGGCCGCGCCGGGCCTCGCCGCCGTCCGCGAGTCGCTCGCGGCCACCTGGCGGGAGTCGGGCACCCGGATCGGGCTCTACACCCACCTCGTCACCCAGTTCTCGGGCACCGTGTTCGCGCTGCTGTGGGGGTATCCCTTCCTCACGGTCGGCCAGGGACTGGCGCCGGGCACCGCCGCGGCCCTGCTCACCCTGCTGGTCCTCGTCGGGATGGTCGTGGGGCCGCTGCTGGGCCGGTTCTGCGGCCGCTGGCCGCTGCACCGCTCCACGCTCGTCTTCGCGATCCTGGTGGCCACGGTCGCGGTGTGGACCGTCGTCCTGCTGTGGCCCGGCCGGGTGCCGCTGCCGGTGCTGGTCGTGCTCGTCGTCGTGCTCGGCACGAACGGGCCCGGCTCGATGATCGGGTTCGACTTCGCCCGCACCTGGAACCCGGTCGAGCGGCAGGGCAGCGCCAGCGGCGTGGTCAACGTGGGCGGGTTCGTGGCCTCGCTGCTGACCATCCTGGCCATCGGCGTGGTCCTCGACGTGCTCACCCCGGGCGGCTCGACCGCCTACGACCGGGACGCCTTCCGGGGCGCGTTCGCCGTCCAGTACGTGTTCTGGGCGATCGGGGCGGTCGGGGTGTTCCGCCACCGCCGCCTGCTGCGCGACCGGCTGGCCCGGGACGGCGTCGTCCTGGTGCCGCTGCGCGTGGCGGTCGTCACCCGGCTGCGCGGAGAATCCGCCGCCCGCTGACCGGTCGCGACCTCGCCGGCCGACCCCCGCTCGCCGCTCCGGTCGGGCGGAGGCATGGTGTGGCGCATGAGAGGCATCGTCCGCACCGCCGTGGCCGGGATGGGAGCGGTCGCCGCCGTCGCCGCCCGGGACCTGCTCCAGCGGGAGCACACCCTGCTGCGCAACTTCCCGGTGATCGGGCACGCCCGCTACCTGCTGGAGTCGATCGGCCCGGAGCTGCGGCAGTACCTGGTCGCCGGCAACGAGGAGGAGCGGCCGTTCACCCGCGACCAGCGCCGCTGGGTCTACGCCTCGGCGAAGCGGGAGAACAACTACTTCGGGTTCGGCACGGACAACGACATGGAGCACGCCTCCGGCTACCCGATCATCAAGCACCGGACGTTCGGCTCGACCGTGCCGCCGTCGCACCCGGCCTCGGCCACCGACGTCGCGCTGCCCTCGGCCAAGGTGCTCGGCGGGCCGCGGGGGAGGGCGCACGCGTTCCGGCCGGCGTCGGTGGTCAACGTGTCGGCGATGAGCTTCGGCTCGCTGTCGGGGTCGGCGATCGAGGCGCTGAACCGGGGCGCCGCGCTCGCCGGCTGCCTGCAGAACACCGGCGAGGGCGGGCTGTCGGTGCACCACCGCCACGGCGGGGAGCTGGTCTTCCAGATCGGCACCGCCTACTTCGGCTGCCGCGACGAGCGCGGCCGCTTCGACCTCGACAGGCTGTGCGACCTGGTCGCGGGCGCCCCGGTGCGCGCGCTGGAGATCAAGCTCAGCCAGGGCGCCAAGCCGGGGCTGGGCGGGGTGCTCCCGGCGGCGAAGGTGTCGGCGGAGATCGCCGCGGCCCGCGGGGTGCCGGTGGGGGAGACCTGCGTCAGCCCGTCGCGGCACGCGGAGTTCGCCGACACCGACGGGCTGCTGGACTGGGTGGAGCTGCTGGCGGCCGCGACCGGGCTGCCGGTGGGCATCAAGGCCGCGGTCGGCGACATGGGGTTCTGGGACGAGCTGACCGAGCTGATGGCCACCACCGGCCGGGGCGTGGACTTCGTGACCGTCGACGGCGGCGAGGGCGGCACCGGCGCCGCGCCGATGGTGTTCGCCGACTCGGTGTCGCTGCCGTTCCAGCTCGGCTTCGCGCGGGTGTACGCCGCCTTCGCCCGGCGCGGGCTGGCCGAGCAGGTGACGTTCATCGGCGGCGGCAAGCTCGGGCTGCCCGACAACGCGATCGTCGCCTTCGCCCTGGGGTGCGACATGGTCAACGTCGCGCGCGAGGCGATGCTGGCCATCGGCTGCATCCAGGCGCAGAGGTGCCACACCGACTCCTGCCCGACCGGCGTGGCCACCCAGAACGCGTGGCTGGCCCGCGGCCTGGACCCGCAGCTGAAGTCCGTGCGGCTGGCCAACTACGTGGCCACGCTGCGCCGGGACCTGGTGAAGGTGGCCGAGGCGTGCGGGGTCGAGCACCCCGGCCTGATCGCCTCCGACGCGGTGGAGATCCTGGAGGGCCGGACGTCGTCCACCCCGCTCGGCGAGGTCTACGGGTACGAGCCCGGGTGGGGGCTGCCGTCGGCCGCCGACCGGGCGGAGATCGCCCGGATCATGCGCGGCGAGGCCACGCACGGCGGCTCCGCCGAGCCGTCCCCCGACGCCGCCGCCTGACGCCGGACGGGCAACTCCGCGCTCCTGCACCGTGCAGAAGCGCGGAGTTGCCCGGTCACTGCCCCCGGAGGAGCTGGTCGAACGGGACGACGTCGGCGAACGGGTCCGACCGGCGCGGGGCCCCGCCGTCGCCGGCCGACCGCCGCCCGGAGACCAGGTCGGCCAGCTCGCCGGCCGCGCGCTCGATGCGCGGGGTGAGGGTGCCGCCGTCGCCGCCGGCCCAGTCCTCGGACGCGGCGAACACGGCCGTGGGCACCGCCACCGCCCGCAGGTGGGCGAACAGCGGCCGCATCGCGTGCTCCAGCACCAGGGAGTGCCGCGCGCTGCCGGCGGTCGCGCCGAGCAGCACCGGCGTACCGGCCAGCGCGTCGGCGTCCAGGACGTCGAAGAAGGTCTTGAACAACCCGCTGTAGGAGGCGGCGAACACCGGGGTCACGGCGATCAGGGCGTCGGCGCCGGCCACGGTGTCGAGCGCGCTCCGCAGGCCCCCGGCCGGAAAGCCGGTCACCAGGTGGTCGGCCAGCTCCCGGGCGTGGCCGCGCAGCTCGACCACCTCGACGGTGGCGTCGTCCCCGCGCGCCCGCAGGGCCTCGACGGTCGCCGCGGTCAGCCGGTCGGCGAGCAGCCGGGTGGACGACGGCGTGCTCAGCCCGGCGCTGACGACGGCGAGCGTGCGCGTGGTCATCGGGTGCTCGCCCCCTCGGGGGTCTCGGTCCGGGCCTGGGCGGCGCGGCGGGCCGCGACGCGGGCGGCGTGCGTGGGGGCGTCGGGGACGTGCGCGGGCTTGAGCGCGGCGAACTCCTTGCGCAGCACCGGCACGACCTCCTCGCCGAGCAGGTCGAGCTGCTCGAGCACGGTCTTCAGCGGCAGCCCGGCGTGGTCGACCAGGAACAGCTGCCGCTGGTAGTCGCCGACGTAGTCGCGGAAGCCGAGGGTGCGCTCGATGACCTGCTGCGGGCTGCCGACGGTCAGCGGGGTCTCGGAGCTGAACTCCTCCAGCGACGGGCCGTGGCCGTAGACGGGCGCCTCGTCGAAGTAGGGGCGGAACTCGTTGACGGCGTCCTGGCTGTTCCGGCGCATGAACACCTGCCCGCCCAGGCCGACGATCGCCTGGTCGGCGCTGCCGTGGCCGTGGTGGGCGTAGCGGCCCCGGTAGAACTCGACCATCTTCGCGGTGTGCTCGGGCGGCCAGAAGATGTGGTTGGCGAAGAAGCCGTCGCCGTAGAACGCGGCCTGCTCGGCGATCTGGGGGCTGCGGATCGAGCCGTGCCAGACGAAGGGCGCGACGCCCTCCAGCGGCCGCGGGGTGGACGTGAAGCCCTGCAGCGGCGTCCGGTACTTCCCGGTCCAGTCGACGACCTCGGTGTCCCAGAGCCGGCGCAGCAGCGCGTAGTTCTCCACCGCCAACGGGAGGCCGTCGCGGATGTCCTTGCCGAACCACGGGTAGACCGGGCCGGTGTTGCCGCGGCCCATCATCAGGTCCACCCGGCCACCGGCCAGGTGCTGCAGCATCGCGTAGTCCTCGGCGATCTTCACCGGGTCGTTGGTGGTGATCAGCGTGGTGGCCGTCGACAGCTGCAGGGTCTGCGTCTGCGCGGCGATGTAGGCCAGCGTCGTCGTCGGCGAGGAGGAGAAGAACGGCGGGTTGTGGTGCTCGCCGAGCGCGAAGACGTCGAGGCCGACCTCCTCGGCCTTCTTGGCGATGGCCACCACCGCCTGGATCCGCTCCGCCTCGCTCGGCGTGCGGCCGGTCGTGGGATCGGGAGTGATGTCGCTGACCGTGAAGATGCCGAACTGCACTGGACCCGCCTCTTAGGTTGAGAGTTCAACTACTGACCTTCTCAACCGTGCACCGGTCGGAGGGATTCCCGGCGGGGGAGTGCTCAGGAGGCGGGGCGCGCCTCGGAGCCGGGGCGGGCCAGGGCGCCACGGACGATGTCCAGGAAGTCGCCGAGGTCGATGCCGTCGGGGGCGCCGGTGATCTCCGGGTCCACCTGGGCCTGGGCGAGGACCAGGCCGCCGACGAACTGCGCCAGGTGGCGCGGGTTGCCGCCGCGCACCGTCCCGTCGCGCTGACCCTCGCCGAGCGCCTCGGCGTAGCGGGCGAGCACGGCCCCGAACGCGCCCCGGTTCTCCTCCGGCTCGCGGTCGTTCGTCGTCATCGAGGTGGCGGTCAGGCGGGCGCGGCCGGGCGCGCCGCGCAGGTCGAGCACCGCGGCCCGGGCCATCTCGACCACCTTGTCGATGCCGGTGCCGGCCGACTCGGCGGCGGTGCGCAGGAGGTCGCCCAGCGAGGTCGCGTGCCGCTCGAGGACCGCCGAGTAGACGGCGTCCTTGCCCGCGAAGAAGTTGTAGATGCTGCCGACCGAGTAGCCCGAGCCGGTCGCGATCTGCTCCAGGCTCGTCCGGTCGAACCCCTGGCGCAGGAACAGGTCCTCGGCCACGGCCAGGATCTCGCGCCGGCCGCTCTCGACCCGCTCCAGCCGGCGACGCTCGCGCGCCGCCGCGGCTGCCTCGGCCGGGAGCCCCCGCGCAGGAGGGCGCGCGCCGGATCGCGGTCCGGCCTCGCCGCCGGGCCGGGGCTGCTGTGCTGCTGTCACGGGCCGAGTGTGCCAGCAAACGGCTCGGAATGAAGGGGGTTCAGCTCATTGAAGGTGACTCAGCCCACGCGATAGGCTCGGGTCGCCGGTGCGGAGGCGTGCCCGACCGGCCGATCCGTGTCCACCCCCGGCCCGCCGCGCTCACGAGGCAGAGGAAGAGGAGATCAGCGTGTCGAGACGACTCGACTTCCCGGTGTTCGACGCCGACAACCACATGTACGAGACCACCGATGCCTTCACGAAGTACCTCCCGGCGGAGTACGCGGGCCTGGTCAAGTACGTGCAGATCAACGGCCGGACCAAGATCGCCCTGAAGAACACGATCAGCGAGTACATCCCGAACCCGACCTTCAACAAGGTCGCCCCGCCCGGTGCTCAGGAGCTGGAGTTCCGCGCCAAGAACCCCTCGTCCAAGCACGTGCCGGTCGGGGGCGCCACGCAGTTCACGGAGCGGCAGGCCGGTGACGAGAAGCTCGCCGGGATGCCGCCCAAGTACATCGAGTCGCCGCCGGCGTTCTTCGAGCCCGGCCCGCGGCTGCAGCTGCTGGACGAGCTGAAGATCGACCGGGCGATCATGTGGCCGACGCTGGCCTCCCTGCTGGAGGAGCGGCTGGCCGACGACCCGGAGGCCACGCACGTGATGGTCCACGCGCTCAACGAGTGGATGATCGAGCACTGGACCTACAACTACGAGAACCGGATCTTCCCCACCCCGGTGATCACCCTGCCGCTGGTGGACAAGGCGATCGCGGAGCTCGACTACGTCGTCGAGCGCGGCGCCAAGACCATCCTGATCCGGCCGGCTCCCGTGCCCGGCTACAACGGCCGCCGCCGCTCGTTCGCGCTGCCGGAGTACGACCCGTTCTGGAAGCGCGTGCAGGAGTCCGGCGTGCTCGTCGGCATGCACTCCTCCGACGACGGCCAGCAGCGCTACCTCAACGAGTGGGAGGGCCACGTCGGTGAGTTCCTGCCGTTCGGCCAGAAGCCGTCGGGCTTCTCGAAGGTCCTCGGGGCGCAGTACCGGGGGATCAAGGACACGGTGACCTCGATCATCGGGCACGGCCTGGCGACCCGGTTCCCCGACATCCGGTTCATGCCGGTGGAGAACGGCAGCTCCTGGCTCAAGCCGCTGATGACCACGATGGAGAAGGTCTACAGCCGCAACCCCGGCGCCTTCGACGAGGACCCGCTGGTGGCCCTCAAGCGGTCGATCATGATCCACCCGTTCTTCGAGGAGGACGTGCTGGGCCTGGTCGAGGCCATCGGCGCCGACAACGTGGTCTTCGGCTCGGACTACCCGCACCCGGAGGGGCTGCACGACCCGACGAGCTTCGTCGACGAGATCGCCAGCCTGCCGGTCGCGGACCAGGCCAAGATCATGGGCGGCAACCTGAACAAGCTGCTCGGCTTCCCGGCCGAGAGCGGGGCCCTGCCCGCCGCCGCCTGACGCATGGCCGGCCGGGCCGCCGTCGCGGCCCGGCCGGCCGGCTCCGCAGCGCTCCCGACTGTGTCGGGGAACACGCCCCTGCGGAGCGGTGAACGCCGTTCAAGATCTTGAAAGTGACTCAGCCCACTGATAGCGTCGAGGATGGCCGCAGTTCCCCGCGCTGCCCCGCTGGCCGTACGGCCGGGGCGCGTCCGCGATTGACAGAGAGAGGGCCCTTCGTGTCCCGACGACTCGACTTCCCGGTGTTCGACGCCGACAACCACATGTACGAGACCACCGACGCCTTCACCAAGTACCTCCCGAAGGAGTACGAGGGCCTCGTCAAGTACGTCCAGGTCAACGGGCGCACCAAGATCGCGCTGCGCAATGTGATCAGCGAGTACATCCCGAACCCGACCTTCAGCAAGGTCGCCCCTCCCGGCGCCCTCGAGCTCGAGTTCCGCGCGAAGAACCCCTCGTCGAAGCACAAGCCGCTGAGCAACAAGACCAGCTTCGGCGAGGTGACCAACGAGGAGCGCAAGTCGATCGAGGGCATGCCGCCCAAGGTCATCGAGTCGCCTCCGGCCTTCTTCAACCCGGCGGACCGGCTGGTCGTCCTCGACGAGCTCGGCCTCGACCGTGCGGTCATGTGGCCGACGCTGGCCTCGCTGCTCGAGGAGCGCATGGCCGACGACCCCGAGGCCACGCACGTCATGGTCCACGCGCTCAACGAGTGGATGCACGAGCACTGGACCTACAACTTCGAGAACCGGATCTTCGCGACCCCGGTCATCACGCTGCCGATCCTGGACAAGGCGCTCGCCGAGCTCGACTACGTCCTCGAGCGCGGTGCCAAGGCGATCCTGATCCGGCCGGCTCCGGTGCCCGGCTACAACGGCCGCCGCCGCTCGTTCGCGCTGCCGGAGTACGACCCGTTCTGGAAGCGCGTGCAGGAGTCCGGCGTCGTCGTGGGGATGCACTCCTCCGACGACGGCCAGACCCGCTACCTCAACGAGTGGGAGGGCAGCGGCGGCGAGCACATGCCGTTTGTGAAGAAGTCGGCCTTCTGGCACCTGGTGAACGCCGAGTACCGCGGCATCAAGGACACGGTGACCTCGATCATCGGCCACGGCCTGGCGACCCGGTTCCCCGACATCCGGTTCATGCCGGTGGAGAACGGCAGCTCGTGGATCAAGCCCCTCATCGGGACGATGGAGAAGGTCTACAGCCGTAACCCGGGCGCCTTCGACGAGGACCCGGTCGTGGCCCTCCGTCGCTCGATCATGCTGCACCCCTTCTTCGAGGAGGACGTGCTCGGCGTGATCGAGGCCATGGGCGTCGACAACGTCGTCTTCGGCTCGGACTACCCGCACCCCGAGGGCCTGCACGACCCGATCGAGTACATGAACGAGCTCGAGGGTCTGTCCGACGTGGACAAGGCCAAGGTCATGGGCGGCAACCTGAACAAGCTGTTCGGCTTCGCGGCCGACAGCAAGGCGATCGCCGCCTGAGAACGGGCCCCGCTCGCGGGGCCGTGACCCGCTGCTGAGGCGCCGGCCGGACGAGTTCGACCGTCCGGCCGGCGCCTCAGCCGTGTTCGCACCCCCTGCACGTCTGCACTCCCATCCGATCGGACCCACCCCGGCGAGGGCGCCGGGCGGAGAGGCGGCAACACCGCATGACGGACTACCAGTTCATCGCCACCGAGTCCTACGACGACGGCGCGATCGTCCGGATCAACCTGAACCGGCCCAAGCAGCGCAACGCGCAGAACCGCGGCATGCTCGTCGAGCTCGACGAGGCGTTCCGCGCCGCCGAGATGGACGACACCGTGCGCGTGATCATCCTCGGCGCCGAGGGCACGATGTTCTCCGCCGGCCACGACACCGGCTCCAAGCAGTCCATCGCCGAGTGGAGCCCCGGGCCCGACCAGCACCCCACGGTGAAGATCGACGGCGGCACCCGGCTGGGCCCGGAGAAGCTGTTCCTGCAGGAATGGCACTACTACTTCCAGAACACCCGCCGCTGGCGCGACATCCGCAAGATCACCATCGCCGAGGTGCACGGCAACGTCATGTCGGCCGGCCTCATGCTGATGTGGGCCTGCGACCTGATCGTCGCCGCCGAGGACACCCAGTTCTCCGACGTCGTCGGGCAGCGGCTGGGCATGTGCGGGGTGGAGTACTTCGCCCACCCGTGGGAGTTCGGCCCGCGCAAGACCAAGGAGCTGCTGCTCACCGGCGACTCCATCGGCGCCGTCGAGGCCCACGCGCTGGGCATGGTCAGCAAGGTCTACCCGCGCGAGGAGCTCGCCGGCGGCACCCTCGCCCTGGCCCGCCGCATCGCCTCGCTGCCGACCGTCACCTCGCTGCTGATCAAGGAGTCGGTCAACCAGTCGGTGGACAACATGGGCTTCCAGAACGCGCTCAAGGCGTGCTTCACGCTGCACGAGCTCAACCACGCGCACTGGTCGACCATCCACGAGGACGGCTACCCCGGCGCCCGCGCCGAGGACGGCATCCAGGGCACCATCCAGGCCGAGAAGGCCGCCGCCAACGGGACGAAGGCGTGAGCGCCGGCGAGGCGCCCGCACGGCCGACGCTCGACGGTCTCCTGGCGGTGCTCCGGCTGGAGCGCGAGGGGGAGGGCCGGTACACCGCCTCCTGCCTGGCCACCGAGGGGCCGGTCGTCCCGGGCGCGCAGATGATCGCCCAGGCGATCGTGGCCGCCACCGCGGAGGCCCAGGGCAAGCGCGTGACGTCGATCCACTCGAACTTCGCCCGCACCGGGCGCGCCGACCAGCCGGTGACGCTGGAGGTCGATAAGTTCCACGAGGGTCGCTCCCTGGCGTCGATCACCGTGACGGTCACCCAGGGCGAGCGGCGGCTGGCCCGCTCCCTAGTACTCCTCGGTGCTGACGAGGCCGACGTGATCCGGCACGACAGTGAGCCGCCGGCCACGGGGGGCCCGGACGCCTCCGCGGCGCAGGACAGCCACCTGGAGGGTCACGAGCAGCGGACCGTGGGCGCCGTCGACGTGTTCGACCCCGCCCTCGTCGGCCCGCCGGAGTTGCAGTACTGGTCGCGCTGGGCCACCGACCGTACGGAGCGCGACGTGGCCCAGGCGCTGCTGACGTGGGCGAGCACCAACTCGTTCATCGGCACGGCGATGCGGCCGCACGAGGGCGTCGGGCTCTCCCGGGCGCACCGCAACCTGTCGACCGGGGTGCTCAGCCACGCGCTGTTCTTCCACGACGACTTCGCCGCGGGGGAGTGGCTGCTGTACTCGCTGCGCAGCACCTTCACCGGCGGCGGTCGCGCCTTCGGCGTCGGCGAGGTCTTCACCGAGGACGGCCGGCTCGTGGCCACCTGCACCCAGGAGTCGATGATCCGGCCCATGACGGGCGGGGCCCTCTGAGCCCAGCCGGCGCCGGCTGACGGCCGGTGGAACGACGCGCGGGAGCCTGCCCTCCGGGGCCGGCTCCCGCTGCGCTCTCCGGGGGTGTCGGCGTGATCCGCCCGTGACCTGGCGACCGCGGAGCGTGGCCGGCCGGGCACGCCCCGCTGGACTACGCCGGTGTCGCCGCGGCCACCGCCTGCGCCGCCGTCGCCGCGCCGTCCGTGTCTGCGAGTGTTCGCCCACGGGGCCGGCGGCCACCCGCCGACCGGGGGCCACGGGCAACCAGGGGGCGCCGGATGTCGCAGCGGAAGCACCGAGTGGACGACGCCGGTCGTGCCGGATCCGGCCCGGGCGGCCTCGACGGCCTGCTGGGCACCGGCCCGGCGTTCCCCGGCGCGCTGCGCGGCTACGACCGGCTCCAGGTGGACAACTACGTGGCCTGGGCGGAGTCCGAGATCGCCCTGGCGCGCCGCGAGGTCGACCACCTGCTGAGCCGGTACGCCGGCTGCTCCGCCGACCTGCAGAGCGCCCGGCTCCGCCTCGCCCAGTTCGCCCGCGACCGGGAGACCGCGCAGGGGCGCGGGGAGGCCGAGGAGGTCCTGGCACGCGCGCGGGCGGAGGCCGAGGCGCTGACTGCCGCCGCCGTCGCACAGGCGCTGGAGGAGGCCGAGCGCATCGGCGCGGAGGCCCGGACCGAGGCCCAGGCCCGCCTGGAGAAGGTCGAGAACATCCGCGCGGCGGCCGTCGCTGAGCGTGACACCGCGCGCATCGAGGCGCGCGGGCTGCGCTCCGAGGCCGAGGCGGTCCTCGCCGCCGCGCGGGCGGACGCGGCCGCCCTCCTGGCCGCGGCACGGGAGCGGCGCTCGGACGAGGACGCCCGGGCCCACCGGGACCGCGAGTCGGCCGAGGCGGCCGCTGCGTCCCGGCTGGCCGGTGTCCAGGTGGAGGTCGACGACCTGCGTCGCCAGCGGGACGAGGCCCGGCAGTCGCTGCGCCGCCTCACCGGGCAACTCGAGGAGGCGCTCTCCTCGGTGGCCGCGAGCCTGCCGCCGGAGCTCCTCGTGCTCTCCGACGACCGGCGGCCCGTCGCCTCCTGAGCGGCGCCGCGCCGGTGACTCTGCGTGCCCGCGGGCCCGGCCCGGGGGGCGCCGGGGACGCGTGGGGCGACGATCGTCACGCAGGGGATTGCCGTTCCGGCATTGTCACGGCTCGGTAACGGCACCTACCGTGGCTGAGTCCGGTCGGTCGTCTCCTCCCCAGCCGGGGAGTTCGGCCGGACGCCGCCGAGTCGCGACCGCCCTGTGCGGGAGCGAGCCGGGGACCCACCGCAGTACTGGGGTGAATCCCGCTCTCCGAGCCCCGCTCGGAGCCGGGTAGGGCGCCTTCCCTCCCGAACCCGTCAGCTAACTCGGTAGGCGGCAACGGAAGAAACGGAGATTCTCCGCATGCCTCGCCTCCGGGCTCCCGCGGCCCGCAGGTGCCGTCGGCCGCGCGCTTCGCTCGTCTAGCCGCGCCGCCCTCGCACCCGCCCCGCCCCGGGACGGCGCGCCGTCGCGCCCCCGGATCCCCCCGAAGACACACCAGCACCGCCTGCGCCCCCTCGACGAAGGGGTCGCTGCCGCGTGCGCACTCTCACTCGGAGTCCTCCCCGCATGTCCTCGCACCGCACCGCCCGGTTCCGTCGCGCCAGCTCCCTGCTGGGCGCGCGCCGTCCCGGAGTCCTCCTCGCCGCTGCCGCCGCCGGCGGCATCATGGTCAGCGTGCTGGCCACCGGCGAGACGCCGGCCTCGGCCGACGCAGCCCCCGTTCCCGAGTCCGTGAGCGTCGCCGAGGCGCTCGGCGTCGACGGCGTGGCCCCCGCCGCGGCCGGCTCGCCGGACCTCTCCGGGCTCGGCGACCTCGCCGCCACCCGGTCCGAGCGCGGCATCGAGGCCTACGGCGCCGCAGCGGTGCAGCAGGCCGCCGACCAGGCCGAGTGGGACCGGCTGGCCGCCGAGGCCGCCGCCGCCGAGGCCGCCGCGCGCGCCGCCGCGGAGGCGCAGGCCGCCGCGGAGGCGCAGGCCGCCGCGGAGGCGCAGGCCGCCGCCCAGGCCCAGGCCGCCGCACAGCGGCCCAGCGCCCCCGCCCCCGCCTCCGCCCCCGCGCCGACGTCGTCATCCTCGAACTCCGCCCCGGCCTCGCAGGGGTCGTTCAAGGACTACGCGCTCGCCAAGGTGGGCAGCGCCTCCGAGTTCTCCTGCCTCGAGCGGCTCTGGGGCCGGGAGAGCGGCTGGAATCCCAACGCGCAGAACCCGACGAGCACTGCGTACGGCATTCCGCAGTTCCTGAACTCCACCTGGGCCAGCACCGGGATCGCCAAGACCAGCGACGGCTACCGCCAGATCGACGCCGGCCTGATCTACATCGAGAACCGCTACGGCAGCCCCTGCGGCGCGTGGGCGCACTCGCAGTCCACCGGCTGGTACTGAGGAACGGCCCCGCTGCCCCCCACGCCACGCTCCGCGCGGCGCGGGTCCCTGCAGCGGGGCCGTTCCAGCCGGCGGTGCCGACTGATTGGCTGACGGCGTGATGACCGCGGTGGTGCCCGCCGGATTCGTCCGTGCGCACACCGCCGTGCGCCGGCCGTCCTCGGTGCCGGAGGTCCGGCTGCACGTGGCCGACGACGTCGTCGCCCTGTGGGAGGCGATGGAGGGCTCCGCGGGCGGAGCCGGTGACGCCCCGCCGTTCTGGGCGGCGGCGTGGCCGGGCGGGCAGGCCCTGGCCCGCTTCGTGCTCGACTCCCCGGAGGTCGTCGCGGGGCGGTCGGTCCTCGACCTCGGTGCCGGCAGCGGCCTGGTGGCGATCGCCGCCGCACGGGCCGGCGCCGCGCGGGTGCTCGCCAGCGACGTCGACCCGTTCAGCCGGACGGCGGTCGCGGTGAACGCCGGCCTCAACGGCGTCGGCGGCGTGAGCGTGCTGGGCGACGTCCTCGGCCATCCCCTGCCCCCGGTGGACGTCGTCCTGGCCGGCGACGTCTGCTACGACCGCGTCATGACCGAGCGGGTGCTGCCCTTCCTCGACCGGGCGCGCGATGCCGGCTGCGCGGTCTACATCGGGGATCCCGGCCGGCCCTACCTGCCGCACGAGCGGCTGGTCGAGGCCGCGGTCCACGAGATCGCCGAGACCGAGGGGCCGGGTGTGCGCCGGACGACGGTCTGGCGCCTGCCCTGAGCCGACTGCCCGCGGCTCGACGCCATGTCGAGATGCTCGACGACGAGACCGAGGGGCCGGGTGTGCGCCGGACGACGGTCTGGCGCCTGCCCTGAGCCGACTGCCCGCGGCTCGACGCCATGTCGAGATGCTCGACGCCGGGTAGCGTCCGCCTCGTGAGCGAGGCCCTGACCGATGTTCCCGGGCGCGGTCGGCGTCCCCGCCGTCCCTCGGGCGACGACCGGGAGCGGGCGCTGCTGGCCACCGCCGAGGCGCTGCTCGAGCAGCGGCCGCTGGACGGCATCTCGGTCGACGACCTGGCGCGGGGCGCCGGGATCTCCCGCTCGACCTTCTACTTCTACTTCGCCTCCAAGGAGGCGGTCGTCCTCGCCCTGCTCGACCGGGTGGTCGCCGAGGCCCGCGCCGCCCGCACGGCCGCGCTCGCCGGGGCCACCGGGGCGCGGGACGCGTGGCGGGCCGCGCTGGTCACCGTGCGCGACACGTTCCGCGAGCACCGGGCGCTGACCGCCGCGGCCACCCAGCTGCTCGCCGCCAGCCCCGAGGTGCGGTCGCTGTGGTCGGCGGTGATGGAGGACTTCGTGGCCGAGACCGCCGCCGCGATCGACGCCGAGCGCGCCCGGGGCGCCGCCCCGGCCGGGCCGCCGGCCCGCGACCTCGCCGTGGCCCTCAACTGGATGAACGAGCGCGTCATCCAGGTCTCCGTCTCCGGCGCGGGGCCCGGCCTGGCCGAGGAGGACCTGGTCGAGGTGCTCCTGGCCATCTGGCTGCGGACCATCTACGGCTCGGACCGGATCGACCGCTGACCCGCGCAACCGATCCGTCGACGCATCGTTGAGCTGCTCGACACGGTGTCGACAGCACCGTCCGCGCGGTGCAGCATGGGAACGGCCACCACGGAGAGCGGGAGCCCGATGACTGCAGAGCACGTCGACGTCCTCATCGTCGGGGCCGGGCTGTCCGGCATCGGCGCGGCCTGCCACCTGGAGCGGGAGCGGCCGGGCACGACCTACGCCGTCCTCGAGGCGCGCGCGGCGATGGGCGGCACCTGGGACTTGTTCCGCTACCCCGGCGTCCGCTCGGACTCGGACATGTTCACCCTGGGCTACGCGTTCCGGCCGTGGACCGATCCGCAGGCCATCGCCGACGGCACCTCGATCCGCGACTACATCGAGGAGACGGCCCGCGAGTACGGCGTCGACCGCCGGATCCGCTACCGCTCCCGCGTGCTGTCGGCGCAGTGGTCCTCGGCCGACGCCCGCTGGACGGTCACCGTCGAGCGCACCGACACCGGCGAGCAGGAGGAGCTGACCTGCTCGTGGCTGTCGGTGTGCTCCGGCTACTACCGCTACGACGAGGGCTTCACCCCGCGCTTCGAGGGCGCCGAGAGCTTCCGCGGGCAGGTCGTGCACCCGCAGCACTGGCCCGAGGACCTCGACGTCACCGGCAAGCGCGTGGTCGTGATCGGCAGCGGCGCCACCGCCGTCACCCTGGTCCCGAGCCTCGCCCCGCAGGCCGCGCACGTCACGATGCTGCAGCGGACGCCCACCTACGTCGTCGCGCTGCCCGGGCGGGACGCGCTGGCCGAGAAGCTGCGCCGGCGCCTGCCCGAGCGGGTGGTCTACCCGGTGGTCCGCTGGAAGAGCGTGCTGGTCTCCATGGCGTCCTACCAGCTGTCGCGCCGCCGCCCGGCGCTGATGAAGAAGGTCCTGCGCAAGGCCCAGGAGCGGCAGCTGCCGGCGGGCTTCGACCTCGACACCCACTTCAGCCCGCCCTACGACCCGTGGGACCAGCGGCTGTGCGTCGTCCCGGACGGCGACCTGTTCCGCGCCCTGCGGTCCGGCTCGGCCTCGATCGTCACCGACCGCATCGCGCGGTTCGACGAGACCGGGATCCGGCTCGCGTCGGGGGAGCACCTGGCCGCGGACGTGATCGTCACCGCGACCGGCCTCAACCTGCTGCCGATCGGCGGCATGGCCCTCACCGTGGACGGGAGGCCGGTCGAGCTGTCGGAGACGGTCTCCTACAAGGGGATGATGGTCTCCGGGGTTCCCAACTTCACGCTCACCATCGGCTACACCAACGCCTCCTGGACGCTGAAGGCCGACCTGGTCGCCCGCCACGTGTGCCGCCTGCTGGAGCACCTGGAGCGAACCGGCACAGACATCGCGACCCCGCTGGCCCCGGCCGGCCCCGAGCGCGAGCCGTTCCTCGGCCTCAGCTCCGGCTACGTGCAGCGCAGCCTGGACCGGCTGCCCAAGCAGGGCGGCCGGGCGCCGTGGAAGCTCCACCAGAACTACATCCTGGACCTGCGGCTGTTCCGCCGCGGACCGGTCGAGGACGAGGGCATCCGCTTCTCGAGGCGGCAGCCGGCCCGGCTGCCGGCGGCCGCCTGATGGAGGCCTACCGCTTCGCCGGGGGGACGGCGGTCGTGACCGGCGCGGCCAGCGGGATCGGCGCCGCCCTCGCGCCGCTGCTGGCCGCCCGCGGCAGCGACCTCGTGCTCGTCGACCGGGACGCCGAGCGGCTGGGCGCGGTGGCCGCCGCGGTCCGGTCGGCGCACCCCGGGGTCTCGGTGGACACGGCCGTCGTCGACCTGGCCGACCCGGTCGCGACCCAGCGGCTGGCCGACGAGCTGGTCGCCGCGCACCCGGACACCACGCTGCTGGTCAACAACGCGGGCGTCGCCCTCGGCGGCCGCTTCGACCAGGTGACCCTCGACGAGTTCGACTGGGTCATGGAGATCAACTTCCGCGCCGTCGTCCGGCTGACGAAGGCGTTCCTGCCGACGCTGACGGCCCGTCCGGGGTCGCACGTCGTCAACGTCTCCAGCCTGTTCGGGCTGATGGCGCCCGCCGGGCAGGCCGCGTACTCGTCGAGCAAGTTCGCCGTCCGCGGGTTCACCGAGGCGCTGCGGCACGAGCTCGCCGAGGACGGCGTGGGCGTCACCAGCGTGCACCCCGGCGGCATCCGGACCCGCATCGCCGAGAGCGCCCGGGTGGCCGCAGGCGTGGACCCCGAGGAGGCCGCGCGGGGCAAGGCCGAGTTCGCCCGGCTGCTGCGCTTCCCGCCGGAGAAGGCGGCGGCGCTGATCGTCCGCGCCGTCGAGCGGCGCACGCCGCGGCTGCTCATCGGCGTCAGCGCGATCGTGCCCGACCTCCTCGTGCGGGTGGCCCCGGGCGGCTACGGCCGGATCGTCGCCGCGGTCGGATCGCTGGCCGCCCGGCGCCGCTGAGCCGCTCCGGCGTCGCTGGGCCGTGGCGGCGGGCAGACTGGGGGAGGGAGCCCGCGCAGGTCGGGCCGGAGGGGGCGGCGTGACCGAGCAGGAACCGGCCGGAGGGCGCGTGCCCCGGTCGATCGAGGACTTCGTCAACCAGCTGCGCGGGTTCACCGACCGCGCCCGGGGGCTGGCCGCCGGCGCCGTCCCGTCGGGTTTCGGGCTGCCGCGGCTGCCCTCCCCGCCCGGCGCGATGTCGGCGGCGCAGCTGCGGGCCATCGACCAGGCGGTGAAGGGCCAGCGCCGGCAGATCCAGGGCATGGTCGCCCAGCTGCAGGCCTTCGACGAGCAGCTGGCCGTGTTCGAGCGGCTGCTGGACCCGCTGGTCGAGTGGAGCTCGACCTGGGCGCGGCTGGAGGAGTCCGTCGCCGAGTTCGTCCGCGGCCCGGCTCCCGGTCCGCCCGCCGACGGCGCAGGACCCACCCCCTGAGAGCGAGGAGCGAGACATGGCAGGGCGCTACGAGTACAAGGTGGTGGAGCTCCGCGAGGGCCTCCTCGGCGGCAAGATGTCGGGTGACAAGCTGGAGAAGGTGCTCAACGAGCACGCCCGCGAGGGGTGGCAGCTCAAGGCCATCACCGCGGTCGAGGTCAAGGGCCGGATGGGCCCGGGCGGGGTCGAGGGCATCCTCGTCACCCTGGAGCGCGCCACCGCCTGACGTCCCCTGGAGGGCCCGTGCCACCCGCGATCCCGGCGGACGACGACCGGGCCCTCCTGCACGCCGATTGCAGCAGGTGCGCCGCGCTGTGCTGCGTCCTGCCGCCGTTCGCCGCCTCCGCCGACTTCGCCCTGGACAAGCCGGCCGGGCGGCCCTGCCCGAACCTCGCCGCCGACGACCGGTGCGGCATCCACGCGCAGCTGCCCGAGCGGGGCTTCCGCGGATGCGTCGCCTTCGACTGCTTCGGCGCCGGCCAGCAGGTCGTGCAGGTGACCTACGGCGGCCGGGACCCGCGCGGCGAGCCGGAGGCGCTCGCCGTCCTCGACGCGATGCGCGGGCTGTCGGAGCTGCTCTGGTACCTCGCCGAGGCGCTGACCCGGCCCGCCGCCGCGCCGCTGGGCGCCGGGCTGACCGCGCTCCGCGACCGCGTGCGCGGCCTGCGGGACGCCCCGCCCGCCGAGCTCGCCGTCCTCGACGTCGGGCGGCTGCGCCGGGAGGCCGGTGCGCTGCTGCGCGACGTCGGTGAGCGGGTGCGCAGCGAGCTGCCCGGCCCCCGCCGGGACCACGCCGGTGCCGATCTGGCGGGGGCGCGGCTGCGCCGCGCCGACCTGCGGGCCGCCTGCCTGCGTGGCGCGCTGCTGATCGGGGCCGATCTCCGGGAGGCCGACCTGCGCGGAGCCGACCTGCTCGGCGCCGACCTCCGGGGGGCGGACCTGCGCGGCGCGGACCTGCGCGGCGTCCTGTTCCTCACCCGCCCGCAGGTGGCCGCGGCCCGCACCGACGGCGCGACCCGGGTGCCGGAGACCGTCCGGTGAGCTCGGCGGTGGGGGTGCTCGCCCTGTTCGACTCGCTCGAGCCCGTCGCCCCCGAGGAGCTGGTCGGCCGCTGGCGGGGCGCCGAGCTCCCCACCGGCAGCCGGCTGGACGGGCTGCTGACGCTGCACGGCTGGTGGGGCAAGGAGGTGCTCGATCCCGAGACCGTGCACCCGCTGCTGTTCCCCGGCCGGGACGGCGTCCCGCGGCCCGTCACGCCCTGGCCGGTGCCGCTCGCGGTGCTCCTCCACGCCCCGGGCCTCGCGCGGACGCTGCCGGCCCGGCTGGGCGTCGCCGCCGTCCTTCCGCTGCTGCGCGCCCGCCGGCCCGGGGCGCGGGTGCGGACCGTGGCGCACCGCGGGGTGGCGACGGCGGCGATCGTCTACGACGCGCTGCCGATCATCGACGCCTTCCGCCGGGTCGACGCGGCGACGCTGCTGGGGCTGATGGACCTGCGCGGGCTCGAGGAGCCGTTCGCGTTCGTCCTCAGTCGCGCTCCTCGTTCCTCCGGAGCCGCAGCAGCCCGGTGACCGACTCGACCCGGCTCTGGGCGGCGCGCAGGCCGGACACGATCGGCAGCAGGTCGTCGGACAGCCGGCGCAGCGTCTCCGGCAGCGTGTCGACCACGGGGTCGTCGAGCACGCGGCCGACCCGGACCAGCCCGGGCCGCAGGGCGCGCACCGGCTCCTCCAGCTCCTCGACCAGCGCCTCCAGCCGCTCGGCGGTGCGCTGGGCCGAGGTGATGGCCGCCGTCGCCGTCCGGGTGGCGGTGATCAGCTCGCGGACGGCGCCGTTGAGGTCGGTGAGCGTGCGCGGCAGCGAGGCCAGCGCCTCCGTCTGCGTCTGCAGCAGCGAGACGAGGTCGGACAGCCCGGGGATGCGCGGCAGACGGAAGGGATCCACGCCGCCACGGTCGGCGCGTCGGCGGGCCGGCGCAAGGCGGGCCCGCCGACCCGGGGGTCAGAGCGCCTTGAGGATGTCCTCGACGCGCTCGCGGGCGTCGCCGAAGAGCATGCGGGTGTTCTCGCGGAAGAACAGCGGGTTCTGCACCCCCGCGTACCCGGTGTTCATCGACCGCTTGAACACGATCACCGTCTCGGCCTCCCACACCCGCAGCACCGGCATGCCGGCGATGGGGCTGGACGGGTCCTCGGCCGCCGAGGGGTTCACCGTGTCGTTGGCGCCGATGACGAGGACGACGGAGGTCCTGGCCAGGTCGTCGTTGACCTCGTCCATCTCCAGCACGATGTCGTAGGGCACCTTGGCCTCGGCGAGCAGCACGTTCATGTGCCCGGGCAGCCGCCCCGCGACGGGGTGGATGCCGAAGCGGACGTCGACCCCGCGCTCGGTCAGCTGCCGGGTGAGGTCGGCGACCGGGCCCTGCGCGTGCGCCACGGCCATGCCGTAGCCCGGGGTGATGACGACCGACTCGGCGTCCATCAGCAGCTCGGCGACGTCGGCGGCGGTGATCTCGGTGTGCTCGCCGTCCTCGTCGCCGCCGGACGCCGCGGCCCCCTCGTTGCCGAAGCCGCCGGCGATCACGGAGATGAACGAGCGGTTCATCGCCTTGCACATGATGTAGCTGAGGTAGGCACCCGAGGAACCGACCAGGGCGCCGGTGATGATCAGCAGGTCGTTGTCCAGCAGGAAGCCCGCGGCGGCCGCGGCCCAGCCCGAGTAGCTGTTGAGCATCGAGACGACGACCGGCATGTCGCCGCCGCCGATTGAGGCGACCAGGTGCCAGCCCAGCGCCAGCGCCAGAGCGGTGAGGACGGCGAGCACCGGCAGGTTCGGCTCGACCACGAAGACGACGGTCAGGACGACGAACGCCGCGAGCGCGCCGAGGTTGAGCCAGTTCTTGCCCGGCAGCACCAGGGGGTTGCTCCGGATGCGCGCCGACAGCTTGAGGAAGGCGACGATCGAGCCGGTGAAGGTGACCGCGCCGATGAAGACGCCGATCGACACCTCGGCCGAGTGGATCTCCACGGCGAGGGCCAGCTCCTCGGCCTCGCCGGCCGGGGCGCCCTCGACCGACAGGTAGCCGTTCCAGCCGACCAGCACCGCGGCGAGGCCGACGAAGCTGTGCAGCAGGGCGATCAGCTCGGGCATCCCGGTCATCTCGACCTGCCGGGCCCGCCAGATACCGACGGCGGCGCCGACGGCCATCGCGATCCCGATGGCGACGATCGCCGCGGCCTCGAGGTCGTCGGCGGCCAGGGCGACCGTGGCGACGAGCGCCAGGGCCATGCCGGCCATCCCGTAGGTGTTGCCGGCCTTCGCCGTCTCGTGCCGGGACAGCCCGGCGAGGCTCAGGACGAACAGCAGGCCGGAGACGAGGTAGGCGGCCGCGGCGGCGGACTCGAGGCTCATCGGTGCGCTCCCGCGGTCGGAGCGGACACGGCGGTGCGGGCCGGGCCGCGGGTGAACATGCCGAGCATGCGGCGGGTGACGGCGAAGCCGCCGAAGACGTTGATGCTGGCCAGCAGCACCGCGATGAAGGCGAGCACGGTCACGGCCCCGCTGATGTGGCCCAGTTGCAGCAGGGCGCCGACGACGATGATCCCGGAGATCGCGTTGGTCACGCTCATCAGCGGGGTGTGCAGCGCGTGGTGCACGTGCCCGATCACGTAGAAGCCGACGACCACCGCGAGGGCGAAGACGGTCAGGTTGCCGACCAGCTGGTTCGGGGCGAACGCCGTCGCCAGGAACAGCAGGGCCGCGGCCAGGCCGACCAGCGCCGACCGCCGGCCCGCCGACATCGCCGGCTTCTCGTGCCGCACCAGGGGCGCCGGTGGCGGGGGAGCAGCGGTCGCCGGCGCCGCCGAGACGGCCACCGACGGCGGCGGCCAGAGCACCTCGCCCTCTCGGACGACGGTCATCGCGCGGAGAACGACGTCGTCGAGGTCGAGCACGAGCCGGCCGTCCTTGCCCGGCGTGAGCAGCTTGACGAGGTTGACCAGGTTGGTGCCGTACAGCTGCGAGGCCTGGGCCGGCAGCCGCCCGGGCAGGTCGGTGTAGCCGATGATCGTGACGCCGTTGGCCGTCGTCACCACCTGGTCGGCGACCGAGCCCTCGACGTTGCCGCCCTGGGCCGCGGCCATGTCGACGACGACCGAGCCCGGCTTCATCGAGGCCACCATCTCGGCGCTGAGCAGCCGCGGGGCCGCACGTCCGGGGATCAGCGCGGTGGTGATGACGATGTCGACGTCGCGGGCCTGCTCGGCGTACATCACCGCCGCGCGGGCGTTGTAGTCCTCGCTGGTGACCGACGCGTACCCCGTGCCGCCCCCCGGCTGCGGCTCGTCGGCCGGCACGCCCACGTACTCCCCGCCGAGGGAGGCGATCTGGTCGGCGACCTCGGGGCGGACGTCGGTGGCGCGCACGATGGCGCCGAGGCTGCTGGCCGCCCCGATCGCCGCGAGCCCGGCCACGCCCGCACCGGCGACGAGCACCTTCGCCGGGGGCACCTTGCCCGCCGCGGTCACCTGGCCGGTGAAGAAGCGACCGAACGCGTGCGCGGCCTCGATGACCGCCCGGTAGCCGGCGATGTTGGCCATCGACGACAGCACGTCCAGCGACTGGGCGCGCGAGATCCGCGGGACGGCGTCCATGGACAGGGCGGTGATCGGCCGTCCGGCCAGTGCCTGGATCAGGTCGGGGTCGAAGGCCGGCGCCAGCAGGCCCACCAGCATCCCGCCGTCGCGCAGCAGGCCGATCTCGACCGCCGACGGCGGGGTCACGTGCAGCACCAGGTCGGCGCCCCACGTGTCCGCGGCTGCCGCGATCCGGGCGCCGGCCTCGGCGTACTCCTCGTCGGGGAAGGACGCCGCCCCGCCCGCGCCGGACTCGACCACGACCTCGTGGCCCAGGCCGATGAGCTGGCGCACGGTGGTGGGCGTGGCGGCCACGCGGGTCTCGCCCGGGGCGGTCTCGCGGGGAACTCCGATGAGCACGCGCACTCCAGTACAGGTCGGTCCGGCAGCACTGCGGGGGGGCCTGGGGACGGGGAGGCCGCGCGGGACGGCGGGTCCGTGCCCGATTCCTATCAGCCCGGGCGGTCACCGAGAGCTGCGGCTCCTGTGAGGAGCAGCACTCCGGGGGCCGGGAGGTCCCCCGTCGGGGTGGATCGGTGGCACGGCGGGTGCAGCGGAGGTACCGGACGACCGTAGACGACAGTGCGGACGAAATCGTCCGCAACGAACAGCGTGTGCAGGACGGAGGCATGACCGTGACAGCCATCCCGACGGCGATCGCCGATCCCAGGGTGGCCCCGGAGATCGTCTCCTCGGTCTTCTACGGCGCAGCGGTGAGCACCAGCCTCGCCCTGCTGGTCGCCGAGACGGTGGGCGGCGAACCCCGGATCACCTGGGGCAACGAGGGCGCGATGCACCTCCTCGGCTACGCGCTGGAGGACCTGCGGGACCTCCCGGTCGCCCACCTGCTGCCCTCGCTGCGCGGCGGCGAGCTCAAGCTCCTGCTGCGCCGCGAGCGGACCGCCCGGATGAACCTGCCGTTCCGCACGGCCAGCGGGGTGTTCACCGAGTGCGTCGTCCTCTGCACCCCGACCCCGACCGGCCGGATGTGGAACCTGCGGATCGTGTCGGCGGACAACGAGCAGGAGCGCGCGCTGCGCGCGACCGCCGACGTGCACGAGCGGCGGTTCGCCACCCTGACCGAGCGCTCCCCGGTGCCCACGCTGCTCTCGGAGCAGGGCATGCGGCTGGCGCACGTCAACGACGCGTTCTGCAGCCTGGTCGGCCTGCAGTCCGAGCAGCTGCTGGGCACTGGCTGGATGGCGTGCATCCACCCCGACGACCTCGACGGCGTCATCGAGCAGGTCGCGGTCGTCCTCGGGGGCGGCGACGGCGAGGCGCAGGCCCGCCTCCTCCAGCGCGACGGCGGGGAACGGCGCACCGTCATCCGCTTCGCGCACCTGTTCACCCCCGGCGTCGGCGCCGGCTTCGTCGCCAGCATCGAGGACATCACCGAGCGGCTCGCGTTCGAGACCCGGCTGGCCCACCAGGCCAACCACGACCCGCTGACCGGCCTGCCCAACCGCACCCTGCTGGCCGAGCACGTGGCCGCGCGGTTCGTCCGCGGGCAGGCCGGCCTGGCCTGCCTGTTCCTGGACCTGGACAACTTCAAGGTCGTCAACGACTCGCTCGGGCACGCCGCCGGGGACGAGCTCCTGGTCGAGGTCGCCGACCGGCTGCGCGCGGTGGTGCGGCCGGGCGACCTGGTCGCCCGCTTCGGCGGCGACGAGTTCGTCGTCGTCTGCGAGGACGTCGACGAGGACGACGCGGTGACCCTCGCCGAGCGCATCGGCGCCGCGCTGGCCGAGCCGGTGCGCCTCGGCGGCGTCGACGTGCGCCCGCACGCCAGCGTCGGCGTCACGGTCCAGGCGGACGAGCACGCCTGCGCCGACGACCTGATCCGCGACTGCGACATCGCGATGTACCAGGCCAAGGACGGCGGCAAGGGCCGGATCACCGTGCTCGACCACCACGCCCGCGCCCAGGCCCGGGACAAGCTGCGGCTGGTCGCGGACCTGCGCGACGCCATCGAGCGGCGCGACATCGCGCTGCAGTACCAGCCGATCTTCGCCACCGCGGACGGGATCTCGACCGCGGTCGAGTCGCTGGCCCGCTGGCAGCACGCCGAGCGCGGCCCGATCAGCCCCACCACGTTCGTGCCGCTGGCGGAGGAGAGCGGCCTCATCGGGGCGCTCGGCTCGCTGGTGCTGGACGAGACGTGCCGGCAGCTGGCCGAGTGGGACCGCCTGCTGGGCGCCGACGCGCCGCGCCGCGCCAACGTCAACGTCTCGGCGCTGCAGCTGGACGCCAACCTGCTCCCGCTGGTCGTCGCCGCGCTCTCCGGGCACGGGCTGGCTCCCGGCCGGCTGTCGATCGAGATCACCGAGTCGGCGCTCATGAAGGACCCCGACTCGGCCCGGACGGTGCTCCAGCAGCTGCGCGACCTGGGCGTGCAGCTGGCGATCGACGACTTCGGCACCGGCTACTCGTCGCTGGCCTACCTGCGGCACCTGCCGGTGGACTGCCTGAAGGTCGACCGCTCCTTCGTCGCCGAGATCGCCGAGGGACACACCGAGATCACCACCGCCGTCATCGCGCTGGCCGGCAGCCTCGGGCTGAGCACCGTCGCCGAGGGCGTGGAGACGCCGGAGCTGGCCGCCGAGCTGACCCGGCTGGGGGCCACCTACCTGCAGGGGTTCGGTCTGGCGGTGCCCATGAGCGGTGCCGGCGCCGCGGCCTGGTACGCCCAGCGCGCCTCCCCGCCGGGCTCCGCCGTCCCCGGGCCGCGGGCGCCCCTGCCGTGATCCGGACCGCCGTGCCCCGGCCCGCCCGCCCGACCCGCACTGCCCCCGGAGCCGACGTGACCGCCCAGCCCCGCCCCGTGGCCCTCCTCGCCGCCGCCCCCTCCTTCGACCTGGACCGGGTGCTGGCCGGCATCGACACCATGGCCGCCCAGAAGCCGGTGGCCGCGCAGATCGTGTCGGTCGCCAACTCCGACGACACCAGCGCCCGGGTGCTGGCCGACATCCTGGCCGCCGACGTCGCCCTGGCCAGCCGGGTCATGAAGCTGGCCAACAGCGCCTACTTCGGCATGCGCGGGCGCGTGACGACGCTGCAGTTCGCGGTGACCGTCGTCGGCTTCACGACCGTGCGGACCATGGCCACGGTGGCCCTGACCGATCTCGACGACGAGTCGCGGCTGCCGGAGAACTTCTGGGCCAGCACGACCAGCGTCGCGCTCGCCGCGTCCCTGCTCGCGACCCGGTTCGGGGAGCGGCCGCAGGACACGCTCTGCCTCGGCCTGCTGGCCCAGGTGGGCGTGGCGCTGCTGCACCACAACGACCCCGACGGCTACCGCGAGCTGCTGGCGCAGGAGTCGAGCTTCCCCGGCCGGCGGGCCGCCGAGGTGCGCCGGTACGGCATCTCCGGGATGCGGCTGACCGGCGTCGCGCTCGAGCAGTGGGGCTTTCCGCACAGCATGGTGGGGCCGCTGACCGTGGTCGACGACCGGTCCTCGTCCGACGGCGCGCTGCTGCGGGTGGCGTTCGAAGTGGCGGCGCGGCTGACCGAGCCCGGGTACGAGGCCGTCGACGTCGCGCAGCTCACCGACGGCCAGCTGCGCGAGGACGCCGTCGGCCCGGTCCTCGAGCAGGTGGCCCAGGGCGCCGAGGAGCTGCGCCGGGCGATGCTCGACAACTAGGACCGGGCCCGATCAGGGCTCGCTCCTCGGCCACGATCAGCCCACCTGATCATGCAGCGTCCTCCCTCACGTTCTGCGGTGAGGGAGGACGCTCCATGATCAGGGACCCTGATCCCCGCGGGGCTCAGGCGTCGACGCCGGCACCCGGGGCGTAGGGCGCGCCGAGCGGGTCGACCGTCGGGTGGTCGCCCACCGTGGCCGCGAGCCGGTCGAGGGCGAAGTCGCCGTCGCCGAGCACGTGGTCGATCGCGGTGAGCCGGCTGGTGTAGTGCCCGACCTTGTACTCCGCGGTCACGCCGATGCCGCCGTGCAGCTGGATGGCCTCCTGGCCGATGTGCCGGCCGGCGCGGCTGGTCTGCAGCCGGGCGCGGTCGGCGGCGGAGACGACGTCCCCGCCGGCGTCGGCGACCATGCTCGCCCACAGCGCGACGCTGCGGGCCAGCTCGAGGGAGACGTACATGTCCGCGGCGCGGAAGGTGAGCGCCTGGAACTTGTTGAGCGTGACCCCGAACTGCTTGCGCGTCGTGAGGTACTCCGACGTGGTGCGCAGCGCGGTGTCCATGGCCCCGACCGCCTCGTTCGCGTAGGCGATCCGCGCGAGGGCGAAGGCCCGCTCGATGTCGGGGGTGCGGTCGGCGGGGTGGGTGGGGGAACCGCCGTCCCCGAGCAGCCGGGCCGGCGTGGCCGCGAACGTCACGTTGGCCGCGCGCCCGCCGTCGTGCGTGCGGTAGCCGGTGCGGGTCAGGCCCGTCGCGTCGCCGTCGACGACGAACAGCGCCGTGCCCCCGCCGGTGACGGCGCTGACGACCAGGACGTCGGCGCGGGCGCCGGCCAGCACCGGCTCCTTCACGCCGGTCAGGGTCCACGCGTCGCCGTCCCGGGTGGCGGTGACGCCCACGGCGGCGGCGCTCCACCGGGTGGCCGGCTCCGCGTGCGCGAACGCGAGGACGCTGCTGCCCTCGCTCAGCGGACCCAGCAGCTCGGCCCGCTGCTCGGCGGTGCCGACGGCGGCGACCAGGCCGCCGGCCAGCACCACGGCCTCGACGAACGGCTCGGGGGCCAGCACCCGGCCGATCTGCTCGGCGACGATCGCCACCTCGATCGGGCCGGCGCCCATCCCGCCGTCGGCCTCGGCGAAGGGCAGGCCGAGCACGCCCATCTCGGCGAGCCGCGCCCAGGTCTTCTCGTCGAAGCCCGGGTCGGCCCGGGTCACCCGGCGGCGCTCCTCCGCGTCGCCGTAGGCGCGCTCCAGGAGGCCGCGGACGGCCTCGCGCAGGTCGTTCTGCTCGCTGTCGAACTGAAAGTCCACGTCAGATCAGAGCCCCAGGATCGTGCCGGCGATGATGGTGCGCTGCACCTCGTTGGAGCCTCCGTAGATGGAGACCTTGCGGTAGTTCAGGTACTCCGGCGTGGCCACCCGGGCCCAGTCGGGCACCTCGGAGCCGCCGTCGGCGAACGAGGCCAGCGAGAGCGGGCCCGCGATGTCGACCAGCAACTCGGTGGCCGCCTGCTGCAGCTCCGACCCGCGCAGCTTGAGCACCGAGGACGCCGGGTGCGGCCTGCCGTCGGCGGAGTTGGCGACCACCCGCAGCGCGGTCAGCTCCAGGGCCAGCAGCTCGTTCTCGATCTCGGCGATCCGACCGGCCATCCGCGGGTCGTCCAGCAGCGGCCGCCCGCCGGCGGTGGTCTGCCGGGCGAGGTCCTTGGCCAGCGACAGGTAGTACTTGGTCGTGCCGACCCGGGCGATGCCGACCCGCTCGTTGCCGAGCAGGAACTTGGCGATCGTCCAGCCCTGGTTCTCCTCGCCGACCAGGTTCTCCGCGGGCACCCGGACGTCTTCGAAGAAGACCTCGTTGACCTCGAAGCCACCGTCGAGCAGCTCGATGGGCCGCAGCGTCACGCCGGGGGTGTCCATCGGGAAGAGCAGCAGGGAGATGCCGCGCTGCTTCTTCTCCGCGGTCGGGTCGGTGCGGCACAGGCAGAAGATCCAGTCCGCGTACTGACCGAGCGTCGTCCAGGTCTTCTGACCGTTGACGATCCAGTCGTCGCCGTCGCGGACGGCGGTGGTGCGCAGCGACGCGAGGTCGGAGCCGGCGTCGGGCTCGGAGAAGCCCTGGCACCACCAGATGTCGAGGTTGGCGGTCTTGGCCAGGTAGCGCTCCTTCTGCTCCTGGTTGCCGAACTGGGCCAGCACCGGGCCGATCATGGACGTGTTGAAGGCCAGCGGCTCGGGGACGCAGGCCAGCTGCATCTCCTCGCGCCAGATGTGGCGCTGCAGCGGCGTCCAGTCCTTGCCGCCCCACTCGACCGGCCAGTGCGGCACGGCCAGGCCGGCGGCGTTCAGCGCCCGCTGGGCCCGGACGTAGTCGTCCTTGCCCAGGTGGCGCCGCGCGGCCACGGTGTCCCGGATCTCCTGGGGCACCTGCGTGGTGAAGAAGGTGCGCATCTCCTCCCGGAACGCCTCGAGCTCCGGGGACAGCTGCAACCGCATCGGACCTCTCTCCTGACGCCGGCCGCCATGGCCGCCGCCCTCTCGTGCGTGGTGCGGACGACGATCCCACATGTGCTACTCGCCGGTAGCAGGAGCGGGCGGCACCGCTGCCGGGAACACGGAGGCCGCGGTGCCCGTTCCCGCGGGCATGCAGCTGACCTGCCCCAAGTGCCACGGGTCCATGCGGACCTACGAGCGCAACGGCGTCCACGTCGACCAGTGCGGCGACTGCCGCGGCATCTTCCTCGACCGGGGTGAGCTCGAGCGGCTGATCGACGCGGAGAACGCCTGGCACGGCGGCGCCGCCCGCGCGCCGTCGGCACCGCCGGCGGAGGGGCGCTACCGCTCCGACCACGACCGCGAGGCCGACGAGCACCGGCAGGAGCAGCGGTCGTCGTCCGGCGGCGGGGGCGGTCTGGGCGCGGTCGTGAGCGAGGTGCTCGGCTCGGTGCAGGGCCGGTCGCACTCGGGCAGCCGGCACGGGCAGCCCTACCCGCAGAAGAAGCGCAAGGAGTCCTTCCTCTCCGACCTGTTCGGCTGAGCCGCCGTCACGTCCCGGCCCGCCGCTGCTGCGCCGCCCGCTCCGCCGCGCGGACGGCGAGGCGGCGGGCCAGGGGATCGGTGATCCGCGGGGCGAGCGGTCCGAGCACGGCGAGGACGAGGACGTAGGCCGCCACGAGCGCACCGAACTCCGGCGCGACCGCGCTCCCGACGAGGCCCGCGATGATGATCGAGAACTCGCCGCGCGGCACCAGCACCGCTCCCGCGCGCAGCCGGCCGGCGGGGCCCACCCCCGCCCGTCGCCCGGCGACCCAGCCGGTGGCGATCTTGGTGAGGATGCCGGCCGCCGCCAGGCCGAGCGCGGGCAGCAGCACCGCGGGCAGGTCGCCGGGCTCGATCGACAGCCCGGCGAACACGAAGAACACGGCGGCGAACAGGTCGCGCAGCGGCCCGAGCAGGGGACGCAGGCGGGCGACCAGTTCGCCCGAGAGCGCGATCCCCAGCAGGAACGCCCCGACGGCGGCCGACACGTGCACCGCCTCCGCGCCCCCGGCCACCAGCAGCGCGAGGCCGACCACGCTGAGCAGCAGCACCTCGTCCGACCCCGTGCCGATCGCGCGGCTGACGACGTGCCCGTGCTGCAGCGCGACCACCAGGACCAGCACGAGGACCCCGAGCGAGACGGCGATCGAGGCCACCGCCGTCGCCCCGCCCGAGGCGGCGACGAGCGCGGTCAGGATGGGCAGGTAGGCGGCCATGGCCAGGTCCTCGAGCACCAGGACGCCGAGCACCGCCGGCGTCTCGCGGTTGCCGAGCCGGCCGAGGTCGGTGAGGACCTTGGAGACGATCCCCGAGGAGCTGATCGCGGTCACGCCGGCCAGGGCCAGCGCGGCGGTGGGGCCCCAGCCGGCGAGGAGCGCGAAGGCGGCGCCGGGCAGGCCGTTGAGGAGCAGGTCCAGGACGCCGACGGGCGCCTGCCGGCGGAGGTTGGTGACCAGCTCGTCGGCGGTGTACTCCAGCCCCAGCACGAGCAGCAGCAGCACCACGCCGACGTCCGCGCCGGCCTCGATGAACTCCTCGGGGGCGTCCAGCGGGGCCAGACCCCCGCTGCCGAAGGCGAGCCCCGCCAGCAGGTAGAGCGGGATCGGCGAGAGCCCGATCCGGGCCGCGAACCGGCCCATCACCCCCAGCGCGAGGACGACGGCGCCGAGCTCGACGAGCAGCCGCGCCGCGTCGCTCACGCTCTGGGCCTCCCCGGGGTGCGTCGTTCGTCGGTGCGGAACGGGTGGACGGTCAGGGCGCCTGCAGGAGGCTGCGGACCCGCGCGACCCCGTCGGCCGTGCCGACGACGATCAGCCGGTCGTCGGCCTGGAAGCGGAAGCCCGGCCGCGGCGAGGCGACGGCCTCGCCGGCGCGCAGGACGGCGACCACGGACGCCCCGGTGCGGGTGCGCAGCGCGGTGTCGCCGAGGGTCGCCCCGACGTAGGGGGACCCCGGGAGGATCGGCACCCCCTCGGTGGCCAGGCCCGACACCTGCTCGCGCAGCCGCGACAGCCGCTCGGTGATCCGCGGGGCGCCCAGCAGCTCGGCGACCGCGTCGGCCTCCTCGGGGGTCAGCTCCACGGTGGCGGCCGCGGCGTCGGGGTCGACCTCGTCGTAGAGCACGAGGTGCCGGGCCCCGGTGGACTGCGAGACGACGGCGATCCGGCGTCCCGACGCGGTCACCAGGTCGTGCCGCAGCCCGATGCCGGGCAGGCGGGTCTCCTCGACCTCCACCGCGCACCTCCTCCCGCCGCGCTCCCCGTCGCGCGGCCGTCGTCCTCGCCGGTCAGGCTAGAGCCGGCGGGAGTGCGGCGCCCCCACGCAGGGCAGGAGGGGATCGTGTTCGACGTCGACTGGATGGATCTGCTGTGCCGCGCCGTGCTGCGCGAGCGGACCGCTGAGCTCGTCGCCGAGGCGTGCGCGTGGACGGTCGGGCTGTCGGACCGTCCGCACCACCTGCGCCGCCGCGGCCGGCTGGTGGAGACCGGCGGCACGATGGGCGACCGGGCGGCCACCGGCCAGATGCTCAGCGGCGAGGAGGACGGCCGGCTCGACCTCGGCGACGCCCTGCCGGGCAGCTTCGCCGACGCGCTGAACGCGGTGGGACCGGACGGCGTGGTCTACGCCGACCGGTTCGACCACGAGGTGATCGAGCCCTTCGTGCTGGCGACGTGCGTGCTCGCCGCCGAGCGGGCCCGCGCCACCCGGCCCGCGCTGTGGAGCGAGCTGCTCGACGACCTCGGCGAGGACGGGTCCGACCTGCCCGCCCTCGTCGCGGCGGGGGAGTGGGAGGTGCCGCTGCGGATCGAGGCCGAGCACCTGGCGCTGGCCGCGCTGGGCGGCGTCCCGCTGCTGCAGGTGGAGGCGGAGGGCCTGCCTCTGGCGCTGGTCCGCCGGGCGGAGGCGCTCACCCGCGAGGCGGCGGCACCGGCGCCCCGGGCCCCGCGCCGGGAGGCGCTGCCCGCCGAGGACACGGCCGCGTCGGGGGCGGTGTTCCTGGCCCGGGCCGCGCTGGCCGAGGCGGGCCCGGCCGGGCCGGTGGCGCCGGCCGACGCGGACCGGCTGCTGGCCCTCCTGCTGGGCGAGGGGATCGAGCCCGAGGAGGTCCCGGCGGTGCTCCCGCACCTGCCGCTGGCGCCGGGCACCGCCGAGACGGTCCTGGGGCTGCTGGCGGCGGGAGGGTCACCCGGCCGGTGACACCGTCGCGGCCCGGCGCGGCGGCAGCAGCCGGGTGACGAGGGCGGTGAGCACGGCGACGCCCGAGCCGGCGAGTGCCAGCGCCGAGTAGCCGCCGGCCGAGGGGTACGCCGCTCCGTCGGCGGTGGTGGCGGCCAGCACGGCCGCGGTGGCCGCGCTCCCCGTGGCGAACCCGACGTAGCGCAGCACCTGGTTGAGGCTCATCGCGCTGCCGGTCTCCCCGGGCGGGACGGCCGCCACGACCAGGGTCGGCAGGAGCGCGAACACCGCTCCCGTGCCGACGCCGGCGACGGCCATGACGGCGCCCAGGAGCCAGATGCTCGAGGGGGTGAGCGCGTACAGCCCCAGGCCCGCGGCGAGCACGACCGCGCCGGCGGGCACCGCGACCCGCGGCCCGAACCGGTCGGACAGGGCCCGGGCGGAGCGGCTCGCGGCCACGCTGGCGAGGGAGAACGGCACGAGCACGAGCCCGGCGGTCACCACCGAGGCGCCGAAGCCGTAGCCGGAGCCGGTCGGCGTCTGGGCGAACACGGTGACCGAGGAGAGCAGCAGGTAGTTGGCCAGGCCGACGAGCAGCGACGCCAGGTGCGCGGTCGCCGCCCACCGGCCGCGGGCCAGCCGGAGGTCGACCAGCGGCGTGGGGGTCCGCAGCGCCCAGGCGGCCCAGCTCGCGGCGGCCAGGACGGCGACGGCGGCCAGCGCCAGCACGCGCGGCGACGTCCACCCCCACGCGCCGCCCTCGCTGAGCACCAGGAGACCGGCGCTCAGCGCGGTGCCCAGCAGGACGGCCCCCGGGACGTCGATCGCGCGGGCCGGGGCGGACCGGGCCGGGGGCAGCACGAGCGCGCCGGCGGCGAGGGCCAGGGCCGCGACCGCCGCGCCGAACCAGAAGGCCGCGTGCAGGCCGCCCAGGTCGGCCACCAGGCCCGCGACCGGATAGCCGAGCCCCACCCCGGCGACGACGGTGATCGACAGGGCGGCGATCGCGCCGCGCTGGCGGCTGCCCGAGAGCGCGTCCCGGGCCGTGGCCATGGCGAGCGGGGCCAGCCCCAGCCCCAGCCCCTGCAGGGCGCGGCCGGCGAGCAGCCAGCCGAACCCGAGCGGCAGCGCGGCAAGCGTGCTCCCCACGACGACGACGGCCAGCGCGCCGAGCATGACCGCCCGCCGGTGCGGGCCGTCGCCGAGGCGGCCCAGGACGGGCGTCGCGACGGCGCCGACGAGGAAGGTGACGGTCAGCGCCCACTGCGCGGTGGTGACGGGGACGTCGTGCGTCTCGGCGATCAGGGGCACCAGTGGGGCGCCGAGGCTGCTGATCACCGCCACGACGGCGACCGTGGAGACCAGCACCTGCACCAGGCCCCGGGGTGGCGTCCCCAGTGTCGTCGGCGCTCCCGGCGTCGTCGGCGTCCCCGGTGCGGCCCCCGTGCTCGTCACCGGCGCAGTGTCCTCCGCCGTCCGGCGGCCGCCCGGCGGGGTGCGGCTCACGCCTCGATCGGCAGGCCGGTGTAGTTCTCGGCCAGCTCGCGGGCCGCGGCCTCGGAGGAGCAGACGCGGCGCAGCTGGGACAGCTGGAGCTGGGCGTCGAAGTCGTCGCCGGAGGCGTGCAGCATCGACGTCATCCACCAGGAGAAGTGCGTGCACCGCCAGACCCGGCGCAGCGCGGTGTCGGAGTAGGCGTCCGCCAGGTCGGTGCGCCCCTCCCGGAGCAGCCGGACCAGGGCCGTGGCCAGCAGGGTGACGTCGGCGACGGCGAGGTTGAGGCCCTTGGCGCCGGTCGGCGGCACGATGTGCGCGGCGTCGCCGGCGAGGAAGAGCCGGCCGCGGCGCATCGGGGCGCTGACGAACGAGCGCATCGGCAGGATCGACCTGTCGGTGATCGGGCCGGTGTTCGGCGCCCAGCCGTCGAGGGCGAGGCGGGTGGCCAGCCCGTCCCAGATCCGGTCGTCGGACCAGTCCTCGATCTTCTCGTCCGGGTCGACCTGCAGGTACAGCCGGGAGACCTTCGGGGACCGCATCGAGTAGAGGGCGAACCCGTCGGGGTGCCAGGCGTAGATGAGCTCGTCGGTGGCGGGGGCGGCGTCGGCGAGGATCCCCAGCCAGGCGTAGGGGTAGGTGCGCTCCCACACCCGCGCCCCGCCGGCGCCGGCGGCGACGACCGCCCGGGAGGGGCCGTGGAAGCCGTCGGTGCCGGCGATCACGTCGCACTCGAGCACCTGCGGGATGCCGTCGGCGTCGGTGAACCGGATCCGCGGCGCGTCGCCGTCGACGTCCTCGGGCGTCACGTCGGAGACCTCGAACAGCAGCGGCGGGCCGCCGTCGAGCTGGGCGGCGACGAGGTCCTTGGTGACCTCGGTCTGGCCGTAGACCCACACGCTGCGGCCGCACAGCGCCGGGAAGTCCAGCGTGTGCCGGGTGCCGGGGTACTGCAGGTGGATGCCCGAGTGCTCCAGGCCCTCGCGGTGCAGCCGGTCGCCGACGCCCGCGGCGGTGAGGGTGTCGACGGTGTGCTGCTCGAGGATGCCGGCGCGGATGCGCGCCTCGACGTAGTCGCGGGAGCGGTTCTCCAGCACCACCGAGTCGATGCCGTGGCGCGTCAGCAGCCGCGACAGCAGGAGGCCGGCCGGGCCGGCGCCGATGATCCCCACCTGAGTGCGCACGCCGCCGAGTGTGGTCGCGGCGGGGTGGCGCGGTCATCCCCGGCCTCCCGCTCAGTGGAAGTCGCGCACCCGGGCCAGCTGCCGGCCGATGCCGCGGGCGGCCACCTCGAGCACCGGCGCGAGCCGGGTCACGTCGCGGCGCGAGCTCGGGACGACGACGCCGAGCGCCGCGGCCACCACCGGCGTCCCCTCCACCTGCACCGGCACGGCGACCGAGTGGGTGCCCAGCGACATCTCCTCGGTCGTCCGGGCGTAGCCACGGCGGCGCACCTCGGCCAGCTCCCGGCGCAGCCGCCGGGGGTCGACGACCGTGTGCCGGGTCTGGCGGGTCAGCGATCGCAGCACCGAGTCGACGACGTCGTCCGGCGCCGCGGCCAGCAGCACCTTGCCGACGCCGGTCGCGTGCAGCGGCAGCCGGCTGCCGACGGTGCTGACCACCGGCACCGACTCGCGGCCGGAGATCCGCTCGACGTAGAGCGCGGTCGGGCCCTCGCGGACCGCCAGGTGCACGGTGTCGCGGGTGGCGGTGTGCACGTCGAGCAGGAACGGCGCGGCGACCGTCCGCAGCTCGGCCTGCACCGGCGCGAGCAGGCCGAGGTCCCACAGCCGGTGGCCGATCTCGTAGCGGCCGTCGGGCCGGCGGGCCAGGCCGCCCCAGTCGGCGAGCTCGGCGACCAGCCGGTGCGCGGTCGACAGCGGCGTGCCCGACCGCTCGGCGATCTGGGTGAGCGTGAGGCGGGGCGCGTCGGCGGTGAACGCGTCGAGCACGGCCAGGGCGCGGGACGTCACCGACCGTCCCGGCAGCGCGGCGCGTCCGGCCACGGGCGCCCCTTCCGTCCAGTGGGAGTGCGAGCTTGGGCAGCGTAGTGCCGCGGCCTACGGTCGCGGCATGACGCGGAGCACCTCCGACGACCCGGTCCTGCCGCGCTACCTGCGCGAGGACCCCTCGATGCGCACCCCGCTCGCGTACCCCGGCTACCGGAGCACCGCCCTGCGGGCCCCGCTGCGCACGCCGGTCGACCTGCCGCACCGGCTCACCGAGGTCACCGGCCCGGTCCTGGGCGCCGACCGCGTCACCCCCGCCGACGCCGACCTCACGCAGCGCCTCGGCGGCGAGGCCGTGGGCCAGCGGATCCTCGTGCACGGCCGCGTGCTCGACAGCGACGGCCGCCCGGTCCCCGGCGCGCTGATCGAGGTGTGGCAGGCCAACGCCGCCGGCCGCTACCGGCACGTCGTCGACACGTGGCCCGCGCCGCTGGACCCGCACTTCGACGGGATGGGCCGCGTGGTCACCGACGACCTCGGCCGCTACGAGTTCCTGACGATCCGGCCGGGCGCCTACCCCTGGGGCAACCACGCCAACGCGTGGCGGCCGGCGCACATCCACTTCTCGCTGTTCGGCCGCGCGTTCGTCCAGCGCCTGGTCACCCAGATGTACTTCCCGGACGACCCCTTGTTCGGCCAGGACCCGATCTTCGGTGCGATCCCCCCCGCGGCGCGGCACCGGGTGATCAGCCGGTTCTCGCTGGAGCGGACGCAGGCCGACTGGGCGCTCGCGTTCGAGTGGGACATCGTGCTGCGCGGGGCCGAGCAGACGCCGTTCGAGACCACCGCCGACTCCGAGGTGCGGGGGACCGCGGGGCGGAATCGCGCGGGAGGCGCGGCGTGACGGCCCTGAATCCGCTCGACGTGCCGGCCGACCCGCCCGGGCCCTTCCAGCCCCGGTCGGGGAGGCGGGGCAGCGGCTTCCTGACCGAGCCCCTGCGCCGCGGCACCACCCCGAGCGCAACCGTCGGCCCCTACCTGGCGATCGGCCTGACCTGGCCCGACGGCGAGTGGGCCGCCGCCGAGGGGATCGCGGGCGGCTTCTGGATCCGCGGGCGGGTGTTCGACGGGGCGGGCGACGTCGTTCCCGACGCGATGGTGGAGACGTGGCAGGCCGACCCCGACGGGCGGTTCCCGTCGCCCGAGGATCCGCGCGGGGCGGCCGGCCGTCCCGGGTTCCGCGGCCACGCGCGGGCGCAGACGCTGTCGGGCGAGTTCGCCGTCTTCACGCTCAGGCCGGGCCGGGTGCCGGACGGCGAGGGCGGCCTGCAGGCGCCGCACGTGGACGTCTCGGTCTTCGCCCGCGGCCTGCTCGACCGGGTGGTCACGCGCATCTACTTCGCCGACGAGGCCGAGGCCAACGCCGCCGACGTCGTCCTGCGGTCGCTGCCCGACGACGCGGCCCGGGAGACGCTGCTGGCCACGCCCGCCGACGACGGCTACCGCTTCGACGTCCGGTTGCAGGGGGAGCGCGAGACGGTGTTCTTCGCGGTATGAGCCTCTTCGCCGGCACCTTCGCCCGCGGCGGCACCGCCGCCACCGTCTCCGACGACGCCTGGTTCCGGGCGCTGCTCGCGGTGGAGGCGGCGCTGGCCCGCGCCGCCGCCCGCGCCGGTCTCGTCCCCGCCACCGCGGCCGACGCGGTGACCGCCGCCTGCGCCGATCCGGGCCGGCTGGACCTGGCCACGGTGGTGGCCCGGGCCGCCGATGCCGGCAACCCCGTGCCGCCGCTGGTCCGGGCGCTGCGCGAGGCCGTCGGGCCCGATGCGGCCCGCGCCGTGCACGTCGCCGCCACCAGCCAGGACGTGCTGGACACCGCGCTCGTGCTGCTCGCCCGCAACGCGATCGCCGTGCTCGACGCCGATCTGGCGGCGGCCGCGGAGAGCGCGGCCGGGCTCGCGGCGGCGCACCGGGACGACGTCCTCATCGGCCGGACGCTGATGCAGCAGGCCCTTCCGACCACGTTCGGGCTGAAGGCCGCGGGCTGGACGGCGGGCCTGGACGGCGCCCGCACCCGGCTGGCGGAAGTGGTCGCGTCGCTGCCGGTGCAGTACGGCGGGGCGGTCGGCACGCTCGCGGGGTCGGCCGTCGCCGTCCGGGACGCGCTCGCCGCGGAGCTCGGGCTCGAGTCGACGGCGCTGCCCTGGCACACCGTGCGGCTGCCCGTCGCCGACCTGGCCGGCGCCCTCGGTGCGGCGGCGGGAGTGGTCGCGACGGTCGCCGTCGACGTCGTCCTGCTCGCGCAGGCCGAGGTCGCGGAGGTCGCCGAGGTCAGCGACACCCGCGGCGGGTCCTCGGCGATGCCGCACAAGAACAACCCCGTGGCGGCGATCTCCGCGCGCGCCTGCGCCCGGCGGGCGCCCGGCCTGGTCGGCACCCTGTTCGCCGCCATGGAGCAGGAGCACGAGCGGGCCGCCGGCGCCTGGCACGCGGAGTGGCCGACGCTGACCGGGCTGCTGGTCACCGTCGGGTCGGCGGCGTCCTGGCTGGCGGAGAGCCTGGCCTCGCTCCGGGTCGACGTCCCGCGGATGGCCGCCACCGCGGCGGCCGCCGCCGAGGCGATCCCCGCGGCCGCCGGGCTCGACGTCGGGGAGGCGGGCGCGCAGGTGGACGCGGCGCTGGCGGACCACCGCCGGCTGACGGAGGGAGACGCATGAGCGCGGTCGAGGTCGCCTTCTCCGAGGACGGGCCGGTCGACGCGCCGGTCGTCGTCCTCTCCAACTCCTTGGGGGCCACGCGCGGCATGTGGGATCCGCAGGTGCCCGCCCTGGCCGAGCGGTTCCGGGTGGTCACCTACGACACCCGCGGTCACGGGGAGTCGCCCGCGCCTGCCGGGCCGTACACCCTCGACGACCTGGTGGACGACGTCGTCGCGCTGCTCGACCGCGTGGGCGCGCGGCGGGCGCACGTCGCCGGGCTGTCGCTGGGCGGGATGACCGCGCTGCGGCTGGCCGCGCGGGAGCCCGACCGGGTGCACCGGCTCGCCGTCCTGTGCAGCTCGGCGAAGGCGGACCCGCAGGGTTTCCGCGACCGCGCGGCCGCGGTCCGGACCGGCGGCACCGCGCCGGTCGCGGCCACCGTCGTCGGCCGCTGGCTCACCCCGGCGTACGCCGCCGAGCACCCCGACCTGGTCGCCCGCCTGGAGGCGATGATCGCCGGGGCCGACGACGAGGGGTACGCCGCGTGCTGCGAGGTCGTGGCCGGCCTGGACCTGCGCGAGGACCTCTCCCGCATCGCGGCGCCGACCCTGGTGATCTCGGGTGCCGACGACCTCGCGCTGCCCCCGGAGCACCAGCGGCTGATCGCCTCCGGCATCCCGGGCGCCGAGTTCCTGTCGGTGAGCCCGGGCGCGCACCTGGCCAACCTGGAGCGGGTGTCCGAGGTGACGGGCGCGCTGCTGGCCCACGTCGACGGGGCGGGGCGATGAGCGAGGACCTGCCCGACACCGATGCCGCGCGCCGGGAGGCGGGCATGCGCACCCGGCGGGAGGTGCTGGGGAACGCGCACGTCGACCGCGCGGTCGCGAACACCACCCCGTTCACGGCGGGCTTCCAGGACTTCATCACCCGGGTGGCCTGGGGCGATGTCTGGCAGCGGCCCGGCCTGACCCGCCGCGAGCGCAGCATCGCCACCCTGTCGACCACCGTCGCGCTGCGGCACTGGGACGAGTTCGCACTGCACGTGCGCGCCGCCGTGGCCAACGGGCTCACCGACGACGACATCGCCGAGGTGCTCCAGCACGCCGCGGTGTACGCGGGGGTGCCCGCCGCCAACCACGCCTTCGCGGTGGCCGGCCCGATCCTGGCCGAACTCCGCGCCGGCACTTCCGAGGACTGAGGAGACACAGTGGCACTGCTCGACGACGGCGTCTGGCACGGCAAGGTCTGGACGGGCGCGTGGACCGACGGGTCCGGCGGCACCTACGACGCGGTGGAGCCCGCGACCGGGAACGTCATCGCCCCGGTCGGGAAGGCGACCCCCGAGGACGTGATCGCGGCCGCGGAGCGCGCCGCCGAGGCGCAGAAGGCGTGGGCGGCGGCGCCGTTCGAGCAGCGCGCCCGGGTGCTGCGCCGCGCGGGTGAGGTGCTGGAGGCGAACGCCGAGGAGATCAAGGGCTGGCTGGCCCGGGAGTCCGGCGCGATCGCGCCGTTCGGCGACTTCCAGGTGCACACCAGCGCCCAGGAGTGCTTCGAGGCCTCCGCGCTGCCCTCGCACCCCTACGGCGAGCTGCTGCGCACCGGCTCGCCGCGGCTGTCGTTCGCCCGGCGCGTGCCGGCCGGGGTGGTCGGCGTGATCGCCCCGTTCAACGTGCCGACGATCCTCGCCATCCGGGCGATCGCGCCCGCGCTGGCGCTGGGCAACGCCGTCGTCCTCAAGCCCGATCCGCGCACCGCGATCTGCGGCGGCGCCGTGTTCGCCCGGGTGTTCGAGGAGGCCGGCCTGCCGGCCGGGGTGTTCCAGGTGCTGCCCGGCGGTGCCGACGTCGGCGAGGCGCTGGTCGTCGCCCCGCAGGTGCGGGTGATCGCCTTCACCGGCTCGACCCGCGCGGGCCGGGCCGTCGGCGCGCTGGCCGGTCAGCACCTGAAGCGGGCGCACCTGGAACTCGGCGGCAACTCCGCGCTGATCGTGCTGCCCGACGTCGACGTGACCGCGGCGGCCCCGGTCGGCGCCTGGGGCACCTTCTCCCACCAGGGTCAGATCTGCATGGCGACGTCGCGGCACCTCGTGCACGAGTCGATCGCCGAGGAGTACACGCAGGTGCTCACCGAGAAGGTGGAGAAGCTGCCGGTCGGCGACCCGTTCCGCGAGCAGGTGGCCCTGGGGCCGCTGATCGACGCCGGGCAGCGCGACCGGGTGCACGGCCTGGTCACGGCGTCGGTGGCACGGGGGGCCACGGTGCGTACCGGCGGCGAGTACGACGGGCTGTTCTACCGGCCGACCGTGCTCGCCGACGTCGCGATCGACCACCCGGCCTACGCCGAGGAGATCTTCGGCCCGGTCGCGCCGGTGACCCCGTTCGCCTCGCTGGACGAGGTGGTCGGGCTGGCGTCGGGCACCGAGTACGGGTTGTCGCTGGGCATCCTGACGCGCGACGTCTACGCCGGACTGCAGCTGGCCGAGCGGATCCCCTCCGGCCTGGTGCACATCAACGACCAGACCGTGAACGACGAGGCGGTGGCCCCCTTCGGCGGGGTCGGCGCCTCGGGCACCGGCTCCCGGCACGGCGGGGCGCAGGCCAACATCGAGGCGTTCACCGAAACGCAGTGGGTGACGCTGCGGGGGGATCTGCCGCGCTATCCGTTCTGAGTGCAGCCGCGCGCCGTGGGGGGCTCGGTCCCTGATGGCGCGCGGTGTCCCGCGCCGCTGTCGGGCTGGGTGCTGAGGGTCGTCCATGACGTGGATGCTGGACCGCGGGTGCGACGTCGGGCCCGGATCCGTCCACAGGCACTGAGGCTGTCCACAGCTTCCGATTTTCTCGGCGTGGGCGGGGGGCCGGACGCCAGGATCGAACACGTGATCGATACCGACGAGCTCCGCGCACCGGGAGCCGAGCTACGGCGGCTGCTCGACGCCGGCGTAGATCATCTGGGGCAGGCCCGACATGCCGCCCGGGTCGAGGCGATGGCCGTGGCGCGCGAGATGCGGGCGCTGGCGGCGTTCGCGCGGTGCCGGCCGCAGGGCTCGTTCGATCGGCAGCCCGGGGAGCGGGGGGCGATGTCGGCGGCCACACGTGCGGCGCGGCCGTCGGCGCTGACCGAGGTGAGCGAGTGGGCGGTGGACGAGGTGGCGCTGGCCCTGCGGGTCACCTCCAGCGCGGCCGGAAGTCGGCTGGCCGAGGCGATCGTGCTGGTCGAGCGGCTGGCCGCCACGCTCGCGGCTCTGGAAGTGGGGCGGATCAGCTGGGCGCACGCCCGGCACATCATCGCGATCGTCGGCCCGGTGGAGGACGACGAGCTCCGCGCCCGGATCGAGGCGAGGGTCCTGGGGCTGCTGAAGGACAAGACGCCGCCGCAGCTGGGGGACTGCGCGCGGCGGATCGTGCTCCGCGAGGACGCCGATGCGGCAGCGCGCAAGCTGGTCACGGCGGTGCGCGGGCGCGGGGTGCGGTTCCACGACCGCCGCGACGGCACGGCCACGGTGGCGCTCGACCTGCCGCTCCCCGTGGCCGCGGCGATCCACCGCACGCTGGAGGCCCACGCCGAGCAGCTGCGGGTCGACGGCGACGAGCGGACCAAGCAGCAGCGGATGGCCGACGTCGTCGCCGACCTGCTCCTGCGCGCAGGGGAGAACGGCCTGCCGCCGGTCACGGTCGCGCTCACCCTCGTGGCGACCCTGGAGACCATGCTCGGCGGCAGCGAGCCCGGGCACATCGAGGGGCACCTGGTCCCGGCGGAAGCGGTCCGCGAGCTGGCGTACACCTTCGGCCTGATGCCGCGCCCCGCACCGGACCTGAGAGATCTGCCGCCGGCCGACGAGGTCGGGACAGCCGAACCCCCCGGGACCCCCGGCGCCCTCGGCGCCCTCGGCGCCCCCGGCGCCCCCGGCGCCCCCGGCGCCCCCGGCACGCCCGGGTCCCGGACCGGGGCGCGGGCGAACTCCGGACCCGCGCAGCCCGACCGGTCGCCGCCCGTGACCCCGGCGCGCGACCGGACGCTGGCCGAGTGGATGGCGCAGGCCGCGGCACGGCACGAGGCCGCCGTCGGCGCTGCCCTCACCGGTGCTCGCGAGGCGCTGCTCGACGGCGGGTGGACCGACGGCGATGACCGCGCGCTGCTCGACCTCGGAGCCCTCATGTCCGTGCGGGACGTCGCCGGCACCGGCCTCGCGCACCGTCCGAACATCGCGGTCGTCGACATGCTGCGCGGCAGCCTCGTCGCGCTGACCGACGCCACCGGCATCCGCCGCGGACAGGGACTCGACCCGCCGCCCGGGGTCGACGACCACCATCCCGGCGCCGAACTCGAGCGATTCGTGAAGCTCCGCGACCGGCGCTGTCGCTTCCCCGGCTGCCGCGCCCGGGCCCGCGTCTGCGACCTCGACCACCGCCGCGAGTGGCCCGACGGGCGAACCGCCCACGACAACCTCTGCTGCTTGTGCGAGCACCACCACCGGCTCAAGCACCAGGCCCCCGGCTGGCGGCTCGCCGACACCGGTGATGGCGGCCTCGCGGTCACCGCTCCCTCGGGCGACACCCTGGTCAGTCATCCGCCGCGCTTCGGCACGGACCTCGACGTCCCGCCGTACTAGCCGGAGCCCGCCCTGGCCGGAGCCCGCCGCACTAGCCGGAGCCGGCCCTGGCCGGAGCCGGCCCTGGCCGGAGCCCGCCCTGGTCGGAGCCCGCCCTCGCCGGAGCCCGCCCTCGCCAGGAGGGGAGACCGACGAGGAGGACGTCGGCGCTGCGGGTCTCGTCCAGAGCGCTCGTGCACCTTCCCGGCCACCCGCAGGCCGTAGGTTGCAGCGCCATGACGTCCGTCATCTCGATCTCCGGACTGGTCAAGAGCTTCGGCACGGCCCGCGCCCTGGACGGCCTCGACCTCGACGTCGCAGCCGGTGAGGTGCACGGCTTCCTCGGTCCCAACGGTTCGGGCAAGTCCACGACGATCCGCGTGCTGCTCGGGCTCCTACGGGCCGATGCGGGCTCCGTGCGGCTCTTCGACGGGGATCCGTGGCGGGACGCGGTCGGCCTGCACCGGCGGCTGGCCTACGTCCCGGGCGACGTCACGCTCTGGCCCGGCATGTCCGGTGGCGAGGCGATCGACCTGCTCGGCCGGCTGCAGGGCGGGCTGGACCCCGCCCGCCGCGCCGAGTTGCTCGAGCGGTTCGAGCTGGACCCCCGCAAGAAGGCGCGGACCTACTCGAAGGGCAACCGGCAGAAGGTGGCCCTCGTGGCCGCGCTCGCGTCCGACGCGGAGCTCTTCGTGCTCGACGAGCCGACGTCCGGGCTCGACCCGCTGAAGGAGGCCGCCTTCCAGGAGGAGGTCCGCGCGCTCCGGGCCCAAGGGCGCACGGTGCTGCTGTCCAGCCACATCCTCGCCGAGGCCGAGAACCTCTGCGACCGGGTCAGCATCATCCGGAGGGGCCGCACCGTGCAGAGCGGCAGCCTGACCGAGCTGCGGCACCTCACCCGGACGGCGATGACGGTCGAGACCGCCCGGCCGGTGCCCGGGCTCGCGGAGCTCCCCGGCGTCCACGGCCTGCGCAGCGACGCCGGGCGGATGCGCTTCGACGTCGACACCGACGCCCTCGACGCGGTGGTCGGGTGCCTCGCCGGGGCGGGCGTCCGGTCGCTGACCAGCACCCCGCCGACGCTCGAGGAGCTGTTCCTCCGGCACTACGGGGACGCGGAGGCGGAGGGCGCCGGGCCGGCGGCGGGTGCCGGAGGCGTGCCGGCCCCGGCGGCCCGGTCGTGAGCGGCGGACCGTCGGTCGCCGGTACCGGCACGCTGATCCGCGCCGCCCTGCGGCGCGACCGGTGGCGGCTGCCGCTCTGGATCGCCGGGGGAGCTGCGCTGGTCGCCACACAGTCGGTGTCCAGCCAGGCCCTCTACGACTCACCCCAGGACCTGGCCGCCTACGAGGCCTCCGTGGGCAGCAACGCCGCCTCGATCGCCCTGGCCGGTCCGCCGGTCGGGCTGGACACGGTCGCGGGGGCGGTCGCCTTCGAGATCTCCTCGTTCGTGATCCTCGTGGCGGCGCTGATGGCGATGTTCACCACGGGCCGGCACACGCGCGGCGACGAGGAGGCCGGACGCACCGAGCTGCTGCGGGCCACCCGGGTCGGCCGGCATGCGCCGCTGCTGGCGGCCGTCGCCGTCTCGGCGCTCGCCTGCGCCGCGATGGTGCCGGCCGTCGCCGCTGCGGGAGTGGGCACGGGGCTGCCGGCCGGTGGGTCGTTCCTGCTGGGCGCCTCCGTGGGCGCCGGAGCTCTGGTGTTCACGGGCATCACCGCCGTCGTCGCCCAGGTCACGGCCTCGGCGCGCGCCGTCTACGGCATGGTCGGGGGAGCGCTGGGGATCGCCTTCGTGCTGCGGGCGGTGGGCGACGTGGAGGGCAGCTGGGTGTCGTGGACCTCGCCCATCGGCTGGGCGCAGGCGACCCATCCGTGGTCCGACGACCGGTGGAGTCCCATCCTGCTGTGCCTGCTCGTCACCGTCGGCCTGCTCGCCGCCGCCGGCGCGCTGCTCGACCGTCGCGACCTCGGCTCCGGGCTGCTGGCCGCCCGCCCCGGCCGGGCCTCGGCGCCGCCCTCGCTGGCCTCCTCGCTGGGACTCGCGGTCCGGCTGCACCGCGGGGCGCTGCTGGGCTGGGCGGTGGCGCTCGGGCTGCTCGGCCTGGTCTACGGCGGGCTGGCGGGGTCGGTGGAGACGCTGTTCGCCGACAATCCCGAGGCGCGGGCGTTCCTGCCGGACTCGGGCAGCCTGGTCGACGCCTACCTGGCGACGACGCTGTCGATCAACGCTCTCCTGGCCGGGGCGTACGCGGTGTCGGCGGTCCTCCGCGCCCGCGCCGAGGAGTCGGTGGGCCGGGCCGAACCGGTCCTGGCGACCGCGACCAGCCGCGCGGCGTGGCTGGCCGGGCACGGCGTCGTCGCCCTGGCCGGGGCCTCGCTGGTCCTCCTGGTCGCCGGCGCGGCCATCGGCGCCGTGCGCGCGGTCGACACCGGGGACGGCGGCGAGTTCTCCCGGTTGCTGAGCGCGTCGACGGCGTACCTGCCCGCGGTGTGGGTGCTGGCCGGCGCGGCGGTGGCGCTGTTCGGGCTGCTGCCCCGGTCTGCCTCCGCGCTGGCCTGGGGCGCGGTCGCCTATGTCGCGGTCGTGACGATGTTCGCCGCGTCCCTCGACTGGCCGGGCTGGGTCGACGACGCGTCGCCCCTGGCGTGGACGCCGCTGGCGCCGGTCGAGGAGTGGTCAGCCGGCGCGCTCGCCGGCCTCACCGCGCTCGCCGGCCTGCTGCTCGCCGCGGGGGTGACGGGCTTCCGCCGCCGGGACCTGGTCCCGGGCTGAGGGGTCCACCTCCCCGGTCGACCGGTCCAGCTCGCGGGCCGCCGCGGCGAGCACGGCCTCGCGGACGCGGTCGAGCGCGGGGGAGCGGAGCTTCCACTGCTGCCAGTGGAGGACGACGTCCACGCCGGCGTCCGGGTCGAGCACGACCAGGTCCGCGGGCGCCGTCCGCGCCTGGAGGTCGGGCACCATGCCCCAGCCGAGCCCGAGGCCGATCGCGGCGACGAAGTCCGCCGAGGCGGGCACGTAGTGGGCCGGCGGGACGACGCCCGGACCGGCGACCGCGGACAGGTAGCGGTGCTGGAGGTCGTCCCGGCGGTCGAACACCACGACCGGGGCGTGAGCCAGCGTCTCGGGAGTGGGCCCGCCCGGGAACCAGCGGTGGGCGAAGCCGGGAGCGGCCATCGGCCGGTAGCGCATGGCCCCCAGGCGGGTGGAGGTGCAGCCGGGTAGCGGCCGCGCCTCGGCGGTCACCGCCGCCATGACGGTGCCGGCCCGGAGCAGGGCGCTGGTGTGCTCCTGGTCCTCGCGGTGCAGGTCGAAGCAGACCTCGCCGGCCAGCGGCGCCAGCGCGGGCAGCAGCCAGGTCGCCATGGAGTCGGCGTTGACCGCGATCGGCAGCACGGGCGCGGGCGCCGCCCCGCCGCCGCCGTCCTCGGCCGCGTCCTCGCCGAGCTCCCGGGCGACGTCGGCGGCGAGCAACCCGACCTGCCGCGCCAGCCGCAGCACGACCTGCCCGGAGTCGGTCACCTGCACCGGCTTGGTCCGCACCAGCAGGACCCGGCCGGTCGCCACCTCCAGCGCGCGCAGCCGCTGGCTGATCGCCGACGGCGTCACGTGCAGCGCCCGGGCCGCGGCCTCGAGCGTGCCCTCGCGGACGGTCACGTCCAGCGCCCGCAACTGGTTCAGGTCGAGATCCATCGACAGCGATGCTAACGACGCGGAAGAATCATGAGCTGGACGGCTCGGGGCGGGGTTCCTAGCGTCGACGGCGTGCTCACCGCCCCGGCGCTCGTCGCCGCCGCCTCCGGGCTCGTGCTGGGGCTGGGGCTGATCGTCGCCATCGGCGCGCAGAACGCCTTCGTCCTGCGCCAGGGTCTCCGCCTCGAGCACGTGCTCGTCGTCGTCGCCGTGTGCGCGCTGTCCGACGTCGCGCTCATCGTCGCCGGCGTGCTCGGCGCCGGGAGCGTGCTGTCGAGCCGGCCGTGGCTGATTCCCGCGGTGTGCTTCGCCGGGGCGGCCTTCCTGCTCGGCTACGGCCTTCTGGCCGCCCGGCGGGCGATCCGCCCGGCCGCTCTGCTGTCGGAGTCGGCTGGTGCCCGCGTCGGGATCGCCGCCACCGTCGCCACCTGCCTGGCGCTGACCTGGCTCAACCCGCACGTGTACCTGGACACGGTGGTGCTGCTCGGCTCCACGGCCTCCACCTACGGCGAGCACCGCTGGGAGTTCGCCGTAGGCGCGGGGGTCGGCAGCATCGTCTGGTTCACCGCCCTCGGGTTCGGCGCGCGGCTGCTGCGGCCCGTGTTCGCCCGGCCGGCGGCCTGGCGGGTGCTGGACGCCGTCATCGCCGTGGTGATGATCCTGCTCGCGGTGTCGCTCGCCGTCCGCGGCGCGGGCGAGCTGTGACCGGGACCCGTCACCCGCGCAGCCGCAGCGCCTGCCCCGGACGCAGTTGCGCGCAGCGGTCGACGTCGTCGTCGGCGACGTAGGCGATCACCGGATAGCCGCCGGTGACGGGGCCGTCGGCGAGGAACAGCACCGGCAGCCCGGACGGCGGCACCTGCAGCGCGCCCCGCACCATGCCCTCGCTGGGCAGCTCGCCCTCCCGCTCGCGGCGCAGGGGCTCGCCGTCCAGCCGCAGGCCGACCCGGTTGCTCTCGGCGGTGACCGTCCACGGCCGGGCGGTCAGGGCGGTCCACCCGGTGTCGCCGAACCAGTCGCGGCGCGGGCCCGGGAGCACCCGCACGGTCACCTCACCGCCCGGCGGGTCCGCCAGCGCCGCGAGGTCGACGCCGGGCGGCAGCGCCGATGCCGGGCCGACGGGCAGCACGTCGCCGGCCGAGACGACCGGCGGGCCGAGGCCGGAGAGCACGTCGGTGGCGCGCGAGCCGAGCACCGGCTCGACGTCGATACCGCCGCGGACGCCGACGTAGGTGCGCAGCCCCGTCTCCGGCACGCCGAGCCGCAGCCCCCGCCCCGCCGGCAGCGGCACCGGTGCGTTGTGCGCCTCCGACCCGGCGCACCGGGCCCCGGTGGTCACCACCAGCAGGTCGCCCTCGGCGCGCAGCACCAGGCCGCCGTAGGTGACCTCGAGCAGCGCGGCGCCGGCGTCGTTGCCGAGCAGCCGGTTGGCCAGGGCGGCGGCGGAGCGGTCGGCCGCCCCGGAGCGGCCGATGCCCAGCGCGCCCCGGCCGGGGCGGCCGAGGTCCTGGACCGTGGTGAGGGGGCCCGTCTCGAGAACGGTGACGGCGCGGCTCACGACGCCGCTCCCGACACCGCTCGGAACCGGACCCGCACCCCGGGCCGCAGCAGTGCCGCCGGGTCGCGGTCGAGGTCGAACACGGCGACGTCGGTGCGGCCGATCAGCTGCCACCCGCCGGGGGACTCCCGCGGATAGACGCCGCTGAACGGCCCGGCCAGCCCCACCGCCCCGGCCGGGACCCGCGTCCGCGGGGTGTCCCGGCGCGGCACGTCCCACGGGTCGCCGTCGGGGGTGCAGTAGCCGAACCCGGGGGCGAAGCCGCAGAAGGCGACGGTCCACCCGGTGCCCGTGTGCCGCCGCACCACCTCGTCGGGGTCGACGCCCCACAGCGCGGCGACGTCGGCGAGGTCCGCGCCGTCGTAGTGCACCGGCAGCTCCACGGTTCCCCCGGTGCCGGCGCGGCCCGGCCGCGGACGGACCCGGCGGACGGCGGCCTCGACGTCGGCGAGCGCCACCGCCGACGGGTCGGTGACGAGCAGGACGGTCCGGGCGGCCGGGACGAGGTCCACCACGCCGTCCAGCGGCTCGGCGACGAGCGCGGCGTAGAGGCCGAGGACGTCGTCCAGCCCGTCGAGCTCCACCAGCAGCGCGGTCGACCCGCTGGGCAGGACCCGCATCAGGCGGCGAAGGGGGCCAGCGCGACCCCCGCCCCGGTCAGCACCGAGCGCACCCGGCCGGCGATCGCCACCGCGCCGGGGGTGTCGCCGTGCACGCAGATCGAGCCCGGTCGCAGCAGGAGCGAGCCGCCCTCGACGTCGGCGACCGGCTCGCCGGTGGCCATGGCCAGGCAGCGGCGGGCGATCTCGTCGGCGTCGTGCAGCACCGCCCCGGGCAGCCGGCGCGACACCAGCGTGCCCTCGGGGGTGTAGGCGCGGTCGGCGAACGCCTCGGCCACCACGGCCAGCCCGGCGGCCTCGGCCTGCCGCAGCCAGGCCGAGCCGGGCAGGCCCAGCACCGGCAGCGTGCGGTCGTACTCCACGACGGCCCGGACGACGGCCGCGGCCTGCTCCTCGTGCGCGACGATCGCGTTGTACAGCGCCCCGTGCGGCTTGACGTACCGCACCCGGGTGCCGGCCACGCGGGCGAAGGCCTCCAGGGCGCCGATCTGGTAGAGCACGTCCTGGGTGAGCTCGTGCGGCTCGACGTCGACGAAGCGCCGGCCGAACCCCGCCAGGTCGCGGTAGGCCACCTGCGCGCCGACGGCGACCCCAGCGGCCGCCGCCTGCTCGCACACCCGGCGCAGGATCACCGGGTCCCCGGCGTGGAAGCCGCAAGCCACGTTCGCGCTGGTGACGACGCCGAGCAGCGCCTCGTCGTCCCCCAGGGTCCACTGGCCGAAGCCCTCGCCGAGGTCGGAGTTCAGGTCCATGGGGCTCATCCTGCTCAGCGCCGACGGCTCCGGCTCCCCGGCCACTGGAGGACCTCCTCCTCGCCGGGCCGCAGCGCCGCCCAGCGCCGGCCGGCCGCCCGCAGCGCCTCGGCCGCCGCGGCCAGCCGTTCCGAGGGGATGCCGCTGCGATCCGCCTCGCCGGAGAGCACCTCCGCGCCGTCGGCGAGCCGATGCACGAGGTCGGCCAGGGCCTCGGCCCGGCCGATCGCCGCGGCCGCTCGCGCTTGAGCCGCTCCGAGCGCTCGGCGGCGTGCGGGGGACGGCGACCCGACACGTGGCGCATCGTCGTCCACACCGCGCCGTCGGCGACGCAGCCCCAGATCCCGTCGCGGATGCCGAGCTCGGCCTCGACCAGCGCGTGCACGAGGTCGTGCGGGAGGTGTTCGCCGCCGCCCGCACCGCGGACGGCGAACACCACGCCGTCGTCCCGTTCGATCAGCGACTCGACGGCGCGCCGGTCGGCCATCCGCGTGAAGGTGAGCCGCACGCCGTCCAGCATCGCGGTCCGGCCAAGCGATTTCCCGAGAGGATCACCGGCTGAGCGGAGTTCCCTCGGGAACGGTTTCCGCGCTCGAGCGACTCGGCTACCGGACGACGTCGTAGCGGACGCAGACGAACTCGCCGTTGACCGCCCACTCGGTGCGCACCAGCTCCACGTGGCGGGGGAGCAGCGGGGCGCCGGCGCCGATCGTGACCGGCGCGATCGAGACGACGAGCTCGTCGAGCAGGCCGGCCTCGGCGAACTGGCCGGCGAGGTCGCCCCCGCCGACGACCCAGACGTCGCGTCCCCCGGCGGCGGCGACCAGCTCCCCGTGCAGGGTGGTGAGCGCCTCGGGCGAGTCGGCCGCGGTGATCCGGATGTCGGCCCCCGGGAACGGTTCGAGGTCGCGCGAGTGGGTGAGCACCCAGGTCGGGATGGCGTAGGCCCACGAGTCCGGCTCGTGCCGGCGGATCCAGCGGTAGGTGCTGGCGCCCATGACGACGGCGCCGATCCGCTTCTCGAAGTCCTTGTAGCCGAACGGGCCGTCCTGGTCGATCTGCCGCGAGAGCAGCCAGTCCAGCGAGTGCTCGGGGGTGGCGATGAAGCCGTCGAGGGTGGTGGCGGTGTAGTACACGGTGCGGGTCACGGGGTGGTCCTCCTGTCAGCGGGACGAGCGCGTCAGCCAGTCGATCGGGTCGCCGGTGTCGATCTCCACGCAGGCGTCGCGGAGCAGGTGGCGCACCAGCAGCCGCCGGTGTGCGGCGTACGTGAGCACGTGCGCGACGACGCTGCCGAGCACGAACGTCTCCGGTGGCTCGCACAGCGCGTCGACCAGCCGGTCGCCCCAGGCGCCGCGGCGGGCGATGTCGCGGACGGCGGCCAGCCAGCGCGGGGCCACGGCGTCGAACCGGGCCAGCAGGGCGACCGGGTCGTCGGCCCCGCCCGCCGGGTGGTCGGCGCCCTCGATCGAGGCCAGCCACACCTCCTTGCTCCGCACCAGCCCGTGCAGGACGTCGGCGATCGACTCCTCGGTGCCGTCCCACGGCAGGACCGACCAGCCGGGCAGCCGGGCCAGCCGGTACGCCTCGTCGGTCAGGCCCTTCGCGGCCTCGAGCAGGGCGCGGGTGTCCTCGACGTCGTGGTGGACCATCAGCCCGGTCACCTCGTCGGGGGCGCCGCGGCCGGACTCGTCGGCGACCCACAGCGACATCGGCGGGTGGAAGTGGATGCCGTTGGGCGCCGGCAGCCAGTGCGCGTCGCGGGTCCCCGGCTGCTCGTCGGCGACGCTGCCCGGCGGCCGTCCGTAGGCGCGGGCGAACGCGCGCGCGAACCCCTCGACCGAGTCGTAGCCGGCGGCGAACGCGGTGTCGGTGACGGCCGCGCCCCGGCGCAGCTGCCAGGCCGCGCGCTCGAGCAGCACCCGGCGGCGCAGCGCCACGGGCGGCTCGCCCGCGCCGCGGGTGACCTGGCGGCTGAAGTACCAGGGGCTGGCGTAGGCGTCCCCGGCCATGGCGGGCAGCGTGCGGTTGTCCTCGTCGAGGACGGCGTCGATCAGCTCGCGCAGTCGGTCGCGCCCGCTCGGGGGAGTCGTCTCGTCGGCCACGGGAAGAGTCTGGCGAGGAACCGGCCCCGCGTGCCCGACCGTTCTTGCGCTGTCGCGGAACAGCGGGCGTTGACGGGTGGTGCTCCCCTCGGGAGGGTCGGTCGCATCGGCACCGCATCCCCCGGGAGGTCACCATGATCGTTCTGGAATCGGCGCAGGGCGCCCGGACGACCGCACTCGGGTCCACCTACACGACCAAGGCCGGCGCCGAGGTCACCGGCGGCGCCTACTGGCTCGTCGAGGAGGAGTTCTGGGGGGCGGTGACCCCGCTGCACCGGCACATCGCCGCCGAGGAGGCGTTCTACGTCCTCTCCGGCCGGGTCGCGGCCTGGCTGGACGGCGCGGAGACCGAGGCCGGGCCGGGCGCGTTCCTGCTCGTGCCGCGCGGCACGCCGCACGCGCTGCGCCGGCTGGGCGACGAGCCCGCCCGGATGCTGACGGTGGTCTCCCCGGCCGGCATGGAGGGGTTCTTCGCCGCGGTGGAGCGCGAGGGCGAGGAGGCGCTGCGCGCCGATCCGGACCGGCTGGTCGCGCTGGCCGCGACCTTCGGCACCGAGGTCCTGGGCGACCACCCCGCCCTCTGACCGGCTGCCGGGACGCCGTGCGGCCACCAGCATGGGGGGCATGGCTGCTCCCGCCGAACACCGCGCGCAGTACCGCGCCGGCCTGGCCGCCCCCACGTCGGGCGCCGCGCCGGGACACACGCAGGCCAACCTCGTCGTCCTTCCGCAGGACTGGGCCTGGGACATGCTGCTGTTCGCCCAGCGCAACCCGCAGCCGGTGCCCGTGCTCGAGGTGACCGACCCCGGCTCCCCGGAGACGACGCTGGCCCCCGGCGCCGACCTGCGCACCGACCTGCCCCGCTACCGGGTGTGGCGGGACGGCGAGCTGGTCGACGAGCCGACCGAGGTGCTCGACGTCTGGCGCGACGACCTCGTGGCCTTCCTGATCGGCTGCAGCTTCAGCTTCGAGACGGCGCTGCTGGCCGCCGGGGTGCCGGTGCGCAACCTCGAGCAGGGCCGCATCGTGTCGATGTACCGGACGGACCGGCCCTGCCGTCCCGCCGGCCGGCTGTCGGGGCCGCTGGTCGTGTCGATGCGTCCGGTGCCGGCGGCGCTGGTGCCCGTCGCCGTCCAGGTCACCGCGCGGATGCCGCAGGTGCACGGGGCCCCGGTGCACGTCGGCGCGCCCGAGGCCCTGGGCATCGCGGACCTGGGCGCTCCCGACTACGGCGACGCGGTGGAGGCGCGCCCCGGCGACGTCCCGGTGTTCTGGGCCTGCGGGGTGACGCCGCAGGCCGCCGTCCTCGCCTCGCGGCCGCCCCTGGCGATCACCCACGCGCCGGGGCACATGTTCGTCACCGACGTCCCGGACGCCGTCTACCGGCTGCCCTGAGGCGCGACCCCGGGCCGCCGCGGCGGCTCAGGCAGCAGGGGCCGCAGCCCGGGTCAGCTCGTCGAGCAGTGTCGGCCCGGCCGGCGCCCAGCCCAGCTCGGACCGGGCCAGTGCGCCGGTCGCCCGCTGGTCGAGCAGCAGCGCGGCGCCGAAGAGACCGAGGCGGCCGGCGGTCTCCTCGTCCGACGAGCCCACGACCCTGGGGGCGAACGCGGCCCCGATCTCGGTCACCGTCGGGTTGTGCCCGCTCACCGCGAGGTACCGGCTGCCCGGCGCCGCGTGCCGCAGCGCCAGCGCGTAGAGCCGGCCCAGGTCGTCGGCGTGCACGGTGGTCCAGTGCTGCGCGCCGCTGCCGGGCAGCACCAGCGCGCCGTCCGGGGTGCGCGGCCCGCCGCCGACCACAGTGGCCGGGATCCCCGCGCCCGCGCGGTGCACGATGCCCGGCGCGAGCACCACGCTGCGGACGCCGTCGGCCGCGGCGGCCTGCACGCGGGCGTCCAGCGGCACGCGCCAGGCGACCAGCTCGGCGGGGTCGGGCGGGGTGGTCTCGTCCAGGTCGCCGGAGCCGAGGGCCCACGCGCCGCTGGTGTGCACGTAGGGCCGGCCGGTGCCGGCGAGCGCGGGCAGCACCGCGTCGAGCAGGGCGGCGTCGACCGCGGCGCTGGTCCCGTCGCCGGGGGACGCGGTGTGCACGACGGCGTCGGCGCCGCGGGCAGCGGTGGCCAGCAGGCGGCCGTCGGTGAGGTCACCGCGGACGACGGCCGCGCCGGCCGCGGTGAGCGTGGCGGCCGAGGCGTCGCTGCGGGCCAGCGCGGAGACGGTGGCGCCGTCGGCGAGCAGGGCGGTCAGGACGGCGGAGCCGATCAGGCCGGTGCCACCGGTCAGGAACACGTGCACGGTTCAGTCCTCTCGGGAGGGGGTGGGGGTGGGGGAGCGCTGGGCCGCGACGACGGCGGTGAGCGCGAGCGCCATGCCCGCGAGCTGGAGCGGGGAGAGCACCTGCTGCAGCAGCACCCAGCCGGCGGCCGCGGCGACCACGGGGGAGAGCAGGGCCAGGAAGCTGACGTGCGCGGTCGGCAGGGCGCCGACGCCCCGCAGCCAGAGCACGTAGGCGAGCGCGGTGTTGACCGTGGCCAGGTAGAGGAGGCCGCCGGCCTGCCCGCCGGTGGGCGCGGGCGGCAGGCCCTCCACCAGCAGGAGCAGCGGCAACAGGAACAGGCCGCCCGCGGTGAGCTGCCAGCCGGTGAAGGCCAGCACCGGCACGGGCCGGCCCCACCGCTTGGTGAGGACGACGCCCGCGCCCATGCTCGCCGTTCCGGCGAGACCGGCGAGGACGCCGACCGGGTCGAGCGCCACCGGCCCGGTGACCACGATCAGCCCGACGCCGGCGACGCCGAGCAGGCCGAGGGTCAGCGTCCGCCCACGCAGCCGCTCGCCGAGCAGGGGCACGGCGAGCACGGCCACCAGCAGCGGCTGGGCGGCACCCAGGACCGCCGCGACGCCGCCGGGCAGCCGGTAGGCGGCGACGAACAGCAGCGCGAAGAACGCGCCCATGTTGAGCACGCCCAGCACGGCCGCCTTTCCCCACCAGGCGCCGCGCGGCAGCCGGCGACCCAGCGCCACCAGGAGCAGGCCGGCCGGGAGCGCGCGCACGGTGGCCGCCAGCAGTGGGCGGTCGGGTGGGAGCCACTCGGTGGTGACGACGTACGTCGTACCCCAGGTCACGGGCGCGACGGCGGTGGCGAGGACGAGGAGGCCGGGCCGGCGGTGGGGCGTCGTCGGGGCGGCTCCCGGAGCGAGGGGGGAGGCCGTGAGCGTCATGGCCGGAATCGTTCGCCGGTATGTATCTCGATGTCAAGATACTCGGCAGCGGCTTTCTCGAACCCGTACGGCTGTGCGATGCTGCCGCCGTGACCGAGCGGGACGGCGTCGACGCGATCATCGACCAGTGGGCGGCCGAGCGGCCGGACCTGGAGACCCTGGCCATGGCCGTCTTCGGCCGGATCTACCGGGCCGCGCGGGTGGCCGGCGACGCCCAGGAGCGGTTCCACGCCCGCTTCGGCATCACCCGTGCCGACTTCGACGTCCTCGCCACGCTGCGCCGCGCCGGCGGCCCGGACGGGCTCTCGCCCGGGCGGCTCACCGCCGAGATGATGCTCAGCAGCGGGGGCACCACCAGTCGCCTCGACCGGTTGGAGAAGGCGGGGCACATCGTGCGAACGCCCGACCCCGCCGACCGGCGCGCGCTGCAGGTCCGGCTCACCGACGGCGGGCGGGCCCTCATCGACGAGGCGGTCGGCGCCGGGCTCGAGCAGCAGCAGCAGATGCTCGCCGGCCTGCCGGAGGACCGGCTGCGCCGCATCGCCGACGACCTGCGCGACGTCCTGGCATCGGTGGAGCGGCACGCCGCGGAGGGGGAGCGCGCACCCGTCGCTCGCGAGTGAGCAGCTTCACCACTTGACGGTTCTCTCAAGTCATAGACTCCGAGCATGCCGTTCACCGCCGGCCGTCCCGTCGCTGAGGCGAAGGCCGATCTGTTCAAGGCGCTCGCCCATCCCGCCCGGGTCCGGGTGCTCGAACTGCTGGCAGAGGGCGACCGCACCGTCGGCGAGCTCGCCGATGCCACGGGGCTGGAGCTGTCCCACCTGTCCCAGCAGGTGACGGTGCTCCGCCGGGCCGGCGTGGTCGACAGCCGGAGGGTGCGCAGCACCGTCGTGTGCTCGCTGCGCGACCCGCAGACCGCCGAGCTGCTCGCGGTCGCCCGGCGCATGATCACAGCCACCCTCCGGGAGGGGCAGGCCCTCCTCGCCGAGCTCGACGGGGCCGACGACGCCGTCGCGCTGGCCGACCGGGCCCGGGTCCGGTGAACGCCCTGGCGGACCGGCTGCGCGCGCTGCTGCCCCGGCGTGCCGACTACCGCGGGCTGCGCCGCTCCTGGCCTCGGGACCTGGCGGCGGGCGCCACCGTCGGGGTCGTGGCGCTGCCCCTGGCGCTGGCCTTCGCCGTCGCGTCCGGGGTCGGGCCGGCGGTCGGCCTGGTCACCGCCGTCGTCGCCGGGGCGGTCGCCGCGGTGTTCGGCGGCTCGCGGGTGCAGGTCTCCGGGCCGACCGGCGCGATGGCGGTCGTCCTGGTGCCGCTGGTCGCCGAGCACGGTCCCCAGGTCGTCTATCCCCTCGCCGTGCTGGCCGGCCTGCTGGTGCTGGCGGCGGGCGTGTTCCGGCTGGGGCGCCTGCTGGAGTACGTGCCGTGGCCGCTCGTCGAGGGCTTCACCGTCGGCATCGCGGTGGTCATCGCTGCGCAGCAGGTTCCGCACGCGCTCGGCGTCGAGGTGACCGGCCAGGAGAACGCCGCTGCCGCGGCAGCGGTGGCGATCGGCGGCTTCCTCGCCGCACCCGACCCCGCCGTGCTGGGCGTGCTGGTGCTCACCGTGCTGCTGGCCGGCGTGCTGCCGCGGTTGCACCGTGCGGTGCCCGCCGGGCTGATCGCGGTCGTCGCCGGCACGCTGGTCGCCGAGCTGGCCGGCCTTGATCTCGCCGTGATCGGCACGCTGCCGGCCGGGCTGCCGGTGCCGGCGCTGCCGGACCTCGGTGGAGTCGGGGCGCTCGTCGGCCCCGCGTTCGTGGTGGCGTTCCTGGCCGCGCTGGAGAGCCTGCTGTCGGCCCGGGTCGCCGATGGGCTGGTGCCGGGGCCCCGGCACGACCCCGACCGGGAGCTGGTCGGCCAGGGCCTGGCCAACGTGGCCTCGGGTCTGTGCGGGGGCATGCCGGCCACCGGTGCGATCGCCCGGACCGCGGTCAACGCCCGCGCGGGTGCGGCCACGCCGGCCGCGGCGCTCACCCACGCGGGCGTGCTGGCGGTGCTGGTGCTGGTGGCGGGACCGCTGGTCGCCCGCATCCCGCTGGTCACGCTGGCCGGGGTGCTGCTGGTGACGGCGTGGCGGATGATCGAGCGGCACAACGTCCGGGCGGTCCTCGCCTCCACCCGGGCCGACGCCGTCGTCTTCGGCCTGACCGCCGTCGCCACGGTGGCCACCGACCTGGTGACCGCCGTGGAGGTGGGCCTGGCCGCGTCCGCGGTCCTCGCGCTGGTGCACCTGGCGCGCACCCTGTCCGCGGCGCCCGACGAGGTGCCGGCCGGGCTCGGACCGCACGTGCAGGTCTACCGGTTGGACGGTCCGGTGTTCTTCGCGGCCGTCCGGTCGCTGGCCGGTCTCGCGGCCGACCGGGAGGTGCGGGTGGTGGTGCTCCGGCTCAGCGGCATGACGCTGTTGGACGCCACGGGGGCGAGGGCGCTCAGGGACGCCGTCGAGGGCCTGGAGCGCCGCGGGGTCACCGTGCTGGTGAAGGGCGCCACCCCGGAGCAGGCCCGGCTCCTGACCGCGGTCGGGGCCCTCGGCCCGGTGGCCGCGCGCGGGCACGTGTTCGACGAGCTGCCCGCGGCACTGGTGCACGCCGCTGAGCACGCCGCACGGGAGCCCGCCGTCCCCGGCTGCGTCGCGTCAGGGCGGCCGGCGCCCTGACTCTCCCGCCCCGGGAGTGCCGGCGTCGGGGCGGCCCTGCCGCGGGCGCGCGGATCGCTCAGACCTCCTCGACCGCGAACACGTGGCTCGGGGTGACGAACTCCTGCTGGGCCGCGACGAGCAGGATCTCCCGCGATCCGGCCGCCTCGGTGGCGGCGAGCAGGCCGTGCACCGACGCGGCCGCGCGGCCCAGCGCCTCGGCCGCGGAGCGGGTGTCGAGCCAGTGGGCGAGGAACAGCGCGGCGATCGCGTCGCCGGCGCCGTTGACCGCGACGCCGAGGCGGGGGGTGCGCACCCGCCAGTGCCGGCCGCCCTCCGACGCGAGCAGGTCCACGGCGTCGGGCGGGGTGTCCTCGGCGTCCAGCGAGGTGGTGAGCACGACCTTCGGGCCCAGGCCGTGCACGGCGGTGACGGCGTCCTTCACCGACTGCAGCGAGCCCGTCGTCGTCCCCGAGAGCAGGTCGAGCTCGTAGTGGTTGGGGGTGACCAGGTCCGCGGCCGGAACGGCGACCTCGCGCATGAACTCCGGGATGCCCGGCCGCACGAACACGCCGCGGCCGACGTCACCGATGACCGGGTCGCAGCAGTACACGGCGGCCGGGTTGGCCGCGCGGACCCGGCCGACGGCGCCGACGACCGCGTGCCCGATGTCGGCCGACCCCAGGTAGCCGGAGAGGACGGCGTCGCACCCGGCGAGCGCGTCCCGCTCGGCGATGCCCTCGACCACCTCGTCGACGGCCTGCCCGTCGAAGACCCGTCCGCGCCAGGCGCCGTAGCCGGTGTGGTTGGAGAACTGCACGGTGTGCACGGGCCACACCTCGATCCCCAGCCGCTGGAGGGGGAACACCGCGGCGGAGTTGCCCACGTGGCCGAACACGACGTGGGACTGGATCGACAGGACGGCGGTCATGGCCGGGAACGGTGCCACAGGCGCGCCCGTGCCCGTCACGGTGGCGCAACGCGGGCGTGCCAGGCTCGGACGGTGACCGGGGCCCGCCTGCAGATCCGCGACGCGACCGCCGCCGACGCGCTCCGCTGCGCCGAGATCTACGCGCCGTACGTGACCGGCTCGGCCGTCTCCTTCGAGGCGCAGCCGCCGGGCGCGGAGGAGATGGCGGCGCGGATCGCGGCGGCGCAGGCGGCCCACGCCTGGCTCGTCGCGGAGGACGCGGGCGCGGTCGTGGGCTACGCCTATGCCGGTACGTGGATGACCCGGGCGGCCTACCGGTGGTCGTGCACGGTCAGCGTCTACCTGGAGCCGGGGCGGCGTCGGACCGGCGCGGGGCGCGCGCTCTACGGGGCGCTGTTCGCGCGGCTGGCCGACCGCGGGTACCGCACCGCGCTGGCCGGCGTGACGCTGCCGAACCCGGCGAGCGAGGGCCTGCACGGCGCGCTCGGCTTCGCCCCGGTCGGGGTGTTCCGTGCCGTCGGCTTCAAGGACGGCGACTGGCGCGACGTCGCCTGGTTCCAGCGTCCGCTGACCGGCGACGACGGCCCGCCCGCGCCGCTGCGCTGAGCGGCGCGGGCGGGCCGGTCCGCTCAGCCGAGCTGCTCGGTACCGGTGCGCAGCAACCCGCACGCGGCGATCCGGTAGGTGTGCACGACGGTCGGCCGCGGCGTGTGGACGTGCACGCTCACGGCGGGCAGCACGCCGACGTTGGTCACCTGGTGCACGTGGTGCGGGGCGAAGGGGCGGACCCGGCCCGCCGTGAGCAGCACCTCCTCGTCGTGCACCCCGCCGGCGGCGGTCTCGGTGACGGTGAGCTCGGTCAGCGCGCCGTGGACGACGGCGAAGGCGCCGGCCGCGCCCCCGTGGTCGTGCAGCGCGGTGGCCTGGCCGGGCAGCCATGAGAACAGCTCCACCTGCGCGCCGACCAGGTCGGCGTGCAGCGCGGGATCCAGCGCCGCGGCGGCGGTGGCGTGGTCGAGCACGGAGCTCCAGCGGCGGTCCGGCCGGTACTCCACGAGGTCGGCCCACGCGGCGGAGTTGGCCGCGAGGGCCGCGGCGAGGGCGGTCGCGCTGGTCCGGCGGGCGGTGATCTCGTCGGGAGCAGGGCGGGTGGCGGTGATCGTGCTGAGCAGGTCGGCGGCGGCCGGGGGCAGGGCGGTGCTGAGGGTCACGGGGAGTCCTGACGGGGAGTCGCGCTGCGGCGCGGAGGAAAGGGGGGTGGGGGCGTCAGGAAGCCGGACAGAGGGCGCTGGCGACCCGCAGCAGGTCCACGCTGGACCGGCGGTACAGGGCGGGTGCGGGCACGAGGACCAGCGAACGCCTCGACGCAAAGTCTGTCAAGTCGACCGGTTTAGTAGGGATACTGGTTCCGAGGGGCGGCGCCGTGCCGCCCCCGACTCCCGGCCCGCACTGGAGCGCCCCCGTGTCCGTCACCGACGAACTGCTCGAGAACAACGCCCGCTACGCCGAGACCTTCTCCGGCCCGCTGCCCCTGCCGCCGGCCAAGCACGTCGCCGTGCTCGCCTGCATGGACGCCCGCCTCGACGTCTACCGGGCCCTCGGCCTGGCCGAGGGGGAGGCGCACGTCATCCGCAACGCCGGCGGCGTCGTCACCGACGACGAGATCCGCTCGCTGGCGATCAGCCAGCGGCTGCTCGGCACGAGGGAGATCGTCCTCGTCCACCACACCGACTGCGGGATGCTCACCTTCACCGACGAGGACTTCCGCGACGGCGTGGAGGCCGACACGGGGGTGCGGCCGCCGTGGCGGTCCGAGGCGTTCGCCGACCTGGAGGTCGACGTGAAGGCGTCGGTCCAGCGGATCCTCGACAGCCCGTTCGTGCCGGTGAAGGACAGCGTCCGCGGCTTCGTGTTCGACGTCGCCACCGGCCGGCTGACCGAGGTCGGCTGAGCGGGTCGGCCGAGCTCACGGGGCCGGTCGCGCCCCGCCGGCGCACCCGGTCTCGACCAGGACGGCGATCGCCGCCGCGCCGAGGGCGTCGACGGCCGAGGCCAGCCGGCGCAGGGGCACGGGGGCGGGAGCGGAGAGCAGGCCGGCGAGCCGACCGGTCGCGCGGATGAGCCGCTCGGCCGCCGGCCGCTCGTCCTCACCCGGCAGGCCCTGCACCGCCCACGGCTCGTCGAGCTCGGCGCAGAGGCCGGGCAGCCGGCGCAGCAGTGCCGCGCAGCCGGTGGCCAGCCGCCACCAGGTGCCCGCCGCGAGCGGAGCGGGCACCCGCGTGCCGGCGTCGGCCCACCGCAGGAGCCCGACGACGTCGGCCCACACCGCGTCGGAGACCACGCACTCCACCGCCGTGCACCCGGCCGGCCGGTGCGCCAGCACGGTGGCGTGCGCGGTCGCGGGGTCGAACAACCACGTGCGTCCGTCCATGGGCCCACGCTCCGCCGCGCCGCTGGGAGGGCGCGGTCAGCGCGCTGCGACCTCGCTGGGAGCCGTGGCCGCCACCAGAGCGGCCGCCGCGCCGTCCAGGGCCGGGCGGGCCGCCGACCAGGGCGTGGTGCGGGGGAACTCGCCGAGCACGACGACGATCCGCCCGTCGGGGAGCACACCGGCCGAGTGCAGGTGCCGCCGCCCGCCGACGCAGCACATCCACCCCTGCTTGGCGGCCACCGCCCCGCCCGCGCCGAGCAGGCCGAAGGCCTGGTCGAACCCGTCGGCGGCCGTCGGGGTGACGGCGCGCAGCCAGCCGCGCAGCACGGCGTCCGCGGGGCGGGTGCCCCGCTCGACCGCCGACAGCACCGCGGCCACGTCGCGGGCCGTCGTCGGCGCGGTGCCCCACTGCCCGGGCAGCCGCGGCGGCGCGGTCCCGGTCAGCCGGTGCCGCACGACCGCGGCCGCGACCAGCGCCGCCCCGTCGTGGCGCACCCACAGCGCGCTCATCGCCGCGTCGTCGGAGGTGGTCAGGGCGGCTGCCATCCAGCTGCGGTCGGCCGCCGTCAGCACCACGGTGCCCCTGGCCTCGCGGGTGAGCAGCTCCTCCACCACCAGGACCTTGACCAGCGAGGCCGTGGGCAGCGGCCGGTCGGCGTCGGCGGCGGTGAGCACGCGGCCGGCCGGGTCGAGCACGACGGCCGTGATCGCGCCCCCCGCCGCCTGCGCCGCGTCGGCCAGTGCCGGGGGCGGGGGAGCGGGGGTGGCCGCGGGCGGGGAGCCGTCGGGGACCGCGCTCGCGGGCGGTGCGGCCGTTCCCGGCGGCGCGGCGGCGCACGGCAGGACCGGGACCAGCGTCGTCCCGCCGACCACCACCAGGATGGCCAGCCGGCGGAGGGTCCTGCGATGCGGCGCCCGGCCGGGGGGCGCCGCGCGGCGGCGCACGGGATCAGCATCCGTTCCAGGCCCCGGAAGCGGCAGGGCCGCAGGCCCCCGCTGCCGGGACACGCGGGCAGGGCCCTCCGGGCAACGGCGCCGAAACCCGGCGGACCGGACGGCGGCGCAGCGGTAACCGAATCTCGTTCCGGACGTCACCACGAGGACACGCCGCGCGGACAGCCTTTCCGGCATGACCCGACGCCCGCCGGTGCTGCACGACGCGCACCGTCACCTCGGCGTCCTCCCCGCATACCCCTTCTACGGCGGCCCGCCGGTCAACCCCGACACGACGGCCCGGGCGACCATCGCCGAGCTGCTCGCCGACCTCGACCGCGAGGGCACCGAGCGCGCGCTGGTCATCCCCAACTACGGAGTGCCCGACCCGGGCACCTCCTTCGCGCTCAACGAACTCGTGGTCGAGGCAGCCCAGCGCGACGAACGGGTGCTCGCGGGGCTGTGGACCTCACCCCGCCCCCAGGACGCCGTCGCCACCGAGAAGGCGCTCGCGCTGGCCGGGGAGCGCGGGGTCGCGGCGCTGAAGCTGTCCTTCCTGCTCGGTGGCCGGGTGACCGACCCCGCGTGCCGGCCGCAGCTGGACGCGATCTTCGGCGCCGCCCGCGCGCACGGGCTCGTCGTGCACGTGCACACCAGCCCCGGCGCGGCCAGCGACCTCGACGAGGTCGGTTCCCTGGTCGACGACTACGCCGACGACGTCGCCGTCCACCTCGTGCACATGGGCGGCGGGATGAGCGGCCACATCAAGCTCATCGGCCAGCGCTTCTTCGCCTGGGTCGCCGCCGGCAAGCGCGTCTACACCGACACCAGCTGGGCGATCGGCTTCGCACCCCGCTGGTTCGCCACCGAGATCGAGCGGCACGGCATCGGCGCCGACCGCGTCCTGTTCGCCTCCGACCAGCCGTGGGGCGACTTCGACGGCGAGTACGCCCGCCTGGCCGCCGCGACCGGCGACGGCGAGCTGGCCGACCTCGTGTTCGCCCGCAACTTCGAGGCCCTCCACGGCCTCTGAGCCCCCACCCCGAGAGAAGGAAGGCACGCCCGTGACCCAGACCCTGCCCGCCACCACCGGCACGCCGCTGATCAGCGACGAGGACCTCAAGGCCGCCCAGCAGGCGAGCCTCGGCGAGATCCCGCACCCCTCGCTGCCCCCGGGCAGCAACCTCTACGGGTCGACCAAGATCTTCCCCGACTACCAGGCCGGCGAGGGCGAGTCCTACTTCACCCTCGTGCACGGCATCGCCCACGAGTCCTCGGTCAGCTTCGTGGCCTGCCTGCAGGCGCTGCGCGCCCTGCGCAAGGGCTACGAGTCGGTCCTGTACTTCTACGGCCCCGCCGCGATGAACGCGATGGCCACCCGCGGCTTCCCGACCACCGGCGACTCGGCCTTCCCGGGCGAGCACAACATCAACACCCAGATCGAGCGGTTCATCGCCGAGGGCGGCACGGTCTACGTCTGCCGCTTCGGGCTCTCCCTGCACGGGCTGCGCGAGGAGGATCTCATCGCCGGCTGCATCCCCTGCCATCCGCTCGACGTGCAGGACGCGCTCATCCACTACGCCCGCAAGGGCGCCATCATCAACTCGACCTACAACCTCTGATGGCCCCACCCCCGGGGACCGCGAGCCCCGCGCGCCCGGCTCCGCGCGCGGGGCGCCACCGTGTCGACCTCGCCATCCTCGGGGTCCGGGTGGACGCGCCGGTCCGCCGCCGGGCCGGCGCCGGCCCCAGCGACGACGGGCACGTGCTGCTGGACGGCGTGCCGACGGCGCTCCCGGTGGACGCCGGCAGCCCCTACGCGATCAGCGGCGGCCGGCTGCTGCTGGACGGCGCCGACCTCGGGCTGGAGGCGCAGCCGGTCGCCCGGCCGCGCTTCTACGACCTCAGCACCGCCGACGGCATCCCCTACGAGCGGCTGGCCCGGCTGCACGGCAGCGACGTCCTGGCCTCAACGGTGGTCCAGACCTGCGTCCGGTACGCCGAGGACCAGCGCTGCCGGTTCTGCGCGATCGAGGCGTCGCTGGCCGCGGGCTCGACCACCGCGGTGAAGACGCCGGCGCAGCTCGCCGAGGTCGCCGAGGCGGCGGTCCGCCTGGACGGCGTCCGGCAGGTGGTGCTGACCACCGGCACCACCACCGGCCGCGGCCGCGGCGCCCGGCACCTGGCCCGCTGCGTGCGGGCGGTCACGGCCGCGGTGCCCGGGCTGCCGGTGCAGGTGCAGTGCGAGCCACCGGCCCCTGGGGACCTCGGCGTGCTCCGGGAGCTGCACGACGCCGGCGCCACGGCGATCGGCATCCACGTCGAGTCCCTCGACGAGGCGGTCCGGCGCCGCTGGATGCCGGGCAAGGCCACCGTGCCGATGGCCCAGTACGACGCCGCCTGGGACGAGGCGGTGCGGGTCTTCGGGCGCAACCGGGTGTCCACCTACCTGCTGGTCGGCCTGGGGGAGGACCCCGACGAGCTCGTCGCCGGGGCGCTGCGCCTGGCCGAGCGGGGGGTGTACCCGTTCGTCGTCCCCTACCGGCCGCTCGCCGGCACCCTCGCGGCGGCCGACGGCGTGGGCGCCCCCGCTCCCGCCCTGCTCGACGACGTCACCACCCGCGTGGCCGCGGGCCTGCGGCGGATCGGGATGCGCGGCGCCGACCAGGGCGCCGGCTGCGCCGCGTGCGGGGCGTGCAGCGCGCTGCCGGCGGCCGGCGGGTGACCGCGATGATGGTGCCGCCGACGGCCGCGGACCTGCGCTCGCTGGAGCGCAACGTGCTGCTCGTCGACTTCCGGGCGGTGCCCCCCGTCCGGCCGCGGATCGCCGAGGCCGACGCGGCCGGTGTCGCGGCCCACGGGCGGCTGCGGCACGCCGCGTTCGTCGAGGACCAGGGCCTGTTCGCCGGCGGCGACCGGGACGGCGCCGACGACGATCCGCGCACCGTCGTCCTCGTCGCCCGCGCGCCCGACGGCACCGTGCTCGGGGGCGTCCGGCTGGGCCCGGCCGATCCCGGGGGCCCGGACGTCGGCTGGTGGACCGGGTCCCGCCTGGTCGTCGCCCCCGGGGCCCCGGCCGGCACCGCGGCGGCGCTCGTCACCGCCGCCTGCGCCCGCGCCGAGTCCGCCGGGGTGCTGCGCTTCGACGCCACCGTGCAGCAGCGGGTCGCGCCGCTGTTCGCCCGGCTGGGCTGGCACGCCACGGGAACCGCCGACCTCGGCGGGGCCCCGCACGTCACGGTGACCTGGCCGGTCGGCCGGCTCGCGGCCCTGGCCGCCGCGACCAAGGCACCGCTCGGGGGACTGCTCGCCGGGCTGGACCTGGGGGGACCGGGCTTCGTCGGCGACGACGGAGCTCCCGTGCCCGGCACCGACGTCGTCGCCGCCTGTGACGCGATCCTGCCCTCGCTCGTCGAGCGCGACCCCGAGTGGGCCGGCTGGTGCGGCGTGCTGGTCAACGTCAACGACCTGGCGGCGATGGGTGCGACCCCGGTCGGCCTGCTGGACGCCGTCGCGGCCCGGGACGCCTCGTTCGCCGCGCGCGTCCTGACCGGGCTGCGGGCGGCGTCGGCGGCCTGGGGGGTGCCGGTGCTCGGGGGACACACCCAGCTCGGCGTCCCGGCGGCGCTGAGCGTCACCGCCCTCGGCCGCACCGACCGGCCGGTGCCTGCCGCCAGCGGCCGGCCCGGGCACACCGTGTCGCTCACCGCGGACCTGGGTGGCGGCTGGCGGCGCGGCGGCACCGGCACCCAGTGGGACTCCACCACCGGGCGGGCGCCCGCCGAGCTGCGGCTCCTGGGCTCGGTCGTCGCCCGCACCGCACCCGCGGCGGCCAAGGACGTCAGCATGGCCGGCGTCGTCGGCACCCTCGGCATGCTGGCCGAGGCCAGTGGCTGCGGCGCCGTGCTCGACGTGGCCGCCGTCCCGCGCCCGGCGGAAGCCACGGTGGGCGACTGGCTCACCTGCTTCCCCGGCACGGCCTTCCTCACCGCCGACGCCCCCGGCCGGGCCGTGGCCGCGGCCGGCCCGGCGACCAGCGCCGCCTGCGGCGAGCTCGTCCCCGGCAGCGGGGTCTCCCTGCGCTGGCCCGACGGCTCGCTGACCCCCGCCCTGCCCGGCGCCGTCACCGGCCTGGGCCCCAGCGGAGTGCCACAAGCGAGAAAACCTCGCTCGCCGCACTCCATCAGCACTGGAGGTTCCGCGTGACCACCACCCTCGCGGCCGTGGCCGCGCCGTTCGGGCGTGACCTGGACGCCGCGTTCGCGCGCATCGAGCAGCTGCTGGCCGCCGCCCGGGCCCGCGGCGTGCAGCTGCTCGCCCTGCCCGAGGCGACCCTCGGCGGCTACCTGGCCGACCTCGGCGAGCACGGGGTGGATGCCGGGAGGGTGGACGCCGGGGCGGCCGGGCGGGCGGACGACGCCGTACCGCCGGGGCACGCGCTGCCGCCGGCGCTCGACGTCGACGGTCCGGAGATCGCCCGGCTCGCCGCGCTGGCCGGCGACGTCGTCGTCACCGCGGGGTTCTGCGAGTCCGACGGCGCCCGCCGCTACAACACCGCGGTCGCGGTGACCGGCGACGGCGTCCTGGGCGTGCACCGCAAGGTGCACCAGCCCCTCGGCGAGCACCACAGCTACGCGGCGGGGGAGACCTTCGGGGCGTTCGACTCGCCGGTCGGCCGGCTGGGGATGCTCATCTGCTACGACAAGGCCTTTCCCGAGGCGTCCCGCACGCTGGCGCTGGACGGCGCGGAGGTGGTCGTCTGCATGTCGGCGTGGCCGGCGGCGCGCACCGCGGCCTCCCCGGACCTCGCCGACGACCGCTGGACCCACCGGTTCGACCTGTTCGACCAGGCCCGCGCGCTGGAGAACCAGGTGGTGTGGGTGTCGGCCAACCAGTCGGGCACCTTCGGGTCGCTGCGGTTCGTCGCCAGCGCGAAGGTGGTCGGCCCCGGCGGCGAGGTGCTCGCCACCACCGGCGTCCGGGAGGGCATGGCGGTGGCGGCCGTCGACGTGCCCGGCGTCCTGGCCGGCGCCCGCCGCTCGATGGCGCACCTGCGCGACCGCCGCCCCGAGGCCTACGGGGTGCTGGCCGGTGTCTGAGCGGACGAGCTGGGACACCGTGCGGGCGCGGTTCCCGGCGCACGTGCCGGTCGCGATCGTGGGCGGCGGGCAGGCCGGCCTGTCGCTGTCGTGGTACCTGCGCCGCGACGGCGTCGAGCACGTGGTGCTGGAGCGCAGCACCGTCTGCCACGAGTGGACCGACGCCCGCTGGGACAGCTTCTGCCTGGTCACCCCGAACTGGCAGTGCCGGCTGCCCGGCTGGCCGTACCGGGGCGCCGATCCCGACGGCTTCATGGTCAAGGCCGAGATCGTCGAGTACCTGCGCGGGTTCGTCGCCTCCTTCGACCCGCCGGTGCTCGAGGGGACGGCGGTCGAGCGGCTCGGGCCCGGCCCCGACGGCGGCTTCGTGCTCACCACCTCCGCCGGCACGCTCACCGCCGACCACGTGGTGCTGGCGACCGGCGGCTACGCCCGGCCGGTCGTGCCCGGCTGGGCGGGCCAGCTGCCGGACGCCGTCGTCCAGCTGTCGGCCGCGGAGTACCGCAACGCCGACCGGCTGCCGCCGGGAGAGGTCCTGGTGGTGGGCACCGGCCAGTCCGGCGCGCAGATCGCCGAGGACCTGCACCTGGCCGGGCGGACCGTGCACCTCGCCGTGGGCCGGGCGCCGCGGATCGCCCGCGCCTACCGCGGCCGCGACGTCGTCGCCTGGCTGGCCGACCTCGGCCACTACGACATGCCGATCGACGAACACCGCGACGGCGCGGCCGCCCGGGTGGGCACCAACCACTACGTCACCGGCCGGGACGGTGGCCGCGACATCGACCTGCGCGCCTTCGCCCGCGACGGAATGCACCTCTACGGCGCCCTCACCGGGCTGCGCGGGACGACGCTGACCTTCGCCGGCGACCTGGCCGCCAACCTCGACAACGCCGACCGGGTCAACGACAACGCCCTGGACCTCGTCGACCGGCACATCGCCGCGGCCGGGATCGACGTCCCGACCGAGCCGCGCTACGTGCCGGTGTGGGCGCCCGGGCCCGACCACCCCACCACCCTGGACGCCGGCCGGATCGCCGCGGTCGTGTGGTGCATCGGGTTCTCGAGCGACTGGAGCTGGGTGCACCTGCCGGCCTTCGACGGCCGCGGCTACCCCACCCACACGCGGGGGGTGACCAGCGTGCCCGGGCTGTCGGTGCTCGGGCTGCCGTGGCTCCACACCTGGGGCTCGGGCCGCTTCTCCGGCATCGCCCGCGACGCCGAGCACCTGGCCGGGCACCTCGGCCGGCAGCTGGCGAGCGGCGCCGCGTCCGGCCTGGACCGGGAGCTGGCCCTGGCCAGCGCGGCCGCCCCGACGGCGGGCTGAGCGATGAGGCCACTCGCGAGGCATAGGAAGCTCTCCCCACGTCTGGCGGCCGGCGACGAGGGGAAAGCCTCCTATGCATGGGCGGGGGCGCGATGAGGGTCGCGGCGGTGGCGGCGCACTTCGGCCGGGACCTCGACCAGTGCCTGGCCAAGATCGACACCATCGTCGCGGCGGCGCGGTCCCAGGGCGTCGAGCTGCTGGTGTTCCCCGACGCGACCCTCGGCGGCTACCTGGGCGACCTCGGCGGCCGGGACGCCACGGGCCTGCCGCCGGCGCTGGCCGAGGACTCCCCGGAGATCGCGCGGGTCGCGGCCGTGGCCGGCGACATGGTGGTCTGCCTGGGCTACCGGGAGGCCGCCGACGGGGCGCACCACAACTCCGCGGTCTGCCTCACCGGCGACGGCGTCCTGGGGCGGCACCGCAAGGTGCACCAGCCGGTGGGCGAGTCCACGGCCTACCGGGCCGGCGACCGGTTCGCCGCCTTCGACACCCCGCTCGGCCGGATCGGCATGCTCATCGACTACGACAAGACGTTCCCCGAGGCCGCCCGCGCGCTGGCCGGGGACGGCGCGCACGTCGTGGCGTGCCTGTCGGCCTGGCCCGCCAGCCTGACCCACCGCGCGCCGCGGCTGGTCCAGGACCGGCAGTCGCGCCTGTTCGACCTCTACGACTGCGCCCGGGCCGCCGAGAACCAGGTCGTGTGGGTGTCGGCCAACCAGACCGGCGCCATGGGCCGGCTGCGCTTCCTCGGCCAGGCCAAGGTCGTCGGCCCCGGCGGCGACGTGCTCGCCCGGACCTGGGCCAAGGCCGGCCTCGCCCTCGCCTCGCTCGACGTCGCGGCCGAGGTCAGCCGCGCCCGGCTCGTCCTGTCGCACCTGGCCGAGCGCCGCCCGGAGGCCTACCTGCCCGCCTCGACGTCCCCCCTGAGGAGCTCCCCGTGAAGGTCGCGCTGCTGACGTACTCGACGAAGCCCCGCGGCGGGGTCGTGCACACCCTCGCCCTGGCCGAGGCCCTCGCCCGGGCGGGCGCGGAGGTGACCGTCTGGTCGCTGGGCCGCGGCGGGGACGAGGGCTTCTTCCGGCCGGTCGACCCCGCCGTCCGGGTGCGGCTGGTGCCGTTCGCCGATCGCCCGGGGGAGGACGTCGGCGCGCGCATCGCGCGGTCGATCGAGGAACTCGGCCTCGCGTTCGCGGTGGCGGGGGAGAGCTACGACGTCGTCCACGCCCAGGACTGCATCAGCGCCAACGCCGTGCCCGACTGCGTGCGCACCGTGCACCACCTCGACACGTTCACCACCGCCGAGCTGGCCGCCTGCCACGAGCGGGCGATCGTCGGGCCGCGGGCGCTGTTCTGCGTCTCGGCGGCGGTGGCCGCCGAGGTGCGGGCCGGCTGGGGGCGCGAGGCCACGGTGATCCCGAACGGGGTGGACGCCGATCGGTTCGCCGCCGCGGCCGGGCCCGAGGGCAGCGCCGGGCGCGGGCGGTGGCGGGCCCGGCTCGGTCGCTACGTGCTGGCCGTCGGGGGCATCGAGCCGCGCAAGGGGACCCTGGACCTGGTCGAGGCCATGGCCACCGTCCAGCTGGTGCGGCCCGACCTGACGCTCGTGATCGCCGGGGGCGAGACGCTGTTCGACTACCGCGCCTACCGGGCGGCGGTCGACGCCCGGGCCGAGGACCTGGAGGTGTTCCCGCTGGTCCTCGGGCCGGTGCCGCACGACGAGCTGCCGGCGCTGGTCGCCGCCGCCGACGTCCTGGCCTTCCCGTCGACCAAGGAGGGCTTCGGCCTGGCCGCGATGGAGGCGCTCGCCGCGGGCGTGCCTGTGGTGGCGCGGGACCTGCCGGTGCTCCGCGAGGTGTTCGACGGCGCCGTCGGGTTCGCGACCGGCCCGGCGTCCCTGGCCGCCGGCCTGCTCGCGGCCGGCACGCCGGACGCGCGGCGTGTCGAGACCGGCCGGGCCCTGGCCGCCGCGCACACCTGGGACGCCGCCGCGCGGGCCCACCTGGACTGCTACCGCGCGCTGGTCGGCGGGCGGTCGCGGCACCCGGTGCGCGCCTGATTCGGTGGCCCGCCATCTACACGGGCAACCCTTGACCCCGTTCCCGGGGATCGCTGGCAGAAGTGGGAGTGGAGGCGCGGGCCCGCGGGCCGATATCCCATCGTCGGACCGAGTCGGGTCGACCACGGCCGGAGCAGACGGCACGGAGCGGGGGTGCGGGGTGCAGGGGTCGGGGCCGGACTGCGGGACCGCGCAACAGGCGGCGACGGGACCGGCGTGGTGGCTGGTCGACGACGGCGACGTCGTGCTGTCGGGGCCGTACGCCGACCAGGGCGAGGCCGTGTGGGCCACGGGGCCGCTCGGCACCGCCGGCGGCGTCGGCGGAACGCCGGCCTACGGCACGCGGCGCGAGAGCGGCCGGGTCGCCCGGCGTCCCTCCCCGGAGGACCGGGCGTGGCTGGCCGACCTCTCCGGTGAGCTGGAGCGGGTCGGCGAGGAGTGGGACCCGCTGGTCGACGACGCCTCGCCGCTGGTGGGGCTGCTCTGCCAGCTCGGCGCGTCGCTGGTCGAGATCGGCCTGCCGCTGCACGACTGCAGCGGCCGCACGGCGACCCGCGCCCGGGGCGGGGTGTGCCTGACCCCGAGCGAGGTGCACGACGGCGTCGTCGTCGCGTGGAGCCAGCACCTGCGCACGACCCGCGAGGCCCCGCGGCCGCCGGAGACCGAGCGGTGGCTGCAGGAGACGATGAACCGCACCCTCGCCGGGCTGCTCACCGGCCTGGGCTTCACGACGGCGACGTTCGGGGAGGCCAGCGGCGCCCTGGTCACCGGCCGGCGGGCCGCGGTGGACGCCGCCGGGTCCGACGCCGGCGAGGCCACGGGCGGCTGACCCCGCCCGTCCGGTCCGCCCGGGTCAGGCCGGCTCGGTCGCGGCCAGGTGGGCGCCGAGGTTGCGCAGCGCCTTGCGCAGCTGGCCGCCCGCGACGCGGATGATCAGCCCGCCGGCGAACCCGGGGCTGGTCTCCTGGGCCATCGTGTAGTCGACCCGCGTGCCGGCGCCCTCGGGCGTGAGGGTGAAGTTCTCGGCCAGCGCGCGCACCGCGGGCAGGCCGGCCTCGTCGACCCGGAACGCCCACCGCCGGCCGGGCTCCCAGGCGAGGATCGTCTCCAGGAACCGGGAGCCGCGGGCGAACACCTCGCGCTGCGAGCCGACCCCGTGCGGGCCGGGGGTGAGGTAGCGGCCGCCGTCGGTGAAGCCGGGGAACCAGGCGGCCCAGCCCGCGGGGTCCTCGGCCAGCGCCGCGAACACCGCGTCGGGCGACGCGGGGAGCACCTCGGTGACGGTGACGCGGTGCTTGGCGGTGGTGGTGAAGTCCAGGTCGACGGCGCGCAGGCTCCGGGGCATGGCGGGGACAGTAGAGGGTGCGGTGGCGCTCCGGGAGGCGCTGCCGAGGTGCCGCCCCCAGTCCGGCAGTGCGGTGCCTCGTTACGGTGACCAGCCGTGGACCCCGCCCCGAACGACCCCCGCCCCGAGCTCCGGCCGGCCGCCGGCCCGCTGCGGGGCGTCCGCGTCGTCGAGCTCTCCGGGCTCGGCCCCGGTCCCTACGCCGGCATGCTGCTGGCCGAGCTCGGGGCCGACGTGCTGCGGATCGACCGGCCGGGCGGCGGCACCGCCCTGCTCCCGGCCGACGCCGAGCTGCTGCACCGCAGCCGCCCCTGCGCCGCGGTGGACCTCAAGCGCCCCGAGGGCCGCGACCTGGTGCTGCGCCTGCTGGCCGGCGCCGACGTCCTGGTCGAGGGGCTGCGCCCCGGCGTCACCGAGCGGCTCGGGCTGGGCCCCGACGACGCCCTGGCCCGCAACCCGCGCCTGGTCTACGCCCGCATGACCGGCTGGGGCCAGAGCGGTCCGCGCGCGGCCGAGGCCGGGCACGACATCAACTACCTCGGGCTGACCGGCGCGCTGCACGCCATCGGCCCGGCCGACCGCCCCGTGCCGCCGCTCAACATGGGCGCGGACTTCGGCGGGGGCTCGCTGTTCCTCGTCGTCGGCGTGCTCGCCGCCCTGCTGGAGCGCGCCACCAGCGGGCGGGGCCAGGTGGTCGACGCGGCGATGGTCGACGGCGCCAGCTCGCTGATCACGATGATCCAGGGCATGTTCGCCGCTGGGGCCTGGTCCGACCGCCGCGAGGCGAACCTGCTCGACGGTGGCGCGCCGTTCTACACGACCTACGCGTGCGCCGACGGTGGGCACGTGGCCGTCGGCGCGATCGAGCCGCAGTTCCACGCCCGCCTCCTGGAGGGCCTCGGCCTGACCGGCCGGCTCGACGGCGCCCAGAACGACGTCGCCCGGTGGCCGGAGCACCGCGCGGCGCTCGCCGCGGTCTTCGCCACCCGCACCCGCGACGAGTGGACGGCGCACTTCGCCGGCACCGACGCCTGCGTGACCCCGGTGCTCGGGCTGGCCGAGGCCCCCCGCGATCCGCACCTGGCCGCGCGGGGGAGTTACGTGGAGATCGACGGCGTCGCCCAGCCCGGCACCGCGCCGCGGTTCTCCCGGACGCCGGGCGCGGTGCGCGGCGGCCCCCGCCGGCCCGGCCAGGACACCCGTGCGGCCCTGACCGCCTGGGGCATCGACGCCGACGAGGTGGCGCGCCTGCTCGACGCCGGCGTGCTGGCCGAGAGCCGGGCGTCGCGGTGACCGCCATCGAGGGTGCCGAGGGGGCGGCGCTGCTGACCGACCTCATGACGCTGCGCGAGCTGACGCCGGACCGCTGGCTCGCCGAGGCGGTCGCACCCGGCCGGCACAACGGGCTCTACGGCGGGCAGGTCGCGGCGCAGGCGCTGGTCGCCGCCGCCCGCACCGTCGTCCCCGAGCGCCTCCCGCACTCGCTGCACGGCTACTTCCTGCGCCGCGGCGACGCGCGGCAGCCGGTGACCTTCGACGTCGAGCGCGACCGCGACGGGCACTCCTACTCCGCGCGGACGGTGGTCGCCCGGCAGGAGGGGCGGGTGATCTTCCGGATGTCGGCGTCGTTCTGCCGCCCGGAGGAGGGGCCGGACCGGCAGTCCGTCGCGATGCCGGCGACCCGCTCGCCGGAGGAGTCGCAGGCACTGCCGTCGATCCTGCCCGGCGTCTCCGTCCGCGACCCCGAGCCCAGCGCCGAGCGCACGCACCCGATGCGCACCTGGCTGCGCGCGGCGGGCTGCACCGACGGGGACGCGGTGCACCAGGCGGCGGTGCTCGTGTACGTGTCCGACCTGTTCAGCGGCCTGGCGCACCTGATGGGCCCGCGGGTGCGCGCCATGGCCAGCCTCGACCACGCGGTCTGGTTCCACCGGCCGGTGCGGATGGACGACTGGGTGCTCATGGACAACGTGGGGACGACGGTCGCCGCGGCCCGCGGGTGGTACACCGGCACGCTGTTCGACCGCTCCGGCGCCGCCCTGGCCAGCATCGCGCAGGAGATGGTCGTCCGGGAGGCCCGCGGCCCCGAGGAGGGCTGACCGCGCCATGGCCACCGCTGCGGCCCCGCCGACCGCCGGGACCCGTCCCCGGGCGCGGTTCGACGACCTCCGGGCCGGCTCGGCGATGGCGTTCGACGGCGTCGAGGCCGAACTGGTCGCCGTCACCCCCGACGAGGTCGCGGTCGTGCTCGACGAGGTCGACCGGGTCGCCGCCGCCGGCCGGTGGGCCTTCGGGTTCGTCGCCTACGAGGCCGCCGCCGGCCTGGACCCGGACCTGGCCGTGCACGAGCCCGTCGAGGGGTTGCCGCTGGCCTGGTTCGGCGTCTCGCGCGGGCCGGTCCCGGTCGACGTCGTGGCCCCGGCCGCGGCGCGCGGCCCCGCGGCGGGACCGTGGGTGTGCGACTGGGACGAGGTCCGGCACGCGGCCGCCGTGGCGGCGGTCCGGGAGCGGATCGCGGCGGGGGACACCTACCAGTGCAACCTCACGACCCGGCTGTCCGCGCCGATGACCGGCGACGTGGGGGACCTGTACGCCGACATGGCGCTCGGGCAGCGCGGCGCCCACAACGCGCTGATCGACCTGGGCCGCTTCGCCGTCTGCAGCGCCAGCCCCGAGCTGTTCCTCGACTGGGTCGGCGACCGGGTGACGATGGCGCCGATGAAGGGCACGGCCGCGCGGGGCCGCACGGCCGCGGAGGACGACGCGGCGGTCGCCCGGCTGCGGGCCAGCGGGAAGGACCGGGCCGAGAACGTCATGATCGTCGACCTCGTGCGCAACGACCTGGCCCGCGTCGCGCGCACCGGCAGCGTCACCGTGACCGCGCTGTGCGAGGCCGAGCGTTTCGAGACGGTCCACCAGCTGACCTCGCGGGTCACCGCCGACGTGCTGCCCGGCACCGGCCTGACCGACGTCTTCCGGGCACTGTTCCCCAGCGGCTCGGTCACCGGCGCGCCGAAGCTGCGGTCGATGGAGCTGATCCGCGACCTCGAGGACGGCCCGCGCGGCGTCTACTGCGGCGCGATCGGCGTCGTCGCCCCGCCCGGCGCGCCGTTCCGGGCCCGCTTCAGCGTCGCGATCCGCACGGCGGTGGTCGACCGGTCGACCGGCACGGCCGTCTACGGCGCCGGGGGCGGCATCACCTGGGGCTCGGAGCCGGCGGCGGAGTACGCCGAGCTGCTGGCGAAGGCGCGGGTGCTCGACGCCCGGCCCGAGGAGTTCGCCCTGCTCGAGACGATGCGGTGGCAGTCCGGTCGGGGGATCCGCTCGCTGGACGCGCACCTGGCGCGCCTGGCGGCGTCAGCGGCGTACGTCGGCTTCCGGTTCGACGAGGCGGCCGCGCGGTCGGCGCTGCTCGGGCTGACCGGCGACGGCGACCTCCGCGTCCGGCTGCTGTGCCGGCGGGACGGCGCGCTGGCGGTGGACGTGGCCCCGGCGCCGGAGGCCGACGCCCGCCCCCTCCGGCTGGCCGTCGACGACGACCCGATCGACTCCCGCGAGTGGTGGCCGCACCACAAGACCACCCGCCGTCGTCCCTACACCGAGCGCCGGGACCGCCATCCCGCTGCCGACGAGGTGGTCCTGGTCAACGAGCGCGGCGAGGTGACCGAGGCCTGCACGGCCAACCTCGCCGTCCGGCTCGGCGGCCGCTGGTGGACGCCCCCGCTGGGGAACGGGTGCCTGCCCGGCGTCGAGCGCGGCCGGCTGGTGGCCGCGGGGGTGCTGGCCGAGCGGGCGCTGCGGCCCGCGGACCTGCGCGCCGCCGAGGAGCTCGCGCTGGTCAACTCGCTGCGCGGCTGGCGCCCGGCCGTGCTGGCCGGCGGGGCATAGTCCCCGGGCCCCGGGGGCTGCCACGATCTCGGGCATGACGACGTTCGCGGTGCCGCGGGAGTGGTGGACGACGGGGGAGCAGGCGGTGGCCACGGCGCTGGGCAGGCTGGTCGAGGCCGACTACGCCGGTCCCTCGCGCCTGCCCGGCTGGGACCGGGCGCACCTGCTGGGCCACCTGGCCGGCAACGCCGACGCGCTGGTCAACCTGCTCACCTGGGCCCGCACCGGCGTGGAGACGCCGATGTACGCCTCGCAGGAGGCCCGGGACGCCGACATCGACCGTCGGGCGGCGCTGAGCCCGGCCGCGCTGGACGCCGAGGTGCTGGCGGCGACCCGGCGGCTCGCCGACGCCGTCGCCGCGATGCCGGAGGAGGCGTGGTCGGCGCAGGTGCGCACCCGACAGGGCCGCGCCATCGAGGCCGGCGACGTCATCTGGATGCGCGCTCAGGAGGCGTGGGTGCACGCGGTCGACCTGGACGCGGGCGTCGGCTTCGACGACGTGCCCGCCGAGGTCCTGGTCGCGATCGTCGATCGGGTCTTCGCCGGGTGGGAGCGCGCGGGCACCGACCCCGGGGTCACCCTGTTCGCCGGGAACCGGGAGTGGGGAGCGGGCGGCGTGGCGGTGTCCGGGTCGGTACCGGCGGTGGCCGGCTGGGTCCTGGGGCGGTCGGCGGGCGAGGGGCTGCGCTCGGACGGTCCGCTGCCGGAGCTGCCGCCCTGGATGTGAGCGGGCGCGGGCCGCACCGGACCCGCAGCCGCGTCAGGCCCCGGCGAGGACGGCGGCCAGCTGGTCGACCGCCCAGTCCAGGTCGTCGTCCTCGATCACCAGCGGCGGGGCCAGCCGGAGGGTCGCGCCGTGGGTCTCCTTGGTGAGCACCCCGCGGGCGGCCAGCCGCTCGCAGGCGGCCCGGCCGCTCATGAGCGCGGGGTCCAGGTCCACGCCGGCCCACAGCCCGCGGGTGCGCACCGCCCGCAGCCCGCGCCCGACCAGGGGCTGCAGCCGGGCGGCGAGCCGCTCGCCCAGCCGGCGCGCCCGGGCCTGGTACTCGCCGGTCTCCAGCAGCCGGACGACGGCGTGCCCGACCGCGGCGCCCAGGGGATTGCCGCCGAACGTCGAGCCGTGGCTGCCCGGGGTCAGCACGTCGAGCACGTCGGCGCGGGCCACCACCGCCGAGACCGGCAGGATGCCGCCGCCCAGCGCCTTGCCCAGCACGTAGACGTCCGGGACGACGCCCTCGAGCTCGCACGCGAACGTCGTGCCGGTGCGCCCGAGGCCGGACTGGATCTCGTCGGCCACGAGCAGGACGCCGGCGGCGGTGCAGGCCTCCCGGACCGCGGCCAGGTAGCCCGGCGGCGGCACCACGACGCCCGCCTCGCCCTGCACCGGCTCGATCAGCACCGCGACCGTGTCCGGGGTCAGCGCGGCCCGCAGCGCCGCGGCGTCGCCGAACGGGACGACGTCGAAGCCGGGGGTGAACGGGCCGAAGCCGTCGCGGGCGACGGGGTCGGTGGAGAACCCGACGATCGTCGTCGTCCGCCCGTGGAAGTTGCCCTCGGCCACGACGATCCGGGCCCGGCCGTCGGGCACGCCCCGCACCCGGTACCCCCAGCGGCGGGCGACCTTGATCGCCGTCTCCACGGCCTCGGCGCCGGTGTTCATGGGCACCACGGCGTCCATGCCGGCGAGCGCGGCCAGGTCCCGGCAGAACGGGCCGAGCCGGTCGTTGCCGAACGCGCGGCTGGTGAGGGTGACCCGCGCGAGCTGCTCCCGCGCGGCCGCGAGGAGGGTCGGGTGCCGGTGGCCGAAGTTCAGCGCCGAGTAGCCGGCCAGGCAGTCCAGGTAGCGGCGGCCCTCGACGTCGGTGACCCACGCGCCCTCGGCCTCGGCGACCACGACGGGCAGCGGGGCGTAGGTGTGCGCCGTGACCGCGTCGGCGAGGCCGACGTGGTCGGCGGTGCTGCGGGGGAGCAGTCCCGTGCCCATGGACCATCGTCGACCCGCGGGGCCGCCGCCGGAAGGCATCGCCGTCTGCAACCGATCGGTTGACAACGGCTGGGGAGCGGTCCTACCGTCGTACTCAACCGGTTGGTTGAGCACGGAGGTCGACATGGCGGCGGATGCGCTGTCCCGGGTGTTCGCGGCCCTCGCCGACCCGACCCGCCGGGACATGGTGGCGCGACTGACGCTCGCCGACGCGACGGTCAACGAGCTGGCGGCGCCCTACGACATCAGCCTGCAGGCGGTCTCCAAGCACGTGCGCGTGCTGGCGGACGCGGGGCTGGTGACCCGCAGCCGGTCGGCGCAGCGCCGGCCGGTGCACCTCGAGGCGGAGGTGTTCGACCTGATGACGGCATGGCTCGAGCGCTACCGGCGTGCCGCGGAGGAGCGGTACCGCCGCCTCGACGACGTCCTGGCATCCCTGCCGGACGACGACCCCACCCCATCCGCAGGAGGAAACCGGCCATGACCACCAGCACGCGCGAGACCCGGATCGTCTCCGACCCCGACGTCCCCCTGGTCCGGATCACCCGCGAGTTCGACGCGACTCCCGCCGCGGTCTTCCGGGCGCACACCGAGCCCGACCTGCTGGTCCGGTGGCTCGGCCCCCGCGGGCTGGAGACGCGGGTGGACGGCTGGGACTGCCGCACGGGCGGCTCCTACCGCTACGTGCAGTCCGAGGACGGCGAGGAGTACGCCTTCCGCGGCTGCTTCCACGACGTGCGGCCGGGCGAGCTGATCGTGCAGACCTTCACCTTCGAGGGCATGCCCGACGCGGTCGCGCTGGAGCGGATGGCGTTCGAGGAGCTGCCCGGCGGGCGCTGCCGGCTGACCTGCACCTCGCTCGTCGACTCGTTCGAGGGCCGCGACGCGTTCGTCGCCAGTGGCATGGAGGTCGGCGTCGTCCAGGGTTACGAGCGCCTCGACGAGGTCCTCGCCGCGGGCTGAGGTCGGCAGGATCGGCGTCCTCCCGCACCGCAGCGCGTCCTCCCTCACGGTGGGCGGTGAGGGAGGTAGCGCCACGATCAGGTCACCTGATCCCCGGGTAGCCCGGGTAGCCGGGGTAGCGGGGGAGCGGGGGTAGCGGGGGGAGCGGGGGAGGGCGGCACGGTGGCGGGTCGGGCGGGCGGCTCAGCCTCCGCGGGTGGGGAGCTGGCCCTCCTGGTGGTCCAGCTCCCGCTGCAGGATGCGCAGGCTCGCGTCGGGCAGCCGGCCGGCGTCGCGCCAGCGCAGCAGCTCCTGCCGCTCGGCCTCCAGGACGGCCCGCCGCACCCGCAGGGCCGCCTCGTACTCCGGCGACGTCGGCACCTCCCCGCCCTCGGCGAACTGCAGCATCGACAGGCGCCGGTCGTAGCGCTCCAGCCGGCCGCGCAGTGCGGCCCGCAGGCCGTCGATCGCCTCGTCCTCGAGGTGGGTGTGCTGCTCGTCGTCGAGCGCCTCGAGGCGGGCGAGCCCGGCGCGGACGGCGGCGGCGCGGGCCTGGTTGCGCAGCCGGGCCTCGTCGGCGGCGTCCGCGCGGACGCCGAGCCGGCGCACCAGCGGGGCGAACGTGAGCCCCTGGCCGACCAGCGTGACCAGCACGCCGACGAAGGCGCAGAACAGCAGCAGGTCGCGGTCGGGGAAGGGTGCGCCGGCGTCGGTGGTCAGCGGCAGCGTGAAGATCGCGGCCAGGCTGATCACCCCGCGGGTGCCGGCCCAGCTGAGCACGGTGATCTCGCGGCCGGAGAGGCGGTCCTCCAGGTGCCGGGCGAGCCGGGCGGGCGGGCCGTCGAGGTCCGGGGCGTCGTCCTCGGCGACGTGGCCGCCCAGCCGGGAGTGCATCCAGGCGGGCATCGACTCGGTCAGCAGCAGCCACAGCGGGCGCAGCAGCAGCATCACCCCGATGGTGATCGACACGGCGATCACGATCGTGGAGACCTCGTACTTCCCCAGGTTCTCGATCACCTCGGGCAGCTGCAGGCCGATCAGCAGGAACACGATGCCCTCGAGCAGGTAGTCGATCAGCCGCCAGAACGCGCGGGTCTGCAGCCGGGTCTCCCCGTTCTGCCAGTACGGCGCGTTGTGCCCGATGACCAGCCCGGCGACGACGACGGCGAGCACGCCGGACACGTGCACCGACTCGGCGAGCAGGTAGGCGACGAACGGCGTGGCGACCGAGACCGCGTTCGACGACAGCGGGTCCCGCCGCAGCCGGCGCAGCGGGCGGACGGCGTAGGCGACGACCAGGCCGGCGGCGATCCCCCCGGCCGCGGACAGCACGAACTGCCCGACCGCGGCGGACGTGGAGAACCCCTCGCCCTGGGCGGCGGCCACGGCCACGGTGAGGATCGTCAGCGCGGTCGCGTCGTTGAGCAGCCCCTCGCCCTGGATGAGGGTGAGCAGTCGCGGCGGCAGCCCGACCTTGCGGCCCACGGCGAGCGCGGCCACCGGGTCCGGCGGGGCGACGGCGGCGCCCAGCGCGATGCCGGCGGCGAGCGTCGCGCCGGCCACGAACAGGCTGAACCCGATCCCGATCAGCAGGGCGGTGGCGAACACCAGCAGCACCGAGAGGCTGACGACCGTCCGGATGTTCTTGCGGATCGCCAGCAGCGAGGAGTCCAGCGCCGCGCTGTACAGCAGCGGCGGCAGCACCAGGGTGAGCACCAGGTGCGGGTCGAGCTCGACGTTCGGCCCGGGCAAGAACGCGTAGGCGATCCCGAGCAGGGTGAGCAGCGCCGCGGCCGGCAGCCCGGTCCGCTCGGCCACCCAGTGGACGACGACGGTGACCCCGACGGCGCCGAGGACCAGCAGGAGGACGGTCTCGACGCTCACCCGGTCATCCTGCCGGGCGCCCCGGCCGGCCCCGTGCCGACGCCCCGGGCCGGCCGTGCGGGACGGCTCACGCCGCGATCGTCGCGACGGCCTCCGCGGTGAGCTGGACCGAGCGCAGCCGCCGCTGGGGATCGGGGGACTGGAAGGCGACGATCAGCTCGTCGGCGTCGGCCCGCTGCCGGAAGGCGATGAGCTGGTCGCGGACCTCGGCGGGCGTGCCGGCGGCGGTGTGGGTGAGCATCCCGTCGACGTGGACGGCGGCGCCGCCGGCGAGGAGCAGGTCGGCCACCTCCTCCTCGGACCCGTGGCCGGACAGGTCGCGGCCCCGGCCGAAGAGGCCGACCGCCAGCCGCCGGCGGACCTGCTCGAGGTCGGCGCGGGCGGCGTCGGTCGTGTCGGCGGCGACCACGTTCACCCCGGCGATCACGTACGGCTCCGCCAGCTGCGCCGAGGGGCGGAACTCGGCCCGGTAGGCGGCGACCGCCGGCTCCAGCAGCTGCGGCGCGAAGTGCGAGGCGAACGCGTACGGCAGCCCGAGCGCGGCCGCCAGGGTGGCGCCGAACATCGACGAGCCGAGGATGTAGAGGGGCACGTGCGAACCCCTGCCGGGGACGGCGTCCACGCCGGGCACGCGGGTCTCGCCGGCGAGGTAGGCCTGCAGCTCCAGCACGTCCTGGGGGAAGCGGTCGGCGGAGTTCCCGTCCCGGCGCAGCGCGTACATCGTGTTCTGGTCGCTGCCCGGGGCCCGCCCGAGGCCGAGGTCGATCCGCCCGGGGTACATCGCCTCGAGCGTGCCGAACTGCTCGGCGATGGTGAGCGGGGAGTGGTTGGGCAGCATCACGCCACCGGCGCCGAGCCGGATCGTCGAGGTGTGCGCGCCGACGTGGCTGATCAGCACGCTGGTCGCCGAGGAGGCGATGGTCGGCATGTTGTGGTGCTCGGCGTACCAGACCCGCCGGTACCCGTGCTCCTCCGCCGTCCGGGCGAGGGCGACGCTGGCCGCGATGCTCTCCCCGGCGGTCTGCCCGGGGGCGATCGGGGCGAGGTCGAGGACGGACAGCGGCAGGGACTGCTGGGACACGGTGCGGGGACCTCTCGTCGGCGTTCGTTGCTGACGACAACCGCCGTCGCCCCGCCGTCCTTCCCGGAGCACCTCGCGCGCGGAACGCTCCCCCCGACCGGAGGTGGTGCGCCCGCCGGGACGGCGGGAGGGTGGGGACGCCGTCCCACCGTCGCCGATCGGAGGCCCGTCGTGACCCCGTCCCCGCCGCCCGTGCCCTCCTACGCCAGCGGGACCTCGTCCGTGCCGCTGCTCGGCGACACCATCGGCGCGGACCTGGACCGCACCGTGGCCCGCGTCGGGGGCCGGGAGGCGCTGGTGGAGTGCGCGACCGGCCGGCGGTTCAGCTACACCGAGTTCGCGGCCGAGGTGGACGCCGTGGCCCTGGGGCTGGACGCCCTCGGGGTGGCCGCCGGAGACCGGGTCGGCATCTGGGCGCCCAACTGCGCCGAGTGGGCGTTCGTGCAGTACGCGACCGCGAAGCTCGGGGCGATCCTGGTGAACGTCAACCCCGCCTACCGCACGCACGAGTTGCGCTACGTGCTCCGGCAGTCGGGGATCTCGATCCTGGTCAGCGCGCCGGAGTTCCGGAGCAGCGACTACCGGGGGATGGTCGGCGAGGTCCGCGGCGAGTGCCCGGACCTGCGCGAGGTGGTGTTCCTCGGCGACCCGGAGTGGGAGCGCCTCGTCGCCGGCGGCCGCGCCGCCGACCACGGGCTGCTGGCCGAGCGGGCGGCGCAGCTGTCCCCGGACGACCCGGTGAACATCCAGTACACGTCGGGCACCACCGGCTTCCCCAAGGGCGCGACGCTCACCCACCACAACCTGCTCAACAACGGCTTCTTCGTCGGCGAGGGCTGCGGGTACACCGAGGCCGACCGGATCTGCATCCCGGTGCCCTACTACCACTGCTTCGGCATGGGGATGGGCAACCTGGCGGCCACCAGCCACGGCGCGACGATGGTGATCCCGGCGCCCGGGTTCGATCCGGTGGCGACGCTGCGCGCGGTCCAGGAGGAGCGCTGCACCTCCCTCTACGGCGTCCCCACGATGTTCATCGCCGAGCTCGCGCTGCCCGACCTCGCCGACTACGACCTGTCCTCGCTGCGGACCGGGATCATGGCCGGCTCCCCGTGCCCGGTGGAGGTCATGAAGCGGGTGGTCGCCGAGATGGGGATGACCGAGGTGACCATCTGCTACGGCATGACCGAGACCTCGCCGGTGTCCACCCAGACCGGGGCCGACGACGACCTGGACCGGCGCACCTCGACCGTCGGCCGGGTCCACCCGCACCTGGAGATCAAGGTCGTGGACCCGGCGACCGGTCTGACCGTGCCGCGCGGCGCCCCGGGGGAGCTGTGCACGCGCGGCTACTCCGTGATGCGGGGCTACTGGGGGGATGCCGAAGCCACTGCGAAGACGATCGACTCCGCCCGCTGGATGCACACCGGCGACCTCGCGGTGATGGACGCCGAGGGCTACGTGAACATCGTCGGCCGGATCAAGGACCTGGTGATCCGCGGCGGGGAGAACGTCTACCCGCGGGAGGTCGAGGAGTTCCTCTACACCCACCCCGACGTCGTCGACGCGCAGGTGATCGGCGTGCCCGACGAGCGCTTCGGCGAGGAGCTCATGGCCTGGGTCCGGCTGCGCGAGGGTGCCGAGCCGCTGACCGCCGAGGCGCTGCGCGAGTTCTGCGCCGGCCGGCTCGCCCACTTCAAGGTGCCGCGGTACGTGAAGGTCGTGGACGCGTTCCCGATGACGGTCACCGGAAAGGTCCGCAAGGTCGAGATGCGCGAGGTCTCGGTGCGCGAGCTGGGCCTGGAGGCCGCGGCCGCCGTCCGCAACGCCTGAGCGGAGTCGCTCGAGCGCGGTCTCCGCACCCGCGCGAGTCCGACGGGCAGTTCGTGGACGTCAAAGTATCTGCGGTACGGTCTGTGGACGTCCACGTACCTCGCCCCTGGAGCCCGCCGTGACCGCTGAGCCGACCCCCGCCCGGCCGCCGCTGCACGTGCCCGTCCACCCGGTCCGGTTCGTCACCGCGGCCAGCCTCTTCGACGGGCACGACGCCGCGATCAACGTGATGCGCCGGCTGCTGCAGAGCCAGGGCGCGGAGGTGGTGCACCTGGGCCACGACCGCGGGGTGGACGCCGTCGTCCGCGCGGCGCTGGAGGAGGACGTGCAAGGGGTCGCGATCTCCTCCTACCAGGGCGGGCACGTCGAGTACTTCTCCTACCTGCGGGAGCGGCTGACCGCGGCCGGCGCCGGGCACGTGCAGGTGTTCGGCGGCGGCGGCGGCGTGATCGTCCCCGAGGAGATCGCGCTGCTGCGCGACCGCGGCGTGCGGGTCTTCTCGCCCGAGGACGGCGCCCGGCTCGGCCTGCCCGGGATGATCAACGAGCTGATCCGCGCCTGCGACGTCGACCTGGCGGCGACCGCGCCGTCCGCCGAGGCCGTGCTGGGCGGCGACCGGGCTGCCCTGGCCCGCGCCATCACCGTGCTGGAGGCCGGCCGCGCCCCGGAACTCGCGGCGCGGCTGGCCGAGGCGGCGACTTCCCGCACCGTGCCCGTCCTGGGCATCACCGGCACCGGCGGCTCGGGCAAGTCCTCGCTCACCGACGAGTTGCTGCGCCGGCTGCGGCTGGACTCCGGCGACCGGCTGCGGGTCGCCGTCGTGGCGATCGACCCGACCCGCCGCCGCGGCGGGGGCGCGCTGCTCGGCGACCGGATCCGGATGAACGCGCTGGAGGAGGCGGTCGAGGGCGACCGCACCTTCTTCCGCTCGCTGGCCACTCGGACCGCGGGCGCGCAGGTGCCCGAGCACCTGGACGACGTCCTGGCCGCGGTGACGGCCGCCGGGTTCGACCTGGTGATCGTGGAGACGCCGGGGATCGGGCAGGGCGACGCGGCGATCGTGCCGTTCAGCGACGTCTCGCTGTACGTGATGACGCCGGAGTTCGGCGCCGCGTCGCAGCTGGAGAAGATCGACATGCTCGACTTCGCCGATGTCGTCGCGGTGAACAAGTTCGAGCGCCGCGGGGCCGAGGACGCCCGTCGCGACGTCGCTCGGCAGATGGTGCGCAACCGCGAGGCCTTCGGGCAGCCGTGGGAGTCGATGCCGGTGTTCGGCACCAGCGCGGCCCGGTTCAACGACGACGGCGTCACCGCGCTCTACCAGCACCTGCGCGAGCTGCTGGGTGAGCGCGGGCTGCCGGGATCCGAGGGCTCGCTGCCGCGGGTCGACGTCCGGACCTCGAGCGGGCTGGCCGGCGTCGTCCCGGCGAACCGGGCGCGCTACCTGGCCGAGATCACCGAGACCGTCCGCGGGTACCACCGGGCGACCGACGAGCAGGCCGCCCTGGCCCGGCGGCGCCAGCACCTGGGGACCGCCGCCGAGGTGCTCGACGGCCTGGACCAGGAGCCGGCGGCCGCGGCCGCCCGGGCCGCCGCCGAGGCCACCGAGCTGCTGCCGGAGGTGCGCGACGCACTGGAGCGCTGGCCCTCGGTGGTCGAGCAGTACGCCGGCGACGAGCTGACCTACACCGTCCGCGGCCGCGATCTCACCGTGCCGCTGACCCGGGAGACGCTGTCGGGCACGAAGGTGCGCCGGGTCGCCCTGCCGCGCACCACGGACGACGGCGAGCTGGTGCGGTTCCTGCGCCGGGAGAACCTGCCGGGCGCGTTCCCGTTCACCGCGGGCGTGTTCCCGGTCAAGCGCGAGGGCGAGGCCCCGGCGCGGATGTTCGCCGGCGAGGGCGACCCGTTCCGCACCAACCGCCGGTTCCGGCTGCTCAGCGAGGGGCAGCCCGCCACCCGGCTGTCGACCGCGTTCGACTCGGTGACGCTCTACGGCCGCGACCCGGAGCTGCGGCCCGACGTCTACGGCAAGGTCGGCACCTCCGGCGTCTCGATCGCCACGCTCGACGACATGCAGGCGCTCTACGACGGGTTCGACCTGTGCGCGCCGAGCACCTCGGTGTCGATGACGATCAACGGCCCGGCGCCGGCGATCCTGGCGATGTTCCTGAACACCGCGATCGACCAGCGGCTGGCCGCCTTCCGCGCGGAGGAGGGTCGCGGGCCCGACGCGGCGGAGGCCGAGGAGATCCGCGCGTTCGTGCTCTCTACGGTCCGCGGCACGGTGCAGGCCGACATCCTCAAGGAGGACCAGGGCCAGAACACCTGCATCTTCTCGACCGAGTTCGCGCTGCGCTGCATGGCCGACATCCAGCAGTGGTTCATCGCCCACGCGGTGCGCAACTTCTACTCGGTGTCGATCTCCGGCTACCACATCGCCGAGGCGGGGGCGAACCCCGTCAGCCAGCTCGCGTTCACGCTGGCCAACGCCTTCACCTACGTCGAGGCCTACCTCGCCCGCGGCATGGCGATCGACGACTTCGCGCCCAACCTGAGCTTCTTCTTCTCCAACGGGATGGACGCCGAGTACACGGTCATCGGCCGGGTCGCCCGGCGGATCTGGGCCGTCGCGATGCGGGACCGCTACGGCGCCGGCCCGCGCGCGCAGCAGCTGAAGTACCACGTGCAGACGTCGGGGCGGTCGCTGCACGCGCAGGAGATGGACTTAAACGACATCCGCACCACGCTGCAGGCGCTGTGCGCGATCTACGACAACGCCAACTCGCTGCACACCAACGCCTACGACGAGGCGGTGACCACGCCGTCGGCGCACTCGGTCCGCCGCGCGCTGGCGATCCAGATGATCATCGACCAGGAGTGGGGCCTCGCGGCGAACGAGAACCCGCTGCAGGGCGCCTACGTCGTCGAGGAGCTCACCGACCTCGTCGAGGCCGCCGTGCTGGAGGAGTTCGACCGGCTGTCCGAGCGCGGCGGCGTGCTGGGCGCGATGGAGACCGGCTACCAGCGAGGCCGGATCCAGGACGAGTCGATGCTCTACGAGCACCGCAAGCACGACGGGTCGCTGCCGCTGATCGGCGTCAACACGTTCCTGGACCCGCAGCGCGACTCGGCACCGCCCGGGCCGGTGGAGCTGGCCCGCGCCACCGAGGACGAGAAGAAGTCGCAGCTCACCCGGCTGGAGGACTTCCACACCCGGCACGCCGCGCAGGCGCCCGCCGCGCTGGCCCGGCTGCGCGAGGTGGCGATGGGCGGCGGCAACGTCTTCGACGCGCTGATGGACGCCGTCCGGGTCTGCTCGCTGGGGCAGATCAGCGAGGCCTTCTTCGAGGTGGGGGGCCGCTACCGCCGGAGCGTGTGACGAGCGGGGGCCGGTGCCGCCGCCGTGGGGACCCCTTTGCGGGTCGAACTCGAGCCTTGCGGGTCCTGCAGGACCCGCAAGGCTCGGGAAGGACCCGCAATGCGGCCCGCGCGGGTGCGAGCCGGTGCCGCCGCGGGGCGCGGGAGCGGCTGCGGGAGGATGAGCGTCGTGAGCACGCCGTCCCTGCCCTTCGATCCCGTCGCGGAAGCCACCCGGCACTGGCGCGAGCACGGCTGGGGCGACGCCGCCGTCGGCATGGAGGCCGTGACGTCGCTGATGCGCGCCCAGGCGATCGTGCAGGCGCGCGTCGACGAGGTGCTGCGCCCGCTGCAGCTCACCTTCGCCCGCTACGAGCTGCTCATGCTCCTGTCGTTCACCCGCTCCGGCGCGCTGCCGATGGCCAAGGCGGGGGCCCGCCTCCAGGTCCACCCGGCGAGCGTGACCAACGCGGCGAGCCGGCTGGAGGCCGCGGAGCTGGTGCGCCGGCGTCCGCACCCGGAGGACGGCCGCGGCGTCCTGGTCGAGATCACCGACGCCGGCCGGGAGCTGGCCGCGAAGGCGACCGCGCGCATCAACGAGGTCTTCGCCGCTCCCGACCTGAGCAACGACCGGATGCGCGAGCTGATCGTCATCCTGCGCGACCTGCGCCGCGCCGCGGGCGACTTCGGCGACTGACGGCCGCCCATGACCGGCCCGACCCCCGCCGACGACCTCGGGACGCCGGTGCCCCTGGCCGGCCCGCCGCGGCGGGTGGTCTCCCTCGTCCCGTCGCTCACCGAGGCGCTGGCGGTCACCGTGCCCGAGCGGCTGGTCGGCGCCACCGACTGGTGCACCCACCCCGCCGGCCTCGACGTGGCCCGGGTGCGCGGCACGAAGAACCCGGACCGGGCCGCGATCGCCGCGCTCGCGCCGGACCTCGTCGTCGTCAACCGGGAGGAGAACCGGCGGCTGGACGTCGACCGGCTGCGGGCCGCGGGCATCCCGGTGTGGGTGACGGTGATCGAGTCGGTGGAGGAAGCGCTGACCTCGCTGCGCCGGCTGTTCGGCGAGGCGCTGGGGGTGGCGGAGCCGGGGTGGCTGACCGAGGCGGCCGCGGCCTGGGCGACGCCTCCGCCCGCGGTCGGTCCGCGGGTCGCCGTCCCGATCTGGCGGGACCCGTGGATGGTCGTCGGCCCGCGCACCTTCGCCGGTGACGTGCTGGACCGGCTGGGCCTGGTCAACGCGTTCGGGGCGGGGGAGGAGCGCTATCCGCACGTGACCGTCGACCAGATCCGCGGCGCCGACGCGGTGCTGCTGCCCGACGAGCCCTACCGGTTCACCGCAGACGACGGGCCCGAGGCGTTCCCCGGCCTGCCCGTCGCGCTGGTCTCCGGCCGCGACCTCACCTGGTACGGCCCCTCGCTGGCCGGCGCCCGCGCCCGCCTCGCCGCCGCCGTCGCCACGCTGACCTCCGCGGCATAGGAGGCTTTCCGCACGTCCGCAACCCCCGAGGCGAGGGGAGAGCTTCCTATGCCTCGGCGCCGCCGGCCGCGGGGCGGGGCAGCTCCACGTGCGGGCGCGACTGCCAGCGCGCCCAGTCGGCGCTGACCTCACCGGCCGCGCGCAGCAGGCGGGGCAGGTGCTCGTCGAGCAGCCGCTCGGTGGAGGTCTCCGCGGCGTGCACGGTCACGTTCATCGCCGCGCGGACCGCGCCCGTGCCGTCGCGCACCGGGACGGCGACCGACCGCACGCCGGGCGCGAGCTCCTCGTCGGCCAGCGCCCAGCCGCGGGCCCGCACGCCGACGAGCTCCTCGCGCAGCCCCTCCCGGGTGGCGCCGATGTAGGTCGGCAGGCCGGCCCGGCTGGGCTGGTCGAGCACGCCGTCGAGCTGCTCCGGCGGCAGCGCGGCCAGCAGCACCTTCCCCTGCGACGTCTGCGCGGCGGGGAAGCGGGTGCCGATCTCCACGCGCAGCGCGATCAGCTTGGGCACCGACACCCGGGCGACGTAGACGATGTCGGACCCGTCGAGCTGCGCCATCGAGGAGGACTCCCCGGTGCGCCCGACGAGGTCCTCCAGGTGCGGGCGGGCGACGTCCCACAGGCCCAGCGACCCGATGTAGGCCATGCCGAGGTCGAGCACGTGCGGGGTCGGCTCGAACCCGCCCGGGCCGGACCGGACGTAGCCGAGCTCGGTGAGGGTGAGCAGCAGCCGCCGCGCCGTCGGCCGGGCGAGGCCGGTCGCCGCCGCCACCTCCGACAGCGACATCCCGCGGCGCCCGGCGTCGAAGCACGCCAGCACGTCCAGCCCGCGCGCCAGCGCCTCCACGAAGTCCGGCCCCGCACCGCGTCCCGCCATCTCCACCTCCACGTCGGCGGAGGGGATCCGCGGCGTTCCACCGACGGATCCCCTCCGGTCGTCATCGTCCGAGGACGCGGTCCTCGCCGCCGGCCCGCTTGGACTCGTCCTTGAAGTCGGAGTACTGGTAGGGGTTCTCCAGCACCTCGGCCTCCGCGGCCGGCGCCTCCGGGAACATCCCGGCCCGCCAGGCCTCCTCGCCGATCTCGCCGCGCAGGTGGTCGATCGTGTTCTCGATCTCCCGGCGGACGGCGGCCAGATCGACGCCGACCAGCTCGCCGTCGGACTTCACGATCCGCCCGTCGACCAGGACGGTGTGCACGTCGGCCCGCTGCGCCTGGAACGCCACGTGCCCGAACGGGTTGAGCAGCGGGAAGGAGGCCGGCGACCGGTCGTTCTTCAGCAGGACGACGTCGGCCCTGCGCCCCACCTCGAGCCGGCCGAGGTCGCCGGCGCGGCCGATCGTGTGCGCCCCGCCGCGGGTGCACCACTCCACGACGTCGCGGGCGCGCAGCCGCAGGTGCGTGATGGTCTCGCCCGTGAGGTGCGCCTCCATGTGCTCGGACATGCGGTCGGTGTTGAGCGTCGCGCGCATCGCCGAGAACATGTCGCCGCTCCACCAGACGCTGGTGTCCATCGACAGCGACACCGGGATGCCGTAGCGCTGCACCTGCTCGGTCGGGGCGTGCCCCTGGCCGGCGCTGCACTCGGACTCGGTGGCCACGGAGATCGACCCGCCGGTGCCCGCGATCCGCTGGTAGCTGTCGGCGGTGAGCGTGGCGGCGTGCACGTAGGTGGTCTCCGGGGTCATGAACCCGCCGTCGTACATCTGCCGGATGCCGGTGTCGTTGGTCGCCGCCCAGACGCCGGCGTGCGTGGTCACCGGCAGGCCGAGCTCCCGCGCCACCTCGAAGGCGGCGCGCTCCGGGAACGCGGGGTCGCCGGTGACGTCGAAGGCCAGTTGCACGCCCATCATGTCGTCGCGCTCGTCGCGCAGCCGCTCCAGGAACGCGCGGACGGCGGGGTCGGCGGTCCACTCCCACGGGCCGGCCTGGATGTTGCCGTAGGCCAGGACGAACCGCCCCGGCACCGAGCGGAGCGCGTCGAGGGCGGCCTCGGCGTGCTCGACGCTCTGCAGGTTGTGCGACCAGTCGACCGTCGTCGTCACCCCGGCGTCCAGCGACTCGAGCGCGGCGAGCCGGTTGCCCGCGGCGATGTCCTGGGGGCGGAACTTCTTGCCGTGCTCGAGGTAGTACCAGACGAAGTACTGGGTGAGCGTCCAGTCGGCGCCGTAGCCGCGCATCGCGGTCTGCCACATGTGCCGGTGGGTGTCGATCATGCCGGGCAGCACGACGCCGCCGGCCGCGTCGACCTCCCGGGTGCCCGCGGGGACGTCGAGCGCCGGGCCGATCGCGGCGATCCGGCCGTCGGCGACCAGCACGTCGGCGTTGGGGAGGACCGTGCCCGCGTCGTCCATGGTCAGGACCGTGCCGCCGCGCAGGACGACGGGCCGGCCGGCCTCGGTGCTGGGATCGCTCATGGTGTCCTCCTAGACGGGCACGACAACGCTGTCGGACGTCCGTCCGCTGCACGGACGGCTCCCCGGTCCGGCCACCCTGGCGCGGCCCCTCCAGGCCTGTCAAGACGCGAAATCCGGCCGATCCCGGTCCGGTTGACAGGCCCGCGAGGGCGCGCCGAGACTTCGGCGGACGGTCGTCCGTATGACGAGCCGACGACGCGGAGGGATCCACCAGCCGATGACCACCGAACCGCCGTCCGGCGCCGCGCGCGGCCCGCTCTCCGGGTTGCTGGTGGCCGACTTCAGCCGGATCCTCGCCGGCCCGTACGCCACGATGCTGCTGGCCGACCTGGGCGCCGAGGTGATCAAGGTCGAGGGTCCCGGCGGCGACGACACGCGGACCTGGGCCCCACCGGTCCGCGACGTCGCGGGCGAGGAGGTCTCCACCTACTACCTCGGCGTGAACCGCAACAAGCGGTCGGTGGCGCTGGACCTGAAGGACCCCGGGGACGCCGAGGCGGCGCGGGAGCTCGCCCGCCGGGCCGACGTCGTGGTGGAGAACTTCAAGCCCGGCGGCCTGGCCCGCTTCGGCCTGGACTACGACGCGGTCGCCGCGACCAACCCGGCCGTCGTCTACGCGTCGATCAGCGGCTTCGGCAGCGGGCCGGGCGGGCGGGCGCTGCCGGGGTACGACCTGATCGTGCAGGCGATCTCCGGCCTGATGAGCCTCACCGGGGACCCCGGCGGGGACCCCTACCGCGCCGGCGTCGCCGTCTTCGACGTGATGGCCGGCCTGCATGCCACCATCGGCGTCCTCTCGGCGCTGAACCTGCGGCACGAGACCGGCCGGGGGCAGCACGTCGAGGTCAACCTGCTGTCCTCGGCGATGTCCGGGCTGGTGAACCAGACCAGCGCGTTCGTCGCCGGCGGCGTCGTCCCGTTCCGGATGGGCAACAGCCACCCCAGCCTGTTCCCCTACGAGCCGCTGCCGTGCTCCGACGGGGACCTCATCATCACGGCCGGCAACGACGGCCAGTTCCGCAAGCTGTGCGAGGTGCTCGGGCTGCCCGAGCTGGTCGGGGACCCCCGGTTCGGCCGCAACGAGGACCGCACCGCCAACCGCGACGAACTCCGCCCGCTGCTGGTCGAGCGGCTGCGCACCCGCACGAAGATGGAGTGGTTCCGCGACATCATCGGCGCGGGCGTCCCCTGCGGTCCGATCAACACCGTCGACCAGGGCGTCGCCTTCGCCGAGGAGGTCGGTCTCGAGCCCGTGGTGGTCGTGGGGGAGGGGGCGGACGCCGTGCCGTCGATCCGCAATCCGATCCGGTTCTCCGACACGGCGGTCGACTACCGGCTGCCCCCGCCCCGGGTCGACGAGCACGGCGACGACATCCGCCGCTGGCTCGGGGAGCGGTCGTGAGCGCCCCGGAGTACCGCACCGCGCTGGGCGCCTCCACGCCCGAGACGATCACCCTGCTCGGGTCCGATCTCGCCCGCGACGTCATGGGCTCCGTCGGCTTCGGGGAGCTGGCCTTCTGGCTGGCCGCCCAGCGGCGCCCCACGCCCGGCGAGACCCGCGTCTTCGAGGCGGTGCTGGCCGCGCTGGCCGACCACGGGTTCACCCCGACCGCCATCGTCACCCGGCTCACCTACCTCTCGGCCCCGGACTCGGTGCAGGGCGCGCTGGCCGCCGGGCTGCTCGGCGGCGGGTCGCGCTTCCTCGGCGTCACCGAGGACTGCGGCCGGTTCCTGCACGACGTCCTCGCCGCCGCCGACGGCCTCCCCACCGACGACGCCGGCTGGGACGCCCTCGCGCTGGAGACGGTGACCGCCCGGCGTGCCGCCGGGCGGTTCGTGCCGGGGCTGGGGCACCACGTGCACAAGGACGGCGATCCGCGCACCCCGCGGTTGTTCGCGATCGCCGCCGAGGAGGGCGTGGCCGGCCCGCACCTGGCGCTGTTCGCGGCGATCGGCCGCGTGCACCCCCAGGTGCTCGGGCGGACGCTGCCGCTGAACGGTGCCGGCGTCTGCGGGGCGGCGCTCGCCGACCTCGGGCTCCCGCTGGAACTGCTCCGCGGCTTCGCCCTGCTCGCCCGGACGGCGGGGCTGATCGGGCAGCTGGCCGAGGAGTTGAGGCATCCGGTCGCCAACGACGTCTTCCTGTCGGTCGACCGGAACAACCGCTCGGTCGCGCCGGACCCCTACGTCCCCGACCCGCTGGGGGGCTGATCCCGTGCACGCCGCCGTCCTCCCCGCCCCCGGCGCGACGCCGGCCTGGGCCGAGCACCCCGACCCGGCCCCGGCGCCGGGCAGCACGCTGATCGCCGTGTCGGCGGCGGCGATCGTCCCGCTGGACCTGCTGTGCGCCTCGGGGACGTCGTACTTCGGCGTGCCGGCCTGCCCCTACGTGCCCGGCACCCAGGGCGTCGGCGTCGTCGAGGAGTCCGCGACGCTCGCCCCCGGCACCCGGGTGTTCTTCGAGACCGCCGCCGGACGCGCGCCGGTGGACGGGAGCCTGGCCCAGCGGTGCGCCACCCCCGACGCGATGGTCGTGCCGATCACCGCCGACGTCGGCGACGTCCCGGCGGCGGCGCTGGGCATGTCCGCGGTGGCGGCGTGGCAGGCGCTCACCGCCCGCGGCCGGTTCCGCGCCGGGGAGCGGGTGCTCGTGCTCGGCGGCGGGGGAGCGGTCGGGCAGGTCGCCATCGGCGCCGCGCGGGTGCTCGGCGCCGCCCGGGTCGTCGCCGTGTGCCGCTCGCCGGAGGCGCGCGAGCGGGCCGAGCGGGCCGGGGCCGACGCCGTCGTCCCGCTGACCGGTGACGTCGACGCCCTGGCCGCCGCGTTCGGGGACGCCCTCGGCGGCGGGGCGGACGTCGTCGTGGACCCGGTGTGTGGAACCGCCGCGACGGCCGCCGCGTGGGTGCTCGCGCCGGGCGGCCGGCTGGTGAACCTCGGCGGCGCGTCGGGCGACACGGCGCAGTTCTCCTCCGCGGTGCTGCGCGGCCGGTCGGCCGAGATCCTCGGCTACACCAACGTCTCGCTGACGCCCGCGGAGCGCCGCGCGGCCCTCGACGCGGTGCTCGGGCACGCGGCGCGGGGGCGCCTGGCCGTCGACGCCGAGCACCTGCCGCTGTCCGACGTCGCCGCCGCCTGGGAGCGGCAGGCCTCGGGCCGTGCCCCCCGCCGCCTGGTCCTGACCCCCTGAACCACCCGGACGTCCCCCGCAGCGCACGAGGAGGAGCGATGGAGCTCGTCACCGAGGACAACATCACCGAGCTGGCCGCGCAGCGGTGGCAGACCGCGCGCGACCCCCGGCTCGCCGAGCTCATGACCGCGCTCGTGCGCCACCTGCACGCCTTCGCCCGCGAGGTGCGGCTGACCGAGGCCGAGTGGCTGGCCGCCGTCCGGTGGCTGGACCGCGCCGGGCAGATCAGCAACGAGAAGCGGGAGGAGTTCATCCTCGCCTCCGACGTGCTCGGGCTGTCGATGCTCGTCGTCCAGATGAACCACCGCCTCGACCCGTCGGCGACGCCGGCCACGGTGCTCGGGCCCTTCCACATCCCCGGGTCCCCGGAGCTGGACTTCGGCGGGGACATGTCCGGCGGCCTGGACGGCGTGCCGCTGTACGTCTCGGGGACCGTCCGCGACCTGGCGGGCGCCCCGGTGGCGGGCGCGCGGCTGGACGTCTGGCAGGCCGACGACGCGGGCCTCTACGAGGTGCAGCACGCCGACGTCGACGAGGCGCGGCTGCGCGGCATCTACCGCAGCCGGGACGACGGCACCTACTGCGTGCACACCATCGCGCCGAAGGGCTACTCGATCCCGATGGACGGGCCCGTCGGCGACCTGGTCGCCCAGACCGCGATCAGCCACTTCCGGCCGGCGCACGTCCACTTCCTGCTCGACGCCCCGGGCTTCGAGCCGCTGATCACCCACCTGTTCCAGGAGGGCGCGGAGTACCTCGACACCGACGTGGTGTTCGGCACCAAGGCCGAGCTCGTCGTCGCCTTCGAGCGGCGCGAGCCCGGCCCCACGCCCGACGGCGGCCGCAGCGACCGGCCGTGGCTGCAGGCGCGCTACGACTTCGTGCTGCAGCCGAGGGGCTGACGCCGCGGGTGCCGGTGCCGGAGCGGGTGCCGGTGCCGGTGGCGTGGACGCTCGGGACGTCCGTCGCCGAGCCCGTCGGGCGCGGGCAGCCCGGGCCGGTCCGTCGCCCGCGCGACGAGGACCAGCCCTCCGGCGAGGAGGACGACGTACAGCACCGGCAGGGCCGCGAGCCCGAGCACCGCGAACGCGCCGACCGCGGCTGCGGCGGCGACGGCCGTCACGGCGCAGAACCGGCGCCGCAGGCGGCGCACCGCGGGGGCGAGGAGTTCCTGCTCGAGGTCGGCGAGGACCTGGGCCTCGGAACTGTCCACGGGCCACCTCCGGGAGGTCGAGGGCGGACCCTCAGGTCGGGTCGGGGTCGTTCGGCCCCTGCCGGCGGCCGGCCGTGCCGCCGATCTGACCCGCGTAGGGCTCGTGTCGCTTGCCGACGTGCGCCTCGCGCTGCAGCCGCTCCACCAGGTGCGGGTAGTGCAGCTCGAAGGCCGGGCGCTCCGAGCGGATCCGCGGGATCTCGAGGAAGTTGTGCCGCGGCGGCGGCGACGAGGTCGCCCACTCCAGCGAGTTGCCGTGGCCCCAGGGGTCGTCGCGCACGGCGAGCTGCCCGTGCTTCCACGACCGGACGACGTTGAGCAGGAACGGCAGGATCGACGCCCCCAGCACGAACGAGAAGATCGTCGAGACGACGTTCAGCGTCGTGAACCCGTCGTCGGGCTGGTAGTTGACGTAGCGGCGCGGCATGCCCTCGCCGCCCAGCCAGTGCTGGACCAGGAACGTGCCGTGGAAGCCGACGAACGTCAGCCAGAACTGCAGCCTGCTCAGCCGCTCGTCCATCATCCGGCCGCACATCTTCGGGAACCAGAAGACGATCCCGGCGTTCGCCGCGAACACGACCGTGCCGAAGACGACGTAGTGGAAGTGGGCGACGAGGAAGTAGCTGTCGTTGAGGTGGAAGTCCAGCGGCGGGCTGGCCAGCAGCACCCCGGTCAGCCCGCCCAGCAGGAAGGTCACCATGAAGCCGAGCGACCACAGCATCGGCGTCTCGAACGTCAGCTGGCCGCGCCACATGGTGCCGATCCAGTTGAAGAACTTGATGCCGGTCGGCACGGCGATCAGGTAGGTCATGAACGCGAAGAACGGCAGCAGGACCGCGCCGGTGGCGAACATGTGGTGCGCCCACACGCCCATCGACAGGGCGCCGATGGCGATGGTGGCCGCGACCATGCCCTTGTAGCCGAACAGGGGCTTCCGGCTGAACACCGGGATGATCTCGGTGACGATGCCGAAGAACGGCAGCGCGATGATGTAGACCTCGGGATGGCCGAAGTACCAGAACAGGTGCTGCCAGAGCATCGGCCCACCGTTCTCGGTGGAGTAGACCAGCGAGCCGAGGTTGCGGTCGGCCAGCAGGCCGAAGATCGCCGCGGTCAGGATCGGGAAGACCAGGATCGCCAGCAGGCTGGTGACCAGCGTGTTCCAGGTGAAGATCGGCATCCGGAACATGGTCATGCCGGGCGCGCGCAGGCAGACGATCGTGGTGATGAAGTTGACCGCGCCGAGGATGGTGCCCAGCCCGCTGACCGCCAGGCCCGCCATCCAGAGGGTCGCGCCGGCGCCGGGCGAGTTCACCCCGTCCGACAGCGGGGTGTAGGCGTACCAGCCGAAGTCGGCGGCGCCGCCGGGGGTGAGGAAGCCCGAGACGGCGATCATGGAGCCGAAGAGGAACAGCCAGTACGACAGCGCGTTCAGCCGCGGGAACGCGACGTCGGGGGCGCCGATCTGCAGCGGCATGATCAGGTTGCCGAACGCGAAGAACAGCGGCGTCGCGAAGAACAGCAGCATGATCGTGCCGTGCATCGTGAAGAGCTGGTTGTACTGCTCCGGCGAGAGGTACTGCAGCCCCGGAACGGCCAGCTCTCCCCGCATCAGCATCGCCATGAGCCCGCCGGCGATGAACCAGACGAACGAGGTGACCAGGTACATCAGGCCGATGGTCTTGTGGTCGGTGGTCCGCAGCAGGTTCGACAGCCGCGACCCCTTCTCCGCCACCCGGACCGGCCCCGGCCGGCTGACGACCGGCCGCGGCACGAGGGCGGTCACGCCGGACCGCGCGGAGCTCGGGGGGCCTGGAGCGACGTCGTCACGGGTACCTCCGGCAGCGCGGACGGTGCAGTGACCCTCATGGTGGCCCCCGTCACACCCGAGCGCCAGCCCTCCCGCATCACGGGCGGCTCCGCCGGTGGAGACCGCGCCGCGGGGGTAAGGGCCCGGGCATGCCGCGGCTGAGCGCTTCCACCCTCGCCACCCTCGGCCCGTCGGTGTGGACGCCCCGCTACGACCGGACGGCGGTGCGGCCGGGCATCGTGCACCTGGGCGTCGGCGGGTTCCACCGCTCCCACCAGGCGCTGTACGTCGACCGGCTGCTGGAGTCCGGGCGGGGCACGGACTGGGGCATCTGCGGCGTCGGCGTCCTGCCCGGCGACCGCCGGATGGCCCAGGTCATGGCGGCGCAGGACTGCCTCTACACCGTCGTCGCCAAGCATCCCGACGGCTTCCTCGACGCCCGGGTGGTCGGCTCGATCGTCGAGTACCTCTTCGCCCCCGACGACCCCGGGGCCGTCGTCGAGCGGATGGCCGCTGAGACGACCCGCATCGTCTCGCTGACGGTCACCGAGGGCGGCTACAACACCTCGGCGGCCACCGGCGAGTTCGACGTCGACGCCCCCGACGTGGTCGCCGACCTCCGGGCCGGCGCCGCACCGCGGACGACGTTCGGTCTGGTCACCGAGGCCCTCGCGCGCCGCCGGGCCCGCGGGCTGCCGCCGTTCGCGGTGGTCTCCTGCGACAACGTCCCGCACAACGGCGACCTGGCCCGCCGCAGCTTCGCCGCCTTCGCCGGCCTGCGCGACCGCGAGCTGGGGGAGTGGGTGCGCGCCGAGGTGGCCTTTCCGAACTCGATGGTCGACCGGATCACCCCCGTCACCACCGACGCCGACCGGGCCGAGCTCGCCCGCCGGTTCGGCGTGGACGACGCCTGGCCGGTGGTGTGCGAGCCGTGGACCCAGTGGGTGCTCGAGGACGCGTTCCCGGCCGGCCGGCCGCCCCTGGAGGACGTCGGCGTGCAACTGGTCGCCGACGTCGCCCCCTACGAGCAGATGAAGCTGCGGCTGCTCAACGCCGGTCACCAGGTGCTGGCCCACCTCGGGCGGCTGGCGGGACTGGAGTACGTGCACGAGGCCTGCCAGGACCCGCTGTTCCGCGAGTTCCTCCGCGGCTACCTCGACGAGGAGGCCACGCCGACCCTCGCCCCCGTGCCCGGCATCGACCTGCGCCGGTACAAGGCCGACCTGATCGGCCGCTTCGCCAACCCGCAGGTCCGCGACACCCTCGACCGGATCCGCGAGAACGCCTCCGACCGGGTGCCGCAGTTCCTCCTGCCGGTGCTGCGCGACAACCTGGCCCGCGGCGGCGAGATCCGCCGCTCGGCCGCCGTGCTGGCCGGCTGGGCGCGGGCGGCCGAGGGCGCCGACGACGCGGGCCTGCCGCTGGCGCTGGTCGATCCGCGCGCCGAGCAGCTCGGGCTCCGCGCGGACCGGCAGGCCGCCGATCCCCTGGCCTTCCTCGACGATCCCGACGTGTTCGGCGACCTGGCCGCCGACGAGCGGTTCGCCGCCTCCTACCGCGAAGCCCTGACCGCCCTGCGCGCCCGCGGTGCCCGCGCCACCGTGGCCGGGCTCGTCGGCGGCCGGCGCCGGCGGCCGTGATCATCGGCGGATGGCTGCCCGACACGCCGAGGGGGGCCGCCACCTGCCGATGATCAACGGGGGGTGAACGCGGCCACCTGCGGGCCCGCGGTGGCCAGCCACGGGTCGAGCACCGTCGGGTCGTCCCAGGAGCGGTCGATCAGGTACAGCCCGCGGGTGGGGGTGGTCGCGCCCAGCTCGGTGAGCACGGGCTTGAGCAGCAGGTCCGGGGCCAGGGCGTGGGTCGGTCCGCCGCCGAGCATCAGCGGCACCGCCACGACGCCGGCGAGGTCGCCGGTGCCCACCTGGTCGAGGAACAGCTTGAGCAGGCCGGTGTAGGTGCCCTTGTAGGTGGGGCTGGCGACGACGGCGACGTCGGCCTCCCGGAGGGCCGCGACGGCGTCCTCGACGGCGGGATCACCCCAGCCGAGCAGCCCCGCGCCGAGGTCGATCACGTCGATCACCCGGTCGGGCGGGGCGCCGGTGAGGCGCTCCAGGACGGACTCGGCCGCGGCCCGCGTCCGCGAGAGGGGCTTGGGGTTGCCGACGACGGCGACGGTGCTCACGACACCAATCCCTACCATCCCGATCGTATTTGACGGGATAGGGGGCGTCTGTCAGGCTCGTCGACAGGTCACGAGTGCCAGCGCGAAGCCCCGGCTCGCTGGCCGGCAACCCTCCTCCGCGGCGGGGTGCTCCGGGTGACGACCAGGCGGGCGCCGACCGGCGCCGGCAAGCGCGGACCTGCCTCGCGGGTCCCCGGACCAGAGGAGACCCGTGTCCACCGCCGTCCTTCCCCGCCCGGCCGGCCCCGACGCCGCCGGCAGCGCCGCCCCCGTCGGCGCCGCCCCCGCCGGCACCGTCCCCGCCCACGGCCCGGCGGCCGACGCCCCGCTGCTGCCCGTCGTCGGCGCCGGCCTGACCGTGCCGCTGGTGACCGGCGCAACCGTGCCCTACGCCCAGCTGGACACCGCGGCCAGCACGCCGGCCCTCGCAGCGGTCGCCGCGCGCGTGGCCGAGGTGCTGCCGCTGTACGCCAGCGTGCACCGCGGGGCGGGCTACCTGTCCCAGGTCTCGACGGCCCTGTACGAGTCGGCCCGCGACCGCATCGCCGCCTTCGTCGGCGCGCGCGACTCGGACGTCTGCGTCGTCACCCGCAACACCACCGACGCCCTGGCCGTGCTCGCCGGCTGCGTCCCCGCCGGGGCGGGCGTGCTGGTCCTCGACGCCGAGCACCACGCCGACCTGCTCCCGTGGCAGCGCCGGGGCGACGCGACGGTGCTGGCCACGCCGGCCACCGCCGCGGAGACCCTGGCCCGGCTGCGGGCCGAGCTCGGCGCCGAGCGCTACGCGCTGCTGGCCGTCACCGGCGCGTCCAACGTGACCGGCGAGGCGCTGCCCCTGGCCGAGGTGGTCGCCCTGGCCCACCAGTCCGGCACCCGGGTGGTCGTCGACGGCGCCCAGCTGGTGCCGCACCGGCGCTTCTCGCTGGCCGACAGCGGGGCGGACTGGGTGGCCTTCTCCGGGCACAAGCTCTACGCCCCCTTCGGCGCCGGCGCGCTGGTCGGCCGCCGCGACTGGCTCGACGCCGGCCCGGCGTACCTCGCCGGCGGGGGAGCGGTCGCCGAGGTCACCGCGGCCGGGGCGCGGTGGCTGGCCGCACCGCACCGGCACGAGGGCGGCTCGCCCAACGTGCTCGGCGCGGTGGCGCTGGCCACGGCGTGCGACGCGCTCGGCGCCCTGCCCGACGGCGCGCTCGACGCGCACGAGCGGGCGCTGCGCGAGCGGCTCGTCGCCGGGCTGGCGGGGCTGCCGGGCGTGCGGGTGCTGCGGATCTGGCCGGACTCGGGCGAGCCCACCGGCGTCGTCGGCTTCACCGTGGAGGGCGCCGACCCCGGCCTGCTGGCCGCCTACCTCTCCGCCGAGCACGGCATCGGCCTGCGCGACGGCCGGTTCTGCGCCCATCCGCTGCTCGCCCGGCTCGGCGTCCCCGGCGGGGCGCTGCGGGCCAGCGTCGGCGTCGGCACGACCGCCGCCGACGTCGACCGCCTGCTGGCCGGGCTGGCCGCCTATCTCGCCGACGGGCCGTCGGTGGCCTATGCCGTCGTCGACGGCCGGTGGCAGCCCGCCGACGACCCGCGGCCGCTGGCCGCGCTCGCCGGCGTCGACCCCGGCGCGCTGGCCCGCGGGGCCGGGTGCGGCGGACCGGCGGGCCACCCGTGAGCCGCGTGCCCGCCCGTCGCTCAGCCGGGGAGGACGACGGTGCGCAGCTCGTGCCCCCCGTCGGCGCGGGTGGCCTCGTAGAACCAGCGGGCGCCGCCTCCGGGCAGGGCCACGACGTCGGCGTAGCGCAGGCCGCCCGGCGGGTGCGGGCTGGTGAGCAGCGGCCCGCCGTCGACGGCGCGGAAGGCGCCCTCCCCGTCGTGCACGGCGAGGCCGGTGCGCTCCTCCCAGTTCTCCGCGGCGCTCGCCCGGCCGTCGTACAGGGCCCACGTGCGCGAGCCGTCGAGCACGACCGCGGTGAAGCGCACCCCGCGGGCGTCCCAGGTGCCGGGCGTGCCGGCGAGCGCGGTGCCGCGCCAGGTCCACTCCACCCCGTCGGGGCTGGTGGCGTGCTCGGTGGTCATCCGGTCGGTCGCGTCGGGGTCGTCGAGCGGGTGGACCGACGCCCACAGGTGCCACTGGACGCCGTCGTGGCGCACGACCGGGTCCTTGACGGCTGCCGTGCCGCTGCCGGGCAGCACCGTCCGGGGCCGCGCGGTGGCCAGGCCCGGGACGTCGTCGGCCTCCAGCAGGTCGACCCGCCAGTGCTTCGTGCCCGGGGTGGCGCAGCTGACGTACAGCCGCCAGCGGCCCTCGGGCATGTGCACCAGCGCGGGCCGCTCGAGCGACTCGGCGCCGAAGCGGTCCTTGCCCAGGGCGGCGACCGGCTCGAAGCGGACGCCGTCGGAGGAGCGGGCCAGCACGTTGCCGAAGCCCCGGCCCTCGCCCACCGGCCGCCGCAGCCGGTAGGCCAGCCACCACGTCCCGTCGACCAGTTGCGCCGACGGCCCGCCGGCCCACGACCCCGCGCGCGGGTCCTCGGGCTCCACGACCACCTCGGCGTCCGCCCAGAACCGGCCCGGGTCGGGCGGGCGGGCGGCGGGGGTACGGGGAGGGCTGGCGGTCACGCGGCTGCTCCGATTCCGGTGCGGGGGGACGGCGCCGGTCGTCGCCCGTCGCCGTCGCCGTGTCTACACCCCACCCGATCGACCCCAGGAGGGCCCCGATGAGCCGACCGCAGGGCCGTTTGCCCGACTTCGTGATCGCCGGCGCCCCCAAGGCGGGGACGACGGCGCTGCACGCGGCGCTGGCGACGCACCCCGGGCTGTACCTGTCGCCGGTGAAGGAGCCGAAGTACTACCTGACCGACGGGCGCCCGCCGCCGCGCAGCGGCCAGCGCGGTCCGGGCGACGCGCACAGCGCCCGGGAGTGGATCTGGCGGCGGCCGGACTACCTGTCGCTGTTCGCCGGGGCCCCGGGCGGCGCGGTGGCGGGGGAGAGCACGCCCTTCTACCTCTACGACCGGGCTGCCCAGGCCCGGCTGGCCGCCGACGTCCCGGGCGTCAAGGTGGTGGCGGTGGTGCGCGACCCGGTCGACCGGGCCCACTCCAACTGGGTCCACCTGCGCGCCGACGGGCTGGAGCCCGAGGCGGACTTCGGCGCCGCGGTCGGGCTCGAGGATCAGCGGATCGCCGCCGGCTGGGCGCCGTTCTGGCACTACCGCGGCCTGTCCCGCTACGGCGCCCAGCTGCGCGACCTGTACGGGCACCTGCCCCGCGAGCAGGTGCTCGTGCTGCGCTACCGCGAGCTGGTCGACACGCCGCGGGAGACGCTGGACCGCGTCAGCCGGTTCCTCGGGGTGGCCGAGGGCGTCGCGCACGTCGTGGCGCCCGAGAACGTGAAGCCGTACGTGGCCGACACCCCGCGGTACCGGGCCCTGGCGCGCGTCACGCGGGCCGGCGCGGCGCTGGGCGCGTACGCGCCGCCCCAGGCGTGGCGGCAGGCGAGCCGGCCGCTGATCGCCGCGCTGCACGCCGGGCGGGCGCCGCGCCCGCCGCTGCCCGTCGAGGTCCGCCGGGAGGTCCTCGCCGGCGGCCCCGCGCCGCTCCTGGACGACATCGCGCTGCTCGAGGAGCTGACCGGGGAGTCGTTCGCCGACTGGCGCGGGGACTCCGGCCGCGGGGACTTCCGCAGCCGCTCCGGTGCGGGGTCGGTGTGACCCTTCCCGCAAAGTGCATCAAGTCGGTCGGGATTGACGTAATTGGCTCGGGATGGCAGGCTCGACCCCGGCATCGAGCGTCAGCGACAAGCCCTGGCTTGCTGACCGGCAACCCTCGTCCGCGGTGGGGTGCTCCAGGTGACGGCCCGGCGAGGCGACCCCGCCCCGCAAGTGTGGAAGACCGGCTCCGGCCGGCAGCAGCAGGAGGAACCCAGGTGCACGACGGTCTGGCCGGTACGCGCGCCGCGTACGCCCGCCGCTCACCGCTCACCTGCCGGCGGCACATCGACCTCCAGCTGGTGACCAGCGCGCTCTGTCCGGGCGCCTGATCTCCCCGCCCGCCCCGCGAGGGGCGGCTCCCCTCCGCCTTCCGGCGGAGACCACCCACTGCCCGTCCGTCGGATGGCGCGCGTCCTCGCGCGCTCCCCGATCGGCCGGTGCTGCCCGCATGCCCCCGATCCGTCCCCGCGGCCCTCCGAGGCCGCCCCCCGTCTGGAGATCCCGAAACCCGTGAGCACCGTCCGTTCCCGATCGGCCCGCCGGGCCGTCCCCGCCCTCCTCGCCGGCGCCGCGCTGGCGCTGACCGCCTGCGGCACCGGCGACACCGGCTCCGGCGACGCCGGCAGCGGCGGTGAGCCGCAGTCCGGGGGGACGCTGACGTTCGCCGTCGGTTCGGACGCCGGCTGCGTCGACCCGCAGCAGGTGGGCAGCAACGACACGATCTACTCGGTGCGGCAGCTGGTCGACTCGCTCACCGACCAGGACCCGGAGACCGGCGAGATCGTCCCGTGGCTGGCCGAGAGCTGGGAGGTCAGCGACGACGCGACGTCGTTCACCTTCCACCTGCGCGAGGGCGTCACCTTCAGCGACGGCAGCCCGCTGACCGCCCAGGTCGTCAAGGACAACTTCGACGCCGTGCCGAACCTGGGCGCGCTGGCCGGCCTGGCCCGCGGCTACCTCACCGGGTACACGGGCACGACCGTCGTCGACGAGCTCACCGCGCAGGTGACCTTCGGTACGCCCAACGTGCAGTTCCTGCAGGCGACGTCGACGCACTCCCTCGGCCTGGTGTCCTCGGCGAGCGCGGCCCTCCCCGCGGCCGAGCGCTGCAGCGCGGGCATCGTCGGCTCGGGGCCCTTCACCCTCGCCGAGTACGTGCAGAACCAGTCGATCACGCTGGACAGGCGGGACGGCTACGACTGGGGCTCCTCGCGCTGGGCCGACGGCGAGGCCCGCCTCGACTCCGTGGTGTTCCGGATCGTCCCCGAGGCCGGCGTCCGCACCGGCAGCCTCCAGTCCGGTCAGGTCGACGCCATCGGCAGCGTCGGGCAGGCCGACGAGGCCGCGCTGTCCGGCGCCGGCATAGAGCTGCAGGTCCGCGCCAACCCCGGCGTCGTCTTCGGGATCACCTTCAACAACGCGCGCCCGCAGTTCGCCGACGCGGCGGTGCGGCAGGCCATCTCCCTCGCCGTCGACCGGCAGGAGATCGTCGACGCGGTCTTCCCGACCGGCACCCTCCCGGCGACCAGCGTGCTGTCGAGCACGACCCCGGGCTACACCGACCTGTCCGACGGGCTGACCACCGACGCCGACCGCGCGGTCGAGCTGCTCGACGAGACCGGCTGGGCACCCGGCGGCGACGGGATCCGCGAGAAGGACGGCGTCCGGCTGACCCTCGAGGTCCTGTGGGCCCCGGTCGCCGGGACCAACCAGCCGGCGCTGGAGCTGCTGCAGCAGCAGCTGCGCGCGATCGGCGTCGAGGTCACGCTCCGCGAGCAGCCGATCGCCCAGCTCCTGCCGACGCTGCAGGCCGGGGAGTTCGACGGCGCCTGGGGCAACGTGACCCGCGCCGACCCCGACATCCTCCGCGGGTCCTACTCCACCCAGCTGGCCAACCTCTACCGGCTCCCGGCGGGCGAGCTCGACGAACTGCTGACCGCCCAGGCCGCCGCGGCCGACCCGGCCGAGCGCGCCGACCTGGTCGCGCAGGCCCAGGAGCTGCTGGTCGAGGAGGCCTTCACCATCCCCGTGGTCGAGCTGCAGACCACGCTGGGCGTCTCCCCGGCCGTGCACGAGCTCGAGTTCGACGCCTCCAGCCGCCTCCAGCTGCACGACACCTGGATCTCCTGATGGGTCGGTACCTGGCGCGCCGGCTGGCGCAGGCGATCGTCGTCCTCTGGGCGGCCTACACCGTCTCCTTCCTCATCCTCGACGCGCTGCCCGGTGACCCGGTCACGGCGATGGCGAGCGCGGGGCTGGACGGGGGTCAGGTCGACCCGGCGGAGCTGGCGGCCATCCGCGCCGAGTACGGCTACGACGACCCGCTGGTCGTGCGCTACCTGACCAACCTCGGCAACGCGGTGACCGGTGACCTCGGGAACTCCGTCGCCACCAACCGGCCGGTGGCCGAGACCCTCGGCGCGGCCCTGCCCCCGACGTTGCAGCTGACGGCGGTGGCACTGCTGCTGGCGGTCGCCCTGGGCAGCGCCGTGGCGCTCCTGGCCACCTACACGCGGCGGCGCTGGCTGCGGCAGCTCCTGCTGTCGCTGCCGGGGCTGGGCGTCGCGGTGCCGACGTTCTGGGTGGGGCTGATGCTGGTGCAGCTGCTGTCGTTCCAGCTGCGGCTGTTCCCGGCGTTCGGCAACGAGGGGGCCGCCACGCTGGTCCTGCCGGCGCTGACGCTGGCGATCCCGACCGGCGCGCTGGTGGCGCAGGTGCTGGCCAAGAGCCTGCTCACCGCGCTCGACGAGCCCTACGTGCAGACCGCGCGGGCCAAGGGTGCCGGCCGGGTCCGCATCCACCTGGCGCACGCGCTGCGCAACGCCTCGCTGCCGGCGCTCACGGTCGTGGGGCTGCTGGCCGGCCAGCTGCTGGCCAGCGCCGTCGTCGTCGAGACCGTGTTCTCCCGCGACGGCATCGGCCGGGTCACCGCGTCGGCGGTGGGCGCCCAGGACCTGCCGATGGTGCAGGGCGTCGTCGTCCTGGGCGCGCTGGTGTTCGTGCTGGTCAACCTGCTCGTCGACCTCGTCTACCCGCTGCTCGACCGGCGCATCGTCGTCGCCGGGCGGAGGAGGAGCCTCGCATGACCGAGCTGCTCGTCAAGCCGATCGCGGTCGCGGCCCCGGCGGCGCCCGTCGCCGTGGCCGAGGCGCCCGCCGCCGCCGGGAGGGGGACGGCGCGGCGGCTGCTGCGCTTCCTCGCCCGGCGGCCGGGCCTGGTCCTCTCCGGCGTGCTGCTGCTGCTCGTCGCGGTCGCCGCCTTCGCTCCCGGGGCGTTCACCTCGGCCGACCCGCTGGTGGGCGAGCCGGCGGAGAACTTCGCCGCGCCCGGCGCCGCCCACTGGTTCGGCACCGACGAGCTGGGCCGCGACGTGTTCGCCCGCGTCGTCCACGGCACGGCGCTGTCGGTCAAGGCGACCCTGATCGCGGTCGGCGTCGCCTTCGTCGTCGGCGGGCTGCTGGGCCTGGTCGCCGGGTTCGTCGGCGGCTGGGTCGAGGACGTCGTCATGCGCCTGGTCGACGTGCTGCTGTCGATCCCGGCGCTGTTCCTGTCCCTCGCACTGGTCACCGCGCTGGGCTACGGGACGGTCGAGGTGGCCATCGCCGTCGGCATCGCCAGCGTCGCCGGGTTCGCGCGGGTGATGCGGGCCGAGGTGCTGCGGGTGCGGACGGCGGTGTTCGTCGAGGCCGCCCGCTCCTCGGGCACCCGCTGGTACGGCGTCCTCGCCCGGCACGTGCTGCCCAACTCGCTGGGCCCGGTGCTGGTGCTGGCGACCCTGGAGCTGGCCACCGCGGTGCTCGCGGTCTCCTCGCTGAGCTTCCTCGGCTTCGGCGCCCCGCCGCCCGCGCCCGAGTGGGGCAACCTCGTCTCCGAGGGGCGCAACTACCTGGGCAACGCCTGGTGGCTGTCGACGATGCCGGGCCTGGTCGTGGCCGGCACCGTGCTCGCCATCAACCGGATCGCCCGGGCGCTGGACGGCGAGTGGGCGGCGACCCGATGAGCGCGCCGCTGCCCGACGGCGCCCCGCTGCTGAAGATCCGGGACCTCACCGTCTCCTACGCCACCCGCTCCGGGCCGGTCCCGGCGGTGCGCGGGGTCGACCTCGACGTCTTCCCCGGCGAGGTCGTGGCCCTGGTCGGCGAGTCGGGCTCGGGCAAGAGCACGACCGCGCACGCCGTGGTCGGCCTGCTGCCGGCCGGTGGCCGGATCGACGGCGGATCGATCCACTTCAGCGGCCGCGACCTGACCGGCGCCTCGGAGAAGGAGCTGCAGCTGGTCCGCGGCGCCCGGATCGGCCTGGTGCCCCAGGACCCCACCGTGTCGCTCAACCCGACCCGGCGGATCGGCGCGCAGGTGGCCGAGGTGCTGCGCGTGCACGGCCTGGCCGGCCGCCGCGAGGCCGCCGAGCGCGCCGTGGCGCTGCTCGGGCGCGCCGGGCTGTCGGAGCCGGCGGTGCGGGCGCGGCAGTTCCCGCACGAGCTCTCCGGCGGCATGCGGCAGCGGGCGCTCATCGCCGTCGCGATCGCCGCCGGGCCGCAGTTGCTGGTCGCCGACGAGCCGACGAGCGCCCTCGACGTGACGGTGCAGCGGCGGATCCTCGACCACCTCGACACCCTCACCCGGGAGCTGGGGACGGCGGTCCTGCTCGTCACCCACGACCTGGGCGTCGCCGCCGACCGGGCCCAGCGCATCGCCGTCATGTCCGGCGGGCGGATCGTGGAGACCGGCCCGACCGAGCAGGTCCTCACCGACCCGCGCGACCCGTACACGCAGCGGCTGCTGGCCAGCGCCCCGAGCCTGGCCGCGGCCCGCCGCGCGGCGTCGCCGGTAGCCGTTCGCAAGGGCGACGTCCCGGCGCGGGAGCCGCTCGTCGTCGCCGAGGGGCTGAGCAAGGACTTCCCGCTGCCCCGCGGCGGCAGCGGCCCCCGCGTGCTGCACGCCGTCCGGAACGTCTCGTTCACCGTCGAGCGCGGCCGGACGACGGCCCTGGTCGGCGAGTCCGGCTCCGGCAAGTCGACGACGGCGCGGATGGTGCTGGCGCTGACCGAGCCGACCGCCGGGCGGGTGACGTTCGACGGCACGGACGTCACCGGCGTCCGGGGCGCGGCGCTGCGGGCGTTCCGCCGGCGCGCCCAGCTCGTCTACCAGAACCCCTACGCGTCGCTGGATCCGCGCTTCTCCATCGAGGAGGTCGTCACCGAGCCGCTGCGGGCGTTCCGCGTCGGCGACCGTGCCTCCCGCGCCACCCGGGCGCGGGAGCTGCTCGGGCGGGTGTCGCTGCCGGCCTCGGTGCTGCAGCGCCGCCCGGCCGAGCTCTCCGGCGGCCAGCGGCAGCGGGTCGCCATCGCCCGGGCCCTCGCGCTGGCCCCGGAGCTGGTGGTCTGCGACGAGCCGGTGTCCGCGCTCGACGTGTCCGTCCAGGCCCAGGTGCTGGAGCTGCTGGCCGAGCTCCAGGCCGACACCGGCGTGTCCTACCTGTTCATCTCGCACGACCTGGCCGTGGTCCGGCAGGTCGCGCACGCCGTCGTCGTCCTCCGGGACGGCGAGGTCGTCGAGTCCGGCAGCACCGACGCGATCTTCGACGCCCCCACCCACGAGTACACGCGCGAGCTGCTGGCCGCCATCCCCGGCACCGCCGCCCGCATCCCTGCACCAGGAGGAACCCGATGACCCTGACCGCGCCCGACACCGACACGTTCGCGACCGAGTGGGCGAGGTGGCACGAGCAGAAGGAGGCCAACCTCGCCTCCCCGCACGGCTTCCTCGCGGTGACCGTGCTGTCGTGGCTCTCCGAGGAGCCGCAGCGGATCCCCGGCGTCCCCGGCAGCTGGGTCGCCGGCCCGCAGGGAGTCGTCGTCACCCTCGACGAGGGCGAGCAGCTCGAGGTCGGCGGCGCGCCGGTGACCGGGGAGCACGCGTTCGGCGAGCTCGGCCTGCGCGAGAGCGTCGCGACCGTCGCGGGCGACACCGTGGTGGAGCTCGCCGAGCGGGGTGGCCGATACGTCGTCCGGCTGCGGGACCCGCAGTCGCCGCTGCGCCAGCAGTACCCCGGCAACCCCGCCTACCCGGCCGACCCGCGCTGGGCCGTGCCCGGCCGGTTCGTGCCCTTCGCCGAGCCCCGGCCCACCGAGGTCCCCGGCGCGTTCGAGGGGGTGACCCACGTCTACGACGCCCCCGGCGTCGTCGAGTTCTCCCTCGACGGGCGGGAGCTGTCGCTGACCGCCTTCGCCGGCTACGAGCCGGGCTCGCTGAACGTGCTGTTCTCCGACGAGACGTCGGGGCGCACCACCTACGCCTTCCGCGCCCTGCAGATCGACGCCCCCGGCGCCGACGGCTCCGTCGTCGTCGACCTCAACCGCGCGGCGAACCTGCCCTGCGCCTACACCGACCTGGCCACCTGCCCGACGCCGCCGGCGGAGAACCGGCTGCCGGTCGCGGTCGAGGCCGGCGAGCTCACTCCGCTGACCCGGGGCCTGGGCCGCGTCACGGAGTCCGGGGCGGTGCTCGATGTCTGAGCACCTCCACCTCTCGGTCGCGCTCGACGGCGCCGGCTGGCACCCCGCCGCCTGGCGCGAGGACGACGCCCGGCCCGCCGACCTGTTCACCGCCGGCTACTGGGTCGACCTGGTCCGGGCGGCCGAGCGCGGCCTGCTCGACCTGGTCACCCTCGAGGACGCGCTGTCGCTGCAGTCCGACGACCCGTGGGCCCCCGACGACCGCACCGACCGCGTCCGCGGCCGGCTCGACGCCGTCCAGGTCGCCGCCCGGGTCGCGCCGCTGACCCGCGGGATCGGGCTGGTGCCGACCGCCGTCGTCACCCACACCGAGCCCTTCCACCTGTCCAAGTCGCTCGCGACGCTGGACTACGTCAGCACCGGCCGCGCCGGCGTCCGCGTCAAGGTGAGCACCAGCGCCACCGAGTACGCGCACGTCGGGCGCCGCGAGGCACCGGCGTTCGACCGCGCCGACTACGACAGCCCGCAGGTGCAGCAGGTGGTGCGCGAGCTGTTCGGCGAGGCCGCCGACTGGGTCGAGGTGGTCCGCCGCCTCTGGGACAGCTGGGAGGACGACGCCGAGATCCGCGACGTCGCCACGGGCCGGTTCGTCGACCGCGACAAGCTGCACTACATCGACTTCGAGGGCCCGCAGTTCTCCGTCCGCGGCCCGTCGATCACCCCGCGGCCGCCGCAGGGGCAGCCGGTGGTGACGGCCCTGGCGCACTCGACGGTGCCCTACGGGCTGGTGGCGAGCCAGGCCGACCTCGGGTTCGTCACCCCGCGCGACGCCGCGGACGCCGGCGCCATCGTGGCCGAGATCCGCGGGCTCCAGCAGGCGGCCGGCCGGGCGGCGGAGACCGTGCACGTCTTCGGCGACCTCGTCGTGGTCCTGGACGACGACCCGGCCACCGCGGCCGCCCGGCTGCGCCGCCTCGACGACGTCGCCGGCAGCGAGTACCGCAGCGACGCGCGGATCTTCACCGGCTCGGCCGCGCAGCTGGCGGACCTGCTGGAGGAGTGGTCGGCCGCGGGGCTGACCGGCTTCCGGCTGCGCCCGGCGACCCTGCCGCACGACCTGCTGCAGGTCACCGAGCGGCTGGTGCCCGAGCTGCAGCGCCGCGGGCTGTTCCGCGAGGCCTACGAGGCGACCACCCTGCGGGGCCACCTCGGCCTGCCGCGCCCCGCCAACCGCTACGCGACCGGCGCCCCTGTCGCCGCCGCGACCACCGCCTGAGGAGCGCCGCCATGACCGACAAGCCCCGCAAGCAGATCCACCTGGCCGCCCACTTCCCCGGCGTCAACAACACGACGGTGTGGAGCGACCCCCAGGCCGGCAGCCACATCGAGTTCTCCTCGTTCGTGCACCTGGCGCAGACCGCGGAGCGGGGGAAGTTCGACTTCTTCTTCCTCGCCGAGGGGCTGCGGCTGCGCGAGCACAAGGGCCGCATCCACGACCTGGACGTCGTCGGCCGGCCCGACACGTTCACGGTGCTGGCCGCGCTCGCCGCGGTCACCGACCGGCTGGGCCTGACCGGGACGATCAACTCGACGTTCAACGAGCCCTACGACGTGGCCCGCCAGTTCGCCACCCTCGACCACCTCTCCGGCGGCCGGGCGGCCTGGAACGTCGTCACCTCGTGGGACGCGTTCACCGGGGAGAACTTCCGTCGCGGGGGCTACCTGGCGCAGGACCAGCGGTACGAGCGGGCCCGCACCTTCCTGGCCACCGCGCAGGAGCTGGCCGCGTCCTGGCGCGGGGACGAGATCGTCGCCGACAAGTCCTCCGGCGTGTTCCTGGCCGACGCCGACGCCGGCCGGTTCGCCCACTCCGACGCGCACTTCGACATCGCCGGGCGGTTCGACGTGCCGCGCAGCCCGCAGGGGCGGCCGGTCGTGTTCCAGGCCGGCGACTCCGACGAGGGCCGGGAGTTCGCCGCCTCGGCGGCCGACGCCATCTTCACCGGGCACGGGACGAAGGAGGCCGGCCAGGCCTTCTACGCCGACGTCAAGGGCCGGCTGGCGAGGTACGGGCGCCGTCCCGAGGAGCTGCTGGTCCTGCCGGCCGCCACCTTCGTGCTCGGCGACACCGACGCGGAGGCGGCCGAGCTCGCGCACTCCGTGCGGCTGCAGCAGGTCTCGGGCGCGACGGCGCTGCAGTGGCTGGAGCAGGTCTGGAACCGGGACCTGTCGGCCTACGACCCCGACGGCCCGCTGCCCGACGTCGACCCGGTCGTGGGCGAGCCCAGCGTCGCGAAGGGCCGGGCCAGCGCCCGGGCGTACAAGGACCCGATCGCGACCGCGAACGAGTGGCGCTCGCTGGCGGAGGCCAAGCACCTGTCGATCCGCGAGCTGGTGGTCGAGGTGACCGCCCGGCAGACGTTCGTCGGCAGCCCGGCCACGGTGGCGGCGACGATCGACGACCTGGTGCAGTCCGACGCCAGCGACGGCTTCATCCTCGTTCCGCACATCACGCCGACCGGGCTGGACCCGTTCGTCGACAGCGTCGTCCCGCTGCTGCAGGAGCGCGGCGTCTTCCGCACCGAGTACGAGGGCGAGACGCTGCGTGATCACCTCGGGCTGGCGCCGCTGCCGGCGGGGGCGCGGTGAAGCTGCTCGCCGCCGACCTGCTGCTCAACGCGCCGGATCCGGTCACCGGGGTCGTTGCCGATCCGCACGAGCGGATCGCCGAGGCCGTCCGCGGGGCCGTCTGGGCCGAGGAGGCGGGCTTCGACGCCGTCGGGATCGGGGAGCGGCACGCCGCGCCGTTCCTCTCCTCGGCACCGACGGTGCTGCTGGCCCACCTCGCGGCGCTGACGTCGCGGGTGCGGCTGGTCAGCACGGTCACCGTGCTGCCGCTGCTGGACCCGGTCCGCGTCGCCGAGGACTTCGCGACGATCGACTCCCTGTCCGGCGGGCGGGTCGACCTCGTCATCGGCAAGGGCAACCACCCGGTGCAGAACCGGTTGTTCGGCTACGACCTCGACGACCAGTGGCGGCTCAACCGGGAGAAGTACGAGCTGCTGCGCCGGTTGTGGCACGAGGAGGAGGTCACCTGGGACGGCGGGGACGGCGCCGTCCGCCCGCCGCTGACCGGCGCCACCACGCTGCCCCGGCCGCTGCAGCAGCGGATCCCGGTGTGGCACGGCAGCGCCTCCTCGACCGAGTCGACCGAGCTCGCCGCCCGGTTCGGCGAACCGGTGTTCAGCGCCAACGCCTTCCACCCGACGAAGAAGTACACCGACCTGGTGCTGCACTACCGGGAGCGGCTGGCCGCGCACGGCCACGACCCGGCCTGCGGCGTCGTCGGGGTCGGCTGCGGTGGCGTGTACGTGGCCGAGAACAGCCAGGACGCCGTGGAGGCCATGCGGCCCCGCTACCGCGCGTTCCTGCAGACCCCGGCGGCCCGGCACAACGCGCCGGAGTTCACCGACGTCGAGGACGCGATCGAGCGCGGGCCGCTGCTGGTCGGCAGCCCGCAGCAGATCGCGGAGAAGCTCGCCCGCTGGCACGCCGACTTCGGCGGCGTCGAGGTCCTGCAGCTCGGCCTGCAGGGCTTCGGCGTCCCCGCCGGCGAGCACCGCGCCACGCTCGAGCTGTTCCTCGACCGGGTGGCCCCCGTGCTGCGCGCGGAGCTGCCGAGCCGGGTGTGGCCGGACACCGAGATCAGCGCCTGACCACCCGCCTGCCCAGGAGCCCCCGCATGCCCCGCACCTCGCCCACCCCCCTCCGGCCCGGCCCCGTCCTGTGCGTCGTCGGCGCCGGCCCGACCGCCGTCGGCGTGCTGGAGCGGCTGGCCGCCAACGCGGCCGAGCTCGCCGGCGCCGACCGGCTCACCGTGCACCTGGTCGACCCGCACCCGCCGGGAGGAGGCCGGGTCTGGCGGGCCGCGCAGCCGGCGCTGCTGTGGGCGAACTCGCTGGTCGCCGACGTGACCCTGCTGCCCGACGCGTCGGTGGCCGCCGAGGGCCCGGTGGTCGCCGACACCACGCTCGCGCAGTGGATCGAGCAGGTCGGCCGCGCGCTGCCCGGAGCGCTGGGCGAGGAGGCCCGGCGGCTCACCCCGACGTCCTTCCCGTCCCGCCCGATGATCAACGCCTACCTCAGCTGGGTGCTCGACGGCGTCGTCGACCGGCTCGAGCCGTGGGCCGACGTCGTCTGCCACACCGGCCGCGCGGTCGACGTGCGCAGCGGGCCGGACGGCGCCGACGTCGTCCTCGCCGACGGCACGGTGCTCGCCGCCGACGTCGTCCTGCTCGCCCAGGGCCACCTGGAGGCCGGGCCGACGGCGCAGGAGCGGGCGCTGGCGGCGGCCGCGGCGGAGCACGGCCTGACCTACCTGCCGACCGGCTACACCGCCGACGTCGACCTCGAATCGCTCGCGCCGGGCGAGGACGTGCTGGTCCGCGGCGCGGGGCTGGCGTTCGTCGACCTCGCGGTGCTGCTGACCGCCGGTCGGGGCGGCCGGTTCGAGCGGCGCGGCGACGGGCGGCTGCACTACGTGCCGTCGGGCCGGGAGCCGGTGCTGCACGTCGGCTCGCGCCGCGGCGTGCCCTACCGCGCGAAGCTGGGCTACACGTGGGCCGGGCCGCCGGTGCCGCTGCGCTTCCTCACGCCGGCCGCGGTCGAGGAGGCGTTCGGCCCCACCCGCCTGCTGGACCTGCGCGCCGACCTCGGCCCGCTGCTGGCCCGCGAGCTGGCGTGGGCGCACTACGCCGAGCTGTTCCGCGCCGCGCCCGAGCGCACCCGGCTGCCGTGGTCGGAGTTCGCCGAGCGGTTCGCCGCGGCCGACCCGGCGCAGGCGCGGGAGCTGGCCGCGGCGGCGGTTCCGGACCCCGCCGACCGCTTCGACCTCGACGCGCTGGACCGGCCGCTGGCCGGGTGCCGGTTCCCCGACCCCGGGCAGCTGCAGGAGGCGGTGCGGGAGCACGTGCGTGCGGACCTGGCGCGCTCGGCGGACTCCCGGCACAGCTCCGACGCGGCGGTCTTCGTCGCCCTGCTCCAGTCCTTCGGCACCGTGGGGGCGCTGCTGGCCGCCGGCCGGCTCACCCCGGAGTCGGAGAGCGAGCAGCTGACCGGCTGGTTCATGAACCTCTTCTCCTACCTGGCCAGCGGTCCGCCGGGCCCGCGGCTGGAGGAGCTGCTCGCCCTCTCGGAGGCCGGCGTGCTGCGCTTCCTCGGCGCGGACTCCCAGGTCGTGCTGGACGAGCGGGCCGGGGTGTTCCGGGCGCGCTCGGCCAGCTGCCGGGGGGAGACGACGGCGCGGGCCCTGGTGGACGCGCGGCTTCCCGCGGCCGACGTCGCGGCGACCCGGGACCCGCTGGTGTCCGCGCTGCTGCGGCGGGGCGACGCGCGCGAGCGGGTGCTGGCCGACCCCTCCGCGCCGGCCGGTGCCCGGCGCACCGGTCGCCTGGAGGTCGACGCCGAGCTGCGGGTGCTGCGGGCGTCGGGGCTGCCCGACGCGCGGGTGCTGGCACACGGCGCGTGGACCTCGGGCCCGCAGGTCGCCGGCTTCGCCCGGCCGCGCACCAACGCCCCGTTCTTCCGGATCAACGACGCCCTGGCCCGCCGGCTGTGGCGCCGGTTCCCCGCCGTCGCCGGACGGCCCGTCGCCGCGGAGGTGGCCTGATGACCGCGCTCGACCACGCTCCCTCCGCACCGGTGACGCAGGCGTTCCGGGAGGTGATGGCCGGCGTCGCGACGCCGGTCTCGGTGGTGACCACGCTGGCCGGCGGCCGCCCGCACGGCACGACGGTCAGCGCCTTCACCTCGCTGTCGATGGCGCCGCCGATGGTGCTCGTGTCGCTGGACCGCCGCTCCCGGCTGCTGGCCCTCCTGGACGACGGCACCCCCTTCGGGCTCAACGTGCTCGGGGTCGGGCAGACGGACCTGGCCCTGCGCTTCGCCCGCAGCGGCCCGGACTCCTTCGCCGGCGACGACGTCGCCTGGTCGGCCGAGGCCGGCGCCGCGCGGCTGGCCGGGAGCCCGGGCTGGCTGGCCTGCCGGGTGGCGCGCCTGGTCGACGGGGGCGACCACGTCATCGTGCTCGGCGACGTCCTCGGCGCGAGCCAGGAGCCCGCGCCGCCGCTGACCTACCACGCGCGGCGGTTCGGCACCCACGCCGCGCACTAGGGGTCAGACCCTCCCGTTGATCATCGGCGGGTGGCGGCCGCCCCCGGCGTGCCGGGCAGCCACCCGCCGATGATCACCGCGGTTCCGCCACCCCCGCCGACCGCACGTCAACCCCAGGTGGACGACCCGGTCGGGTGGCGTTCGCAGACGGACGGCGCCGCACGAGGGAAGATGCTCCGATGACCTCCGACGGCCCTGGCACGACGACCTCACCCGGCCTCCGGATCCCGACGCCGCGACCCGCGGCCGAGCCGGAGCCGGGCGGAGCGCGCGCCGAGCGGCTCCTCGTCCCGGGGGAGACCTGCTGGCGGATCGAGCGGGCCGACCGGTACGCGGTGTTCGTCGACGCGGCGGGCTACTTCGCCGCGCTCAAGAAGGCGGTGCTGGGGGCACGGCGGCGCGTGCTGCTCATCGGGTGGGACTTCGACCCCCGCGTCCGCCTGGACCCCGGCAGCGGCGGGCGGGCCCGCGACGACCGGCTGGGGCGGGTCCTCGAGGCCGCCGTCCGCGCCAATCCGCAACTGGACATCGGCGTCCTCGCCTGGGACCTGGGCCAGGTGTACGGGCTGGCCCGCGGGATGCTGCCGATCGCGCTGCTCGGCCGGCGCACCCCCGACCGGCTGACCTTCGCCGTCGACACCCACCACCCGGTCGGCGGCGCGCACCACCAGAAGATCGTCGTGATCGACGACTGCCTCGCGTTCGCCGGCGGCATCGACGTCACCGCCGACCGCTGGGACACCTCCGAGCACCCCGACCACTCCCGCGCGCGGGCCCGTCCCGGGTCCCACCGGGACATGGGGCCCTGGCACGACGTCACCAGCCTCGTCTCCGGGCCGGCCGCGCGGGCGATCGGCGACCTGGCACGGGAGCGGTGGGAGAGCGGCAAGGGCGAGCACCTGGAGCCGGTGACGGGGGAGGAGCCGTGCTGGCCCGAGGGGGTCGAGCCGCTGCTGACCGACGTCGACGTCGCGGTGTCGCGCACCAGGCCCGAGCACGGCGGCACGTCGCTGATCCACGAGATCGAACTGCTGTGGCTGGCGGTGATCGCCGGCGCCCGGCACACCGTCTACATCGAGACGCAGTACTTCGCCAACCGCCGGGTCGCCGAGGCCATCGCCGAGCGGCTGAAGGAGCCCGACGGGCCGGAGGTCGTGGTCCTGAACCCGCACGAGGCGTGGGGCTGGCTGGAGGAGAAGGCCATGGGCACCGCCCGGGCCACGCTGCTGGACATGGTGCGCGAGGCCGACCGACACGACCGGTTCCGGCTGTACGTGCCGGTCACGGAGTCACGCCGGCCGATCTACGTGCACGCGAAGGTCACGGTGGTCGACGACCGGCTGCTGCGGATCGGCTCGTCCAACCTCAACAACCGCTCGATGGGGCTGGACACCGAGTGCGACCTCAGCATCGAGGTGGCCGACGACGCCCCGGACCGCGAGGCGCTCGCGGCGACGGTGCTCGGCATGCGCGACCGGCTGCTCGGCGAGCACCTCGACGTGGCGCCCGAGGAGGTCGCCGCCGCGGTCGAGCGGGCCGGTGGCTCGCTGATCGCCGCGATCGAGGAGCTGCGCCGGCCGAGCGGGCGGTCCCTGGTGCCCTTCGATCCGCCGGACCTCGGCGCGGTGGGCAAGGTGCTGGCCGACACCCAGCTGCTGGACGCCGAGCGGACGCCGGACCGGTGGCAGCGGATCCGCGGCGCCTTCGGCCACCGGCGGGCGCACCGGCCGCTGCGCGGATAGCCGGCGCCGCGGCGGGGAGTCGGTCGGCGCCGTCCGGGTATCCCCGTCGGGTCCCTTCCCCGGACCCGACGCGAGGAGATACGGCATGACGACGAAGGTCGAGAAGTCGATGCAGGTCGACGTCCCGGTGCGGACGGCGTACGACCAGTGGACCCAGTTCGAGGAGTTCCCCGCGTTCATGGGCGGGGTGCGCGAGGTGCGCCAGCTCGACGACCGCCACCTGCACTGGGTGGCCGAGATCGGTGGCGTCCGCCGGGAGTGGGACGCCAGCGTCCTGGAGCAGGTCCCGGACCGGAAGATCGCGTGGGCGGCCACGGGCGGGGCGACGAACGCGGGCGCCGTCCGGTTCGAGCCGTCCGGTCCCGACTCGACGATCGTGCACCTGGAGATGGAGTACGAGCCCGAGGGCCTGGTCGAGAAGGCCGGCGACGCGCTCGGCGTGGTCGACCGCCAGGTGCGCGCGGACCTCGAGCGGTTCAAGGCCCTCGTCGAGAGCGAGGGATACGCCAGCGGGGCCTGGCGCGGCTCGATCAACCCGACCATCGACGTCGGCACGCCCGGCGCCGAGGCGGCCGTCGGCTCGCACGGGGAGAGCGGCAAGGCCGGCGTCTCGGGCAAGGCCGTCGCCGCGGGCGCGGCCGCCGCCGTCGCCGGGGTCGCCGCGGTGGCCGCCGCGAGCACGCGGCCGGGCGGGCAGGCGGGGCCGCGCGAGGAGGTGCAGCAGGTGCCGGTCGAGCCGCCGCCGGTGCCGCCCGTCCAGGCCGTCGTCGAGGAGCCGGTCGACCCCGAGCACGGCGCCCCCGCCCACCCGGCCGTGGTGATCGAGGACGACGTCCTGCTGGACGGCGGACCGGAGACCCCCGGCCCCGGCGGGCGCAGCTGACCGCACGGCCGGGCCGGTGGCGGACGCCGGTCCGGCCGCGCTGTCAGTGCAGGCGCGACTGCCAGTCGGCGGGTACCCGGCCGCGCGGACCCGGGGCGGGCTGGTCGACCGGGTGGTGCTGCGGGGGTGCCAGCTCGGCGCCGTGGACGGGCTGGTCGGACGGGAAGTCCCAGAACCAGTCCTCGCCGGGCTCGAAGCTGCGGATCACGGGGTGCCCGGTCTCCGCGGCGTGCCCGCGGGCGTGCCGGGAGGGCGAGGAGTCGCAGCAGCCGACGTGGCCGCAGGCGGCGCACCGGCGCAGGTGGAACCACCACCCGCCGGCGGCGTCGCACCCGACGCAGCCGGGGCCGCTGGGCGGGACGGACGGATCGATGCCGGGCGCGGTCACCCGGCCACCGTAGAGGCGCCGGGGGAGACGGCGACAACCTGTCCGACGGCGCCGGTCGCGGGCTAGCGTGAGCCGCCCGCCGACGTCGCCGGGTGCCGCCGTTCCCGCGCGACAGGAGGCCGTCCGTGACCTCGCCCGCCCGCCCACGACCCGTGCTGCTCACTGTCGACGACGACCCCCAGGTGTCCCGCGCGGTCGCCCGCGACCTGCGCCGCCGCTTCGGCGAGGACTGCCGGATCGTGCGGGCGTCCTCCGGCGTCGAGGCGCTGGAGGCGCTGCGCGAGCTCAAGCTGCGTGGCGAGCCGGTCGCGGTCGTGCTCGCCGACTACCGCATGCCGCAGATGAACGGCATCGAGTTCCTCGAGCAGGCGATGGACCTGTTCCCCCGGGCCCGCCGGGCGCTGCTCACCGCCTACGCCGACACCGACGCCGCCATCGCGGCGATCAACCTGGTCGACGTCGACGCCTACCTGCTCAAGCCGTGGGACCCGCCCGAGGAGAAGCTCTACCCGGTCCTCGACTCCATGCTCGACGCCTGGCGCGCCAGCCCCGCGGCGGCGGCCGAGGACGTGAAGCTCGTCGGCCACCGGTGGTCGCCGGCCTCGTTCCGCGCCCGGGACCTCCTGGCCCGCAACGCCGTCCCCTACCGCTGGTTCAGCGTGGAGGAGCCCGAGGGGCAGCGGCTGCTGGAGGCGGCCGGCGCCACCACGGACGACGTCCCGGTCGTCGTCACGCCCGACGGGCAGGTGCTGAGGGCGCCGGCCGACGCCGAACTGGCCGCCGTCGTCGGCCTGACCGTGGACCCGCGCGAGGAGTTCTACGACCTCGTCGTGGTCGGCGGCGGACCGGCCGGGCTGGGCGCCGCGGTGTACGGGGCTTCCGAGGGGCTGCGCACCGTGCTCGTCGAGCGCGAGGCCACCGGCGGGCAGGCGGGGCAGAGCAGCCGGATCGAGAACTACCTGGGCTTCCCGGACGGCGTCTCCGGCGGCCAGCTCGCCGACCGCGCCCGCCGGCAGGCCGGCAAGTTCGGCGCCGAGCTCCTGCTCACCCGGGACGTCGTCGCGCTGGAGGCGCACGGCCCCAAGCGGGTGCTGCGCTTCGCCGACGGCAGCACCATCGCCGCGCACGCCGTCGTCCTCGCGACGGGAGTCTCCTACCGCAGCCTGGGCGTCGACGGCGCCGACCAGCTGACGGGGCGGGGCGTCTACTACGGCTCGGCGCTCACCGAGGCGGCCTCGTGCGCCGGGCAGGACGTGTACATCGTCGGCGGCGCCAACTCCGCCGGGCAGGCGGCGGTCTTCTTCGCCCGGCACGCCCGGTCGGTGACCCTGTTGGTCCGCGGGCCCTCCCTCGAGGCGTCGATGTCGCACTACCTCATCGAGCAGATCGCGCAGATCCCGCCGATCACCGTGCGGACCTGCACGACCGTCGCGCAGACGCACGGCACCGACCACCTGGAGTCGCTCACGCTGCGGCACGAGCAGACGGGCGAGGAGGAGACGGTCCCGGCCAACCACCTCTTCGTCTTCATCGGCGGCGCGCCGCGCACCGGGTGGCTGGACGGCGTGGTCGAGCGCGACGAGCGGGGGTTCATCCGCACCGGTCCGGGCCTCCTGGCCGACGGCGACCGGCCCCGCGGCTGGGCGCTGGAGCGGGACCCGTGGTTCCTGGAGTCCAGCCTCCCGGGGGTGTTCGTCGCCGGCGACGTGCGGGCCGACTCGGTCAAGCGGGTCGCGTCCGCCGTGGGCGAGGGGGCCATGGCCGTGACGCTGGTGCACCGCTACCTGGGGGAGTCGTGACCGGCGCCCCGCCCCGCCCGACCCCCGACGAGCTGCGCGGGCTGTTCCTCTTCGAGGACCTCGACGCCGACCAGCTGGCGTGGGTGGCGGCCAACGGCGACGTCGTCGACTGCCCGGCCGGTTCCGACGTGTCGGTGGAGGGGGAGCCCGCCGACTGCTTCTTCGTCCTGCTCGAGGGCACGCTCAGCATGGCGCGGCGGGTGGGCGGCACCGAGGTCGAGACCGTGCGCACCGACCACCGGGGCGTGTACTCCGGCGCGGTGCAGTTCTACGCGGGCGAGCGGATGACCCAGGTCTATCCGGCGACGGTCCGCGCGGTGACCGACTGCCGGTTCCTGGCACTGCCGGCCGGGCCGTTCGCCGACGTGTTCCGGCAGTGGTACCCGATGGCGGTGCACCTGCTGGAGGGCATGTTCGTCGGCAACGCGAACGCCAACGAGCTGGTCGGCCAGCGGGAGCGGCTGCTGGCGCTGGGCAAGCTGACGGCGGGGCTGACCCACGAGCTGAACAACCCGGCCGCGGCCGCCGCGCGGGCCACCGCGGCGCTGCGCGAGCGGATCGCCGGGATGCGGCACAAGCTGGCGAAGCTGTCCGACGGCCGCATCCCGGGGGAGATGCTCGGCGAGCTCACGACCCTGCAGGAGGACTTCCTCGCGCGGATGGCGCCCGCGACCGAGCTGGGGGCGGTCGAGCGCTCCGACCGGGAGGACGAGCTCGGCGACTGGCTGGAGGAGCGCGACGTCGACCGGGCCTGGGACCTCGCCGGGGTGTTCGTGAGCGCCGGCCTGGGGCCCGCCGACCTCGACCGGGTCGCCGCCGCGGTGACGCCGTCCTTCCTCGCTGCGGCGGTGCAGTGGCTGGCCTACGCGGTCGAGACGGAGACGCTGGTCGGCGAGATCGCCGACAGCACCGCGCGCATCTCCGCGCTGGTCGACGCGGCGAAGCAGTACTCGCAGATGGACCGCACGCCGCACCAGGCCGCCGATCTGCACGTCGGCCTGGACGCCACGCTCACGATGATGAGCGGCAAGATCGGCCCCGGCGTCACCGTGGTCAAGGACTACGACCGGTCGCTGCCGCCGGTGCCGGCCTACACCGGGGAGCTCAACCAGGTCTGGACCAACCTGGTGCACAACGCGCTCGACGCCATGCACGGGGCGGGGACGCTCACCCTGCGGACGGCGGTGGACGGCGCCCGCGCGCTCGTGGAGATCGGCGACACCGGGCCGGGCATCCCCCCGGAGCTGCGGCGCCGGGTGTTCGAGCCGTTCTTCACCACGAAGCCGGTCGGGCAGGGCACCGGCCTGGGCCTGGACGTCTCGTGGCGGATCGTCGTCACCCGGCACGGCGGCGACCTGCGCGTGCAGTCGGAGCCGGGGGACACGAGGTTCCAGGTGCGGCTGCCGTTGGAGGAGCCGACGGACCGCTGAGCGGTCAGATCCGGGCCGGGACGCCCAGCTCGGCGAGCAGGCCGCGGATGCGCCGCTCGATCTCGTCGCGGATGGGCCGCACCGCCGCGACGCCCTGGCCGGCCGGGTCGTCGAGCGCCCAGTCGAGGTAGCGCTTGCCGGGGAAGACCGGGCAGGCGTCGCCGCACCCCATGGTGACGACGACGTCGGAGGCCTCGACGGCGTCGGTGGTCAGCACCTTCGGCTGCTGGTCGGTGATGTCGATGCCGGCCTCGGCCATCGCCTGCACGGCGGCGGGGTTGACCCGGTCGGCGGGCAGCGAGCCGGCGGAGCGGACATCGACGGCGTCCCCGGCCAGGGCGCGCAGCCACCCGGCGGCCATCTGCGAGCGGCCGGCGTTGTGCACGCACACGAACAGGACGCTGGGCTTGTCGGACACGGGTCGCCTCTCGGGAACGGGGATGACGGTCAGGCGGTCGGGGCGGGCTGGAACTCGGCGAGCAGGGCGGAGACGCGCGTCCGCAGGTCCGCCCGGATGGCCCGCACCTCGGGCAGGGGCAGCCCGGCGGGATCGCGCACCTGCCAGTCGAGGTAGCGCTTGCCGGGGTGGACGGGGCAGGCGTCGCCGCAGCCCATGGTGACGACGACGTCGGCCGCGCGGACGACGTCGTCGGTGAGGGGCTTGGGGAACTCCGCGGAGATGTCCACGCCCACTTCGGCCATCGCCTCGACCACCGTGGGATCGACCCCCGCGGCCGGGCGGGAACCCGCGGTGCGGACGTGGACCCGGTCGCCGCCCAGGGCGGCCATCAGCCCGGCGGCCATCTGGGAGCGCCCGGCGTTCTGCACGCAGACGAACAACACTTCGCGGACGCCGTCCTCGCCCGGCCCCTTCGTCCGTGCCAGGGCCGCGAGGCGCTCGGTGGCGAACCGCCCGGCGAGGACGGGCAGGTGCGGCGTGACCGTCGCCGTGCGGGCGAGCGCGGTGTAGGACTCGAGCACGTACCGGTCGATGGTCTCCCGGGCGAAGACGCCGGCGAACCGGTCGGCCAGCTGGTCGGCCAGCCGGTGCAGCGCCGCCTCCGGGAGGAGGAGACCGGGGAGGCTGCGGGCGTCGGCGGTCATCGGGCGCTCCGGAGGGGGGCGGGGACGGTGGGGTCGCCGGGGAAGAACCGGCGGCCGGCCCAGAGAGCGACGTAGACCAGCCCCACGAGGACCGGCACCTCGATCAGCGGGCCGACGACGCCGGCGAGCGCCTGGCCGCTGGTCACGCCGAACGTGCCGATGGCGACGGCGATGGCGAGTTCGAAGTTGTTGCCCGCGGCGGTGAACGCGAGCGTCGTCGTCTTCGCGTAGCCCAGGCCCAGGCGCATCCCGAGCAGGAACGAACCCCCGAACATCACCGCGAAGTAGGCCAGGAGCGGCAGGGCGATGCGGACGACGTCCCAGGGCTGGGAGGTGATCGCCTCGCCCTGCAGCGCGAACAGCATGACGATCGTGAACAGCAGGCCGTAGAGCGCGATCGGCCCGATGCGGGGGAGGAAGCGCTCCTCGTACCAGGCGCGGCCCTTCCGGCGCTCGCCGATCGTGCGGGTGAGGAAGCCGGCGACGAGCGGGATGCCGAGGAAGACCAGGACGCTGAGCAGGATCGCCCAGAAGCTGAACTCCGCGGAGGTGGTCTCCAGGCCGAGCCAGCCGGGCAGCACCTGCAGGTAGAACCAGCCGAGCACCGCGAAGGCGAGGATCTGGAAGACGGAGTTGATCGCGACGAGGACGGCGGCGGCCTCGCGGTCGCCGCACGACAGGTCGTTCCAGATCAGCACCATCGCGATGCACCGGGCCAGGCCGACGATGACCAGCCCGGTGCGGTACTCGGGCAGGTCGGGCAGCAGCAGCCAGGCCAGGGCGAACATCAGGGCCGGACCGAGCAGCCAATTGAGCACCAGGCTCGCGCCCAGCAGGCGGCGGTCGCCGGTGACCCGGTCCAGCTCGGTGTACCGGACCTTGGCCAGCACCGGGTACATCATCAGCAACAGGCCGACCGCGATCGGCAGGCTCACCTCGCCCACGCGGACGGCGTCCAGCGCGTCGTCCAGGCCCGGCACCAGCCGCCCCAGCAGCAGGCCGGCGGCCATGGCCGCGATGATCCAGACCGGCAGGAACCGGTCGAGGGTGGACAGCCGCTGGAGGACGGGCGTCTCCGCCCCGCCGCGGGCGGTCTCGCCGACGGTGTCGCTCACGCGCGCGCCCCGGCCAGGCTCGGCGAGCTGAAGACGTCGGCGACGGCCGCCAGCGCCTCCGGGCGGACGCGGTAGTAGGCCCACACGCCCCGCTTCTCCCGATCCAGGACGCCGGCGGTCTGCAGCACCTTGAGGTGGTGGCTGACCGTGGCCTGGGTCAGGTCGAAGCCCGCGTTGAGGTCGCACACGCAGGCCTCTCCGGTGCGGCTCGAGGCGATCAGGCTCACCAGGCGCAGGCGCACCGGGTCGGCCAGCGCCTTGAGCAGCGCGGCCACCTCGGCGGCGCGTCCGGCGCTCATCGCGGCGCCGTCGGCGGGGGTGCAGCAGTCGTCGTCCACGGGGTTCTCGGGCATCGATGAGGATCGTATCGATGCCGGTCGATGCACGGGGCGTGGGCCCGGGGGCTTCGCCGGGAGTTCACCTGTCGGTCGCCTCGTCTGCGACCTCGGCGGTGTCCGGTTCCGGTTTCGGCCGCGTGCCGGGGTCCGGGTCTGGGCCCGGGTCCGGACGCCGTTCCGGTCCCGGTTCCGGGGCGGCCCGATCGCCGTCTCCGTCTCCGTCTCCGTCTCCGTCCCGGTCCCGGTCCCGGTCCCGGTCCCGGTTCTGGTTCTGGTTCTGGTTCCGAGGAATGCTGACGGTCGTACCGCGGGATGGCCCAGAACTGTCGTACCTCGAACGTATGTTCGGGTCATGTCACGGATCGCCGGTTCGGTGTCGCTCGCGGAGGGCGTGCTGGTGGACTGGGCGGTGGCGGAGCCGGCGTTCCTGCCGCGGTTGCCGGTGGAGCTGTTGTCGCGGGAGCAGCTGGCGGCGGAGTTGGGGCGGGTGGTGGCGCAGGAGGCGCAGCTGGCCGCGTACAAGGCGGAGTTGGTGCTGGGGCTGGCGGATCTGTCGCCGGAGGCCGATGACCCGCCGCCGGGGGTGCGGGGTGGCCGCGGGTCGTGGGGGGCGGCGGCGCGGCCGGAGGGGGTGTCGGAGTTTCTGCCGGCGGAGTTGTCGGTGGTGCTCAACTGCGGGCGGGGCGCGGCGGCGGCGTTGATCGGCCGGGCGTTCACCTACCGGACCCGGTTGCCGGGTACGTGGGGGGCGCTGGCGGTGGGGGTGCTGGACGAGCCGCGGGCGAAGGTGCTGGCGGAGGTGTGTGAGCAGGCGTCGCCGGAGGTGGCGCGGCAGGTGGAGGGCGAGCTGCTGCAGGAGGCGACCGAGTTGTCGTTGCGCCGGTTGCGGGAGAAGGCGGCCGCTGCGCTCGCCCGGCTGGACGCCGACGGGACCGACGCCCGCCGCGAGCAGGCGGCGAAGTCCGCGGATGTGCGGGTCTATTCCTCGCCGCGGGAGGGGATGGCGACGGTGGCGGTGGAGCTACCGGCCGAGGAGGCGGCCGCGGTGCACGCGATGGTCGATGAGCTGGCGCGGATGCTGAAGGCCGACGGGGACGATCGGCCGATCGGGCAGCTGCGCACCCGGGCGTACGTGGACCTGGTGCTGCGTCCGTGGGATTCCTCCCGGCCGGCGGTGACCGCGCACTTGCACGTGTGGGCGGCGTTGTCGGCGCTGGCCGGCACGTCGACGCAGGCGGGGGAGGTGAACGGGTCGGCGATCACCGCCGGCCACGTGCGCGAGTTGCTCCGCCGGTTGGACGCGCTCGGGGTGCGGCCGCCCGAGGGCGGATCGGTGACGGTCGGGGTGACCGACGAGGAGGGGGCGCTGCTGGCCACCGCCACGCTGGAGGAGTTGCGCCGGCTGGCCCGCCGCGGCTGCCCGCAACACCCCGATCGCCCCGACGCCAGCGGCACCGGCGGCCCTGGCGGCTCTGGCGGCTCTGGCGGCTCTGGCGACTCTGGCAGCAGCGGCGGCACCGGTGGCTCTGGCAACAGCGGTGACAACAGCGGCAGCACGGGAACCGGAACCGGAACCGACGAGCCGGGTGGCTGCGGGTGCGCGGTGCTGGCGCGGCCGGCCGCGGTGGACCGGTACACCCCGAGTGCGGCGCAGGACCGGTTCGTGCGCACCCGCGACCGCACCTGCCGGTTCCCCAACTGCGGGCAGCGGGTCGGCTGGTCCGACCTGGACCACGTGGTCCCGCACGCCTGCGACGGACCGACCGACTGCACCAATCTGTGCTGCCTGTGCCGCAGCCACCACCGGCTCAAGACCTTCGCCCGCGGCTGGCACTTCCAGATGAGCCCCGACGGTGTGCTCACGTTGACCACCCCGACCGGGATCACCCGCACCACCCGCCCCCCGGGCATGCGACCACCACCAGAGCCGGCCGACCCCGAACCCGACGCCGGTGAACTCGGGGGATGCGGCGGACCGGACGGGCCGGGCGAACCCGACGGACCCGACGGCTCCGGCGAACCGGGTGGCGGCGGCAGCGGTGGCGACGGCCGCGACGGAGGTGGAGGCCGACCGATACCCCCGCCCCGGCGGCTGGGCGTCCGGGAGCTGATCAAGGGGTGGCGGAGACCGGAGCCGTGCGACCCCGACGCCCCGCCCGACCCCGACTCGCCGCCGTTCTGACGTCGGCGCCGCGCATCCGGGCGCCGGGAGGGCATGTCGCCGTGCCGACGAGACGACATGTCGGCGGGTCCCCGTGTCGGCAGGTCCCCGTGGCGACACATCCCCATGTCGACCTGTTGGTTCGTCGACGGATCGTGCGTCAGGGCCGTCACTGTCGGTCGCTGTCGGTCGCTGCCGGTCTCGGTGTAACGCCGGACGCCCAGCGCAGGACGCCCGGCGCCGGACACCCGGCGCCGGGCACTGAGAGAGGGGCGTGCCGTCGTGGAGCGGTGGCCGGACGACGCCGAGCAGCAGCGCTGGCGGGACGCGCTGGCCGACGCGGCGCGGCGCATCCGCGAGGACCGCGGGGTGGACGACCCGTGGGGGCTGACCGTGGGCTGGGGCGCGCTCTGGGTCGAGTACGGCGACCGGCGGGTACGGGTGGCGGGCCCGGGCTCCGATCTCCGGAACCCCGAGGAGCTGTTCGAGGAGCTCGACGGGTGGGTCGCCTTCGACAGGCGCCACGGTCCGGGTCGGGTGCTCGACCGCGACCGGGCGGTCATGGCGGCGTGGCGCGCGGCTGCCGGCCGTCGAGGAGTTCTGGCGGCCCGTCGTGGCGCGCGTCGTCCGGGACGTCGAGGCCACCACGGACCTCCCGCGAGGGTGGCGGATCACGGTGCAGGAGGACCCGCATCCGCTCGCGGTCGACAGCGGCCCCGGCGGCGTCGCGGTGTGGACCTGCCCCCAGGCGCCCGATCCGGCGTGGCCGATCGGGGAGCTGCCCCCGCGTCCCGCGTCCGGCGCGGGGTGAGCGCTCAGCAGCAGTCGGGGTCGAGCACCCGCACCAGCGCGCCGAGCGACTCGCGGCGCGCGCGGTACCAGACGTTCATCCCGCGGCGCTCGCCCTCGACCAGGCCCGCCTTGCGCAGCTGCCCCAGGTGGTGGCTGACCGTGGCCTCGCTCAGCCCGACGATCGGAGCGAGGTCGCAGGTGCAGACCTCGTCCCGCGTCAGGAGTAGCGACATCAGTCGCAGCCGCGCGGGATCGGCCAGCGCCTTGAGGCGCAGCGCCACCTCGACCGCCGCGTCCTCGGTCATCGTCGCGGACGCGACGGGCGCGCAGCAGACCGGCGCGGTGGTGTCGAGCAGGGGCAGCGCCTTCGGCATGCATCCAGTCTGCGCTACCTCCTTGACGTATGTCAAAGAGGTGCGCACCATGGGCCACGCACCTCTTCGACATACGTCTCACAACCCGGAGGTCCCCGTGTCCCGCATCCAGCTCGCCCTCGACGTCGACGACCTCGAGCAGGCGGTCGGCTTCTACACCCGTCTGCTCGGCGTCGAGCCGGCCAAGCGCCGCCCCGGCTACGCCAACTTCGCCGTCGCCGAGCCCCCGCTCAAGCTCGTCCTCCTGGAGAACCCCGGCCGCGGGGGCGCCCTCAACCACCTCGGGATCGAGCTCGAGTCCAGCGACCAGGTGCACGCCGAGATCGACCGGCTGACCGGCGCGGGCCTGCTCGCCGACCCGGAGATGGGCACCACCTGCTGCTACGCCACCCAGGACAAGGCGTGGGTGACCGGACCGGGCGGCGAGCGCTGGGAGGTCTACACGGTGCTCGCCGACAGCGAGACCTTCGGCCGCCCGCCGGCGGAGGGCGAGTCCGGCACGTGCTGCGGCCAGGAGGTGCCCGCCACCCAGGCGGTCACCACTCAGGCGGCCACCGCCCAGTCCGCCGCCCCCCAGGCCGCCACCGCACAGGCCGCCACCGCGTGCTGCACCCCTGCAGCCGCGACGGCGACCGCAGAGGTCGGGGCGGGGACGGCGGGTTGACCCGCCGGCGCGGGAGCCGGTGACCGGGTCGTCACCGGCTCCCGCGCTCCCGGGGTTCGGATCGCCCGCGGTTCGGGCAGGGTGTGCGGTGCAGGGCGCGGGCCCCTGACCAGCACCGACCGGGAGTGACACATGGACACGACGGCCAGCACCGGAACGGCCATCGACATCACCGCGACGCCGGAGTGGCAGGCCCTCGCCGAGCACCACACCGCGCTGCGCGACCGCACCCTGCGCGAGCTCTTCGCCGAGGACCCCGACCGCGGCTGCCGCCTGACCCGCCAGGTCGCCGACCTCGTCGTCGACCACTCCAAGCACCGGGTCACCGACGAGACCCTGCGGCTGCTGCTGGCCCTCGCCGAGCGGGCCGGCCTGCGCGAGCGGATCGACGCGATGTTCCGCGGCGACCACGTCAACGTCACCGAGGACCGCGCCGTCCTCCACGTGGCCCTGCGCGCCCCCGCGACCACCGACCTCGTCGTCGACGGCCAGGACGTGACCCGCGACGTGCATGCGGTGCTGGACCGGATGGCCGACTTCGCGGACCGGGTCCGGTCGGGGGAGTGGCGCGGGCACACCGGCCGGCCGATCCGCGCCGTCGTCAACATCGGCATCGGCGGCTCCGACCTCGGCCCGGCGATGGCCTACACGGCGCTGCGCGCCTCCTCCGACCGGGAGATCACCGCGCGGTTCGTCTCGAACATCGACCCCACCGACTTCGCCGAGGCCACCCGCGACCTCGACCCGGCCGAGACGCTGTTCGTCGTCGCGTCCAAGACCTTCACGACGCTCGAGACGCTCACCAACGCCACGGTCGCCCGAGACTGGCTGCTGCGCGGGCTGGGCGAGGGGACCGACGAGGGCGCCGTCGCCAAGCACTTCGTCGCCGTCTCCACCAACACCGACGCCGTCCGCGAGTTCGGCATCGACCCCGAGAACATGTTCGGCTTCTGGGACTGGGTCGGCGGCCGCTACTCGTTCACCTCGGCCATCGGCCTGTCGCTCATGGTCGCGATCGGCCCCGGCGCCTACCGGGAGATGCTCGACGGGTTCGCCGCGGTCGACGAGCACCTCCGCACCGCACCCCTGGCGGAGAACCTGCCGGTCCTCCAGGGTCTGCTCAACGTCTGGTACACGGACTTCTTCGGCGCCCAGACCCACGCCGTCCTGCCCTACAGCCAGTACCTGTCCCGCCTGCCCGCCTACCTCCAGCAGCTCACGATGGAGAGCAACGGGAAGTCGGTCCGCGAGGACGGCGCGCCCGTGACGACGGCGACCGGCGAGGTCTACTGGGGCGAGCCCGGCACCAACGGCCAGCACGCGTTCCACCAGTTGCTGCACCAGGGGACGACGCTCGTGCCCGCCGACTTCATCGGCTTCGGCCGTCCCAACCACGAGCTCGGCGGCGGGGACCAGGGCGACGGCGACATGCACGACCTGCTGATGGCCAACATGTTCGCCCAGTCCGCGGTGCTCGCCTTCGGCCGGACGGCCGAGGAGGTCGCCGCCGACGGAACGCCGCCGGAGCTCGTGCCGCACAAGGTCATGCCCGGCAACCGCCCGAGCACGACGATCCTCGCCCCGCAGCTGACGCCCTCGACCCTCGGCCAGCTCGTCGCCTTCTACGAGCACACCGTCCTGGTGGAGGGTGTCATCTGGCAGATCGACTCCTTCGACCAGTGGGGCGTGGAGCTGGGCAAGGTCATGGCCCGCCAGCTGGCCCCCGCGCTCACCGCCGAGGCCCCTCCGGAGCTGGACTCCGACGCCTCGACGACCGAGCTCGTGCGCACCTACCGGGCGCTGCGCGGCCGCGCCTGAGGACGTCACGAGACCGTCGCCGGGGCGACATGCGGGCGCGACGTCGGTCCGTACCGTCGACAGGATGCGCATCGGAGTCCTGACCGGCGGCGGCGACTGCCCGGGCCTGAACGCCGTCATCCGCTCGGTCGTGCGCACCGCCGCGACCCAGTACGGCAGCGAGGTCATCGGGTTCCGCGACGGCTGGCGCGGCCTCCTCGAGGACCGCAGCACCCCGCTGGACGTCGCGGCCGTCGACGGCCTGCTCACCCGCGGCGGGACGACGCTGGGCTCGGCCCGCGTCGCCCCCGAGAAGCTGGACGCCGGACTGGACACGATGCGCCGCACCCTCGACCGGCATGGGGTCGACGTGCTCGTCCCCATCGGCGGCGAGGGCACGCTCACCGCGGCGCACCTGCTGTCGGAGGCCGGCGTCCCCGTGGTCGGCGTCCCCAAGACCATCGACAACGACATCGACGGCACCGACCTCACCTTCGGCTTCGACACCGCGGTCAGCATCGCCACCGACCTCATCGACCGGCTGCACACGACGGCGGAGTCCCACCAGCGGGTGCTGCTGGTCGAGGTGATGGGGCGCCACGCCGGATGGATCGCGCTGCACGCGGGGCTGGCCGCGGGCGCCCACCTCACGCTGGTGCCGGAGGAGCCGTTCGACGTGGACGACGTCGTCCGGCTGGTCACCGAGCGGTTCGCCCGGGGCGACTCGCACGTCATCGGCGTGGTCGCCGAGGGCGCGCACCCGCTGCCGGGGCAGATGGCGTTCCGCGAGGGCGGCGTCGACGAGTTCGGTCACCGGCGCTTCACCGGCGTCGCCCAGCAGCTGGGGGAGGAGCTGGAGCGCCGCACCGGCAAGGAGGTGCGGGCGACGGTCCTCGGGCACGTCCAGCGGGGCGGGACGCCGACGTCGTTCGACCGTGTCCTGGCCACCCGCTTCGGCCTGCACGCCGCCATCGCCGCCCACGAGGGGCACCGCGGGCAGATGGTCGCCCTGCGCGGCACCGACATCGACCTCGTGCCGCTGGCGCGCGCGGTCGCCCGGCTGAAGACCGTCCCCGCCTCGCGGCTGCGGGAGCTGCACGCGTTCACGGGCTGAGCCGTCACGGGCCGAGCCAGCACCGCGCTGAGCCACCACGGGCCGAGCCACCACCGCGCCGAGCCACCACCCCGCCGAGCCGCCAGCCCGCTGAGCCTTCACCGCCCGGCCGCCGGCGGAGCACACTCGCCGCATGGGCACTCGCGCCCTCCGCCGGGAGGACTTCGCGGCGACCGTGGGCGCCGAGGGCATCGTGCTGGTCGACTTCCGCGCCGCCGCGTCGGGCTCCAGCCGGGCCTTCGCCGCGGTCGTCGACAGCGCGGCCGCGCGCCACCCCGACGTCCTGTTCGCCGCCGTCGACACGGAGGCCGAGGCGCAGCTCGCCGCCGACGTCGGCGTGCGCACCGCGCCGACGCTCATGGTCTTCCGGGACGGCGTGCTGGTGTTCGCCGAGCCCGGCTGGCTGCCGGGCGACTCCGTCGACCTGCTGATCGCGACGGTGCGCGAGCTGGACATGGCGGCGGTCCGGGCCACCTACCCCGACCCGATCACCGGCCGATGACCGCCCGGGCGCACCGGCCAGCGCGTCCGCGGGATCGGGCGGAGGATCGGGCGTCGTGACCCGCTCCGCCCCCGAACCCCGGACCACCGCACAGGACGAGGGGTACGAGCCCGATCCGCGCCGCTGGCGGGCGCTGTCGGTGACGCTCGTCGCCGGCTTCATGACCCTGCTCGACGTCAGCATCGTGTCGGTGGCGCTGCCGTCGATGACCGAGGGCCTGGACGCCACCCCCGCGACCATCCAGTGGGTCGTCTCCGGGTACGCGCTCACCTTCGGGCTGATGCTCGTGCCCGCCGGCCGGCTGGGGGACGCGTTCGGCCGCCGCCGGCTGTTCCTCGTCGGCCTGGCCGGCTTCGTGCTGAGCAGCGCCGCGGCCGGCGCCGCCCCCTCGGTGGGCCTCCTGGTCGCCGCCCGGCTGGTGCAGGGCCTGGCGGCCGGCTGCCTGGCCCCGCAGAACTCGGCGCTGATCCAGCAGCTGTTCCGCGGCGCCGAGCGCGGCCGCGCCTTCGGCATGTTCGGCGCCACCATCGGGGTGTCGACGGCGACCGGGCCGGTGGTCGGCGGGGTCATCCTGGCGCTGGCCGGGGACGCCGACGGCTGGCGCTGGATCTTCTACGTCAACGTGCCGATCGGCGTCCTCGCCTTCGTGCTGGCGCTGCGGCTGCTGCCCCGGGGCGGCTCCGGGAGGTCCGGGCACATCGACGGCGTCGGAGTCGCCCTGCTCGGTCTCGGCGCGCTGGCTCTGCTGTTCCCGCTGGTCCAGGCGGAGTCCGGCGGCCTGGGGGAGCTGTGGTGGCTCTTCCCCGTGGGGCTGGCGCTGATGGTGGCCTTCGCGCGGTGGGAGCAGCGCGTCGTCCGCCGCGGCGGCCAGCCCGTCTTCGACCCCCGCCTGGTCACCCGGACCCGCGGCTACGCCGCCGGCGCGGCCCTGGGGACCGTCTACTTCCTCGGCTTCAGCGGGATCTGGCTGGTCCTGGCGCTGTTCTTCCAGACCGGCCTGGACTACACGCCGCTGCAGTCGGGCCTGTCCGTGACGCCGTACGCGCTGGGGTCGGCGTGCACCGCGGTGGTCGCCGGGCGGCTCGTGGAGCGGTACGGGCGGGCGCTGACGGTGATCGGCCTCGTCGGGGTGGCGATCGGGATCGCCGCGGCCGCCGTCGTGCTGCTGCTGGTTCCCCCGCAGGCGGCCGGCTGGGCGGTCGCGCCGGCGCTCCTGCTCGGCGGCATCGGCGGCGGCTTCGTCATCTCGCCCAACATCACCATGACGCTGCGCAACGTCCCGGTGCAGATGGCCGGTGCGGCCGGCGGCGGCCTGCAGACGGCGCAGCGGTTCGGCGCCTCGATCGGCACCGCCGCGCTGCCTGGCCTCTTCTACGTCGTCCTCTCCTCGGCCGGCGGCGACTACGCGGTCGCGGCGGCAGCCGGGCTGGCCGTCGCGCTGGTCACCACCCTCGCCGCGCTCGTGCTCGCGGTCCTGGACCTGCGGCGCGACCGCCGGGATGACGCCCGCGACCGCGCGGCCCGGGACGGGGAGCCGGCGCCGTCCGGGGCGCACGCCTGGCACGGCTGAGCAGCGCGACGGGCGCGGGCGCTGGTCGCCGGGACATCCCTACGGTAGGGATGTCGGTATGCCGCTGTACTCGTTCGAGGGCCGTTCGCCCCAGGTCCATCCCGACGCCTTCGTCGCCCCCACCGCCACGCTGATCGGCGACGTCGTCGTCGAGGCCGGCGCGTCGATCTGGTACGGCGCGGTGCTGCGCGCCGACTTCGGCCAGATCCTCGTGCGCGAGGGCGCCAACGTGCAGGACGGCTCGGTGATCCACGGCGGCGAGCCCACGATCATCGGGCCCGGGGCCAGCGTGGCGCACGGCTGCGTGGTGCACGGCGCGCAGGTGGGCGCGGGCTCGCTGATCGGCAACGGCGCCACCGTCCAGGACGGCGCCCGCATCGGCAGCCGCACCCTCGTCGGCGCCGGCAGCCTGGTGCCGCCCGGCGCGGAGATCCCCGACGAGGTCGTGGCCCTGGGCAGCCCCGCGAAGGTGCGCGGCCCGCTGACCGAGAGCACCGCGTTCTGGGTGACCAACAACGGCGAGGAGTACCAGCGGCTGGCCCGCCGGCACGCCGCCGGCATCGAGCTCGTCGGCTGAACGGAGTCGCTCGCGTGCGGTTCCCCGCACTCGAGCGACTCCGACCGTGGGGGTGGTGTGGGGGCGCTGTGGGTGGGGTGTGCCCCCGCCCACCGCGAGGCTCGGTGCATGACATCGACGACCTCCACCACCGCCCTCATCGACGTGTCCGACATGGTCGTGGTGCACCGGGCCTTCCGTCGCGAGCTCGGCCTGGCGCCCCGACTGGTCCGCGCCGTGCCCGCCGGGGACACCGCCCGCGCCGCCGTCCTGGCCGCGCACCTGCGCCTCTGCCTGGAAGGCCTGCACCTGCACCACACCGGGGAGGACGACGTCCTGTGGCCGGTGCTCCTCGAGCGCAGCGCCCCCGGCGCCGCCCTCGTCGCCCGGATGGAGGCCCAGCACGAGCAGGTGCACGGCCACCTCGACGCCCTCCGCACCGCGCTGGACCGCTGGGAGGCCGAGGCGCGCCCGGCCGTGACCGAGGAGGTCGCCGCGGGCCTGGAGCTCCTCGTCGCGGCGCTGCTCGAGCACCTGGACGAGGAGGAGGCCGAGATCCTGCCGCTGGCCGCCCGCCGCCTGTCCCGGGCGGAGTGGGAGGCCGTCGGCCGGCACGGCATGGCCCACATGGAGCGCTCGCAGCTGCCGATCCTGTTCGGGATGGTGCTCGAGGAGTGCAGCCCCGCCGAGCGGACGGCGATGCTCGGCGTCCTGCCGCCCCCGGTGCGGGTGCTGGCCCGGACCGTGTTCGCGTGGCGCTACCGCCGCTACGTCCGTCGCGTCCGCGGCTGATCCGGGCTCCCGATGCCGGCGGCGAGGCCGGGGACGTCGGCCGGGCGCAGGGCCCGGCCCCGGCCCCAGGCCGCCGCGAACGCCTCCTCGCCCAGCGCGTTCCGCACGACCGGGAGCCACTCCCGGGCCGCCGCCAGGTCGGGCGGGAAGGAGACGGCGAGCGACCCCGCCTCGGCGGTGGCCGACCCCGCGGCGAACAGCTCGGCGGCCAGCCCGTGCCGGCCGCGCTGCGCGGCGCACACCGCCAGCGACGGCAGCGTGTAGGCGAGGGTCCAGGCGGTGCCGACCGCGGCGGCCAGCTCGGCCGCCTCGGTCAGCCGGTCCAGGGCGACGTCGACCTCCCCGGTCGCCAGGGCGAGGCTGCCCTGCATGTTGAGGACGAGGGCGATCGTGAACGGCGCGCCGAGCGCCCGCGCCGCCGCCTCGGCCCCGTCGAGCTCCCGCGCGGCGGCGGCCACGTCGCCCGAGCGGAACAGCAGCTGGGCGCGGGCGGTGGAGGTGTGGGCGCCGGTCCACTCGTGCCCGATCCGGCGGGCGAGCGGCGCGACCCGGTCCAGCAGCGTCGCCGCCCGGTCCAGCTCGCCGGCGAACACGGCGGCCATGGCGCCCAGCACGAGGGCCTGGGCGTGCCGGTCCTCGGCCGAGGCGCCGGCGCCCTCGGCGGCGTCGGCGGCCGCGGCGGCCTCCCGCGCGGTGCCCGGCACGTCGCCGCCGGCGTAGCGCAGCCCGGCCAGGGCCAGGTGCAGGGCGGCGCGTGCGGCGGCGTCGAGCTCGCCGGCCGCGGCGGCGGCCGGCTCCAGCCAGCCCAGGCCCTCGACGGCGTTGCCCCGCAGCGCCCAGTACAGCCAGGTGTCGGCGCCGAGCTCGGCGGCGGCCCCGGCCCGCCCGGTCCCGACCAGCCGGGCGAGCGCGGCGGCGAGGTTGCCGTGCTCGCGCTCGAGGAGGTCCAGCCAGGCGGGCTGGTCGGGGCCGAGGAGCCCCGTCCGCGCGCCGCCGGCCAGCGCGCGGACGGCGTCGGCGGCACGGTCGGCCACCGGACCGGCCTCGCCCGCCTCCGCCAGCCGGGCCGCGGCGTACTGCCGGACCGGCTCCAGCAGGCGGTACCTCGGGCCCGGCCCGGGCAGCGGCACGACCAGCGACTGCTCCACCAGTCCCGCCAGCGCCGGGACGACGTCGCCGTCGCCGCCCGCGACCTCCTGCGCCACGTCCAGCGAGAAGCTTCCGCGGAACACGGCCAGCCGGCGCAGCAGCACCTGCTCGCCGGCGGTCAGCAGGTCGTGGCTCCAGTCGAGGGTCGCCCGCACCGTGCGCTGGCGCTCGGGCAGGTCCCGCGGACCGGGCGTGCCCAGCGCGGTGTCGAGCCGGGCCAGCAGCGGGCCCGGCGCGAGGTAGCGGGCGTGCGCGGCGGCCAGTTCGAGGGCGAGCGGCAGGCCGTCGAGCCGGCGGCAGATCGCCTCGACGTCGGCGGCCGTGGCGGCGGTGAGCGGGACCGACCCCCCGGCGGCGCCGGCCCGGTCGAGGAAGACCCGGGCGGCCGGCGACGCGGCGACCGCCGCGACCTCGGGCCCGGCCGGCAGGGGCAGCGGACCCAGCGGCCGCTCCCGCTCGGCGCGCAGCCGCAGCGGTGCCCGGCTCGTGGCGAGCACGACCAGGCCCGGGCAGCGGGCCAGCAGGTCCGCGACGTCGCTCGCGGCGCCGAGCAGGTGCTCGAGGTTGTCCAGCACCACCAGCAGCCGGCGACCGCCCAGCACGGTGGCCAGCGCCGCCGGGGTCGCCCCCGGCGGCTGCTGCCCGCCGACCGCGCGGGCGAGGGTGGCGAGCACGAGGCCGGCGTCGCGAACCGGGGCCAGGTCCACCCACACCACGCCGTCCGGGAAGTCCTCGCCCAGCGCCCGCGCCACCTCGAGCGCCAGGCTGGTCTTGCCCACCCCGCCGGGGCCGGTGAGGGTGAGCAGCCGCGTCGTCCCGTCGCGCAGCAGAGCGGCCACCTCGGCGAACTCGGTCTCCCGGCCGACCAGCGGCACCGGTGGCACGGGCAGGACCGGGTTCGGGGGAGCCTCCCCGGTCGGCCGGGCGGCCGCGGACAGCCCCTCCCGTCCGGCGCCGTCCAGGCCGAGGGCGTCGGCGAGCGCCCGGACGGTGTGCGGGTACGGGCGGCGGCGCTCCCCGCGCTCCAGCGCGCCGATCGCCTTCGCCGTCAGGCCGGCCCGCTCGGCCAGCTCCTCCTGGGTCAGGGCGGCGTCCTCGCGCAACCGGCGCAGCCGGACGGCGAAGGCGCCCGGGCCGGCCGTCGCTGCGCTCACCGCGGGGAAGCTAGTCGCCGGCGAGGACGACGACGAGGGTGCGCGGCCCGTGCACGCCCTCGACCCGCTGCAGTTCGATGTCGCTGGTGGCCGAGGGACCGCTGATCAGCGTGAGCGGGCGGAGCGGATCGAGGCGCGCCAGGCCCTCGGGGACGCTCCCGACGACCTGGTCCGCGGTCACCACGCAGACGAGCAGGTCGGGGAGCAGCGACAGCGCCCGCCGCCCGCACACGGGGGAGGCGTCGAGCACGAGGGTGCCGGTCTCGGCGATCGCGAGGGTCACGCCCGTGAGGCTGGCGGCGAACGCGGGAAGCTCGACGGCGGGCCGGCCGTCGTCCTCGGTGCAGCCCGCCGGCCGCCAGCCCTCCGGCACCCCGGGGGCGACGACGACGTCGCCGGGCACCCAACCGGCCCCGAGGGCAGTGTCGAGCGCGGCCGTGACGGTGGCCCCGATCGCGTCGGGCGCGCAGCGGAGGACGGTGGCGCGGTAGTCGGTGAGCCGGTCGGTGAGGACGTCGAGCAGTTCCGGCAGCGGGCGGTCGTCGGTGGTGCGGTAGTCGCGGGCGACCGGGGCCGGAGGTCGGCGCTCGGGGCCGAGGGCGGTGCGGATCCTCGCCAGCACCTCGTCGCGGGCGGTCACGCCCCGTGCTCCCGCGCCCAGGCCTGCGTGAAGGTCTCCCGCGGCGGGGTGGGCAGGTCCCGGGCGCGGGTCCAGGCGCTCGCGGGCGGGGGCAGGGCCGCGGGGAGGGTGGGCCGGCCGCGGGCGAGGAAGCGGCCGAGCCCGGCGGCGCGCTGGGCGAGCCGCCACAGCCGCGGGTGCGACATCACTCGGGCCAGCGCCCGGAAGGCGGCGGCCTCGGGTGTGGTGCGCTGCTGCGCCTCGACGTGCTCGCCGCGCAGGTGCACGAGCATCGAGGGGATGTCGATGGCGACGGGGCAGACGTCGTAGCAGGCCCCGCACAGGGTCGACGCGTACGGCAGCGAGGCGTTGGGGTCGTTCTCGTCGCCCGACATGCCGGTCAGCTGGGGGCTCAGGACGGCGCCGATCGGGCCGGGATAGACCGAGCCGTAGGCGTGGCCACCGGCGCGCTCGTAGACCGGGCAGACGTTGAGGCAGGCCGAGCAGCGGATGCAGTGCAGCGCCTCCCGCCCGACCTCGTCCGCGAGCACCGCCGTCCGCCCGTTGTCCAGCAGCACCAGGTGGAACTCCTGCGGGCCGTCGCCGGGCGTGACCCCGGCCCACAGCGAGGTGTAGGGGTTCATCCGCTCGCCGGTGGAGGAGCGGGGGAGCAGCTGCAGGAACACCTCGAGGTCGCGCCAGGTCGGCACCAGCTTCTCGATGCCCATCACGGTGATCAGCGTCTGCGGCAGCGTGAGGCACATCCGGCCGTTGCCCTCGCTCTCGACGACGGCCAGGGTGCCGGTCTCGGCGACGGCGAAGTTGGCGCCGCTCACGGCCACCCGGGCGCGGAGGAACCGCTCGCGCAGGTGGGTGCGGGCGGCCATCGCCAGCCGGCGCGGGTCGTCGGTGAGGCCCGGGTCCACGCCGGGGATCGTGCGGGCGAAGATCTCGCGGATCTCGGCGCGGTTCCTGTGGATCGCGGGCACGAGGATGTGGCTCGGCCGGTCCTCGCCCAGCTGCACGATCAGCTCGGCGAGGTCGGTCTCCAGGGCGGTGATCCCGGCGGCCTCCAGGGCCTCGTTGAGGCCGATCTCCTGGGTGGCCATCGACTTCACCTTGACCACCTCGTCGGCGCCGGTCGCGCGCACCAGCGCGGTGACGATCGCGTTGGCCTCGGTGGCGTCGCGGGCCCAGTGCACGGTGCCGCCGCGGGCGGTCACCTGCCGCTCCAGCTCCTCCAGGTGCTCGTCGAGGCGGGCCATGGTGGCGGCCTTGATCGCCCGGCCGGCCTCGCGCAGCTGCGCCCAGTCGGGGACCTCGGCGACGACGCCGGCGCGCTTGCCGCGGATCGTCGTCGTGGCGGCGCCGAGGTTGGCCCGCAGCTGGCCGTCGCGCAGCGCGTCGCGGGCGGCGGCGGGGAACGGCCGGTCGCCGCGCAGGTTGCCCACGCCCGCCGGGGCGGTGGGGAGGGTGGGTCGCTGCGCCTTCGGCATCCCGAGGTGGACGGCGGTCATCGCGCTCCCCCTCCGTGCAATTCCGCGCTTCTGCCCGGTGCAGAAGCGCGGAATTGCCCGGGTGGGGCGTCGGTCGAGGCGAGGATCTCGGCCAGGTGCACGGTGCGGGTGCCCGACCGGAGCCGGGACAGCCCGCCGCCGATGTGCAGCAGGCACGAGGCGTCGCCGGCGGTGCAGACCTCCGCGCGGGTGGCGAGCACGTCGGCCATCTTGTCGGTCAGCATCGCGGTCGAGGTGTCGGCGTTCTTCACCGCGAAGGTGCCGCCGAACCCGCAGCACGACTCGGCCCGCGGCAGCTCCACGAGCTCCAGCCCGCGCACCGCCCGCAGCAGCTGCAGCGGCCGGTCGCCGACCCGCAGCAGCCGCAGCGAGTGGCAGGTCGGGTGGTAGGTGACCCGGTGCGGATAGGAGGCGCCGACGTCGGTCACGCCGAGGACGTCGACCAGGAACTGCGACAGCTCGTACGTCCGCGCCGCCAGCGCTTGCGCCTCCTCGGCGAGCCCGTGCTCACCGGCCCGCCGCGCCACCGCCGCCTGCTGGTGGCGGATCGAGGCGACGCACGAGCCGGACGGCGCCACGACGACGTCCGCGCCGGCGAAGGCCCGGACGTGGTTGGCGACGATCGGCACCGCCTCGCGCCGGTAGCCCGTGTTGACGTGCATCTGCCCGCAGCACGACTGCCCGGCCGGGACGACGACGTCGTGCCCGAGCCGCTGCAGCAGGGTCGCCGTCGCCCGGGCCACCTGCGGCACCAGGGTGTCGACCAGGCAGGTGGCGAACAGCGCGACCCTCACGGGGTCGTCCGGACACGAGCGGCGCGGCAGGGGCGAGGCGGCACACCGCAGTATGGGGTCGCGGCGCCGCGCCGGCGGCGCCGCCGGACGCGCACGGCGGGACCGGACCGAGCTCTTCCGCCGATCCCCCGATCGTGAGAGGAACACGGCATGACTTCCGACGCCGGCCCGGAGCCGAGCCTGCAGGACGCCGCCCTCACCAGCGGCGCCTCGTTCTGGACGGTCGAGGGCGAGGGCATCGCCCCCTTCTGGCTGACCGACGGGCCGCACGGCATCCGCAAGCAGGTCGGGTCCCCGGACCACCTGGGGCTGGGCGCGAGCGAGCCGGCGACGTGCTTCCCGCCCGCGGTGGGGCTGGCGCAGTCCTGGGACCCGGGGCTGGCCGCCGAGGTGGGTGCGGCGCTCGGGCGGGAGGCGCAGGCGCTGGGGGTCGGCGTGCTGCTCGGACCGGGCGTGAACCTCAAGCGCGACCCCCGCGGCGGCCGGAACTTCGAGTACCTCTCCGAGGACCCGGTGCTGACCGGGACGCTGGCCGCCGCCTGGGTCCGGGGCGTGCAGAGCGAGGGCGTGGGCACCGCGCTGAAGCACTTCGCCGGCAACGAGGCCGAGCACGACCGGATGCGCGCCAGCTCCGACGTGGACGAGCGGCCGCTGCGCGAGGTGTACCTGCGGGCCTTCCAGCGGGTCGTCGAGGACGCGCGGCCGTGGACCGTGATGAGCGCCTACAACAAGGTCAACGGCGTTCCCGCCTCCGAGGACCCGTGGCTGCTCACCGAGGTCCTGCGCGGGGAGTGGGGCTTCGAGGGTGCGGTGGTCAGCGACTGGGGTGCGGTGGCCGACCGGGTCGCGGCCGTCGCGGCGGGCCTGGACCTGCAGATGCCCGGACCGGACCCGGACGGCGACGCCGGTCTGCTGGCCGCGGTCGCCGAGGGCCGGCTGGATCCCGCGGCGCTGCGGCGGGCCGCCCGGCGGGTGGCGGAGCTCGCGGCGCGGGTGGCCGCCTCCCGCCGTCCGGACGCCGCGTTCGACGTCGACGGCCATCACGAGCTGGCCCGCCGGGTCGCGGCCGGCTGCGTGGTGCTCCTCAAGAACGACGGCGGCGTCCTGCCGCTGGCGCCCGCCTCGTCCGTCGCCGTCATCGGCGAGTTCGCGGAGCTGCCGCGCTACCAGGGCGGGGGCAGCTCGCACGTCACCCCCACCCGCGTCGACGTCCCGCTGGAGGAGCTCCGGAGCCGCCTGGGGGACGTGCGGGCCGCCCGCGGGTTCAGCACCGACGGGACCGGGGACGCCGACGCCCTCCGCGCCGAGGCCGTCGAGGTGGCCCGCGCCGCGCAGGTCGCCGTCCTGTTCGTCGGGCTCGCCGCGCGGCAGGAGTCCGAGGGCTTCGACCGCGAGTCCATCGAGCTGCCCGCCGACCAGCTCGACCTCGTCCGCGCGGTCGCCGCGGTGCAGCCGCGGACGGTGCTGGTGCTCTCCTCCGGCGGGGTGGTGCGGCTCGCGCCGGTCGTGGACCTGGTCCCCGCGATCCTGGACGGCGCGCTGCTGGGACAGGCCGGGGGAGCGGCGCTCGCGGACGTCCTGGTGGGCGCGGTGAACCCCTCGGGGAAGCTCGCCGAGACCGTGCCGCAGCGCCTGCAGGACGTGCCGGCCTATCTCGACTTCCCGGGCGAGTTCTCCCGGCACCGCTACGGCGAGGGCCTGCACGTCGGGCACCGCTGGTACGACGCCCGGGGCATCGACGTGACCTTCCCCTTCGGCCACGGCCTCTCCTACACGACCTTCGACGTCTCCGGCCTCGCGCTGACCGCCGCTGACGAGGGCATCACGGCCACGATCACGGTGACCAACACCGGCGACCGGGCCGGCCGCGAGGTCGTGCAGTTCTACGTGGGCGTGCCCGGCTCGGCGGTGCAGCGCCCCGTGCGCCAGCTCGCCGGCTTCGCCGGGGTGACGCTGGCGCCGGGGGAGAGCCGGCAGGCGACGGCGTTGCTGCGCCGCGCCGACCTCGCCTACTGGCATCCGAAGGCGCAGCGCTGGGTCCTGGAGCCCGCCGGCTACGAGGTGTCCGCCGGCGTCTCCAGCCGGGACCTGCGCGCCACCGCGACCGTCCGGGTCGAGGGCGACGACGTCCGGCTGCCGGTCACCGCCGAGACGACCCTCGGGGAGCTCATGGCCGACCCCGAGGCCGCGGCGGCGATGGCCCCGATGCTCGGCGCCCTGACCGGGGGATCGGGTGTCGGGTCGGGGGAGGCCCTCGGCACCGACATGGCCCGGATGATCGCGTCGATCCCGCTCGGACGCCTCGACGCCCTGCGCGGCGCCCGCGAGGGGAAGCGGCCGGCGGACGCGCCGGAGGACGCCCGCTGACGGGCCGGGACGCCGTCCCTCAGCGACCCTGGCGCGCCCGGTACCGCTCCGCCCGCCTGGCGGCGGCCGCGCGGCGGCGCTGGGAGGCGAGCGCCTCCCGGCCGGCCGAGATGCGGTCGCGTCCGGCCTGGGCGCTGCCGATCGGGTAGCCGGCCTTGCGGACCCGGTTCTCCACCGTCTCGGACATGTAGGCGACCGCGAAGAACGTGCCCAGGATCAGGCCGATGAGCGCGGTCATGCAGCGCAGCCACAGCGGGCCGGGGACGAGCACGACGACCAGCGCGATGGGCACCGACAGCTGGACCAGCGTGCGGGCGACGTGGCGCAGGCCCCAGGTGCGGGTGGTGACGTCGTGCAGGACCCAGCTCCGGTGCCGGGCGGGGAGCCCCGCGCCGAACGCGTAGAGCACCCAGCGCAGCGGGTTCGGCCGGACGAGCGGTTCGGTCAGGACGGGGGTCTCGACCACCGGGCGGGTCATGCCGGCACCTCCTGGGCGCGGTCGACGGGCGGGGGAGCGGCGAGCGCCGCCTGGGCGGCGGCGTTGACCCGGGTCAGCGCCTGCTGCAGCGCCAGGAGCTCCTCGACCGGCAGGCCCAGGTGCTCGACGATGCCGGCGGGGATGCGCTCGGCCCGCTCGCGCAGCGCCCGGCCCGTGTCGGTCAGGGCGATGGCGAGGCTGCGCTCGTCGCGGGCGTCGCGGTCGCGGCGGACGTAGCCGGCCGCCTCCAGGCGCTTGACCAGGGGGGACAGGGTGCCGGGGTCCAGCTGGAGGAGCCGGCTGAGGTCCTTGAGCGCGAGCGGGCCGTGCTGCCACAACGCGAGCATCACGAGGTACTGCGGATGGGTGAGCCCCATGGGCTCCAGCCACGGCCGGTAGACCGAGACGACGGTCCGGGCCGCGACCGACAGCGCGAAGCAGACCTGTCGCTCGAGGGCCAGGGGGTCGCCCGCCGGCAGGTCGGGGTCCGGAATGGGGGTCACAGCTCCACTGTAGGCCAACCATTGGGGCGCCAAGCGATGTCGCCGGGTGAGTCCGGTCTCCTGTCGGTGGCGCGCTCGATACTGGCGCGGTGACCCTCGACCTCTCGGCCGTCGTGCTCCCCGACCGGCATCCGGTGTCCACGTTCCTGGACGACGTCCGGGCCGTGGAGGCGGCGGGCGTGCGCACCGCCTGGACCTATGACCACCTGCGCTGGCCGCTGCTGGCGGACGCACCGTGGTACGGCGCCGTGCCGCTGCTGGCCGCGGCGGCCGTCGTCACCGAGCGGGTGCGGCTGGGCACGCTGGTCGCCTCGCCGAACTTCCGCCACCCCGTGCCGTTCGCCAAGGAGCTGATGACGCTGGACCAGCTCTCCGGCGGCCGGCTCGAGGTGGGGGTGGGGGTGGGCACCGAGGGGCCCGACGCCCGGGTGCTGGGGGAGCCGCCGCGGAGCCGGGCGGGGCGCGCCGACCGGTTCGCCGAGTGGCTGTCGCTGCTGGACCGGCTGCTCACCGACCCGGTGACGACGGCGCGGGGCACCGAGTACTCGGCGGTCGAGGCCGCCACGATCCCCGGCTGCGCGCAGCGGCCGCGATTGCCGCTGACGGTGGCGGCGGCGGGTCCGCGGGCCCTGCGCCTGGCCGCCCGGCACGGCGCGTCCTGGGTCACCTACGGCCCCTTCGGCGCCGACGTCGCGCCGGAGGAGTGGTTCTCCGCGGTGGCCGAGCAGAGCGGCCGGCTGGGCGACGTCCTGGCCGAGGAGGGGCGCGCGCCCTCGGCGCTGCGCCGGATCGTGCTGGTGGGGCTCGAGCTGGCGTGGCCCTACGAGAGCCGGGAGCGCTACCGGGACACGCTCGGGCGCCTGGCCGACGCGGGCATCGACGAGGTCGCGGTGCACTGGCCGCGGCCCGACGACGGACGCGGCGTCCCGGCGGCGGCCCTGCCCGACGTACTGGCCGCACACGGGCTGTGAGCGGGTGACGGCCTCGACGGGGGTAGCGTCGGTGTGGTGAAGGCCACGTCGCGGCGGGATCCCCTGACGGCCCCGCGCCCCGGCGACCGCCTCGGCCGGGCCGGGACCGTCGCGCGGGTGACGGCGTGAGCCGGGTGCGCCCCACGGGCGCCTGGGACGGGACCCGGTTCGCGCACGAGGGCTTCGTGTACGGCACCGACCACGAACTCGTCCACCGGGTGGTGCCGTTCGTGCTCGAGGGTTTCTCGCGGGACGAACCGGTGCTGGTCGTCGCCGGGGAGCGGGTGCGCAGCCTCCTGGCCGCGCACCTGGGACCGGACCTCGGCCGGCTCGCGCTCTTCGCCGCCGCGGAGACCTGGTACCAGGGCGGCGCCCGGACGCTGCAGGCCTACGACCGTGACCTGCGCGGCCTGCGGGCGACGACGCCGCACTGGCGGCTGGCCGCCGAGCCGGTGTGGCTGGCCGCCGAGGACGGCCGCGAGTGGAGCCGCTTCGAATCGGTCGCCAACCGCTGCTACGACGACATGCCGTACTACAGCCTCTGCCTGCACGACCGGCGGCGGCTGCCCGCCGACGTGCTGGACGCCGTGGCCCGCACGCACCCGCTCACCTGGGGCGAGGGCACGCCGGTGCCGGCGGCGGAGTACGAGGAGCCGGGGGTCTTCCTCCGATCGGTGCAGCCCGCGTGGGCGCCGCGGCCGGCCGGCGCGGAGGTGCTCGTGGTGACCTCCCCGTGGTCGGCCCGCCGCCAGACGTGCGCGCTCGTGCCGGACGACCGGCGCGCTCGCGTCGGCGACGTCGTCCTGGCCACCCACGAACTCCTCCTCAACTCGCTGACCGTGGCCCCGTACGCGGAGCTGACCACGTGGATGGAGGGCGACGTCTTCGTCGTCGAGGTCTCCGACTCCGGTCCGGGGCTGCCCGACGAGACGCGGGGGTACGTGCCGCCCGACCCCGGTGACGGCCCGCACGGGATGTGGCTGGCGTGGAGCCTGGCCGACGACGCCGCGGTGCGCTCCGGGCCGGACGGCACCGCGATCCGGCTCTACTTCGGCCCCTGAGCCGATGCGGCTCCCCGGCCCGCGATGGGGTAGGCAGGACCGGAGCACGTAGGAGCCCCCGCGAGGGGCGGACAGGGGGTGGCCCGTGGACCGGGAGCAGTGGAGCCGGGTGGTGGAGGCCGCGACGCGCGCGCCGTCCATCCACAACACGCAGCCCTGGTCGTTCTCCGTGACCGGGGATCGCCTCGACGTGCGGACCGACGCCGCGCGGGCGCTGCACACGCTGGACCGCACGGGCCGGCAGCGGGTGATCAGCTGCGGGGTCGCGGTGGAGTTCGCGGTCGTCGCGCTGCGGGCCGAGGGCGTGGACGTGGCGGTGGAGCTGCAGCCGGACCCGGCGTCCCCGGAGCTCCTGGCCACCCTGACCGTGACCGGCCCGCGGGAGGTGTCCGAGGCCGACCGCGCGCTCGGCGCCGCGATCGCCAGCCGGCACACCGAGCGCGCGCCGTTCCGGGCCCAGGCCGTGCCCGCCGAGGTGGTCGACGACCTGCAGCGCGCCGCGGGCACGTTCTCGGTGTGGCTCAAGCCGATCACCGAGGCCGACGAGGAGGTCGCGACCGCGTTCCTGGTGGCCCGGGCTGAGGAGCTCGAGCAGAGCGAGCCGGAGTACGTGGAGGAGCTGCAGCGGTGGCTGCGCACCGACCCGGCGGCGACGGACGGCATCCCGGTCGTCTCGGTGCCGGCCGAGGACCCGGCGACCCGCCCGTCGAACTGGCTGATCCGCGACTTCGCCGTCGGCACCCGGCCGGCGGACCGGTCGCCTTTTCACAACCCCGACGACCCCGACGCGCCCCCGCCGGCGGTCGAGCGGCCGACGGTCGTGCTGGTGGGCACCGACAACGACGACGAGATCGCCTGGCTGACCGCGGGGCGGGCGCTCGGGCAGGTGCTGCTGCGGGCGACCGTGGCCGGGCTGGCCGCGTCGCCGCTGACCCAGGCGCTGGACTGGCCGGCCACCCGCACCCAGCTGCGGGGCCGGCTGTCGCTGGTCGGGCACCCGCAGATGCTGCTGCGGCTGGGCTACCCGAGCAGCGACCGGACGCCGTCGACCAACCGGCGCCCGGTCGCCGAGGTGCTCACCTTCGCGGACTGAGGCCGAGCCCCGGCGGGGCTCCCGCCGGGGTCAGGCCAGAGGGTCGGCGCCGCCGAGCGTGCCGACCGTGGACAGGACGGCGAGGCGCGCGAACAGCTCCTCGGCGTACCAGCCCTCTCGGGCGGTGCGCTCGACGACCGCGGCGTGCGGGGCCCGGTCGTAGGCGAAGGAGTTCAGCGCGGCCGCGGACTCCCACACGCTGAACGTGCCCTGCAGCCCGAGCGGGGCCTCCCCGATGCCCAGCGCCATCCGCAGCCCGGGGGAGCGGTGCAGGTCCGCCGAGACCGGAGGCACCGCCGCCCAGAAGCGCGCGGCCCGGCGGGGCACCAGCCGGGCGCGGGTGACCGCGGCGACCGGGCCCGCCCAGCGGGCCGGGCGGGGGCGGCCGAAGGGCTCGCGTCGCGACCACAGGCCGCGCGAGGTCAGCGGCCGCAGCCGCGCCGACCACTCCTCGTCGGCGAACGCGCGCCAGCCGGCCACCGGCCGCCCGCGGTCGCCGGCGTCGGCCGCCACGTCGTCGTCCCAGACGGCGAGCAGCCCCCAGCGCCGGGGATCGGCGTCGCGCACCGTGAAGGTGCGCCCGCTGCCGGTGCCCAGCAGCTTGGCGAACCGCAGCCCCGGAATTCGGCGCAGCCGGGGGCGGTCGGTGGCCATGTGCGCGATCGCGCGACCGATCCCCCGCCCGGACACGCCCCACAGGTGCAGCGTCACGAGCGGGGGAGCGGGCACGCCGTCGAGCTCTCCCCGAGGGGTCAGAGCGGGTCGACCGAGTCGGCCTGCATCCCGCGCTGACCGCGGCTGGCCTCGAACGCGACCCGCTGACCCTCCTGGAGCTCGCGGTAGCCACCGCGGTCGGGGATGGCGGAGAAGTGCACGAAGACGTCGTCGCCGCCGTCGTCGGGGGTGATGAACCCGAACCCCTTCTCGGCGTTGAACCAGTTCACGGTGCCCTGCCCGCGACCACCGCCACCGCCGCCGCCGGAGGGACGCCGGGCCGGCCGCTCGTCGCGGCCGCGGGCGGGCCGGTCGGAGCCGCCACGCTCGGGGCGCCCGCCGCGGCCGCCCCCGCCGCCACCGACGACGCGCACGCCCTCGGCCTGCATGCCGCGCTGGCCGCGGACGGCGTCGAACTCGACGCGCTGGCCCTCCTCGAGCTCGCGGTAGCCGTCGGAGTCGATCGCGGAGAAGTGAACGAACACGTCCTCGCCGCCGTCGTCGGGCTGGATGAACCCGAAGCCCTTGTCCGCGTCGAAGCGCGCGACGGTGCCCTGCGCCCGCCCGCCGCGGCCGCCGCCGGGCTCGAACCGGCTGCGCTCCGTACGCCCACCGCGCTCCGGCCGTCCGCCGCGGCCGCCCCCGCCGCCACCGACGACGCGGACGCCCTCGGCCTGCATGCCGCGCTGGCCGCGGACGGCGTCGAACTCGACGCGCTGGCCCTCCTCGAGCTCGCGGTAGCCGTCGGAGTCGATCGCGGAGAAGTGGACGAACACGTCCTCGCCGCCGTCGTCGGGCTGGATGAACCCGAAGCCCTTCTCGGCGTTGAACCGCGCGACGGTGCCCTGCGACCGGCCACCGGAGGCGCGCCCGGCACCGCGGTCGTCCCGATCCCGGCGGTCGTCGCGACGGTCGTCCCGGCGCTCACCCCGCTCGGCCCGCTCGCCCCCGGGCCGGCCCCCGCCGCCGCCCACCTGGCGCACGCGGTCGGCCTGCAACCCGCGCTGGCCCTGACTGGCCTCGAACTCCACCGTCGCGCCCTCGTCGAGGCTGCGGAACCCGCCGTCGTCCTCGATGGCGGAGAAGTGGACGAAGACGTCGTCCCCACCGTCGTCCGGGGCGATGAAACCGAACCCCTTCTCGGCGTTGAACCACGTGACCGTGCCCTGCGGCATCTGCGCTCCTGCTCTCGTCCGTCCCTGCACCGGGTACCTACCCCGCTCGCGCGGGGCGCACCCGCGGAGAACGGTGCCAGGTGGCTGCTTCGGCGTCGACGGCGGGGCCGGGAACGACTCGGCAGACTGTCGCCGTGGGAGGCGTTCCGGCGGGCAAGCCGCTGCCCGATGTGATCGCTCCCGGGCTCGACGTCCTCTTCTGCGGGATCAACCCGTCGCTGACCTCGGCCGCCGTCGGGCACCACTTCGCGCGGCCGGGCAACCGGTTCTGGCCGGCGCTGCACCTGGCCGGGCTGACGCCGCGGCGGCTGGCCCCGGACGAGGACCGGGAGCTGCTGCGCCACGGGCTGGGGTCGACCAACATCGTCGACCGGCCCACCCGCACCGCCGCCGAGCTCGCTCCCGACGAGCTGCGGGCCGGGCTGGCGGCGCTGGCCGACCTGGTCGTCGCGTACCGGCCGCGGGTGGTCGCCGTGCTCGGCGTGACGGCCTGGCGGCAGGCGACCGGCCGCCGCCGCGCCGCGCTCGGCCGCCAGCCCGAGCCGCTCGGCGGGGCCGAGACCTGGGTGGTGCCCAACCCCAGCGGGCTCAACGCCGCCCACCAGCTGCCCGACCTGGCCCGGTGGTACGGGCAGCTGCGCGGCGGCCGCTGATCGGTTCAGGCGATGCGGCGGGCGCTGTTGTAGCCCGGCATCGAGTCGACCGGGGCGACCTTGACGGGCTGGCCGTAGGTGGAGGCGTGCACCATCTGCCCGTTGCCGATGTAGATGCCGACGTGGCTGACCGGGCTGTAGAAGAACACCAGGTCGCCGGGCTGCAGCTGCGACCGCGCGACGGGCACGCCCATCGTCGACTGCATGCGGCTGGAGTGCGGCACGGCGACGCCCGCGGCGGCGTAGGCGTACTGCACCAGGCCGGAGCAGTCGAAGGCGTTCGGCCCGGCGGCCGCCCACACGTACGGGTCGCCCAGCTGGGCCATCGCGGTGTCGACGGCGACCTGGGCCGCCGGTCCGCTCGCCGGCGCGGCGACGGGGGCCGGCGCCGCGGCCTGGACCGGGCGGGGCGGCGGGGGAGCGGCCGGCCGGGGTGCCTGCGGGGCGGGCGCGGGCGCCGGCGGGGGGCCGGCGGCCTGCCCGGCGGCGGCCTGCTCCGCGGCGGCCCGTTCGGCGGCGGCCCGTTCAGCGGCGGCCTGCTCCGCGGCGGCCCGTTCGGCGGCTGCCTGCTCCGCGGCGGCCCGCTCGGCGGCCGCTCTCTCGGCGGCGAGGCGGGCCGCCTCCTCCTCGGCCATCAGCCGGTCGTAGTCGGCCTGGAAGCGGGCGACCTGCTCGTCGAGCGCCGCCTGCTGCCCGGCCACCTGGTCGAGCAGGTCCCGGGCCTCGTCGGCGGCCCCGTCCGCCGCGGACCGTGCCGCCGCGGCGTCGGCGTCGGCCCGGGTGGCGTCACCGAGCAGGCCGTTGCCGTGCTCGGCGATGGACTGCAGCGTGCTCACCCGGTCGAGCAGGTCGTCGGGGGAGGAGCTGGCGAGCATCGACTGCAGGGAGCTCAGCCGGTCCCCGGTCCACGCGCTCCGGGCGACGGTCGCGACGCGCTCCTGCGCGGCGGCGAGGGAGGCCTCCGCCGCCTCCACTGCCGCGGCCGCGGCGGAGGCGTCCGCCTGGGCCTGCGCCAGCAGCTCGCGGGCCTCGTTGAACCGCTCGGTGACCACCTCGAGCTCGTGGCCCCGCGCGGCGAGCAGCTCGGCGGCCTCCTGCGAGGTCGTGGGCCCGGGATCGCCGGGGGCCGCGGTCGCCGGGAGGGGCCCGAGGGCCAGGCCGCCGGCGGCGGCCAGGACGAGGAGGGTGCGGGTGCCGGGGAGCCGGCGGCGGGTGGGGACGGGCGAGCTCGCCATGGGCGGCGGGGCGGTCCTCTCGTGCACGGCCGCCCCGGGACGGGCAGGGACCGCGTGCGCGCGACGGGGGCGCACTCGAGCGACGTCGGTGTCGGTCGGGTCCTCCCGCCGGCGGCGCGCGGGCCGGCGGGGCGGCATCCGGTCCGGCTGCCACCAGTGAGGTGGCGGGGAGCCGTCCGGACCCGGGCCACGCTAGGTCCGTGACCGGAGCGTGACAATCCGTCCGGGGGAAGAGCCTGCTCAGGGCCGAAGGGCCCTGGAGCGGGCCGGGCGTGTCGCCCGGCCCGCTCCCCGGCTCGCCGCAGGGCCCGCGGTGGGGTCCTTCCTCAGCCCCGGGCCGCCGCCACGGCCTCGGCCAGCCGGCGGACGCCCTCGTCGACCACGTCGGCGGTCACCCCGGAGTAGGCGAGCCGGAAGGCGTTGTGGCCGCCCTCGAGCAGGAAGTCGGTGCCCGGCACGATCGTCACCCCGCGCGCGGTCGCCTCCCGGACGATCGCGGCGACGTCGTGGCCCTCGTCCTCGGGCAGGCTCACCCACAGGAAGTAGCCGCCCTCGGGACGGCGGAACGTGGCCTGCGGCAGGTGCCGGCGCAGCGACTCGTCCAGGACGCCGACGCGCTCGGCCAGCGCCGTCTTGACCCGCTCCAGCGCCGCCGGGAACCGGTCGCCGGTGACGTACTGGTAGACGGTGCCCTGCGCGACCATGTTCGGCGCGATGTAGGTGTTGGTGGCCCGCACGCGGATCCGGTCGATGACCGCCGGGGGCCCCACCAGGTAGCCGACGCGGATACCGGGGCAGACGGTCTTGGAGAACGAGCAGGCGTAGACGACCTGCCGGCTGTCGGCGCCGCCGTCGAGCTCCAGCATCCGCGGCAGCGGCTCGCCGGTGAACCGCACGTCGACGTACGGGTCGTCCTCGAAGAGCAGGAAGTCGTACTCGTGCGCCAGGGCCAGCAGGCGCTCCCGCTTGGCGAGGGACAGCGTGTAGCCGGCCGGGTTCTGGAAGTTCGGGATCACGTGCGCCAGCGCCGGGCGCAGGCCGCCGGCCAGCAGGGCCTCGACCTCGTCGACGTCGATGCCGTCCTCCTGGAGCGTCACCAGGTGCACCTCGCCGCCGCGCTCGCGCAGGCCGAGCAGCGTGCGGTCGTAGGTGGGGCGCTCGGTGATCACGGCCGTGCCGGGGCGCACGTACTCGTCGAAGAGGAACGCGTCGGCCTGCATCGAGCCGTTGGTGACCAGCACGTGGTCCTCGGGGACGCCGTGCTTCTCGGCGATCCACCGGCGCAGCGGCACGTAGCCGATCGCCGTTCCGTAGCCGGTGACGCCGGCGGGGTCGTTCTCGAAGGCGGCGACCGCGGCCTGCTTGAGGCCGTCGACGTCGACGATGTCGGTCGAGGGGGCGCCCCGGGCGAAGGAGATCGCCGCGGGCGGCGTGGGGCGCTGCGTCTGGCCGGTGTCGGAGTCGGTCACACCGACGATCCTGCCGTGCGCGCGAGCGCGGTGTCGTCCGGGTTCTGCGAAGCGGCGTCCCGGGGCGGGCCGGCCGGCCGGGGCGGGCGGGAACCGAGCAGCACGCCGGCGACGACGAGGGCGCCGCAGGCCAGCTCGACCGGCGGGGTCGCCTCGCCGAACAGCAGCCACGCCGACGACGTGCCGACCACGGGCACCAGCATCGAGAACGGCGCCACGACCCCCGAGGGGTGCCGGCTCATCAGCGTCGTCCAGATGCCCGATCCGCCCAGGGTGGCGACGACGACGGTGAACGCGAGCCCGCCCAGCGCCAGCAGCCCCTCGCGGTCGCCCAGGCCCGTCAGCGAGGCGCCGATGCGGGCGGGGCCCTCGACCAGCAGCGAGGCGGCGAGCATGGGCAGCGGCGGGACGACGGTCATCCACAGGGTCAACCGGAAGGGCCGGGGGGCGCGGGCCTGCCGGCTGGACAGGTTCCCCAGCGCCCAGCCCAGCCCGCCGCACAGCGTCAGGACGACGGGCAGCAGCGCCGCGCCGCCGTCCAGCCCGGCGCGGTGCACTGCGATCCCGCCCAGCCCGGCGACGGCGACCGCGGTGCCCGCCAGCTGCCGGGCGCCGAGCCGCTCGTGCAGCAGCAGCCCGGCCAGGACCACCGTGAACGGCGCCGACGACTGCAGCACCAGTGAGGCGAGCCCGGTAGGCATGCCGGCGTCCATGGCCGCGTAGAGGAACACGAACTGCAGGACGCCGAAGCCGAACCCGTAGCCCAGCAGCCAGCGCAGCGGCACCTCGGGGCGCGGCACGAGCAGCAGGGTCGGCACGGCGATCAGGGCGAACCGCAGCGCGACGAGGAAGAAGGGCGGGAAGTGCTCCAGCGAGAGGTGGATGGCCGGGAAGTTCAGCCCCCACACCGCGGCGACGAGCAGGGCGAGCAGGCGGTCACGGGTGGGCACGCCGTCGAGGGTGCGGGCGGACACCGTGCAGCACCAGCGAAAAGAGCTCATGCGACGTTGTAGCGTCGCTACATGGACATCCGCGCCCTGGACACGTTGCGGGCGGTGCGGACGCAGGGCGGCGTCAGTGCGGCCGCGGCGGTGCTGCACCTCACGCCGTCGGCGGTCTCGCAGCAGCTGGCCGCGCTGACCCGCGACGCCGGCGTGCCGCTCACCGAACGGGTCGGCAGGGGGCTGCGGTTGACCGCGGCGGGGGAGGCGCTGGCCGACGCGGCGGTCGACGTCGCGGTCGCGCTCGAGCGGGCCCGGGCGGCGTGCGCGGTGTTCCTCGACCGGCCGGAGGGCACGGTGCGGGTGTCGGCGTTCCAGAGCGGCGCGCAGCTGCTGTTCCCGGGCCTGCTGACCCGGGTGCGGGCGCTGGGCGGGATCGACCTGGAGTGCTCCGACGAGGACGTCGCGCAGGACGAGTTCCCCGGCCTGACCGACCGGGTCGACGTCGTGGTCGCGCACCGGCCGGACGGCGGGGCGGGCTGGCCCGGCGCGGGGGCGCGGCTGACCGTCGTCCCGCTGTTGCGCGAGCCGCTGGACGTCGCCGTCCCGGTCGACCACCCGCTGGCCGGCCGGGACTCGGTGCGGCCGGGCGACCTGGTGGACGAGGAGTGGATCGCCGTCCGCCAGGGGTTCCCGGTGGCCACGGTGCTCGACGCCGTCGCCGCCGCGGCCGGGGTGCCGCCGCGGATCACCTCCCGGATCAACGACTTCTCGGTGGTGGAGGCGCTGGTCGCCGCCGGGCACGGCGTCTCGCTGCTGCCGCGGCACACCGGTGGCACGCACCCCGGGGTGCGGCTGCTGCCGCTGGCCGGGGTGCGCGCCGGGCGCCGGGTCGAGGCGCTGCTGCGCCCGGACGTCGCCGAGCGCGTCGTCGTCCGCCGGGTGCTCGACGAGCTGGTCGCCGAGGCGGCCGTGGCGATCGCCGGCCGGGCAGGATGACGGCGTGCCCCGCCTCCTCGTCGTCCACCACACCCCCTCGCCCGCGCTGCAGGCCGTGCTGGAGGCGGTGCGGGAGGGCGTCGCGATGGTCGACGACGTCGAGGCGACCGTGCGTCCGGCGCTCTCGGCGGGCGCGGCGGACCTGCTCGCCGCGGACGGCGTCCTGCTCGGCACGCCCGCGAACATCGGCTACATGTCGGGGGCGCTCAAGCATTTCTTCGACACCGTCTACTACCCGTGCCTGGACGCCACGGTCGGCCTGCCGTTCGGCGTCTACGTGCACGGCAACGACGACACCGCGGGCGCGCTGACCAGCATCGCGAAGGTCACCGGCGCGCTCCGCTGGAAGCAGGTCGCCGCGCCGCTGAGCCTCACCGGGGCTTCCGGACCGGCCGATCTCGAGGCGGTCCGGGAGCTCGCGGCGACGGTCGCGGTCAGCCTCTGAGCACCGACCCCGCTCGGCGAGCTCCCGCAGCCGTCCGGCGTCTGCGGCCAGGCCGCGGCGGAGGTGGCGGGGCATGATGCGCCGTCCCGGCGATCGCCGTCGACGGGTCCGCGCGCGACCGGGCCGGGAAACGGGCCGAGCCCCGCCCACCTGCCCTCCCCCGAGGCGGTGAGCGGGGCCCGTTCCCCCGTGCTCGCGTCGCCGTTCCCCCCGTGACCCGGCGACAGGGAGGACTCTGCCGGCCGCGCCGCACGATCCCCGCAGCCGTTCCGCACGATCTCCGCAAGAAGCCGACGGCGACCGTGCCGGCGCCTTCGGGACGGTGCCGGGGTGATCGCGCCGGCACCGTCCGGAACTCGCCGGCGGGGTGGCCCGCGGGGTGGCCGGCGCATGGGCGGGGGGCCGGGGCGCGCGGGATCTCACCCGGCGGGCCGCCAGCCCAGGGCCGGGCCGAGCCGGGTGGCGATGTCGGTGAGGAGCTGCACGTAGTCGGCATCGGCGAAGCCGAACGGCAGCGCGAACACCACCTCGTCGACCTCGCGGAAGCCGGCATGGGCGTAGAGCTGCTCGGCGATGGCCTCCGAGGGGCCGATCAGGTCGCGGGCGAAGAGCATCCGCGCCGGACCCTGCGGCGCCGTCGTCCGCGGGGTGCGCGCCGCCACGTAGGCCTCGTACCGGGCCCGCTGCTCGGGGGTCGCGGAGTCGGTGGGGACGACGACCAGGCCCTGGGAGGCCCGGGCGGCGGCCCCGTCGGGGTGCTCGGCGCGGAAGGCCCGCAGGTGCGCGGCCTGGATGCCGGCGAAGTCCGCGGGGTCCACGCCGTCGATCTCCTCCGACCGCACCACGCTGCTGGTCAGCAGGTTCATCGCGTTCTCGCCCGCCCACTCCGCCGACCGCAGACCCGCCCCGCCGTACCACGCGCGCGCCCGCAGGCCCGGCGAGTGCGGCTGCACCCGGTCGGAGAACTCCTCGACCACGCCCTCGCGGCCGGAGAACGTGCTGGCCGGGTCGCCGGCGATCAGCCGGAGCAGGCGCAGCACGCGCTCGTAGGAGAAGTCCTCGACGTCGGCCGTGTCGGGGTAGAGCGCGGCCTTCACGTCGTCCCAGTGCATCGGCGGGCCGACGCTCATCCCGGGGTTCAGCCGCCCGCCGGAGAGGATGTCGACGGTCGCCCAGTCCTCGGCCAGCCGCAGCGGGTTCTCCCAGCCCAGCGGGGTCACCGCGGTGCCGAGCTCGATCCGGCGCGTGCGCTGCGTGGCCGCGGCCAGGACGGCGACCGGCGAGGAGATCCCGTACTGCAGGTGCCGGTGGCGGAACCAGGCGCTGTCGAGGCCGAGCTGCTCGCCGAGCTCGACGACCCGCAGCGTGGTCTCGTGCCCGGCGGCGGGGTCGGCCGGGTCGAACGACCCGATGGTCAGGAAGCCCAGCTTCCGCAGCGGTGTCCCGGCCCGTGGCATCCTCAGCTCCTCGATCGACTTGATGGGAATTGAACCCGACCGCTCGCCCGGGCCGGCGGTCGAGGGGGTCAGTAGTGGATGACGCCGCGGGTGCCGCCGCCGACGGCGATCGACTCCCCGGTGATGCCGGCGCTGCGCGGCGAGGCGAGGAAGGCCACGAGGTCGGCCACCTCCGCCGCCGTGACCAGCCGGCCGATGCTCGTGCCCGCGGCCATCCGCCGGGCCGCCTCGGCCTCGTCGACGCCGTCGCGGGCCGCGCGGTCGGCGACCATGGCCGCCGTCCGCTCGGTGACCGTCATCCCCGGGTGCACGCAGGTGACCGTGATCCCGGCCGGGCCGAGCTCGTCGGCCAGGTTCGCCGTCATGGCGGCGACGGCGACGTTGCGCACCGAGCCGACGAGGGAGCCGGTGCGCAGCGCGTTGAGGCCGCTGACGTTGACGATCCGGCCCCATCCGCCCGCGGTCATGTGCGGCGCCACCGCCCGGGCGCAGCGCAGGTAGCCGAGCACCTTGGTCTCGAGCTCCGCGCGGACGTCGTCGTCGGTCAGGGCGGCCAGCGGCGGCGTCGCGCCCGCCGACGCCGGCCGGGCGGCGCAGTTGACCAGCACGTCGACCCCGCCCCACTCGCCGACCACGCGGTCGACCATGCCGTGGACGGCGGGATCGTCGGTGGTGTCGGCCGACAGCGGCAGCACCGGTCCGCCGTGCCGGGCCACCCGGTCGGCGGCCGCGGCCAGCCCGGCGGCGTCGCGCGCGACCAGCGCCACGGAGGCGCCCTCGGCGGCCAGCGCCTCGGCGACGGCCAGCCCGATGCCGCGGCTCGCGCCGGTCACGATCGCGCGCCGGCCGTGCAGTCCCAGGTCCACGGGTCCATCCTGCCTGCTCGGCGGGGTGCAGGCTGGGGGCATGGCACGCGTGCGGGTGGTCGTCGCCCCGGACTCGTTCAAGGGGTCGCTGACCGCCGCCGAGGCCGCCGCCGCCCTGGCCCGCGGGCTGCGCCGGGGCGCGCCCGAGGTCGAGGTGGTCGAGCACCCGGTGGCCGACGGCGGCGAGGGCACAGTCGACCTCGTGCTGCGGTCGGGCTTCGCGCCGGTTCCCGCGCGCGTGCCCGGGCCGCTGGGGAGGCCGGTGGCGGCGGTGTTCGCCGTCCGCGGGGGGACCGCCGTCGTGGAGATGGCGGCCGCGGCCGGGCTCGGCCTGCTGCCGGGGCGGCCGGACGACGGAACCGCCCGCGCCGCCTCGACCGCGGGCGTGGGCCGCCTGGTGGCCGCCGCCCTGGACGCCGGCGCGCGCCGGATCGTGCTCGGCATCGGCGGCAGCGCCACCACCGACGGCGGTGCGGGGGCGGTCGGCGCGCTGGGCGCCCGGCTGCTGGCCGCCGGGGGGACGCCGCTGGGCCCCGGCGGGGCGGGGCTGGCGGACCTCGACCGCCTCGACCTCGCCGGGCTCGACCCGCGGCTTCCCGGGGTCGAGCTGCTCGTGGCCTGCGACGTGGACAACCCGCTCACCGGACCGGCCGGCGCGGCCGCGGTCTACGGGCCGCAGAAGGGCGCCGGCCCGGGGACCGTGGCGCTGCTGGACCGCGCGCTGACCCGCTGGGCCGACGTCGTCGCGGCCACCACCGGCAGCGACCTGCGCGACCTGCCGGGGGCGGGCGCGGCCGGCGGGCTGGGCTTCGGCGCGGCGGCGCTGCTGGGCGCGCGGATCGTGCCGGGCGCGGCCTTCCTGCTGGAGCTGACCGGTTTCGCCGACGCGGTGCGCGGCGCCGACCTGGTGGTCGTCGGCGAGGGGCGGCTGGACGCGCAGAGCCTGCGCGGCAAGGGGCCGGTGGGCGTCGCGGCGGCCGCCCGCGCGGCAGGAGCCGAGGTGGTCGCGGTGGCCGGGCGCTGCGACCTGCGCGATCCCGCGGCCGCGGGGCTCTCCGCCGTCCACGAGCTGCGCGACCTCGAACCCGATCCGGCGCGCAGCATGCGCCGGGCGGCGGAACTGCTGGAGGCCGTCGGCGAGCGCATCGCGGCCTACCGCCTCGGGGGGTGAGCCGCGCGAGCGACCGGGCAGCCGGGCCACGGCGCGGCTCTCCGGGCGGCCGACCGGCTCGACGTGCCGCCGCGGTCGCTCAGGGGCCGGCGAGCCAGGCCGGCTCGGCGGGCAGGGCGGCGTGCGTCCACGGCGGGCATCCCGGCGGGCCGACGACGGTGAGCGGGCCGCCGTCCGCGGGCAGGTCCACGAGGTAGGGCGCGGGATCCGGCTCGTCCCCCGGCCGGTCGGGACGGCGCCCGGCGGCGAGCAGCCGCGCCGCGGTGCGGGCAAGCGCCAGCTCGGCCGACCAGGTGCCGCCCTCGGCGCGCCGGCGGGCGAGCGCGCGCAGGGCGGCGGCCGCGGCGAGGTGGCCGGTGGCGTGGTCGAGCACCTGGGCGGGCAGCGCGCCGGGCGCCCCGGGGCCGCCGCACGCGGTCGCGATCCCGGTCGCGGCCTGCACGAGGGAGTCGAAGCCGCGCCGCCGTCCCCACGGGCCGTCGGTGCCCCACGCCGACAGCCGGACGACCACCAGGTGCGGATGCCGGACCGCGAGCTCCGCCGGGTCCAGGCCGAGCGCCTCCAGGGCGCCGGGCCGGTACCCCAGGAGGACGACGTCGGCGGCGGCCAGCAGCTCCTCGGCCGTCGCCCGCCCGCTGTGCGTGGCCAGGTCGAGCACCGCGGTGCGCTGCCCGGAGCCGGTGTCGGCGAGCGTGCCGGGGTCCTCGGGCAGCCGCGGGCTCTCCAGCCGCAGCACGTCGGCGCCGTGGGCGGCCAGCGTGCGGGCGGCGACCGGACCGGCGATCACCCGGGTGAGGGCGAGCACCCGCGGGCGGGCGGCGTCGCGCGCCGGTGCCTCCCCGATCCGGTCCAGCCCGAGCAGCGGGAGGCCGGCGACCGCCCGGCCCGGCGGCGAGCCGGCCCACTCCGCCTCGGTGCGGACGGCGGCCGCCGCGCCGCCTGCCGCGACCACCGCCTCCTCCAGCTCGACGGCGGCCAGGGCGGCCGCCGTCGCGTCCGGGTCGTCCTCCCCGAGCACGGACAGGACGGCGGCGCGGTGGTGCGGGTAGTTGGCGTGCAACCGCACCCACCCGTCGGCGGTGCGCCAGAACCGCGACATCGGCGCGAACCCGGGCCCGACCGGGCGGTCGCCACGGCGCACGAACCGCTCGCTGCGGACCGCGAGCCCGACGTGCCGGGCGTCCAGCTCCACCGGGGCCCTGTCGTCGATGGATCCCGCGCCGCGCCACTCCCGCGCGGCCAGCAGTTGCGCGGCGACGGCGGCCAGCGCCAGCTCCTCGGCGGCCAGCGGCCCGGCCAGCCCGGTGGACCCCTGCACGGTCACCGGCGCGTGCGGACCGCCGCCCAGCGCCGCCCACGCCTCGTCGAACAGGGGGTCGACGAACAGCGTGTCGCCGGGCGGCTCGTTCATGCCGACTGCCGTACCACCGGCGGGCCGGCGAACGTGCGCCGGTAGGCCAGCGGCGTCGTCCCGAGCTTGGTGAAGTGGGAGCGCAGCACCGCCCCGGTGCCCCAGCCGACCTCGGCGGCGATCGCGTCGACCGGCAGGGCGGTCGTCTCCAGCAGCTCCTGCGCCCGCTGCAGCCGCATGCGGGCCACCCAGGCCGCGGGGGTCGTTCCGCAGGTCTCGGCGAAGCGGCGGGCCAGCGTCCGGGGGGAGACCAGCGCCCGGCGCGCCAGCCGCTCCACGGAGAGGTCCTCGGCCAGGTGTTCCAGCGCCCACTCCTGCAGGGCGGCCACGTCGTCGTCGGCCGCGCGGGGGAGCGGGGTGGCGACGTACTGGGCCTGGCCGCCGTCACGGTGCGGCGGCACGACCATCCGCCGGGCGATCCGCGCGGCGACGGTCGCCCCGTGGGCCTGCCGCACCAGGTGCAGGCAGGCGTCGATGCCGGCGGCGGTGCCGGCGCTGGTGACCACCGCGCCGTCGTCGACGTAGAGGACGTCGGGGTCGACCCGCGCCCGCGGGTAGCGCCGCGCGAGCTCGGCGGTGTTCATCCAGTGCGTGGTGCAGGGGCGGCCGTCGAGCAGCCCGGCCTCGGCGAGCACGAACGCGGCGCTGCAGATCGACAGCACCCGGGCGCCGCGCGCGACGGTCTCCCGCAGCAGCGCGACGACGGCCGCGGGCGCCGGCTGCCCCAGGGGCCGCGCGGGGACGGCGACCAGGTCGGCCCGGGCCGCGCGGTCCAGCCCGTCGGCGACGTCGAGCCCGAACCCCATCGACGTCGGCACGCGCCCGGGGTGCTCGGTGACGACGGCGAAGTCGAACGCCGGCACGCCGTCGCCGGTGCGGTCGATGCCGAACACCTCGCACAGCACGCTCAGCTCGAACGGCGACACCCCGGGCAGGGCGACGGCGACGACCGAGCGCAGCGGGTAGCCGCTCACGGGACCACCGCCTCGGCGAGGAGGGCCGCCGCCGCGGCGCGGTCGCCGGTCACGGTGAGGCGCCCGTCGCCGACGCCGTCGTCCAGGCCCAGCCGGCGCCACAGCAGCAGGGCGAGGGCGGCCTCGTCGCCGGTGACCTCCGCGACCGGCGCCGGGCCGAGCACCCAGCTGCCCGACGGCGCCGTGAGCCGCAGCCCGGCGACCGGCGGCGGCATCCGGCCGAGGGCGACCTGCCGCGGCTGCATGGTGTCCAGGACCTCGGCGACGCAGTCGGCGGCGATCCCGGGGTCGACGGGCGCCTCCCGGCCCAGGGCCGCGGCGAGGTCGAGGCGGTGCACGAGCGTCTCGTGCAGCTGCCGGCGGGTCCACCAGCCCGCGGTGCCGGGGCCGGTCAGCGTGACGCAGGGCCGCGCCGGGTCGGCGAGGGCGTCGCGCAGCTCCGCGGCGGCGGCCGGATAGTCCCCGGCGGTGGTGGCCCGCCACGCCGGCCGCATGTCGGGCAGCTCGCCGGCGGGGTCGGTGCGGGTCGCCTGCGCGGCCCACCGGTGGACGGCGGCGAGGTGCCGCACGAGCACGCCGACCGTCCAGTCCCCGCACGCCGGCACCGGGAGGTCGGCCGGGGCGCCGGCGGCCAGCGCGGCGACGGCACCCTGCTCGGCGGCGAGCGCGGCGAGGCGCTCGTGGTGGTCGAGGGCAGGCGGCCGGGTGGTCTCCACGCCACGAGCATGCCGACCCGCCGGCCGCCCGCCCAGTGTCGCGTCTGCCGTGCTGCATCGTTTTCCTGCCATCGGCGGCCGCCGGAGGATCCGGCGGCGGGCTCGGGCCGGGGGTCGGGCCGGGGATCAGGCCGGGCGCGAGGCCGTGACGACGTGCGCCGTCAGGTCCCCGCGGACGGGGCCCTCGCCGAGCAGCGCGGTCATCCGGTCGGCGATCGCGTCGGTCAGCTCGCCCAGGGGGCCGTGCAGCTCGAGGGCGAAGCGCAGCGGGGTGCCGAGGCAGAAGCCCTCGGCCAGCGACCGGGCCGACGGCGCCTCGCCGGTCAGGGTCAGGGTGGTCAGGTCCTGGACGGCGAGGGAGCCCGCGGCGACGTCGACGGCGATGGTCGCGGGGTCGGCGTAGCCGTGGGGCACGCGCTCGATGAACTGCGGCGTCTGCTCGGGCAGCACCTCGGCCAGGGCGGTCACCAGCGCGGCCGGGAACGTCGACCGCGCCACGTCGTCCCAGGCGGTGAACAGCAGCGTCCCGCCGGGGGCGAGGACGCGGGCGACCTCGGCGAAGGCGCCGGGCTTGTCGGGGACGAACATGACGCCGAACGAGCACGCCACGAGGTCCACCGAGCCGTCGGGGACGCCGAGGTCCAGGGCATCGGCGGCGCGCCACTCGACGTCCGGGACGCGCTCGGCCCCGGCGGCGACCATGGCCGGGTTGAGGTCGGTGGCCAGGATCGCCGCGTCGGGCAGCGCGGCCCGCAGCCGGCGGGTCCCGATCCCCGTGCCGGCCGCCACCTCCAGCACGCGCGCGGGGCGCAGGGCCGCCGCGCGGCCGGCCAGTTCCCGGGCGAAGGGCTCGAACAGGGCGGCGCCCAGGTGCCGGTCGTAGACGGCGGGCATGGACTCCAGCCAGGTGGCCTCGGTGGTCATGGGGCGCAGCGTGGCCCTGCCCGGTCGCCCACACCAGGGCCCCGCCGTCCCCCACCCGGAGGACGCCGCGGCCGTCGACCGGCGGGAGACCGGCGTCGGCGCTAGCGTCGGCCACCGTCGGGCCAGGTCAGGGTGGGAGTCAGGGCGGGAGGCGGATGAACCTCGAGAAGGTGGTCTTCGGGTTCTTCGTGCTGCTCGCCGCCACGCTGAACTTCGGGTTCTTCATCGGCGACATCGACGACCCCGCGCTGCACAACCCGTGGGAGCTGTACGCCGCGGTGGTGGTCAACCTCATCGCCACGGTCCTGAAGTTCGGCGACCGCACGCAGATCGGCGCCGTCCACCTGGCCACCAGCCTCGTCGCCGACCTGCAGCTGATCACCGCGACGGTCGTCTACGTCTACGCCGAGCAGGTCAGCAGCGCGGGGCTCGACGCGGAGGCCACCGCGAGCGTCGTCTCGCTCTCGGGCGGCGCGCTGCTGGCCAACGTGGTCTCGCTGGTGCTGCTCGTCGTCGAGACCGTGTCGTTCCAGCGACGCTGACGGCGGCCGGCGTGAGCGGGGTGCTGCGGGCCTTCTGGCGGCTGTTCGCCGGCTCGGGCCAGGGGCCGGCCGCCCCGGCGCCGCGGCGGATGCGGCGGCGGCAGCGGGTGGTCACGCGGTCGCAGGAGTCGGGCGCGGTGTTCGTCGTCCTGCGCCGGCTCCGGGCGCCGCTGATCACGCTGATCCTGGTGTTCACGATCAGCGTCGTCGGCCTGAGCCTCGTCCCGGGTCAGGACGCCGCGGGCCGGCCGGCGCGGATGAGCGTCTTCGACGCGTTCTACTTCATGAGCTACACCGCGACGACGATCGGCTTCGGGGAGCTGCCGAACGAGTTCACCTACGCGCAGCGGATGTGGGTCACCGGCGCGATCTACCTGACCGTCGTCGGGTGGGCGTACGCGATCGGCTCGGTCCTGACCCTGCTGCAGGACCGCGCGTTCCGGCGGGCGCTGATCACCGGGCACGTCACCCGGAAGGTGGCGCGGCTGCGGGAGCCCTTCCTGCTGATGGCCGGCTACGGGCAGACCGGCGAGATGCTCGGGGACTCCTTCGACGCGCTGGGGCGCCGGTTCACCGTCGTCGACCTCGACGCGACCCGCATCGACGCGCTGGAGCTCAACACCTCGCACGCCGACGTGCCGGGCCTGGTCGGCGACGCCCGGGACCTGCACGACCTCGTCGTCGCCGGGCTGGACCACCCGTGGTGCGAGGGCGTCGTCGCGCTCACCAGCGACGACCAGGCGAACCTGGCCGTGGTGATCAGCGCCGCGCTGCTGCGCCCGGAGCTGCCGGTCGTCGCCCGGACGACGTCGGGCGTGGTCGCCGAGCGGATGCGCGCCTTCGGCTCGCCCACGGTGATCAACCCCTTCGACCGCTTCGGCGACCGGCTGCGGCTGGCCCTGCGCGCGCCGTCGTCCTACCAGCTGACCACCTGGCTGGAGACCGGGCCCGGCGCCGAGCTCCCGGAGCGGCGGCCGGCGCCCGCGCCCGGCCGCTGGGTGGTCGCCGGCTACGGCACCTTCGGCCGGCACTTCGCCACCGACCTGCGGGCCGAGGGCCTGGAGGTCGTGACGATCGACCGGCGGCCCGCCCCGGGGGAGGAGGGGCCGACGGTCGTCGGGGACGCCTCCGACCCCGACGTCCTCGCCGCGGCGGGGCTCGTGGGCGCCGTCGGCTTCGTCGCCGGCAGCGACGACGACATCACCAACATGTCGTTGGTGGCCGAGGCGCGGAGGGTGGCGCCCGGCGTCTTCGTCGCGGCCCGGCAGAACGCCCCGACCAGCGCCGCCCTGTTCGCGGCGCTGGAGGTCGACGCGCTGCTGGTGCCCACGGCCGTCGTCGCACACGAGGCGTACGCGCAGCTGTCGACCCCCCTGCTGTGGCGGTTCCTGCGCGGGCTGCTGGACCGGGACGACGCCTGGGCCGCCGCGGTCACCGACCGGCTGGTCGAGCAGTGCGGGCGGCACCTGGACCCGCTGTGGAAGGTGCGGCTGGACGACACCGAGGCGCCGTCGCTGACCAGCTGGCTGGCCGAGGGCCGGCTGCGGCTCGGCGACCTGCTGCGCAGCCCGGTGGACCGGGACCGCCGGCTGGCCGCGGTGCCCCTGGTGGTGCGCCAGGGCGAGGAGCACCTGCTCGCACCCGGCGACGACGTCGTCCTGCGGCCCGGGGACGAGCTCCTGCTCGCCGGGCGGCCCGCGGTGCGCCGCGCGCTGGAGGCGACGCTGCTGGACGACGCCATCCCGGAGTACCTCGTCAGCGGGCGGCGGGTCCCGTCGGGCTGGCTGTGGCGGAAGGTGAGCCGGCAGGTACCCGCGGCCTCCGGCTGAGGCCCCCCGGCCTCCGGCTGAGGACCCCCGGCCCCCGCCCCCGGCCCGCGCCGCGACGCGCCGATCCGGGATCGGGGTGTGGCGTTCACCCGAACGGGGGACTCAGCGGGGAGCGGGAGCAGCCCGCGCATCGAGGGCGAGGGTGATCAGCGTGTCGACCGGCGAGGGGGAACGCCGGCTCCTGGGGGGCCGGTACGCACTCGAGGAGCGGATCGCCACGGGGGGAATGGGAGAGGTCTGGCGCGGACGGGACGTCGTCCTGCAGCGGGCGGTCGCGGTGAAGGTGCTGCGCAGCGAGTTCGCCGACGACCCCACCTTCATCCAGCGGTTCCGGGCCGAGGCGCGCAACGCCGCGTCGCTCAGCCACCCGAACATCGCCGCCGTCCTGGACTACGGCGAGGCGTCGCCCGACGAGGCCGGCGAGCACCTGGCCTACCTGGTCATGGAACTGGTCGACGGGGCGCCGCTGTCGGCCCGGCTCTCCGCGGACGGGCCGATGGAGCCGCAGGCCGCGCTGTCGGTGCTGCGGCAGACCGCCGCCGGCCTCGCCGAGGCGCACCGGCACGGCGTCGTCCACCGGGACGTGAAGCCGGCGAACATCCTGGTGCGGGCCGACGGCGCGGTGAAGCTGACCGACTTCGGCATCGCCCGGTCCACCGACAGCGTGCACCTGACCCGGACCGGGCAGGTGATCGGCACCGCCCAGTACATGTCGCCGGAGCAGGCGAAGGGGGAGCCGGCCACGCCCGCCAGCGACGTGTACGCGCTCGGGCTGGTCGGCTACGAGTCCCTGACGGGGCACGCGGCCTTCGCCGGCGACAACCCGGTGACGGTGGCGCTCAAGCACGTGGTCGAGGACCCGGAGCCGCTGCCGGCCGACCTGCCCCACGAGGTCCGGGACCTCATCGACTCGGCGCTGGTCAAGGACCCGCAGGACCGGGTCCCCGACGGGGGCGCGTTCCTCGACGCCGTCCAGGAGACGCTCGACCACGGGCAGGCGCCCGGCGGCACCGCGGCCTACACCCGACCGGTCCGCGTCCTCGCCGGCGCGAGCGCGCTCCGTGCACCCGGGACGCAGCAGGGGCGGCGCGCGCTGTCGGTGCTGCTGCCGCTGCTCGCCCTGCTGCTGGTGGCCGGGTCGCTGGCGTTCGTGCTCGGCGGAGGCGGCGGCGGAGGCGGCGGGGACGAGGACACGGTGGCCCAGGGGCCGTCCGCAGCCGCGGACCAGGGAGTGCTGCTGGCCGCGGCCGACCACGTGGGCCGCGAGTACGAGGACGTCGCCGGCGAGCTGGGGTCCCTCGGCCTCGACGTCGTCCGCGTGGACGAGGTGACGGCCGAGCACCCCGCCGGCACGGTCCTCGCCGTGAGCCCGGTCGGCACCCGCCTGGACGAGGGGGACGAGGTGCGCGTCACCGTCGCCGTCGCGCCGGCCGAGGAGGCGTTGCCGGAGGCGTCCGACGCGCCGGCCGGCCCGGCCGGGCAGCAGGTCGTCGTCGGGACCGGTTCACCGGCGGCGGGGTCCGCCGAGGCCCCGTCCGGCGGGCCGGGCACGACCGCCCCGGGCACGACCGCCCCGACCGGGCCCGGCGTCCCGGGCGCGACGCCGTCGGACCCGGCGACCACGCCCATCGATCCGGGCAGCACGCCCTCCGATCCCGGGACGACGCCGGCGGATCCGGGGACGTCCGCTCCCTCCGGCACGCCGTCCGAGCCCGCCCCCTCCCAGCCCACCCCCGCCGAGCCCACGGCGTCGGAGCCGGCCCCGACGGAGCCGACGGAGCCTCCCGCTCCCGAACCCGGCCCAACCGGGACGGTCGATGCGGACACCGCACCCGAGGGGGTCGTCGGTGCCGGCTGAGCACGCGAGACTCGGGCCGATCCAGGAGGAGGTCGCCATGAGCGCGATGGAGACGGGCTCGGGGCTGGAGCCGGACATGCAACCGCGCCTGGACGAGTTCCTGCTGGCCCGAATCGCCGAGGACAAGCGGGTCGCGGCGCAGGCGGGCGACCGGTGGCCGGCGGGCGGACTCGGGGAGCGGGTGCCGGCCGGGGTGCGCGAGCACGTCGCCCGGCACGATCCGCAGGCGGTGCTCGCGGACTGCGCGGCCCGCTGGCGGCTGGTGCTGGCCTGTCGCGACCTGCGCCCCGAGGTGGCGTTCGTGGGATCGCGGCAGACCGGGATGGCCGACTTCCCGGTGCCGCCGGCCGACGCGCACCAGCTCGCGGCCCTCACGCTGGCACTGCTCGCGCTGCCCTATGCCGACCACCCCGACTACCGCCAGGAGTGGCGCCCCTGATCGACGCCCCGGCCCGGAGCACCGGCCGGCGATGCCGGCGGACGCTCACCGGCTGTCGTCGTAGGGGTCCTGGACGGGCAGCCACCGGCGCGCCAACGGCCCGATCACCCGCGCGATCACGGGCACAGCCCACAACACGAGACGCCGCACCATTGCGGTCCCTCCGTCGACAGGTTCACGACGGGCCCTCCCGGGCGCCCCTCCATCCTCCGCTCAGCGGCGGGGAAGGGCCAGCGCGGTCACCAGGCCCGCCGCGACGACGGCGGTGCTCACCCCGAACGCCACCTGGTAGGAGAACGCGTCGGTCAGCCAGCCCGCCGCGAGCGGTCCGACCACCGCGCCCAGGTCCGCCGACATCTGGAAGACCGCCACGACGCGTCCGCCGCGCGCCGGGCTGACGTCACCCACCAGCGCCGCCGGCACGCTCGCCAGCAGCGACGCGGCCAGCCCGTAGCCGGCCATCGACAGCAGGAACACCCAGGTCACCGGCGGCAGCACGAGCAGCGCCATCGACGCCGTGCCCAGGGCCGCGCCGAGCACGAGGGAGGGCCGCCGTCCCCACGTGTCGGCCAGCCGGCCCGAGCGCAGCAGCCCCAGCGCCTGCGCGGCCGACCCGGCGAGGAACCCGGCGCCGGCCCACGCCGCGCCCCGGCCCAGCTCCTCGGTCACGTACAGCGGCACCAGCGAGTTGCGGACGCCGAACAGCACCCAGCCGACCCCCAGGTTGGCGACGAGCGCCGCGATGTACACCCGCGAGCGCAGCGCCCTGCGGAGGCGCACGGGCCCCCGCTCGAGGTCCGGGGCCGCCCCCGCCACCCCCGCGCCGGGCACCCCCGCGGGCGTCCGCAGCAGCACCAGGGCCACGGCTCCGGCGGCCAGGAGCGCCACGGCGTACAGGAGGAACGGGAGCCGCGGCGAGAGCTGGGTCAGCAGCCCGCCGGCCGCCGGCCCGGCGATACCGCCGAGGATGAACCCGCCCTGGTAGGTGGCGGCGGCGCGCCCCCGATGCGTGGGCGGGGAGACCCGCAGCAGCAACGCCAGCGAGGCGACGGTGAACATCGCGCTGCCGATCCCGCCCGTCGCGCGCAACGCGAGGAAGACCGGGAACGACCCGGCCAGCCCGGCCAGGCCGGTGGTGACGGCGACGACGACCAGCCCGGTGGCCAGCACGGCCCGCTCGCCGAAGCGCTCGACCAGCGAGCCGCCGGAGAAGGCGGAGACGAACCGGAAGAACGCGAACGCGCTCACCGCCAGGCCGACCGCGGTGGTGCCGACGCCGAAGTCGCGGGCGAACAGGGGGATGGCGGGCGCGACGATGCCGAAGCCGAGCGCGACCACGAAGGCCACGACCGCCAGGACGCGCACCTCGCGGGGCATGACGGTGCGGGCACCGTTGCGCTCCGGGAGCTCGGCCCCGGAAGCGCGTCTCCGGGGCCGTCGCACGAGGGCCGATGCTCGCACGCGCCGCCGGGCCCGCGGAGGGCAGGCGCGGGTCAGCGGGCGGGCAGCCGCACGCCCGGCCGCCGGCCGGTACCCGTCAGCCCGATCCCCTCGGGGTGGTCATCGCCGTCGCCGAAGCGTGCGGCGGCGGAGCCGGCGAGCGGGCACAGCCCGGGCCGGCGGGTGGGTGCGCGGAGGAACCCACCCGCCGGGGGCCGGTCAGGCGCCGCCGGAGTCCCGCTGCCCGAGGAACTCGTCGGCCTTGTCGCCGGCCGTGTCGGTGTGCTTGTCGTACTTCCCGCCGGTCTTGTCGTCGGCGAACTCCTCGCCGCGCTCCAGGGCCGAGTCGCTCAGCTTCTCGCCCTTCTCGCTGTCCAGGGCCTTCTTCGCCTTGTCCCCGAGTCCACCCAGCTCCATGTCGTGCTCCTCGTCGTCGGTGCGATCCCCGTCCCCGGTGCCGGTACCCGGGAGCGCCGCCACCACACCGCGCGTCTCGACGGGGGCCCGCCGCCTGGCGTCATCCGCCGTACGGGCGGGTGATGATCTCGAGGAAGTGGCCGTCGGGGTCGGGCCAGTAGACGCCGCGGCCGCCGTCGTTCGTGTTGATCTCCCCGGGTCGGCGGCGGGCGGGATCGGCCCAGAAGGGCAGCCCCGCCGCGCGGATGCGGGCCAGGATCTCGTCGAACTCCTGCTCGGTGACGAGGAACGCGTAGTGCTGGGGATGGACGGTCTCCGACCCGATGAAGTCGAGGGACACCCCGTTGTCGAGCTCCACCACCGCGAACGGGCCGTAGGTGGTGGGCGCCGGCCGGCCCAGCACCTCGGCCAGGAACGCGGCGGAGGCCTGCTCGTCCCGGGCGGCGACGATCGTGTGGTTCAGCTGGACGGCCATGTCGGCGCTCCTCCCGCGGCGGGCGGTCGCCGCGAGCACAGCACATCCGCGGCGCCGCCGGGGAGCCCCTCCCGCGCGCCGTGGGGCCCGGGGACGGCGGCATGGGGGACAACGGCCCTGGGGGCGCCGTACCGGGGGCCGGGAGCATGACGGGACGGCCACTGCGGTGCACGCGGTCCGTGTCGAGGGCCGCGGTCGTCCCCACCGCTGCCGAGGAGGTCGACATGGACGACGGATACGACGCGATCGTGGTGGGCGCCCGGTGCGCGGGCTCCCCGACGGCGATGCTGCTGGCCCGCTCGGGGCACCGGGTGCTGCTGGTGGACCGGGCCACGTTCCCCAGCGACACCGTGTCCACCCTGATGATCCACGCCCCCGGCGTCGCGGCGCTGCGGCGGTGGGGCCTGCTGGACGCCGTCACCGCGAGCGGCTGCCCGCCCATCGACAGGTACACGTTCGACTTCGGCGCGTTCACCATCGCCGGCACGCCGCGGCCCTGCGAGGGTGGGTCGACCGCCTACGCGCCGCGCCGCACCCACCTGGACCGGGTCCTGGTCGAGGCGGCGGTCGCGGCGGGGGCGGAGCTGCGGGAGCGCGTCACGGTCGAGGACGTCCTCCGCGACGACGACGGCGCGGTCGCCGGCATCGTCGGCCACGGCCCCGGCGGTCGCCCGGTGCGGGAGCGGGCGCGGGTCGTGATCGGCGCCGACGGCCGGTCCTCCCGCGTGGCGAGGGCGGTCGGCGCGGAGGAGTACATGGACCGGCCCCGGCTGATGTGGTCGGCCTACACCTACTGGACCGGGCTGCCCGTCGACGCGTTCGGCACGGTGGCGCGGCCCGGCCGGGGGTGGGCCTCCCTCCCCACGAGCGACGGGCTCACCCTGGTCGTCGTCGGCTGGCCGTACGCCGAGGCGGCGGCGGTCAAGGCCGACCTCGAGCGCCACTACCTCGACTCGTTCGAGCTCGCGCCCGCGTTCGCCGAGCGGGTCCGCGCCGCCACGCGGGTGGACCGGTTCAGCGGCGCGGCCGTGCCCAACACCTTCCGCGCGACCGGGGGCCCCGGCTGGGCCCTGGTGGGCGACGCCGGCTACGTGAAGGACCCGATCACGGCCCAGGGGATCAGCGACGCACTCCGCGACGCCGAACTGTGCGCGGCGGCCGTGGACCAGGGCCTGCGGGGCGAGGCATCGCTCGCCGACGCGCTCGGCCGGTACCAGTTCGAACGCGACACCCGGTCGCTGCCGATGTACGGGTTCACCACGGGCCTGGCCACCCTGGAGCCGCCCGCGCCGGAGGTCGCGCAGCTGCTGGCCGCGGTCTCGCGCGACCAGGCGGCGATGGACGACTTCGTGAGCATGACCGCGGGCACGCTCTCCCCGGAGGAGTTCTTCTCGCCCGAGCACATCGGCCCGATCCTGAGCGCCGCCGGCCGGGGGTGAGGGTCAGCCGGACCCGCCGAGCCGCTCGGCCAGCTCGGCCCGGGAGCCGACGCCCAGCTTCAGGTAGACGTGCCGCAGGTGGTACTCGACGGTCTTGGGGCTGAGGAACAGCGCCGCCGCCGCCTGCTTCGTCGTCCGCCCGGAGGCGAGCAGTCGGGCGATCTGCTGCTCCTGCGGGGTGAGGGCCTGCAGGGGGCTGGCGGCGCGGCGGGCGGCCGTCGCACCGGTCGCGCGCAGCTCGGCCGCGGCCCGGTCCGCCCAGGGGCCGGCGCCCAGCGACTCGAAGGCCGCCAGGGCGTCGCCCAGCGGTCCGCGGGCGTCGGCCCGGCGCCGCGCCCGGCGCAGCCGCGCGCCGAACGCCAGCTGGGTCCGGGCGGTCTCGAAGACGTCCGGCGTCCGCGCGTGCAGGGCCAGGGCCTCGCCGAAGCGGCCGTCGAGGTCGGCGTCGTCGGCGACGAGCCCGGCCGCCCGGGCCGCCCGGGCCATCGCCCACGGCTGTCCCTTGCGGGCGGCGCGGGCGGAGTGGTCGGGCACGAGCGCGGCCGCCGCCTCCGGCCGGCCGGCCCCGACCAGGGCCTCCACCAGCTCGGGAACGGGGGAGAGGTCGACGTCGTCGACGCCCTGCTCGACCAGCAGCGCCCTCAGGCGCTCGAGTGCGTCGACGGCGGCAGCGGTCCGGCCCGCCCCCAGTTCGAGCTCGCCCAGCGCCCACAGCGACCACGCGGTGAACACGCCCAGGTGCCGCTGCGTGCAGATCGACCGCGCCTCCTCGGCGTGCGCCCGGCAGGCGGCGTCGCGGCCCTGCCGGGCCTCCAGCCAGGCCAGGCCGGCCAGGCAGATCGCCAGGTCGGCGACCTGGCCGGCCTCCCGCGCCAGGGCGATGCCCTCGGCGTAGGCGACCTCGGCCTCGGCCCACGCATCGGTGGTGGCGCAGTCGCGCGCCACGAGGAAGAGCAGCAGCGGCAGCCGCCCGATGTCGGTCCGGCGGCGCAGCTCCTCGACGACGGCGGGCACGACGTCCCGCCCCGTCGCCCGCTCGCGCAGGAACAGCGGGCCCAGCACCAGCAGCGGGGCGAGCCGGGGGTCGCGGGGCAGTGCCCCGTCGGGAGTCGCCGCCAGGAGCGCCCGCCGGATGCGGTCGGCACCGCCCCGCCCGGTCAGGACGCCGGCCACGCCGGTGGCCATCGTGGCCACCCACTCGGCGGTCGGGCCGACGGTGCCGAGCAGCCGGTCCAGCCGGGCGGCGGCCGCGGCCAGCGTCGCCGTGTCGCCGAGCAGGAAGCAGGCGAGGACGGCGTCGGCCAGCAGCAGGACCGCCGCGTCGGGGTCGGTCGCGGTGGCCTCGTCGCCGGCGGCCAGGAGGACGTCGCGGGCCTCCTCGACCGCTCCGGTCCGCGTGGCCACGGTGCCGCGCAGCGCCGCGATCCGGATGCGCAGCGCCGGGCTCAGCGGCAGCCCGTCGACCGCGGCGAGCAGGGCGGCCGCCGAGCCGGCGGTGCCCGCCTGCTCGGCCGACTCCGCCGCGACGACCAGCCGCTCGGCCCGGTCGGCCGGGTCGGGGCTGAGCCGGGCGGCCCGCTCGGCGGCGTCCGCCGCGACCGCGTAGGCGCTGCGCTCCCGGGCGCGTGCCGCCGCGGCGGCCAGGGCGGCGGCGGCCTGCTCGTCCGGGCCGAGGGCCGCCTCGGCCAGGTGCCAGGCCCGCCGGTCGGCGGCCGCGTCCCCGCCGTTCCCGTCGCTGCCGTTCCCATCCCCGTTCCCATCCCCGTCCCCGTCGCCGTCCCCGTCGCGGCCGGCCAGCGCGGCGGCCAGCGCCCGGTGCACCGCGCGCCGCTGCCCGGGGGTGGCCTCGGTGTAGACGGCGGAGCGGACCAGACCGTGGCGGAAGGCGGGGCCACCACCGGACATGGTGAGCAGCCCGGCCGCCTCCGCCTCCTCCAGGGCGGCCGCCGAGGTGCCGAGCGCCCGGCAGGCGCGGTCGACGGGGGCCAGGTCGCCGCCGGCGGTCGCGGCGACCAGCAGCGCGGTGCGTGCCGGCCCGGACAGGCGGTCGGCCCGCAGCGCGAACGCGCGGGCCAGCGACGCCGGCACAGGCACCGGCGCCGCGGGGAGCAGCGCCTCCAGACCCAGGCCGCCCGCGCCGAGCTCGGCCAGCGCCAGCGGATTGCCGCCGGTGGCCGCGTGCAGCCGCGCGACCACGTCGCCGGCCAGCCGGGAGCCGGCCGCGCCCAGCAGGGGCGGCACGGCCTCCAGCGGCACGCCGGCCACGGCCAGGACCGGGAGGCCGGCCTCGGTGAGGGCGCACGGCTCCCCGTCGCGGACGGCGGCCAGCAGCACCACCGGGTCGGCCGACAGCCGCCGCGCCGCGAACGCCAGCGCCTGCGCCGAGGGCTGGTCCAGCAGGTGGGCGTCGTCCACGATCGCCGCCAGCGGGGCGTCCTCGGCCGCCCGGCTGAGCAGGCTCAGCGTGGCCGCCCCCACCGCGAAGCGGTCGCCGGCGGGGCCGGGCCGCAGCGCCAGCGCCGCCGCCAGCGCGGCGGCCTGCGGCGCCGGGATCCGGTCCAGGTGGCCCAGCACCGGCCGCAGCACCTGCGACAGCGCGCCGAAGCCGATCCCGGTCTCCGACGCCGTCCCGGTCGCGCGGAGCACCTGCATGCCGGACGCCGACGCGACCTCGTCGGCGTCCGCCAGCAGCACGGACTTGCCGATGCCGGCCTCCCCGACCAGCACGAGCGCGGCGCCCTGGCCCACCCGCGCGCCGGCGACGAGGCCGTGCAGCAGGGCGCGCTCGCGGTCGCGGCCGACCAGCATCCGCCGAGTCTAGGGAGGAACCAGGGGGGTGCCCTGATGCGGCGGCGCGGTGCGGGGGACGAGCGTCGTCGACGTCCGGACGGCCGTCCGGTCCACCGCGCGAACCGCCTCCAGGAGAACTCCGTGACCACCACCGCCTCGGCCCCCACCGCCCCGCAGCAGGCCACCCCGCGACCGATCGACCCCGACAAGCTGATGGCGTTCGTGTTCCGCGCCGTCGAGGAGGTCGGCGCCACCCTGAACACCGCGCTGGTCGTCATGGGCGACCAGCTGGGCTACTACCGGGCCCTCGCCGACGGCACCCCTACCACCCCGGCCGAGCTCGCCGAGCGCACCGGCACCAGCGAGCACTACGCCCGCGAGTGGCTGGCTGCCCAGGCCGCCGGCGCCATCGTCGAGCTCGACCCGGCCACGGGCCGCTACACGCTGCCCGCCGAGCAGGCCGCGGCGCTGACCGACCCGACCAGCCCGGCCTACCTGCCCGGCTTCTTCCAGATCGCCCACGGCACCACCCGCGACGCGCACGAGGTCGTCGAGGCCGCCCGCAGCGGCGACGGCCGCGGCTGGCACACCCACAACAGCGACGTGCACGTCGGCTGCGAGCGGTTCTTCCGCACCATGTACAACGCCCACCTGATCGGCGAGTGGCTGCCGGCCCTCGACGGGGTGGTCGCCAAGCTCGAGCGCGGCGCGCGCGTGGCCGACGTCGGCTGCGGCCACGGCGCCTCGACGATCCTCATGGCCCAGGCCTTCCCGCGCTCGACCTTCGTCGGCTCGGACTACCACGCCGGCTCCATCGAGACCGCCCGCGCCCGCGCGGCCGAGGCCGGCGTCGACGACCGGGTCTCCTTCGAGGTGGCGCCGGCGGCCACGTTCTCCGGGTCCGGGTTCGACCTGGTCACGATGTTCGACTGCCTGCACGACATGGGCGACCCGATCGGCGCCGCCCGGCACGTGCGGGCCGCGATCGCCGACGACGGCACCTGGCTGGTCGTCGAGCCGATGGCCGGAGACGCGATCGCCGACAACCTCAACCCGGTCGGCCGCGCGTACTACGGCTTCTCGACGCTGCTGTGCACGCCCGCCTCGCTGTCGCAGGAGGTCGGCGCGGCCCTCGGCACGCAGGCCGGTCCGGCCCGGATCCGCGACGTCGCCACCACCGCGGGCTTCCCCCGCTTCGGCATCGCCGCCTCGACGCCGTTCAACAACGTCTTCGAGATCCGGCCGTGACGACGCTCGCCGACGCTCCCCCGGGGACCCCGGGGGAGCAGAGTGGGCCGGTGGCACACGACCCCGGCGGTCGCGCGGTGCTCCCGGACGTGGACGGCGTCGTCGAGCGGGACGGCGTGGCCCTGGCCTACGAGGTGTACGGGTCCGACCACCGGACGACGGTGCTGCTCCTGCCGACCTGGTCGATCATCCCGTCGCGGCACTGGCGGGCGCAGATCGGCCACCTCGCCCGGCACCACCGCGTGGTCACCTTCGACGGCAGGGGCAGCGGGCGCTCGGGCCGCCCGGTCGGGGCGGCGGCCTACACCGACGCCGAGTACGCCGCGGACGCGATCGCCGTGCTCGACGCGACCGGCACCGGCGCCGCCGTGCTCGTCGGCCTCTCCTGCGGGGCGACCTGGGCGGTGCACGTGGCCGCGCGCTCCCCGGAGCGGGCGCTGGGCGTGTTCGCCATCGGGCCGGCGTGCGCGCTCGGCGTTCCCGACCCCGAACGGGAGCGGTACGTCTGGGACACCCGGCTCGACACCCGGGAGGGCTGGGCGGCCTACAACCGGTACGCGTGGACCGAGGGCGGCTACGACGACTTCCTCGCGTTCTTCTTCGCGCGGATGTTCCCCGAGCCGCACTCCACCAAGCAGATCGAGGACGGCATCGCCTGGGCGAGGGACGTCGCCCCCGAGACGCTGGTGGACACGACGGCGGCGCGGCTGGGCTGCGACGGCACCGAGGTCCAGCCGCTGGAGCCGCTCTGCCGGCTCCTCCGCTGCCCGGTCACCGTCGTCCACGGCGTGCAGGACCGGATCCGCACCTGGCGGGTGGGGGAGCGGCTGGCCGAGCTCACCGGCGGCTCGCTGGTGCTGCTCGAGGGCAGCGGGCACGGCCCGCACGCCCGCGACCCGGTCCGGGTCAACCTGCTGCTCGACGAGTTCGTCGCCCGGGTGGCGCCGCCGCCCCCGCGGCGGACGACGTGGACCCGGGCCGCCCACCGCGGTCCCCGGGCGCTGTACCTGTCCTCGCCGATCGGGCTGGGGCACGCCCGCCGTGACGTCGCCATCGCCGCGGAGCTGCGGGACCGGCATCCCGGGCTGGCGATCGACTGGCTGGCCCAGCACCCGGTGACGAGCGTGCTGGCCGACGCCGGCGAGCGGGTGCACCCGGCGTCGGCGCAGCTGGCGAACGAGTCCGGGCACGTCGAGGCCGAGGCCGGCGAGCACGACCTGCACGCCTTCTCGGCGATCCGCCGGATGGACGAGATCCTCGTGTCCAACTTCATGGTGTTCGCCGACCTCGTGCGCGAGGAGCACTACGACCTGGTCGTCGCCGACGAGGCCTGGGACGTCGACCACTTCCTGCACGACAACCCGGAGCTCAAGCGCTTCCGGTTCGCCTGGCTGACCGACTTCGTGGGCTGGCTGCCGATGCCCGAGGGCGGCGCCCGGGAGGCGGCCCTGACCGCCGACCTCAACGCCGAGATGCTCGAGCAGCGCGAGCGCCACCGGTGGGTGCGGGACCGGTCGGTGTTCGTCGGCAACCCCGCGGACGTCGTGGACGCGGAGTTCGGCCCGGGGCTGCCGCGGATCCGCGACTGGACGGCGGCCGAGTTCGACTTCGCCGGCTACGTCACCGGCTTCGACCCCGCCCGGCTGGGCGGGACGGAGGAGCTGCGCGCCGAGCTCGGTGCCGCACCCGGCCAGCCGCTGTGCCTGGTGACCGTCGGGGGCTCGGGGGTCGGCGGATCGCTGCTGCGGCGGGTACTGGACGCCGTGCCGCTCGCCCGGCGGCTGCTGCCGGAGCTGCGCGTCGCCGTCGTCACGGGGCCGCGGATCGACCCCCGGTCCCTGCCGGAGCTCCCCGGCGTGCGGACGGTCGGCTACCTGCCCGAGCTGCACCGGTACCTGGCCGCCTGCGACGTCGCCGTCGTCCAGGGCGGGCTGACCACCTGCATGGAGCTCACCGCGCTGAACAAGCCGTTCGTGTACGTGCCGCTGCGCCGGCACTTCGAGCAGAACCTGCACGTGCGCCGGCGGCTGGAGCAGTACGGGGCCGGGCGGTGCCTGCCCTACGAGGAGGCGGCCGATCCCGACGCCCTGGCCGCCGCGCTGGTCGGCGAGCTCGGCCGCGACGTCCGCTACCGGCCGGTGGAGACCGACGGCGCCGCGCGGGCGGCGGCGCTGCTGGCCGAGCTGCTGTAGGGCCGATCGCCCCGGGGCGCCGCCCGCCCGGCGTGTCCGGTAACGGTTCGGTCACCCGGCCCGCAGCCCCTGCCGCGCCGGCGCGGGGGAGGGGACCGTTGCCCTTCCGGTTGCCGACGACGCCCGGGCGCCGCAACCGGACCGGGGGTGGGCGTCATGGAATGGGTGGGCCTGGCCGGCATGGGCTTCCTGGCCGCCACGGCGGTCGTGATCGCCCTGGCCCGGGCGTCGACCGCGCGCTGGGAGCGGGAGTCGGAGGAGCATCCGCGCCGGGTCGTCCGGCGCCGGAGCCGGGCGCGACACCGGCGGCCGGCCGGCGACCGGAGCCCGCTGCCCCGCTGAGCCGGGGCCCTCGGCCGTCATCCGCCGGGCAGCAGCGCCCGGATCGCGTCGAGGGTGTCGGCCTCGGCGGCCGTCTTGTCCGGCCGGTAGCGCAGCACCCGGGCGAACCGCAGCGCGACGCCGCCGCGGTAGCGGGTGCTGCGCTGCACGCCGTCGACGGCGACCTCGACCACCAGCTCCGGCCGCAGCCGCACCCCCCAGTCGGGCCGGTCCGCCGCGTACGCGGGGAAGGTCGCGGTCTGCCAGGCGAGCAGCTCGTCGGTCATGCCCTTGAACGTCTTGCCCACCATCACCGGCTCGCCGCCGGCCGGGTCGCGGGCGGCCAGGTGGATGTTCGACAGGGAGCCCGTCCGCCGGCCGTAGCCCCACTCGGCGCCGACCACCACCAGGTCCAGGGTGTGCACCGGCTTGACCTTCTGCCAGGACCGGCCGCGCCGCCCGGCCGCGTAGGGCGCGTCCAGCGCCTTGACCACGACGCCCTCGTGCCCGGCCGCGAGCGCCGCGTCGAGCGCGGCGGCGGCCTGCTCCGGGGTGGGCGAGCGGACGCCCGGCATGCGCAGCGGTGCGTGCTCCTCGCCGGACAGGAGCCCCGCCAGCGCGTCGAGCCGGACCGTCAGAGGCTCGTCGAGCAGGTCGCGCCCGTCCAGGTGCAGCACGTCGAACAGGAACGGCGAGAGCAGCACGGCGGCGGTGTCCTCGCCCGCCCCGTCGCTGCCGAAGCGGCTCATCGTGTCCTGGAAGGCCCGCGGCCGGCCGTCGTCGTCCAGGGCGAGGGTCTCCCCGTCCAGCACGGCGGTGCGGCACGGCAGTGCCCGGATCAGCTCGACCAGCTCGGGCACGCCGTCGGTGACCTCGCGCAGGGTCCGGGTCCACACCCGCACCTCGTCGCCGTCGCGGTGCACCTGGATCCGCGCGCCGTCGAGCTTGTACTCGACCGTCACCCCGCTGCCGAGGTCGGCCAGCGCCGCGTCCAGCGAGGAGCCCGGGGCCGCGAGCATGGGCCGCACCGGCCGGCCGACCCGCAGCCTCTCGGCCTCCAGCGCGGCGAGCCCGCCGGCCAGGGCCGTGGCCGCCGTGGCCGGCACGCTCCCGGCGAGCATCGCGGCCCGCCGCACCGCGGCGGGCGGCACCTCGGCGGCGGCCGCCACGGCGTCGGCCAGCACGCCCTCCAGCGCCCCCTGCCGCAGCTCGCCGGCGAGCAGGCGGATCAGGAAGCGCTGCTCCTCGGCGGTCGCCGCGCCCAGGAGGCCGGCGAGGACCGCGTCCCGGCGGGCCACCGACCCCGGCCCGGCGGTCGCGGCCAGCTCGGTCAGCGCCTCGTCGACCGCGCCGACGGAGAGCCCCGGCCCGGGCGCCGGCGCGTGCGCGGCCCGGGTGAGTGTGCGCCAGCCCAGGCCGAGCCGCCCCTGCCGCGGCTCACCGGCCAGCCAGGCCGCCACCGCCGTCACCTCGCCGGGGTCGGCCGCGCGCAGCACCCGCGCGAGCGCCGCCGTCTTGGCGGTGCGGGAACGGGTGGCCGCGACCTCGGCGGAGGCGGCGACGACCTCGGCGAACAGCACGGCGCCCATCCTGGCAGCGGGGTACGACGGTCGCGGCGGCGCCGGCCCGCGGTCCGGGGGCCGGGTGCGTCAGCCGGCGCGGGCGCCGGCTGGTCGGTGGTCGGCGACGAAGGAGCGCAGCACCGGATAGATGCCGGTCTCCCAGCGAGAGCCGCTGAACACGCCGTAGTGCCCGACACCCTCCTGGAGGTGGTGGCGCCGGTGCTCGGCCGGGATCCCGCCGCAGAGGTCGTGCGCCGCCTGCGTCTGGCCGGGCGGGCACATCTCGTCCTGAGCGCCCTCGACGGTGAGCAGCGCCGTCCGGGTGATGGCGGCGGGGTCGACGGGCCGGCCGCGCCAGGTGTAGCGGCCGGTCGCCAGGTGCTGGTCCATGAAGACGCGCTCGAGCGTCTCCAGGTAGAACTCCGCCGGCACGTCCATGACCGCGCCGTACTCGTCGTAGAACGCCCGCGTCCGGGCGGCGGCGGCCGTGTCGCCGTCGACGAGCGCGCGGTACATCGCCCGGTGGGCGCGCAGGTGGCGCTTCGGGTCCAGCGACATGAAGGCGGTCAGCTGGGTGACGCCGGGGTAGACGCGCCGGCCGGCGCCGGCCAGCGGTGCCGGCACCGTGTCGACGACCCAGCGCTCGAAGAACGACAGGGGGCGCTTGGCGGCGAGCTCGTTGACCGGTCCGGGGTTCACCCGGGTGTCGACGGGGCCGGCCATCAGGGTCAGCGTGGCGGGCTGGGCGGGGTCGTCGTCGGCGGCGAGGACGGCGACCGCGGCCAGGACGGCCACGGCCGGCTGGCAGACCGCCACGACGTGCGTGTCGGGCCCCAGGTGGCGCAGGGCTGCGAGCACGTGGTCGACGTACTCGTCCAGCCCGAACGGCCCGTGCTCGACGGGGACGTCGCGGGCGTTCGCCCAGTCGAGGGCGTAGACGTCGTGGTCGGCCAGCAGCGTGCGGACGGTGGGGCGCAGCAGCGTGGTGAAGTGGCCCGACATCGGCCCCACGAGCAGCACGCGCGGCTGGCCGGTCGCCTCCGGGCGGGCGAAGTGCTGGAGGGTCGCGAAGGGGGTCTCGAGCGCGGCCCGGCGCTCCACCCGCACCTCGCGCCCGCCCGTCACGACCGTGTCGATGCCCCAGTCGGGCCGCGCGTGGGTGGCTCCGGCGTGCGCCAGCAGGTCGCAGGCGGCACCGACCCGCCGGACCGGTCGCCGGTCCCCGACGGCCGGTGGCAGCGCGGCCAGGGCCCGGGCGGTGAGCGCCGAGGCCGTCCGGAGCGGCGTGGCCGCGCGTCGGTGCAGTTCATAGGCCCGGTACAGCATGCGGTGCCCGTCTCCTGTCGTGGGTGCGGCTGCGCTGCAGCCGCGGGTGCGGCGGTGGCCGGGTGCCGGCGGATGGCCCCGTCGACGAGGTGGCGTGCCCGTTCCTACCGGGTGGTAACCGCGGAGAGCGGCAACCCGGCCGTGCCGTGTCCCGTCGTGGCCCCTCGGCTACGGCGGCGTGCTGTCGGCGACGACGGCGCCGCGCTCGCCCATCGGCCGCTCCGGGCCCACCGTGGTGTCGCGGAGGGTCTCCCGCTCCGCCTCGGCGTTCACGGCCGCGCCGACGATGACCAGGAAGACGCTGAGCCACAGCCAGAACATGCTGATCGCCACCCCGGCCAGGGATCCGTACGTCGCCTCGTAGTTGCCCAGGCTCTGCACGTAGGCGAACAGGATCATCGACGAGGCCAGCCAGAGCAGGGTGGCGAGCCCGGCGCCCGGCGTGATCCACCGCCAGCGGGCGTCGTGCCGGTCGGGGGCGTAGCGGTAGAGGACGGCGAGCCCGCACGCCATGACCGCCGCCAGGCCCGGCCAGACCAGGAGCCGCCACGCCGTCCGCACCGCGTCCGGAGCGCCGTCCACCGCCCGGGAGGCGAGCCCGCCGGCCGCGATGACGGCACCGACGAGCAGCGCGATCCCGACCACCAGGGCCAGGCCGATGCCGCTGCGGCGCAGCAGACCGCGGGTCTCGGTCTCGGAGTAGGCCAGCGTCAGGGCGTCGACCAGGAAGGTGGCCGCGGTCGTCGCCGTCCACAGCGCGACGAGCAGGCCGCTGATGCCCTGCCAGGTGAGCACCTCCCCGGAGGCGGTGGTGATCGTCGTCAGCTGGTCCTCGACGATCGGCTCCAGGTCGTCGGGCAGCGTCCGGGCCAGGTCCGACAGCTGCGCGAGGGCCTGCTCCGGGGTGTTGAGGGCGCCGTACACCGACAGCGCCGTGACCAGCACGGGCGCGATGGACAGGATCGCGAAGAAGGAGATGCCGGCGCTGAGCACCTGCAGCCGGTCGCCCAGCACGTGCCGGGCGGTCCGGCGCAGCACCCGTCGCCACTCCCGGGCGCTCAGCCGGTGCGGCCCGCTCACCTCGCGGGCCCGGGAGGGGGGAGGCGGCGGGGGAGCGCCGCCCGAGGACTCCGCCATGTCGGACAGGTTCCCGCACGCGCGGGCCGCCACGCGCGGATGCGTCAGCCGACGGTCAGCCGCCCCACCAGCGCGACCGCGCCGCCGAGGTCGAGCAGCGCCCCCTCGGCGAGGGCGGCGGCGTACTCCTCGGCGGGCAGCGCCGCCTCGGCGGCCGCGACGTAGCGCCGGCCGTCGACCGGGTCCATCCGCAGCGGGTCGTAGCCGACGAGGCGGGTGCCGGCCTGCACCGCGCCGAGGAGCAGGGCGGCCTCCCGCGGGCGGCCCGCGACGGTGACCGCCCCGACCGCGGTGAGCAGCCCGGCCAGCGTGCCGGTGGCGTCGCCCTCCCGGTGGGTGAGCTCGACCATCTCCCGCAGCGTTCCCAGCGCCTCGGGGGCGCGGCCCAGGTCGATCAGCACCTTGGTCCGGATCCACAGCACCGAGGAGTGCGCCCAGGAGTGGCCGAGGCCGATCGCCAGGTCCGCCGCCCGCGCGAGGTGCTCCAGCGCGCCCTCGGCGTCGCCGGCCACCCGGGCGAACTGGCCCAGGGTCATGGCGATCTCGGCCTGCACCCACTCGATGCCCGAGGCCCGGGCCAGCTCCACGCCCCGCGCGATGTCGCGGCCGGTGTCCCCGTCGGGATCGGCCTGGCCCATCAGCGCGCCGACGAACGCGCGCAGCACGAGGGCCAGCGGGAGCACCCCGTCGTCCTCGTCGCCGGCGGAGGAGACGATCTCGTTGGTGCGCGCCCAGATCGAGGCGACGTCGCCGGAGAGGTAGGCCAGCAGGGCGTCGCCCAGCAGCGCCCCGCTGCGCACGGCCGGCGGCGCGTCGGGGGTGGCCGCCAGCGCGGAGGCCAGCCAGCGGCGGCCCTCCTGCACGTGCCCGCGCCGGTACCACCACCAGGCGACCGCCGAGCCGATGCGCAGCGCCACCTCGCCCTGCCCGGTGGCCAGGGCGTGGGACAGCGCGGCGCGCAGGCCGGGCTGCTCGGCGTCCAGCCGGCGGGCGCTCGCCGTCCACTCGGCACGCCGGAGGGTGGGCTCGAGCTCCTCGGTCAGCGCGAGTACGAAGCTCGCGTGCCGGCCGCGGAACCGTTGCTCCTCCTCCGGCGCCAGCCCCTGCTCCCCGTACTGCCGGAGCGTCTCCAGCATCCGGTAGCGGCCCGTGCCGTGGTCGAGCTCGACGAGGGACTTGGCCACCAGCACCCGGAGCAGGGGCAGGGTGGCGCCGTCCACCTCGGGCGCGGCCACCGCGGCGACGGCGTCGGGGCCGAACGTGCCGGGCAGCACCGACACCGCGCGGAACACCGCCAGCTCGGCCGGGGCGAGCATGTCCACGCTCCACTGCACGGTGGCAGCGAGGGTGCGCTGGTGCGGGGCGGCGGTGCGCCGGCCGTCGGACAGCAGCGCGAAGCGGTCGTCGACGCGGGCGGCGACCTCGGCCAGCGGCATCGTCGTCAGGCACGCGGCGGCGAGTTCGACGGCGAGCGGCAGGCCGTCCAGGGCCGCGCACAGCTCCCGCACCTGCTCCAGCTCGTCGTCCGAGGGGCCGGCCAGGTGCGGCGCGGCCAGCCGGGCGCGGTCGAGGAACAGCTGCTCCGCGTCGCTGCCGGGCGCGCCAGTGGGCATCGGCCCGCAGGCGAGCACCGCCTCCCCGGGCACGCCGAGCGGCTCGCGGGAGGTGGCGAGCACCTGCAGGTCGGCGCAGCGGGCCAGCAGCGCCGCGCAGAGCTCGGCGGCCGCCTCGACGACGTGCTCGCAGTTGTCCAGCACGAGCAGCAGCCGCCGCCCCTGCACGGCGGTGGCGACCGCGCCCACCGGATCTCCGGCGGTCAGGCTGACGCCGAGCACGGTGGCGACCTCGGCGGCGACCAGTTCGGGGTCCTCGACGCCGGCCAGCTCGGCGAGCGCCGCGGGCGGCGCGTCCGCGGGCCGCCGCCGCGCCGCCTCCAGCGCGAGCCGGGTCTTGCCGCTGCCCCCGGGCCCGACGAGCGTCACGAGCCGCCCGCCCGCGAGGGCCGCGGTCACCGCGTCCAGCTCCGCCGCGCGGCCGACGAAGCTCGTCAGCGGTACGGGCAGCGGCGCGACGGGCAGCGCCGCCGGCGGGGCGGGCCGGACCGGGGTGGGGACCGGGGCAGGAGCCGGCGGCGCGGTCGGCTCGCGGACCGGCGCGGCCAGGCCGGCGTCCTGGCGCAGGATCCGCCCGTGCAGGTCCTTCAGCGGGGGGCCGGGGTCCACGCCCAGCTCGTCGGCGAGCAGCGCGCGGCCCTCGGCGTAGGTCTCCAGGGCCTCGGCCTGCCGACCCGAGCGGTACAGCGCCAGCATCAGCGAGGCCCGCAGCCCCTCCCGCAGCGGCTTGGCCCGGACCAGCTCGCGCAGGTCGTCGACGATCTCGGCGTGCCGGCCCAGCCGCAGGTCCAGCTCCGCGGCCAGCTCCCGGGCGTCCAGCCGCAGCTCCTCCAGCCGCTCGGACTCCTCGACGGCGAAGGCCGCGGAGACGTCGGCGTAGGCCGGCCCGCGCCACAGCGACAGCCCCTCGGCGACCGCGGCCCGCGCGCCCTCGACGTCGTGCCGGGCGACCAGGTCGCGGGCGGTCCGCAGGGAGCGCACGAACCGGACCGCGTCGACGTCCTCGGGATCGGCGGCGAGCACGTAGCCCGGGTCCCGGGTGAGCAGAAGGTGCCAGCCGCCGGGCGGCGTCTCGGGCTCGAGCTCGCGGCGCAGCCGGGAGATCAGGGCCTGCAGCGTGCCCGACGCCGACGCGGGGGGCTCCCCGCTCCACACGCGGTCGGCCAGCACGTCGACGGGCACCGTGCGGCCGACGTCCACCAGCAACGCCGCCAGGGTCGCCCGGTGCCGGGCGGTCTGCCCGGGGAGGAGGCGGTCGTCCCGCCGGATCTCGACGGGCCCCAGGACCCGGAACGTCGTGCCGCTCATCGGCGCGCAGCCTAGGGCCGGGGGGCGACATCGGCCGTCACCCGGCGCGCAAGCGACCGGCAAGGACCAGCCAAGCGGGTGAGTCGAGGGTGCATCCGACCCGCCCGCACCACCCAGGAGTGTCCGTGTCACCCGTGCCCCCCGCCGTGCCCACCGCCGTGCCGCCGGCAGACCGGCCCGCCCTGCCGCCCGACCTCGCCGCGCGGCTGCGCTCGCGGCTGTCCCCCGGCGCGGCGCTCGTCGACGGGTCCGTCGTCCGGGCCGCGACGGCCGCCGACGTCGTCGCCGTGCTGCGCCTGGCGGGCCGGCACGGGATCGCGGTCCGCGAGGGCACGGCGCCGCTGCCGCGGGCCGTCGTCGTCGACACGACCGCCCTCGCCGGGACGACGGTGTCCCCGGCCGGCTGGGCGCGGATCGGGGCGGGCGCGGTCTGGACGCAGGTGCTCGACGCCGCCGCCGGCGCGGGGCTGGTCGCGGTCACGGGCGCCTCGGCCGCCGAGCGGGTGGTGGACTCGGTGACCGGGGGCGGCGTCGGCCCGGTGGCCCGCACCTACGGGCTGGCCTCGGACCACGTCCGCGCCGTGGAGGTCGTCACCGGCGACGGGGTGCTGCGGCGGGCGACCCCTACCGAGGACGCCGAGCTCTTCTGGGGCATCCGGGGCGGGGGGTCCGGCCTCGGCGTCGTCACCGCCGTCGAGCTGGACCTGCTGCCCGGGGCGCCGCTGGGCACCGCGCTGCTGCGCTACCCGGGCGGCGAGGCCGCTGCGGTCCTGCGGGCGTGGCGGGAGTGGGCGCCGGCGCTGCCGCCGCACGTGGGGACGACGCTGGTGCTGGCCCGGCCGCGGGCCGGCGAGCCGACCGTCGCGGTGTCGGTGGTCTGGACCGGTGAGCCCGAGGACGGCGCGGGGGTGATCGCCCCGCTGCGCGACGCCGTGCGCCCCCGGGCCTCGGCCGTCGGGGTGCGGGGCCGGGGTGACCTGCGGCCCGCCGCGGTCGGCCGCCCGTCGGGGCGGGAGTCCTCGCTGCTGCTGGACCGGCTGCCCGCCGCCGGCGCCGACGCGGCCCTGCGAGCGCTCGGCGGGGGCCTGCCCCGGTGGGTGGAGGTGCGGCTGCTCGGCGGGGCGGTCGGCTGGGCGCCCGCCGTGCCCAGCGCCGTCGGCCCCCGGGACGCCGCCCTGGCCGTGCGGGTGATCGGGGGCGGCCGGCCCGAGGAGCGCGCCGCCACCCGGGTGTGCGCCGACGAGCTCGCCGGGGCGCTGGGGCAGGCCACCGGGGGGCGGGCACCGGCCCACGACCGGGCGGCATCCCCCGACGTGCTGGCCCGCGACCACGCCCCCGCCGTGCGCGCGCGGCTGGCCGCGCTGTCGGCCGCCACCGATCCGCACCGGATCCTCGAGGGCGCCGGCGGCTGAGGTCGGCCGGCCGCCCATGAGGCCCGCCGCCGGGCGGAGTGCCAGCGGCGTGCGAGCCCGCTGCGAGCCCCCGGACCGATCCTCGGCACGAGCCGCTGTCCGTCCGACGGCGCCCGACCGCACGCCAGGAGCCGACCGTGACCACCTCCCTGACCGACGTCCGCGCGCTCGGCACCCTGCTGGGGGTGTGGGCCCATCCCGACGACGAGGCGTACCTGTCCGCGGGCCTCATGGCCGCCGCGCGCGACGCCGGGTCGCGGGTGGTGTGCGTGACGGCCACCCGCGGCGAGCAGGGGACGGCGGACCCGGTCGCGTGGCCGCCCGACGCGCTCGCCGCGGAGCGCACCCGCGAGCTGGACCGCAGCCTGGAGGTCCTCGGGGTCGTCGAGCACGCCTGGCTGGGGTACGCCGACGGCGGCTGCGACGCGGTGCCGGCGGAGGAGGCGGTGGCCACCCTGTGCGCCGCGCTGGAGGCGGTCCGCCCGGACACCGTGCTGACCTTCGGCCCGGACGGGCTCACCGGGCACCCCGACCACCGCGCCGTCGGCCGCTGGACGGCCGCCGCCGTCGAGCGGGCCGCCCCGGCCGGCACGCGGCTGCTGCAGGCAGCGTTCCCGGCCCGGCGGGTCCGGCGGTGGAGCGCGCTGGACGCGGAGCTCGGCGTCTACCTGCCCGGCTTCCCCGTCGTCGTGCCCGAGGACCGGCTGGCCGTCGACCTGGCGCTGGACGAGCGGTACACCGCGCGCAAGGTGGCCGCCCTGCGCGCGCAGGCGACGCAGACCGCGGGCCTGATCGACGCCATGGGGCCCGACGTCTACGCCGACTGGGTCGCCGAGGAGACCTTCGTCGAGCGCCCGCGGCGGCGGCTGCAGGCACCGGCTCCGGCCGGCGCCGGCGCGGCCCTCACCGCCGGGTGAGGGCCTCGTCGATCGCCCGCCGCGCCAGGTCCAGGACGGCGGCGCGGCCGGGCGGGACCTCGGGCCGCGGACCGGTGGCGTGGGGCCGGCCGTCGGCGGGGGCGTCGGGAGCGGCGTCGGCGGCGGCCTCGATCGCCCCCGCCGCGACCTCGTCCCCCAGCCTCCGCAGCAGCCGCGCCAGGTCGCGCAGCGTCGCCCACTGGTGCGTCCAGTTCCCGGTGCGGGCGAAGTAGTCGACGACCTCCCGGTAGCCGGTCAGCGCCTCGGGAACCCGGCCGGAGGAGGCCCGCACGGTGAGCAGCCCGACGGTCGCGACCCCGACGAGGAAGGTGGCGCCCGAGGCGCGGGCGAGGTCGACGGCGCGCAGGTACTGCGCCTCGGCCGCTGCGCCGTCCCCGGCCAGGACGTCGATCTCGCCGGCGACGTAGGCGGCCCACGAGCGCATCGTCGGGGCGACCGCGTCGGCGGCACCGCGGTCGTTCCAGGCGCGCGCGGCGTCGAGGTCCCCGCCGTAGGCGGTCGCGAGCGCCGCCAGCCCGAGGCACTCCCGCCCGCGGGGCGCCGTCCGGTCCGCGGCCAGGGCGTGCCCGGTCGCCTCGCCGTGGGCGCCGGCCGCCAGCGCCACGACCGACAGCACGCACCGGCAGAGCCAGTGGCCGGCCTCGTCGACGTCGGGAGTCGCCAGCCCGGCCTCTGCGCGCCGCCGCGCCGTCGCCCGGTCCCCGCGGTGGTAGGCCGCCTCCGCGGCCGCGGCGAGGACGAGCACCGCCCGGGGGGACCGGCCCAGCGCGGGGTCCTCGGCGAGGTCCTCGGCCCAGGTACGCAGCTCCAGCAGGTCGCGGTAGGCGATCGCGTCGTACAGCGGGGTGATCAGCGCGACGGTGGCGTCGAGCCGGCCGCTCCCGCGGGCCAGGTGCCAGGCCGCCCGCAGGTTGGCGACCTCCCGGCGCAGGACGCGGTCGGCCGCGGGCTCGTCCGCCGAGCCCAGCGCGGTGCCGGCCTCCGCCGCGAGCCGTCCGGCCCACCGGAGCAGGCGCTCGTCGGCGTCGGCGGCCTCACCGGCGGCGGCCAGCCGGTCGCGGCCGAAGGCGCGCAGCGTCTCGAGCATCCGGTAGCGGGTGCCGTCGCCCAGGTCGGCGTCCAGGACCGAGGCATCGACCAGGTGGGCCAGGAGGCTGCCCGGATCGCCCGACAGCCCCAGGTCCGCCGCCAGCCGCTCCGCGGTCGGGAGGTCGACGCCGTCGGCGAACACCGAGAGGTGGCGGAACAGGCGCTGCTCGTCGGGTCCCAGGAGCTCGTAGGACCACGCGACGGTCGCCCGCAGGGTCCGGTGGCGCGCGTCGCCGCTGGGGCCGGCGCCGCCGCCGAGGAGGTCGAGCGCGCGGTCGAGGCGGTCGCGCAGGTCGGGCAGGGACAGGCTGGACAGCCGGCCGGCCGCCAGCTCGATGGCCAGCGGCATGCCGTCGAGCCGCCGGACGACGTCGGCGACCGTGTCCCACTGCTCCGGCGGAACGGGCCGCACCCGGCGCGCCCGATCGGCGAACAGGGCGACGGAGGCGGCCGCGGCAGGGTCCTGGCCGGGAGCGGGGAGATCGAGCGGGGCCAGCCGGTGGGCGTGCTCGGCGGCCAGCCCCAGCCGCTCCCGGCTGGTCGCGAGCACCGCCAGCCGCGGGCAGCCGGCCAGCACCGCGGCGACCAGGTCGCGCGCGGCGCCGAGCAGGTGCTCGCAGTTGTCGACGACGAGCAGCCCGTTCCGGTCGCCGAGCACCGCCAGGCAGGTCGCCAGGACGTCGCCGCGGACGGCGGTCAGCCCGAGGGCCCCGGCGAGCGCGTGCGGCACGGCCGCGGCGTCGGTCACCGGCGCCAGTAGCAGCACCGTCGCGTCCGCGACCGGCCGAGCCACCTCCAGCGCCAGGCGCGTCTTGCCCACCCCGCCGGGCCCGACGACCGTGACCAGCCGCTCGGCGGCCAGCAGCCCGTGCAGCGCCGCCACCTCCGGCGCCCGCCCGAGCAGCGAGGTGGCGGGGAACGGGAAGGCAGGGATCGCGGCGGGCCGGGTGGGTGCCGGGCCGGCGCCCCCGCTCGCGACGGCGCGCTCCAGCTCGGCCAGCGCGGGCGTCGGGTCCAGGCCGGTCTCCTCGGCCAGGCGGGCCCGGAACTCCCGCGCCACCCGGAGGGCCGCCGGTGCCCGGCCGGTCGCCGCCAGTGCCCGCACGAGGCCCAGGACCGCCGGTTCGCGCAGCGGGTCCTCGGCCACCGCGGCCTCGGCGAGGCCGCCGACCTCCTCCGCGGCACCGGCCGCGACCGCCGCCGACACCAGGGCGTCGACGACCTCCCGGCGCAGCGACGCGCACGCCTGCGCCGCGGTGGCGATGGGGGGCACGACGGTCAGGTCCGGGAGCACCGGCCCGTGCCACAGGTCGCACGCCTCCCGCAGCAGGGCGGCGGCGGCCGCCGGGTCGCGGCCGGCGAGCCCGCGCGCCGTCGTCAGCAGCCGGCGGGCGCGGGTCAGGTCCAGCTCGTCCGGTGCCAGGGCGAGCCGGTACCCGGCGGGGCCCGTCTCCAGCCGGACGGCGGCCGGGCCGAGGTCGGAGCGCAGCCGGGAGACGACGCTGTGCAGCGCCTGCCGGCCCGAGTCGGGCACGTCGTCGGGCCACAGCGCGTCGACGAGCGCGTCGACGGCGACCGTGCGGCCCTCCGCCAGCGCGAGCAGCCCCAGCGCCGCCCGCCGCTTGGCCCCCCGGACGTCGACGGGAACCCCGTCCACGGCCAGGCGCAGCGGACCCAGGACCTCGACGCCGACCGCCGTCGGCACCCGCCGCTGCGACACCCGCCCCTCCGCCATGCGCCACCTCCGGCGGACAGCCTGCCGCCGTCGCGGGGCCGGCGGAAGCCGTGAGCGCGCTGCCAGCGGGTGCGAGTGCCGTGACAGCGGGCGGGCCGAGGGTCTGCGTCGTCCCGGCGACGGACCGGGCGGACGCACAGAGGAGAGCGACATGGACCACGAGAAGATCGGCGCGTTCCTGGGGCAGTTCGTGCTCGACGCCGGCGCGGTGGGCGCGGCCGGCGGGGTGGTGGTCGGCCACCGGCTGGGCCTGTACCGGGCGCTCGCCGAGGGGCCGGCCACGCCGGAGGAGTTCGCGAGCCGCACCGGGTGTGCCCCGCGGTACCTCACCGAGTGGCTGCGCGGGCAGGCCGCCGGCGGCTACGCGACCTACGACGGGGCGACGGGCCGCTTCTTCCTGACCGAGGAGCAGGCGTTCTGCCTGGCCGACCCGGACGGCCCGAACCTGCCGGCGGCGTTCCTCGTCGTGCTGGGGTACCTGCGCGACGAGCCGCGGCTCACCGAGGCGTTCCGCACGGGCGAGGGCATCGGCTGGCACGAGCACGGCGACGACGTCTTCGTGGGGACCGACGCCTTCTACCGGGCCGGCTACGTCACCGAGCTCGTCCAGACCTGGATCCCGGCGCTGGAGGACGTCGAGGCGAAGCTCACCGCCGGCGGGCGGGTGGCCGACGTCGGCTGCGGGCTGGGCACCACCTCGGTCCTCATGGCGCGCGCGTTCCCGCGGTCGACCGTCTCCGCCTCGGACTACCACGCCGAGTCCATCGAGCGGGCGCGCAAGCAGGCCGCCGACGCCGGGGTCGCCGACCGGATCTCGTTCGAGGTCGCCCCCGCGGACGGCTTCCCCGGCTCCGGGTACGACCTGGTGACCACCTTCGACGCGCTGCACGACATGGGCGACCCGGTGGGTGCCGCCCGGCGGGTGCGGGAGTCGCTGGCACCGGACGGCACGTGGCTGCTCGTCGAGCCCTACGCGCCCGACGACGTCGCCGACACCTTCACGCCGGTCGGCCGGCTCTACTACGCCGGCTCGCTGTTCCTGTGCGTGCCCAACGCCCTCTCCCAGGCCGGCGGGCACGCCCTCGGCGCGCAGGCCGGGGAGGCCGCCATCCGGCAGGTGACCGCGGAGGCCGGCTTCACCCGCTTCCGGCGGGCGGCCCAGACCCCGTTCAACCTGATCTACGAGGTCCGCCCGTAGGCCGAGCGGGGTCAGGGCAGCGCGACCCCGTCGAGGTAGAGCCAGCGGCCGCCGACGCGGACGAACCGGCTGTCCTCGTGCTGGGCGCCGCGCCGGCCGCCACCGTCCACGTAGGAGGCGCGGAACTCGACGGTGCCCTCGGTGGCGAGCATCGCCCCGCCGGTGGTGGCCAGCACCTCCAGGCCCGTCCAGCGCACGGCCGGGTCGAGGTCGAGCGACCCGGGTCGCGTGTCGGGGTGCCAGGTCGCGAGGAGGTGGGCGGCGTCGCCGACGGCGAAGGCGCTGTACCGCGAGCGCATCAGCTGCTCGGCGGTGGCCGCCCCGCCCCCCTCGTGCAGCCGGCCGCAGCACTCGGCGTAGGTCAGGCCGGTGCCGCAGGGACAGCGTCGGGGAGCCACCCCGGAAGTGTCCCCGACCCGGGTTCCCCCGCAGCGCGGAACCCGGGTCGGCTCAGGGGGTTCCCCGATGGGCAGGGGGCCTGCCGGCGGCCAGGCTCGTGGCATGACCTCGCCAGTGCCTCCCCCCGCTCCCCGCCCGACCCTGCGGCGCGGCCGCACCGACACGATGCTCGGCGGCGTCTGCCGCGGGCTGGCCGACGCCACCGGGGTGGACGTCGTCCTGTGGCGGGTCGGCTTCCTCGCCCTCGCCCTCACCGGCGCGGGCCTGCTGATCTACCCGCTGCTGTGGGTGGTCCTGCCCGTCGAGCCATTGCCGGCCGGGGCCCGCCCGGCCCCCCTGGACCCGGTGGTGGAGCGGCTGCACACCAGCGTCAACGGCGCGCTCTCGGGTACGCGCAAGCGCTGATCAGCTGCGCGCCGCGACCTGGCGCACGGTCTGGACGACGTAGACCACCGACAGCACGAAGAACAGCGCCCCGATCGCCGCGCGGATCTTCTCGTCGTCCAGACCCGCGCGGCGGGCCACGGGCGCGGCCACACCGTCGGCCACCTTCGCGCGCCAGCCCTGCAGACCTGCCTTGCCCACTGCGATCGCATCCATGGCCGACCCCTACCCCGGGGCAGGGCCCTCGTACCCGCCCGCGGGCGGTGCCGGGCCGCTAGCGTCGGGCGCGCCGCCGATCCGCGCCGACGGCGACCTCAGGAGGCGCGCCATGACCACGTCCGAGAACCCGGCACCCCGCGGAACCCCGCCCCCCGCAGCGGCGAGCCCGCCGTGGTCCGGCGCGGCCCCGGCCCCGCCGCCCCCTCCCGGCTACGGGCAGCCGATGCCGGCCCCGCCCGTGGCCGACCAGTTCGCCCGCCCGGCCGGGCCGGTGGGGCGCATCCGGTCGACCGGCATGATGATCCTGCTGTTCTTCGTGACCCTCGGGATCTGGGCCTTCGTCTACTACTACCTGGTGCACGAGGAGATGAAGCGGCACAGCGGAGAGGGCCTCGGTGGGGTCTTCGCCGTGGTGATCGCGATCATCTTCGGCCTCGTCAACCCGTTCCTGCTCAGCCACGAGGTCGGCCAGCTCTACGAGCGCAGCGGCCGCCAGCCACCGGTCACCGTGCTGACCGGCCTGTGGTTCTTCCCCGGTGCGCTGATCCTGGTCGGGCCGTTCATCTGGTTCGTCCGCACCAACCGCGCGCTCAACGAGTACTGGGCGGGGCTGGGCGCCCGCTGACCGCGGCGACCTCGCGCGCGCGGCCGGCGCCGGCCGAGCGCGGTACGGCGGTGCCGATGGCGAGCGGATGCACGATCGACGGCATGCCCGCCCAGGTCGCGCGGGCCGGCGGCGCCAGCGTGAAGGCGCCGGCCAGCAGCTCCAGGGTGGGCCGGTTGCAGACGCACCCGGCGGCGAACCGGCGCCAGGCCGGGGCGAGCCGGTCCTGTCGGCGCGCCAGCCGGGGGTCGGCGGAGCGGACGTGCTCCAGGTACAGCAGCCGCCCCTCGGGCCGCAGCACCCGCCGGAGCTCGGCGACGGCCGCGTCGGGGTCGGGGACCGTGCACAGCACGAGGGTGGACACCACCACGTCGAACGTGCCGTCGGCGAAGGGCAGGTCCTCGGCGCCGGCGCGCACGACCACCGCGTCCGGGCGCTGCCGCGCCGCCGTCCGTTCCAGGCGGCGGGCCATGGCCGGATCGGGCTCGGTGAGCACCAGCGGGTGCTGTCCCGGCGGATGGGCCTCGAGGTTCAGGCCGGTCCCGGCGCCGATCTCGAGGACCGACCCGGTGGCGCCGGCGAGCAGGGCCCGTCGGTGGGCGGCCATGCCGCGGCGCTCGCCCAGGGCGAGGAACGGGTCGTAGACGGCGGCGGTGAAGGCGGCGTACGTGCTGCGCAGGATCGTCATGGGCACAGCCCACCGGTGCCGCGGCAGGACTCGCTTCCCCGGAACGGGCCATGCCGCCGGTCTCCGGCCCGGACGGGCCATCCGCGCGGTCAGATCAGGCCGGAGCGGGCCGCGGCGGCGGCGGCCGCGGCCCGCGAGGGGGCGTCGAGCTTGATCCGGATGTTGGAGACGTGCCGGTGCACGGTGTGCGGCGAGAGCACCAGCGTCGCCGCGATCCGCTCGTCGGTCAGCCCGGCGGCGACCAGCCGGAGCACCTCGCGCTCCCGCTCGCTGAGGGTGCCGGCGCCGGGGCGCTCGCGGGGAGGCGGGGCCGCCGGGGGGCCGTCGGGGTGGTCGGCGGGGTCGGCCGGGTCAACGGGGTGGTCGGCGGGGTCGGCCGGGTCGTCCGCGAGGAACGCCCGGACCTCGCGGACGACGGCGTCCCGGTCGCCCAGCCAGGGCGGGTGCAGCTCCCCGGGCAGCAGCGTCAGCCGCGCGCCGGGGATCAGCGCCGCCAGTTCCCGGCCGAGCTGCACCGGGATGGCCCGGTCGCCGCGGCGGTGCAGGACGAGCGTCGGCGCCCGGACCCGCGGCGCCTCCTGCCGGACGTCGGTGGCGTAGACGGCCTCGAGCGCGCGGGCGGCGTCCTGCGCATCGGCCGAGGCGCGCTGCAGGTCGGCGAACGCCTGCCGGGTCGCGCGGTTCGTCCCCGGGACCCACACGTCGGCCAGCGCCCGGGAGCCGGCGCCCCAGTGCGCCCGGACCGTGGCCACCAGCGCCTCGCCGAGGCCGGGCGGGGCGATGGCGGAACCGTCGGCGAAGGCGCCGACGAGCACCAGCCGGGTCACGACCCCGGGGCGGCGCGCGGCGAGCGCCACCGCGACGCACCCGCCGGTGGAGAAGCCGAGCACCGCCGCGGCGGGGATCTGCAGGGAGTCCAGGAGGGCGCCGACCACCTCGACGTCGTCGTCGAGCGAGGGCGGCGGTGCCCCCGCCGGGAGGCGGTCGGACAGACCCGTGCCGGGCCGGTCGTAGCGGACGACGCGGTGGTCGCGGGCCAGGGCGCCGACGAAGGCGCGGACCTCGGGGAACGCCCACTCCCGCTCGACATGCCCGATCCAGGGCGGCGGGAGCACCAGGGGCGGCCCGGAGCCGACCTCCGCGTAGGCGACGCGCCCCAGCGGCGTCGGGCAGAACCCGATCTGCTGCCGGAGCGGACGGCCGTCCACGCGGGCGACCGTAGACCCGGGGAGCGGGCCCTCACCACCCCCCGGATGGCCGGTTCGGGCGATGAGACCGGACCCCGGGCGCGGCCAGGCTCGGCGGCATGACCTCCGCACCCCGGCTCCCGCTCCTCGACGACAGGCCCTTCCTCACCGACGGCGGCCTCGAGACCGACCTGATCTTCCTGCAGGGCGTCGACCTGCCCGAGTTCGCCGCCTTCCCCCTCCTGGAGACCGCCGACGGCACCGCCCGGCTGCGCGACTACTACGAGGGCTACCTCGCCATCGCCCGCGAGCACGACACCGGGTTCGTCCTGGAGACGCCGACGTGGCGGGCGAGCTCGGGATGGGGGGAGCGCCTCGGGTACGACGCGGCCGGCCTGGACCGGGTGAACCGGCTCGCCGTCGCGCTGCTCGCCGGGCTGCGCGACCGGGAGGCCGGCCGGGACCTGCCGGCGCTGCTGAGCGGCAACATCGGCCCGCAGGCCGACGCCTACGCCCCGGACACGATGCTGACCGCCGAGCGGGCGCAGGCCTACCACGCGCCGCAGATCGACACCTTCGCCGACGCCGGCGTCGACCTCGTGACCGCGCTGACGATCACCTACGTCGAGGAGGCGGTCGGGATCGTCCGGGCCGCCGTCGCCGCCGGCGTGCCCGCCGTCGTCTCCTTCACGGTCGAGACCGACGGCCGGCTGCCCAGCGGCCGGGCCCTCGGCGAGGCGGTGACCGCGCTCGACGACGCCACCGACGGCGCGGCGGCCCACCTGATGGTCAACTGCGCCCACCCGTCCCACTTCGCCGGCGCCCTGGAACCCGGCGCCGCGTGGACCGGGCGGATCCGGGGGATCCGGGCCAACGCCTCGACCCGCAGTCACGCCGAACTCGACGAGGCCGAGACCCTCGACGACGGCGATCCGGCGGACCTGGGCCGCCGGTACGGCGAGCTGTCCCTGCTGCTGCCGCGGCTCGCGGTGGCGGGCGGTTGCTGCGGCACCGACACCCGCCACGTGGAGGCGATCGCCCGGGAGTGGCCGGCGGTGGCCCGGCTCTGACCCCCCGGCGGCGCGCGGGACGGCGGGGGAGCGGCCGTCACCTCCGGGTCGGCCGGCCGTTGTACGGGGCGACCTGCCCCCGGCCCCTGGAGCAAGCGCCCGTGCGTCGTCTCGTCGTCCCCGCCCTCGCCGCGATCGCCGTCGTCCTCGGCCTCGCCGTCCCCGCCTCGGCGACCCCGCAGCCGCCCGAGCCGCTGGAGTACGTCGCCCTCGGCGACTCCTACAGCGCGGCCTCCGGTGTCCTGCCGCTGGACCCGACCGCGTCGCCGCTGTGTTTGCGCTCCACGCGGAACTACCCGCACGTCCTGGCCGCGCGCCTGGGGGCCCGGCTCACCGACGTGACCTGCGGTGCCGCCGAGACCACCCACTTCCGGACGGCGCAGTACCCGGGCGTGGCCCCGCAGCTGGACGCGCTCGACGCGGGGACCGACCTGGTCACCATGACGATCGGCGGCAACGACAGCAGCGTGTTCATCGGCGCGATCCTCGCGTGCGGGGTCGCCGGGACCGCCAGCCTCGGGCTGGGCAGCCCCTGCGCGGACCAGTACGGCTCCTCGTTCACCGACACCGTCGAGGGCACCACCTACCCGGCCCTGGTGCAGGCGTTGCGCGACGTCCGGGCGGCCGCGCCGCACGCCCGCGTCGTGATCGTGGGCTACCCCTGGATCCTTCCGGCCGCGGGCGGCTGCTTCCCGCTCATGCCGGTGGCCCGCGGCGACGTCCCCTACCTGCGGAACCTGCAGGCCACCCTCAACGGCGCCATCGAGCGCGCCGCCCGTCGGACCGGTGCGACCTACGTCGACATGTCCCGCGTCTCCGAGGGGCGCGACGCCTGCCGGCCGATCGGCGTCCGGTGGGTCGAGCCTGTGCTGGTCGGCACCAACCCGGTGATCGTGCACCCGAACGCGCTGGGGGAGCAGGCGATCGCCGAGCAGGTCGCGCGGGCGCTGCCCGGCCGCTGACGCGGGGCGGCCGCACCGGGACCCGCCCGGTGCGGCCGCCCGTTCCTCCGCCGTCACGCCGGCGAAACAGCCCGCTGGTTGCCTTGTCCCCGACCGCCCCGCCGTTCCGGAGGACCCATGAGCAGCCGACTCACCGAGCTCGAGCGCGAGGCCCGCATGGGAGCCCTCGGCACCGAGACCAGCGACCGCGAGGTGCGCCGGATCAGCCTCGCCGGCCTCCCCGGCCGCCGCGCCGAGATCGCCGCGCAGCTGTGGGCGGCGGCCACCGACATCGGCTTCTTCCAGGTCGTCGACCACGGGATCACCGCCGAGGAGATCGACGTCGCCTTCGCCGCGGCGCAGGCCTTCTTCGCCCTGCCGGCCGAGGTCAAGGCCCGGCGCCCGCTGGACCGGGCGCTCAACGCCGGCTGGGAGTCCAAGTCACAGGTGCGCCCCTCGATCGGCACCCCCGACGAGAAGGAGTCCTTCCAGGTCACCCTCCCGCACATGGCCGGGCGCTGGCCGACCGACGAGGAGCTGGCCGGCTTCCGCGCGACCATGCTCGGCTTCGAGGCGCGCTGCCGGCAGGTCGCTCTGGACGTGCTCTCCTGCTTCGCGGTCGAGCTGGGCTTCGACCCGGACTTCTTCGCCCGGGCGCACGACCCGGCCGCGCCGGACTACCGGAGCGCGCTGCGGCTGCTGCACTACTTCCCCGTCTCGCCGGAGGCCGCGGCCCGGACCGACCTGTGGCGGGCCGGCGCGCACACCGACTTCGACTGCCTCACCCTGCTGTTCCAGCGGCCCGGCCAGGGCGGCCTGCAGGTGCTGCCCGGCGCCGAGGCCGAGGGGCAGGCCTGGACGCCGGTCGACCCCGCCGGCGACGCGATCACCTGCAACATCGGCGACATGCTGACCCGGTGGAGCGACGGCGTCCTCCCGTCGAACTTCCACCGGGTGAAGGCGCCGGGCCCCGGCGACGACCTCGGACCGCGGTACAGCATCGCCTTCTTCGCGCAGGCCAACGCCGACGTCGTCATCGAGAGCCCCGGCGGCACCTACCCCCCGATCACCGCCGGGGACTTCGTGCAGGAGCGGATCCGCGCCAACTACGCGAGGTAGGTCAGCCGGGCAGCGGCCGGCACCGCCATCCGCCGCCGGTGCGCACGTACTGGAGCCGGCGGCTGGCGGTCCGGGCCGAGGCGGCCCAGAAGGTCATCTCGCGCGGGCGCAGCCGGAACCCGACCCACGAGCCGGCCGGCCCGGCCGCCGGGTCCTCGGTCCAGGCGGCCCACCGGGACACCCGCTCGGCCAGCGGCAGCGCGGCGAGCTCACCGGTGTTCAGCCGGGCCAGCCGCCGCAGGTAGTCCGAGCGGGCGGCCCACGCAGCGGCGGCCGGGCCGTCGTCGTCGCGGACGACGTCGCCGCGGACCAGCAGCTGGCGGCCGAAGTCGGGCCACAGGACGACGATGCCCGCCCGCGGGAGCGCGGCCAGCTCGGCCACCTTCCGGCTGTCGCGGGCGGTGTGGAAGGCGAACCCGGACTCGTCGAACGCGCTGAGCAGCACGGTGCGGGCGTCGGGATAGCCGTCCTCGCCGATCGTCGACAGCGTCACCCGGGGGCGCTCGGGGTCCTCGTCGGGCGGCAGCCAGGCGCGGGCGAGCGCGAACGGGTCGGCCGGGGGAGCGCCGTCGGCGTGCACCTCGGCGCCGGGCAGGACCTCCGTCACCGGATCGCGCCCTTGGTGGGGCCGTCGTAGTCGGGGTTGAGCTTGCCCGGGTTGAGCAGGCCCTGCGGGTCGGTGTCGCGGGCCGTGGCGATCGTGCGGCCGAGCTCGAAGTCGACGTTCCACTGGTGCGGGTTGTGCACGCCCACGCCGAGGGCGTTCAGCGCGGCGATCCCGTCGAGCACCTGCTCGGGGCTGCGGTAGATCCCGGCGAGCATCCCGATCGGCACCGTGTGCCCGGCCTCGATGTGCAGCAGGCCGCCCTCGTAGACGGCGTGCACCTCGTCGATCCGCTCGACCAGGGCGTCGCCGGAGACCTCGACGTGGAACCACACGCCCGGCTGGGACTTCTGCAGCCATTCGATGGGGTGGTTGTAGCTGAGCATGCTCAGCGAGAGCACGACCTGCGGGCCGGTCCGGACGTCCTCGACCCGCCCGCCGGCTCCTTCGATCAGCGCGGTCGCCGCCGCGACGGTGCGCTCGTCGGCGATCATCCGCAGGCCGGCCCGCCCGGCGGGGAAGGCCGGGTCCGGGGGCAGGGCGGCGGTGACCTCCGGGGTGTCGGCGGAGACCAGCCGGGGGAGCGGGTCGAGCCGGCCCAGCTCGCGCAGCACCGACAGGGCGCCGGGGAAGTCGGGGAAGCTCGCGTACACCCCGCGCCACTCCTGCAGCGGCTCCAGCGCCACGGTGGCCCGGGCGATCACCCCGGCCGTGCCGTAGTTGTGCACGAAGCGCTGCGCGTCGTCCCCCTCGACGTGCACGAGGTCGGGGGAGCCGGTCGCGTGGACGACGTCGAGGGCGAGCACGAAGCCCATGTCGTTGGAGCCGTGGGCGATCGTCCCGGTGCCGCCGGAGCCGCCGCCGAGGAAGCCGCCGAGCGAGGACTGGGCCGTCGAGGGGTACATCCACAGCTGCTGGCCCGTCTCGGCCGCGGCGCGCTCCAGGGCCACCATCGGCGCGCCGGCCTCCGCGGTGATCCAGCCGTCCCCGACCTCGACGACGGCCCGCGCTCGGGAGGTGTCGAGCACCAGCCCGCCGGCCATGGGGATCGCCTGGCCGTAGTTCCCGGTGCCCTTGCCGCGGGGGGTGACCGGGACGCCGTGCCGGACCGCCGCCGCGACCACCCGCCCGATGTCCTCGGCCGTCGTCGGCCAGGCGACCAGGTCCGCGACGCCCAGCGGGAGCAGCTCGGTGATGATCGGGCTCATCCGCGCGCCGTCCACCGAGGCCCGCTCGCGGGCGCGCAGGTCGCTGGTCACGTTGCGGCCGCCCAGCAGGGCGACGAGCTCGGCCTCCAGGGCGGCGAGGGCGGCGGCGGGCAGGGGGGCCGGGTCATGCGCGAGCGAGACGGTCACCCCCTCAGGAGAACCGCCCGCGGTTCCGCCCGTGTCACCTCCGTGTGACCTCTCTGGGACACGATCGGCACGCGGCTCTGTTCGGATCGGTTCCGTGAGCTTCTTCTCCGACGTCGAGCGGGACCTGGTCGTCGACGCCCGCACCGACCTGGCCGACGGCGTCGTCGCCCTCGACCTGGTGTCCCACAACGGCCGCGACCTGCCCGCGTGGACACCGGGCTCGCACATCGACGTCGTGCTGCGACCGGGTGCCCCGGGAGAGCGCCTCGAGCGGCAGTACTCGCTGTGCGGCGACCGGGCCGACCGGTCGCGGTGGCGGATCGCCGTCCTCCGGGAGGAGAAGGGCGGCGGCGGGTCGCTGGCGCTGCACGACGACGTCGCCGTCGGCGCGACGCTGCGGGTCCGCGGGCCGCGCAACCACTTCGCCTTCGAGGTCACCCCCGGCACCCGCTACCGGTTCGTCGCCGGCGGCATCGGCATCACCCCGCTGCGGGCCATGGTCGCCGAGGCGGCCGCGGCCGGGGCCGACTGGACGCTCGACTTCGCCGGCCGTTCCCGGGCCACCATGGCGTTCGCCGCGGAGCTGGCCGTCGCGCACCCCGACCGGGTGCGGCTGCACGCCGCCGACGAGGGGGCGCGGCTGGACGTGGCCGCGCTGCTCGGCCCGCCGCGGACCGACACCGCCGTCTACGTCTGCGGCCCGGCCCGGCTGATCGACGCCGTCACCGCCGCGATGGCCGGCTGGCCCGCTCCGGCGCTGCACGCCGAGCGCTTCGAGGCCAAGGAGTTCGGCGACCCGGTGTGGCCCGGGCCCTTCGAGGTGGAGCTGGCGCTGACCGGCAGCACCGTCACCGTCGAGCCCGGGCAGACGGTGCTGGAGGCGGTGACCGCGGGCGGCGCCGTCGTCCTGTCCTCCTGCCGGGCCGGAACCTGCGGCACCTGCGAGACCCCGGTCCTGGAGGGGGAGGTGGAGCACCGCGACTCGGTGCTCACGCCGGCCGAGCAGGCCGACGGCGCGGTCATGATGGTCTGCGTCTCCCGCGCCGCCGGGCCGCGGCTGGTGCTCGACCTGTGACGCTCCTGCTGCAGGGCGCCACCGACCTCCACGGCCGCCGGGTCGACGTCCGGATCGAGGGCCCGCGGGTGGCGGCGGTCGCGCCGTCGTTGCCGCCGGTGCCCGGCGAGGACGTCCTCGACCTGACCGGCTCGCTCCTGCTGCCGGCGCCGGCCGAGCCGCACGCCCACCTGGACAAGGCCCTCACCAGCCACCGGGTGCCCAACCGCACCGGGGACCTGGCCGGCGCGATCACGGCGATCCGCGCCATCGCCGCCGACTTCACCCACGACGACCTGGTCGACCGGGCGACCCGCGCCGCGCACGAGTACCTGGCCAACGGGACGACGGCGATCCGCACGCACGCCGACGTCGGGGTGCACGCCGGCACCCGGCACCTGCGGGCGCTGCTGCAGGTCCGCGACGCGCTGGCCGGGCTGGTGCGCGTGCAGGTGGTGGCGCTGGTGTCGGCGCCGTTCACGGCCGAGGAGGCCGAGGCGGGGCCGCGGCTGCTCGCGGAGGCGATCGACCTGGGCGCGGACGTCGTCGGCGGGGCGCCGCACCTGTGGGCCGACCGGGACGCCGGGCAGGCGCTGTCGTTCGGGGCCGCCGTCCGCGCCGGGCTGCCGCTGGACCTGCACACCGACGAGACCCTGGACCCCACCGCGCAGGGCCTGCTCGACCTGGCCCGCCGGGTCGCCGCCACCGGCTTCGACCGCGGTGTGACCGCGAGCCACTGCGTGAGCCTGGGCGTCCATCCGCTGGAGGTGGCCCGGTCCACGGCGCGCGCGGTGGCCGCGGCGGGCATCGGCGTCGTCGCGCTGCCGCAGACCAACCTCTTCCTCCAGGGCCGCGACCACGTGGTGGCGCCGCCGCGCGGGCTGACCGCCGTCCGGGCGCTGCTCGACGCCGGCGCGACGGTCGGCGCCGGCGGGGACAACCTCCGCGACCCGTTCAACCCGATGGGCCGCGCGGACGCCTGCGAGGCCGCGTCGCTGCTGGTCACCGCGGGGCACCTGTCCACCCGGGAGGCGTGGCTGGCCGTCAGCGCGGGCGCCCGCCGGTGCATGGGACTGCCGGTGCCGGAGGTCGCCGAGGGGGCGGTCGCGGAGTTCGTCGCGATCGCCGCGGAGAGCCTGGACGCCGCCGTGGCCGGGGCCGGGACGGCCCGCGTCGCGATCTCGGGCGAGCGGGTGCCGGCCACGACGCGCGTGCACCGCTCGGTCGGGGCGACCGGCCCGGCCGTCGTCGTCGGCGCGGGTGTGGCCATCTCGTGACGTGCCGCGAGCGGCGTTCACCGATGGAACACACCGACGAAACAGGCAGCACGGAGGGTGGGAGCACCCGCACGCCGGACCGGTCCCGACCGGTCCCCGACCTCCGGAGCCGCCCGTGAGCGCACCTGCCAGGAGCAGGCCCGACACCGCCGGGTCCATCCCGTCGAGCGACACCCGGGTGCTGCACTTCCGGGACGTCGCCAAGACGTTCCCCGACGGCACCGTCGCGCTCGAGGGCGTCGACCTGGACATCCGCCGCGGCGAGTTCGTGACCGTGGTCGGCCCGTCCGGCTGCGGCAAGTCCACGCTGCTGCGGATCGCGTCCGACCTCTCCCCGGCGACGTCGGGCGACGTGCAGGTGGACGCGCAGCGGATCGGCTACGTCTTCCAGGACGCGACGCTGCTGCCCTGGCGGTCGGTGCTCAAGAACGTGCAGCTCCTCGGCGAGCTGCACGGCATGGGCAGGTCGTCGCTCAACCAGGCGACGCGGGACGCCATCGACCTCGTCGGGCTCACGGGGCACGAGAAGAAGCTGCCCCGGGAGCTGTCCGGCGGCATGCGGATGCGCGCCTCCCTGGCGCGGTCGCTGACCCTCGACCCGGACCTGTTCCTGTTCGACGAGCCCTTCGGCGCCCTCGACGAGATCACCCGCGAGCGGCTGAACGACGAGCTGCTGAGCATGTTCCGGACCAAGCGGTTCGGGGCGCTGTTCATCACGCACTCGGTCAGCGAGGCGGTCTACATGTCGACCCGCGTGCTGGTGATGAGCGGCCGGCCCGGGCACATCGTGGGCTCCTTCGACGTCCCCTTCGGCACCGACCGCACGCCGGAGCTGCGGTTCACCCCCGAGTTCGCGGCGCTGGCCGGCGAGGTCTCGCACGCCCTGCGGGAGGGCCACTCATGAGCGCGCCGTCCCGCGTCCGCCCGTCCAGCATCGAGGGGAACACCGTGACGGCGACCGAGCAGGGCGTCGAGCCCACCGTCCAGGCCGAGGGCGAGCTGATCGCCGCGGGCACCGCGCCGCTGGTCCGGCGCCGGCGCCGGGGGAGCCGGCTGCTGAACATCGCCGCGCCGCTGGCCGTCTTCGGCGTCCTGATCGGCGCCTGGTACGCGATCACCTACCTCGTCCTCGAGCCGGGCCGCCGGTTCCTCATGCCGCCGCCGCAGGAGGTCATCACCGAGGGGTTCCTCGACGAGCAGGCCATGGAGAAGATCGGCGACGCGCTCTGGAACACCATCGAGGTGACGTTCACCGGGCTCGCCTTCGCGATCGTCATCGGGATGGCGTGGGCGGTGGCGATGAGCCAGGCGAAGGTGGCCGAGCGGTCGCTGTTCCCCTACGCGGTGGCCCTGCAGTGCATCCCGATCCTCGCGCTGGTGCCGCTCATCGGCTTCTGGTTCGGCTACGACTTCCCGGCCCGGGTGATCGTGTGCGTGCTCATCGCGCTGTTCCCGATCGTGTCGAACACGCTGTTCGGCCTGCAGTCGGTGGACCGGGGCCAGCACGAGCTGTTCGACCTGCACGGCGCCGGCCGGCTCACCCGGCTGATGAAGCTGCAGTTCCCGGCCGCGATGCCGGCGATCTTCGCCGGGTTCCGCATCTCGGCGGGGCTGTCGGTGGTCGGCGCCATCGTCGGTGACGTCTTCTTCCGCCAGGGCGAGCCCGGCCTGGGCATCGTGCTGGACAACTTCCGCTCCCGGATCCAGGGCCCGGAGCTGTTCGCCACGATCATCGTCGCCGCCCTGCTCGGCTTCGCGACCTTCCTCGTCTTCGGCTGGCTGGGAAAGCTCGCCGTCGGCCGCTGGTACGACACCAGCCGCGACGGCGCCTGAGCACGGACCTCCCTGCCCGCTACCCCCCCCCCCCCCGCAGGCCTCCGCCCGGAGGTCCCCGCCTGTACGGCGCCCCGGTTCCGGGGACGCCGTTCCACCCCACCCCTGAAGGAGTCCCGTGCGCAGGACCCGTACCTCCATCGGTCTCGCCGCTGCCGCGAGCCTCGCCCTCGTGCTCTCCGCCTGCGGTGACGACGACGACAGCTCCTCGGAGTCGTCCGGACCCACCGGCGAGATCGGCAGCATCGACCTGGCCGCCGCCGGGTGCCCCGAGACCGTCGTCATCCAGACCGACTGGAACCCCGAGGCCGAGCACGGCGGCGTCTACCAGCTGCTGGGCGACGACGTCTCCATCGACTCCGGGGCCAAGTCGGTGCGCGCCACTCTCGTCGACACCGCCGGGGACAGCACCGGCGTCATGGTCGAGGTCCGCGCCGGTGGGCCGGCGATCGGCTTCCAGGCGGTGAGCGCGCAGATGTACACCGACGACGACATCACGCTCGGCTACGTCGACACCGACGAGGCCATCCAGCTGTCGGCCTCGGAGGCGACGGTCGGCGTGCTCGCCCAGCTCGAGAAGTCGCCGCAGATGATCATGTGGGACCCGGAGACCTACCCGGACGTCGACGAGATCGCCGACCTCGCCGCCACCGACGCCACGGTGCGCTACTTCGAGGGGTCGGCCTACATGGACTACCTCGTGGGGGCCGGCATCCTCCGCGAGGACCAGCTCGACGGCAGCTACGACGGCACCCCCGCGGCGTTCGTCTCCTCCGGCGGCGCGGACGCCCAGCAGGGCTACGCCAGCGCCGAGCCCTACATCTACGAGAACGAGGTGGACGCCTGGGGCAAGCCGGTCGAGTACCAGCTCGTCCACGACGCAGGCTTCGAGGTCTACGCCTCGTCGCTGTCGGTGCGCGCCGACCAGCTGGAGCCGCTGACGGGCTGCCTCACCGAGCTGGTGCCGGTGATGCAGCAGGCCGACGTCGACTACCTGGCCGACCCGAGCGGTGCGAACGAGCTGATCGTCGAGCTGGTGGAGGAGTACGACACCGGCTGGCAGTACAGCGAGGGCGTCGCCGACTACTCGGCGGAGACCATGGCCGAGCTCGGCATCTCCGGCAACGGGGCCAACGAGACCCACGGCGACTTCGACATGGAGCGGATGCAGCGGCTCATCGAGCAGACGACGCCGATCTTCGCCGAGCAGGGCACCCCGGTGGCGGAGGGCCTCACCCCCGAGGACGTCGTGACCAACGAGTTCATCGACCCCTCGATCGGGGCGGACGCCTGACCCGGTAGCCGATCCACCACCGGCCGCGCCGGCGACCTCCCTGGGGGGCCGCCGGCGCGGTCGCGTGTGGTGGCCCCTCCCGGTGTTGATCATCGGCAGCCGGCTGCCCCTCTCGGCGTGTCGCCCAGCCACCCGCCGATGATCACGGCCGGCGGCCGGTCGCTCAGCGCGGGGCGTCCACCTGCGCGGCCAGCTTCTCCAGGCGGTCGTGCACCTCGTCGACGACCGTCGCGGCGTCCGGATCGGTCAGCCGGGTGCCGTCGGCCACCAGCCGGCCGCCCACCCACACCTGGTGCAGGTTGCGCAGCGAGCAGGCCAGCACGTAGGTGCCGTAGGCGTCCCAGACGGGTCCGGTGTCGGGATCGCGCGGGTCGACGACGAGGAAGTCGGCGAAGCGGCCGACCCGGAGCGTGCCCACCCGGTCGTCGACGCCCAGCACCTCCGCCGACCCCCGCGTGTGCAGGTCGAGCACGTCGCGGACCGGCAGGGCGCCCGGGTCGTGGGTGGTGGCCCGGACCAGCGCCAGCGCCGTCCGCATGTTGCCGAACGGGTCGCTGACGTCCGTGCACGACTGGTCGTCCAACCCGATGCCGACCCGCATCCCCAGCTCGCGGATCCGCGGGATGCGCGCCACCCCCGAGGCCAGGCGGCCGTTGCTCATCGGCTGCCAGCTCATCCCGCAGCCGGCGGCCGCCGCGGCGGCGATGATCTCGTCGGTGGTCTGGATGAAGTGGCCGAACACCAGGTCCGGGCCCAGCGCCCCCGCGTCGGCGTACCAGGCGAAGCGGGACTGCTGGGCCTCCACGTCGTGCGGCGTCTCCAGGAAGTGCGGCTGGTTGAGCAGCCCGTGCCGGCGCATGGCCGAGACCTCGAGCGTCGCGGCGTCCCGGCTCTCCGCCCACTGCACCGTGCCGCTCACCGCGAGCCCGAGGTGCAGCGCGGGGTCGACGTCGCCGGCCGCGTCGACCACCTCGTCGAGCTGGGCCAGCGCGTCGGCGGCGGAGACGTCGCCCTGGCCCAGCATCACGCTGTGCACGTGCCGCAGCCCGGCGTCGGCCTTGGCGCGCAGCTGCGCGTGGGTGAACGCGGTCTCGGGCAGCGCGGCCTCGTACCGGGCGGCGCCGGCGGTGAACGGCAGGCCGGCGGAGGTGAAGTCGTAGGCGCTGGTGATCCCGTTGCGCAGGAAGTCCTGGGCGCCGTGCCGGGTGAACCAGTAGACGTCGTCGGCGTCGCCCGCGTCGGTGTACCGGGTCATCGCCTCGATCCAGCCGTACAGCGACTGGTCCATGCCCAGCCCCCGCGAGGCCGAGGTGAACAGGTGGCTGTGCGAGGAGACGAAGCCGGGGCCGACCAGCTTCCCCGCGGCGTCGAGCACCCGGTCCGCGGGCAGGCCGGCCAGCACGGACGGCGGCGGGTCCCCGGCCTCCACCGCGGCGATCCGGCCGTCGTCGTCCACCGAGAACCAGCCCCGGAACGGATCGGGACGGTCGGGGTCCATGGTCAGCAGGACGGCGTCGCGCACGAGGAGATGGATCACGCCCCCGACCCTGACCGGCTCAGGTTGCGGCGCGGTGACGCGCACGTTCCCGGGCGGTCAGGAGGCCGCGCAGCCGGGCGGACACCTCCGCGGCGGGGACGGCGACCAGCTCACCGTCCCGGACGACGACCCGCCCGCCGACGACGACGTGCCGCGGGCGCCGGCCGGGCGAGGCCCACAGCAGCCCCGCCACCGGATCCGCCACCCCCGCGTCGGCCACGCCGGTGACGTCCCAGCAGACGAGGTCCGCCCGCGCCCCGACCGACAGCCGCCCGAGGTCGGGACGCCCCAGCCCGTCGGCCGAGCCCCGGGTCGCCCACGTCAGCACCTCCCGCGCCGCGACCGGCCGGCCCGCCAGCGGCGCGACCTGCAGGGCGAGCCGGGCGTCGGCGAGCAGGTGGCCGGCGTCGTTGGACCCGCCGCCGCTGGTGCCCAGCCCCACCGGCAGGCCGGCGTCGGACAGCGCGGCCATCGGCGCCACGCCCCACCCCATCGGCAGGTCGCAGCCGGGGGCGTGGGTGGCGGTGACCCCGGCGGCGGCCAGCCGCGCGACCTCGCCCGGCGTGACGCCGCACAGGTGCGCGAGCGTCACGTCCGGCGCCAGCCAGCCCCACTCGTCGAGCAGGTCCAGCGGGCGGCGCCCGTAGCGCTGCGCCGCGATGTCGACGTCGACCTGCTCGTTGGCCTGGGTGCGCCGCCGAAGCCCGCGGCGGGCGGCCACCTCGGCGAGCAGCGCGAACGTCTCCGGCCGGTCGCTGTGCACCCCCGCCGGCCCGACCGCGACCTGCAGCCCGCCGTCCGCGGTCACCCCGCCGGGCGGCACCAGCGCGGCGGCGATCGCGTCGGCGGAGGCGGCCGCCGCCTGCGGGTCGTCACCGGCGCTGCCGCGCACGAAGGCCAGCCGCGCGCCGAGCTCGCGGGCCGCGCCGGCCACCGCCCTCGCGATGCCCACCCCGTCGTCCGGAGCGTCGCGCGGCCAGGTCAGGTGGTGGTCGGCCACGGTGGTCACGCCGCACAGCAGCGCCTCGGCCAGCCCCGCGGACGCGGCGACGGCGGCCAGTTCGTCGTCCACCCCGACCGCGCCGTAGGCGGTGGCCATGGTCGGCAGCCACTGCGCCATCGGCACGCCGCGGGTGCCCGGAAGGGTCCGGAAGGCGGTCTGCAGCAGGTGGTGGTGGGCGTTGACCAGGCCCGGGGTGACGACGCAGCCGGAGGCGTCGAGCACCTCGCCGGGCTCGGCGGCCGGCCCCACGGCGGCGATCCGGCCGTCGTCCCCGCACACCACGTCGGCGGCGGCCGCTTCCTCCCCGGTCCCCGTCCACACCGTCAGGGCGTCGCGCACGATCAGCACGGGGGAGACCCTCGCAGCGCGGTGTTCCGGCCAGGTGACGCGGCGGTCGTCGCCCGACATCCCCCGGCAACGCGCCGTCCCTACCGTCCGGGGCATGCCCGTCCGCCTGCTCACCGAGCTCTCCGCCCCCGCGATCGACGCGGCCCTCGGCCCCGACAGCGTGCTCGTCCTGCCCACCGGCGCGATCGAGCAGCACGGGCCGCACCTGCCGGTGGCGACCGACCTGCTGATCGCGCAGGCCATGGCGGAGCGGGCGGTCGAGCGGTTCGGCGACGAGCTCGACCTGTGGCTGCTGCCGCCGCTGGCGTACACGAAGTCCAACGAGCACGCCTGGTCGTCGGGCACCTTCTGGCTGTCGGCGGCCACCCTCACCGCGGTGCTGGCCGACCTCGGCCGCAGCGTCGCGCGCACCCCGGCCCGGCGGCTGGCCTTCCTCAACGGGCACGGCGGCAACTCGGCGCTGCTCCAGGTGGCCGCCCGCGACATCCGGCTGGAGACCGGGCTGCGCACCTTCACCCTCCACCCCCGCCTGCCGGCCGACCAGGGCGGAACGAGCCCCGCGGACGAGCTCGGCATGGGCGTGCACGGCGGCTTCGAGGAGACGGCGCTGATGCTGCACCTGCGCCCCGACCTGGTGGACATGACCCGGGCCGACCGGTGGGTGCCCGAGCACCTGGCCGCCTACCGGCACGTGCGGTTCGGCGGCTCGGTGAGCTTCGGCTGGTCGTCGGACGACTTCGGCCCCGCGGGCGTGATCGGCGACGCCCGCGCGGCCACCGCCGAGGCCGGCGCGCGCAGGGCCGAGGAGGCCGTGACCTACCTGGGCGAGGCGCTGGCGGAGGTGGCCCGCTTCGACCCGACGCCGCCGTCCGCGGCGTGACGGCACCGACCCGTCAGTGACGTTGGTCCCCTGGATCACATGTGACACGCGCTGCACCCCACTCGTCACCGAGAGGCAACGTCGCCGTGTCACTGTTGGTCGGTGACCGTCGCAGCAGCACCGGGCGTCCCCGACGACCCGCGCCTCGCCGTGCCCGGTCCTCCGGACGCTCCCGCGCCGGAGTCCGCAGCACCGCGCACCGCCGAACACGCCCGCCTCGCGGAATCGGGCAGCATGACGGCGCCCTGGCGCACCTGGGGTCCGTACCTCGCCGGCCGGCAGTGGGGAACGGTCCGCGAGGACTACTCCGAGGACGGCGACGCCTGGGCCTCGTTCCCCTTCGACCACGCGCACGCCCGCGCCTACCGCTGGGGCGAGGACGGGCTGGGCGGCATCTGCGACCGCTTCGGCTTCCTCAACTTCTCCGTCGCGATGTGGAACGGCAGGGACCCGATCCTCAAGGAGCGGCTGTTCGGCCTCACCAACGAGGAGGGCAACCACGGCGAGGACGCCAAGGAGCACTGGTGGGCCGTCGACGGCACCCCCACCCACTCCTGGATGCAGTGGCTCTACCGCTACCCGCAGGCCGAGTACCCCTACGAGCAGTTGCGCGAGGAGAACGCCCGCCGCAGCCGGCTCGAGCGCGAGTTCGAGCTCGCCGACACCGGCGTGCTGGACCAGGACCGCTTCTTCGACGTGCAGGTCAGCTACGCCAAGTCGGGGCCGGAGGACGTCTGCATCGTCGTCACCGCCACCAACCACGGGCCCGAGTCCGCGCCGCTGCACCTGCTGCCGCAGGTGTGGTTCCGCAACACCTGGTCCTGGGGCGGGGACAAGCGCCAGGGCGTGATCCGCCAGCTGTTGGCGCCCACCCTGACGGTGTCCGGGTTGGAGGCCGTCGAGGCCGAGCACGGCTACCTGGGCCGTTACGTGCTCGCCGCGGAGGGGTCGCCGACGGTCCTGCACTGCGACAACGAGACCAACGCCGTCACCCTGTTCGGTGCGGAACGCAACACCACGAAGTACCCCAAGGACGGCATCGGCCGCCGGGTCGTCGAGGGCGACCGGAGCGCGGTCAACCCGGCCGACACCGGCACCAAGGCCGCGTTCTGGTACCGGTGGGAGGCCGTCGCGCCGGGGGAGACGGTCACCGTGCGGCTGCGGCTGCGGCAGGCCGACCCCGACGACGCGGTGTTCGGCGAGGAGTTCGACGCCGTCCTGGCCACCCGGCGGGCCGAGGCGGACGAGTTCTACGGCACCGTCATCCACCCCGGCCTCGCCGAGGAGGACCGGCACGTCGCCCGCCGCGCCTACGCCGGGCTGCTGTGGACCAAGCAGCTGTACCGCTTCGACGTCTCCCAGTGGCTGGACGGCGACCCGGAGTCCCCGGCGCCGGAGTCGCGGCGCAAGCGGGGCCGGCGGAACTCCGGCTGGCGGCACCTGGCGCTGGCCGACGTCATCTCGATGCCCGACGAGTGGGAGTACCCGTGGTTCGCCGCGTGGGACACCGCCTTCCACTGCATCCCCCTCGCGCACGTGGACCCGGACTTCGCCAAGGAGCAGCTGGTCCTCATGTGCCGCGAGTGGGCCATGCACCCCAACGGGCAGCTGCCGGCCTACGAGTGGGCCTTCGGTGACGTCAACCCGCCGGTGCACGCCTGGGCCGCCTGGCACGTCTACCGGATCGACGGCTACCGGGACCGGCAGTTCCTCATCCGGGTGTTCACCAAGCTGCTGCTGAACTTCTCCTGGTGGGTCAACCGCAAGGACTCCACCGGGTCGGGCCTGTTCGAGGGCGGCTTCCTCGGCATGGACAACATCGCGCTGTTCGACCGGTCCGCGCCGCTGCCGCCGGGCTACCGGCTCGAGCAGTCCGACGCCACCAGCTGGATGGCGTTCTACTGCCAGCAGATGTTCAAGATCGCCCTCGAGCTCTCCCGGTTCGACCAGGCGTGGGACTCGACCGCGACGAAGTTCCTCGAGCACTTCCTGTCCATCGCGCAGGCGATGAACAACTTCGGCTCGCACGAGGAGTCGCTGTGGAACGAGGAGGACGGCTTCTTCTACGACGTCCTCGTCTCCCCGGACGGCACCGCCGAGCCGCTGCGGGTGCGCTCGATGGTCGGCCTGCTGCCGATCCTGGGCGCCACCGAGGTGCCGGGGTGGATCCAGTCCGAGTGTCCCGACGTCGCCAACCAGCTCCGCTGGCTGCAGCGCCGCCGTCCCGAGCTGGTCGGGCCGCTGCGCAGCCGGTCCGCGCCCGAGGGCCGCAAGATGATCCTGTCGCTGGTCGACCGCGACCGGCTCGAGCGCATCCTGCGCCGGATGTTCGACACCGAGGAGTTCCTCTCCCCGTACGGCATCCGCTCGCTGTCCAAGGCCACCGGTCAGGTCGTCGCGCAGGTCGGCGGCCGCGACGTCTCCATCGAGTACGAGCCGGGGGAGTCGCGGACCAAGCTGTTCGGTGGCAACTCCAACTGGCGCGGCCCGGTCTGGTTCCCGGTCAACGTGCTGCTGGCCGACAAGCTGCGGACCCTGGGCCGCTTCTACGGCGACTCGTTCACCATCGAGATCCCGACCCGCTCGGGCAACCACTGCACGCTGGTGGAGGCCGCCGACCTGATCGACTCCAGCCTGACCGGGCTGTTCCGGCCCGTCGACGGCAAGCGCCCGGCCGACGGCAAGCGGATCGAGGCGAGCGAGTCGCCGCTGTGGCAGGAACACCCGACGTTCAGCGAGTTCTTCGACGGCGACACCGGCGAGGGCCTGGGCGCCACGCACCAGACCGGCTGGACGGCGCTGGTCGCGCACCTGCTCAACCCGCGGCTGCCCCCCGACCCCCGCTTCGCCTGAGCCGAGGAGGGGTGGGGGAGGGGCCGGCGAGGGGTCGGCCCGCGTCGAGATCGGCGATCTCGACGCTGCCCGCCGCTGATACCGCCGAGATCGCCGATCTCGGCCTCGCGGGAGGGACCGGTCAGCTGCGGGCGGCGGCCACGACCTCGGTGCGGGTCCGGTCGTCGCGGGCCACCCAGGCGCGGCCGTCGTCGCCCAGCACGATCGGGCGCTGGATCAGCCGGGGGTTCTCGGCGAGCACCCGGATCCAGGCGTCGGCGTCGCGCGGCGCGTCCTTCAGGCCCAGCTCCTTGGCCAGTGGCTCGGACATCCGCGTGATGTCCCACGGCTGCAGCCCGAGCGCGGCGAGGGCGGCCCGCAGCTCGGCCTCGGTCGGCGGCTCGTCGAGGTAGCGCCGCAGCGTGTAGTCGACGCCGGCCTCGTCCAGCTGCGACCGGGCGATGCGGCACTTGGAGCACGAGGGGTTGAACCAGACCTCCACGCACCGACCCTAGGGGCCGGGAACGGGCGCCCCGGGGCCGGGGTTAGGGTCGACCACCGACATCGAGCCGTCCCGCGGGGGACGACGAGGGGAGCCACGTGGTGGAGCGGGAGTCCGGCCCGACCGAGGACGGCGGGCCGGTCGCGCCGCCGATTCCCTCGTTCGAGTCGCTGCGCGCGCCGCGACGGCGGTCGGCGATCGACCTGCTCCTGTCGCCCCTGGAGATCCCGACGGAACCGCCGGTCGAGACGCGGGTCGAGGATGTTCCGGTCGAGGTCGCGACCCCGGTCCCGGCCGCGCCGCCCGTCGAGGTCCCGGCCGCGCCGCCCATCGAGGGCCCGGTCGCCGCGGCGTCGCCCGTCGCTCCCCGCCCCGCCGAGTGGGGCGACCTGCTGCACCTGGGCACCCGGCTGGGTGTCTGCGCGGTCCGCCTCGTGGCCGACGGCGCTTCCCGCGGCCTCGCCGGCGTGCGGTCGCTGCTGCGGGGCTGAGACCCGGCTTCCTGCGGGGGTCGCCGGACCCGAGGGTCCGGGCCCCGGTGCTCTGCGTACGGGGAGACGCAGGGCACGGGGCGCCTGCGAGGAACCCCAGGTGCCTGCGCGCGCACCGGGCAGGGGTCCGCACGCGCGGACGCCGGGGCCGGGAACGCGAGAAGGGCCACGGCGCAGTGCGCCGTGGCCCTTCCGTACGTCTGAGATCAGACGGCGCGAACGTTCTCCGCCTGCGGGCCCTTCTGGCCCTGCGTGACGTCGAACTCGACCTGCTGGCCCTCGTCGAGGGACTTGTAGCCGCTGCCGCTGATGGCGGAGTAGTGGCAGAAGACGTCGGCGCCGCCGCCGTCCTGGGCGATGAAGCCGAAGCCCTTCTCCGCGTTGAACCACTTCACTGTGCCGGTGGCCATGCTGTTCTCATTCCGTGCTGGGAGGTGTCCGGACCGGTATGGCACCGGGCCGGGGTCGCCGCACCGACCCGCAGGACCGAGTGGAACGTCAGGCAGAGACGACTGCGGACGTCCGAGAACGAAGCAGAGGTACAACAGCGACCGACACCCACTGTAGGCGATGGAGCGCCGCAGGTCGATGCCCGGGCCCCACAGACATCGCCGGGGAGGTGCTCGTCACCAGCGGAGCGGGTGCGTCAGGCGCGTGTGGGCGGTGCGGCAGACCCGGCAGTTGCCCCAGGTGGCGAGCGCCAGCGGGGTGGTCGGGCCGGAGCACTCGGGGCACTCGGCGGGCTCGCCCTCGCGGGCGCGGGCGTCGGCGATCTGCTGGGCGCGCTCCTGGTGCCTGGCGGAGTCGCCCCGGCAGGGGCACCCCAGCTGGGCGTCGGCGCAGAGTCCACGGTGATTCGTGATGGGAGCCCCCTTCGGGTTCGCCGTCGACGCTACCCCCGCGCGCCTCGGGGTCAGGCCGTCCGGCGCAGCATTTAGCCGGATCGTGTCCGGCCCGCGCACCAGGGGTGGACGGGCCGTCGCCGCCGGTGTCGGTGGGGTCGGCGAGACTGCGACCGTGCACCGCGTCCTGCTCCGGCGGCTGGAGGGCGGGCACGTCGAGGCCCGGGACCGGACCGACGACGGCGCTCCTGCCGGGGTCGCCCGGCTCGGGCCGGGCGAGCTCGCCGGCTACGTCGCGGAGCGCGAGCGCGCCGGCGTCCGCTGGGTGTGGGACGACACCACCCGCTGGTACCCGGCGCTGCTGGCGTCCGGGGTGCGGGTCGAGCGCTGCACCGACCTGCGGCTGGGCCACGCCGTCCTGCGCCGGTCGCCGTTCCTCGACCGGGCGTTGCTGACCGGTCCCGACACCCCGGGCTGGGACGCGCTGGCGCCGGCCGAGCCGGGCGACGCGGCCCTGTTCCCGCTGACCGACCCCGCCGACGCCCTCGACCCGGGCGCGGAGGAGGACCGGCAGCGCGCCGCGGTGGCGGCCTCGCCGCAGCGGGGCCGGCTGGCGCTGCTCCTGGCCGCCGAGTCCTCCGGCGCCCTGGCCGCCGCCGAGATGACCGCGACCGGGCTGCCGTGGCGGGCCGACGTCCACGAGCGGCTGCTCACCGAACTGCTGGGCCCACGGCCGGCGCCGGGGCTGCGGCCGCGGGAGCTGGAGCGGCTCGCGGGGGAGGTGCGGGCCGAGCTGGCCGCGCCCGACCTCAATCCGGACTCGCCGGCCGAGGTGCTGCGCGCGCTGCAGGCCGCGGGGCTGGCGGTGGCCGACACCCGCTCGTGGACGCTGGAGCGGATAGACCACCCCGCCGTCCCCCCGCTGCTGGAGTACAAGCGGCTGGCGCGGCTGCTGTCGGCCAACGGCTGGGCCTGGCTGGACACCTGGGCCCGCGACGGGCGCTTCCGCCCCACCTTCCTGCCGGGTGGCGTCGTCACCGGCCGCTGGGCCTCCTCCGGCGGCGGCGCGCTCTCGGTGCCCACGCTGGTGCGCCCGGCGGCCGTGGCCGACGAGGGCCGGCGGCTGGTGGTGGCCGACGTCGCCCAGCTGGAACCCCGGGTGCTGGCCGGCATGAGCGGGGACACGGCGATGGCCGAGGCCGCCCGCGCCGCCGACCTGTACGAGGGGATGGTCGCCGGCGGCGCGGTCGCGACCCGGGCCGAGGCCAAGCTCGGCATCCTCGGCGCCATGTACGGCGGCACCCGCGGGGAGAGCGGCCGGATGCTGCCGCGGCTGGCCCGCCGCTATCCGCGCGCCATCAGCCTCGTCGAGGAGGCGGCGCGGGCGGGGGAGCGGGGGGAGGTGGTGTCCACCCTGCTGGGCCGCGGGTCGCCGCCGCCGACCGGCGCGTGGGCCCAGCGCCCGCTCGACCTCGGCGAGGCGCCGGAGGAGACGGGCCCGCGGGCGGACCGGGACCGCGACCGTCGCGCGTGGGGCCGGTTCACCCGCAACTTCGTCGTCCAGGGCACGGGTGCGGAGTGGGCGCTGTGCTGGCTGGCGGACCTGCGCAACCGGTTGTGGCGGCTGGGGGAGGGACCGCTGGAGCAGCGGCCGCACCTGGTGTTCTTCCTGCACGACGAGGTCGTGGTCGACACCCCGGAGGAGCTGGCCGGGGCCGTGGTCGAGGAGGTGCACCGGTCCGCGGGCGTCGCCGGCCGGTTGCTGTTCGGCACGTTCGGCGTCGACTTCCCGCTCGACGTGGCCGTCGTCCGCTCCTGGGCCGACGCGGGCTGAGGGCGCCCGGAACGGCGGGACCCCCGCAGCCGGATGGCTGCGGGGGTCCCGGGTCGTTCAGTGCGGAGGGGTCACTTCCCCTGCTCGGCCTCCAGGCCGGCGGCGACGCGGCGGTGCGCCTCCCAGATCTCCTCGGGCATGCCCGGGAAGAGCTTCAGGTGCTCCTCGCGGTGGCCCATCTCCTGCCGCCAGCGGTGGGTGTCGATCGACAGGATCGTCTCCAGGTCGTCGGCGCGGAGATCGTCCATGCCCTCGAGCTGCAGCTCCTCCTTGGTCGGCACGATGCCGACGGGGGTCTGCCGGCCGGTGACCTCTCCGTTGCGCAGCTGCATGAGCCACAGCAGCGGGCGGAGGTTGTCCCGGTACCCCGGCCACAGGAAGCGGCCGTCCTCGCCCCGCTGGAACCAGTTCACGTGGGCGAAGATCGGCTGGTCCTTCGCGGCACCGATGATCTTCAGCCAGTGCGCGGCGTACGCGCCCTCGGAGTAGGCCATGAACGGCCGCATCGACATCGGGTCGTAGCGCAGGACGCCCTCGGTGCCCTCGGCGGCGAAGGTCGCCTCCGCGCCCAGGGTGAGGCCGTCGTAGACGCCCTCGGCGAGGTCGGTGATCGCGCGGATCAGCGGCTCGCGGTCGCGGGTGCGCCCGCCGAAGATGATCGCGTCGACCGGCACGCCCTTCGGGTTCGTGTAGTCCGGCGCGATGTTCGGGATGTTGGCCAGCGTCGTGGTGAACCGGCTGTTCGGGTGGGCCCAGGGCGCGTCCTTCTCCGCCTCGGACCGCTCCGAGATCAGCTCGCCCTTCCAGTCGCGCCAGCCGGTGGCGTCGGCGGGCGGGGTCTTGGTCCTGCCCTCCCACCAGACGTCCTGCGTCTGCTCGTTGTAGGCGACGTTGGTGAAGATCGTCCCGGTGCCCTCGGCGATCGCCTCGACCGCCGTGGGGTTGGTGGCCTCGTTGGTGTCCTTGGCGACGCCGAAGGCACCGAACTCGGGGTTGATCGCGTAGACGCGGCCGTCCTCGGGGTCCACCCACAGCCAGGCGATGTCGTCGCCGTAGAAGTGCACCTGGTAGCGGTCACCGAGGGCGTCGGGGGACAGGATCATGGCGAGGTTCGTCTTGCCCGACGCGCTCGGCATGCCACCGCAGACGTGGTACGTGCGGCCGGTCTGCTTGTCGGTGATGCCGAGGAGCAGGAACTGCTCGGCGAGGAACTTGCCCGAGGCCCAGCCGTCGTAGGTCGCCTGGCGCAGGCCGTGGGCGATCTTGCCCAGCAGCGCGTTGCCGCCGTAGGAGGAGCCGTAGTGCAGGATCGTGCGCTCGTCGGCGATGGTGACGAAGTAGCGCTGGTCGTCGGGGGTGCCCTGGCCCAGGTTGTCCAGGTCGCCGGTGACGTGCACGCCGCGGACGAAGTAGTCCGGGTCGGCGAGCTCGTTGACGTGCTCCACGCCGACCCGCGCCATGCGGATCATGTGCAGCACGACGGTGCGCGTGTCGGTGAGCTCCACGCCGGTGGCGTAGGGCTGCAGCGGGGAGCCGGGCGGCGCCATCACGTACGGGACGACGTACATCGTCTTGCCGGCCGAGGCGCCCTTCATGCGCTCGGTCAGCATCGGACGCATCTCCGACGCCGGCTTCCAGTTGTTGTAGACACCCTTGTCGGACTCGTTGTTCGTCGCGACGACGGTGCGCTCCTCGGAGCGCGCGGTGTCCTTCGGGTGACTACGGGAGTAGTAGCGGCCCTCGCCCGCGGGCAAGAGCTCGCCGGCCTCCACCGCCTCCGCGATCAGCCGGGCGTCGTCGGAGGCGTTGACCACCTCGACCCGGGCGGCGCCGGTGTGCTCTGCCCACTGCCGGACGAAGTCGCGGACGCGACTGTTCTTCACCCCTGCTGCGTCGAGCACGGCGTCAATGGCTGCCACGACTCACCCTCTCCTTCGCGGAGCATCTCTTCACCGCGCCACCCGACGTGCGCGCTGCGGCCCGCTGGGTCGGCAACTTACCGACCGCCGCGCGGCCGGTTGACGGCAGTGGCCCGCTTGTCACCCGTTGTGACCCCGCGCGGCGGGCGCCGCAGCCGTCCGCGGTCACCCGCACGAGCGGCGCCGCGGGCGGCCCCCGGGGTCGCGCGGGCACCACATGTGATCAACGGCACGGTGTCCGGACCAGGCGCGCCGCGTGTCGGGAGCCCCCGGGCCGCTCATCGGCGGACGAGCAGGTCGCCGCGCCTTCCGGTCGCCGCCGGCGGCGCGCGGGTCGCCGGCGCCGGACCGGGACGCGCCGCAGAAAGCGACGGAACGACACCGGTCGGATTGTCACGACTCGATAACGCGGTTAGCGTGGCCGCGTCCGTCCGGTCATCACGTCCCCGTCCGGGGAGCCCGGGTGGACGCCGCCGAGTCGCCCCCCGGGGCGAGCCGGGGACCCACCGCAGTACTGGGGTGAATCGGCGTCCGGAGATCCGTCCGGGCGTGTAGGGCTGCTTCCCGCCCGAACCCGTCAGCTAACTCGGTAGGCGGCTCACGGAAGAAACGGAGTGCCGCCGGATGGCGCGCTTGTGCACCCCCGCACGACCCCGCTGGACCCGGTCCTCCGCGATCCGGACGCGCCCCCGCAGCTGAGGAACCGCGGCCGTCGGCAGCCGACGCCGCTCCTGGGCACCCTCCGTCGAGCACCTGCGCTCGCGCGGCTTCCCGCCGCTTCCCCCGGCGTGCCCCGGGAGCCCGGCTCCGCCCGCTCCTCGCTGCCCCTGCTCTGCAGCCGCTGCTGCACCCGTATCCCTGGAGCACCCCCACCCATGCAGCACCGCACCACCACCTCGCCCCGCGACCGCGCCGGCACCGGCGCCGGCGCGGAGACCGCACCCCTCACCGTCGCGACGCCGACCTCGACGGACGCCGGCGCCACGCGGGCGTCCCGCCGCTCGTCCGCGGCTCCCGGCCGCGCTCCCCGCCGGCGGGCACCGGCCCTGCGCCGGCGGCCCGGCGTCTACCTCGGCGTCGCCGCGGCCGGCGCCGTGCTGGTGAACCTCGTCATCGGCGTCGACCCGGCCGCGCAGGCCGAGGCCGACGTCGCCGAGTCCGTCAGCGTCGCCCAGGCCCTGGGCCTGAGCGCGCAGAGCGCCCCGACCGCCGTCGAGCCCGACCTGCAGGCCCTCTCGGACCTGGCGGCCAGCCGGGGCAGCCGGGACGCGGCCGCGGTCGAGGCGCAGCAGGTCCAGGCCGCCGCCGACCAGGCCGTCCTCGACCAGCAGCGCGCCGCAGCCGAGGCCGCCGCCGCGGCAGCCGCCGCCGCCCAGGCAGAGGCCGAGGCCGCCGCCGCCGCGGCGGTAGCCCGGGCCGAGGCGGAGGCCGCCGCCGCGCCGCCCGCACGGCCCGCCGGCGGGTCCTCGTCGCCGGCGGCCCCCGCCCCGGCCTCCGGGGGAACGGCGGTCAGCGCCGTGGCCCGGATCAGCAACAGCGCCGGACCGATCGCCTCCAGCGTGCAGGCCGCCGCGAACGCCGTCGTCAGCAACGTGGCCGGCGCCGGCTCGATCACCCTGGGCGGCACCCGGCCCAGCGCGGCGGATCCGGGCGGCCACCCGTCGGGCAAGGCCCTGGACTACATGGTGCTGTCCGACCAGTCGCTGGGGAACGCCATCGTCCAGTACCACATCGCGCACTGGGACGAGCTCGGCGTCGAGTACCTCATCTACCGCCAGCGCATCCTGCAGTCGCCGGGCGGCTCCTGGTCGACCATGGCCGACCGCGGCAGCGCCACGGCCAACCACTTCGATCACGTGCACGTGAACTACGACTGATCCGCACCTCCCCGGACGACCGACGAGGGCCGGTCCGACCGCTCTCGCGGTCGGGCCGGCCCTCGTCGTGTGCGGCGGCCACGGGCGCCGGTCGGTGCCGGGACGCGCCCCGGCGTCCTATGGAGCCGGGGCGCGAGCGGTCATCCGCGGCGCGAGCGCCCTCGGGGTCCGCCCTGGCGGCCGCCCGGCGCGCGGCCGGTGGCGCGGCCGGCCGTCCGGCGGCCCCCCGCGGTGGGACGGCGGTCGGCGTCGTTCCCCCCGCGGCCGGCCGGGGCGCTGCACGGGCGGCAGGTGGTGAAGCGGGGCGAGACGGCGGTGCCGCAGACGGTGCACGTGGCCGTGCGGACCGTCGAGATCGCGCCCGGCAGCAGCACCGAGATGCTCTCCGCGCACTCCTCCTCGACCCACGCCGCGTCGTCGCTGGTGAGCCCCGCGACGCCGGGGAAGCGGCGCAGCAGCGTCTGCGCGTCGCGGGCGGCCGCGGCGGCCTGCTCGAAGTCCTCGACCGAACCGTCCCGGGGGACGTCGGGCAGCACCGTCTCCGGGAGCACCGGCAGGCCGACGGCGTGCTCGAGGGCGGCGCGGGCCAGCGTGAGCCACCGGGTGCGGCGCGGCGGGTCGTAGTCGATCGCCAGCTGGACCAGACGCCAGACCGTGTCCAGGTCGCCTGCGGCACCCAGGGGACCGCGCAGCAGGGGGAGGAGCGCCTGCACGCGCATCACCATGGTGCCGACGTCGTCGGCGGTCATCGCCTCGTCGCGGGTGGCCGCCCGCGCCCATGCCATCCAGCGGGTGAGGGCCTCGGGCAGGTCGACGGCCTCGAAGGCGCCGAGGTCCTCGAGCTCCGGCCGCAGCCGGGGGGCCCGCTTGGGCAGGTCGCTCATCGCGTCCCCGCGGGCGACGGCGGCACCAGTGGCCAGCAGCGCCGGGTCGGGGCGCAGCCCGGTCACGCCGGTGAGCACGCCCACCTGCCCGTGCCCGGTGAGGCCGTAGCGGCCGGCGCGCCCGGCGATCTGGGCGGTCTCCCACGAGCGCAGCGGGCGGACCCGCTCGCCGTCGAACTTGGTGGTCTCGGCGAACAGCACCGTGGTGGCCGGCACGTTGATGCCGTGGCCGATGACGTCGGTGGTGACCAGGACGTCGAACTCGCCGGCGGTGAACTGCTCGATGACCTCGCGGCGGGTGGCGGGCGGCAGCGCGCCGTAGAGGACGCCGACCCGGCCCGGCCGGTGCTCGTTGAGGGCGGCGGCCACGGCGTAGACGTTCTTGCGGGAGAAGGCCACGACCAGCGTCTGCGGGCGGACCGTCTCGGGACGCACGGGCGCGCGCAGCACGTCGAGGCGGGACAGCCGCTTGTGGTTGACGACCGTCACGTGCTCGGCGTCGGACACCAGGGGCTTGAGCAGCAGGTAGGCCTCGGCGGCGGAGATGAGGTGCATCTCGCGGTACTCGCCGGTGAGCAGCAGGCGGGCCCAGTGGTGGCCGCGGTCGGGGTCGGCGACCCAGTGCGACTCGTCGAGGACGAGCAGGTCGCCGCGCATCGGTGCCTTCTCGACCGTGCAACAGACGATCGGCGCGAGCGGGTCGATCTCCTCCTCACCGGTGGAGAGGCCGACCATGCCCGCCGGGAGGGCCGCGGAGAGCTTCGCGTAGGCCTCGTGCGCCAGCTGGCGCAGCGGCGCGGCGTAGACGCCCCGGCCGTTCGCGCCCAGGGCCTGCAGCGACTCGTAGGTCTTGCCGGAGTTGGTGGGGCCGAGGTGGAAGACGACCTCTTCGGGCCGGGTGGTGCGGACCGGCAGCGTGGGCGCCGCGCCCTCCACCCAGCTCTGCTGGGCCAGCCGCTCCTCGCGCGCCGCGGTGCGGGCGGAGTCGCGGGTCTGCGACTCGCGATCGGAACGGTCCCGGCGACGGGCGGTGTCGGACTGGGGAGAACTCACGGGCAGGCAGGGTCCTTAGCGGCGGGGAAGTCGGGTGCACGATGCGTGGAGATCGACGCGCATCGGTGCGCGGACCTCCACGGGCTCAACACCGGAACGACCCGGTCCATGCCCGTGCGCGACCAGCCTAGGCCCCGCGTCCAGCCCGTTCGGCGCCCCGGGCCCCCGCAGGCGCGGCGCGCCCCCGCCTCAGAGCCGGCAGACGCAGCCGCGGTCGCTCGTGCCGGCGGTGGTCGCGGAGCAGAACCGCAGCCCGATCCTGTCGTGCGCGGACAGCGGGTGGGGACAGGCGGCGCAGGTGCCGTCGTCCTCGGTGGGCGTCGTCGACGGCGTCGCGGCCTGCGGGACGACGTAGGACGAGGGGAACGTGCTCTGGGCCATGGGGACGCCCTGACTCCGCCGGACCGGCGAGTTGCTCGATCGTCGGATCCGGCGCCACGTCGAGGCGGCGCGCGAGGAGGATCGACACCTCCACGTTACGCGCGCCGGGGTGTTCGGCGGCGGTGAGCGGGGTAGCCCCCCGGCACCGGCCCCGGCGTGGTCGTCCAAACCCCCGCGCCGGGGCCGTGACATGTCGTGTGAGGGGCGGGGGATGACGGACGCGCTGCCCGCCGCGCTGCTCCCCGGCGACCTCGCCACCTCGACATTGGTCCTGCTGCTGCTGGCCGCGCTGGCCGCCGGCTGGATCGACGCCGTGGTCGGTGGGGGTGGGCTGCTGCAGCTTCCGGCGCTCCTGCTGGTGCCCGGCCTGAGCCCGGTGGAGGCGCTGGCCACCAACAAGCTCTCCTCGGTCTTCGGCACCACGACCAGCGCGGTCACCTACGCCCGCCGGGTGCATCCCGATCTGCGCACCGCGCTGCCCATGGCCGCGGTCGCCCTGGTCAGCAGCGCCGCCGGGGCGTCGGTGGCCGCCCTGCTGCCGGCCGCGGTGTTCAAGCCGGTCATCGTGGTGGCGCTGATCGGCATCGGCGCCTTCACGCTGCTGCGGCCGGCGCTGGGCGAGGAGACGGCGCTGCGGTACAGCGGCCGCCGTCACCACGGCACCGCGGTGGGGATCGGCGCGGCCATCGGCTTCTACGACGGCATCCTCGGGCCGGGCACGGGGTCGTTCCTGGTGTTCGCGATGGTCTCGCTGCTGGGCTACGACTTCCTCAACGCCAGCGCCAAGGCCAAGATCGTCAACGTCGCGACCAACCTGGGGGCGCTGCTGGTCTTCGTGCCGGCCGGGGCGGTCCTCTGGGGTCTCGGGCTGCTGATGGGGGCGGCCAACGTGCTCGGCGGCTATCTGGGCTCCCGGACGGCAACGGCCCGGGGCAGCCGCTTCATCCGGATCGCGTTCCTCGTCGTCGTCTCCGCGCTGATCCTGCGGGTCGGCGCCGACGTGTGGACGGAGAACGTCCGGCCGCTGTTCGACTGAGCGCCGGAGCTCAGCCGAGGGGCTCGCCGCCGATCCGGTCGACGACGAGCTCCGGCACGGCGTAGGGCTCGCCGGGCTCCGCCCGGTCGGGGAAGTCGAAGACCGCGAGCATCGTCTGCATCGGGTAGTCCGGCGTCCGGTGCACGGTGCGGACGACGTCGCCGTCCACGAGCAGGTCCGCGCGGTCGGGCCGCCAGTCGACGGCGTACGTGTGGAACTCGGCGACGTCGAGGTCCAGACGCGGTGCGGCGAAGTCCTCGACCATCCGCGGGTCGCGGAACGGGTGGGTGCCCATGCCGACCGCGGCGCTCGGCGCGCCCGGCGCCCGGTCCAGGGCGTCGCCGAAGACCTCCATCACGCACAACTCGGCGCACCGCTCGGGCCGGTCCTCCAGGCCCACCAGCCACCACGCGGCCATCGACCGCGGGGTCAGCGTCGCCCGCGCCCGCATCTCCAGGCGGCCGTACCGCGGCGTCCAGCCCCAGTGCGCCGGCTGCTCCTCGCGGACGACGGCGCCCGGCCGGACCGGCTGCTGACCCACGGTGCTGCCCGGCGGACCGGAGAAGACGCCGGACTGGACGCCCGACACCCGCAGCGGCGGATGGTCGTCGGGGCACCAGAGGGGGTGGTCCTCGGGGAGGTACAGGCGCAGGCAGGAGCCGCTGACCTCGTACGCCGCGGCCGACGCGGCCCGGGAGCTCCACTGCGGCAGGTAGTGCGGCACCCAGACGCCGGGATCGAGGTCCGGGCCGTCGAAGTCGTCCGCGAAGGGGAGCGCGGCGGTCATGGTCGGCGTCCTTCCGTCCGGGGGCGGTCAGGGGAGCTGCTGCCAGCGCGGGGCCGGCGTCCCGGTCACCCGTCCGGGCGCGAGCAGCGGGAAGTGGGCGCCGACGCCGGTCGTGCGCCCGTCGGCCAGCTCCCGCCACAGCCGCTGCCGGGTGCGGGCGGCGAGCGCGGGGTCGACGTCGGAGAAGGACCGCCAGCCCGGCTCGGCGTGCTGCACCGGGCAGGTGACGGTGTCACCGAGCAGCAGGAGCCGGTCGCCGCCCGAGGCCACGGCGACGCACAGGGAGCCCGGGGTGTGCCCGGGCGTCAGCACGGCCGTCACGCCGGGGGTCACCGTGGCGTCGGCGGCGAGGGGCCGCAGCCGCGGCGAGCCGGCCGGCGCGCGGAAGCCTGCGCGGACGTGGGCTGCCATCTCCCCGGGCCCCTCGACGAAGTGCTGCCGGTCGCCCTCGCCGAACCAGACGGTCGCCTGCGCGAAGACCGGGGCGCCGTCGAGGTCGAACAACCAGCCGACGTGGTCGGCGTGCAGGTGGGTGCAGACGACGTCGGTCACCTCGTCCGGCGCCACGCCGAGCGCCCGCAGTCCGGTCGGCAGCTGACCGCCGGCCAGCAGCATCCCGCCGGGCAGCTCCTGGGCCTCGGGGCCGAGCCCGGCGTCGACCAGGACGACGCGGTCGGCGGTGCGGACGACGAAGCAGCCGATCGGCAGCCACGCGGCGCCGTCCCGGTCGAAGAGCTCGGGACGCTCGCCCGGCCCCGCCCCGAAATAGCCCGGCCGCGCGACGAAGGTCCCGTCGCTCACCGCGTCCACCCGGATGTCCCCGACCCGCACCGGCCCTCCTCGTGTCCGCGGCCGGTGCCATCCTGGCGCACGATGGCCCGGTGAAGCTGCTGCTGCCCGACTCGCTGCCGCTGGCCCCGGCGCTGCCCGGCGGCGTGACCGCGGTGACCTACGCCGCCGCCGCGCCCGTGCCCGACGAGCACCTCGACGCCGAGGCGCTGGTGGTGTGGGGGAGCGGGACGCCGGAGCTGTCGGCCGTGGCCGGCCGGATGCCGCGGCTGCGGTGGGTGCAGTCGCTGGCTGCCGGTCCCGACGCCGTCCTCGCGGCGGGCTTCCCGGGCGGCGTCGTCGTCACGTCGGGCGCGGGCCTGCACGACGCGACCGTGACCGAGCACGCGCTGGCGCTGGTCCTCGCGCTGGTGCGCCGGCTGCCGGCGGCCGCGCGGGCGCAGGCCGGGCACCGCTGGGCCCGCGAGCTGGGCGGCCTGCAGCCGCTGCACCCCGAGGGGCCGGTGACCACGCTGCTGGGCGCGCGGGTGCTCGTCTGGGGCTTCGGCGCGATCGCGTCGACGCTGGCGCCGGTGCTGGGCGCGCTGGGCGCCTCGGTCGCGGGGGTGGCCCGCAGCGCCGGGGAGCGGGCGGGCTTCCCCGTGGTCGCGGAGGCCGATCTCGACGGCGAGCTGGCGCGCACCGACGTCCTGGTGATGCTGCTGCCGGCCACCGACGCGACGCGGCACGCGCTGGACGCCGGCCGGCTGGCCGCGCTGCCCGCGCACGCCTACGTGGTGAACGTCGGCCGGGGGACGACGGTGGACGAGGAGGCGCTGGTCGCCGCGCTCGCGGCGGGCCGTCTCGCGGGGGCCGCGCTGGACGTCACCGGGACCGAACCGCTGCCGCCGGAGTCCGCGCTGTGGGAGGCGCCGGGGCTGCTGCTCACACCGCACGCGGCCGGCGGGCGGCCGGTGGGGGCCGACGCGCTGATCGAGGCGAACCTCGCGGCGCTGCTCGCCGGGGAGGCGTTGCGCAACGTCGTCGAGCGCTGACGCGCCCGGCGGGGCCGTCAGGCGGTGAGGACGTCGCGGCGCTGCAGCCGCACGCGGCGCCGCTCGCGCTCGGACAGGCCGCCCCAGATGCCGAAGCGCTCGTCGCTGGCGAGGGCGAACTCCAGGCACTCGGCCCGCACGGTGCAGCCCGTGCACACGCGCTTGGCCTCGCGGGTCGAGCCGCCCTTCTCCGGGAAGAAGGCCTCGGGGTCGGTCTCGGCGCACAGGGCGTCCAGCCGCCACGCCTCCTCGCCGGCGTCGGCGTCGGCGTCCGTCCACGCTCCCGCGGGGAGCTCGGCGGCGAAGACCGACGGCGCGGAGTCGGCGGCGTAACCGTCGTAGGCCGGTGCGAAGGTCCAGGCGGAGGTCGGGTCGCCGTGGTCGGCGGGGAAGCCCTCGGTGATCAGGCTCAGGTGGGAACGCGTGAAGGTGGACACGGGGAAGCTCCTCGGGCGGATGTCTGAGGCGCTCTCCGTGTGACGGAGGGGTACGCCCTGGCTGCTTTCCGTGACGTTACGGAACCGAGACCCGTGCGGGCACCGCGGAAGTCAACGAAACAACGCCGTCCGATTGGCGGATCCTGCACCTCGTCCGGAGAGCGCGCAGGTCAGGCCACGGGGAGGGCGCCCGACCGGTGCCGCAGCCCGCCCAGCACGCGGCGCAGCGGATGCGGCGCCGGCGCGGGGGTGGACGGGGCCCCCTCGGCCAGCCGGCCGATCTCGGCGGTGAGCGCGGCCCGCTGCTGGTCGAGCCGGTCCAGCTCCGCCAGCAGGGCGGCGCGGCGCTCGGCGGCCGTCCGGTCCAGGTGCGCCCGCTCGGCGGCCGCCGCGTCGTCGGCCCGCCGCCGCTGCGCCCGCGCGGTGTCGAGCATGGCGACCGCCTCGGCGCGCGCCCGGAGGAGAACGGCGGCGGCGTCCGCCACGGCCGCCTCGTGGAGCTCCCCGGCCCGGGCGAGGGCGCGCTGCTCGACGCGGAGCGCCTCCTCCCGGAGGTCGGCCGCCGCCCGGTGCGCGCCGCTGAGCGTCGTCTCGGCCTCGACGAGGATCCGGTCGGCCTCCGCGGTCACCGCGGTCGCCGTCGCGGTGGCATCGGCGACCAGTCGGGTGGCGCCGGTCTGTGCGGCGAGGACGGTCTCGTCCGCCCGCGCGAGCAGTCGCTGCGACCGGGCGGCCGCGGCGGCGGCCTCGGCGCGGGCCTCGGCCCGGATGTCCTCCGCCTCGTCGGCCGCGGTGGCGAGCAGGTCGCCGATCCGCCGCGAGGCCGACAGCAGCTCGCCGCCCCCGGCGGAGTGGCTCAGCAGCTGCCGGGCCTCGTCGAGCGCGGCGCGGGTGCTGAGGTGCCGGGCCATGAGGGAGTCGAGCTCGCGCTCGGCCGCGGTCAGCTCGCCCTCGGCCCACTGGACGTAGGTGTCGACCTGGAAGCGGTCGTAGCCGGCCACGGCCCGGCCGAACATCGGCCCGGCGCCGAGCACCGACGGCAGGTCGCCGGCGACGTTGGGCCGCAGCCGCTCCGTGCGCACCTCCTCGCCGGGTGCCGGCACGGCTCGCGCCGGATCGTCGAGCTGGACGCTCATCGGGATCTCCTCCACAGTTCGGCCTCGAACCGCGGAAGTTACGGCGCCGAGGGGCCGGTCCGTCCCGTTCCGGTACGGGGATCACTCCGCCGGGGCAGAGGCGTCGCCTCGTCCGGTGCGCCGCCTCCCGGGTGGTCGCAGAGCGTGACTCGCTCGGGCGGGTGAGGTGCCGGCCCGCGGGGTTCGAACGGCCCCGCCGTCGGGCACGCTCGCCCCATGACAGACGTCTCGGCGGTCCCCGGCGACCTCACCGTGCCGCTCCTGACGGGCTGGGAGCTCGTCGCGGGCGGGTTGGTGCTGCTGCTCGTGCTGGTCGCGGCCGTCGTGGTGCTCGGTGCGTCCCGGGCCGGCCGCGGGGAGCGCGCCGACTGGGAGGCCTGGCTGGACGGCCGGTCCCGCCGGGCGGACGACGCGGCCCCGGGGTCCGAGGAGCGGGTGGCCCGGACCGCCGGCTGAGCGGCCCGGGGATCGACGCCGCGCCGGCCCGGTGCTGCACTGGGGTGATGGCGAGCTACGTCGTGAACCCGGCCGGCCTCGCGCACGCCCGGGAGCTGATCGAGGCGCGCCGCTACGTGCTGCGCAGCGAGTGGGGGCGCGTGCAGCCCTCCGCCGAGGAGGAGAACCGCTACCTCGCGCGGCACACGTGGGCGGAGTACGGCGCCTGGCATCTCGCGCTGACCGACGGGGCGGGCGAGGAGACCAAGGGGCGGTACGCCTTCGTCTACGGCGACTTCCGCCGCGTGCACCGGATGGGCATCGTCGCCTGCCACTACCGGGCGGCGGAATGGGGCCACAAGGAGGTCGAGCTGGCCGCCCACGACCTGCTGCAGCTGCTCGACGCCGTCCGTGCCTGAGTCGTGGGAACGGGCGGCGGCCCCGGGGAAGCTTCCCCGGGGCCGCCGGTCGTGCGGTTGCGCCCTCGCGGGGCGCGGCGGTCAGGCCGCCGCGGTCGAGCCCGCGCCGGAGCGGTCCCGCGGGCTGCCGCCGGTCCGCCGGGCCGCGCGTACGGCCAGCAGGATCGCCGCGATCAGCAGCAGCAGGCCGAGCACCAGGGCGACGATCGGCAGGATCGTGCCGATGAGGTTCAGCAGGCTGGAGTCGTCACCGACGTCCCCGCCCCGCTCCTCGATCGAATCCTCCGTCGAGTCGACCTCGATCGTCGCGAACGTCACGACGACGGGGTAGCCGCCGAAGTCCAGCGTCCCGGTGATCACCTGGGTGCTGCCGCCGGCGATCGTGGCGCCCAGCTCCTGGTCGGCCGCGACGCGCGTGGTGGTCTGCGAGGTCCAGGCGATCGGGACCTCCTCGGGCAGCGCCGCGACGATGGCGTCCAGGTTGGCAGTCAGCTCTGGGTCCACCGACTCCGCGAGCCCGGGCGCGAGCGCGGCCAGCGACTTCGGCAGCGACGCCGGCAGGCCGAGCGCGTCCGGGTCGGCCAGCTCGCCGTCGGCGACGGACTCGTAGAGGTAGACGTCGCGGCCGCCCAGGGTGTCCTCGCCCAGGTAGGTCACGTCCTCGTGCTGCAGCGTGTACTGGTCCCAGTAGGTGTAGACGCCGCTCTCGGGCTCGGGGTCCACCGGGAACGTGAAGACCAGGCCCTCGGCGTCGGTGACGTCCTCGGCGCCGTCCGGTGCGGGGCCCGCCTCGGCGGTCTCGCGGTCGACGTTGAAGACGACCTCGGTGACGGCCGGCTCCCCGTCGCCGACGGTGCGCACGTCGGTGCGGCGGACCAGCTCGGTGTCTCCGTCGACGTCCTCGGCCTCCACCTGGCGGGTGGCCTGGATGGGCACGTCCGACGCGAGCAGGTCGCCGCCACCGCCCGAGAGCGCCGCCGGGTTGATGCCGTTGTAGGTCCCCTCGAAGCGGAGGGTGACGTCCAGGTCCTCGGGGAGCTTGGTCACGCTCGGGACGACGACGAAGCGGACGACGGCGGCGGCGACGATGAGCAGCACGCCGACGACGGCCAGGATGATGGAGCTACGGGTCAATCTCACTGCACGCGACTCCGGACTCGTGTGGTTGCAAACACCACGAGTGTGCTTGCCCACGTGCGCTTTCGCCGCACGGGGGTGCGCCGTGTCACGGCAGCGTGATCCACGCCTCAGCTCCGGTCAAGCGGGCTCGGGCACCCCGCCCGGGTCGCCGCCGGGGTCGTCGGGGGTCGCCTCGATCGGGGGCGGCGGGAGCGGCTGCGGAGCGTCGGGGAGCAGTTCGGCCGGATCGTCGGGCACGGGCTGGTCCGGATCGATCTCGGGACCCGGCTCGGGCAGGGGGGACACCATCCGTCGAGTCAACCAGCGCGGCGCGGGTCCGGCGATCGGGCCGGATGACCTCCCGGCGGCTAGGATGGGCTCGGCGCCGTCCATCAGGTGGACACCGCGGGGCCGGCGACGCCGGTGCCCGGGGCGGGGCCGGCCGCGACCGGCGGCCCGGGTTCGGCGCCGGAGACGGATCGACGGTCCGCGAGGCAGTGCCTCGGTGGAACCGGCGGGGAGCGCGGCCCGGGGCGTCCCGGGTGCTCCCGGTGCCGTCCGGCGATCGCCGGGCGGTGCGCAGCGTCCGGCCGGGGGACCGTGCCCGGCATTCAGAGGAGAACTTCTTGGCTCGACCAGGCCAGCGCGGCACTCGCCGCCCCGCCCCGCGCGCCCAGCGACGCGACCGCGCGGACGTCATCTCGGTGCTGGCCCGCGCCGTGCGCGAGGTCGAGGCGGCCGCCCAGCGGGGCCGGATCACGCCGGCCACGCGCACGACGTTCCAGGTGGTGGCGCTGCTGCTGCGCGAGGAGCGGGCCCGGGTGCAGGCGGACGCGACCCTCGGCGACGCCCGCCGGACCGAGCAGCTCAAGCGCCTCGAGGGGATCGCGACGATCCTCGCCACGACCGCCGTCCGGGAGGCCGGGCTGCTCGCGCTGCTCGCCGAGGACGCCGTCGTCACCGACTCGGCCAGGTCGCTGCGCCGGGAGATGCTGCGCCAGGCCGGCATCGAGCCCGAACCGGAGCCCGCCCCGCCGACCTCCCCCTTCCTGTCCTCGACGACGGCCAACGAGCACCGGGTGGTGCCGCAGTCGGTCATCTCCCGGCAGCTGGCGAACCCGTTCCTGGCCCCCGACTTCTCGGCCGCGGCCCCGCAGCGGAGCACCCGGGCGGGGCGCCTGGCGGGTTGGGAGCTGCTCGGCCCGCTGCTGAGCTCGTTCGAGCGGGCCGGCAGCGGCGAGCCGGCGTGCATGCCCCTCCCCGCGCCGTCGACCCGCTTCACCCCGCGCGGCGCCGAGCTGATGCCGCACCAGGCGCAACTGGTGGCCGCGGCCGCCGCCGGGCACCGCACGTTCCTGCTCGCCGACGAGCCGGGTCTGGGCAAGACGGCCCAGGCACTGCTCGCTGCCGAGGCGGCCGGCGCCTATCCGCTGCTGGCGGTCGTGCCGAACGTCGTCAAGACCAACTGGGCCCGCGAGGCGCAGCTGTGGACCCCGCAGCGCGCGGCCACCGTCATCCACGGCAACGGCGAGACGATCGACGGCTTCGCCGACATCGTCGTCGTCAACTACGAGGTGCTCGACCGGCACGTCGGGTGGATCGGCGACTTCGGCTTCCGCGGCATGGTGGTGGACGAGGCCCACTTCATCAAGAACAAGTCCTCGCAGCGCTCCCAGCACGTCCTGGAGCTCTCCGAGCGCATCCGGTCCCGGACCCCGCGCCCGCTGCTGATGGCGCTCACCGGGACCCCGCTGATCAACGACATCGACGACTTCCGCGCCATCTGGCAGTTCCTCGGCTGGATGGACGACGCCAAGCCGCTCGGCGAGCTCATGGCGGCCCTGGAGGACACCGGCCTGACGCCGGCCGACCCGGGTTTCTATGCCGCGGCCCGGACGGCGGTCATCGACCTGGGCATCGTCCGGCGGCGCAAGGTCGACGTGGCCGCCGACATCCCGGCGCGCCGCATCGCCGACCTCCCCGTCGAGCTCGACGGCGCGGCCGGCCGCTCGATCCGCGCCGCCGAGCGGGATCTCGCCCGCCGGATGGTGAAGCGGTACGAGACCGCGCTCGCCGCGCGCTCGACGGTCGACGACGCCGACGGCATCGACCCGGACCTGGTGCGCCGGGTGGCCCGGGCGGAGCTGAAGGACGCCGCCACGTCGACCGGCGAGAACGTCTTCAGCATGATGCGGCGGATCGGCCGGGCCAAGGCCGGCCTCGCCGCCGACTACGCGGCCCAGCTGGCCCGTAGCGCCGGCAAGGTCGTCTTCTTCGCCAAGCACGTCGACGTCATGGACGCCGCGGAGGAGACGTTCGACAAGCTGGGCATCCGCTACTCCTCCATCCGCGGTGACCAGACGTCGTCGGCGCGGCAGAAGAACATCGACGCCTTCGTGAAGGACGCCGAGGTCGCCGTCGCCGTCTGCTCGCTCACCGCGGCCGGCGTGGGACTGAACCTGCAGGTCGCGTCGAACATCGTGCTGGCGGAGCTGTCCTGGACCGACGCGGAGCAGACCCAGGCCATCGACCGCAGCCACCGCATCGGCCAGACCGAGCCGGTGACCGCGTGGCGGATCATCGCCGCGCAGACGATCGACGCCCGGATCGCCGAGCTGATCGACAGCAAGGCGGGGCTCGCCGCCCGGGCGCTCGACGGCTCGGACGAGGAGATCGCGTCGTCCTCCGACGTGCAGCTCGAGGCGCTGGTCGCCCTCCTGACCGACGCGCTGGCGGTCCCGGCGTAGTCGGTCGGGGCCGTCGCGCTCAGGCGGTCCGGCAGACGCATCCCCGGTCGAGCTCCGAGATCGCGGTCGCGCGGCAGTAGCGCAGGCCGACGGCGTCGTGGGCGGCCAGGGGGTGCGGGCAGGCGCCGCACGCGGGCCCGGCGCTCGGGGCGGGGACGGTCGGCGCGGGCGCGGTCAGCGCGGGCATGGTGCTCCTTCGTTCGCGGGGAGGGGCCGGGGGCGGCTCACCAGGTCGGCGGCGGGTCGCTGGCCGGGAACGACTGCATGCCCCACTCGTCCACCCGGTCGAGGACCTCGGCCGCGGGGGCCGGGGCCGGTCGGGGCCGGGGGGCGGAGGCCGCGTCGCGGGCCGGCGTCCGGGGGCGTGGGGGAGCGAGGGTGAGGGGCACGGCGGTCCTCCGTCGGGTCGTGGCGGGTGCTCTCGGGTGCACCTCCAGCGTGGCTCGCGACGGCGCCCGGTTCCAGGGTCGGGGCCGGACGATTCGGGGCGTCGTCCCTGCCGGTCGCCGGCAGCCGGACCGCTCCGGCCCCCTGTCACGACGAGCCCGGCATGCCGGACGTCGGCAACCGGTTCGGAGCGCGAGGCGGCGGGGGGCCGGCGCGGTGCCACTGGCAGGCTCCGACCGTGACGACGACAGTTCTGGTGACCGGGGCGACCGGCACGCTGGGCAGGCCGACGGTCGATCGACTCCGGGAGCGCGGCCTCGACGTGCGGGCGCTGAGCCGCCGCACGGGGCCCGGTCTGGTGACCGGCGACCTGCTCACCGGAGCGGGCGTCGACGAGGCAGTGGTCGGCGTGGACACGGTCGTGCACCTCGCCACGGGGCTCCGCCGTAAGGACCCCGACATCGCCCGCACCCTGCTCGACGCGGCGCGGCGGGCCGGGGTCGGGCACCTCGTGCTCGTCTCGATCGTCGGGATCGACGCCATCCCGCTCGGCTACTACCGCGACAAGGTGGAGATCGAGCGCCTCGTCACCGAGTCCGAGGTGCCCCACACGATCCTGCGCGCGACGCAGTTCCACACGCTGGTCGAGCAACTGTTCGCCGCCCAGCGCCGGCTGCCGGTCCTGCTCGCGCCGTCGGTCGCCGTGCAGCCGATCGCGCCGGCGGAGGTCGCCGACCGCCTCGTCGACCTGGCGTCGTCCGCACCGGCCGGCCGGGTTCCGGACATCGGCGGTCCCGCCGTCCGGCCGCTGCCCGAGCTGGCCCAGGTGTGGGCCGGGGCCCGGGCGCTGCGGCGTCGGGTCGTACCCGTGCGGCTGCCGGGGAGGGTCTTCGCCGGCTACCGCGCCGGGCACCACCTCGTGCCCGGGCCGGCCTACGGCCGCGCGTCGTTCGAGGAGCACCTCGCCGGATAGGGCGCGCCGGATGGGCGCTCCGCTGAAGGCTCGCCGCCCCTTGTGGGCCCCCTCACAGATGTGACACCGTGTCACACGACGTCGCGGCTTCCTCGACGTCGATGTCACAACGACGGAGGGGATGGTCCATGGAAATCCGACTGCTCATCAAGGGCGGCACGGTCGTCGACGGGACGGGCGCGCCGGCCTTCGCCGCGGACGTGCGGGTGGCCGAGGGCCGCATCACCGAGGTGGGCCCGGATCTGGCGGCCGGGGTGGGCGAGCGGGTCGTCGACGCCTCCGGCTGCTACGTGACCCCCGGCATGATCGAGACGCACAACCACTGGGACGGCGGCGTCTGGTGGTCGCCGAACATGGAGCCGCTCCCCGCCTACGGCATCACGACGTCGATCAACGGCAACTGCGGGTTCTCGATGGCGCCGGCGCCGCAGAGCCCGGAGGCGCAGCAGGGCCTCATCGACATGTTCAACTTCTTCGAGGACATCCCCGAGGCGCCGATGCGCAACCTCGTGCCGTGGGACTGGTCGACGTGGAGCGAGTACAAGGACTCCGTCGTCCGCCACATCAAGCTGCCGGTCAACTTCGCCGCCTTCATCGGCCACCAGCCGCTGCGCCTGTACGTCATGGGCCAGGAGGCCTGGGAGCGCGCGGCCACGCCGGCGGAGATCGAGCGCATGTGCGAGGTGCTGGAGGACGCGCTGTCGGCCGGGGCCATGGGCCTGGCCTCCAATCAGCTCGACCACGACAAGTACGAGCGCCCGCTGCCGTCCCAGCAGGCCGACGACGCCGAGTACCGGGCGCTCATGGAGGTCATCGGCCGCCACGAGGGCGCGACCCTGCAGGTCATCGTCGACCACTTCATGCGCATGACCGGCCCGGCGCAGGCGGAGCGCTTCGGCCGCCTCTCGAAGGAGACCGGCGTCCGGGTGCAGTGGGCCGGCGTGCCCACGCTGACCTTCCAGGCCGAGGTCGGCAAGAAGTCCCTCGAGCTGCACGAGCAGTTCAAGGCCGAGGGCGTCGACGCCTGGACCGGCTACCACCACGTGTCGCCGACGTCGGTCATCAACTTCGTCAGCTCGCTGGTGTTCGCGCAGAACGGCAACCCCGTCTGGCAGGAGGTCATCAACGCCAGGACGTGGGAGGAGAAGAGCGCCATGCTCCTCGACGAGGGCTGGCTGGAGCGCGCCCGCAAGGGCTGGGACGAGACGTACTCGCACTCCCTGCTGCACGACCCCTCGGCGCTGACCTTCCTCGACAGCGAGACCGGCTGGGGCCCCATCGACTGCACGCTGGCCGACTACATCGCGCAGGGCGGCTTCGCCCACCCCTCGGACGCGCTGGCCGACTGGGTCTTCAAGAACGGCGCCGAGTCCGTGGTGCACAAGCGCTCGTGGCAGCGCGACGAGGAGCTGCTCATGCGGCTCGTCCGCGACCCGCAGACCGTCGGCAACCTGTCCGACGGCGGCGCCCACGGAAAGATGTTCTGCGGCACCGGCGACAACATCTGGCTGCTGACGGAGTACGTCCGCGACCGGGGGATGCTCACCATCGAGGAGGGCATCCACGCGCTGACCGGCAAGCTCGCGAACTTCTTCAGCCTCCGCGAGCGCGGCGAGATCCGCGAGGGCTTCGCCGCCGACATCGCCGTGTTCGCGCTCGAGGAGATCGAGCGCCGCAAGGAGGTCAAGATCTGGGACGTGCCGGACGGCACGGGCGGCCGGACCTACCGCTACACCCGCGACGCCGCCCCTATGCGGCTGACCCTGGCCAACGGTGTGCCGACGTTCGACAACGGCGTGTTCACCGGCCGCTTCGCCGGCGACTTCGTGGGCCCCGGCGCCACGCAGCCGACGGTCATGGGCGCCCGCTGACCCGACCGGGCAGGATGCAGTCATGACATCCGGGGCGCCGTCGCGCGACGGCGCCCCGGACACGTCCGGCTCGATGCGGCGCAACCCGGGCAGCCGGGACCGCCTGCTGGCCGCGGCGATGGGCACCTTCTGCGAGCGGGGCTACCTGGCCACGTCCGTGGAGGACATCGCCGCGGCCGCCGGCGTCAGCCGGATGACCTTCTACCGGCACTTCCGCAACCGCGCCGACGTCGCCGCGGAGCTGTTCCGCGTCGCCGCCGCGGAGTCGACGCCGCGCTACCTGGCCATCACGTCGGTCGACCACACCGACCGCGACGCCGTCCTCGTGTGGATCCAGGCGCTGTTCGCCGCCGACCGGGCCGACCGGCTCCTGCTGCAGGTGTTCACCCAGGCGCGGTCGGACCCCGACGGGTTCACCGAGCGCGCCCAGCAGCTCATGGGGGACCTGATCCGGGAGCTCGGCCGGTCCATCCCGGCGTTCGCGCTCGACCCCGACGAGCCGACGCAGCGCCGGCGGTGGATCGAGGCCTGGCTGCTGCTGTACGAGATCCTCGACCAGAGCAACCACGCGGCACTGAACTCGGGCGTCGCCGTCGACGACCTGGTCCCCGATATCCTCGCCGAGCGCTTCCTGCGATTCGTCACCGCGCCGTCGTCCTGACGGCCCGACGCGCCGAGCGGCCCGGCGGAGCAGACAACCTCTCCGGCTCGTCGCATCCGGGGGCCGGCGCGCGTCGGCAGGCACCTCGTTCGCCTAGCATCGTCCGTCGTGACGCAGGAGGAGAGGAGTGCCCCGCCCCGGCGGTGGGGCACGGCCAGCGCGCTCCTCGACGACGACGAGGCCCGCCGCCGGCTGATGGCGGCCGCCGAGCGCTGCATCGTCGCGCGCGGCACCGCCCGGGTGTCCATGGCGCAGGTGGCCGACGAGGCGGGGGTCAACCGCTCGACGCTGTACCGCTACTTCGCGAGCCGTGACGAGCTCCTCGTCGAGCTGGTCGTGTCCCGTATCGATGCGGCCACGGCGGAGGTCGTCGAGTCGCTGCTGGATCCGCGGGACGCGGCGCGGTCCCTGCAGGAGATCATCGTCCGGTCCATCAGTTCGGTGGCGCCCAGCCCGCTGAACGCCGCGCTGTTCTCCGAGCGGAGCCATGGCCTCGTGGCCGAGCTCGAGCTGGGCTCGGAGAGGGTCGTGGACGCCTACCTCGCGAGACTGCGGCCGCTGCTGGACGCCTGGCGGGCCGACGGGCAGCTACGCCCCGATCTGGACGTGCGCGAGACGGTCCGGTGGATGATCGCCGTCTCCCTGACGCTGCTCGGGTCCCCGTGGCGCACCCGGTCGCTCAGCGAGCGGGCCCTGGCGGTCGAGCAGTACTTCGTCCGGGCCGTCGTCACCCCCTGATCGACCCGCGCGCCCGCCCCGAGGGCTGTTCAGACATCTACGCGAATCTGTATGGTCCTGTCGACCGGAAACGCGACGCCGCGCGCTGGAGGCAACCATGTACGACACCGTGATCCGAGGCGGAACCGTCGTCGACGGGACCGGCGCCGCCGCGTACCGAGCCGACGTCGCCGTGCAGGACGGCGTGATCGTCGAGATCGGCCGCGTGACCTCGCCCGCTCGTGAGTCGATCGACGCCGACGGCGCGCTCGTGACGCCCGGCTTCATCGATCTGCACACCCACTACGACGGCCAGTTCCTGTGGGACGACACGATCGACCCGAGCTTCTCGCACGGGGTGACCACGGCGATCGCCGGCAACTGCGGCGTCGGCTTCGCTCCGGTGGTCCCGGAGCACCGGCAGCAGCTCATCGAGGTGATGGAGGGCGTCGAGGACATCCCGGGACTCGTGCTGGACGAAGGCCTCGACTGGGACTGGCGCAGCTTTCCCGACTACCTCGACCGGATCGCGGCGCGCCGGTACTCGATGGACGTGGCCAGCCACCTCACCCACGCGCCGCTGCGGGTGTTCGTCATGGGGGAGCGGGCGCTGGAGCACCAGGCCGCGACCGCCGAGGACATCCGGCAGATGGCCGACCTGCTGCGCCAGGCCATGGACGCCGGGGCGCTCGGCTTCTCGACCGGCCGCCTGGTCGAGCACATCTCCAGCAGCGGAGCCAAGATCCCCGGCACGTTCGCCGAGGAGGTCGAGCTGATCGCGCTCGCCGAGGCGCTGGGGGAGAGCGGTCGGGGCGTGTTCCAGATCGTGCCCAAGGGAGCGATCGGTGCGGTCATCGCCGAGGCTGACGGGCGGGACGAGCGCCTGGCCGAGCACCGGCTCTACGAGCGCATCGCGACCGCTGCCGGCCGGCCGGTGACCTACTCGATCACCGAGGTGGGCAGCGACCCCGAGGACATCTGGCTGATGGTCGCGGAGAGTGAGAAGGCGGCGTCGGCCGGGCTGGAGCTCCGGCCGCAGATCGCGACCCGCGGCACCGGACTGATCAGCCTGCTCGACGGCTACCACGTCTTCCTGATGAAGCCGTCGTACCGGGAGATCGCCCATCTGCCCGTGCGGGAGCGCATCGCGGCCATGCGGGAGCCGGCGCGGCGGCGGGCGATCCTCGACGAGGAGCACGTCGAGGGGGAGTACGCCGACCAGCCGATCGTCGGGCCGATGCTGCGGCGCATGCAGGTCCGCCTCCCGCTGACCTACGTCCTGTCCTCGCCGCTGGACTACGAGCCCGGTCCCGACCGGACCGTGGGGATGCTGGCCGCCGCCGCGGGCACGACGCCCGAGGAGTTCATCTACGACCACTACACCGCCACCGACGACGGCGGGAACTTCAACGTGATCTTCGCGCTGAACTACGCCAACGGGAACCTGGACCACGTGCACGGCCTGCTGGAGAAGCCGGTCGTGCTGAGCAGCCTGGCCGACGGCGGCGCCCACATGAAGGTCATGTGCGACGCCTCCCAACCCACGTTCCAGCTCGCGTTCTGGACGCGCGACCGCACCCGTGGACCGCTCCTGCCGCTGGAGTTGGCCGTGCACAAGCTCACCGGCGCGGGGGCGGCGCTGTACGGGCTGGACGACCGCGGCACCGTCGAGGTCGGCAGGCGTGCCGACCTCAACGTGATCGACTACGACCGGCTGCAGCTGGACTGGCCGCGCATGGTCGGCGACCTGCCCAGTGGCAGCTCGCGGATGCTGCAGGGCTCGACGGGCTACCTCGCCACGCTCGTGGCCGGCACGACGACGCGCCGCGACGACGCCGACACCGGCGCGCGGCCGGGCCGGTTGCTCCGCGCGGGCGCAGGCCGCTGACGCGACGTCCGATGCGGGCCGGAGCCCCCGGGAGCCGCGTGCCGGGCGAGCGCGAGCGCCCGGCCCCGGCGGGCGCCGGAGACGACGGCGTCCCGCCCCATGCTGTCGATGGTCTCGCGCTCGGTCAGCGGTTGCTCCTGCGGAGCGGGATGTTCTCGTAGTAGGGGATGGCGATCTCCTCGACGCGGGTGACCACGACGCCGGCGCAGCCCAGGCCCTGCGCGACCACGTGGTAGGCGCTGCGGGCCAGGTCGACCACGGCGGTGTTCTTCGCGCCGAACACCAGCTCCTGGCCGTGCTCGGAGATGCCCCAGCCGGCGTTGTTTGACGATGAGGCCTGCCCGGACCGTCAGCCGGCCGCGCCCCAGGTCGTCAGCGCGTCGAGCGCCTCGATCCGGTCGCCGCGGACGAACAGCGGGTTGACCTCCAGCGCGGCCAGGTCGGGGCCGCACGCCGCGGCCGCCTCCCCGATGCCCACGGCGACCTCGGCGAGACGGGTCAGGTCCGTGGGCGGGATGCCGCGGTAGCCCCGCAGGAGGCGCCCCACGCGCGAGGACGCGAGCCCGGCGGCGACCTCCGCCACGGGAGCCGGCAGCAGGTGCAGCACGGTCTCGTCGAGGGCCTCGACCCAGAACCCGCCGAGCCCGACCGCGAGCACGAGACCCCACTGCGGGTCGCGCACGACGCCGACCAGCAGCTCGACGCCGCCGGTCCGCATCGGCGCCACCAGCACGCCGTCGATCTCCGCCTCCGGCACCGCGGAGTGCACCGACGCCACGACGCGGCCGAACGCCTCCCCGGCGGCGGCGCCCTCGACGCCGAGCACCACGCCGCCGACCTCGCTCTTGTGCGCGATGTCGGCCGACAGCACCTTCACGGCCACCGGGCCGCCGATCCGCTCGGCGGCCGCCTGCGCCTCCGCGACCGTCGTGGCCACGAGCACCGGGGCCACCGGGACGCCGTGCGCGGCGAGGTGCGCCAGCACCTCCCGCTCGGTCCGCGGCGGGGTCGCCGGCGCGGGTCCGGCGGGGGTGGGGGCCGGCCGGGGTGCGTCGAGGCTGCGCGACCACCGGGTGAGGTGGCCGACGGCCGCCATCACGTGCCGCTGGCCGGGGGCGGCGAAGCCGATGCCGTGCCGCGCCAGGTACGCCCGGCCGTGGGAGTTCACCGGCTGCTCGTGGTTGGTGAACAGCGCGGTGGGCCGGGCGGCGCCGCCGACGGCGCGGCCGATGAGCTCCAGCGTGGTCGGCATCCGCGGCGGATCGGTCGCCGGGACGTCCCAGTTGACCAGCGTCAGCCCGACGGCGGGATCGCGGGAGACGATGTCGGGGACGCTGGTCCACAGCGACTCGTCCCGCACGGCCGCGCCGGTGAGGTCCAGGGGGTTGTGCAGCTGGCCGAGGTCGGAGAGGACCTCGCGCAGCTCCGCCCGGGTCTCCGGCGCGAACTCGGGGAGCTCCACGCCGGTGGCCGCGCCGAGGTCGGAGGCGATCTCGCAGACCCCGCCCGACATGGAGACGACGGCGACGCCGGTCGGCCGGATCGGGCCGGTGTCGGCGAGCAGCGCGGCGGTGGTCACCAGCTCCTCGACGGTGCCGACCCGGGAGATGCCCAGCCGCCGGCACACCGCGTCGAACACCCGGTCGTCGCCCACGACCGCGTTCGTGTGCGCCGCCGCGATGGCCGCGGTGGCCGGGGCCGCGCCGGCCTTGATGGCGACGAGGGGCGTGCGGGCGGCGAGCGCGCGCTCGGCGGCGGCGGTGAAGGCCGCGGCGTCGGTGATCCCCTCGAGGAACAGGGCGATCGCCCGCACCTCGGGCACCTGGACCAGGTAGTCGACCAGATCCGCCGACGACACGTTCATCTCGTTGCCGGTGGCGATCAGGTGGGTGAAGTCGACCCCCTGCTGGGCGCCGTACCGGGCGATCGCCGTCGCCACCGAGCCGCTCACCGCGACCACGGCGACCGAGCCCGGGCCCTCCTGCGGGACGAAGGGGATGGAGCCCAGCGCGACCCGGTCGAGGAGGTTGCGGAAGCCCAGGCAGTTGGGCCCGAGGACGCGCACGCCGGCCGATGCGCACAGCCGGGCGAGCTCGGCCTGCCGGGCCGCGCCCTCGCCGCCGACCTCGGCGAACCCGCCGGCGAGGACGACGAGGTTGCCGACGCCGGCGGCGATCGCGTCGGCGGCGGCGTCCAGGATCGCCTCGTAGGGCACGCACAGGTAGGCGGTGTCGACGCGCTCGCCGATCGAGCGGCAGTCGATCGCGGAGGCCCGGCCGTAGGCAGGCGCGCCCCGGCGGTTGACCAGGTGCACGCCGCCGCGGTACCCGATGCCCTCCAGGGCGGTCATGGCCAGGTTCGAGTAGTGGTTGCGCTCGGAGGCCCCGACGATCGCGACGGAGGAGGGATTGAGCAGGGCGTCCAGGCGGTGCTCTCGGGTCACGATGTGACACGTTGTCACATCGTTGTGGGCCGGGTCACGTCGGCGCGGCGGCGGTCTGCGAAGCTCCGTCCGTGGACTCCCGACCCGGCGCAGGGGACCGCCCGCCGCTGCGCGCCCGGCTGGTCGGTGCGGCCGAGTACCCGGCCCGCCGCTTCTCGCAGGCGCCCACCGCGACCACCCTGGAGCAGGCGGCCGACCTCGTGCTGCTCGCGCTGGCCGACGCCGGTCTGACCCTGGCCGACCTCGACGGGCTCTCCGTGCGCGGGGTCTACGTCAGCGACCAGTTCCTCCCCGCGACCGTCGCGGAGTACCTCGGGGTGCGGCTGCGGTTCGGTGACGCCCCCGACCTCGGCGGGGCGACCGCGGCCGGGATGGTGTGGCGCGCCGGCGCGGCCATCGAGCGGGGCGTCGCCGACGTCGTCGTCTGCGTGTACCCGGGCAACTACCCGCCGCCGGCGCCCGACGGCGACTGGCGCAGCTTCGGGGCGTCGTCCTACCTGCCCGGCTCCCCGCAGGCGGAGTTCGAGATCCCGCTCGGCCACCTCGGGCAGAACGTGCCCTACGCCCTGATCGCCCAGCGGTACGCGCACGAGCGCGGGTACGACCCGCGCGCGATGGCCCGCCTGGTGGTGCAGCAGCGGCGCAACGCCTGCGCGAACCCCGCCGCGATCACGTTCGGGCAACCGGTGACCGAGGACGACGTGCTGGCGAGCAGGATGATCGCCCCGCCGCTGCGGCTGCTGGAGATCGTCCGCCCCGTGCGCGGCGGGGCGGCGGTGGTCCTGGCCTCCCCGGCGGTGGCCGCGCGGACGCGGTCGCGGCCCGTCGAGCTCGCCGGCTACGGCGAGGGGATCGCCACGAAGTCGCCGCACTGGGCGCGCGACCTGCTCGACGTCCCGCTGCGCGAGGCGGCGGCGACGGCGTTCGCGATGGCGGGCGTGGGGCCCGCTGACGTCGACGCCGCCCAGGTCTACGACTGCTACACGATCGCCGTGCTCCTGGCGCTCGAGGCCGCCGGCTTCTGCCCGGCGGGGGAGGGGATGGAGTTCCTCCGCACCCGGGGGTTCGGGCCCGGCGGGGACTTCCCGCTGAACACCAACGGCGGCCAACTCGGCTTCGGCCAGGCGGGGGGAGCGGGCGGGATGACGCACGTCGTGGAGGGGTACCGGCAGGCGGCGGGCCGGTGCGGGCACCGGCAGGTGCCCGGGTGCGGCACGGTCTTCGTCAGCGGGAACGGCGGCGTCATGAGCGAGCAGGTGGCGCTGGTGCTGCGGGCCGCCGCGTGAGCGCGGGCGCGCCCCCGGTCGTCACCGAGATCGCCCGCCCCTGGTGGGACGCGCTCGCCCGCGGCGAGGTCGCCGTCCAGTCGTGCTCGTCGTGCGCGGGCTGGGTGTTCTACCCGCGCCCGTTCTGCCCGTCCTGCGGCGGCCGGGACCTGGCGTGGCGGACCGTGGACCCGGCCGCGACCCTCTACACCTGGACCGTCGCCGAGGCGCCGGTGTCGCCGCACTTCGCACACCTGCACCGGCCGGTACTGGCGGTCGCGGAGCTCGGCATCGGCGTCCGGGTGCCGACGACGCTGGTCCACGCCGACCCCGACGACGTGCGGATCGGCATGGCGCTGACCCCGGTCTTCGACGCGGGCACCTATCCCGGGTTCACGCTGCTGCGGTACCGGCCTGCCTAGCGCCCGGTCCAGCGCGGGGCGCGCTTCTCGAGGAAGGCGCGGGGACCCTCGGCGTAGTCCTCGGTGCCGCGGAGGCGGGCCATGGCGGCCTCGACCAGCGCCTGTCCCTCGGCGTCGGGCAGGCCAGCGGCGGCCTTGGCGGCGGACAGCGCCTCCTGGACGGCCACCGGCGCGTTGCCCGCGATGCCGCGGGCCAGCTCGGCGGCGGCCGCGAGGGCCGCGCCCGGCTCGGTCAGCCGGTTGACCAGCCCGAACGCGTGCGCGCGCGCCGCGTCCAGCGGGGCGCCGGTCGCGATCATCTCCAGCGCCACGTTGCGGGGCAGCACCCGCGGCAGGCGGTGCACCCCGCCGGCGGTGGCCAGCAGCCCCCGGGTGACCTCGGGGAGGGCGAAGGTGGCGGCCGTGGAGGCGACGAGCAGGTCGCAGGCCAGCGCGATCTCGAAGCCCCCGGCCAGGGCGGCGCCCTCCACGACGGCGATCCACGGCGTCCGCCGGGGGGCACGGACGAAGCCGGCGAAGCCGCCCTCCACCGTCTCCATGGGCCCCTCGGTGTTGCCCGCGCCGATCTGCGAGAGGTCGGCGCCGGCGCAGAAGACCCGCGGGTGGGAGGACACCAGCAGCACGGCACGGACGTCGGGGTCGGCGTCGGCCCGGCGGACGGCGTCCTCGAGCAGCCGCGCCACCGCGCCGTTGACGGCGTTGCGCTTCTCGGGCCGGTCGAGGGTCACGAGGGCGACGTGCTCGCCGAGGACCTCGAAGCGGACCGGCTCGGATGCGGGCGCGGAGCGGTCGGGCATCTCGTCGTCCTCCTGACGTCGACGTCGGATCCGCCCCACCCTCTCGCACCCGGCGCCCGGTGCGAGAGGGTGGGGCGTCGGCCGTCGCCCGCGTCCCCGGAGGTTCCCGTGCTGCCCGATCCCGCCCGGATCCCCGTGGTCGTCGGCGTGGGCGAGGTGAACGACCGGCCGGCCGTCCCGGAGGCGGGGCTGGACTCCGCCGGGCTCATGGCCGCCGCCCTGCGGGCCGCCGACGCCGATGCCGGGGGCGGCTTCCTGGACCGCTGCGACCGCCTGCTCGTGGTTCCGCAGATCTCGTTCCGGGAGCTCGACGTCCCGGAGGCCCTGGCCGCGGAGCTCGGCCTGCCGGCCGGCCGCATCGCCGAGGCCGCCGAGGCCTCCGGGGACACCCCCGTGCGGTTCCTCGACGAGGCGGCGGCCCGCATCGCCGCCGGGGACGCCGCGGTCTGCGCGGTCGTCGGCGGGGAGGCACTGCGCACGGCCGCGGCCCGGGCGCGCGCCGCCGGTGGCACGAGCGAGCTGTTCGCCGGCTCCCGGCGGACCGCCGGCGACCTGCGCTCGGCCTACGGGCTGGTCACCCCGGCGGAGATCTATCCGCTGTACGAGCAGGCGACCCGGGCGGCGTGGGGGCAGACGCTCGCCGAGGCGCAGGAGGAGACCGGGCGGATCTGGGCGCTCATGTCCGAGGTGGCGGCCGGGGCGGAGGGCGCCTGGCTCCGGACGCCCCGCACGCCCGGCGAGATCCTGGACGCCGGCCCCGGCAACCGGCGGATCAGCCATCCGTACACGAAGTTCACGGTCGCCAACCCCTCGGTCAACCAGGGCGCGGCGGTGCTGGTCACCAGCCTGGCGCTCGCCCGGGCGGCGGGGATCCCGGACGCGCGGCTGGTCGCCGTCGGGTCCGGCGCGGCCGCGCACGAGCCCGACGACCCTCTCGCGCGGGCGGACTTCACCACCCCGCCGGGGATGCGGGTGTCGCTCACCCGGGCGCTGGAGCGCAACGGCCTGACGGCGGCGAACCTGGACGCCGTCGAGCTCTACTCCTGCTTCCCGTGCGTGCCGAAGATGGCCCGCCGGGTGCTCGGCCGGCCGCTCGACCGGCCCGTCACCGTGCACGGCGGCCTGACCTTCGGCGGGGGGCCGATCGGCAACTACATGACCCACGCGACCGCGGCGATGGTCCGCCGGTTGCGCGACGGCGGCCGGCACGGGCTGCTGTACGCCAACGGCGGCCACTGCACGCACAACCACACCCTCGTGCTGTCGGCGCCGGCGGCCGCCGGCGAGCCGCGGGTGGCCGATCCGGACGCCCAGGCCGAGGCCGACGCGCTGCGCGGGCCGCTGCCGCCACTGACCGACGCGCACGAGGGCGAGGTCGTGCTCGAGACCTACCAGGTGCCCTACGACGGGGCCGGCGAGCCCGCCGACGCCGTCGCCGTCTGCCGGAACCCGGCGGGGGAGCGCGTGCTGGCCCGGGTCCCGCGCGAGGACCGCGCGACCCTCGACCTGCTCACCGACGGCCGGCGCGAGCCGGTGGGCCTGCCCGGCGTCACCGCGCGGTCGGACGACGGGCGGCTCCGCTGGCGGCCCGTCGGTTCCTGAGTTCCGGCGGATCGGGCCGGCGCGCGCCGAGTCCTGCGCACTCGGGGCCATGACGGGCCGATCGCCACGAGTGCGCAGGACTCGCGACGCCCGTCCACCCGGGCGTCGGCGCGGGCTCAGCGGGGGACGGGGATGTTCTCGTAGTAGGGGATGGCGATCTCGTCCTCGCTGTCGGTGAAGCCGACCATGCGCTCGACGTTGGGGTGCATGACCTCGGGGTCGGTCATGACGTTGATGCAGGTCGGGACGCCGCTGCGCTGCGCCTCCCGGATCGCCGGGGCGATCTCCTCGACGCGGGTGACGACGACGCCGGCGCAGCCCAGGCCCTGCGCGACCACGTGGTAGGCGCTGCGGGCCAGGTCGACGACCGTGGTGTTCTTCGCGCCGAACACCAGCTCCTGGCCGTGCTTGGAGATGCCCCAGCCGGCGTTGTTGAAGATGACGGTGACGATCGGCAGGTCGTGCCGGGCCATGGTGTCGAACTCGGTGAGGTGGAAGCCCGCGGCGCCGTCGCCGGTGATGACCGCGACGGGCCGGCCGGGTCGGGCGACCGCTGTCCCGATGCCGAAGCCGGGGCCGACGCCGAGGGTGCCGAGGTAGCCGTTCCCGCCGAAGAGGCCGGGACCGGGGGAGGCCGCCAGCGGGATGATCCAGGACGGCGTCTCGCCCCCGTCGAACATGATCGCCGTGTCGGGGTCCAGGGCGCCGAGCACGGCCCTGGCCGCCGCATGCGGGTGGATGAACCCGTTCTCCGTGGTCTCGGGGGCGTCGTCGAAGCGGGCGAGCGTGCCCTTCCGGACCTCGCGCAGCAGCTCCGCCCAGCTCGGCGGGGCGGTCACGGGACGCGCGTCGAGGGCCCGGTTGAGCGCGGCCACCGTCTCGCCGGTGTCGGCGACGACGGCGAGCTCCGGGGTGCGGATCCGTCCGATCTCGGCGCCGTCGACGTCGATCTGGATCAGCGTCGCCGCGTGCGGCACGATCGCGCCGCCGCGCCCGCCCAGGAAGATGCCGCCGCGGGCGCCGAGCTGCACGACGACGTCCGGCGGCTGCTGGGCGACGGCGGCCGCCGCCGCGAGCACCCCGACCGGTCCGGCATTGAGCGGGTGGGCGGCGGGCAGCACGCCGTTGCCCTTGGCGCCGTAGAACACCGGGATGCCGGTGCGCTCGGCGAAGGCGGCGAGCTCGCGGGGGCAATCGGGGGAGAACAGCGCGCCGCCGCCGACGATGATCGCGGGCCGCTGCGCGCCGGCGAGGATCTCCAGGAGCCGATCCACCGCCGCGGGTGAGGGCGCCGGCCGCGTGACGAGGCCGGGCGGGCGCGGCAGCTCGATGTCGGCGTCGTCGAGCGGGCCGAACATCACGTCGATGGGGAACTCGAGGTAGACCGGGCCCGGGCGCCCCGAGCGGGCGATGCGCAGCGCCTTGTCGACGAGGTCGGGGATGCGCTCGACATGGGTGACGCGGTGGGCCCACTTGGTCACCGGCGCGGCCATGAGGACCTGGTCGATGCCGCCCTGCAGCACGTTGGTCTCGGCCTCGCGCAGCGGCGGTGAGCTCGAGATGACCAGCACCGGGGCGGCGTCCAGGTGGGCGTCGGCGATGGCCGTCAGCGAGTTGGTGAAGCCGGGCCCGGAGGTGACGGCGCAGACGCCGACGCCCCCGGTGACGCGGGCGTACGCGGCGGCCGCCTGCCCGGCGGTGTTCTCGTGCCGGGTGTCGGTCAGGCCGATGCCGGCGTCGCGGCAGGCCACGAGGAAGGCGTCGAGGTGGCCTCCGTGGAGCACGAAGGCGCGGTCGACGCCGAGCGACGCCAGTGACCGGGCCAGGGCGGTCCCGCCGTTGATCCTCACGATGGTCGTCCTTTCCCGGTCACCGGTTTCGACTTCGACGTCGACTATTGCTCCGTGCGGGTGCCTGCACAAGACTCGGGTCGGCGGGCGGACCGAGGGACGGGGAGCGGCGTGGCGCGGTTCGACGAGCGGGTCGCGGTGGTGACCGGGGCGGCCTCGGGCATCGGTGAAGCGGTCGTGCGGCGGCTGGTGGCCGAGGGGGCGCAGGTCATCGGCGGGGACCTCTCCGCGGAGCGCCTGCAGGCGCTCGCGGGCGACCTGGGGGCCGCCTTCCGCGGGGTCGTGACCGACGTGACGGTGGAGTCCGACGTCGAGGCGATGGTCGCCACCGCCACCGACGCGTGGGGGCGCCTGGACCTCGCGTTCAACGTGGCCGGCGGCGCGCGCCCGGGCCCGATCGTCGACCTGACCGAGGCCGACTGGGATGCCACCGTCGACCTGGTGCTGAAGGGCGTGTTCCTGAGCGTCAAGCACGAGGCGCGGGTGATGCGCGCCGCCGGTGGGGGAGCCGTCGTCAACGTGTCGTCGCTCAACGCCCACGTCCCGATGCGGGGTGGCGGCTCCTACGCCGCCGGCAAGGGCGGGGTGGAGATGCTGACCCGCACCGCCGCGCTGGAGCTCGCCGAGGACGGCATCCGGGTCAACTCGGTCCTGCCCGGGCTCGTGCGGACCCCCGGCACGGCCGCCGTGTTCGACCGGCCGCGGGTCCATGAGGCCTTCCTCGCCCGCATCCCGCTGGGGCGCGCGGCCGATCCCGACGAAGTCGCCGGCCCGTGCCTGTACCTCGCGAGCGACGACGCCCGCTACGTCACCGGAACCGCCCTCGTCGTGGACGGGGGCTGGGAGATCACCGGCTACCCCGACGTCCGGGCGCTGGGGTCGTGACGTTTCCCGGCTACCGCGGCAGGCGCGTCGTCGTCACCGGTGCCTCGTCGGGCATCGGCCGGGCGCTGGCCCGCGCGCTGGTGGACCTCGGCGCCGAGGTCCACGGCGCGGCACTCACCGGGTCGGGGGAGGGGCTCGCATCGTTCCGCGAGCTCGACCTGGCCGACCCGGCGTCCATCGAGGAGGCGGAGGCCGGCCTCGGCGGGCCCGTCGACGTGCTGTTCAACTGCGCCGGCGTCGTGCCGATGCTCGACCCGGACGTCGTCGTGGCGGTGAACTTCCTCGGGACGCGGCTGCTCACCGAGCGGATGCTGGAGCGCATGGGCCCCGGCGGCGCGGTCGTGAACGTGTCGTCCAACGGCGGGTTCGCCTGGCGGACCAGGAGCGCGTTCGTGCGGGAGTTCGTCGGAACGCCGACCTTCGAGGCGGGGCTGGCCTGGTACGCGGCGCATCGGGAGGAGGCCGGGCACGCGTACCGGTTCGCCAAGGAGGCGCTGACCGTCTGGACGATGTTGGCGTCGGCCGAGTTGATCGGGCGCGGGATCCGCATGAACGTCGCGAGCCCGGGCTCGGTGCAGACGCCGATGCTCGCGGCGATCGAGGCGGTCACCCCGGCCGCAGCTCTCGCCGCCGTGGAGCAGCCGAGCGGGCGCCGATCGACGCCGGAGGAGCAGGTCGGTCCGCTGCTGTTCCTGGGCAGCGACGCCGCGTCCTACGTGACCGGCGCCGACCTCCCGGTCGACGGCGGCTTCTGGGCCGCCCAGACGGTCGCCGGCCGCCTGCACTGAGGGTCCCGGCCCGGGCCGGTCGGAGGCCGACCGGAGTCGATGCCGTCGAACCTAGACTCGCCCGACCGTCGCGGCGACGGCCCTCGTCGCCGCGAGCACGTCGGCCGGTGGGGCAGGGGAGTGCACGTGCAGCAGAGGCAGCCCAACCAGCGCGGCGCCGGGGGTCGTCTCCGCCTGGAGCTTCTGGACGCGGCGTTCCGTGTCCTGGACCGGTCCCCGGCGAGCGGGCTGAGTCTGCGGATGGTCGCCCGCGAGGCCGGGGTGGCGCCACCCTCGGTCTACGACCACTTCCCGGATGCGCGAACGCTGATGGCCGACGTCGTGCGCGAGTGCTGGCAGCAGCTCGGCGACGCGATGCGGGAGAGTGCCGGGCGGCCGGCCGAGCAGGAGCCGCTGGCCGTCCTCAAGGAGCAGATGTCGGCCTACGTGGCCTACGCCATGCAGCGCCCTTCGCGCTACCAGTTGCTGTTCGCCTTGCAGCCGCTGGACGCGGAGGCCGCCCGGGACCTGCCTGGCCCGGTCCAGCCCGCGTACCGCAACGTGCTGGAGTGCGTGGAGGCGATGCTCGCGGCGGGCCGCTCGCTCCCGGCAGCGGACGCCCACACGACGGTCCTGCTCGTCCTGTCGATCGCGCACGGTCGGATCGCCTTGGCCCAGACCGCCCCGCACCGGCCCGGGAACTTCTCGGCCGGGGTCCAGCGGTTCGTCTCCGACGTGCTCGACCGGATCTTCGCCGCGTAGTTCGCGCCCGATCCCCGCTCCGCCCTGGTGGTCTGCGCCACACGCCAGTTAACCTAACGCCTGTTAGGTCAGCGGCTGCGGAAGCGGCTCGGCGTGCACCGGCGCATCCGGAATGGGGACAGATGGGCAACGAGAACGGACGGCTCGCGGGCAAGGTCGCGATCATCACGGGAGCGAGCACGGGCACGGGTCCGGTGATGGCGAAGCGGTTCGTGCGGGAGGGCGCGCGCGTGCTGCTGTCGGCCCGCCGGGAGGAGCTGGTCCTGCAGGCGGCGGCCGAGGCGGGGGACGGCGCGATCGGCATGCGCGCCGACGTGACGAACGAGGACGACGTCCGGGCGATGGTCGACCGGTGCATGGAGGAGTTCGGCCAGGTCGACATCCTGCTGAACAACGCCGCGGCCCCGGGCAAGGACCTCTACGTCTGGGAGCAGACGGTCGAGAACTTCAACTCCACGCTCGCGGTCGACCTGACCGCCGCGATGCTGTGCACCCGCGAGGTGCTCAACCGGTCGATGCTCGAGCGCCGGACGGGGTCGATCGTGAACTTCTCCTCGACCGCCGCGTGGAACGGGATCCCGCGCAAGACCCACTACGTGTCGGCCAAGGCGGCGCTGCGCGCGCTGACCAAGACCATCGCGCTGGAGGTCGGGGAATACGGCATCCGGTGCAACTGCCTGGTCCCGGGAGGCATCGAGACCGAGCTGTGGTCGAACTGGGGCAGGCGGATGGCGGCCGAGCAGGGCATCGAGTTCGAGGAGTGGAAGGTGACCGCCCTGGAGGCGGTGCCGCTGCGCACGATCTCCCAGCCGGAGGACATCGCGAACCTTGCGCTGTTCCTCGCCGGCGACGAGAGCCGGACCATCACGGGTCAATCCATCAACTGTGACGCCGGCGGCGTCATGGTCGGCTGAGCAGCAGGGGAGCAGGGGACATGAGCGAGAACGGGCAGCTCTCGGTCGAGGAGCGGTTGCGCGCGGTCGAGGACCGGCTGGCGATCTACCAGCTGATCTGCGGCTACGGCTACGCGATGGACGGCCGCAATGCCGACGCGGTGGGATCCCTCTACGCCGAGGACGCGGTGTACGCCGTCGCCGACATGCCGGCCTTCGAGGGGCGCGAGCGGATCGCGGCGATCACCCAGGACGAGGTGCACGTCGGTCTCGTGGAGGCGGGCTGCGCCCACGTCTCGACCCTGCCGTACGTGGTGATCGACGGCGACCGGGCCGTCGCGACGTGCCACACCATGGTGGTCCGGAAGGGCGAGACGGGCTTCTCCGTCTGGCGGCTCAGCGCCTCCCGGATCCAGCTGTCCCGGAAGGCGGAGGGCGGGTGGCAGATCGATCACCGGCAGAACTACCTTCTGGACGGCGATCCGGCGGGCCCCGCACTGCTCGCCCGCCTCCAGGAGGGACCGCAGCAGTTCTGAGCCCCTCGTTGCCGATGAAGGGAACCGACCCCATGACCGACTTCCGGTTCATCACCACCGAGATGTTGGACGACGGCGCGATCGTCCGGATCAAGCTGAACCGCCCGCGCCAGCGGAACGCGCAGAGTCGCGGGCTGCTGGTCGAGCTCGACGGGGCATTCCGGGCCGCCGAGGCCGACGACCGGGTGCGGGTCGTCATCCTCGGCGCCGAGGGCACGATGTTCTCGGCCGGGCACGACACCGGTTCCCAGCAGGCGATGGCCGAGTACCTGCCCGGGCCGGACCAGCACCCGACCACGCAGATCGACGGAGGGACGCGCCTCGGCGTCGAGAAGCTGTTCCTGCAGGAGTGGCGCTACTTCTTCCAGAACACCCGCCGGTGGCGCGACCTGCGCAAGATCACCATCGCGCAGGTGCACGGCAACGTGATGTCCGCGGGCCTGATGCTGATGTGGGCGTGCGACCTCATCGTCGCCGCGGACGACGCCGTGTTCTCCGACGTCGTGGGGCAGCGGCTGGGGATGTGCGGGGTGGAGTACTTCGCGCATCCGTGGGAGTTCGGGCCGCGAAAGACCAAGGAGCTGCTGCTCACCGGCGACTCGATCGACGCCCGAGAGGCGCGCGCCCTGGGCATGGTCAGCAAGGTCGTGGCCCCCGACGAGCTGGACGACCGGACGCTGGAGTTCGCCCGCCGGATCGCCGCGCTGCCCACGGTGACCGCGCTGCTGGTCAAGGAGTCGGTCAACCAGTCCGTCGACATGATGGGGTTCCAGAACGCGCTTCGAGCGTGCTTCACCCTGCACGAGCTCAACCACGCCCACTGGTCGACGATCCACGAGGACGGCTATCCCTCCGGGCGGGCCGAGGACGGGATCCTCGGGGCCATCACGGCCCGGAGACCTGGGGCCGACAACTCCCGGTAGCTGCCCGGGGCGCCCATCGCCCGACGGCGCCCCCCCGGCCCGGCCGTGGGCCCGACACGACGGGATCCCGCAGCGCTCGTCCGAGGCGACACCGACGCCGGTCGCGTCCCGGGTCCCCGGATCCGCGCCGGCCGCAACGACGACGGACTCGGGGGAGGCGCGAGATGTGGCTGAGGTCCAGCGAACCTCCCGAGACGGCCGCGACCGGTGGCGGCTTCCCCACGGGCTCTGCGGCGCCCGGCCCCTCGCGCCGCGCGGTCCTGGCGGTGCTCGCCGTCGGCGTGCTCACCTTCGCGCTGCTCCAGTCGATGGTGCTGCCCGTACTCCCGACGCTCCAGGAGCGCCTCGGGACGACCCAGTCCGGGGTGTCCTGGCTGATCACCGGCAACCTCCTGGCATCCGCCGTCGCGACGCCGATCGTCGGCCGTCTGGGCGACATCCACGGCAGGCAGCGGATGCTGGTCGTCTCGCTGGGAACGTTGGGCGCCGGGTGCCTGCTCTGTTCTTCGGCCACCTCCCTGCCGCTCATGATCGGTGGCCGCGTCCTCCAGGGCTTCGGTGCGGCGGTTGCCCCTCTGGCGTTCGGCATCGTGCGAGACGTGTTCCCCGACCGCGCGGTGCCCCGGGCCATCAGCGCGCTGTCCCCCATGCTGGCGCTCGGCGCGGCGGCCGGCCTGACGCTGGCCGGACCGGTCGTGGGGCTCCTGGGCGTGCCGTGGCTGTTCTGGTTGCCGATGATCGCGGTCCTGGTGGCGGCTGTCGCCGCGTATCGGGTGGTGCCGCCGTCAACGGTGCGCGCTCCCGGGCGGATCAACTGGCTCGCGGCGGCGCTCCTGACGGGCTGGCTGGTCTGCATGCTGCTCGCAGTCAGCTGGGCCCCGACCCGGGGCTGGACGTCACCCACGGTGCTTGGGCTGCTGGCCTGCGTTGCCGTGTTCGCGCCGCTGTGGGGGGCCGTGGAGCTGCGGTCGGAGCAGCCGCTCATCGACCTCCGGCTGATGCGGCTGCGGGTCGTGTGGACGGCGAACCTGGTCGCTGTCCTCCTCTTCTTCGGTGTCTTCGCTGCGCTGGTCCTCGTGCCTCAACTACTCCAGACCGACCCGTCGGCGGGATACGGGTTCGGGGCATCGAACACCGAGTCGGGCCTGCTGTTGCTGCCGCAATCGGCCGCCTCGTTCGTCCTCGGCCTGAGCGCCGGGTGGCTCGCGGCACGGATCGGGTTCAGGCGCGTGCTGGTGGTCGCGGCCCTCGTCGGCGCGACCGGGTACGCGACGCTCGCGCTCGCCCACGACCAGCTCTGGCATGTCCAGGTGGCGCTCGTGCTCGCCGGGGCCGGCCTGGGCCTGAGCCAGGCTGCGCTCGCGAACGTGGTCGTGTCCGGCGTGCCGCAGAACAGGACGGGGGTCGCCGGCGGGATGTACGCCAACCTCCGCACGATCGGGGGCAGCCTGGGAACCGCGGTGACGACGACCGTGGTCACGGCAGGTGCCGGCTCGGACGGCGTGCCCGCGGAGGGTGGATACACCGCTGCCTTCCTGGTGCTGGCAGCCACCGCGGCGGCGGCGGCGCTGGGGGCGCTGGTCATCCGCGGTGCGAGCCGCCCGTCGTCGGCGGCGGTCCGGGGGTAGTCCGGAAGGGTCCGAGAACCAGTTGGGCCGGGCGTCACATGAAGGCAGTGGACGGCCGCGATCCCGAGGCGGTGGGGCGTCGACCCTGCTGGCCTGATCGGCTCGGCGGGGCGGCGCCAGGGTTCAGCCGGTCGTGCGGTCGGGTGCCGGTGGCGGGAAGATGCCGCCGGGCGAGGTCTTGGTGAGCACGTACTCCAGGCGCCGGCTGGTGAACAGCCACCGACGGTCGCGCTTCTCGTAGGTCTCGAAGTAGTGGCCGGTGGCGAGGAACCAGTGCTCCTCGTCTCCCTGCTGCCACAGCGAGATGCCGGTCATGCCCCAGATGCCGCTCGCGGTGGTGGGGGAGTGGACGGTGATCTCCGGCGTGTGGGAGTGGTGCGCCGTCCGGAGGTCTTTCATGATCACCTTGACGCCGGCGATCATCTCAGCCGCCGACGTGAACGGCGGGTAGTCGCCGTTGTAGCCGTGGTAGTCCGGCGCGTGGAGGGCCTCCAGTGCCACCCAGTCCTGGGTGTCGACGAGGCGGTCGCGCCGCCCCTTGAGCAGCGTGATGTCCTCGATCGCCTCCAGTCGCTCGAGGATGGTCACGCCAGGGTCGTGCTGTTCCACGGGACTCCCTCCAGAGGGGTCAGAGGTCGGCGTTGACGGCGGCGAGCGCCTCGAGCTGATCGAGGTACTGCTCGAGCGAGGAGTGGACGAAGCGGGCGGAGGCGACGGTCACGCCGGCCGCGGCGAGCTCGCCCAGCGCGTCCGCGGTGGCTCCCGGCTCGTCGATCGGATCGAAGGGCGTGGACGGGCCGAGGCCGACGGTGAAGTCCGCGGGGAGCTCCACCTGGGCCAGCCACTCCTGGGCCTGCTGCGGGGTGACGTTGAAGGGCGTCCACCCGTCGGCGAGCGTCGCGGCCCGGCGCAGCGAGAGCAGGGTCTGGCCGCCGACCCAGATCGGCACGTGCGGCTGGACGGCGCACGGGTCGACGATCAGGCCGCCGAAGTCGTAGTACTCACCCGAGTAGCTGGGCTCGGGCCGGGACAGCGACGCGCGCAGGGCCCGCAGCGCGTCGTCCCCGCGCCTGCCGCGGTCGGCGAACGGTGCGCCGAGGAGGTCGAACTCCTCCTTGAGGGTCCCGACCCCGACGCCGAGGACCACGCGGCCGTTGCTGACCAGGTCCAGCGTTCCGTAGCGCTTGGCGATCTCCAGCGGGTGGTGGTAGCCGAGGACCAGGACCGCGGTGGCGAACCGGATGCGCTCGGTGCGGGCGGCGAGGTAGCCGAACGTGGCGAGCGGGTCCCAGTACCGCGCGCCCCGGCGGGCGGCCTGGTCGGCCGGCACCCCGATGTGCTCGCTGCAGGTGAGGTGGGAGTACCCGAGGTGGTCGGCGGTCTCGGCGATGCGGGCGACGTCGGCGATCGTGCCGCTCCGCTCCCACTCCCCGCTGGCCCCCGGGAGCATCGACACCACGGGGGTGCCCACGGACAGCTTCATCGTCGAGGTCCTTCCGATCGGGTCGTCGAGTTCACTCCGGCCACGCGTCCCACCGGACCATCGACCGCAGTGGGCCGGCGAACAGCGGCCGCACGGCGCCCGAGGCCCACCGCTGTTCGATCAGCGGGGTGAGGCGCTGCGTGACCGCCAGCGGGTCCTCGTCGAGGTAGACGACGGTCGTGTACTGCGGGGAACCCTGGATGTGCGGGTGCTGCTCCCAGAAGTCGGTCGAGCCGAACGTCCACGCGCCGGCCACGCCGGGCACGTCGAGCAGCGCGGGGGCGTGGTCGGTGTGCAGCCAGTTCAGCCAGCCGTCGACGTCGTCCCCCGCAGGCTCCTCGACGAGCAGCAGCACGCCGCGGTGCGGCCGCATCGGCACGACCTCGGCCGAGACCAGGGCGCGTGGCGCGGCGTACCACCGCAGCAGCGCCGGCATCCGCAGCTGCAGCGAGGGGCGCCGGATGGGAAAGCGTCCGACCTCCGCCAGCCGCAGTCCCAGCTCCATGAAGTCGTCGTGGGTGCGCTGGACCGGGTCGCCGATCAGGTAGGTGACCGCCGCGCCGATGTCGGCGAGCGGGCCCTCGCCGGCGATGCGCGCGGCGGGGTAGTCGCCGTCGGCGATGTACCGCAGGGCGTGCACCAGCCCGGGGAGCTGGTACTGCTCCGGCATGTGGTCGAGCAGGTGCCAGCGCAGGTAGCTGCCGTCGTCGTCCGCCGGCAACGGGGGTGTGAGGCTGACGAACGCCGCCTTCACTCGGATCATGCGCAGGCCTCCAGCAGGGTCCACATCGGTGGGGACGCCGCGAGCGCGGCACCGTCACCGTAGGACAAACACCCCGCTTTGTCCTATGACTCGCGCGAACGAATCCGGGACGGCGGCCACTCGGCGCCTCCGGCGGGGACGAGCGCCCGCAGCAGGTAGTGGTCGAGGAAGAGCCGCTTCGCCGCGGCGGACCGCTGCGCGAGCGGCGGGGACAGCATCAGGTTGGAGACCGCGTTGATCCAGCGCGCCGTCTCGCGCAGGTCCAGGTCCGGGTGCAGCTGCCCATCGGCCTGCCAGCGCTCGAGCAGCGGCCGCAGGTGCCGGTACACCGCGTCGACGACCGGCTCGGCACCGAACTCCAGGGCGGTGACCACCCAGCGCCCCTCCGCCGAGAAGAGCGCCTCGTTCACGGGGTCGCCGCCGACCAGCTCGATGGACCCCAGCACCAGCTCCGCGATCGAGCCCACCGCGTCGTCGGGGTCGCCCAGGGCGGCGACCTGCCGGTCGACCGACGCGTCGATCCGGCTCACCAGCACGCCGAGCAGCAGGTCGTCGCGGGTGGGGAAGTAGCGGTAGACGGTCGACCGGGCGACGCCGGCCTCGACGGCGACGTCGGCCACCGTCATCCGGACCGACCCGCGGGCGGCGATGCACCGGGTCGTGGCCTCGACCAGGCGCTGCCGCGTCTCGTCGTCGGGGCCCTTCGTGGTCGCCTGGGGAGCCGTCGGTGGGGTCGTGCTCTCGGCCGCAGGCATGGCCGGGGATGGTACGTCCGCGCCTGCGTCACGAGCAGGAGACGGCACGCGTGTCCGGACGCCTCGGCGTCCGCGTGCGGCCGGCGCCGGGGCTCAGCGCGCGCGCAGGTTGTCCCGGCCGAGGATGTCCGAGAGCGCGGGGGAGAGCTCCCGGGTGCGGTCCGGGCCCCAGCTCTCGCCGAAGGTGTAGGTGTGCAGCACCTCCCCGGTGAGATCGGTGGGTCGGGCGCCGATCAGCCACGCGACGGGGGCGCCCCAGAAGTCCTCGTCGAGCTGCTCGCCGGCCACCACCTCGCGGTTGGACCGCTCCTCGGTGATGTCGTTGACGGTGCGCAGGTAGACGCTGACGTCGCCGGGGCTGATCGCGTTGACCGCGATGCCGTCGTCGGCCAGCTCGGCCGCGTACCAGCTGGTCAGGCGGTTCAGCGCGGACTTGGTCAGCCCGTAGAGGAGCAGCCCGGCGTGGGCGCCCCCGCCCTTGCCGGTCGGGCCGGCCGCGAGCGAGGTGATGTTCACGACCGAGCCGCCGTCGCCGGCCCGCAGGTAGGGGAGCGCGCTGTCGACCAGCAGGTACGGGGCGCGCACGTTGACCGCGAAGGCTTCGTCCCACACCTGCTGCGAGATGCCGCGGCACTCCATCCGCTCGGAGGACGCGACGGCGTTGTTGACGATCCCGTCGATGCCGCCGAGCTCGCGGGCCACGTCCTCGACGACGCCGCGGACCGAGTCCTCGTCGGTGAGGTCGACCCGGCGCGCGGTGACGTCCAGTCCCTGGGCGCGGGCCGACGCCTCCACCTCGCGCAACGTCCCCATCTGTGCGGGGTCGTCACCGAGCGTCCGGGCCAGCGCGACGACGCGGGCACCGGCCCGCGCCAGGGCATGGGCGTAGGTGCGACCCAGTCGCCGGCTGGCCCCGGAGACGAGGACCACCTTGCCGTCCAGGGGCCGGTCCGTGTGCTGCTGTGTGGTCATCGTCCGTTCCTCACGTTCAGCGCGGCCACTGCCGCTCGGTGCTGGGGGGTGTCGACCAGCCGCACGTGCCAGTCGACCTCGGCGTCGGCGCTCTCGGCCAGGCCGTGCGTGAGTGCCCGGGCCACGTTCTCCTTCACGGCGCGCAGCGCGAGCGGGGAGATGCCCGCCAGCGCGCGGGCCAGGTCCGTGCCGCGCTCGGCCAGCTCGGCATCGGGGACGACGTCGGTGAGCAGTCCCCAGTCCCGGGCGTCCGCCGCGGTCAGCGCGCGGGAGGTGAGCAGCAGCTCGGTGGCGCGGGCCGGGCCGACCAGCCGGGTCAGCAGCCAGCTGCAGCCGAAGTCCCCGGCCAGGCCGGCGCGGGTGAAGCCGGTCCGCAGCACCGCCGACTCCGCCGCCACCCGCAGGTCGCAGGCCAGCGCGAGGGCGAGCCCGGCGCCGACCGCGGGCCCGTTGACCAGCGCCAGGGTGGGCTTGGCGAACTCCGCCAGCCGGACGGTGGTGGCCCGCTGCGCCCCGGCGTGCCGCGTCCGGCGCGCCTCGACGTCGTCCGCCGGGCCGAACAGGCTCTCCCCGCGGGCCATCACCTTCACGTCCCCGCCGGCGCAGAAGCTCTCGCCCGCCCCGGTGACGACGACGACGCGCACCCGCTCGTCGCCGTCGGCGGAGTCCAGGGCGGCGCCGAGCGCGTCCAGCAGCGCCAGCGAGTAGGCGTTGCGCGACCCCGGCCGGTTGAGGGTGAGCGTCAGGACGCCCTCGTCGAGGGTCGCCAGCAGCTCGTCGGTGCCGGTCGTCAGCTGCTGCGGGCCGTCGGCCACGGGGGTTCCTCCCGGAAGAAGTTCACGCGCCGGTCAGCGGGGTCAGGTGCCGGCGCTGGATCTTGCCCGAGGGTGTCCGGGGGATCGCCTCGACGAAGAAGACGTCGCGCAGCCGCTTGTAGGGCGCGAGTCGCGGGGAGAGCCAGTCCAGCAGCTCCTGGGCGTCCGGCGTCCACCCCGCGGCCGGGACCACCGCGGCGCAGGGGGCCTCGCCGCGCCGGTCGTCGGGAGCGCCGAACACCGCGCAGTCGGCGACCAGCGGCGAGGTGGCCAGCAGGTTCTCGATCTCGACGGGGGAGACCTGGTAGCCCGACACCTTGATGAGCTCCTTGAGCCGGCCGCTCACCACGATCCAGCCCTCGGGCTCGACGTGCCCGAGGTCGCCGGTCCGGTACCAGCCGCCGTCGAGGAAGGGGTCCGGCGCGTCCTCGGGCAGGTAGCCGAGCATCGCCGCGGTACTGCGGGCCACCAGCTCTCCCGTGCGGCCGCGCGGCAGGAACTCCAGCGTCCCCGGGTCGATCGCCTCCAGCTGGACGCCCCGCGGCGCCAGCCCGACGGAGTCCAGGCGGGCGCCCTCGGCCGGGTTCATCGCCAGGATCGGCACCTCGGTGGTGCCGTAGGCCGGCCGCCAGCCGACGCCGGTGCGCTCGGTGACCCGGCGGGCGATCTCGGCGTTGACGGGGGTGGCCGACCAGTTGAGGTAGCGCAGCGAGCGCAGGTCGAACCGCTCGAGGTCGGGCATCGCGGCCAGCGCGGCGGCGATCGGCGCGACGGTGAGGCCGATCGTGATCCGGTCGGCGGCGAAGCTCTCGACCATCGAGGCGGTGTCGAACCGGCGGAACAGCCGGATGGTCGCCGTCCCCTCGAAGGTGGCGCCGACGTTGACGATGCCGAGGATGTGCGACAGCGGGGTGATGCCCTGCAGCCGGTCTGTCGCCGTGACGCCGAGCGACTCCCGCCACTGCGTGGTCGCCGCGCACAGGGAGCGGTGGGTGTGCCGGACGGCCTTGGGCAGGCCGGTCGTGCCGGAGCTGAACGGCAGGGCCAGCTCGAGCTCGGCGGGGTCGCCCGTCTCGGGCAGGGTGCCCGCGTCCCCGCGGAGCGCGCCGAACGGTGTCCAGCCCTCCCGCGGCTCCGGGCCGACGACGACGGCGAGCCCGGGCCGGCCGACGGCGTCGACCACGGCGGCGCTCGCCGCGTCGGCGATCACCGCCACCGGCCCGGTGAGCGCGAGCGCGTGCGCCATCTCGTGCTCGCGCCACGCGGTGGACAGCAGAACCGCGGCCGCGCGCAGCCGGGCGAGCGCGAAGAAGGCGACGATCCAGGCCGGCTCGTTGCCCAGGCACAGCCCCACGCGGTCCCGCGGACGGACGCCGAGGGCGGACAGGCCGGCGGCCGCCTGCTCGACGGCGGCCTGCAGCTCCTGGTAGGTGTACTGCGCGTCTTCCGCCAGCACGGCCATGTGCTCGGGGGCACGCTCGGCCGCCTCAGCCAGGAGGCGCGAGTAATCGGACGGCGACGAGCCGGGCGTACGAGGCGGCAGAGTCGACATCGACGTCAGGTTATAGTTCGCTGAACGGTCGGGTCAACGACGACGGGAGCCGCATGCCGGACGGATCGGGCGCGCCGCCGCCCCTGGCGGGCCTCACGGTCGTCTCCTTCGAGCAGGCGGTCGCCGCGCCCTACTGCACCCGCCTGCTGGGCGACCTCGGCGCGCGGGTGGTCAAGGTCGAGCGCCCCGGCGCCGGCGACTTCACCCGTGCCTACGACGACGTGGCCGACGGCCTGGCGACCCACTTCGTGTGGCTCAACCGCAACAAGGAGTCCCTCGCCCTCGACGTGAAGGCCCCCGCCGCGCGCGCGGCGCTGGACCGGCTGCTCGACACCGCCGACGTCGTCGTGCAGAACCTGGCGCCCGGCGCGGCGAAGCGGCTGGGCCTCGACGCGGCCGGCCTCGTGGCCGCCCGTCCCCGGCTGGTCGCCGTCGACATGTCCGGCTACGGCACCGGCGGGCCGATGGACCACCGGCGCGCCTACGACCTGCTCGTCCAGGCCGAGGCGGGCGCGTGCGCGACCACGGGCGAGCCCGGGCGCCCGGCCAAGCCCGGCCCGCCCGTGGCCGACGTCGGCAGCGGCCTGCAGGCGGCCGTCGCGATCCTGGCCGCCCTGGTCGGCCGGGGCGTGCACGGCCGGGGTGCGGCGATCGAGGTCAGCATGTTCGACACCGTCACCGACTTCCTGGGGTTCGCCCTCCTGCACGCCCGCTACTCGGGCCGGGAGCGGCCGCCGATCGGGATGAGCTCGCCGGTCGTCTCCCCGTACGGCGCCTACTCGACCCGGGACGGCCGGATCGCCGTGCTCGGCACCACCAACGACGCGGAGTGGCAGCGGCTCGCCCGCCAGGTGGTCGACCGTCCCGACCTCGCCGACGACCCGGCGCTGGCCACGAACGGGCAGCGCTGCGAGCAGCGCGGCCGGATCGACGCGGCCATCGGCGAGTGGGCGCGCGGCCGCGACCTCGCCGACGTGCTCGCCCGCGCGGACGCCGCGGGGATCGGCAACGCGGTCTACAACGAGGTGCTCGACGTGGTCGAGCACCCGCAGCTGACCGGCCGCGGCCGCTGGCAGGAGGTGGGCAGCCCGGTGGGACCGGTCGCCTCTCTGCTGCCGCCGTGGACCAGCGACGCGTGGACGACGCCGCTGGCGCCCGTCCCCGCGGTCGGCGAGCACACCCGGGCGATCCTCACCGAGCTCGGACTGCCCGGCGGCGAGGTCGACGCGCTGTGCGCCGCGGCCGGCCTGCCCGCCCCGACCACCGCCTGACGAGAGGGAGCACCGTGCAGATCGCAGGAGTCGAGCCGATCCCCGAGGACGTGCGCCGCGGCTACGTCGCCGCGGGCCTCTGGGGCGGGGTGGGGCTGCGCGACGGCGTCGAGGCCGTCGCGGCCCGCACGCCCGACCGGGTCGCGGTCGCCGACGGGACGACGACCTGGACCTATCGCGAGCTGGCCGCCGCCGTCGACCGGGCCGTCGGCTGCCTGCGCGGGCACGGCTGCGGGCCGGGCACCGCCGTCCTCGTCATCGCCCCGCTGATCGCCCCCGCGGTCGCCGTCTACCACGCCGTCCTGCGCTGCGGCGGGGTGGCCGTGATGCTCGACCGCCGTTCCGGCCGCGCCGACGTCGTCAACGCCGTGGAGGCCGCCGGCGTCGAGCTCATCGTGACCACCGCGGAGCTGGCGACGAGCCTGCAGGTCGCCGACCTCGACGTCCCGACGGTCTCCTTCGACCACGTCATGGAGTGCGCGACCCCGTCGGAGGGCTGGACCGAGCGCGACCCGTCCCTGCCCGCGGCGATCGTCTTCACCTCCGGGACGACGAGCCGGCCCAAGGCGGTCGTGCACAGCCTCGACACGCTGCGCGCCGGCGCCCGGAACATGGCCGACATCGTGGAGATGACCGACGCCGACGTCGCGTTCCTGTCCACTCCGCTGGCCAGCATCACCGGCCTGCTCCAGACCCACCTCACCACCGAGCGCGGGGCCGGCCTGCTGCTCGAGGACCGGTTCGACGCGGCCCGGTCGCTGGCCCGGCTGCGGGCGGAGGGGGCCACGGTCCTCGGCGGCGCGCCGGTCATCATCGAGGAGCTGTTCCGCCAGGCCCAGGCCGAGGACCTGCACGAGCTGCCGCTGCGCACGATGGCGCTGGGCGGCGCGATGATCCCGCGGGAGATCCTCGAGGTCGCCCTCGACCGGTACGGCATCCGGCCGGTCCGGGTGTACGGCTCCTCGGAGGTGCCCGTCTCGACCGGCACGCTGCCGTCGGACGAGGGCGAGGGCCGGTACGCCGACGACGGAGCCTGCGCGGAGGGCACCGAGGTGCGGATCCTGGGCGACCAGCCGGGGGAGCTGCTGCTGCGCGGCCCGATGCGGATGCTCGGCTACCTCGACGAGGGCGACAACGCCGAGGCGTTCACCGACGGCGGCTGGTACCGCACCGGCGACCTCGGCCGGTTCGAGGACGGGCGGCTCACGGTCACCGGCCGGCTCAAGGAGATCGTCTCCCGCAAGGGACTGAAGATCTCGCTCACCGAGATCGACGACGTCGCCCGGCGGCTGCCCGGCGCCGAGGAGGTCGCCGCCTTCGGTGTGCCGGACGCGGAGACGGGGGAGCGGCTGGCCCTGGCCGTGGTCGCCCGGGACGTCGCCGCCGTCGACTTCGACTCCGTCACCGCCTGGCTGCTCGACGCCGGCCTGGCCAAGTGGAAGCTGCCCGAGCAGGTCGTGGTGTGGGAGCAGCCGCTGCCGCGCACCGAGAGCGGCAAGGTGCAGCGGCGGATGCTCGCCGCGGACGGCGCCGGGAGCCGCACCTTCCTCGCCCCCCGGCTGCGGTAGCGGGGGCCGGCGGTGCGAGCGGTACGCCTGCACACCACCGAGGACCTCCGCGTCGAGGAGATCGAGGAGCCGACGCCGGGGCCGGGTCAGGTGAAGCTGCGCAACGCCTACGCCGGCATCTGCGGCTCCGACCTGCACGTGTACTCGCTGCCCCGGCCACCGGGCATGGGCACCCCGCACCCGCTCACCGGTGCGACGCGACCGCAGGTCCTCGGCCACGAGTTCTCCGGCACGGTGGTCGAGCTCGGCCCGGACGTGACCGGTGTGTCGGTCGGGGACCGGGTCGCCGTCTTCCCCGTCTACTCCTGCGGTACGTGCACCGCCTGCCGCCGGGGCCGGATCAACGCCTGCCGGCGGATCGGTTTCCACGGGCTCACCTCGCACGGCGGCGGCATGGCGGCGTACACCGTCGTCCCCGCCTCGATGCTGCACGTCCTGCCCGCGTCGGTGGACCTGCGCCTCGGGGCGCTGGTGGAGCCGATGGCGGTCGCCTGGCGGGCGGTCCGCGCCGGAGGGGTGCAGCCGGGGGAGACGGCCCTCGTGGCCGGCGCCGGGCCGATCGGCATCGGGCTGTGGTTCGCGCTGCGCGCGCACGGCGTCGAGACCGTCGTCGTCGCCGAGCCCAGCCCGGAGCGGCGGGCCGCGATCGAGCGGCTCGGCGGTCCGCACGTCGTCGACCCCGACGGGTTGCCGGCCGTGCTGGCCGGGCTCGCGCCCGACGGCGTGGACGTCGTCTTCGACGCCGCCGGGGTGCCCGCGGCCCTCACCACCGGGCTGGACGCGCTGGTCTCCGGCGGGCGGCTGGTGGTCGTGGCCACCCACGGGCGGCCGGTGGAGATGGAGACCAACCGGCTCCAGATGCGCGAGCTCTCGCTGGTCGGGAGCCTCGCCTACCTGCCCGAGGACTTCGACGCGGTCATCGCCGCCATGGCCGACGGCCGCTACGACGCAACCGGATGGGTCGAGGAGGTCGGTCTGGACGACGTCGAGCGGGCCTTCGCCGACCTGCACGCCGGCCGGCGGATGAAGGTGCTGGTCCGCAGCGGCGGCTGACGGTCAGCCGGGGAGGACGTCGACGGCGGTGGCCGGCAGGTCCGCGAGCGTCCCGGGTCCGGACGCCGGCGCCAGCCACTCCGGACCGAGGTGCTCCAGCGACTCCACGCCCATGAGGGTCAGCGTCCGCTGGATCTCCTCGCGGAAGATCTCCAGGACTGCCCGAACGCCGTCGGCGCCGTCCACGGCCAACCCGTAGATGAAGGGCCGGCCGATGCACACCGCGGTCGCGCCCAGGCAGAGCGCCTTGACGACGTCGGAGCCGCGGCGGACCCCGCCGTCGAGCAGGACCTCGCCCTGCTGCCCGACCGCGGCGGCGACCGCGGGGAGGGCGTCCAGCGTCGCGCGGGCCTGGTCCAGTTGCCGGCCGCCGTGGTTGGACACCACGACGCCGTCGGCACCGAGGGCCATCGCACGGCGGGCGTCCTCGGGATGCAGGATGCCCTTCACGTAGAACGGGCCGGGCCACCGGTCCCGCATCCAGGCGATGTCGTCCCAGTTGAGTTCCGGGTTCATGAGCCCGGCGAGTCGGTTCACCGACTCGACCGCGGCGGCGCTGCCGCCCTGGTCGAGCAGGTTGCGCGCCGACACCCGCTGGTGCCTCAGGTACCGGTAGGTCCACCGGACGTGCCGGGCGGCGTCGAACGCCCGAGCCGGGGTGATGGTCGGCGGAGCCCCCATCCCGCGCAGCCGTTCCCATTCGCGGTTGCCGATGACGGGCACGTCCACGGTCACGAACAGCGCCGAGTAACCCACACGCTGGGCCCGTTCCATCAGCTCGGCGGACCCGCTGCGCAATCCGTCGCCGCCGGAGAACGGGTACAGCTGGAACAGGTGGTCCTCCTGCGTGCCCGCGGCCACCTCCTCGATCGACCAGGTGCTCGAGGTGCTGAGGATCGACAGCGTGCCGGCGCGCTCTGCGCCGTGCGCCGCACCGAGCTCGCCGGTCCAGTGGCTCAGCCCGGTGAGCCCGGTGGGAGCCAGGAGGACCGGAAGGCTGACCCGCCGGCCGGCGACCTCGGTCTCCAGCGTCTTCGGGGGCTGTCCGCCGAGCATGCGGGCCTCCACCCGGTACCGCGAGAAGGCCTCGCGGTTACCGCGCATCGTGTCCTCGGTCTCGGAACCGTGGTCGACGTAGGACCAGATCATGTCCGGCAGCGCACGGCGAGCGCGCTCGCGGTAGCCGTCGACCGAGATCGGGGTCGGGTCGGTCGCCAACCGGAAGCGGAGCCCCTTGAGGGCCGCGCTTGCGGTGGTGGGTCGGGTGGCCCTGGCCGGCAGGGCACCGTCGGCCGCGACGGTGCGGCGCAGTGGGCTCATCCGGCCACCGAGACCTTGGTGATGGTCGAGCCGCGCCGGCCGAGGAGTTCCTCCATCATCCCGGCGAGGTCGGACGGCTGGAGCTCGCAGGTGTCGCAGTCGCCGATGCGGTACTCGACGGTGAGGGTGTCGCCCTCCAGGGAGCGCACCTCCAGCACGCTGCCGTCGCTGCCCAGCATCCGCTGGAAGTGGGCGACGACGGCGCGGGCATCGGCGTCGGGGGCGCTCACGGGAGGACCACCTGCTTCGTGGTGACCCCGGTGCCGCCGTACCAGAACTGGCTGCGGCCGGCGTCCTGACCGACGACGTACAGGTCGATCTGGTCGGGGCGGCGGTACAGGGACACCTCGGTGTCCGGCGCGTCCCAGAGGAAGCGCAGGTGCGGGTGGGCGTTGTCGAACAGCTCCGGCGGCTGGTGGTGCATGACCGTGCTGAACGGCAGGCGCGCCCGGCGGAAGAACTCCTCCTGCACCTGCTCCCGGGACCAGCCGGCGATGCGGAAGATCTCGGCGTGGTCGGGGGCCAGCATGATCAGCGGGTTCCAGTCCGCGTGGAAGGGCCCCTCGGTCGTGCCCTGTCCGGCGGCGGTCAGCCAGATCCCGGCCGAGGTCACCGCCGCGTTGCGGGCGGCCATGGCGAAGGTCTCCAGCAGGTCCTCCGGCGTCGCGCTGGTGAAGTCGGTGACGTCGCTGGAGGCGTACGGCCCGTGCAGGGTGACCGTCGTCTGGTCGGCGGTGAAGCCCTTGGCGACGCGGTAGGGCTCCCACGGGGTCCGGCCCTCGTTCTCGGCGACGCAGGCGCCGAACTTGCCGGTCGCGCCGATGGTGTCCAGGTCGCTGATCCCGGGGTAGCACAGGCCGACGTTCATCATGATCAGCCGGCTGGCCCGGCCGATGCCGACGTTGACCGCCGACACCGACCCGGGGCCCAGCGCGCAGCAGCCGCTGTTCATCCCGATCTGCTGGGCGTAGGGGCCGCTGACCAGGATCAGCGGGTGCTGCGGGCCGGTGGACATGGACAGGCAGCGCAGCCCGTACCACGGGTCGAGGTAGGCCTCGGCGATCGCGAGGATGACGGGCATGCTCTCCGGGCGGGCACCGGCCATGACCGCGTTGGCGGCGATCTTCTCGACGGTGCCGATGCCGTAACCGGGCTCGAAGTAGCCGACGACCTCCTCGGGCGCGCGGCCGGAGGCGGCGATCATCGCGTCGACCTTCGCGCGGGTCGGCGGGACCAGCGGCAGCCCGTCGCTCCAGCCCTTGTCGATGAAGTCGGACTGCATCTGGTCGAAGGCGTCGAGCTGGTCCGAGCCGGAGTAGCGCAGCGTGGGCGTCTTCGGCGTCGGGACGAGGTGCACGAACTCGTCGTCGGGGACCTTCGGGTCCTCGGTGAAGGCGATGATCGCCTGGTCGGTGGCGGCGTCGATCATCTCGTGGATCAGCGACTCGGGCTGGCTGGTGATGGCGTACTTCGTCACCAGCAGCGGCGCCTCCGGGCAGCCGAACAGCTTGGCGCTCCAGTGCGCGTCCTCGACGAACCCCTCGGCGGTGATCGCGACCGTGGGCACGCCGCGGCGCTCGAGCTCGACCATCTCGTAGACCAGCCAGGAGCAGCAGCTGCCACAGTCCGCGGTCGCGCCGACGATCGCGTCGCACTCGGCGGCCATCTGGTCCAGCTGCTCGGGCGTCGAACGACGCAGCTGCTGCCCGTTGACGCCGATGTAGTCGCGGAACTTCAGGTCGGGAAAGCGGGCGACGAGGTTGGTCCTGACGCGTTCGAGGGCGACGTCGCCGAGGGCCTTGCCGTTCCAGAAGAAGCCGATCGTGGCGCCGCGCAGATCGGCGAGGCGGGGCGCCGGCGGGAACCGGTCGAAGCCCTCCTCCTCCTGCCGCGGGGTGGCGATCGGGTTGACGATCTCCACGACCGCGTCGGTCCGGACGTCGCCGGCGGGCTGGGCGGTGAGGGTCATGCGGGGCTCCCGATCTGGTTGGGCGAGGGGGTGGAGGCAGGGACGACGCCGTTGAGCACGGACGCCGGGGGGTCGCCGCGGACGGCGCGGGCGACGTTCTCGGCCGCGGCGTCGATGGTGCGGGCGCGTGCGGCGGCCGTGGCGCCGCCGAGGTGCGGGCTGAGCAGCACGTTGGGCGCGGTGCGGAGGGGCGAGTCGGCCGGCAGGGGCTCGGTCGAGAACACGTCGAGCGCGGCGCCGCCGAGGCGGCCGGCGGTCAGGGCCGCCGCGAGGGCCGGCTCGTCGAGGACCGGGCCGCGGGCCGCGTTGACGACGAGCGCACCCTCCGGCAGCCGGGCGATCCGGTCGGCGTCGATCAGCCCCCGCGTCTCCGGCGCGAGCGCCACGGCCAGGACGAGGACGTCGCTGGTGGCGACCAGGTCGTCGAGCTCCCGGTACGCCGCGCCTGCGGCCTCCTCGGGCGGGCGGGGGTGCCGGCTCCAGTACGCGAGCGAGCAACCGAACGGCGCGAGCAGGCGGGCGCAGGCCGTGCCGATGGCGCCCATGCCGACCAGGCCGACGCGCAGGCCCCGCAGTTCGCGCACCCGGGGCAGCGCCTCGACCGGCGAGGGCCACTCGCCGCGCCGCACGGCCGCGTCGGCCCAGCCGAGGCCGCGCAGCAGCGACAGCGTGGCGCCCACGCACCACTCGGCGACGGCGGTCGCATTCGTCCCGGCGGCGTTGGCCACCGGGATCCCGCGCGCGGCCCACGCGGCCAGATCCACGTGCTCGACGCCCACGCCCGGCTGCTGCACGAGGCGCACCCCGGTGGCGGCGGCAGCCTCGCGCTTCCCGAGCGGCCACCCGCCCGACCAGTCGCCGACCACGACGTCGCTGGCGGCGAGGAGTCGGTGCAGTTCGTCGGGGGTCGGGTCGGCGCCCGGCGCGAGGAGCTCCCAGGGGGCGTCGATCGCCGTGTCCAGGGCTGCGACGAGGTCCTCGGGCGGCCCCGCGGGCAGCACGAGCACCCTCGGGGTGGACGGCGGGCCGGCGGCGGTCATCGGTCCTCCGGATGCATCGGGGACGACCGGCTGCCCGGTGCGGCAGCAGGGATTGCAGCGGAGGTTAGGGGGCTGTCGCACGACGGGTCAAGCGTTTAACCTTCGTCCTGTCCGTGCCGCTCCGGGAGGGCGCGGCAGACTGGCACGGCGAGTGGATCGGGGAGGGCGAGTGGCAGCACGGCGCGGCGATCGGCCGACGCTCACCGACGTCGCCCGGCTCAGCGGGGTGTCCATCGCCTCGGTCAGCTACGTGCTCAACGACCGCCCGGACAAGAGCCTGTCGACCGCCACCCGCGAGCGGGTGCTCGCCGCGGCCGCCGAGCTCGGGTACGTGCCCAACGCCGCTGCGGCGAGCCTGCGGCGCGGGCACAACCGGATCGTCGTCGTGGTCACCGACGCGACGCTGGCCGGCGAGACCGGCGCCCAGCTCGTGAGCGCGCTGACCGCGGGCGTCGCCGAGCTCGGCCACCCGGCCCTGACCCACGAGAACCGCTCGGAGGAGCGGCTGTGCGAGGTGGTCGCGTCGGTGCAGCCCTTCGCCCTGCTGTTGGCCAGCTTCGTGTCGTCGGCGACCCGGGAGCGGCTGTCCGCGCTGGGGGTGCGCCACGTGGTCGGCCTGGGCCCGCGGCCGGAGGGCGCGGACGACGGCGACCGGTTCTGGGAGATGGTCATCGGCGAGGCGCAGGTCCGGCACCTGGCCGGGCTTGGGCACACGCGCCTGGCCTTCCTGCTGCCCGGCCCCCACTCGTCCCGGCTGCTCACCGCCCGGGCCCGGCTGTCGGGGGCGCAGGCGGCCTGCGCGCAGCTCGGGCTGGCGCCGCCGGTGGCGGTGCCGGTCCCGCTGGTCCGCGAGACCGTGGCCACGGAGCTGGCGGGGCTGCGGCAGGCGGGCGTCACCGCGGTGTGCGCGCACGACAACCGCACCGCCGTCGCCGTCCTGGCGGCGATGTCGGACCTCGGCTGGACGGCCCCCGGCGACATGGCGCTGGTGGGGGTGGGCGACACCTGGCACGCCCGTCTCACGACACCGCTGCTCAGCACCGTGCGCATGCGCGGCATGGACCTGACCGCCCGGGCGGCCGAGTGGCTGGCCGCGGCCATCGCCGGCGGCGGACCCACCGACGTGTCCGAGGCGCTCCGCGCGGCGCTGCCCCCGGTCGAGGCCGTCCGCCGGGAGACGACCTGACTACTCCGGGCGCTCCTGCAGGCGGCCGGCGGAGTCCATGAAGCGCACCGTGCGGCTGCGGAACAGCCACCGGTCACCGTCGCGCACGACCTCGTCGTCGTAGATGGTCAGCCGGTGCTCGCTGCGGTCGGCGGGCAGGAAGACCAGCTGCGAGCGGACCGTGGCGCCCTCCGCGGTGGGGGTGACCAGGCTGCGGCCGGTCAGGTGCTGGCCCTTGGGCGCGGTCTCGAACATCCGGCGCAGCTTCTCGCCGACGAAGGCGCGGCCGTAGGTGCGGAACTCCGCGCCCTCGGCGAAGAGCGCCATCGCCGCGTCGACGTCGTCGGTGTCCAGCGCGAGCACGTACGCCGACAGGAGGTCCTCGACGTCCTGCCGGTCGGCGGGGGAGTAGGCGTCGGTCACTTCGACCGCGCCCGCATCTTCGCCAGCGTCGCCTGGAAGGCCGGCTCGTCGAAGGAGGCGGTCTCCACGGTGAGGACGTCGTCCAGGGCGGCCTCGACCCGGGCCAGCAGCGGCTGGTTGAGCACCCGCCGGGTCTCGCGCAGCGACTGCGGCGGCAGCTTCGCCAGCTTCGTGGCCAGCTTCGTCGCCTCGCCGATGACCTGGTCGCCCGGCACGACGCGGTTGGCCAGGCCGTACTCCAGCGCCTGCTGCGCGCTCATCCGGCCGCCGAGCAGCAGCCACTCCTTGGTGCGCTGCAGGCCCATGTTCAGCGGCCAGGTCAGCGCCCCGCCGTCGCCGGCGACCAGGCCGAGGGAGACGTGCGGATCGGCGTAGTAGGCGTCCTCGGCCATGACCACCAGGTCGGCCATCGAGGCGAGGCTGCAGCCGAGGCCTACCGCCGGGCCGTTGACCGCGGCGACGACCGGGTGCGGGAACGCGACCAGGGCCCGGACGAGCTCGCCGGCCTCGGCCATGATCCGCTTGCGCAGCTCCTCGTCGACGACCATCCGCTCGAGGAGGTCGAGGTCGCCGCCGGCGGAGAACGCGGTGCCCGCCCCGGTGAGGACGACGGCACGCAGCCCCGGCTGATCGGCCAGGCCGCCCCAGACCTCGGCGATCGCGCCGTGCAGCTCCTCGTCGGCCGCGTTGAGCGCCGCCGGCCGGTTCAGCGTCACGAGGGCGACGCCGTCCTCGTTCGGTGCGGTGGTCAGGACGGTGTCGCTCGACGTCACGGGAACTCCAGAGGAGAGAAAACCTTGGTCGACGTCGACTTTAAGCGATGCCGGGGCGTCCCGGGTAGCTCAGGCCGCGCCGGCGGCGCCGCGGGCCTTGCGGGCCCGGTTCTCCTTGAGGCCCAGCGCGTTGGCCCAGAGCAGGGTCAGCTGCTCGACGGCGGTCTCGAGGTCGAAGGACCCGGCGCCGAAGAAGAGGGTCTCGGCGAACCGGGCCACCATCCCGCCCAGGGCCTGCGCGGCGTAGCGGGTGTCGATCCGCTGGTCGGCCAGCCCCTCGGCCTGCAGGCGGGCGATCGTGGCCTCGAGCCGGGCGGCGAGCTGGTCGTCGCGCTCGGTGCGGACCCGGCGGACGTCCTCGTCGTAGCGGCTGACCTCCTCGATGACCCGCATGATCGCGGCCTCGTCGCGGTAGGCGGTGAGGTAGGAGCGGTTGGCCGCGCGGATGCGGTCGATGGGCCCGGTCGGGCGCTCGCCGTCGGCGCCGGTGTCGTCCATGGAGACGAGGCGGACCTCGACCTCCGCGGCGATCTCGCGGAACAGCGATTCCTTGGACTCGAAGTAGTGGTAGAAGGACCCGTGCGAGACCTCGGCCTCGGCGGCGATGTCGGAGATGCGGGCCTGCAGGAAGCCGTCGCGCTCGAACACCCGCTTGCCGGCGTCGATGAGGCGCGCTCGGGTCCGCCGGCCCTTGGCCGACCGGGGCTCCGTGTCCATGGGGAAACACCTTCCTGACCGGCGCCCGCCGGTCGCGGGCCGCACGGGCTCTGCGACCTCGTGATCACGCAAGAGCATAGGCGAGAACCGGCACCCGGCCCGCCCGCAAGGCGCCGGCCTCGCCCGGAGGGGTGGCTCCTTGTCCGCCGTGGCCGCGTGCGCCAGCATGGTCGTCATGACATCGGCGTCGATTTCACTTCCGACCGCGGCCGGGCCGGTACCGGCATGACGGAGCCGCAGGCCCTCGACCGGCTCGACGCCCGGCTGGTCGCCGAGGCCACGCTCTTCCGGGTGCCGCTGACGGTCGAGTCGTTGCCGGTCATCCGGCAGTCCCTGGACGCCCGCCGCGCCGAGCAGGCCGCGGCCACCGACCCCGGCGGGGTGGCGGTCGAGGACTCGTCCGTCGACCTGGCCGGCCGCGCGGTCCCGGTCCGGATCTACCGGGGGACGGCGGACCGATCGGCGCCGGTCGTGCTGTTCTTCCACAGCGGCGGGCTGGTCCTGGGCAACCTCGACACCGACCACGCGCGCTGCCTGGCGCTGGCCGCCGTCGCGGAGTGCGTGCTGATCAGCGTCGACTACCGGCTGGCGCCGGAGCACCCGTACCCGGCCGCGTTCGAGGACTGCGTGGGCGTCACCGAGGCGGTGCTGGCCGACCCCGGGGCGTTCGGCGTCGACGGCGCCCGCCTGGCGCTGTCCGGCTCCAGCGCCGGCGCGGGGCTGGCCGCGGCCGTGGCGCTGGCCCTGCGCGACCGCGGCGGGCCGCAGCCGGTGTTCCAGCTGCTGCACCAGCCGATGCTCGACGACGCGACGGCGACGCCGTCCATGCGGGAGTTCGTGGCGACGCCCGGCTTCGACTCCGAGAGTGCGCGGTTCTCCTGGGACGGCTACCTGGCGGGGCGGCCCGCCGAGGCCTACGCCAGCCCCGCCCGCGCGGAGTCGTTCGCGGGTCTACCGCCGGCGCACATCTGCTGCTCGGCCGTCGACCCGCTCCGCGACGAGGCGATCGACCATGCCCGCCGGCTCCTCGAGGCCGGGGTGCCCACGGAGCTGCACGTCGTCCCCGGCACCTGCCACGGCTTCGACTCCTTCGCCCCGAACCACCCCTTCGCCGTCCGCGAGACGGCCGCCCAGGTCGACGCGCTCCGCCGCGCCCTCGACAGGTGAGGGAGTGGATCGGTGCCGGTCTCGGGCACCGATCCACTCCGTCAGCGGTCGGCCGCGCGAGGCCGCGACTCCACCGGGGCGGTGGCCATCCGGGGTCAGGGTGCCTGCCGCGCGCCGGTGGCGGAGGCGCGGTCGATCGCCTCGAGCAGCGCGGTGAGCCGGACGGCGGCAGCGAAGTCCGGCAGCGTCCGGGTACCGGCCTGCAGGTCCCCGGCCAGCCGGGTGTAGACCTCGGCGAGGTTGGCGGGCGGGCCGATGAGACCGGGGGGAACGGGGTCGGCCAGCGCGGGTACGGGCACGCTCGCCTCGATGGCCAGCCGGGGGATCTGGTAGGTGCCGGGGACGGTGCCGACCACGCGCAGCCAGCCCTCGGAGCCCTGCACCTCGAACAGCGCCGGCCGGGTCGAGGTGCCGCCGAGCACCTCCAGCCCCGAGACGCAGCCGCTGTCGTGCGCACCGATCACGAACATGTGGTCGGCGCTGGTGCGGTCGACGAGCTCGCCGGTTCCGGCGACCGGCACCTTCGGCCGCAGGATGCTGTTCCGGGCGTCGACCTCGACGTAGGGGCCGACCAACGCCTCGATCGCGGCCAGGGTGTGCCCGCCGCCGATGGTCTCCAGGGTGGCGCCGTTGCGCCGGTCCTGGAGGTAGGCCGCGTTCGGGTCCGCGGTCTCGCCCCACGCCGCGGCGGTGGCGAACACCCGCAGCACCCGCGGAGTGCCGATCGCGCCGTCCTCCACGAGCCGCACCGCCTGCCGGATCGCCGGGGCGGACAGGCCCTGCAGCCCGATGACCGCGTGCACGCCGGCCGGAACCGCGGCGGCCATCTCGCGGGCCTCGGCGAGGTCCACGCCGAGTGGCCACTCGCAGTAGACGTGCTTGCCGGCCGCGAGCGCGGCGAGCACGACGGCCCGGTGCTCTGGCACCTTGACGGTGACCACCACGACGTCGACGTCCGGGTCGCGGGCCAGCTCCAGGGAATCGCCGAGCCCCCGCGGTGCGCCGAAGGCGGCGGCCGCGCGGTCGGCGCCCTCCTGGGTGCGGGCCGAGACGGCCGCGATGCTGAACTGCGGGAGCGCGCGCAGCGCGGGCAGGTGGGCGTCGCGGCCCCAGCCGCGGTCGGGGTTGGCGCCGACGATGCCCACGCGGATCGGACCGGTCATGGGGTGGCTCCTCGAGGGGTGCGGTCGACCAGCACGGTGCGCCCGTCGAGGCTGTGGGTGGGACGGCCGATGTCGTCGAGGTACCGGTGCGAGAAGGCGATCACCCCGGTCGTCTCGGTCGGCGGCCGGGTGACGAGGTCGAGGGCGGCCTCGGCGATCTGCTCGGGGATCTCGCAGGCGGCGTGGTCGGGACCGAACCCGAGCCCGAGGCTGTCGAGACCGGGGGTGAAGACCCCGCCCACGGGGGCGACGAGGTTCACGGCGATGCCGTGCCCGTACAGCTCGGCGGCGAGGCCCTGGGTGAGCCGGTGGACGGCGGCCTTCAGCGAGGCGTACAGCGCGTCGTGGCCGAAGTACTCCAGGTGCCGGTCGTAGGGCGGCTCGGGGGTCTTGGCCACCGAACTCGACCCCAGGTTGAGGATCCAGCCGCGTCCGCGGTCGATCATGTGCGGCACCAGCAGGTTGCACAGTCGCCACGGGCCGAGGAAGTAGCTCTGGACCTGCGCCGTCGCCTGCTCGAGGGTGTACTCGCCGATCGGCTCGTAGAGCGCGGTTCCGGCGTTGTTGACCAGGACGTCGATGCCGCCCGTGGCCTCGATCGCGGCCGCCACGAAGGCCCGGCGACTCGCGTCGTCGGTCACGTCCAGGGCCAGCGGGGTGGCCGTGCCCCCGGCCGCGCGGATCACCTCGGCGGTCTCGTGGACCGTGCCGGCGAAGCCGCCGACGGGCCGCTCCACGCTGCGCGCACCGAGGACGACGTGGGCGCCGGCCGAGGCCAGGCGCTGGGCGATGGCGCTGCCGATGCCCCGGCTCGCGCCGGTGACGACGGCGGCGCGGCCCTCCAGCGGGCGGTCGGGGGTCACGGGGCGCGCATGATGGTCGCGTCGATGTCCCCGACGACCTGGACGACGTGCGGGTCGACGACGTACTGCGGGTACTCGGCGTCGAACCAGGCGTCGACCAGCCCGTAGTGCACCGGGGTCCGCATGTAGGGGCCGGTGAGCCCGCCGAGGTCGTCGAACTCCTGCTCCCACACGTGGGTGTAGGCCTTCGGCCCCTCGACGGTGGCGACCGTGCTGAGCGCCCAGCTGCGGATCTCCGGTACGTGCCGGGGGAGCAGCAGGGTGGCCTCCTCCAGGTCGCGGGCCGCCTGCGGGTAGCCGTGCGGCATCACCCGGAAGACGAGCGCGCGCCAGATCCCGGGCCCCGCCTGCCGGACGGCGGTGCGGGTGACCCGGTAGCCGACGCCGGTGACCGCTGCCCCGTCCACCAGCGGTGCGACGCGGTCGCGCCACACCGGCGACAGCGGGGCGGCGATCGCCTCGGCCTCGGTGCCGAACTCCGCCCGCCACACGACGTCGCCGGCGTTGATCACCGCCACGGGGGAGATGGGGGCCACCCAGGACGACCGGAGCCCCGGTAGCTCCGCCGCGGCTCCGGACAACCCGGCGACCAGGGCCTCGCGCTCCCCGGCGCGGTCCGTCGGGAGGGTCAGCATCCGCAGCGAGACGAACACGGCTCAGTCCTCCGTCGGCTGGTCGGAGAGCACGGTGCGCCGCCGGGACATCGTCAGGCGGTCGGCCTCCTGCCAGAAGGCGTGCTTGACGAAGCGCTCGTCTCCGCCGTCGGCGGTCCGGCTCAGGCGCATCCGCCACCACGCGTCCACGTCCTCGAGCGACCACAGGTAGTACAGGGTGGTGGGCAGCTCGGGGAGGTCGCGCTCCGGCGGGTTCTGCCAGGCGCCCTCGAGCTTCATGCCCCGGCCCAGCGCGCCGGGGAGGTACCGGTTGCGGTGGGCGAGCCGGAACTCGGCGGCCAGTCCCGGCTTCACGGTGATCTCGTCGAGGACCAGGACCCGGGTCACCGGGATCCCTCGCCGGCCCGGTCGCGCAGCTCGGCGGGGAGCTCGAAGTCGTAGACCATGTCGGTGCGGTCGCGCCGGCCGAAGACGAACCGGTCCTCGACCCCGGGCCGCTGCCGGACGCGGTCGAACCAGGACTCGCCCGACGGCTGGATGCGCGACCAGTCCCAGACGACGACACGGCGGGCGATCCGCCACGGCCCGCCGTCCCGCCGCTCGAAGCGGTCGAGGTAGCGCCCGCGGATGAACTCGTCCTCGAGGCTCCCGTCGTCGCGGCGCGCCTGGTGGGCGGCATCGAAGCAGGACTCCACGTGCGCGACGTCCCCGTGCAGGTCGACGAGCACGTTGCTGATCGCGTGCTGGCTGTAGACGAGGTGGGTGGCCTTCGTCAGGTTCGCGATGATGTTGCCGACCGGCCCGCCCACCAGGCCGTGGTGGTCCTCGCCGTCCTCGTGGAACTGCGCGGCGTACAGCTCCGGGTCGGCCCGGTCGGTGGCTCGGGCGACGCGGTACAGCGCCTCGGTGATCTCCTGCGTGGCCAGCAGGTCCTCGACGGTGAGGGCCATGCCGCTCCCTCTCGGGTCAGGTCGCCGGCAGGGAGCCGGCGAGGGTGAACAGCTCCGGGATCACGCCCTCGGTGCGTGCCTGCCGGCCGATCGCCGCCACCAGGTCGGCCGACGAGCCGGCCACCTGGTCCAGCGCCATGCCCCGCTGGTGCAGCCGGTTGAGCGAGTGCTCCCAGGTGAAGCTGATCGCGCCGGTCACCTGGATCGCGGTCTGCGCGACGGAGTGGAAGACCCGCCCGGCCATGGCCTTGACCGCCCGGGCCAGTTCGGGGTCCACCGGGCCGGCCGCGGAGCGCTCGACCGCGATGTCGAACAGGCAGGTGAGCTGGTGGCGGTCCGTCGCCGCCCACGCCAGCAGGTGCTGCATCGCCTGGTAGCTGGCGAGCGTGCGGCCGAACTGCTGCCGCTGACCGGCGTAGGTCGCTGCGTCGGTGAGGAGGCGGTCGGTCAGGCCGAGCAGTTCGGCGGCGGCGCCGAGCCGGGCCCGGACGACGATCCGTTCGCGGAGGGCCTCGGCCTCGTCGTCGGGGACGACGGGCACGAGACCCGCCGGGTCCGGGTCGAGGACGGCGAGGTAGTCGTCCGCCGCCGGCGACGGGGCTCCCCGCGTGACCGCCGCCGGGTCCGCCACGGCGACCAGGCCGGAGCCCGGGCGGTCGACGACGACGGTCGCCCCCGGCGTCAGGCCGGGCACGGCCACCAGCGACGAGCTGCCGAAGGGGGCGCCGAACAAGGGTGCCCCGGCGAGGCGGCCGTCGAGCGCGCCGGCCAGCGGCAGCAGCCCCAGCGCGGGGGTGGACGCGCCCCGGAAGCCCTGGGCCTCGAGGAAGGCGTACGCCGGCCGGAGGTCGTGTGCACCGTCGGCGTAGACGTCGGCGAACCCGAAGGCGTCCAGCGCCGCGGCGCCCTCGTGCCGGGTCAGGATGGCGGCCGCGGCGTCCCGGAAGCCCACGTACTCGGCCGGCCGTGCGACGGCGTCAGCCATCGTGCAGCCCCAGGATGTGGCGGGCCACCGTGATGAGCTGCATCTGCTGGGTGCCTCCGTAGACGGTGACGATGCGCGAGAAGAGGTACTCCTGCTGTTGGAGCACCTCCTCCGGGGTGTCGGCGGGCAGCGCGATCCGCGCACCGTCGGTCTCGCGCAGCAGGTTGAACAGGTTCTGCTCGGTGCGCGTCATGAGCAGCTTGTTGAAGGCGGCCTCCGGGCCCAACTGCGCGCCGGCGGCGGCGCGCTGCATCAGCTCGACGGCGGCCGCCCGGACCCCGGCCAGCTGGAGGACGACGTCGCCGAGCTGGCGGTCGGCGTCCTCGCGCATGATCTTCGTGCTCGGGGTCAACCACTGCCGGAACGCACAGTGCCGCAGCCACGACAGCGTGCCCCGCTCGTGGGCGAGCAGGAACATCGCCACGGCCCAGCCGCGGCCGACCTCGCCGATCACCTGGCCCGCGGGCACCCGCACGTCGGTGAAGTAGACCTCGGCGAGCTCGTCCGTGCCGTTGGCCTGCCGGATGGGGCGGACCTCCACGCCGGGCGAGGAGAGGTCGATCGCGATCATCGTCAGCCCGCGGTGGCGCTCCTCCGGGGTGCCGGTGCGGACCAGGGCGAGGCACCAGTCGGCCCACTTCGACCAGCTGGTCCAGATCTTGGCGCCGTCGACCACGTAGTCCTCGCCGTCGCGCACGGCCCGGGTCCGGAGGGCGGCAAGGTCCGAGCCGGCCTCCGGCTCGGAGAAGCCCTGCGACCAGGCCCGCGAGCCGTCGAGGAACGACGGCAGCACGGCCGCGGCGAAGTCCGGCTCCGCGAAGCGCACGAGCGTGGGCGCGACGATCTCCAGGTGTTCGAAGACCGTCGGACCCGTCCAGCCGGCGCGGAAGAGCTCCTCGGTGACCACCGCGCGGTGCAAGATGCTCCCGCCGAGGCCACCGACGGCCTCGGGCCAGCCGGCGCGGCCCCAGCCGTGCTCGCACAGCAGTCGCCGCATGGCCCGCGCGTCGCGCACGCGGGTGTCGTAGTCGCTGTGCACCGTGAGGAGAGGTGCCAGCTCGGCCGAGAAGGCCGCAATCCAGTCGCGGAAGCGGTCGGCGAATCCCGCCAGGTCCTCCTGCGACAGGTCCCCAGGGCCTGGCTCCTGCACGCGGTCCTCCAGTCCCTGTCCTTGATATTGACGTCAGTGTAGGATTTCGGTGGCCGCAAGGACAAGCGGCCCGTCCCCGGTCGGTGCGGAGCGGGTGGCGTGAGCGTTACGGGAGGCTCCGTGGACGAGGCCGAGGACGTCACGGCAGTGATCGGCGTGCAGAACGCCTACGCCGTCGCGATCGACACCCACGACTGGCCGGCGCTGCGCGCCTGCTTCGCCGACGACGCGTCGATCGGCTTCGGTCGCCCGGCGCGCACCGGCGGTCCCGACGAGTTCCTGGAGTGGGCGCCGGCCTTCCACGAGGCCCTGGGCCCGACCCTCCACCAGAACAGCAGCCACCGCGTGCGGATCGACGGCGACGCCGCGACTGCCACCGCCTACCTGCACGCCGTCCTGGTCGACGCCGACGGCGCGGGGGCGACGTCGATCTTCGGGCGCTACGACGACGAGCTGGTCCGCGCCGGCGCCGGCTGGCTGATCCGGCGCCGGCGCTTCACCGCGACCTGGCGCACCCGCACCGCACCCCTCCCGGCGAGCCCCGAGGGCGCCCGGTGAGCCGCGTCCCGTCGCTGGGGGCCGTGCTGCCGCAGGCGGAGATCCGCCCGAGCGACCCCGCCGCCGTCCTCGCGTTCGTCCGGGAGGTGGAGCGGCTCGGCTTCGACCACCTGCTGGCCTTCGAGCACGTGCTGGGCGCGGACTCGCGGGCCCGGCCGGACTGGGACGGGTACTACGACCACACGGTGCCCTTCCTCGAGCCGATGGCGCTGTTCGCGTTCCTGGCGCAGGTGCCGCGGCTGGAGTTCGTCACCGACATCCTCGTCGCGCCGCAGCGGCAGACCGCGCTGCTGGCCAAGCAGGCCGCCACGGTCGACGTGCTGACCGGCGGGCGGCTGCGGTTGGGCCTGGGGATCGGCTGGAACGAGGTCGAGTACGTCGGCCTCGGCGTGCCGTTCCGGACCCGCGCGCGGCGGTTCGAGGAGCAGGTCCCGCTGCTGCGCCGGCTGCTCACCGAGGACGGCGTCGACCACGCCGGGGAGTTCGACGTGATCGACCGGGCCGGGATCCGCCCCCTGCCCGCGCGGGGAGTCCCGCTGTGGATCGGCTGCGGGGACGCCCCGTCGGCGCTCGACCGGGTGGGGCGGCTCGCCGACGGCTGGATCCCGCACCCGAACCTGGGCGACGGCGAGAAGGTCGAGGCCGGGTGGCGGGCCGTGCGCGAGGCCGCCGAGCGCGCCGGGCGCGACCCGGACACGCTGGGGCTGCAGGGCGCGGTGCCCTACCGGCACGGCGCGGAGACCGTGGTCGACCGGCTCGGGCGGTGGATCGACCTCGGCGCCACGCACGTCGGGCTCAACACCCTCGAGGCCGGACTCGCGTGGCCGGACGCGCACCTGGACGTGATCCGGGACGTGATGGCGACGTGGCAGGAGGCGCTCACCCCGATGGCCGGGCGCTCATGAGACGAGAGAGTGGAGGCGCCGTGGCCGGCGTACCGATCGCCGACGGACTGTTCACCTGGCCCAGCGACGAGCCCCGCCTCATCGGGGGCAGCTGCGGCAGGTGCGGCGCGCTCAGCTTCCCCCGCCGGGCCGGCTGCCCCCGCTGCGGCGCGAGCGGCCCGGTCGAGCACCTCATCGGCGCCCGCGGCACCCTGTGGACCTGGACCTCGCAGGGCTTCGCCCCGAAGGAGCCGTTCAACGGCGCCATCGGGGAGGGCGGGCTCGGCGTCCCGTGGTACGTGGGTCTGGTCGAGATCCCCGGGGAGATCCGGGTCGAGGCACTGCTGACCGGGGTGTCGGAGGAGGACCTGCGGATCGGCATGCCGCTGCGGCTGGTCGTGGTGCCGTGGCGGACCGACGACGAGGGCCGCGAGGTGGTGACGTTCGCGTTCGCCCCCGACCCGGACGGACAGCGTTCCAGCGAGACCGAGGAGGTCGGCGCCCGTGCCTGACGTGGCGATCATCGGGGTGGGCCTGCACCCCTTCGGCCGGTACCCCGGCAAGCCCGCGCTGACCATGGGCGCGGAGGCGGCCCGGCTCGCGCTGGCCGACGCCGGCGTGGCGTGGACCGACGTCGACTTCGCCGTCGGCGGCAGCTACGAGGTCGACCAGCCGGACGCCGTCGTCGCCGAGATCGGTCTCACCGGGCTGCCCTTCACCAACGTGTACAACGGCTGCGCGACCGCCGGCAGCGCGCTGGCCCTGGCCAAGCAGCAGATCGAGCTGGGGGAGCACCGCATCGGCCTGGTCCTCGGCCTGGACAAGCACGAGGGCGGCGCGTTCACGGCGGACCCGACGTCCTACGCCGCCCCGGAGTGGTACGGCGAGATGGGCCTGTTCCTGACGACCAAGTTCTTCGGGATGAAGATCAACCGGTACATGCACGACCACGGGATCACCCAGCAGACGCTGGCCCGGGTCGCGGCCAAGGCCTACGCCAACGGGGCGATCAACCCTCAGGCGTTCCGGCGCAAGGCGCTCAGCGAGGAGGAGATCCTCGCCTCGCGGATGCTGAACTTCCCGCTCACGCACTACATGTTCTGCACCCCCGACGAGGGCGCGGCCGCCGTGGTGGTCTGCGACGCGGCCATCGCCCACCGGTACACCGACACCCCGGTCTACCTGCGCAGCGTCGCCACCCGGACCCGGCGCTACGGCGCCTTCGAGGTGCACGGCACGTCGGCCGCGATCGAGCACGTGCCCGCCCCGACGGTCGACGCGGCGAAGGCGGCCTACGAGGCCGCCGGGATCGGCCCGGAGGAGGTGCAGATCGCGCAGCTGCAGGACACCGACGCCGGCAACGAGGTCATGCACATGGCCGAGGTGGGCCTGTGCGCCGACGGCGAGCAGAACGACCTGATCGCCGCGGGGGCCACGACGATCACCGGCCGGATCCCGGTGAACACCGACGGCGGCCTGATCGCCAACGGCGAGCCCGTCGGCGCCTCCGGCCTGCGCCAGGTGCACGAGCTCGTCACCCAGATGCGCGGCCGCGCGGGCGACCGCCAGATGCCGACCGTGCCCCGCGTGGGCGTCGCCCAGCTCTACGGCGCCCCCGGGGTCGCCGCCGTCTCGATCCTGACCAGGTGAGGTCCCGACCATGAGCAACGCCAGCACGCACGTGGACGTGGACGCCGTCGTCGTCGGGGCCGGGTTCGCCGGGCTCTACGCGATCCACCGGCTGCGCGGGGACGGGCTGAGCGTCCGCGGCTTCGACGGCGCCACGGACGTCGGCGGCACGTGGTACTGGAACCGCTATCCGGGGGCCCGCTGCGACGTCGAGAGCCTGGACTACTCCTTCTCCTTCTCCCCGGAGCTGGAGCAGGAGTGGAACTGGACGGAGCGCTACGCGAGCCAGCCGGAGATCCTGCGGTACCTGCAGTTCGTCGCCGACCGGCTCGACCTGCGCCGGGACATCACCTTCGGCACCCGCGTGGACGCCGCGGCGTTCGACGAGGACTCCGTGACCTGGACCGTGCGCACCTCGTCCGGCGAGGAGGTCCGGGCCCGCTTCCTGCTGCTGGCGACCGGGCCGCTGTCGGTGGCCAACGTGCCCTCGCTTCCGGGGCAGGAGACCTTCGCCGGCCGCACCTTCCACACCGGCGGCTGGCCGCACGAGCCGGTCGACTTCACCGGCCGCCGGGTCGCCGTCATCGGCACCGGGTCCTCCGGCATCCAGGTGGCGCCCCGGATCGCCGAGCAGGCCGACCACCTCTACGTGCTGCAGCGGACGCCGAACTACACGATCCCCGCGCACAACTTCACCTGGGAGCCGGACGCGCTCGCCGAGGCCAAGGCGGGCTACCGCGAGCGCCGCGCCCGGGCCTGGCAGAACGCGGGCGGCTCGCCGAACCCCGCGCCGACCCAGGGCACCTTCGACGTGGACGAGGCCGAGCGGCGCAGGATCTTCGAGGAGCGGTGGGCCGTCGGCGGGGCGCGGTGGCTGCGCACCTTCACCGACACGACCAGCGACCACGCGGCGAACGCGGAGGCCGTCGCCTTCGTGCACGAGAAGATCCGCGAGCGGGTCCGCGATCCCGAGGTCGCCGCGAAGCTGTCGCCGACGACCTATCCGATCGGGGCCCGGCGCGTCTGCGTGGACACCGGCTACTGGGACACGTTCAACCGGGGCGACGTCACGCTGGTCGACGTCCGCGAGGACCCGATCGAGGGGCTTGAGCCCGCGGGGCTGCGGCTGCGCAGCGGCCGGGTGGTCGAGATCGACGACCTGGTCTTCGCGACCGGGTTCGACGCGATGACCGGCGCGGTGACGCGGCTGGACATCCGGGGGCGGGACGGCCGGCAGTTGCGCGACGAGTGGGCCGAGGGTCCGCGGACCGCGCTGGGCATCGCCGTGGCCGGCTTCCCCAACCTGTTCCTGCTCAACGGCCCGGGCAGCCCCTCGGTGCTGGCGAACATGGTGCTGACGTCGGAGCAGCAGGTGAACTGGGTGGCCGACGCGCTGGGCTACGTGCGTTCCCACGGCCTGGCCGCGCTGGAGGCCGAGCCCGCGGCCCAGGACGCCTGGACCGAGCACTGCAACTCGCTGGCCGAGCACTCGATGATGTTCGAGGCCGACTCCTGGTACATCGGCGCGAACATCCCCGGCAAGCCGCGGGTGCTGATGTTCTACCTGGGCGGCCTCCCCGCCTACATGCGGGCGTGCGACGAGGTGGCCGCGGACGACTACCGCGGCTTCGTGAAGGTGCCGGCGGACGAGGTGGAGTCGGCGGCGTCCTGACCGCCGAGCCCCCCGGCGGCTCCGGCGGTCGAGGGGGCTGCCCCGCCCCAACGGTCGAGGCATAGGAAGCCTTTCCCCCGTATCCGAGCCGGAGACGTGGGGAAAGCTTCCTATGCCACGGGGCGGCCGGGTTTCAGGGCAGGCCCGCGTGCGGGACCTCGACCTCGGTGGCCAGCAGCATCGCGTCGCCGTCCCGTGCCTCCGGCCCGTGCGTGCGTCCCACCGCGAGCAGCAGGGTGCGGCCGTCCTCGCCGCCGAGCGCGCAGGCGTAGGAGTGCAGCCCGTCGGAGAGCGCGATCTCCTCGACGATCCGGCCGCCCGGTGCCAGCCGCACGAAGCGGTCGGACAGGGTGTCGGCGACCCAGAGGTGACCCTCCGCGTCCAGGGTGCACCCGTCCGGGACGACGCGCGTCTGGCCCGGCACCTGCCCCTCGTCGAGCTCGGCCCAGAACCGGCGGTTGGACAGCGTGCCGTCGGCGGCGAGGTCGAAGGCGGAGTACCGGCGTCCGCGGGACTCACCGACCAGCAGGGTGCGCCCGTCGGCGCTGACGGCCATGCCGTTGGGGAAGTGCAGCCCCTCCGCGGCGGGGGAGTAGGTGCCGTCCGGGGCGACCCGCTTGAGCGTGACGAGCGTGTCCTCGGCGGGCGTCGCGCCGAGCCGGCCGAACTCGCCGACGAAGGCGTGCCCGTTGGCGTCGACCACCATGTCGTTGAGGTCGCCGATGGCGTGGCCGGAGAGGTCGCAGTGGGTGGTCAGCTCGCCGTCGGCGAGGCGGAGCACCCGCCGGTCCTTCATCGAGGAGATCAGCAGCGAGCCGTCGGGCAGCCAGCCCAGCCCCGAGGGCTGTCCCTCGACCTCCACGACCCGCGTCGCCTCGCCGTCCGGGGTCACCCGGTAGACGCCGTGCCGGTAGAAGTCCGACGTCCACCAGGCGCCCTCGTGCCAGCGCGGCGCCTCGAAGAAGCGACCGCCCTCCAGGACAGTGCGTAGCTGCCTGCTCGCCATGATTCCCCCTCGGTACTTCTCGACTCCGACGTCGAAGTTAGCGCAGGCGGCCCCTTCCCTGGTATGCCTGTCGGGTCCCCCGGACGGGGAGCACCGGCACGAGCATCGGAGACGCATGACGAACACCCGGGTCGCCCTGGTCACCGGAGCCGCGCGAGGCCAGGGGCTGGCGATCGTCCGCCGGCTCCGCCGCGACGGGCTGCGCGTGGTGGCCGCCGACGTGCTGGCCGACGAGTTGCAGGCGGCGTGCGGCGACCTCGGCGACGACGTCGTCCCGGTCGTGCTCGACGTGACCGACGAGGCGGCGTGGTCGGCGGCGCTGACCGCGACGGAGGAGCGCTTCGGCGGCCTCGACGTGCTGGTCAACAACGCCGGGATCCTCGGCCGCGCGCCGCTGCACGAGGAGACCGCGGCCCAGTTCGAGCGGCTCTGGCGGGTCAACTGCCTGGGCATGTTCCTCGGGATGCGGGCCGCCTTCGGCCTGCTGGGCCGGGGCTCCGACGCCGCGATCGTGAACAACCTGAGCAACGCCGCGCTGCGCCCGTTCGACCGGCACGCGGCCTACACCTCCTCCAAGTGGGCCGCCCGCGGCCTGAGCCTCACCGCGGCGCGCGAGTACGCCGAGCACGGGATCCGGGTGAACTCGGTGCTGCCCGGCCCGATCGACACCCCCATGCACGACCCCGCCACCGTCGAGCGGCTGTCGGCCGCGTCGCTGCTGGGCCGGGTCGGCACGCCGGAGGACGTCGCCAACGTCGTCGCGATGCTCGCCTCCCCGGACGCCGGCTTCGTGACCGGCGCCGAGGTGCTCGTCGACGGCGGGCACGCCCTGCGCATCGCCCACTGAGCCCGAGGAGACCCCGGCCGTGCGCATCGCGATCCACTCCGCCCTCACCAACTACGGCTCCCTGGACGACGTCGTCGCCGAGGTGCGCCGCACCGCCGACGCCGGGCTGGCCGGGTACTGGGCGCCGATGCTCGGGGGCCAGGACACGCTGACCGCGCTGGCGATCGCCGGCCGCGAGGTCCCCGGAGTGGAGCTCGGCACGGCCGTCGTGCCGATGCCGCTGCGCGGGCCGTTCGCCCTGGCGCAGCAGGTCCGCACGGTGCAGGAGGCGGTCGGAGGTCGGCTGGTGCTGGGCCTGGGCACGTCGCACGAGGCCGTCACCCGCGACCTGTTCGGCGAGCCGTGGCGGCCCCCTCTGGCCGCCGCCCGGGAGCACCTGGCGCAGCTGCTCGCGATCCTGGGCGGCGAGGGCGACCGACGCCTGGCCGGGGCGCCCGCGCTGCACACCGACGTCCTGCTGGGCGCGGTCAACCCGGCGATGGTGGCGCTCGCGGTGGAGCTCGGCTCGGGCGTGGTCACCTGGTCCGCCGGCGAGGCCACGCTGCGCGACGTCGTCGGCGCCGCGGTGCGCGGGAGCGGCCGTACCGGGGTGCGGGTGGTGGCCGCGCTCCCGGTCACGGTCACCGACGACGAGGCGGCGGCCCGCGGGCACGTGCAGCGGCGGCTCGGCGCCAACGACCGGTTCCCCTCCTACCGGAAGGTGCTCGAGCGGGAGGGCGTCGCGGGGGTGGCCGACCTCGCCGTGGTCGGGACGGCGGCGCAGGTGCGCGACCGGCTGGCGGGGTTCGCCGGGCTGGGCGTGACGGACTTCGCCGCGCACGTGACGGGCCCCGACGCCGCCACCGTCGAGGCCACCTGGGCCCTCCTCGCCGACCTCGCCGCGGGGTCCTCGTGAGCGCCGCGGCCGGCTGCCCGGTCGTCGACCAGGACCTCAGCGACCCCGGCTTCAACGCCGATCCCTACCCCGTGCTCGAGGAGTGGCGGGCGCGCGGGCCGGTCGTGTTCAACGCGCACGACGAGCGGTACCTGGTGCTGTCGTTCCGGGGGAGCACCCGGGTGCTGAGCACCCTGGACGCGTTCGACTCGCAGCCGGGGGCGGAGACGGTCCGGCGGATCTTCGGCGGCCTGACGATGATGGCCATCGACACCCCGCGCCACCACCGGATGCGCGACGTGTGGGCCCCGGACTTCCGCCGCGACACCCTGGCCGAGCGGCGGCGCGAGCTGGTCACCCGCATCGTGGCCGCCCGGGTGGGGCCGTTCGCCGAGCGGCTCCGGGCGGGCGAGGTGCTCGACGCGGTCGGATCCCTGACACGGGCCATCCCCACCCTCGTGATCGCGGAGATGCTCGGCGTCGAGCCGGAGATGGTCGACCGGTTCAGCGCGTGGAGCGACGCCATCGGCGCCTCCGCCGCGGCGAACGTGCCGGACCCGACGCCCGGGCAGCGGGCCGCCCTGGCCGCGAGCGCCGAGGCCACGCAGCAGCTCAACCGCTACATGGCCGAAGCGGTCACGCAGCGGCGCGGCCGGCCCCCGGCCGACGACCTCGTCTCGCGGATGGTGCACGCCGACTTCGCCGCCGAGATGGACGAGTCCGAGATCGTCGCGAGCAACACCCAGATGGTCTTCGCCGGCAACGAGACCACCGCGAAGCTGATGGCCACGGCGCTGGTGGCCCTGGCGAGGCATCCCGACCAGCGGCGGGCCCTGGTCGCCGACCGCAGCCTGATCCCGCAGGCGGTCGAGGAGGTGCACCGCTGGTCGACGGTGGTGCAGACCGACCCCCGCTGGGCCACCGGCGACGCGTCCGAGGTCGAGGGTGTGACCGTTCCGCGCGGGGCGGCGGTGACCCCGGTCCTGGGCGCGGCCAACCGCGATCCGCAGCGCTGGGAGCGGCCGGCGGAGTTCGACGTCGCCCGGCCCGTGCGCGGCCACCTGGGCTTCGGCTTCGGCATCCACGTCTGCCTGGGCATCCATCTGGCCCGGCTGGAGGTGGCGGTGCTCCTGGACCGGCTGCTGGACGTGCTGCCCGATTTCGAGCTGGCCGGCCCGGTGGACTTCGGCCGCAGCTTCTCGCTGCGCGGCCCCCTGGCCGTGCCGCTGGCCGCGGGCTGAGGAGAGGACGACGTGGAGACCTTCGAGGAGCTGGGGCGGCGGCTGTCCAACTGGGGTCGCTGGGGCCCCGACGACCGGCGCGGCACCCTCAACCACCTGACGCCCGAGCGGGTGCTGGCGGCGCGGGAGAGCATTCGCAGCGGCCGGGTGTTCGAGCTCAGCCTGCCGCTGGGCAAGGGCGGGCCGCAGCAGGGCGGGGGCCGGTTCAACCCGATCCACACGATGACGATGCTGCCGGGGGACTGGGACCTGCCCGACGGGTCGTTCATCGTCGACGACCAGGTCACCATGCCGCTGCAGTGCGCCACCCAGTGGGACGGGCTCGGGCACGTCGGGTACGCCGACCGGCTCTACAACGACGTCCCGGCCGCCGCGACCGTCACCGCGCGGCGGGGTGCCATCCACAACGGCATCGAGGCGATGGCGCCGGGGATGGTCGGCCGCGGGGTCCTGCTCGACGTGGCCCGGCTGCGCGGCGTCGACTGGATCGCCGCCGACGACGACCGGATCGGCCCCGACGAGCTGGACCGTGCGGCCCGCGCGCAGGGCGTCGAGGTCCGGCCCGGCGACGCGGTGCTGGTGCGCACCGGCTGGCGGCGCAAGGCCGTCGTCGAGGGCTCCACCCCCGAGTGGATCACGGTCAGCCCGGGCCTGGACCTCGCCTGCGCCGAGTGGCTGCACGGCCACGACGTCGCCACGGTGGCGTCGGACAACTGGGCCGTCGAGGCGATGCCGTCACCGGTGCCCGGCTCGATGCTGCCGCTGCACTGCGTGCTCATCCGCGACCTGGGGATGATGCTCGGGGAGATGTTCGACCTCGAGGCCCTCGCCGAGGACTGCGCCGCCGACGGCCGGTGGGACGTCTTCCTCTCCGCGCCGCCGCTGCGGGTCACCGGCGGCGTCGGGTCGCCGGCCGCCCCCGTCGCGATCAAGTAGGGGAGTCCCGTGCCCGCGTTCCAGTACCGCCTGTCGTCGAAGAGCGCACCGATCACCGTCGAGGACTACCGCCGGCGGGCACGGCGCGCCGTGCCGGAGATGGTGTGGGCCTACGTCGACTCGGGTGCGGAGGACCTGACCACCCTGGATGCCAACCGCTCGGCGTTCGACCGGTACCGGCTCCGCAGCCGCGTGCTGACGGGCAACGAGGCCACCGACCTCGGCGTCTCGGTGCTGGGCACCGACGTCTCGCTGCCGGTGCTGCTGGCGCCGACCGGGGTGGCCGGGCTGTCGCACTGGACCGGGGAGGTCGGCGTCGCGCAGGCGGCCGAGCGCGCCGGCACCGTGTCGATCGTCAGCACCGCCGGCTCCTACACGATCGAGGAGGTCGCGGCGGCCACCGAGACCGATCACGTCTTCCAGCTCTACCCGTGGGCCGACCCCGACACCGGGCGGCACGACCTCACGCAGTCGTTCATCGACCGCGCCCGCAACGCCGGCTACCGGTCACTCGTGGTGACCGTCGACGTCCCCGTCCACGGCAACCGGGAGGCCGAGCGCACCCGCGGCATGGGCATCCCCCCGATCGTCACCCCGCGGCGCGTGCTCGAGGGGGCGCTGCGGCCGCGCTGGTCCGCGGGGTTCCTGCGGCACCGGCGCATCTCGGCGCGCAACCTGGTGCCCAAGGGCGGCGCGAAGGCCGCGGTGCAGTCGCTGGGGGCGCAGTACCGCATGATGCGGCCCGAGCTGGACTGGGACGACCTCTCCTGGGTGCGCGACCACTGGCAGGGCCCGCTGTACGTCAAGGGCGTGCTCGACGCCGACGACGCCGCGATCGCCGTCGACCGCGGGGTCGACGGCGTCATCGTGTCCAACCACGGCGGCCGCCAGCTGGACGGCGCGGTGGCCGCCCTCGACGCGCTGCCGGCGATCGTGGCGCGGGTCGGCGACCGGGTCGACGTGCTGGTGGACGGCGGTGTCCGGCGGGGGAGCGACGTCGTCAAGGCGCTGTGCCTCGGCGCGACGGCCGTCTGCATCGGCCGGCCCTACCTCTACGGGCTCGCGGCCCGGGGGCCGGCGGGCGCGCAGGACGTCGTCGAGATCCTGCGGCAGGAGATCCGCCGCACCATGACGCTGATGGGCGTGGCCACGGTGAAGGAGCTCGGCCCCTCCTGGCTGCTGCCCGCCGACACCCCGCTCTGACCCGTCCGGGTGACGGTCACGCAGAGTGACCCAGGTCACGAAACGGTCAAGAATGAAACTGACGTCTATGTCGAAACCGGTCGCGGCGGCATGGTGACGGGGGAATGAGCCAGGTCACGATTTCCATCAGGGAGCGGCATCATCATGGGTAGAGGGATCCGCACATCGGCGGCGTTCGCGGCGGCTGCGTTGGTCCTCGCGGCCTGCGGCGGGGGGTCGGACGACGACAACGGCGGCAGCAGCAGTTCGGGGAGCGGCAGTGCCGCCGAGGCCGACCGCTCCGCGACGCTCCGCTATGCCTCGAGCACGGCTCCGCCCGGCCTGGACCCGCACGGCTCCATCACCGCCGGCCTGAACGGCTCGCAGTACATCTTCCCGGTCTACGACCGGCTGACGATGCTCGGCACGCCCGACGACCCGAACGCCAGCGAGGTCAGCCCGATGCTCGCCGAGTCGTGGGAGTACTCCGACGACGGCCTGCAGTTCACCCTGCAGCTCCGCGAGGACGTGACCTTCCACGACGGCTCGCCGGTGAACGCGGAGGCGGTCAAGGCCAGCCTCGAGCGGGCGAAGCGGTCGACGTTCCAGGCCGGCGCGGCGCTGAACCGGGTGGAGTCGATCGAGGCCGTCGACGAGTACACGGTGCAGCTGAACCTCAGCGCCCCGGACGCCACGCTGCCCGCGGCGCTGGCCACCGGCTCCGGTGCGGTGCTCAACCCGGCCGTGATCAACGACCCGGGCGTCGACCTCAACCTCGAGGTGCCGCCGGAGGCCGGTTCCGGGCCCTACGTCGTCTCGGCGTTCGAGCCCGGCGTGAGCGTCACCTTCGACCGGGCCGAGGGCGAGTACTGGGACCCGGAGGCCGGGCAGCTCGCGCAGATCGAGATCGTCGGCGTCGCGGAGGCGACGACCCGCATCTCGGGGCTGCAGGCCGGCGACTACGACATGATCTTCCTGGCGTCGCTGCAGGTGGCCGAGGGTGAGCGGCTCGCCGCGAACGGGCAGTTCACCAACCTCACCGCCGTCTCGCGGACGCCCACGGCGATCTTCATCAAGCCGGACTCGCCGGAGCTCGGCGACCAGGCGGTCCGCGCGGCCCTCGCCCAGGCGGTGGATCGCGAGGGCATCGGCGAGGGGGCGCTCAACGGCTCCTGCGACCCGATCGACCAGCTCTACCCCGAGGGCATGCTCGGCCACGACGAGGACTACGAGAACCCGTACGCCTACGACCCGGATGCGGCCCAGGCGGCACTGGAGGAGGCGGGGGCGGCCGACCTCAGCTTCGGGATCGTGTATCCCGCCGGTGGCACGCAGGACACCATCACGACGGCGCTGCAGGGCGGCTTGGACGAGATCGGCGTCACGCTCGAGGGGCAGGGGGTGCCGCCCGCCGAGTCGATCACCGTGTTCAACCAGCAGGGCTTCCCGGCCGCGACCAACGCCATCCCCGGCGAGGTCGACCCCGCGCTGTTCACGACCTCGGCGATCTTCAGCCGGACGCCGCTCGCCGCGGACGACGCGGAGCTGGTCGCCCTCGCCGACGAGGCGCGTGCCGAGCTGGACCCCGATGCGCGTGCGGAGCTGTACCAGCAGATCAACGAGCGGGTGATGGAGCAGGCGATCCTCATCCCGATCTGCACCGCGCAGTTCGGCTATGCCGGTGCCGGCGACATCGTCGGCCTGGACCGGCTGGGTCTGACCTACGCCGCCGCGGCGGACTTCCGCTACGTCGGCCGCTCGTAGCAGCGGCTCATCCGGCGGGGGTCCTCGCGGAGTTCGCTCCGGAGGGCCCCCGACCGGCGGGTTCGACTCGTTGCCCGACTGGTTCCGCGCCAGCACTAGAAGTCGACGTCGACGTCAATTAATGTGACGGGCGGCACCCGGGCACGGCGACGGGCACCACCGTCGCCGTGGCCGTCCCGCCGCCGGAGCCCCCGGCGAGTCCACCTCCCACCACCCATCCGCCGCAGGACCGGACCGGTCGTGCGGGCCCGACGAAGGGACGCGATTACCGATGTGGGGCTACATCGCCCGCCGGCTCCTCGCGATGGTGCCGCTGATCGTGATCGTCGTGGCGCTGCTCTTCCTGATCCTGGAACTGGTGGACAGCGACGCGGCCGACACGATCGCCGGCCCGTCGGCGTCCGAGGAGCAGGTCGAGGCAGTCCGCGAGGAGCTGGGGCTCAACGACCCGGCCCTCTCCCGATTCTGGAACTCGCTGGTCAACGCCGTGCAGGGGGACTTCGGCCAGTCCTACGTCTCGGGCGAGAACGTGCTCGACGCGATCCTGCGCCGCGTCCCGATCACGCTGTCGCTGGGCGCCGTGGCGCTCACCTTCGCGATCGTCGTCGGTGTCGGCGTGGGCATCGCAGCCGCGATGCGGCCCGGCGGGTGGGTGGACCGGGGCGTGAGCGCCTTCGCCGCGCTCAGCCTCGCCGTCCCCCCGTTCGTGCTCGGGCTGCTGCTGGTCATCCTGTTCGCGCTGACGCTCGGCTGGCTGCCGGCGACCGGCTACGTGCGGTTCGGCGAGGACCCGGGGGAGTGGCTGCGCAGCGTCGTCCTGCCCGGCATCGCCCTGGGGACCATCCCGATGGGCGAGCTCGCCCGGCACACCCGCGCGTCGATGGTGGACACGCTCGACGCCGACTACATCCGCACCGCGCGGTCGAAGGGCCTGCGCGGCCGCCCGGTCGTCCTCAAGCACGCGGCCAAGAACGCCGCCGCGCCGGTGCTCACGATGCTCGGCGTGATCGTCGGGGCGATCCTCGGCTCGTCGATCACCATCGAGTTCATCTTCGGCATCCCCGGCATGGGAGCCCTGGCCTTCGACTCCGTCTCGAACCGGGACATCCCGATGATCCAGGGCATCGTGCTCCTGAGCGCGATCCTGGTGCTGCTGGTCAATCTCCTGGTCGACATCACCTACGCCTACCTGAACCCGAGGTTGCGCACATGACCGCCTTCCTGACCGGCATCCGCCGCCGCGCCCGGTCCCGGCCCGCCCGGGCCCTCCGGCACAACCGCGTCGCGTTGGTGGCCGGAGGGGTGGTGCTCCTGCTCGCCCTGATCGCGGTCGCCGCGCCCGTCCTGGCGCCGGCGGATCCGGACGCGCAGGAGCTCACCGCCCGCTTCCTCTCGCCGAGCGGTGAGCACTGGCTGGGTACCGACGCCTTCGGCCGCGACTTCCTGAGCCGGCTGATGTACGCGATGCGGACCTCGCTGTTCGCCGCGCTGCTCGCAGTGGCCGTCGCCGTCGTCCTCGGCCTGCCACTGGGGCTGATCGCCGGGTACGCCGGCCGGTGGGTCGACGCGGTGCTCTCCCGCGTCGCCGAGGCGATCATGAGCATGCCTGGCCTGATCCTGGCGATCGCGATCGTCGCGGTGCTCGGCCCCGGCCTCACCAACGCGATGATCGCGCTCGGCGTGATCCTGGCGCCCACCCTGTTCCGGATCGCCCGCGCGGCGGCGCTGAGCACCCGGAACGCCGACTACATCGAGGCGGCCCGCTCCGTCGGCTGCAGCCCGGCGCGGATCCTCGGCCGGCACGTGCTGCCCAACGCGCTGTCCCCGCTCATCGTGCAGCTGACGTTCCACCTGGGTGCGGCGATCATCGCGGAATCCAGCCTCAGCTTCCTGGGCCTGGGGGCCCAGACCCCGACCGCGAGCCTCGGCACGATGGTCCGGGACGGCTACCAGGCCATCTACGAGACGACGTTCCCGATCTACCCGCCCTCGGTGGTGATCGCCGTCCTGATCCTGGCGTTCACCCTGTTCGGGGACGGCCTGCGCGACGCCTTCGGCGGACGGGGGGAGAGATGACCGCGCTCGAGAAGGGCCGGCCGGACAGGCCGGTGCTCAGCGTCCGGGACCTGCGGGTGACCGTGCGGACCCAGGGGCAGGAGCTGGAGGTGCTCAGCGACGTCGGGTTCGACCTCCGGCCGCGGCAGACCCTCGGCATCGTGGGCGAGTCGGGGTCGGGCAAGAGCATGACCGCCTTCGCCGTCATGGGCCTGCTGGCCCGCAATGCCCGGGTGACCGACGGGCAGGTGCTGCTCGGCGACGTCGACCTGCTGTCGCTGGACCGCAGGCAGCTGTCCGACGTCCGCGGCCGCGACATCGGGATGATCTACCAGGAGGCGCGGCGCAGCCTGAACCCGGCGTTCACCGTCGGGGACCAGATCGCCGAGGTCGTCCGCCGCCACCAGGGGGCCTCGCGCAAGGAGGCGCGAGCGCGGGTCGTCGAGCTGCTGGACATGGTGCGCATCCCCCGGGCCGCCGAGCGGATGCACGACTACCCGCACATGTTCAGCGGCGGCATGTGCCAGCGCGTCATGCTCGCCATCGCGCTGGCCTGCGAGCCCAAGGTGCTCATCGCCGACGAGCCGACCACCGCCCTGGACGTGACCGTCCAGGCGTCGGTCCTCAGCCTCCTGCACGACCTGCAGGACGAGCTGGGCATGGCGCTGCTGCTCATCACGCACGACCTCGGCGTGGTCGCCGACATCTGCGACGACGTCGCGGTCATGTACGCGGGCCGGATCGTGGAGCGGGCACCCGTGGACGACCTCTTCCTGCGGCCGGCCCACCCCTACACCGAGGGCCTGCTCGGCGCGATCCCCAACGTGCTGGCCCCGAGCGACCGCTTCGTCGCCATCCCGGGCAGCGTGCCCCCGCTGGACTCGATGCCGCAGGGCTGCCGGTTCCACCCGCGCTGCCCCTACGCCGAGGACCGCTGCACCACCGAGCAGCCCCCGCTGATCCGGGCGGACGCCGGCCACGGGTCGGCCTGCGTCCGCGTGCACGAGCTCGAGCTGCAGGGAGTGGCCACCCGTGTCTGACCTGGTCGAGGTGCAGGGCCTGCGCAAGGCCTTCGCGGGGCGCAAGCGGTTCGGGAGGAAGAAGGCCGAGCCCGTCGCGGCGGTCGACGACGTCTCGTTCTCCATCCCCGCGGGGGAGACCCTCGCGCTCGTCGGCGAGTCCGGCGCCGGCAAGTCCACCGTCGGCCGGATGGCGATCCGGCTCATCGAGCCCGACAGCGGCTCGGTGACCTTCGACGGCGGCGACGTCCTGGCCCTGGGCAGCGCCGAGCTGCGGCGCTGGCGCCGCAACGCGCAGATGGTCTTCCAGGACCCGTTCACCTCCCTGGACCCGCACCTGGTGATCGGGCAGACCATCGAGGAGTCGCTGCAGGTCCACGGGGTCGGGGACCGCGAGGAGCGGCACGAGCGCATGCTCGGGCTGCTCGACCGCGTCGGCATCCGGCCCGACCAGGCCGACCGCTATCCCTTCGAGTTCTCCGGCGGGCAGCTCCAGCGGATCGCCATCGCCCGGGCGCTGGCTCCCGAGCCGCGGTTCATCGTCTGCGACGAGCCGGTCGCCGCCCTCGACATGTCGATCCGGGCCTCGGTGCTGAACCTGCTGCGCGACCTGCAGGAGGAGCGCGGCCTGAGCTACCTCTTCGTCACTCACGACCTGTCGCTGGTCCGCGCCATCGCGCACCGCACCGCCGTGATGCGGCAGGGCCGGATCGTGGAGATGGGCCCGACCCAGCGCGTGTTCGATTCGCCCGAGCACCCCTACACGCGGACGCTGCTCGCCGCCGTCCCCATCCCGGACCCGCGCATCCAGCGCGACCGCAGCCGCACGGTGGGGCAGGAGGTGTCGCCGGCCGAGCTCGAGGAGGCCCCGGCGAGCACGGAGGACGCCGACCCCGAGTGGACGACGCCCGCCAACACGCTCCCGGTCGAGGACGGCCTGGTCGCCGGCCCCGGCCGCGACGACGAGGTCGTCGTGGGTCTCGAGAAGCGGTCTCCCTCGGAGTGATGCGCGCGGGAGCAGGTGTGCCCGCGGCCCGCGAGGTCTCGGTGCTGGTCATCGGCGCGGGGGCCGCCGGGATCCTCATGGGCATCGGCCTGCGGGAGCGCGGCATCGAGGACTTCGTGATCCTCGAGAAGGCCGGGTCGCTCGGGGGGACCTGGCGCGACAACGTGTACCCCGGGGTCGCCTGCGACGTCCCGGCGATCTACTACAGCTACTCCTTCGCGCCGAACACGAGCGCACCCATGCGGTACGCCACCGGCCGCGAGCTGTGGTCGTACTTCGACTCCGTGGCCACCGACCGGGGGCTCGCCGGCCACCTCCGCTACGGCGCCGAGGTCACCTCCGCCGCGTGGAACGGGACCGCCTGGGAGGTCGAGACGGCGAGCGGGGAGCGCTGGACCGCCGGCATCGTCGTCGGCGCCGTCGGTCGCCTGCACCGGCCCCGCTTCCCGGACATCCCCGGCATGGCCGACTTCGCGGGGGTCGTCCGCCACGCCTCGCAGTGGGACCCCGACCTCGACCTGCGTGGTGTGCGGCTCGGCGTGATCGGCACGGGCTCGTCGTCGGTGCAGATCGTGTCGGCCGCGTCGCAGCAGGTGGCCCACCTCGACCTGTTCCAGCGGACCGCCCAGTGGGTCTACCCGCGGGCGAACGAGCCCGTCGCCGAGGCCGTGCGGGCGGAGATGCTGGCCTCGCCGGAGGGGGCCCGGAAGCACTACGCCGCGATGGAGGCCGAGAGCCTGCGCCTGGGCGAGATCGCGGTCTCGGGGACGGCGGAGCAGGTCGAGGCGCGCAACCAGGTGATCCGGGATGCGCTGGCCGCGGTGCGCGACCCGGTCCTGCGGGCCAAGCTGACGCCGGACTACGACATCGGCTGCAAGCGCCTGGTCATCTCGGGCACCTTCTACGACGCGGTCCAGCGCCCGAACGTCGACGTCGTCACCGACGGCATCCTGCGCTTCGAGCGGGAGGGGATCCGGACCACCGACGGAGTGCTCCACCCGCTGGACGTCGTCGTCCTCGCCACCGGGTTCCACGCCGACAACTACCTGCGCCCGATGCGGGTGCGGGGGGCGGGCGGCGTCGACCTGGAGGAGCTCTGGGCCGACGTCTTCCTCACCTACAAGTCGGTCGCCGTTCCGCACCTGCCGAACTTCTTCCTGATCAACGGGCCGTTCTCCCCGGGCGGCAGCCTCAACATCATCGCGGTGATCGAGAACCACGCCGCGTTCGTCCTCCAGCTGGTCGACCGCGTGCTGGCCGAGCGGGTGGCGATCGCGCCGGACGCGGGCAGCTCGGCCGCGTTCGTGGACCGCATGCGGGACCGGGCCAAGGGAACGGTCTGGTACACGGGCGGCTGCACGAGCTGGTACCTCGACCGCGACGGCGTCCCCCTGGTGGCGCCCATGACCCTGAGCGAGCTGCGGGCGGAGATGGCCGAGCCGGTCTGGGCGGACTTCGACGTCCGTCCGCTGGCGGGCAGCTGCTCCGCAGCCAGCTGACCAACCTGAGCGACGCACGACCGCCGGGCGCCGTGCCCGGGGGAATCGACCCGACCCGGAGGAGCCAGCCGTGACCATGCCCAACGTGCACAAGAGCAGGAAGCTGTTCCTGCACGAGAAGACCACGCTCCGGACCGGCGCCACGCCCCGGTTCGCCGATGAGTTCGCCGGCCAGTACCAGCCGCTCATGGAGGGCCTCGGCGCCCGGCTGTTCGGCACCTGGGAGGGCTCCCCGCTCAACTCGAACTGGCCCGAGGTGACGACCATCTGGGAGATCGACAGCTACACCCACCTCTCCCGGATCGGGGCGGCCCGGCACCGGGAGGTCGGCACCCGCAAGCAGTTCGACCAGTGGACCGGGCTGCTGGGCGAGCTCGGGGCGACCGGGGAGGGCCGGCTGGTCTTCGGCAACCCGGGGATCAAGTCGGTCGAGGAGCACCGCGCCGCGGGAACGCAGACCACGGTGGTCCTCGAGGAGATCATGACCACCAAGCCGGACAGCCAGACCAAGTACGTCCAGGAGCTCGAGCACCTGTACGTGCCCTGGTCGGAGCGGACCGGCAAGACGTGGGTCGGGTCGTTCACCACGGTCTTCCGCAACAGCGAGGTCATCCACTACTGGGCGCTCGAGGGCGGCTGGGACGGCTTCGCCAAGTACTACCCGAGCTGGGGCGAGACGCCCGACCCCGACATCCGCGCCTGGATGAACGTGGCCGGTGCCCTCCGCGACGGCTGGGACGACTCGTTCCTGCAGTCGCTCCCGGCCAACCCGCTGGGATGACCGCCACTGACGGCCTGGTGCCCGCCGCGACGTCCACCGGTGCGGAGGGCTGGGGTCTGCGGCCCGTGCGCGACCCGGACGCCGAGGCGCTGGTGCGCCAGTTCGTCGCGGCGGGCGGACCGCTGTTGTCCGAGCGGGGGGTGGCGGGGGCGCGCGCCTACCTGGAGCAGTCCGCGGCTGCCGGCGCCCCCGGACCGCACGTCGAGCGGGTCGAGGACCGCCGCATCGACGTCGACGGGCGCACCGTCCCGGTGCGGGTCCACGCCCCGGCGTCGGAGGCACCGCTGCCCACGGTCGTGTACTGCCACGGCGGCGGGTTCGTGATCGGCAGCGTCGCGGCGTCCGACGCCTTCGCCCGCCGGCTCGCGGTCGCGGGGCCGTGCGTCGTCGTCTCGGTGGACTACCGGCTGGCGCCCGAGCACCCGTTCCCCGCCGGGATCGAGGACGCCGTCGCGGCGTTGGACTGGACCGCCGAGCACGCCGGCGAGCTCGGCGGAGACCCCGGCCGGGTGGTCGCCCTGGGAGACTCCGCCGGAGCCACGCTCACCGCCGCGGCCGTGCGCCGGGTCACCGCGGCGGGCCGGCGACCGGTGCGCCGGCAGGTGCTCGCCTATCCGGGCGCAGGAGTCGACCGGGCCCGCACGACCGCGTTCGGGGGCGAGTGGCCGCTGACCGACGTCGACAGCGCCTGGTTCGCCGCCCAGTACCTCCCGGAGCCGTCGATGCGGTCGGACCCGGACTCCGCGCTGCTGACCGCCGACGTCACCGGCGTACCGCCCACGACGCTCCTCCTGGGCGGTTGCGATCCGCTGATGCCCGAGGGGCTGGCCTACGCGGCGCACCTGACCAACGCCGGCGTCTCGGTGGACCTGCACCTGTACGCCGGGCAGATCCACGGCTTCCTGACCTTCCCCGACACCGCCCTGCCGCGCAGCCGCGAGGCGCTCGGCGTCGTGACCAACGCGATCCGCAACGCCTGAGGACCCGGTGACGTCGTGGACGTCGGGATGCTCCTATCGGCGTCAAGCAGTGGAGACCAGGTCGTCAAAGTCGGCGAGTAGCGCGGTGTGGACCTCACGGACGACGTAGCGCTTGAGGCAGCGCATGATCTCTTTCTTGCTCAGTCCCTGGGCGGTGCGGCGGGCGACGTAGGCGCGGGTGCGGTCGTCGTGGCGCATCCGGCAGAGCACGATCCGATGGATCGCGTTGTTGGCGGCGCGGTCGCCGCCGCGGTTGAGCCG
>NZ_FOEE01000004.1:0-203848 GCF_900110555.1 Trujillonella endophytica
GCGCGCCGGCGCACGGTGGGCCGGCGCAGCTACCGCTGCAGACCGACGCCACCGTGCACCGACTCACCGTCATCCCGCACGGCACCGTGACCCTCGGCCGGCACCTGATCCGCCTGGGCGCCGCCTACGGCGGCGCCCAGGTCACCGCCCTGGTCAACGGCCCCCAGGTCAGCTTCCACGCCCTCAGCGGCGACCTGATCGGCCAACTGACCCTGAACCCGGCCAAGCGTTACGCCACACTCTGCGCGGCCTAACCGAAGTGCGACACATGTCCTCAGACATCACTGCGACAGAGGTCCGGAGACACGACATGCAGGAAACCTGCACCGTGGCACTCCACCTAGCCGTGCCAGGCCTCGCGGACCCGGTCGACGACGGCCGCGGCCTGGGCCCGGCCGGCCTCCGCGGACGGACGGCGGGCCGCGGGGTCCAGCACGTTCCGCCCGATCGCCCGGCGGCCGGCCTCGTCCGGGCTCACCACGGCGACCCGCGCGACCAGGCCGGTCACCTGCGCGTCGACGCTGGCCAGCGGGCCGATGCCGCGGGCGATGGGCGCCAGGACGACGACCCGCTCGTACCCCTCCGCCAGGTCCGCGTTGGCCGCCGACCGCATGCCGCCGTCGACGTACCGCCGGCCGTCGATCGTGACCGGCGGGTACACCCCCGGCACGGCGCAACTGGCCGCGACCGCCGGCACCAGCGGCACGCCGGAGTCGCGGTCCAGCCGGGAGAACTCCCCCGACCGCGCGTCGACCGCGGTGACGACGAACCGCCGGTCGGGCCACTCGCTGCTCACCAGCCGCGAGCCGATCACCGCCAGCCGCTCCTCCTCGGTCGGCGTCAGGCCCGCGTCCGCGGCGGCCATGGCCAGCGCGCCGACCCGGCGGCGGAACTCCTCGTCGCGGCCCCGGCTGCGCAGCATCGCCCACGCGTAGCGGGCCAGCCCGGCCCGGCTCATCCGCGCGACCCGCTCCGACGACGGCGGCTCCAGTTGCCGCGCGTACAGCTCGTCGAGGCCGGCCCCGCTGGTCACCTGCGCGCCCACCACCGACCCGGCGGACGTGCCCACCACGAGGTCCGCCCCGGTGAGGTCGACCCCGGCCTCGGCCAGCCCGGCGAGCACGCCGATCTCCCAGGCGATCCCCGTGATGCCCCCACCGCCGAGCACCAGGGCCCGCTCCGTTCCGCTCATCCGCAGATGGTGACCGGAGGAACCCGTCTCGACACCGCATGTGACCTGCGCCACGCTGAAGACCTCCCCGAGGAAGGACCCGCATGGCCGCACCGACGTCCACCGCCGCCGCCTGGCCCCCCGGCCTGCCCCGCTCGCTGGACTACCCCGCGGTCCCGGTCGGCTCCGTGCTGCGGGCGGCCGTGCGCCGGTGGGGCGAGCGGACGGCGTTCCTCCAGGACGACGTCCCGCAGACCTTCGCCGAGCTGGGGCGCCGGGCGCACGCCGTGGCGAACTGGCTGGCCGGACAGGGGATCGGTCGCGGCGACGTCGTGGCCGTCCACGCACCCAACTGCCGGCAGTACCCGGCGGTCTACTACGGGATCCTGCTGGCCGGCGCCACCTTCTCGCCGGCCAACCCGCTGCTGCCCGCACACGAGCTGGCCGCGCAGCTCACCGACTCCGGCGCCCGGGTCCTGGTCACCTGGGACCAGGTGCTGCCCCTGGTCCGCGGCGCCCTGGCCGGGACCCCGGTGGAGACCGTCGTCGTGACCGGCCCCGCGCACGTCGCGGACCTCGCCGCCCGGGCCGTCACCGAGCCCGGCGACGTCGACCTCGCCGACGTCCTCGCCGCCGACCCGGCCGACCGGCACCACGACGCGGGCGTCGACCCGGCGGCCGATCTGGCCCACCTGGCCTACACCGGGGGCACCACCGGGGTGAGCAAGGGCGTGGAGGTGACCCACCGGAGCGTGGTGACCAACGTGCTGCAGTCGACGTGCTGGGTGACCGGGTCGGTGCCCGCCCTCGACGACGCCGGGGACGTGACGGTGCGCCGGGTGCTCGGCGCCGAGGAGTACCCGGTCCGGCTGGGCGAGGGCCGGATCATCGCCCTCGCGCCGTGGTTCCACGCGATGGGCGTCATCGGCTACCTCAACGGCCTGGTCCTCGCCGGCACCACCGCGGTCGTGCACATGCGCTTCGACCCGGCGCGCTACCTGGCCGACGCCGTCAGGCATCGCGTGACCTCCCTCGGCGGCGCCCCGCCGGTGTTCGCCGCGCTGCTGCAGGTGCCCGGCATCGAGACCGCCGACCTGTCCGCCGTCCGCGGCGTCTCCAGCGGCGCCGCGCCGCTGCCGGTGTCGCTCATCGAGCGGCTGCGGACCCTGCTCCCCGGCGCGATCATCGGCGAGGGCTACGGGCTGACCGAGGTGACGATGATCGCGACGGCCAACCCGGCGTTCCGGTCGGGCACCCGCAGGGCCGGCACCGTCGGCGTGCCGGTGTTCGACACCGAGATCAGCATCCGGCCACTCGGCGGCGGCGACCCGGTGCCGGCCGGGGAACGCGGCGAGGTGTGCATCCGCGGGCCGCAGGTGATGCGCGGCTACTGGCGCCGCCCGCAGGCCACTGCCGAGGCGATCGACGCCGACGGCTGGTTCCACACCGGCGACGTGGGGGTGCTCGACGCCGACGGCTACCTGTCGATCGTCGACCGCACCAAGGACATGCTGCTCTACAAGGGCTACAACGTGTTCCCCCGCGAGCTGGAGGAGCACCTGTTCGCGGTGCCCGGGGTGGCCGGGGCCGCCGTGGTCGGCCGGCCCGATCCCGACGCCGGCGAGCTGCCCGTCGCCTACGTCGTCCGCCGGGACGACGACGACGGTGCCGCGCTCACCCGCGACTCGGTGATGGCCGCGGTCAACGAGCACGTGACGCCGTACAAGCGGCTGCGCGACGTCGTGTTCATCGACGCAATCCCGGTGTCGGCGGCCGGCAAGGTCCTCAAGCGCGAGCTCGCCGCGCGGGAGCGCGCGCCCGCCCCGGCCTGACCGCGGCCGCTCGTCCGGGGGGTGACTCCTCTCCCCCGGACGGGTGCGGCGCGGCGCCGGCGAGCTCGCCGCTCACTATCGTCCGCGGGGTGAGAGGCCACGCAGGAGACGCCGACGACCCGCACACCGGGGTCGTGCTGGCGCACGTCGAGGAGCCACCGCTGCGCCAGGTGTGGCGACGGGTGCTCCTCGCCCTCGCCGTTCTGGTCGTCGTCGTCCTCATCGTCTGGCTGGACGGGGACTCCTACCGGGACGGCGACGAGCGTGGCCTCACGCTGCTCGACTCCTTCTACTACGCCACCGTCACCCTCTCGACCACCGGCTACGGCGACATCACGCCGGTGACCGAGGCCGCGCGCCTGGTCAACATCATCGTGATCACGCCCCTGCGGATCATGTTCCTGATCGTTCTCATCGGAACCACGCTCGAAGCGCTCACCGCGCGCTCGCGCGAGGAGTTCCGCATTCGCCGGTGGAGGTCCTCGGTGCGCCAGCACGTCATCGTCTGCGGTTACGGCACCAAGGGCCGCAGCGCCATCCGCGCGCTGCGCGCCAACGGCACGCCGGCCGAGCAGATCGTCGTCGTCGACACCGACGAGCGGCTGGTGGAGGAGGCGACGACGACCGGCCTCACCGGCATCGTCGGCGACGCGGGCCGCCGCGAGGTGCTCAAGCGCGCGGCGGTGGAGAAGGCCCGTGCCGTCATCGTCGCGGCCAACCGGGACGACGCCGCCGTGCTCATCACGCTCACCGTGCGCCAGCTCAACCCGACCGTGCCGCTGACCACCAGCGTGCGCGAGGAGGAGAACGCCAACCTGCTGCGCCAGTCCGGCGCCACGACGGTCATCACGACCTCGGCGACCTCGGGTCGGCTGCTCGGCCTGTCGACCGACCACCCGCGCGTGGTCAACGTCGTCGAGGACCTGGTCACCGGCGGCCAGGGCCTGGACCTGCACCAGCGCAACGTGAAGTCCGGCGAGGTGGGGCTGGGCCCGCGCCAGCTGACCGACATCGTGCTGTCGGTGACCCGCGGCGGGCGCACCCTGCGCTTCGACGACCCGCTGATCGGCACGCTGCAGCCCGAGGACGAGCTCGTGGTCGTCCGCGCCCATCTGACCTAGGAGCGCACCCAGGTCCGGGTCGGCTCGCCGCGGCCGCGGAGCTCCACCTCGACGTCGGGCCGCCAGTGCGCGCGCTCGTCGCCGGCCGCCCGCACCGTCGCCTCGCTGGCCACCGCCCGGCCGGCGTGCTCCTTGGCCAGCTCGGTGAGCCGGGCGGCCTCGTTCACCGGATCGCCGATCACCGTGTACTCCAGCCGGCTCGCCGCGCCCACCTGGCCGGCCCAGACCGGCCCGCAGGCCACCCCGACCCCGACGTCGACCTCGCCCGCCGCGGCGACGGCGTCGCAGATCCGCCGGGCCGCCCGCAGCGCCGCGCCGGCCGGGTCGGGGTGCTCGGTGGGGGCTCCGAAGACGCACAGCGCGGCGTCGCCGGCGAACTTGTCCACCAGCCCGCCCTCGGCCTCGATGGCGTCGACGACGACGGCGAAGAACCGGTTGAGCAGGCCGACCATCTCCTCGGGGCCGGTGCGGCGCACCAGCGAGGTGGAGCCGGCGATGTCGACGAACAGCGCCGCGACCGTGCGCAGCTCCCCGCCGAGCGAGACGCCCTCGGCCAGGGCCCGCTGGGCGACCGTCGGCCCGACGTGCCGGCCGAACAGGTCCCGCAGCCGCTCCCGCTCGGCCAGGCCCGCGGCCATCGAGTTGATGCCCTCCTGCAGCAGGCCGATCTCGCCGGCGTCGTCCACCCCGACGCGCACGTCGTGGTCCCCCTCGCCGACGCGCTGCACGGCCCGGCGCAGCTCGCGCAGCGGAGCGCCGACCGCGCGGGCGGTGAGCAGGGTGGCCAGCGCGCCGACCAGCAGCGCGACGACGACGAGGAAGACGACGGCGCCGGCGCCGGGGCCGTCGGGGTTGGTCGGGTCGAGGAACAGCAGCACCACGCCCACGAGGGGCACGCCGCTGGTGACCCCCCAGGTCAGCAGCAGCCGCGGCCCGACACCGAGGGCCAGCCGGCCGGTCGGCGGGTACGCGGCCAGCGCCCGGGCCGTGACCGCCCGCGCGGCACGGGCGACGAGCAGGTAGGTGACACCGGCGGTCACCACCCCGCCGAGCAGGGTGGCGATGGCGACGCGGACGCCGATCCGGGCGTCGGGATAGGCGAGCGCCGCGACCGTGCCGAGCAGCGCGGCGCCGATCACCCACACGGTGACGGCGACGAGGGCGGCGTCGACGGGGAGGCGGAGGGCCCGGGCGGCCTCGTCCCGGGTCGGATCACCCCCGGCGAGCAGCCAGGTGGTGGTGCCGCGCTGGTGGCGCAGCCCGGCCCAGGTGCCGGCCGGGAAGGCGACGACGAGGTAGCCGAGCGCGGCCAGCAGGACGGGGGTGCGGCCGGACGCGACGTCCTCGCCGACGCCCAGCAGGAGCAGGGCCACGGTGCCGACCCCGACCAGGTTGGCGAGGTTCACCAGCCCGACGATCAGCGGAACGGCGCTGCGGCCGCTCGGCGCCCACGCCAGCACGGCGTCGGCCCGCTGCACGGCACCGGCGGCCGGCCCGCCCTCGCTCGGCACGGCGCGCGTCAGCGCGCGGGCGCGGAGGCGGGCGGCAGTGTCACCCCGTCATGATCGCGGAGCGCGGAGCTCGGCGCGCCCCCGGTGCCCCGTCCGGGTCGGGTCGGGGTGCTCACGCGGCGAGCTCGGCCTCCCAGTCGGCCAGCAGCCCCGCGGTGAGCGCGCAGTCGGTCGCGGTGGTCAGCCAGCCGGCGACCAGCAGCAGCGGCCACGGCTGCTCGGAGTCCAGCGACGCCGTCGCCGCCATGGTGCCCGCCTGTGCCACTGCCCTGCATGCCGTGTCCATGACCGGCTCCCCTCGGTTGGTACCCAGGGGATCGGCAGGCAAGGGCCCGCCCTCCAGCCGCGACACACGACCCACCCCTTTCGAGGGGCCCGCGGGACGCGACGACGTCCGCCGTTCACACCGGTCGTCCCGCGCGCTCGTTGCGGGTGTCGTTCGTGCCTTGTGGGTCCTGCAGCACCGCCACGGCGCGAGGAACACCCGCAGTGCGCCGCCCGGAGCCACTGCCCGCCGAGCCACTGCCCGACCAGCGACCAGCACCAGCGCCCGGCCGGCGGCCGGTGCAGCCGGTGAACCACCTCGCGCGGCGGCCGCCGCGGGCTCAGGCGGAGGCGGCGACCGCCTGCCGCACGTAGGGCGCGACCGGGCTCAGCCGCAGCGACCGCGGCAGCGCGCGGACCAGCGCCGTGTCGCCGCTGACGACCACGCGGCGGTCGCGCACCGCGGCGCCGTACTCCATCCGCCCGTCCCACACCTGGTAGAGGGCGTCGAGGTCGGCGTCGATCGTCACGTCGACGTCGAACCCCGGGTCCACGAAGCACAGCGACACGTCGGCGGTCTGCACGACCAGCCAGAACCGGCGCCGCGTGCCGGACCGGAAGCGCACGTGCAGCACGGTCCGCTCGCGCTGCCCGAACGCCGAGGCGTCGACGCCGCCGCGCATCCACCACAGGAGCACCGTGGCGTCGAGCTCGTCGGCGCGCGGCTCGCCGAACGCCCAGCGGGCGCCCCACTCGGCGAGCCCGAAGACGATGGGCCGGAGGTCCTGGCACGCCTGGGTGGGCAGGTAGCGGTCGTCGACGTGGTCGACCAGGCCCGCGCGTTCCAGGTGGTCCAGCCGCTTGGAGAGCAGCCCGCGGGAGAGCCGGGGCAGGCCGCGGGCCAGCTCGTTGAACCGCTCCGCGCCGACGAGCAGGTCCCGCACGATGAGCAGGGTCCAGCGATCGCCGAGCAGCTCCAGGGACCGGGTGATCGGGCAGTACTGCCCATAGCGCGCCATGCCCCGGGATGGTCGCAGCGGTTCAGAACCAGCACTAGTGCCGTCGGTCCGCCGCCGCGACGGTCGTCGGCATGACGACCACTCTCACCCCCCTGCCCACCGACGAGTCCCTGACCGCGCTGGCCGCCGAGATCGGCCGCACCGCCACGGCCACCGAGGCCGAGCACGACCGCGACGCCACCTTCGTCACCGAGGCCTACGCCGCGATGGCGAGCACGGGCTACCTCGCCATGGCCGTGCCGCCCGAGCTCGGCGGCGCCGGCGCCACCCTCCGCCAGGTCGTGCTCGCCCAGCACGAGCTGGCCCGCTGGTCCGGCGCTGCCGCGCTGTCGTCGGCCATGCACCTCTACCTGACCCTGCTGCAGCGCTGGCGGTACGGCCGCGGCTTCGCCGACGCCGAGGCCGCGCTGCGCAAGGTCGCCGCCGACGGCATCGTGCTGGCCACCAGCGGCGGCAACGACTGGGTCTCCCCCACCACGACCGCGGTGCCCGCCGACGGCGGCTTCCGGTTCACCGGCCGCAAGTCCTTCGTCTCCCAGGCACCGGCCGCGACGGTGATGTCGACGTCGGCCACCCTCGGCGAGCCCGGTCCCGACGCCGAGGTGCTGCACGCGAGCGTGCCGATGAGCAGCCCCGGCGTGACGATCGTCGAGACCTGGAACACCCTGGGCATGCGCGGCACCGCCAGCCACGACGTCGTGTTCGACGATGTGTTCGTGCCCGCCGAGAAGGTCACCGGCCGACGGCCCTACGGCGTGCTGGCCGGCCCGCTGCTGCTCGCCGCCCAGTACTTCGCGCCGGTGGTCTCCGCCGTCTACCTGGGTGTCGCGCAGGGTGCCTGCGACGAGGCGGCGCGGTCGCTGGCGTCCAAGGCCGAGCCGGCGCCGTCCGCCGTCCGCCTGCTGGGGGAGATGACCGCCCGGCTGCGGGTCGCCCGGTGGGCCGTGCTCGCCGCGGTCGAGGAGACCGGCGGTGACTTCGGGCCGGACCCGGCCGTGCTCGAGGCGCTGATGACCGCCAAGCGGCACGCGGTGCTCGAGGCGGTGGCGGTCACGGACCTGGCGCTGCAGGTGGCCGGCGGGCCCGCCTTCTCCCGGGGATCGAAGCTGGAGCGGGCCTACCGCGACGTGCGCGGCGGACCGTTCCACCCGCTCACCCCGGAGGCGACCCTCGAGACGGTCGGCGCGGCGGCCCTCGCGGCCCGCCGCGGCTGACCGCCCGCCCCGGAGCAACTCCGCGCTTCCGCCCCGGGGCAATTCCGCGCTTCTGCCCCGGAGCAATTCCGCGCTTCTGCACGGATGGGCGGGCGGTCGGGTCAGCGCAGGTGCTCGCCGAAGAAGGCGAGGATGCGCTGCCAGGCGTCCTCGGCCTCCGGCCGCGAGTAGGCCAGCCCCGCCGTCCGCTCCACGAACCGCAGCGGGGCCGGCGTCCCCCAGTCGTTCATGAACGAGTGGCCGACCCCCGGGTACTCCTTGACGTCGGAGGCCACGCCGCCGGAGGCCAGCCGCTCCTCGAGCTCGGCCGCCGCCCCCTTCAGCATCCGGTCCTTCGCGCCGTAGCTGGCGACCGTCGGGCAGGCGCGGGAGAGCTCCTCCTTGTTCGGCGGCCAGATGCCGTAGTTCGGGGCCGCCGCGTCGAAGGTGCCGCTCGGCGCGGTCAGCAGGGCGAAGCCGCCGCCCATGCAGAACCCGACCGAGCCGACCTTTCCGGTGCAGCGCGCGTCGGCGCGCAGGTGCGCGGCGGCGGCGAGGACGTCGTCCACCGCTGGGCCGCGCCCGTCCTGCAGCGACTTGAGCGTGGAGACCACGCACCGGAGCCGGTTGCCCCGGCGGAACAGCGCCGGAGCGATGGCGAGGTACCCGTTGGCGGCGAAGCGGTCGGTGATCCGCCGGACGTCGGCGCCGAGGCCGAAGGCGTCGTGCACGATCACGACCCCCGGCCACGGGCCCGGGCCCTCCGGCTCGGCGGAGTACCCGGGCAGCGGTCCGGCGGGCGCGTCGAACGTCGTCATCGGCACACCGGCATCCTGGCCGACCCGCAGGTCGGCCGCGCGGCGGGCCGGGTCGCTCAGGCGGCCGGGACGGGCAGCCGGACGGTGCCCTCCCCCGCGAGCCGGCCGATCTCGGCGGCCGAGAGGCCCAGCACCTCGGCCAGCGCCCACTCGGTGTCCGCGCCGAAGTCCGGCGCGGGCGCCGGCGGCACGTAGCGGGAGTCCCAGCGCAGCGGGGAGGTGCCGGTCAGCATCGGGCCGATGCCCTGCTGGTCGACCTCGATGAGCACGTCGGTCTCCTCGCCGCGCCGGAAGGCGGCCACGACCTCCGACGGCGAGCGGAACTCCCCCACCATCACGCGGGTCTCGGCCGCGGCGGCGAGCACCTGCTCGCCGGTGTGCCGGGCGAACCACGGCGCGAGCACCGCCTCGATGAGCGCCCGGTTCTCGAAGCGGACCCCCTCGACGTCGAAGTCCGCGCCGTGCACGCCCGACAGCGCCTCGAAGACCGCGGCCGTGCCGGTCATGCCCACCAGGTCTCGCCACTGCTGGCGGGTGATGGCGACGGCGATGACCCGGCGGCCGTCGGCGCAGGCGAAGTCCACGCCGAACGCGCCGTACATGTGGTTGCCCAGGCGCGGGCGGTCCTGACCGCGCTCGGTGACCTCGGCCAGCCAGCCCAGGCTCGCCACGTGCGCGGCGGCGACGTCGGCCAGCGCCAGGTCGATCCGCGAGCCGCGGCCGTCGACCCGCCGCCGGTGCAGCCCGGCGAGGAGGCCGGAGACGGCGAGCAGTCCGGTGGCGATGTCCCACGCCGGGAGCACGTGGTTGACGGGGCGGTCGACGTCGGCCGGGCGGGTGAGCATGGGGACGCCGTAGCGCGGGTTGACCGCGTAGTCCATGGCGGGGCGGCCGTCGGCGTAGCCCTGGATGTGCACGTGCACCAGGTCGGGGCGGCGGGCGCTCAGCGCGTCGTAGGAGAAGAACCGGCGGCCGATCGTGTTGTCCACGAACAACCCGGCGCCCTCGCCCGGGGCGGTGATCAGCGCGGCGGCGAGCTCCTGGCCGGCCGGGGAGCGGAAGTCCACGGCCACCGACCGCACGCCCTTGTTCAGCCCGGCCCAGAACAGGCTGCGGCCGTTGCGGGCCAGCGGCCAGCGGCCCATGTCGGCGGGCCCGCCGGCCGGGTCCAGCCGGATCACGTCCGCGCCCATCTGGGCCAGGGTCAGCCCGGCGAGCGGCCCCGCGACGAAGCTGGTCGACGTCACGACGCGCAGCCCCTGCAGGGGGCCCGCGCCCGTCTCCTCGGTCATGTCGATCTCCTCCGTGGCCCCGCCGCGCGGGCGGTCGCCGTTCCCGGCCCCCGTGCGGGGGCCGGCTCACATCAGGACGCTGAGCCGCCAGTCCAGGACCGGCCGCGGCTCGCCGGCCGGGTCGTCGGCGTCGGCGTCGGCGGTGACGACCGACCGCAGCCCGACGACGGACGGGCCGCCGTCCAGCGGGCGGACGTCCTCGACGGTCACCACGCTGCGCAGGGTGTCGCCCTCGTGCACCGGGCCTGTGTGGTCGCAGCCCGCCCAGCCCAGGAACAGGGCGACCCCGGGCAGCGCCCGCGTCAGCTGCGCGGCGGCGAGGCCGATCGTGTGGCCGCCGTAGACCAGGCGGCGCCCGCCCGCGGCGCGCGCGTCGTGGTGCACCTGCGCGACGTTGAGCGTCAGCCGGGCCAGCTCCGGGGCGCTGGACACGACGTCGCCGCCGACGACGTCGACCTGCGTCCCCACCTCGGGCACCGGGGGCCGCGGCGCCAGCGGCCGCAGGTCCAGCCCGGCCAGCGCCGCGGTGACGTCGACCGGGTCGGCGCCGATCGCGGCGAGGTCGTCGGCGTGCCCGGTGTCGGCACCCTCGGGCGACAGCGGGAGCATCGCGCAGCGGTGGAAGTCGAGGACCGCGTCACCGCGCTGGTCGCGGGTGGTGATGTGCAGGGCGGCCAGCCCCGTCCGCGGGCGACCCTCACGGGTGGCGTTCTGCTTGAGCCCCACCACCTCGGTGCGGGTGTACAGGGTGTCGCCGAGGGCGGGGAACCGCCGGAAGACCAGGCCCCGGTAGAAGAGGTTGGCCCGGACGAAGTGGGTGACCACGGTCGACTGCCCGATCGCGACGTCCCAGACGTGGGCCGGGTGGGCCAGCGCCCCGCGGCCGGTGACCGCCGAGGCGAGCTCGGCGTCCGTGGCCAGCGGCAGCCGGTCGCCGAGCACCGCCTGGTGGACGGCGGCGGCGCCGGCGGTCAGCGTGACGCCGGGCGCGGTGTCGAACACCTGGCCGTGGCGCAACTCGTCGAAGTAGGGCCCGCGGGCCTCCACCCGGCTCACAGCGCCGCGCCCCTGCCGGCGCGGGCGAGGACCGACCGCGCCCGGACGGCGAGCGCCTCGTCGAGCATCTGCCCGTCGAGGGACACCGCGCCCGCGCCCGCGGCCGTCGCCTCGTCCATGGCGGCGAGGACCCGGCGGGCCCACTCCAGCTGCTCGGCCGAGGGGGTGAAGATGCGCGTGGCGTCGGCGACCTGGGCGGGGTGGATGACCCAGGTGCCGTCGAAGCCGTGCCGGCGCGCGCGGTCGCGGTCGGCGAGGAACGTCTCGTCGGCGGCGACCGACAGCCAGGGCCCGTCGATCAGCTGCCGCCGGCCGGCCCGCGCGGCGGCCACGACCGCGCTGCGGACCGGGTCCCAGGCGGCCGGGTCGCCGTCGGGGTCGCGGCCGAGGTCGGCGGCCAGGTCGGCATAGCCGACGACCAGCGCGCGGAGCAGGTCGCTGGCCGCGACGACGGCGTCCAGGGAACGCAGCGCGGCCGCCGACTCGACGAGCGCATCCAGCCGGATCACCGGCGCCGGGGAGCCGGCAGCTGCCCGCTCGGCCCGCGCGCCCCGGACCAGCCGGTCGACGACGTGCAGTTCGACCGCCGAGTCGACCTTCGGCACGACCAGGGTCACCGGTGCCTGCGCCGCCGCGACCACGTCGAGCACGTCGCGGTGGCACCAGGCCGAGCCGACCTGGTTCACCCGGACCGCGAGCGATCCGGCCCGGCCCGCGGCCGCGACGACCTCGCGGACCCGGGCGCGAGCGGCGCCCTTCGCCGCGGGGGCGACGGCGTCCTCGAGGTCGAGGACCACCTCGTCGACGTCCGCGGCGAGGGCCTTGTCGACCTTGCGCTGGTCCGAGGCCGGCACCACGAGGCAGACCCGGGGTGCCGGGGGCGCGGCGGTCATCGGGGCCCTGCCGTCTCGGGGAACCGCATCCGCCCACTCCTCGCGCTCGCCGGGCCCGCCGCGCGGCGGGTGACCCGATCCTCCCCGACCGGCGGGGAGCGTTCGCGCGACGGGTCAGACCGTCGCGGGTACCGGGGCCGCCGGCGCCGTCACCGGCCGCCGTGCCGGGCGGATCCCGCGGGTGATCAGGTGGACGGCCAGGCACACCTCCCAGGCGAGGATCGGGACGACGAGCAGCCCGCCCACGCCCGAGATCCCGTCGGAGAGACCGAGCAGCTCCCCCGCGTTGGCCGCGGCCACCAGCGGCCCGCCGACCAGGCCCAGCACGGGGATGAACCGCGGCACCTGCCCCGAGCGGTACAGCAGCCAGGCGAGCACGAGCGTGTTGCCGCCGGCGCAGACGAGGCCGGGCCCCACCAGGAACGTCGCGTCGTGCACCGCGAGCAGGCCGTCGCGCACCCCGCCCGGGCCGGGGGTCGCCGTCGCGGCGAGGACGGCGACCACGCCCACCAGGACCACCCCGGCCTCCAGCGTGCGCAGCGCGACGTAGCCGAGCGCGAGCCCCTCGTGCTCCCCGCGCACGAGCGGGTACAGCACCACGGCCGTGCCGACGACGCCGAGCGCCAGGACCACCTCCAGCAGCGCGGCCACGAGCACGGCGCTCTCGCCCCCGGCGCCCGGGACCGCTCCGGGCTCGAGCACCGACGCGTAGACCAGCGCGGCCGGGATCGAGGTCGCGTGCGTGACCAGGAACAGCACACCGGCCGTGCGGGCCGCTCGCCTCGTGGGGTCCATGGGGCCTCCTCATTCGGAGGTGTACGGCGTACACCAATGGGGGAGGACGCTAGGTGTACGGTGTACGCCTGTCAACCGGCACCACGAGAGGACGCCGATGCCCCCCGCCGCGCCCCCGCGCCGCGAGCGCCTGGACCGCGACCGCGTCCTGCGCGCGGCCGTCGCCCTCGCCGACGAGGCCGGCCTCGCCGCGGTGAGCATGCGTGGCCTGGCGCAGCACCTGGGCGTCGTCCCGATGGCGCTGTACAAGCACGTGGCCGACAAGGACGAGCTGATCGGCGGGATGGTCGACGTCGTCCTCGGCGGGATCGAGCCGCCGGACCCGGCGCTGGGCTGGAAGGACGCCGTCCGCGAGCGGGTCCTCGCGGCCCGGCGGGCCGTACTGCGGCACCCCTGGGCGCGGCGGGCCATCGAGGCGAGCACGCGCCGGACGCCGGTCGTGCTCGGCCACATGGACGCCGTCGCGGGCGGGCTACGGGCCGGCGGCCTCTCCCCCGACCTGACCCACCACGTGATGCACGCGCTCGGCAACCGCATCTGGGGGTTCAGCCCGGAGCTGTTCGAGGAGCCGGCGCCCGCGCACCCGCCGACGCCGGAGGAGCAGGAGGCGATGGCACGGGAGTTCGCGCAGCGCTTTCCGCACGTGCTGGAGATCGCCGTGGCCGCGACCGAGGGCGATCTCGGCCGGGTCGGCGGCGGCTGCGACGAGCAGTTCGAGTTCGAGTTCGCCCTCGACCTGCTCCTGGACGGCGCCGAGCGGCTGCACCGGGCGGGCTGGACCTCCGCGGCCCGCCGGCCCGTTGCCCGGTCGTCGCAGCGGCCCTAGGCCGCGAGCCGCCGCCGGCCGGGTCCCGGCCGAGGGTCTCCCGGCGCTGCGGCACGGCAGCGACCGGATGCCCGCGGGATGCTGTCCGGATGGCCGCCACCCGTACCACCCCGTCGCGCGGCTGGCTCGTCACCGAGCCGGCCCGGGCGGGGCTGGACGCCTCCGCACTGCTGGCCACGTTCCCGCTGCTGGCCGCGGCCCCGCGGGGCGACGGCCACCCCGTGCTGGTGCTGCCCGGCCTGCTGACCGGTGATCCCGCCACGCTGGTGATGCGGGGTGTCCTGCGTTCGCTCGGCCACTCCGTGTCCGGGTGGAGCCTCGGCACCAACCGGGGACCCACGCACCACGTCGTCGGCCGGCTGCGCGACCAGCTCGACCGGCTGCACCGCGAGTCCGGCCGGCGGGTGAGCCTGGTCGGATGGAGCCTCGGCGGTCTGTACGCGCAGGAGCTGGCGCGCGCCGCCCCCGGCAAGGTCCGCGGGATCGTCACGCTCGGGACGCCCGTGGCGCGGAGGGCACCGTGGGTCCGTCGCGTGTCGAGGCTCGCCGACGCCGCGCCCCTGCCGGCCCCGGCGGGAGCGCTCCCCCGCGCCTGGGCCGAGCGGGGACCCCTCCGCGTCCCGGCGACGTCGGTGTACACGCGCGCCGACGGGATCGTGCACTGGTCGGCGTGCCGGCACGTGCTGCGCGCCCGGCGGGAGAACGTGGAGGTGCGGGGCAGCCACCTGGGCCTCGGCGTCAACCCGGCGGTGCTCTGGCTGGTCGCCGACCGGCTCGGCACGCCCGAGGACGCCTGGCACCCGTTCCGGCCGCCGCTGGCGCTGCGCCCGTTCTTCCCGGCCCCCCGCGGCACCTAGCCGGCGAGCACCTCGCCGCGGCGGGTCGGGTGGCCGTCGTCGGCCCGGGCGGTGGGCTCCAGCGCGGCGTGCAGCTCGGCGCAGAGCTCGCCGAGCGCCTGCGGGGCGCTGCGGCACAGCTTCGGGAACGCGAGGAAGCCGTGCGGCATGCCGACGTAGGTCGTCGTCCGCACCGGGACGCCGGCCGCCTCCAGCACCGCGGCGTAGCGGAGGCCGTCGTCGCGGATGGGGTCGTGCTCGGCGACCTGGACCAGCGCCGGGGGCAGGCCGGCGTGATCGGCCGCCAGCAGCGGGGAGACGTAGGGGTCGCGCGGGTCCTGGCTGCCCAGGTAGTGGTCGCGGAAGGCCAGGATCTCGGCCTCGTCGAGGATCGGCGCGTGCGCGTTCTCCCGGATCGACGGGCTGCCCAGGGTGAGGTCGGTGGCGGGGTAGATCAGCGCCTGCAGCGCGATGCGGGGGCCGGAGCGGTCGCGGGCCATGAGCGCGACGACGGCCGACAGGTTGCCGCCGGCGCTGTCGCCCATGACGGCCAGCCGCTCGCCGTCTGCCCCGAACTCCGCGGCGCGGGCCGCGAGGTCGACCAGGGCCCGGTAGCAGTCCTCCGGAGCGGCCGGCCAGCGATGGGTGGGGGCGAGCCGGTAGTCGACCGACACGACGACGGCGCCGACGGACCGCGCGACGTTGCTGCACAGCCAGTCGGCGGTGTCGAGGGCGCCGAGCACCCAGCCGCCGCCGTGGAAGTTCACGACCAGCGGCAGCGGTCCCTCCGCCGCCTCCGGCCGGTAGACGCGGACGGGCAGCGGGCCGGTCTCCCCCGCCGCCGTTGCGTCGGTGAGCCGGACACCGCCCGCGACGGCACCGAGCATCAGGTCCAGCACCGGGTTGTGGCCGACGACCGTCTGCTGGGCCTTCCGGATCTTCTCGTCGTCCATCGTGGCGATCGAGTTGGCCGACCGGAGCAGCCGCCCCAGGATCCGCACCCGCAGGTCCAGCCGTGCCATGTCCGGTTCCTCTCGTCGACGACGCGTGGCCGCACCGTAGCGACTCCCGCGCGTTCCGGTCAGGCCGCGTCGACCGCGTCGACGTGCTCGCCGATCGCCCGGACGAGCGACGGCAGCACCGCCGCGCTCAGTGCATGGCCCATGCCCGGCACCGGGACCAGGCGGGCGCCGCCGATCACCGCGGCGAGGTGCCGGGCGTGCGGCGGCGGGTTGACCGGGTCCTCGGGCGCCTCGACCACGAGCGTCGGCACGGTCACCCGCGCCAGCTCCGCGCCCCGCGCGAGCCCCGACTGCTCGGCCAGCGCGTGCGCCGTCGAGGACACCGCCGTCCCGCTGTGCGCGATCACCCGCTCCTCCAGCGCGCGGAACTCCGCGGCGTCGAACGGCACCCCGTCGCCGTTGAGGATGCGCCAGTGCTCGACCCGCCAGTCCAGCTCGGCGGCCTCGTCGCGCGGCTCGCCCATCGTCTGCCACAGCGCGAGCAACCGGGGGTCGGGGCCGGGCAGGTCGGCGTCGCCCGTGCCGTCGGCGTCGGCGAGCCCCGCGCCCAGGGCCGAGGTCGCGAACACCGTGGCGCTGAGCAGCCGGTCGGGGTGGTCGAGCAGCAGCAGCTGCACGAGGGTGCCGCCCATCGACATGCCGACGACGTGCGCCCGCGCGATGCCCAGCCCGTCGAGCAGCCGGACGGCGTCGGTGGCCAGGTCGCGGAGCGCGTAGGGGCGGACGTCGAAGGCGCGGGTCGACCGCCCGGTGTCGCGGTGGTCGTAGCGGATCACCCGGTGCCGCTCGCCCAGGGCGTCGACGAGCTCGTCGGGCCAGGTGATCCCGCTGGCGTTGGCGCCCATGACCAAGAGCACCGGCGTCCCGTCGGGAGCGCCGCGCTCCTCGACCCAGAGCTCGGTGCCGGCGTCGACGCGGACCATGCGCTGCACCGGCCCACCCTGGCACCGGCGCCCCCGCCGCGTCGACGCGGTATGCCGGCCGGGTCAGGCCGGCACGGCGGCGAGCTCTCCGGCGGGCAGCCGTCCCGTCGCCAGGTCCACCGCGGCGCGGAGCGCGGCCGCGGGATCCTCGACGTCGGCGGGCGCCTGCCACGCCACGAACCCGTCCGGGCGGACGAGCACCGCCCCGTCCGCGCCCACGGCGTACCGGCGGGCCAGCGAGCCGTCGGGGTCGGGCACGTCCGGGCCGAACCGGAGCACCGCCAGGGGCGGACCGCCGGCCGACCGCTCGGCCGCCGCGCGCCAGGCGCCGCCCTCCGGCCCGGTGAGCAGCGTCAGACGCCCGTCGAACAGGTCCAGCGTGGAGACCCTCCGGCCGGTCACGTCGAGCCAGGCGTGCGGGGCCAGGCGGCCGGGCGCCGCGTGCCCGCCGACCGTCGCCGGGGGCTCCACGTGCTCGGTGGGCGCGATCGCGGACGACACGTACGTGGTGCCGAAGTCCTCGAGCCCCGACGCCTCGTGGGGGTCCTCGCGCGGCTGGAGAGAGCGCAGCGCGTTCGCCCGGCCCACCGGCAGGCGCTCCTGCTCGTAGGTGTCCAGCAGCGCCTCATCGGCCCAGCCGCGCAGCACCCAGGCCAGCTTCCAGGCCAGGTTGTGCGCCGCCGCGATGCCGGTGTTCATGCCGGTGGCCCTCCGGGGGGTCGTCCGGGTGGCCGCATCGCCGACGAGGAACGCCGGGCCGCTGCGGAACCGGGTCGCGAGCTCGGCGCCGAAGGTCCACGCGAACGTGCCCTGCACCTGGACCGGCAGCTCCGGGAGGCCGGCCGAGGCGCGGAAGCGGGCGACCAGCTGCTCGCGGGTGAGCTCCTCCGGTTCGCCGTCGCCGGGCTCCCAGCCGTAGCCCCACCGGTGCCGGCCCGAGGCGACGACGAGCCCCTCGGCCCCGGGTGCCGTCACCCACTGCAGGGCGAACGGCGGGTTCGGCAGGACCGCGTCCAGGTCGGCGGCGAACAGCGCCGTCAGCTGCCGGCCCTCCGAGCCCAGGGGCTCCAGGCCGATGCCGAGGGCGCTGCGCACGGTGCTGCGGGGCCCGTCGGCGCCGACCAGGTACCGCGCCCGGACCTCGTACTCCCGGCCCCCGGCCGGGTGCAGCCTCGCCCGCACCCCGTCGCCGTCGACCACCACGCCGGCGAGCGCGGTGCGGAAGCGCACCTGGCCGCCGCTGTGGACCAGGTGGTCCAGCAGGATCGGCTCGAGGTGGTCCTGCGGGACGAAGGCGAACGCCTCCGGGCTCATGGTCGCCACGTACTGCGCCGCGGGCGCGCCCAGCGACTCGACCGCGACGACGGGGGCGCTCAGCGTCCGTGAGATGCCGAGCTCCAGGCGGACGTGCTGGCCGGCCGCGGCCACCCGGTCCGCCAGCCCCCACGACCGCAGGATCTCCTGGGTGCGCGGCCGGACACCGGCGGCGCGGGGAAAGATCGACAGGCCGGGGTGCCGCTCGACGAGCAGCACCCGGACGCCGGCCCGGGCCAGCCCGATGGCGGTGGTGAGTCCTGCCGGTCCTGCGCCCACGACCAGCACGTCGTGGGTCTCGCGGTGGATGCGCATCAGAGGTGCTCCTCGTCGGATCGGTGTGCTCCCACGGTCGCGGCCCCGGCCGCCCGGCGGATCCGTAGCGACCACCCGGTTGACGGCGCGGGCTACCGAGTCAGCGCCGCGACCCGTTCCCGGAGCCGCCCGCGGTCGGGGACGCCGAGCTTGGCCAGCAGGTTCGCCACGTGCGTCTCCACCGTGCGCGGGGACAGGTGCAGCCGCGCGGCGACCTGCGCGTTGGTCGCACCGGTGGAGACCAGCGCCAGGACGTCCATCTCCCGGCTGGTGACGCCGGCGGCGCGGAGGGCGCCCGGCACCGGGCTGTCCCCGCGCCCGCGGCGGGTGGGGGCCCCGGCGCGGGCGAGCAGGGCGCGGCACGTGCGGGCGGGCTGCTGATCCCCGGCGCGCTCGTGCTCCGCGAGGTCGGCGCGCAGCAGCGGCACCGGGTCTCCCCACCCGTCGGTGACCGCCGCGTCGAGCACCACGAGGTGGAGCAGCCGGTGCAGCCAGGACAGGCCGGCGAGGTCGGCGTCGCCCCGGGCGAGCAGGTCGGCGGCCTCCCCGGCCCGGCCCTGCCGGCCGGCGGCGATGGCGTCGGCGTAGTGCAGCGCCCCGCGGTTGGCCGGGCGCAGCGCCGCCGGCAGCCCGCGCAGGACCTCGCGCGCCGCCTCCCCCCGGTCGTCGACCGCCGTCCGCAGCAGCGCCCACAGGCCGAACTGGTGCAGCGGCGCGGCGGCCCGGTGCCCGACCACGACGGTCAGCCCGGCGTCGAGCGTCGCGTTCGCGGCGGCGAGGTCGTGCGCCAGCAGCGGCGGCAGGGCCCGGACGGCGGCCTCCAGCGGGCCCGCGTCCGGCCACGCCGCCGACCGCGGCAGCTGCGCCAGGGCGGCCTCCGTCCCGGCCGGGTCGCCGGCCGCGGCCCGGGCGAGCGCGACGCCGAACGCGCTCGCGGCGTGCACCTCCGGCAGGTTGAGACGTGCGGCGCGGGCGAGGAGGGCGCGGGCGCGCTCCTCCACCGCCCGGGGGCCCCGGGTCACCGCGACGGCGTCGAAGAGGATCACCTCGGCAGCGCCGGCCTGGCCGAGCAGCCCCGCGGCCAGCGCCAGCTCCCGCGCCCGGGGCAGGGCCTCGGAGGTCTCGTCCACCAGGAGCTCCGCCGTCCCCAGCCCGATCAGCCCCGTGACCTGCTGGGGCACCAGCCGGTGCTCGGCGGCGACCTGCACGGCCCGGGAGAAGGCGGCCCGCGCCTGCCCCGGGTCCGACAGCCGCGCCACCCGGCCGACGACGTCGAGTGCCTCGCAGAGCACCGCCGGGCCGCCGGAGCGCTCCGCGCGGGCCAGGGCGGTGGCGGCCAGCGCGCCGGCGCGGTCGACGTCGCCGGCACCGAAGGCGGCGTCGGCCACCAGCACCGCGGAGCGCGCGTCGTCCGGTCGCCCGGAGCGCTCGACGTACGCCTCGGCCTCCTGCCACCGGCGGGCGGTCACCGCGGCACGGGCCAGCTGCAGGCACAGCTCCGCGTGCAGGTCCCCGGCCGCGGAGGGCAGGGCGGCGACCCCGGCCTCCAGCGCCTCGCCGACGCGGCCGGCCGCCGTGAGCAGGGGCACCCGCTCGACCGCGACCGCCGCCGGGTCGGCGCCCACCCCGGTCGCCCGGTCGAGCAGTTGGCCCGCGTGCCGCAGCGCGCCCGTCGTCCGGTCGCGGCGGGCGAGCCGGAGGAAGAGCCCGGCGGCCCGCTCCCGCTCACCGCCCGCGGCGAGCAGGCCGGCGGCGCGGGCGGCGTCCTCCTCCCGGCCCCGGGCCAGCAGCGCCTCGCCCGCCCGCCGGGCCAGGGCTGCCCGCTCCGGGGGGACCAGGTCCGCCACCACCGCCTCGCGCAGCAGCGCGTGCCGCCAGCGCAGCCGCCCGGCGTCCTCGCGCAGCAGCGACGCCCCTACGGCGGCCCGGGCGGCGGCCAGCACCACGGCCTCCGGCTGCCCGACCGCGGCCGGCAGCACCGCCCAGTCCGGCTCGGTCCCCGCGACGGCGGCGACGCGCAGGCACTGCTGCGCGACCGGCTCCAGGAGGGCGAGCCGCCGGCGGGCCAGCGCGGCGACGGTCCGCGGCACCGGCGGCGGCGCCCCGGCGGCGGGGGGCGACCGCAGCACCTCGACCAGGAGTTCCTCGGCCAGCAGCGGCAGCCCGTCGGCCCGGGCGACCAGAGCCGCCAGCACGTCGTCGTCCAGGGGCTCGCGGGTCCGCGCGCGGACGAGCGTCGCGAGCTCGGCCGGGGCCAGGCGGGTCAGGGGCGTCGCCCGCACGCCCGGACCGGCCGCCAGGCGGTCCAGCGCGTCGGCGTTCGGCTCGTCGTCGCGGGCAGCCGCGGCCACGAGCACGCGCGAGTCGCCCAGCCGGCCGGCCAGGTAGCCGAGCAGCGCCAGCGTGTCCGCATCGGCCCAGTGCAGGTCGTCCAGCACCAGCAGGCACGGCCCGTCGACGAGGGCGCGCAGCAGGTGGACGACGGCCTCGCCCAGGACCAGCGCGGGGTCGACGCCGGGCTCCGGGGCCTCGCCTCCCCCCGTCGTCCACCCGGGCAGCAGCCGCCCCAGCGCGGCCCGGTACGGGGGGCGGACGGCGGCCCGATCGAGGTCCTCCGCGCCGCCGCGCAGCAGCGCCTCGGCCAGCGGCCGGTAGGCCCCTCCCGACTCCGCGGCGCGGCCCTCCAGGACGCGCATCCCGCGCTCCTGCGCCAGCCGGGCTACCTCGCCGAGCAGCCGGGACTTCCCCACCCCGGCCTCGCCGAGGAACAGCAGCAGCCCGCCGCTGCCCGCCACGGCCCGGGCAACCGTGGCGTGCACGACGGCCAGGGCCTCGGTCCGCCCGATCAGGGTCGTCGTCTGCACGCCGCCGTCCTACCGCCGCACCGGCGCCGTGTCACCGCCTGCCGGCCCGCCTCGCCGGCCGCGACCCTGTCCTGCCGTCGAGATGCAGGCCCTGGGCAGCGGCTTTACCCTCCGGCGAATGACCTCCACCCCCTTACCGGCCGGCGACGGAGTCGCCGGGCCCCGGCCGCTCGCCAGGCGGGCGACGCTCGTCGTGATCCTGGCGATGGGCCTGTCCCTGGCCCTCACCCCGCTCGCCCAGTCCGCCCGGGCCGACGCCGTCCCCGCTCCCGTCGCCGCGGCCGCCCCTGCGGCGGCAGCAGCCCCGGCCCCGGCGGCCGCTCCGGCCCCGGCGGCCGCCCCCGTCGCGCCGGAAGCGCTCGCCGCCACCGCCGTCCCGACGGCGCAGGCGCTCGTGCCCGTCGTCGGTCCGCTGCTGAACGGTCTGGCGCCGCTGATCCGCGCGCTGGCACCGCTGGTCAACCCGCTCGTGCTGAGCCTGGCGCCGTTGACGTACTACCTCGCGCCGTACCTGGCCCAGACCTTCGCCGCGCTCGCCCCGCTGGTCCGGGCGGCGGCCCCGCTGCTCGCCGTGCTCGCCCCGCTCGCCGCGGCGGGCTCGCCCCTGCTGCCGCCGCTGCTCGTCACGCTCTCGCCGCTGCTGCCGGCCCTGTTCGTCACGGCCCTGCCGGTCCTGATCGCGTCCTACTTCCTGTTCGCCTGATCGTCCCGTCCCAGGACGGCGAAGAGCCCCGGCACCAACGGTGCCGGGGCTCTTCCACAGGGGTGAGCCGGCGTGCCTCGGGCACGGCGGTTCTGTGGTGGTGGAGGTGGCGGGAATCGAACCCGCGTCCTACGACGCATCACCAGGGCTTCTCCGAGCGCAGTCTGCGTTGCCTCTGCTCGGCCCCGTCGATCATGCAGACGAGTCGACGTGACGGGCCCAGTCGCTGTTTGTTGTCCCACACGCACCCGCGACCGGTGCGTGCGGTGAGTCATCTAGCTGATGCCAGGATCCGGGCCGATGACGGACCCGGGCTGACAGACTCGCCTAGCTGCCGTCAGGCAGCGAGAGCGAAGTCGCGCTGATTGGAATCGGCGCTTGTGTGTTGTGCAACGCGTGGTTAACGAGCTCATCGTTGCCTTCCTCGGCTCGCTTCCCCTGGTCACCCGACCGCAGTCGAGACCATTCACCCCCTGTGTAGTTGTGCTCTCAGGGTAACGGCCGCGTCCAGCCGGGTGTTCCCTCGGGCTCCCCCCCACGGTGATCATCGGCAGGTGGCTGCCCGCCACGCCGGAGGGGGCAGCCAACCGCCGATGATCAACGGGGGAAGCGGTGGGCAGCCGGCCCCCTCAGATCCAGCCTCGCCGCGTGAAGATCGCGTACAGCGTGACGCTGACCCCCAGCATCAGCACCAGCGCGAACGGATACCCGAAGCTCCAGTGCAGCTCCGGGATGTCGTCGAAGTTCATCCCGTACACGGTGCCGACCAGCGTCGGGGCGAACAGGATGGCCGCCCACGCCGAGATCTTCTTGACCTCCTCGCCCTGGGCGATCGAGGCCTCGGTGAGCTCCCGGATCTCCTCGTTCTGCCGCTGGGCGACCAGGGTCGCGTTGACGGTGAGGATGTCGCGCAGCTGCAGCCGGAAGCCCTCCACCCGCTCGATCACCTGCGTCACGTGGTCGGCCACGTCCCGCAGGTAGCTGCGCAGCTCCTCGTCGACTCCGTACTTGTCGAACCCCGCGGTGATCGCGGCGAGGATGTCGGTCAGCGGGGCCGCGGCGCGCTGGAACTCCAGGACCTCCTGCGACAGCTCGTAGATGCGCCGGGAGACGCCGGGGTCGCCGCGGAAGACCTCGGTCTCGATCTCGTCGATGTCGTTGGCCAGGCCCGCGACGACCGGGGAGTACCCGTCGACGACGGCGTCCAGGATCGCGTACAGCACCGCCTCGGGCCCCTTGGCCAGCAGCGCCGGCTCGCTCTCCAGCCGCCGGCGCACCCGGGAGAGGTCGGGTGACTCGCTGTGCCGGACGGTGATCGCGAAGCCGCTGCCCAGGAACAGGTGCAGCTCGCCGAACTCCACCTCCTCGGCCGCGTCCAGGTAGCGGGCGGCCTTGAGGACGACGAACAGCGTGTCGCCGTAGCGCTCGAACTTGGGCCGCTGGTGGGCCTTGATGGCGTCCTCGACGGCGAGCTCGGGCAGGCCGTACTGCTCGGCGAGCTCCCCCAGCTCGGCGGCCTCGGGCCGGTAGAGGCCCAGCCACACCATCCGGTCGTCGTAGCCCTCGGTCAGCCACTCGTGGCTGTCGGCCGCGGTGTCCGGGGTCGCCACCCGCCGGCCGCTCGCGTAGACGGCGTTGTCCACCATCGGCGAGGGCCGGTCGCCGGCGAGCTGCTCGGGCTCGGCGGGGACGGCGGGGCGGCGCACTCCGTCCGGGCGGGGACGGCGCAGGGTGGTGAGGGCGGTGAGGGGCGCGAGACGGCGCTCGACCATGGCGGAACTCCCGGGACGCGGGGCTGGGGGACGCAGCAGCGGTCCTCCCGCGCGGCCGCGGGAAAGCGCGGCGTCAGCAGGCCGGGAGGACCTCGGGACTGGGACTCGGCGGCTCGCTGCGCATGCGTCCTCCTCCCGGGTCGGTGGCCGGCGTCGTGCGGGCCGTCGTCCATCGTGACACGCGACCCGCCCGCCGGGCCCGCTCCGGGACGGAGATCACCCGTCGTTCCCCCGGTGTTCCCCTGCCGGAGGGCCGGTCAGCGCAGCACGAGCGAGATCAGCCCCGGCAGCAGGATCACGATCAGCAGGGCGCCGAGCACGTCGAAGCTGATGCCCGACCGGATCATCTTGGTGATCGGCACGACGCCGGAGCCGTAGACGATCGCGTTCTGCGGCGTCGACACCGGCAGCATGAACCCGAACGAGGCGGCGAACGTCGCGGCGAGCGCCGGCACGAACGGGTCGATGCCGGCGGCCACCGCGACCGGGATGATGATCGGCACCACCACGGCCGCCGAGGCGGTGTTGCTCGTCGTCTCCGAGATGATGATCGCCAGGATCACGGCGAAGATCGTGATCGCGAACGTGCTGGTCAGGCCCAGCCAGTCGGCCGAGCTGGTGCCGATGGTCTCGGCCAGGCCGGTGTCGGCCAGCAGCGAGCCGAAGATGATGCCGGTGCCGAAGAGCAGGATCGTGCCCCAGTCGATCTTCGCGACGTCGGACCAGTTGAGCGTGAATTCCCGCGACCCCCAGTCCGTAGGGAGCAGGAACAGCAGCGAGGCGCCGAGGACGGCGACGACGCCCTCGTCGAGCCGGTCGCTGATGGTCGTGTAGATCTCGGACTCGGTGCCGGCGACCAGCGCGACGACGCCCGGGAAGATCCACAGCAGCACCGTGATGGTGAAGGCGATCACGGTGTTGCGCTCGGCCCGGGAGAACGGGCCGATCTGCGCGCGCTCGGCCTCGATGTACTCGGCGACGCCCTCGATCCGCCGGATCTCCGGCTTGTTGAGCAGCAGCAGCACGATCGTCAGCGCGACGAACATCAGCGCGCAGATCGGCAGCGCCATGAGCATCCACTCGAGGAAGCCGATCTTCTCCCCGGTCGCCTCCTCGATGAGCCCGCGCCCGATCAGGTTGGGGGGCGTGCCGACCGGCGTGATCAGACCGCCGACGCTCGCGCCGTAGGCGAGCATGAGCATCAGGGCGGTGCCGACCCGCAGCCGCAGCGGGTCGAAGTCGGGCTTCACCAGCTCCTTGTCCTGCAGGAGCTTGGCGATCACGGTGAGGATGCCGAGCGCGGTCGGCAGCAGCATCGCGACGGTGGCGGTGTTGGAGACGAACGCCGAGAGCAGGCAGGTGATCAGCCCGAACGCGATGACCACCCGGGCGGTCGAGGTGCCGACCCACCTCAGCGACAGGATGAACATCGCGAACCGGCGGGCGACGCCGTGCTTGAGCATGGCCGCGGCGAGGATGAACGCGCCGATGAAGGTGAACACCGTGGTCGAGCCGAACGGCGACAGGGCGTCGTCGGCCGGCACCACGCCGAGGACGACGATGGCCGCGACGCCGATCAGGCCGCCGATCGGGATCGGCACCGGCTCGGTGACCCACAGGACGATGACCCCGAGCAGCACGGCCCCCAGCAGTTGCTGGTCGTTCGGGATGTCCAGGGGCAGCAGGGCGAACACCACGCTGACGACCGGGGCGAGGAACAGGCCGACGGTGCGCCGGCCCTTCTCGAACCGCTCCTCGGCCGGGCTGAGCTGCTGCTCGCCGAGGCTGCGGTAGGTCGCGCTCCCCCGGAAGGCTGCGTCGACGTCGGTTCGCTGCACGCTGCCGGGCCTGTTCTCGGTCGCCGTCACGGTCCCCACCTCCGCGGCGAGTGTGACCCAGAACGCGCGGGTTCTCAGCTCGAGACGATCACCGGCGGGACGCGAAGACGCCGTCCGGATAGGCGCCCCCGCCGGCGAGGCGGGCCGACAGCGGCTTCCCCAGCTCGACGACCCGCGCCGTCCCCTCGGGGCCCAGGTGCGTCCACGGCTCCAGCGCCAGGACGACGGTCTCGGCCTCGAGCTCCGCCCGCAGCGCCAGCCCGGCGTCGGTGAGCTCGCCGTCGACGACCAGCCCGCGCTCGGCCAGGCGCTCCGCCCCGGCCGCCCACTCCTCGTCGGTCCAGCCGCGCAGCGCCTGCGCGAAGGCCGGGGTGAAGGCGCGACCGGTGGCCACGTGGCTCTGCAGCGCCTCCAGACCCGACAGCCCGTGCCGGACGAGGACGGCGACGTGCCCGTCCCCGCGGTGCTCGCGCAGCAGGGTGGCGCCGTGCCAGACCTGGAGCAGGGGCTCCTCGGGCCAGGGCTGGTCGGCGTGCCCGGCGTAGAGCGGGCGGCCCTCGGGTGTCAGCGCGCTGCACGCCTCGCGCAGCAGGCCGGCGAGCTCCTCGATCTCCGGGCCGGTCGCGGCCTCGCCGAGCAGCCGGGTGAGCGAGGCGCGGGCGGCGGCGAGCCGGGCGCCCACGACCTGCTCGGGGGCGGCCAGCGTCCAGGCGCGCGGGATGTGCCGGGCGACGATCGCCGGCGAGAAGTTGGAGAAGGTCGCCGTCACCACGCCGGGGCCGACGGCCCCCATCGGCGCCGACCGCGCCGCGAAGTAGCACATCCGGCCGGGTCGGATGCCGACCGCGGTGAGGTGCTCCTCCTGCTCCGGGGCGAAGTACAGGTGGTTGTGCAGCGGCTCGACGGCCCCGTGCGCCCGGTTGGCCAGCCTCGGGTCGACGGCGGGGACGGCGAGCTCGGGGGCGGGGCGATCAGCGGCGACCATGCGCGCGACCCTACTGACGGCGACACCGCGGAGCCCGTCGCGCGCGGCAGGCCCTCAGCCGAACGAGACGAACAGGCAGAACGGGTGGCCGGCGGGGTCGGCGTAGACCGCGACCGCCTCGTCCGCGTCGCTGTGCCCGCCCAGCCGCCGCGCGCCGATCGACTCCGCGTGCTCGCAGGCGGCGGTCAGGTCGTCGACCTCGAAGTCCAGGTGCAGCTGCATCTGCTGCGCCCCGGGCTCCTGCGGCCAGACCGGGGGCACGTGGTCGCGCTCGAGCTGGAAGGACAGCCCCGCGCTGCCCTCGGGCCGCAGCGTCGCCCACTCGTCGGTGTCGTCGCGGATCGGCCAGCCCAGCAGCCGCTGGCAGAAGCGGGCCAGGCCGCGCGGGTCGGGGGTGCCGAGCACGGCGGCGGTGAGGCGGACGGTCGGGGTCACGCCCCGATCGTGAACAAGCGGGCGCCGTTGTGCCACAGGACGGCGCGAAGCCACTCCTCCCCCAGGCCCAGCCGGTGCAGCGCCGCCAGCTGGTGGGAGTAGGGGTAGGGGATGGCCGGGAAGTCGCTGCCCAGCAGCACCTTGTCGCGCAGCGCCGCCAGCCGCGGCAGCTCGGCCGGGTCGAAGGGCATGAGCCGCTCGGTGAAGTCGGTGGCGAACATCGTGGTGTCCAGGTGCACCCGCTCGAAGCGCTCGGCCAGGTCGAGGAACTCCCGGTACTCGGGCATGCCGAGGTGGGCGATGACCAGCTGCAGCCGTGGGTGCCGGTCCAACAGCCCCGCCATCGGCTGCGGCCCGGTGTGCGCCCCGGCCAGCGGGCCCGAGCCGCAGTGGATGACCACCGGCGTCCCGGTCTCGGCCAGCCGGCCCCACACCGGCTCGAGCAGCGGGTCGCGCGGGTCGAACCCGCCGACCTGCACGTGCACCTTGAACACCTGCACGCCGCGGTCGAGCGCCTCGGCGACGTAGGCCGGCGCCTCCGGCTCGGGGAAGAAGGTGGCCGAGCGCAGCACCTGCGGGCGGGCGTCGGCGAACTCGGCCGACCAGTCGTTGAGCCAGGCCGCCATGCCCGGCTTGTGCGGGTAGGGCAGCGTGGAGAAGGCGCGGACGCCGAGCCGGTCCAGCACCGCGAGCCGCTCGTCCACCGACCCGGCGTAGGTGATCGGCCACGGCGCGCCGTAGTACGCCTCGGCCCGACCGAAGTAGGCCCAGACCTTGGCCTGCACGCGCTCGGGCAGGAAGTGCACGTGCACGTCGACCAGCCCGGGCAGCCCGAGCTCTCGCCAGTACCGCGGGACGTCGGCGTCGTCCGCCGGGGGCTGCACGGTCACCGCACCGTGACGACGACCTTGCCGCGCACGTGGCCCTCGGCGACGAGCCGCTGGGCCTCGGCGGCCTGGTCCAGACCGAACGCCTTCGCGATCGGCACCCGGAGCTGACCGTCGTCGACCAGGCGGCCCAGCTCCTCCAGGTCGTGCCGCTCGGGCCGGACGAACACGTACCGCCCACCCAGGTCGCGCACCCCGGGGTCGACGACGCTCGCCAGCCGCCCGCCCTCGCGGAGCTGGCGCGGGGCGTCGGCCAGCGCGTCGCCGCCGATGAGGTCCAGGACGGCGTCGACCGGTGCGGACAGCTGCCCGCTGATCGGGCCGGCCGAGTAGTCGAGGCACTCGGCCACGCCGGCCTCGCGGAGGAAGCCGTGGTTGCGCGGGCTCGCGGTGCCGATCACGTGCGCGCCCAGCGCGACGGCGATCTGGACGGCGCTGAAGCCGACCCCGCCCGCGGCGCGGTGCACCAGCACGCGGTCACCCTCGCCGACCTCGAGCGCCTCGGTGAGGGCCTGGTAGGCGGTCAGCCCCGCCAGCGGCAGCGCCCCGGCCTCGGCGAACGACAGCGACGCCGGCTTGTGCGCCAGGCAGCGCTGCGGCGCGGGCACGAACTCCGCGTAGGTGCCCCACTGGACGTCGTCGCGGCGGACGTAGCCGAACACCTCGTCGCCCGGCGCGAAGTCGACCACCGCGGGCCCGGCCGCCTCGACGACGCCGGCGACGTCCCAGCCCGGGATGATCGGGAAGCGGTGCGGGAAGAACGTCCGCAGCCCGCCGGCCCGGATGCCCATGTCGACCGGGTTGACGCCGGCGGCGTGCACCCGGACCAGCACGGTGTCCGGGCCCACCGGCGGATCGGGCAGGTCGTCGCGCAGCTGCAGGACGTCGAGGTCCCCGAACCGGTCGTACGCCACTCCACGCATGGTGATCACCGTAGGCGGGCCGGCTGCCACCGGCTCGGGAGGCCGTGGCCCGCCCGGCCGCCGCGGTGCGGTCGCCGGTGCCTCGTTGCGCCGCGGCACCGGCGACCACTACGCGGACGCGGTCAGCGGCGGCCCTTCACGTAGCGGCCGAACGCCTTCTGGATCTCCCGGCGGGAGTCCCGCTCCGCGAGGTCGTGGCGCTTGTCGTAGCTCTTCTTGCCCTTGGCGAGCGCGAGGGTGGCCTTGACCTTGCCGTCCTTGAAGTACAGGTCGAGCGGGACGAGCGTGAGCCCGCCCTCCTTGGTCTTGCCGATCAGCTTGTCGATCTCCGAGCGGTGCATGAGCACCTTGCGCTTGCGGCGCGGGGCGTGGTTGGTCCAGGTGCCCTGGGTGTACTCGGGGATGTGCACGTGCTGCAGCCAGATCTCGCCGTCGTCGATGCTGGCGAAGCCGTCGACGAGCGACGCCCGGCCGGCGCGCAGGCTCTTCACCTCGGTGCCGGTCAGCACCAGCCCGACCTCGAACGTGTCGAGGATCGAGTAGTCGTGCCGCGCCTTCTTGTTCTGGGCGATGTACTTCTGGCCCTTCTCCCGCGGCATCCCACCAGGTTACCGGCGCAGCTGGACGGCGGTGGGGGCCTGCACCGGGAGGAACGCCGCCTCGCGCACGCGGCGGGCGGTGCCGCTGCCCGTGCGGTAGCCGCCGCCCCCAGCGAGGACGACCTCCAGCCGGACGGCGTCCCCGGCGACCTGCACCGCCGCGAGGCGCCCGGCGGCCGGTCCCGCGGGGGCCACCACCCCGCCGCCCGCCCGGCCGGCGGTGGCCCGGGCGACCTCGTCGCGGCGGCCGGCGAGGGCGGCGTGGTCGACGTCCAGGCCGGTGCCGGGCAGGTGGGCCGCGGCGGAGTCCAGCGCGGCATCGGCGACGCCGAGCGCGAGCGCGGTCTGCAGGAGCAGCATCGGCGGGCCGCACCGCGCCAGGAAGCCGGCGAGGTCGTCGGAGAGCACCAGCCCGGCAGGGACGGCGACCCCGTCGAGCACCAGCCCGCCGGTGCCGGTGCCGTTGAGGCCGAGCAGCGCGTAGGGCGGCGTCGCCGTCACCCCGGCGTCGGTCCGGCGGAAGGCGACGACGACGCGGCCGCCGGCCACGGTGCGGGCGGGAGCCACGACGAGCGCGTCGTCGAACAGGTTCGAGGCCCAGCCGACGGTGCCGGTCAGCCGCCACCCGCCGCCCTCGGGCTCCGCCAGCAGCGGCAGCGGCGGACCACCGGCCAGGTCGGCGATCGCCGGCGCGAGGGCGGTGGCACCGGTCGTATCCCCGGCCCGGAGCGCGGCGACCGCTCCGGCCGCGCCCGGGGCCGGGCAGCAGCCGAGGTACTCGAGCACCATCCGCTGCGACCACAGCGCGAACCCGGCGGCCAGCGACCGGGCCGCCACCGCCCGGACCAGCGCCACCGCGTCGCCGAGCGGCTCGCCCGCCGGGCCCAGCAGCCCGGCGGCGCCGAGCTCGCGGAGCACGGGCCGCACGTCGGCCGCCCCGGTGTCCAGGTCCTCGGCGAGGTCCCGGACGAGGGCCAGGGGCGCCGCCGTCGTCGTCACGCCCTGGATCCTCCCGGCAGGGCGGGGCCCCGCTACAGGCGGACGTACAGGCGCAGCGTCACGTAGGCCGCGGTCGCGGCCAGGCCCACCCCGGCGGCCGCGATGATCGGGCTGATGAAGGCGATCTCCGCCCAGTCGACCGGCGGGATGATCCCGGCCTTGATGGGCCCGGCCAGCGCCTTGTCGACGAACAGCAGCTTGGTGAGCACGAGGCCACCGATGGCGAGCAGCGCACCGATCAGCCCGGCCAGCGCGGCCTCGAGGATGAACGGCAGCTGGGTGTACCAGCGGGAGGCGCCGACCAGCCGCATGATGTTGGTCTCGTTGCGCCGGTTGAACGCGGCCAGCTGGATCGTGTTGGAGATCAGCAGCAGGGCGGCCAGCGCCTGGACCACGGCGACGGCGATGGTCGCGTTCCGGGCGCCGTTGAGCAGGCTGAACAGCCGGTCGAGGAAGTCGCCCTCGTCGCGCACCTGGTCGACGCCGTCCACCCCGTCGGGGAACTCGGCGGCGATGACGTCGTAGCGCTCGGGGTTGACCAGCTCGACGCGGAAGCTCTCCGGCAGCGCGTCCGGCGGGGTGTTCTGCACGAGGTCGGGCTGCTGGCTGAACTGCTCCTGGAAGCGCTCGTACGCCTGCTCCTTGGACTCGTACAGGAAGGCCTTCACCTCGCCCTCGTCCTGCAACTGCACGAGCTGGCCCTCGACCGAGGCGCGCTGCTCCTCGGTCACGCCGTCGGCGAGGAAGATGGAGACCTGGACCTTGTCGTAGTAGATCTCCTTCATGTCGGAGATCATTCCGGCGATCAGCAGGCCGGTGCCCATGAGGCCGAGCGAGATGGCCGTGGTCAGGATCATCGCGACCGTCATGGTGACGTTGCGACGGAGCCCGGTGGCGACCTCGGAGAGCACGAAGTTGACGCGCATGGAATTCCTGTCGTGAGATCAGACGGCGGACGGCGGACGGCTCAGCGGCCGACCCCGTAGACACCGCGCGACTGGTCGCGGGTGATGACGCCTCCGTTGAGTTCGATCACGCGCCGGCGCATCGAGTCGACGATGTGGTAGTCGTGCGTCGCCATGATCACCGTGGTGCCGGTGCGGTTGATCCGCTCCAGCAGCAGCATGATCCCCTCGCTGGTCTCCGGGTCCAGGTTGCCGGTCGGCTCGTCGGCGAGGAGCACCAGGGGGCGGTTGACGAACGCGCGGGCGATCGCGACCCGCTGCTGCTCGCCACCGGAGAGCTCGCCGGGCAGCCGGCCGGCCTTGCCCTCGAGCCCGACCATCTCGAGCACCTCGGGGACCACGCGCTTGATCGTGCGCTGCGGCTTGTTGATCACCTCGAGCGCGAAGGCGACGTTCTGCTCCACGGTGCGGTTGCGCAGCAGGCGGAAGTCCTGGAAGACGCAGCCCATCGTGCGGCGCAGCTTCGGGACGGCCCACTTGCTCATCGTGTGGAGCGTCTTGCCGTTGACGACGACGGTGCCCGTGGTCGGGTCGTCCTCCTTGAGCAGCAGCCGCAGGAAGGTCGACTTGCCCGAGCCGGACGAACCGATGAGGAAGACGAACTCTCCCTTGTCGATCTCCGTGGACACGTCATCGAGGGCCGGCCGGGCGCTCGCCGGGTACAGCTTGGTGACGTGTTGCAATTCGATCACGAGGGGCCACGGTACCGGTCCGGACCCCGCGCACCGGCCGTTCGGGCGGCAACGCTCCGAGCGTTCTCGCGGACCGTGACGGGTGCGGCGAGGACTCCCAGGACGCCGGTCACGCACCGTCGCCGTCCTCGCGCCTTTGTGAGGCTCACGACACGGGGCATCGTGACCGGCTGCCCTACTGGGCGGCGACGGTCTCCTGCTGCTTGCGCCACCGGATGCCGGCGTCGATGAAGGTGTCGATGTCGCCGTCGAGCACGTTGCCGGGGTTGCCGCTCTCCACCTCGGTCCGGAGGTCCTTGACCATCTGGTACGGGTGCAGCACGTAGGAGCGCATCTGGTTGCCCCAGCTGCTCCCCTCCCCCTTGAGCGCGTCCATCTCCGCCCGCTGCTCCTGCTGGCGGACGACGAGCAGCCGGGCCTGGAGCACCCGCAGCGCGGCGGCGCGGTTCTGGATCTGGGACTTCTCGTTCTGGCAGGACACCACGATGCCGGTCGGGATGTGCGTCATCCGGACGGCGGAGTCGGTGGTGTTGACGCTCTGCCCGCCCGGCCCGGAGGAGCGGAAGACGTCGACCCGGATCTCGTTCTCGGGGATGTCGACGTGGTCGGTCTGCTCGACGACGGGCAGCACCTCGACCCCCGCGAAGGAGGTCTGCCGGCGGCCCTGGTTGTCGAACGGCGAGATGCGCACCAGGCGGTGGGTGCCCTGCTCGACCGACAGGGTGCCGTAGGCGTAGGGGTGCTTGACGGCGAAGGTGGCCGACTTGATGCCGGCCTCCTCCGCGTAGGAGACGTCGTAGACCTCGGTCGGGTACTTGTGCCGCTCGGCCCAGCGCAGGTACATCCGCATCAGCATCTCGGCGAAGTCGGCCGCGTCCACGCCACCGGCCTCCGAGCGGATGGTCACCAGTGCCTCGCGGGCGTCGTACTCCCCCGACAGCAGCGTGCGGACCTCGAGCTCCGCGATCGCCGTCCGGATGCTGACCAGCTCGCGCTCGGTCTCGGCGATGGTGCCCTCGTCGCCCTCCTCCGCGGCCATCTCGCGCATGAGGCCGACGTCGTCGAGCCGGCCGCGCAGCTCCTCGACCCGGCGCAGGTCGCCCTGGAGGTAGGACAGCTTCGAGGTGAGCGCCTGGGCGGCCTCGACGTCGTTCCACAGGTCCGGAGCGGCCGCCTGCTGCTCGAGCTCGGCGATCTCGCGCCGCAGCTTGTCGACGTCGAGCACGGCCTCGATCGACTTCAGGGTCGTGTCGAGCTCGTCCAGGACGACGGAGAAGTCAGCAGCCACGTCTGTCGAGGGTAGTGCGCGCCCGCCAGTCGGCACCGGTCGTGCCGCAGCGACGGCCGGACGCCCCGGCTCGGCCGCCGGGACCGGTGGTCAGGCGCCGACGCCGGCAGCGACGGCGGATCGGTGCTCGGGCCGGGCCGCCATCCACGCGAACAGCTCGTCGGCGGGCATCGGGCGGGCGAGGTGGTAGCCCTGCGCGAAGGTGCAGCCGAGCTCGACGGCGAGGTCGAACTGCTCGGCCGTCTCCACGCCCTCGGCCAGCGTGCGCATGCCGCAGGCGGCGCCCATCGCGACGACGGCGGCGATGGCGGCGGCGGACCGGCGGCGGCGCCCCGGCGCGAAGCCGACCAGCCCCCGGTCGATCTTGATGATGCCCGCGGGCATGGAGACGATCTGGCTGAGCGAGGAGAACCCGCTGCCGAAGTCGTCGAGGGAGACCTCCACCCCGGCGCGGCGCAGTTCCCGGAACTGGGCCGCGGCCGCCTCGGAGTCCTCGGCGACGGCGGTCTCGGTCAGCTCGATCACCAGCTGCGAGGGCGGCAGCCCCGCGTCGGCCAGCGCGCCGAGGACGTCGGTGACCAGCGTTCCGGTGGCGAAGTGGCCGGCGTGCACGTTGACGCCGGTGACCAGCGACAGGCCGCGCCGCTGCCATTCGACGGTCTGCTCGGCGGCGGCGCGCAGCACCCAGCGCGTCAGCGGCAGCATCAGGTCGTGCTGCTCGGCGGTGGGGAGGAACTCCCCCGGCCCGAGCAGCCCGCGGGTCGGGTGCTGCCAGCGCACGAGCGTCTCGACGCCGGTGCACGCCCGGGTGGGCACGTACATGATCGGCTGGTAGTGCAGCACGAGCTGCCCCGCGGGGATGGCCTCGCGCAGTTCCGCGGCCAGGCCGGCGCGCTGGGCGGCGGCGGCGAGCAGGTCGGGGGTGAAGCGGCGGAGGCGGTCGTGGCCGCCGGTCTTGGCGGCGTGCAGGGCGAGGCCGGCGTCGCGGACGAGGTCCGCCGACCCGGCACCCGTGGCGCCGCCGGTGGTGACGAGGCCGATGCACGCGCTCAGCCGCACGGTCCGCCCGCACGGGGTGAACGGCCGGGCGAGCTCCGTCCGGCAGCGCTCCGCGAGCGCCTCGAGGCCGTCGGCGCCGGTGTCCGGGCAGAGCAGGACGAACTCGTCGCCGCCGAGCCGCGCGACGCTGTCGCCTCCCCGGGCCAGCGCGCGCAGGCGCCCGGCGACCTCCCGCAGCAGGGCGTCGCCGGCCTCTTGGCCGAGGGTGTCGTTGACCTCGGCGAAGCCGTCGAGGTCCAGCACGAGCAGCGAGACCGGCCCGCGGTTCGTCCGGCGCAGCTCGCCGTCCAGCAGGTCGTGCAGGTAGGCGCGGTTCGGCAGCTCGGTCAGCCGGTCGTGGCGGGACAGCCAGTCGGTCTCGCGGCTGGCCTGCACCTCGGCGGTGACGTCGACGTGGGTGACGATGATCCGGTCGGCGACGTCGAGCCGGGTCGCCGTCAGCCGGTACCAGCGGCAGCAGCCGGGCGAGGAGATCGTGTAGTCGTAGCGGACCTCGTCGAGGTCGCCGCGGAGGAGGGCGTCGAGGCGGTCGGCGAAGGCGAGGGCCTCCGGCGTCCGGGCCAGCCGGCGCGTCAGCCCCACGTAGTCGGTGGTCCGGTGGACCTCGGCCAGCCGGTCGTCGGCCAGCGCCGCCACCTTGGCGTGCCAGCCGCCGTTGGCGTGCCGGATCCGGCCGTCGGTGCCGAGCAGGAGGGCCGGCGAGGAGAGCGCGTCGAGGACGGCGGAGACCGCCGCGTCCTGCGGGGCGCTGTCGGACTCCGGCACGTGCACCTCCCTGGCCGCCGGGGCCTCTGGTCGGCCCGGTCCTCCCCCTTTTCGGCACAGGTTCGTCCGACCTTCAGCCCGTCCCACCCGGAGGAGTGGCCTCCGTCTCATACCGGATCCACGCCAGGTACCCCGGATGCCCGCCGCGCAGCGGCAGCGCGATCACGCACGGGACGTCGTAGGGGTGCACCGCGGTGACGTGCTCGACGATCGCCGGCACCAGCGCCCGGCGGGTGTGCAGCCCGACGCGAGCCTCCGGTTCGTCGTGCACCTCGCCGTCCCAGCGGTAGATCGAGCGGACGGCGGGCAGCAGGTGCCCGCAGGCCGCCACCCGCTGCTCCACCAGGTCACGGGTGAGGCCGGCGAGCCACTCCGGATCAGGGGCGGTGACCACCACCTCGCAGCACTCCTCGTCCACGTGTTCCTCCATGGCGTCATCGTGGCGGGCCGGGGACGCGGCACTGCAGACCGCGCTGCGCGGCATCGTCCAGGCCGAGGTGACGCGCGGGGGCTGACTCGCGCCCCGGCCGCCGGGAGCGGGCGACCGGCCGGACGGCCACACGGTCAGCCGAGCCGCTCGGCCATCCAGGCGGGGATCGCGGACGGCGGCCGGGGGAAGCGGCGGAGCTCCTCCGCGATCGCCTCCCGGGGCAGCGGCTCCCCACCCGGCTCGTGCGTGCGGTTGAACCGCGGCTCGAGCTGCCCGCTGGCCCGGTCCAGCACCACGTCGAGCTCCAGCCAGGTGCCGAGCTGCGGGTTCCACAGCAGCTGCTTGAGCTCCTCGACACCGTCGCGGGCCGCCCCCGGCACCGGCACGTTGACGGCGTTGCCGGCAGCGGTCTCGGCGTGGAAGCCGTCGCGGCGCACCGCGCCGACGGCGGTGGCGCGGTAGCGGATCCGGGCGGTCCCCGGAGGCGCCGCGGCGACCAGGGCGGCACCGATGTCGCGCAGCACGTCGCCGGGGTCGCGGCCGCTGCTCCCGCCCGTCACCTCGCCAGCCTCCCGCGGGGGCCGCCGGCACCACTACCCTCCGGCACCGTCCGCCGCCCGGGACCCGCGCCGAGGAGCCCACGATGACCGCTCCGATCCCGCCCGTCGCCGCGCGCATGGCCGGCCGCGCCTCCTTCGTGCCCGCGGACCGCCAGGACGCCCGGCGTGGCGCCCCGGCCGTCGACCTGACCGGGTACGCGGCGTCCCGGGGGCTGCAGTACCTGGGCAGCCAGAACCCCAGCGGCTACTTCGCCGCGCTGCCGCTGGAGCCGGAGCTGCAGTTCAACGTCGTCCGCGGCGACGTCGGCGATCGCGACGTCTGCCTGTGGCACTGGCGCTACGCCTGGCCGCTGGACTCCGACGACGAGCCGGCCGGCGACCACACCTTCTGGTTCGTGACGGTGGCCCCGCCGATGCGCCGGCTGTGGAGCGCGCCGCGCCGGTTCCTCTCCTCGACCGAGGCCGACCACCTGTTCATCGGGGTGCCGTGCACGGGCGCGGCCGCGCTGGTGCCCGAGGCCGCGCTCCTCCCCCGGTTCCGGATCACCAACCGTTCGCCCGGCCTCTGGCCGTCGTCCGCGGAGATCCCGCTGGCCCCCGTCGGGCTGCCGGGGCTGACGCTGATCGCCGAGTCGGAGCTGCCCGAGGGCCTGGTCGAGCGGCTGGTCGCCGGGCCGATGGCCGCCGTCCTGCGGGCCGGCGCGGACCTGCCCTTCTTCGAGCTGGGGTACCGCTTCGGCACGGTGCGGCTGGTCCGCAACAGCTACCTCGGCGACGCGACGGAGCTGGACCGGCTGCTGCACGCGACCCGGGACGCCGCCGACGCGCTGGCCGCCGCGTGCCGGCCCCTGCACCGCCCGCAGGCGTTCGGCGAGCCGCTGCCGGCGCCGCCGCCCGCCGGCCCCGGGTCGCCGCGGATCCCGCCTGCGCTGCTCGCGGCGGTACAGGCGGAGGCCGCCGGCCGCGGGCTGGCGGCGGAGGACCCGCGCGCCTACGCCGCGGCGTTCCCGACCAATCCGGTGCCGGGCACGGCGTGGGCCGTGCTGCGCGGCGCCCTGCCGGGCCTCCCGCCGACGGCGCGGCTGGCGCTGCACACCGAGGCGCGGGTCGTCGAGCGCAACAGCGGGCGGACGGCGCTGCTGCTGCCCGCGGGGAATGCCGCACCGACGCCGCGGGGCGGGATCCCGGTCGACTCGCCGTCGGATCCGATGCGCTACGCCGTGCGGGACGGCGTGTTCGCCGTGTGGATCCTGCGCTGGCGGCCGCTGGACCTCGGGGACGTGCCCACCCTGCTGTGGCGCGGCGGCGCCCTGGCCCGCGAGGTCGGCGCGCTGCGCTCCTGACGGCCCCTCCGTCCCGACCGCTGTGGGACCCTCGGGCCACGGCGGCGAGACCCGGGGGGCGGGGTGCAGGGAGTGACCTTCGGTCCCTACCGGCTCCTCGGGCCGCTGGGCCGCGGCGGCATGGGCGAGGTGCACCGGGCCTGGGACACCGAGCACCAGCGGGTGGTCGCGCTCAAGCTGCTCGCCCCGCACCTGGCCGCCGACTCCGCGTACCGCGCCCGGTTCCAGCGCGAGGCGCGGCTGACCGCCCGGCTCCGCGGACCGCACGTCGTCCCCATCCACCGCTACGGCGAGATCGACGGCCGGCTGTTCCTGGACATGCGGCTGGTCGAGGGCGAGGACCTGGCGAGCCGGCTGCACCGCTGGGGCCCGCTGCCCGTGCCGACGGCGCTGTCGATCATCGGGCAGCTGGCCGAGGCCCTGGACGCCGCGCACGCCGACGGCCTGGTGCACCGCGACGTGAAGCCCTCCAACGTGCTGCTCACCGGCCGGCCCGACGACCCGTTCGTCTACCTCGTCGACTTCGGCATCGCGCGGTCGTCGACCGACGGCGCCGCGATCACCCAGACCGGCACGGCGATCGGCTCCTACGAGTACATGGCGCCGGAGCGGTTCGTGACCGGGCACGACGTCGACCCGCGGGTGGACGTGTACGCGCTGGCCTGCGTGCTCTACGAGTGCCTGACCGGGATGCGCGCGTACCCGAGCACCGGCCTGCCCGCCGCCTACCACGCACACCTGCACACCGAGCCTCCGCCGCTGTGGGCCCGCCGGTCGGACGTGCCGGCCGCGCTCGACGGCGTGCTGCGGCGGGCCCTGGCCACGGACCCGGCCCGGCGCACCCCGACGGCGGGCCAGCTGGCGGCCGAGGCGCGGCGCGCGGTCGCCGCTCCCGCCGCGCCGGTGGCCCGGCCGGCGACGCAGCGACCGGCTCCCGTTCCGCCCCCCGGTGCCCGCGCCGCTGCGCCGTCGCCGGTTCCGCCGTCCCTCCCGCCGTCCCTCCCGCCGTCCCTCCCGCCGTCCCTCCCGCCGTCCCTCCCGTCGCCCGCCGCCCCACCGCCCCGCTCGCCCACGCCGCTGCTGCAACCGGCGCCGCGGATGCCGGCGCAGCCGGCGCCCGTACCGCACCGGCCGGCGCCGTACGCCCCGGCCGCCGCGGCCGGGCCGGCGTACGGCGGCCCGGCCGCGCACCGCGGGCCGCACGGCCCGATGCCGCCCCGCCCCGCCCCGCACCATCCGGCGCCCTACGGCCCCGCACCCGCCCCCCACCGGCCGCCGCCCGCGCCCGCGCCCGCGCGGCGGCGCCCGGTGCTCGCCCTCCTGCTGGCCGCGGCGTTCGTCGCGCTGGTCGCGGTCATGGACCGCGCGGACGCCGAGTACCCGGTAGGCATCGCGGTGGGCTTCGGGCTGTCCGCGCTCGCGAGCGAGGTGCTGCTCGGGCTGACGCTCGGTGTGCGGGACGCCCTCGACCGCACCGGCGGGCTGCCGTGGGTGGCCGCCGCGGTGACGGTCGGCACGCTGGTGCTGGCCGAGCAGGCGCCGGGCGGGATGCTGGCCGCCCCGGCGGCGTTCGCGGGCGCGCAGGTCGCCGACCTCGTCGTCTGGCGGCTGGTGCGGCCCGGTCTGGGCTGGCGGGCCGCGCTGGTGGCCTCGAACCTCGTCGGCGCCGTCGCCTTCACGACCGTGCAGGTCGCCGCCGGCGCGACCGGGGAGATGGGCGGTCTCTTCCTGGCGACCGCCGCCACCACGGCGCTGACCTGGCTGGCCGTCGAGGTGCTGCGGCCGCTGGTCCCCCGCCGCCGGTAACGGCCTCCGCGCTGGTCACGCCCGGCGTGTCGCGATCGGGGCGGCGCAGATCTGCCTACTGGACGTCGTCACATCCGTCACATCCACCACTCAAGCCACACCCGTTGCGCGCCGATGTTCGGAGTGCGGGCACGTGCCCGCCCGACTTCCGGAGCAGCCCGATGCCCACCCGCCGCGCCCTGCGCGTTCCCGTGCTCCTCCTGGCCGGCGGCGCGGCGCTGGGCGCGTGCGCGACCGGCGGCTCCGGTTCCCCCGCGGCATCGGACCTGTCGCCGGACTGGAAGGCACTGGCCTACGACGCGGCCGGCTGCCCCTCGCGCGCCGCCTGGGTGGCCGACGGGCTGCCCCCCGCGAGCTGGGACGACGCGACCGTGAGCACCACGCAGGCCGACGTCACCGGTGACGGGGTCGCCGAGGTGCTCGTCGTGGCCGGCTGCGCCAGCGCCGCCTCGGAGCCCGGCGAGAGCGTCGTCGTCTTCGGCCTCGCGCAGGGCCGGCCGACCGCCCTCGGGGTGCTCGGCGAGGGCATCCCCTTCCAGGGCGCGACCGTGGCCGCCGACGGCGGCTCGCTCACCGTCTCCGGCCCGACGCCCGCGGACGAGGACCCCACCTGCTGCCCCACGCACTGGTCGTCGGTCGGCTACGAGTGGACCGGTGCCGGGTTCTCCGTCACCGGGCAGGTCACCGTGCGCGGCTCCGGGCCCGCCGGCAGCGACCTCCCCGACGGCGAGCACGTCGGCGTCCTGCGCGCCGCGAGCGACGACGTCGTCCACGTCGACCTCGTCGAGTGGTTCGAGGGCGCCGACGCGGCCGCCGCCTGCGTCGCCGACGGCGTGACCGACAACGGCTGGGAGCAGTGCGGCACCTACTACGTGCGCGACGCCGACGACCGGGTCACCGTGCTGCCCGTCCGGCCCGGCGCGCCGGCGTCCTACGTCGACGCCTGGACGGCGGAGGAGGTCGAGGTGTCCTCGGTCGGCGCGCTGGCCGGCACCTCCGCCGTCGTCGACGGCTCCACCTACGTGCGGCTCACCGTCGTCGGAGGCTCGGTCACCGAGGTCGCCGGGGTGTACGTCCCCTGATCGGCGTCGCCGCCGCGGAGGCCTGACCGGCTACTCGTCCGGCGCCGGCGGAGGATCACCCGCGGCGGGATCGACCGCGTGCCGCCGTCGCCACCACGAGCCGAGCTCGGCGCTCGCGGCGGCGCCCACCGCGACGACGACGAGGCGGAAGTCGCCGAAGACCGACCAGGAGACGGCCGCCGCGAACAGCGCGACCACGGCCACGGGCACGACCGAACCCCGCGACCACCCGCTCCGCTCTCGCTGCACGAGCCCCTCGTCCTCTCGGTCGCCCGGACGGCGGCCCACCTCAGCGTGGCAGCCCGCGGCCCACCGGCGCACCCGTCCCGACGGCGAGGATCCGGACCACCGGCACGGTGCGCCGGGCAGATGCCACCGGCACCGGCCGGCCGGCGCAAGCCGGCACGCCCGGAGCCGGGACCGGTGGGTCGACCGGGAGCGGTGGTGCGCGCGCGGCCGGGAGCCGTCCGGGAAAATCGCCGGCCGGGTGGGAATGGGACGTCCGGCCGGATCGCTGTACGGGGTACCCCCGCGTGGCCGACGGCCCGGGGGATCCCCCCTGCGACGCGAGGAGTCCTTGCGCATGCCCAAGCTGCCCTCAACCGTGGTCAGGACCGGCGTCGGCGTGGGCGTCGTCGCCCTCGGGTTCGTCGTCGTCGGTCAGCTCGCCGACTGGGGCAACCCCTTCGACTCCGAGCGGGTCGACCGCACGACGACGCCGCTGCTGGTCTCCCTCGCCGACCTCGACGAGTACCACGCCGCGACCGGCAGCTTCCAGGTCGTCGTCGACATCGAGAGCGACACCCCGTGGGTGCCCTCGGTGATCAGCGGCGAGCGGGTGCAGTTCCTCGCCACCGGCTCGGTCGACGCCTACGTGGACTTCTCGGGCCTCGACGCGCAGGCCGTGGAGCTCTCCGCGGACGGCGACGCGGCGACCATCACGCTGCCCGCCCCACAGCTGGGCGAGGCGAGCATCGACCCCGACGAGAGCCGGGTGCTCGACCGCGACCGGGGCCTCGTCGACCGCGTCGGCGACGCCCTGGGCGACGGCGGGGACGGCGAGAGCGAGCTGTACTCCCTGGCCGAGGAGGAGCTGGAGTCCGCCGCCGACGACAGCGACCTGCTCGAGCGCGCCGAGGACGGCACCCGCGACATGCTCACCGCGCTGGCGGAGTCGCTCGGCGTCGAGGACGTCACCGTCGAGTTCGTGGACCCCGCCGCCGGCAGCTGACCCCGCTCCGCCCCTCCTCCCGGCACGCGCACTGTGCGCCGGGGGACCGTTCCGCGCCCGGAGCGGTCCCCCGGCGCACATCGCTTGCTGCCCGACCCCGTTCCGCCGGCCCCGCCGACGTGTGAGGGTGTCCGGCGGCGGCCCACCGGGGTGCCCGGCGAGCGGAGGTCACGTGCGGATCCGGAACACGACGACGGCGACGCTGGCCGCCCTGCTGATCGCGGTCGGCGGCTGCTCGGCGGACGACGGGGGCGGCGGGGACGCCGACCACACCGGCCATGCCTCCGGGACGTCGGAGACGCCGTCGTCCGCCTCCGAGCCGGCCCCGTCGACGACCGCGGAGCCCACCCCCGCGATCCCCGACCAGCTCCCCGGGATGCCGCCGGTGCTGGACGCGGCCAACGTGTACTCCGAGACCGGCGCCGACGATCTGAGCCCCGCGGCCGCCGCGGCCCGGCCGATGGTCTACGTGCCGCACAACAGCGGCGAGGTGTGGGAGATCGACCCCGCCACCCTCCAGGTGGTGCACCGCTTCCCGGCCGGCACGGAAGTGCAGCACGTCGTCCCCTCGTGGGACATGCGGACGCTGTACGCGACCGACGACATCGGCAACACCATCACCCCGATCGACCCGGTGACCGGCGCGAACGGGCCGCGGATCCCGGTCGACGACCCGTACAACATGTACTTCACGCCCGACGGCGCGTACGCCATCTCCGTCGCCGAGGCGCTGCGGTCGCTGGTGTTCTACGACCCGCACACCTGGGCCGAGGTGGGCCGGCTGCGGATCCCCGAGTGCGCCGGCATCGACCACGCCGACTTCACAGCGGACGGGCGGACGGCGGTGTTCAGCTGCGAGTTCGCCGGCCGGGTGGTCGTGCTCGACGTCCCCTCGCGCACCGTCGTCCGGATCATCGACATGCCGGTGCGCAACACCGACATGGGCCCGCAGGACGTGAAGCTCTCCCCCGACGGCAGCCGCTTCTACGTGGCCGACTCCGACCAGGGCTCGCTGTGGGTGCTCGACGGCGCGGCCACGCAGGTGATCGGCGAGATCCCGACCGCGCACGGCACCCACGGCATCTACCTCAGCCGCGACGCCACGCAGATGTACGTGACCAACCGGCACAGCGGCACGATCTCGGTGCTCGAACCCGACACCGGCGCCCTGATCACCACCTGGACCATCCCCGGCTCGGCCAGCCCGGACATGGGCGGCGTCACCGCCGACGGCAGCCAGCTGTGGCTGTCGGGCCGGTACGACGACGAGGTCTACGTGCTCTCCACCGCCGACGGGTCGCTCCTCGCGCGGATCCCGGTGGCCGACAGCCCGCACGGCCTCTGCGTCTGGCCGCAGCCGGGCCGCTACTCGCTGGGGCACACCGGCGTCACCCGCTGACCCGGACGCCTCAGCCGCCGGCGGCCGCGAAGGCGCCCCGCAGGGCCCCGTAGGACGGCTTCAGCGACCCGTCCCAGCGCACGACGCCGAAGCGGCACTGGGTGACGTAGGCCGAGGAGCACTCGTCGCGCAGGCCGTACCAGTAGAGATTGCCGGCCCACGGGAGCGCGTTCCACGTGGCCACCTCCAGGGCGGCGAGGTCCGCCTGCTCGGCCTCCGACACGCCGAACAGATGGGTGGGGGCGCCCACCTCGGTGGCCCAGATCTTCTTGCCGCCGTCGCCGTTGGCGACCATCACCGACCGCAACGAGGTCCTGGTCTCGCCCATCTGCGACCAGCCGGAGTCGGGGTGGACGGCGAGGATCTGCTCGGCGGTGGCGGACCGCCAGAAGCGGTACGGGTGGTGGGAGAACGCGTCGAAGCTCCCCCCGGCCCCGGCGGAGTACATCTGCTGCAGGAACTCGACCGGGTTGATCATCCGGCCGGCGGCCGTCGTCCCCGAGGCGGTCGCGCCGGCGATCACGGTCAGCGTGGGGTCGACGCGCTCGACGGCCCGGTGCGCGGCGGTGACCAGTGCGGCGTAGCGGCGGCCGTCGGGGTTCTTCCAGTACGTCGCGAGGTTCGGCTCGTTCCAGATCTCGACGCCCGCGAGCGGCACGTAGCGCAGGGACGGGTTCTCCGCCCAGAACCGGCCGCCCTGCCCGTAGCGCTCGGCCAGGACGGAGACGAACCGCGCGTACTCGGCGACGTCCGCCGGGCCGCACTTGGAGAAGCGGAGGTCGTAGGGGCAACTCGACGCCCATCGGGGCGAGTAGGCGACCGTCATCAGCATGCTGATCCCCCGGCCGGCGGTGAGCCGCATGCGCTCGTCGGTGAACGCCCAGAGGTAGCGCCCCTCGACGCCCTCCACGTCGGCCCAGCCCACGGTCTCGCGCACCGTGCCCGCGCCGGCATCGGCCGCCTGCTGGACGTACGCGGCCCGGCGGCCCGCGGACTGCCCGGCGCTGTGCAGGTTGAAGCCCATCGTGGTGTGCAACCCCGCGGCGGCGGTGGCGACGCGGGCCTCGTCGCCGGGCCGCCCGTCCACCTCCGGCGCACCCGCCGCGGACAGCCCGTGCGCGACGAGGACGCACGCGGCCAGGGCCACCCAGAGGGCGGCCGACCACCGGGCTCCTCGCCGGATCTCTCGCGAGCCCGGACGACGACGGGTTGTGGAGCGCAGGTGCACGTTCTTCCTCACCAGGGGGATCAGGACGCCGGACGCGGACGTTCGACGGCGTCGACGGGGTCGGACTCGGACCACGACCCCCGTGGCTCACCACTCTACGGCGCCGCGCCACTACTTTCAGCAACTTTTCGGGTGGATCAGCCCCAGGCGTCACTCCGGGCACAGCGGCCGCACGCGCTCGGCGGCGGTCGCGGGCCCCCTCAGGCCGCTAGCCTCGTCCGACACTCCGCGGGACGAGGAGGTGCCGCAGGATGCCGAGCGTCGAGGACAACCGCGACCGTTGGGCGAACTACGACTGGTCCGACAAGGGCGACGAGTGGTCGGGCGGCTTCGGCAGCACTGAGGCGCTGTGGTCCTGGCTCCTGCAACCGCGGGTGAGCCCGTTCCTGCCGTCCGCGCACACGCTGGAGATCGCGCCGGGCTTCGGCCGGGCGACCCAGTTCCTCGTGCCCGCCAGCGAGAAGCTCACCGTGGTCGACCTCGTGCCGGCGTGCATCGCCGCCTGCCAGGAGCGGTTCGCCGAGCACGACCACATCGACTACCACGTCAACGACGGCAGGTCCCTCGACATGATCGAGGACGGCTCGATCGACTTCGTGTTCAGCTGGGACTCCCTGATCCACGCCGAGGACGACGTCGTCGAGTCCTACGTGACCCAGCTCGGGCGCAAGCTCCGGCCCGGCGGCGCCGGCGTGCTGCACCACTCCAACGTCGACGAGTACCGCGACCCGGAGAGCGGCGAGCTCACCATCGGCAACGAGCACTGGCGCGCGCCCACCATGTCGGCGGCCAAGTTCCGCCGGTACGCGAGGGCGGCCGGGCTGCGCTGCGTGGTGCAGGAACTGATTCCGTGGGGCGGCCCGGACTTCTCCGACTGCCTGTCGGTGTTCCGCCGCGAGGTGCGCCGCCCGCTGCGCCGGCGCATCGAGCGCCGGCTGCGGGACGACACCACGGTCGTGCGCAACAGCAGGTTCTTCGAGCAGGTCCAGCAGCGACGGGCCACCGAGATCCGCGAGCTGACCGAGATCTACCGGCGCTGCTGACGCGGCCCACCGGTGTACCCGGGTGGCCCGTTCCCGGCTCGGGAACGGGCCGCGGGGGTACGACGGTCGGCCCGCTCAGGCCCGCAGCGGACACCCCCGCGGACGCGGACCGTGACCACGGCAGCGGTCTTGCGCCCATCGCGCCACGGCCGTGACAGGCACCCTGCGTCGAGCGTGGTTCGCGACACCGACCCCGGTAGCTTCCGGCGACCGATCTTCACGGGGAGCTGACGATGAGACACGCACTGACCGGCGCCGGGTGTGCCGCGGTGATGCTGCTGACCGCCTGTGGCGGGGGCGACGGCGACTCCGCCGCCTTCTCCACGTCGCAGAACAACAGTTCGGAGGAGTGCATCGGCTACGGGTGCAGCCCCGAGCAGGACGCCGAGTTGAACGAGGCAGATGCTGCGGCCAACGACGAGGAGGCCGCCACCCCTACGCCACAGACGGCAGCCGTGGGCGAGGTAGTGGCCTTCGACGGCGGCATCACGGTCGGCACGATCACGGTCAACGGCTTGCGGCGCGTCAGCGAGCCCGAGACCTCCTACTCATCTGCAGTGCCGACTCATGGGTCCTGGCTCGTCGTCGACGTCACCGTCCAGGTGGCGTCGCGCACGGAGCCGGGGGCCGCTCTCATCTCGGCCTACGACTTCACCGTGCAGGACGACGGCGGAGTCATCTACGACTCGGACACGAGCGTGCTGGAGTCGACGCTCTCCGCGGAGCTGGTCCCGGGCCGCCAGGTGCGCGGCGAGGTCGCCTTCGATGCCCCCGCGGGCGCGCTCCTGCTCGACTGGTCCCCGGGATTCGACGGACCGCTGGTCACCTTCTCGATCAACGGCTGACGGATCTCGGCAGCCCGACCCGGCCCAGCACGTCGCGGACGACGGACTCCGGTGTACCCGGGTGGCCCGTTCCCGGCTCGGGAACGGGCCACGGGGGTACGACGGTCGGCGCGCTCAGGCCTCAGGCGTCGACGTAGCGGTCACGCTCGACGACGAACCGGCCGGTGGCGGTGTTGGCTTCGATGAACTCCGGCAGCAGCGGGATCCGCACGGTCACCGTCACGCAGACGGTGAACTCCTCCCCCGGCGCCAGCGTCGGCGTGTAACTGCCGGCCGCGTCGCACCCCGCCCCCGCCGGGGCGTACGCCAGCCGGACGTCGGTGGCGTCCACCGACTGGTCGGCCACCGCCAGCTCCACCGCCCGCTCCGCCCGCGCCTGCCCGGTGGCGAGGTCCGGGGCGGTGCCCAGCGCCCGCCCGGCCTCCCGCGCCGCCGCCGTCGCCGCGAACACCCCGCGCTGCACCGAGGAGAACCCGGCCACCAGGTAGACCAGCGGCACGAACACCACCAGCGCGATGAACACGAACTCCACCAGCGCCGCCCCGCGCTCCCGGTCCCCCGCGGAGCCGAGCCGGGAACGCAGCCACCTCACGGCCCCTCCCGCACCGCGCGGCCGGTGACGTCGACCGGCAGCAGGTCTCCCAGCCCGGCCAGCAACGCCGGCACCGCGCCGCTGCAGCGCACCACCACCAGCGTGAGACCGGTCCCGTCGACCTCCTCCACCGCGCTGCAGCTCAGCCCGGCCGCCGTCCGCTCCGACGTCGCCGCCGCCACGATCTCCGCCGTCCGCGGGCCGCCGGCCGAGGCCGGGACGCCCGCGTTCGCCGCGTACCGCGCCCCCTGCTGCGCGCTCGCGGTGACCACGTTGCGCACGTGCACGTAGACCGCGACCTGCAGCACCGCCAGCAGCAGCACCACGATCAGCACCGAGACCAGCACGAACTCCACGACGGCGCTGCCCCGCTCGCCGTCGCCGTTCTCCGGCCCCTCTGCAGGGTCCAGCCGCGAGCTCGCGAGGGCCGGGGTACGACGGGGTCCCTCACCCACCGGTGGTGACGGAGTCCAGCGCGTTCTGCACCGCGGTCACGATCGCCTCGCGGAACGGGATGAGGATCGCCAGCACCAGCGCCGCCGTCATCACGGTGATCATCACCCAGCCGGGGACGTCACCCCGTTCGGGGTCGTCCCCGCGCAGTCGCACGGACAGTGCCGCCCAGGCGGCCAGGAACAGGGTCACGAGACGCACGCGCGTCCTCCTCGGTCGGTCGCGACGCTCATGACGCCAGCGAGACGATGCTGATCAGGCCCGGGAACAGGGCGAACAGGACGGTGACCGGCAGCACCAGGAAGACGACCGGAACCATCATGGCGATCTCCTTGCGGCCGCCGGCCTCCAGCAGCCGGCGCTTGCCCGCCTCGCGGACGTCGGCCGCCTGCGCGCGGAGCACCTCGGCCAGCGGGGTGCCGCGCTCGATCGCGACCAGCAAGCCGTCGACGAACCGCGCCAGCGGGTCCAGCGACGTGCGGTCGGCGACCTCCTGCAGCGCCTCGGTCAGCGGCGTCCCGGACCGCGCGCGGCCCAGCGCACCGCCGAGCTCGCGGGCCAGCTCGCCGCCGGACAGCCGGGTCACGCGGTCGATCGCCGCGGCCGGGCCCTCCCCCGCCGTCACCGCGAGCGCGAGCAGCTCGGCGACCACCGGGAACTCGGCCAGCAGCAGCTCCTCGCGCCGGCGGACCTGCTGGGTCAGCCACCAGTCCCGGCCGAGCAGCCCCCCGACGAGCCCGGCGACACACAGCAGCAGCGCCGAGAGGACGTTCAGCTCGCCGGCGGCCAGCGTCCCGACCGACGCGACGCCCGCGGCGCCGAGCAGGCCCAGCCCGCCCCACACGACCTGCTCGACGCGGAAGTCCTCGACGGTCGCGTCCGACGCCAGCGCGTCGAGCCGGCGGCGGACCGCGGCCCGCCCGCCCACGACCCGGTCCAGCAGCCGGGCGCCGTCGGTGATCGTCGGTCCGGCCAACCGGCGGGCCGCCCCGAAGAGTCCCGGCTCGGTGGCCGTCCCCAGCAGGCGCGACGGCGGGGGCGCGTCGTGCAGGTAGGGCGCGAGCCGGTCGACCAGCCGCACCGACCGGAACGGCGGGGCGTAGGTGACGGCCAGCAGGACCCCGGTCGCCGCGGTCAGGCCCAGGAGCATCCCGAGGATCACTGGAGCACCCGCACGTCCTGCGGCAGCCGCCCGATCCGCAGCATAAGCCGGTAGGCCAGCAGGCACACGCCGCCGCCGCCGAGCAGCAGCGCCGTCCCGGCCGCGGAGTCGTACGCGGCCAGCGTGGTCGACTGGGTCGCCAGCAGCAGGAGCACCACCCACGGCGCGGCCACCGCCAGCCGCGCGGCCTGCACCACCCAGCCCTGCCGGGTCTCCAGCTCCGCCCGCGCGCGGGCGTCCTCGCGCAGGAAGGTGGCCAGCGTCCGCAGCACCCGGCCGAGGTCGCTGCCGCCCACCTCCCGGGCCACCCGCAGCGTCTCCACGATGCGGTCGCCGACCGGATCGGCGAGGTCGTCCTTGAGCCGGTCCAGGCACTCCCCGAACCGGCCGCTGCTGCGGTACTCGGCGCCGAACCGGGCGAACGGCGGGCGCACCACCTCCGGACCGCGGACGGCGAGCGCGGCCAGCGCCTCCGGCAGCGACAGCCCGGCCCGGACGGCGGAGGCGAGGTTGTCGACCACCTCCGGCCAGACCTCCCGCAGGTCGGCCCGGCGGCGCAGGGCGAGCCGGCGCACCTGCACCGCCGGCAGCGCGAACCCGAAGACGGCGAAGGCGAGGCTGACCGTGACCGTGCCGGTGGTCAGCAGGACGACGACGAGCGTCAGCAGGCCGAGCCCCAGCTGCAGGGCCAGCAGCTGGGCGGAGTTGATGCCGGACAGCCCCGCCGCGGCCAGCTGCTCCTGCCGCCGCCCGGTGCGGCGCGGGCCCGGCGCCCGCCGCGGTGCCCGCGGGCCGCTGCGCCAGACGAGCAGCAGCCCGACGCCGAGCAGCAGCCCGGGCAGAGCGCCCGTCACCGGTCCCACCGGCCGGAGTCGTCGAGCAGCGCGGGGAGGTCGATGCCCAGCGCGGCGAAGCGCTCGGCGTGCGGCGGGTGGCCGCCGGCCCGCACCAGCCGCCCGTCCCGGGAGGTGAAGACGTCGGCCAGCTCGACGACGCCGTCCTCCACCCGGCCCGGCACAGCCACGATTTCGCGCACCCGCCGCTGGCCCGACGCGTCCGTGCCCACGTGCACGACCAGGTCGACGCTCGTGGCCACCGTGGGGACGACGAACGCGTGCCCGATGTTCTCGCCGGCCAGCAGCGGCAGCGTGCACATCTTCGCGATGGCCTCGCGCGCCCCGTTGGCGTGCAGGGTGCACATGCCGGGAAGACCGCTGTTCAGCGCGATCAGCAGGTCCAGGCACTCCTCCTGCCGGACCTCGCCGACGACGATCCGCGAAGGACGCATCCGCAGCGCCTCCTTGACCAGCCGGCGCAGCGGGATCTCGCCGGCGCCCTCGAGGTTGGGCTGGCGGGTCTGCATCGAGACGACGTCGGGCAGCGGGACGCGGAGCTCGAACACCTCTTCCGCCGTGATCACCCGCTCCCGGGCGGGGATCGCCGCGCAGAGGCAGTTCAGCAGCGTCGTCTTGCCGGCCTGGGTGCCGCCGGAGACCAGCACGTTCAGCCCCGCCGCGACCGCCGCCTCCAGGAAGCGGGCCGCGTGCGCGGTCAGCGTGCCGAGCGCGACCAGCTCGTCCAGGGAGTGCGCCTGCAGCACGAACTTGCGGATGTTCACGGCCATGTGCCGCCGGGTGATGTCGGGGATGACACGCTCCAGGCGCGTTTGTCCAGCTCAAGGGCGGTGTGCAAGCCCCTCAGTCCGCACGGAGTCCGCAGGACGGGCAAACGCAACCTCGATCGCGGCCCGCGTCCGCGTCTCGGCGTCCGGCCACAGGTGGCTATAGGTGCGCAGCGTCTCGGTTTCATCGGCGTGGCCGAGGACGTGGGCCACCGTCTTGACCGACTCGCCATAGCGGATGAGCGCCGACGCGGTGAAATGCCGCAGGTCGTGGAAGCGTGCGGCGGGCAGGCCGGCGCGCCGGCGCAGTGGTTGCCACACCGCGCCGTTGAACGTGTTGGGCCAGACCGGCCCACCGGTCCGCGACCGGAACACCAGGTCGTTGGGGCCGGCGGGGAACGCCGCGAGGTGCTCGGCCAACGCCGTTGAAACCACGTCGGCCAACGGAACCGTGCGGATGCTCCGGCGGGTCTTGGGTGGGCCTAGCTTCGGCGGCGCACCGGGAACGAGCGTCAGCTGCTCTACGACGTCGAGTTCCCGCTCGAGGAACCGCACCCGGCCGACCTTCAAACCAAGTGCCTCACCGAGCCGCAGCCCGCAGCCGGCTCCCAGCACGACGAGGGCCCGGTAGCGATCCGGTGCCGCGGCCACGAGGGCCTCGACTTGCTCGACGGTCAGCGGGACGACCCGCTCCCGATGCGGCCGCGGCGGCAGCGTCTCGCGGCACGGTGACTTAACGAGGAAACCGTCCTCCACCGCGTCGGTGAATACGCTCGCCAGCAGCGCCATTACCTGACGGCTGGTCGTCGGCGACAGCTTGTCCTCAATGCCCCGGCGAAAGCCGAGCACCTGCGTACGGGTGACCGCCGAGAGGCCCCTGTCCCCGAACGCCGGCAGCAGGTGGTTGCGCAGGTAGGAGTCGTACGTGCGGCGAGACGTGTCGCGAAGCGGTTGCGCAGGCAGCCAGGTGCTGACGTAGACCCGGAAAGTGCAGCGGCCTCGCATCGGATCGACCCAGTCGCCACGCACCAGCGCTGCGGTCTGCTCGTCGAGCCAGCGTTGGGCGTCCACCTTCCGTTTGAAGTGACGGGCGTGCTCCTTGCCGGACGCGTCGCGGAAGCGCGGCCTGTACGTGCCGTCGGGTCGACGGGCGATGCTGGCCATTCGGCTCACCTCGAGAGGACGGAGGAGGCCGGAAGTGGCGCTGCCTCGGTCCTGCGGGAGTAGCACCTCTAGACCGCTTATGCGCCCGACCGTTGTGATCCGTGGACAACGAAGGGCCTGTGGACAACGGGCGCCCCAGGTGTTCCTCCAGTACTCCCGCCTAGGTCCTGGAGAAGTACTGGCGAACTGGTGGCCGGTGCCCGCCTTCGCTGATCGGAACAGAAGAACCCGGTTACACGCTGTGGTTGAGCGCGGATCCCGCGCTGTCTGCCCGACCGTCGGCCGCGTCGAGCGATCCGCACCCGATTCCAGCCAACTTGGCTCTACATCTCCTAATGACCTGGCCAACTGCCGCTCGCCGGTCCTGGGACCGGCCGAACGCGACGCAACCGGTCCTTGCCGCCGTCAGCTCCCTGCGGCAACGGCGACGGCTCAAGGCCGGACGAGGGTGGAGAAGGCGGCTTCTAATCAGTCGCGCGGGCCCATCCTCTGGCGCGCCGGCGCCGAGCCTCACGGGCCAGGCCACGCCAGGCCAGACAGCACCGCTTCGCGCGAGCGACCACGCGGAACCCCCCCATCAAGGCTCCCACGCCCCGACGCTAAGTCAGGATCCGCCCGCCTGAAGGCTGACAGTCGTCTTCTCATACTGCTCAAAGAGGAGTCGCTGACGGTCTCGCTCAGCCTCGAGGTGCCCATTCGCCCCGAAGGCCGCACACACCAAAGCGTCGAGCTTCTGATGGGCCTCAGTCAGCTCAAGCCTCATCCTCAACGGGTCGTACTGCATGCCAAGGGGTGTGGTCGGGTTCTCCTCCCGAACCCTAAGAACCTCTTGCCCAGCCAAGACGATTTCGGCACGAAGATCGGATTCCATGGTGGGAACCGGCAACGTATTCCAAACGATCGTGTTCGTGAAGCTTGGGTCAGACTTCATGCGCCCCCCGACCGTCTTCTGCCAGGTCATGAACATGGACGACGAGATCATCGCGAAGAGGAAGCCATCTGGATCTGGTGACGTGAACAGCTTGATCGAGGCGATCACATCTGATGACAGTCGCGCCACCGTTGCGTGAGTTCGGCCCTCCGCGAATGTCTGCGGGATGCCCAGATAGTCTGTGCTCGGTTGACGGCGCTCCTCGAAAAGGTGCGGAGTAGCAACCCCCCTCCTCGTCATCAACTTCGGGCTAGCGGCTCGGCGTTGCCGAATCTCGTTGAGACGTCCCCGAATCAGTGCGCTTCTTTCCAACTCGGCGAGGTCGGCACCGACGAACCATAGGCACCATCGTTGCAGCCCATTAATCAACTCGTCGCCGCCTCGGTAGCGCCGAAGGTAACGAACTGCGATGGAATCGTCGGCAACTTCGTCATACTGATCTGGCTCGACCGTTAAGAATCCCCAGTCAACCGCCTTCGATCCAGCCTGGACCTCCGGCAACTGTGGAGCACTGGGGCGCATCCTCTTTCGCACGAGGACATTCGGACCGTCAACAAGGTACGCATTTATGCGGTCCACCCGCCGACCTAATGGATCAACCAGTGCGCCACCGATATAGTCAAAGAGTAGCGCCGCAGTCCCGCGCTCTCGATCAAATCCTACGATTACACAATGGACAGCTGCGCCGCCGGAGGATTCCGACGTCCATGGAAAAGTGCGATGAGCGAACCGCACACGCCAACCGTTCGCAAGGATTGCTCCCCACAGCGTTGGTACGGCCTGACCTTGCGCGATCGAGTTGGTGGACACGAACGCCCACCTCGACCTCGCTTCGCCGTAGTAGTCGATCGCCTTCGCGTACCAGCCGGATACATAGTCGAGAAATCCGTCGTACTGCACACCCCAAACAAGCCGGAGATCGTCCGTCTGTCCAGCGCTTCGTTCCTTCGGCCCCAAGAATGGAGGATTTCCGGCCATAATCACATCTGGCCCCGCAGGGACAACCTCTGACCAATCCATGCGCAGTGCATTTCCAACAACGATTTTCGCGGATCGCTGAATCGGCAGCCGCTCGGGCGCAACGCCAAAACGCTCCCTCATCTTCAGGTCGCACTGCCGGTCCATGAGGAACATCGCTGTCTCCGCGATGCGGGCAGGCCACTCGTCGAGCTCGATGCCAGAGAAGTGATCAAGCGTCACCTTAAGCAGATGGGTCCAATCCGCGCCAAGAGCGGTCGCACCCTCGCCCTGCTGGAGATTAGCAAGGCCGTCCATGACGCGAAGTTCCAGCTCCCGTAGTTCCCGGTAGGCGACGATGATGAAGTTGCCGCACCCGCAAGCCGGATCCAGGTACCGAATCTCGCCAAGCCTTTTCCACAGCGCATTGAGGGCGTTGATCCGCTTCTGGGGGGTCTCTCGTGTAAGCGCAGCATCGGCCTCTGCGCGAAGTTCGTCTAGAAAGAGAGGGTTGAGCGTCTTGAGGATGTTCACCTCCGACGTGTAGTGCTCCCCCAGCTCTCGCCGGGTCTGTGCATCACGCACGGACTGAAACATCGAGCCAAAGATGGCCGGGCTGATCGTTGACCAGTCGACGGCGGATGCAGCCAGCACCGCCTCACGGAAGTCGCTGCCCAGACTCGGGAGCCTAATCGGCTCCTCGAAGATCCCACCGTTCACGTAAGGGAGCGCTAGAAGTTCCGCAGCGAGTCCATTGCGGTCGACTGGCGCGGTGTCCAGAACCCGAAAGAGCTCGTTGAGGCGTTCGCCGATGTCTGAACCGTCACGCGCTGTGTGATCCTTAACGAAATCTTGGAACAGGCCAGGCAATGGCTCGCCGTCTGGCGCCTTCCACATCTCCGTATCGTCACCAAACAGTAGGAAGAGGACACGCGCAAGGGTCACGGAGATCTCGTGGTCACGCTTCTTGGTGTCGAAATCAGCTGCATAGCTCCGTTCGACCGCAGAATACATCTGCGCCATCAACCGCGACGCGCGCTTGCTCTCGCTCTTGGTCTCTACGTCGAACGCAGCTCGTACCCGTGACAGGACTTCATTTACATCGATGACGACATCGCTCGGCAGTCGGATCGCATTGAGCTTTGCCACGAATTGCGGATCGGCTTGCCCGACTAGGTGGACGTGCCTAGCAGGACGTGAGATGACGCCGTTTCCCTTACTCGTACGCGACGGCCAGCGCCAGACCTGTTTGCCAGTGCCATGGAAGATCACGAGTCGGTTAGTGGACACCTTAGCAATTGCCTGGTCGATCTTTGCCTCGCCGACCGCCCCCGGAAGAGCAGCAACTTCCCAAACGCGAACCCCCTTGTAAGAGGACACGTTGGTCGCGCTGACGTGATACCCGTCCTCAAGCTCAACCTGGATCGGCGCGTGGTCAGGGCTGTGCCAAAACAAGTCGAGTCGGAAGAGGTCGCCGAACCTTCCGCCATCCGCCTTCGTGAGCAGTGGCTCGGTCATCGCGCGGTCACACCGATCGAGCAAACAATTTTAATCTCTTCTTTCTCGGCCGACCCGATTACGAGGCGTTCCTCCCCGTGAACTTGCTTCACAAGATCCGCGAGGTCCTGGTCGGAGTACTTGCTTCGTCGGGCTTGACGAAGACGAACGTTGGCGTACTCGGTCAGCGGCCTGTCCATCATGGCGCTTACTGCGTCGCTTGCGTCGGCGCCATAGATCGTTCCCCCGAGACGTTCCACAGCCCACTTGCGCACCCCGCGAAGCGCGCCGGCGGCGACCATCTCGTTGCCAAGCTTCCCCTTCACCAGGAGCGCCTCCCGGTCGAAGTGATCCCGCCGCAGCGGCGCCGTTGGGGTCGTTTCGTCGGCGCGGAAGACGTGGAGGGCTTCAAGTGGCGTCAGGAGGCGCTCGACAGAGCTGCTGCCATCTGCACTGTCGAACGACGCGGCGAATGCGTCGATGCCGGTTGACGTTCGGGCGTAGGTAGTCACGCCCGTCTTGACCTCGTTGCCGTATGGGCCTCGGCTGCTATGCATAAGGTCCTGCATTTTCATGACCTTGGCTGCGAGATGCGGATTTTGGTCCTTAATGTTCGACCATACGAGCCAAGCTTCGCTCACTGCGTCAGCTTCACCCTCGTCCTGGACAAGCTCGTCCTCTGACGGGATAGCGCCCTTATATAGATCGTCGAGCAGATTTACTTCCTTCTCGTCACCGAAGAACCGCTCGTCGGAGCCGAAGGCAGCAGCGTTGTCACCGAGCCTCTGCCTGATCCGCTGCCGAAGGAGGATGGCCTGCTCAACCTTCTCGTGCGTGATCATGTATATGAAAACTCTGTCGGACTTCTGGCCCACCCGGTCGACGCGGCCCGCGCGTTGGATGATGCGGATAATCGCCCAGGGCAGGTCATAGTTGACCACGATGTGAGAGTCCTGAAGGTTCTGACCTTCCGAGAGGACGTCGGTCGCCACTAAGACGTCGATGGGATCCATTACCGGCATCTCTTCGGTCTCTTCGCCGGGTAGCCGGTTGCTTTCCGGAGAGAATCGGCGGGCGATAGCCGCCGGGTCATCCGAGTCCCCGTAAGCCAAGCCGACATGCTGTACGCCGGCATCCTTCAAAGCCTTCGCAACGTACTCAGCGGTGTCGGCGTACTCAGTAAAAACGAGCACCTTCTCGCCGGGGTGGTCGTCTCGGAGCATATCTACGAGGGCATTCGCCTTGGTGTCCTTGACCGGATCCCAAGCTCCGAAGCGGTCGAGAAGTTGAGTGATGATTGCGTTGTCGCGCAGCAGATCCTTGCGCAAGCTAGATTTGAAGATGCCAGTCTGCAACCACTTTGTGGAGGCGGGTAGTCGACGATGTAGTTCGCGATAGCGCGACGCCAGACTGCCACCCATTTCCTCGTGCTCTTCGAGGTCCGAGTCCGAGACTGTGAACTGATGGTCGCTGAAACTTCCGAGCGGAACGGCCAGAGCGTTGTCGATGGCGTAAACAAAGAGCTCGTTTCGGGCTCGTTGGCGTTGAAGGCTCAGTATGAAGGAGTGTCCCGACGAGGAGAGACGCTTGAACAAACCGATGCGCACAAAGCCGCTAACGTTGCCTCGCCCGGACCGGATATCGGCGATGATTTTGGCGTCCTCGATGGTGTGCGGAGCCTTCGGGTTGTCATACTCGGCAAGCCGATAGCGCGGGAGAACGAGGTCCCTGATCGCGTCGAGCGTGTCGTCGCTCTCCATAAACTGCGCTGGGTCGTCGTCGGCGAAGTCGAGGCTTAGCGGCTTGGGGACACGAATGGGAAAATGAAACCTTTGACCGTTCGCGAACTCCAGGTACTCGCGTACTTCAACCCCGCCGCCAGGCAGGGAGACCATCTCCTTCTTGGCTGTCCTTTTGATGAACGAGCGCGTGCGGCGAACGAGGTGATCGCTCATTAGGCGCTTCCAGTCCTCGGCCTCTTCCGAGCGACGGAAGGCAGCGAGCGTGGTGATCTTTCCGTCGACCTTATCTACCAGGGCCTTATCCTTCGTCATGGCTGCAGTCGGCTGGATGCCGAGATCCTCGTCGTCGTCAATGTAGAGTCCGACTTGATTCGCAACGTCGGCGAACGCGAGGTTATACGGAGTCGCCGTCAGAAGCAGGACCTTCGAACCGTTGCGGCGAATGTAGTCCTGGATCGCCTCATAGGCCCTCGTTGAACTATTGCGCAGATTGTGCGACTCGTCGCAAATGACCAAATGGAACCGCTTCAGCTCGGGCAATCTTCTGTCCGCCACTGAATACGGGATGACTCTGGAACCGCGGAGGTCATACCTTTCCAGGTGCTCGTTCCACATACGCTCGAGGTTCTTCGGACACAACACGAGGGTCGTGTAGTCTTCCGCCGCCTCCAGCATCAGTGCAGTCGCGATTGCCGTAAGGGTCTTGCCCAGTCCAACGACGTCGCCGAGCATCGTCCCGCCTCGTCGGACGATGCGGCGCGCGAGCGTGCGGACGGCAGTCTCCTGATAGTCGAGAAGCAGGTTCTCGATTGAAGGTGGCAGAACGTAGCCGAGACCTTCTCGCGCATCCTCGGACATTGCGTGGCAAACCTTAAGGTAGACCTCGTACGGCGTCGGCTGCGTTTCGGACGCCCACGACTCCGCTATAAGGTCGATGATTTCTGACGAGATCCGAAGTGAAAAGGGATCGTCCCACCGATCAGTGAACCAGGCGGCAAGTTTACCCGCTGCGTCTTTCTCGACGACGTCGATGTTCAACTCAAGATTCTTGAATAGGCCGGCATTCGTCAAGTTGGATGAGCCAACATAGGCGCGGCGTTCTGCAAAGGCATTGCCCGGTGCGTGAAAGATGTAGGTCTTACCATGCAGCGGCGCGGTCGTGAACACCTTCACCTCGACAGCCCCAGACTCCAGTTGCCCCTTTAGTTGCTGGAGGGTTGTCTGTTCTCCTTCGGACGGCAGGCCGCGCATCAACTGCGTCCGGAGGTGCTTGACAAGTTGATCCTTGGCGGCGAGGGCCTTGCCCATGTCGTTGAGGTCCGAGCCATAGGGAGGCGGCTGAACTGCATCCTGCAGCGCAGCGAGCATGAGCGCCGAGTCCGCTGGCATCACCATCCCGATGAGCACCCGCGCCACGGCGGGTTCGGTTGATTGCCTGTCGGCGACCTTGTTGTTCACTATGTCGGAGAAGCTGGCCCAGCCTCGGAGATCGAAGTACCCAGTGGCAATATCACAAGAGTCGAAGTTGGCGAGGGCTGTCTTGAGTGCAGGGCCGATGGATGACTCAGTCGTTAGGTTGTCGAAGATGTCCGGCATAAGTCCTCCATCGGGTCAGCTTCGCGGCGGCTGACCCTACTTGGGGACCCAGAGGTCCTCGGCGCAACGCGCGTCAGCGTCACCGCCCAGCTTGATGGATTGACCTCAACCGGCGGCATCCGGCTCATGGGGCCTGACGGGCCACGTACGGTCATCGCCCGATGCCTAGCGCAGCAACGCGCGGGACCATCGATGGCCCGCGGCGCTCTGTGTCGGGCCGGCGGACGCCTGGAGCCGGGGCGGGTGGCCGGGCACGCGTCGCCGGGGGCTGGTCGAGCGGTCGGATGGGGGCGTAGCGGTCGGCTTCCCGGGCGGCGAGTCCGGCGGCGTGGCGGGAGCCGAGGTCGGCGCGGTCGCGGCTGAAGGCGGCGATCCACTGCTCGCGAGCCTCGTCAGGGTCGGCGGCGATGAGGTGGGCGGTGTTGGCGGTGCGGCCGCGGGTCATGCCGACGTAGGCCGCGGCGGCGCCGGTGTGGTGGCCGAGGACCAGATGCGCTGCGGTGACGGTGTCGCCCTGGACGCCGTGCACGGTGCTGGCGTAGGCAAGCTCGACGTAGTCGGTGACGTAGTCGGCGGGCAGCACGCGGACGTCGGGACCGGTCGAGGTGACTTCACCGCCTGGCCCGTCACCTCCACGAGTGCAGGGCGTGACGAGTAGCCCGCCGCACTCGTCGACCGCGGTGACCGTCCAGGTGTCGCGGTTGGCCACGTCTAGGCCGCGGTCGTTGCGGCGGGTGGCGATCCGGTCGCCGGCTCCGATCCGCTGCCCACTCCGGGTGGTCACCACATCGGCGTCGTCTACCCGGCCGGCGGTGACCAGCCGGGCCTGGACGGTGGCGCTCAAGGCGTCGACCTGCTCAAGGGTGTCGGCCACCAGCGCGACCTCGGCGGTCGGACCGTCGGCGGCCACCTCGGCGAGGGCACCGCACAGCGCCTTGAAGTCGAGGTGCAGTCGGATCTGGTTGCGGGCCAGGAGGGCGTCGAACACCGCGCCCGAATCGTGGCCGCGGCGCATCGCCAGGGTCAGCTGGGCGTACTCGTCGTCGGGGACAGTCGCGCCGGCGGCGTCCGTACGGGTGAACCGGTGCACCGACTCGAGGTTCAGGGACGCGCCGGGGTCGACCCTGTCGGTGGCCGCGGCGGCGAGGTCGAGCACGCCGCCCCGGCCGACCGCGGCCAGCTGGTGGCGGTCGCCGAGCAGCGCCACGCGCGCCTGGCACTCGTCGGCGATGTGGAGCAGCGCGCGGGCGGTGTCCTGGTTCAGCATGCCGGCCTCGTCGATGACCAACAGATCGCCCGGCCGCAACCAGGTCACTCCTGGGCCGGTGTAGTCGTGGCCGGTGCGCGGGTCGAGCTGCCCGTCGGTGAGTCGGGTCCAGTCACCGGATTCGGTCCAGCGCCAGCCGTACTGATAGGCCAACCAGGCTGCCGACCCGGTGGGCGCGCCGGTCTCGGTGCGGGCGACCTTGGCCGCCTTCATCGTCGGGGTGACCACGGCCAGCCCGCGCCCTTCGCACTCGAGGAGGTAGCGGGTGGCGGCCAGGGTGGTGGTCTTGCCGGCCCCTGCCGCGCCCTCCATGACCACGAGCTGCCGGCCGCCGGCCAGCAGCTCGATCGCGGCGGCCTGGCCGTCATCAAGCCCGGCGACCGCCCACGCGGGCAGACGCTCCTGCCGTGGCTCCGGCAGGGCCGGTTGACCGGCGCGGGCGGCGAACCGGGCGGCCAGATCGGCTTCCACGTCGAGCACCGGGCGGGAGGTCCAGGCCCGAATGTGCTCCGGAACGCCCTCGCGCTCGAGCAGCGGCACGCACCGGCTCAGGGCGCGGGCGGTGAGGTCCTCGGCCAGCTCGAGGCGCACCGCCGCCTCGGCGACGATGCCGTCGGCGGCGAGCATCTGCTCGACCTCGCCGCGGATGTCGGCGGCGTTCCACGCTGACCGGGCGGCCGCCAGCCGGGTCAGCACCCGGTCGGCGGCGGCGTTGCGGTCCAGCGCCCCGACTGGCGTCGGCGTGAAGGCCACCGGGTGGGCCGGGTCGCGGTAGCCCAGGACGGTGAGCTCCTCCCGCCAGCGGTCCTCCAGTACCTCGCCCGGGCGGGGGTGGACCTTGTCGGGGCGGCCGTCGGCCCAGGCGCGCGCCTCCCACGCCCGCCGCAACGCCGGCCCGGCGTGTTCGCCGGGATGCGTCTGGGTCCATTCGCGTTCGTAGCGGGCGATGTTCGTGGCGATCTGCGCTGCCCGGGCACTCATCGGACCGACGAAAGGAGCGAGCTGCAGTAGTTCTCCGGTGGCGTCCGGGGTGTAGCCATGGGCGGCCCAGGCGGCCCGCAGTTGTGGGTCGGTGGCCATCGCGGCGTGCCCGATCCCGTTGATCGCTGCGAGGAAGTCGCGAATGGCGACGGTGTGCAGCCCGCGCCATTTCTCGGCGGCGAAGACGCGGGCGAGCAGCTGCAGGTGCAGATGCCGGTGCGGGTCCCCGGCCCGGGAGGTGTAGTGCTGAACCGACGCCGCCTCCAGCACCTCCACCGGCACCTGCACCTGCACCCCGCGTGACCCGACTCGGGTGGTGGCGTGTTCGGACAGCCACGCCAGGATCTGCTCGACCGCGCAGTCCTGCGCGGCGTCGTAGGCGGCGGCGATGTCCGGATGCAGCGCCGCGGCCAGCGACCACGACTTCGGACCGTTGACCACCACCTCGACGAACCGCACCGCCCGGTCGTCCGTACGCAGTCGGCCCCGCGGCTCACCGGTGGCCGGATCCAAGCCGGCCACCCATCCCTCGTAGTCTTCCCCGGACAGCGGAGCCAACTCACGAACCCGCCCGGCACCGGCGGCGTAGCGACGGGCGATGCCGGCCCCCTTGGCCAGGTAGTAGTCATCCGCCCGACCGCGGTCAGCCCCTATGTAGTGGCGCGCAGCGGCCGGCCCCCCGGCGTAGACCTTCATTCCGCCGCGCATTTATCAACGCCGTCCAATAATGACCAACACATGACCCCCAGAGATGCCGAAGGGCCCCGCGAAGCGGGGCCCGAGCTACCTCCATTGGTAGCATGCGTGCCGTTCTTAAGTCCATTCAGCGACACTTCTGACAATCGCTGACTGTTGTTGCGGCCTCAAATCGTCTTGGCAGGACTCCGTTCAGAGGTCGGAGCGGCGGGGTGCGGTCCGTGTGCCCTCGGGTCGTTCAGGTGGATGCCGGCCCTGCCCGTCGCCGCGCGGTCGCCGGATGGAGTTAAGGACACGCGTCGAGGACACCGGCGATGACCCTCCGCTCCGGGGCGGGCGAGGCCTGCGACGGCCCGAAGGCACGGAGTGCGAGGTGTCTCTGAAGGCGGCCTATGGGACAGGATGCCTCGGTGAAGCGAGACGCCCAGGTTCTGCACAGCAAGGCGATCGCCTCGATGCGGGTAGCCACAGCGGCGTTCAACTCACCGGATGACGTCGGCCGGGTGACCCAGGTGCTCCTGTCCCTTCAGCACTCGTTCGAGATGCTGCTCAAGGCCGCGCTGGTGCAGAACCGCGTCCGGGTCTTCGACAAGGAGTCGGGCCGGTCCATCGGGATGGACAAGTGCATCAACCAGGCGCAGAACGACACCGTCATTAAGCTGACCGACGACGAGGCGGGCACTCTCCGCACCATCGATGCGATGCGAGACGACGAGCAGCACTGGTTCGCCGAGGTGTCGGAGCAGATCCTCTACCTGCACGCTCGTGCCGGGATCACCCTCTTCGACGAGCTGCTGGACCGGGTGTTCGGGCAGCGGCTGGCCACCTACCTGCCCCTTCGGGTCCTGCCCCTGTCGACAGACCCTCCGCGCGACCTCCACCTCCTCCTCGACGAGGAGTACAGCGCCATCGCCGACCTCCTGAAGCCGAAGCGCCGGATGACCGAGCCCGCGAAGGCAAGGATCCGCACCCTGCTTGCAATGGAGGCTCACGAGGAGCCGGACACCCGCGTCTCCGACAAGGACGTCGCCCGAGTCGTCAAGGGCATCCGGGCGGGCAAGACCCGAGCCGAGGTCTTCCCCCGCCTGGAGAACTTGGCCACGGACGTGACCGGCGAGGGGCCGAACGTCACGGTGCACTTCAACAAGAAGGGCGAGGGCGCTGCCGTGCACTTCGTCCCCGAGGACGCCGACGTCGAGTCGGCCGCGATCCGCGAGGTCGATCTCAACGCTCGCTTCTCCCGCACGAAGGCCGAGCTCGCCGACGCGCTCGGGGTGAAGCAGCACATCGCGACCGCGCTCAGGGACCACCTCGCCGTCGACCAGGATCCCCGTTGCTACCGGGACATCACGTACAACAACTCCGTTCTCCGCAAGTACTCGGATCGGGCCTTCGCCCCCATGCGCGAGTTCATCAAGGCCGGTAAGGCCGAGGCGGTGAGGGCGGCGCACAGTCCGAACAAGGGCATGCGCCACGAGCGCTGCTCGATCGAGGGCTGCAAGGCCGGAGCGGACCCCACCCCGCCGCTGGGGTGACTCAGCGGCAGCGCCCCCTGGACTGGCGTGCCCGGTCTTGAGGCACCAGTCCAGGCAGCGGCTTCCCGCCACCACACTGCCGGGCCTGGAGTGTCGTCAGCTCGCTGCGGCCGCGGCGGCGACGAACACCCGGCCCGGCTCGTTCAGCAGAACTAGCCCGTCATGATTGGTACGGGTGGATTGCTATGTGGACATCGGCCTGACCTGCTGTTGCAGCATCTTCGAGCCCGCCGGCCGTGTCACCAAGCGTGACTCGAAGGTGTCCCGAAGGCCGCCCTTCGAGCACCGCGCGAGGTGTCCTCAAGCGGCCCACTATGGGACAGGACGATGGACTCTCGCCGCAGCGTGCCGCCTATGGCCTTGACCGTCGGCCCTCCTCCTGGAGCCACTGCATCACCGTGTGGCGGGCCTCGAGCAGTCCTAGTCCGGTGCGTTCACGCAGCAGTTTGATCGCCCGTATCCGGTCACGATCTGCACCGCCTGCCGCAACGGACATCACTTCGGCGCGTGCCTGCTCCGCCGGGACCCGTGGACGATTGGCCGCCCGCGTCTTCTCAATGCGCTTGGACCAGAAGGTCAGCAAGACGCACGCCAGGACAGCGATCGCTGCAACGACGGTCAGTGTCACGTCGCCAGCATCGTCGATGCGTCACGACGAGGCCCACTATGGGACGCGGCCGCGATCTAGCGATGTGCCTGGTCTCAGCGCTTGGCTCGCTTGAATGTGGGTGAATCCAGTACCGACATGTATCGGTGGCTCTATCGTCCTCACGTGCACGCGCGGTGGGCGGAGGCAGCAGCCCGCGCCGTGCTGTTGGGACTCACTGCGGCGATCTTCCGCCGTATGGGTCAGCGGGCTTACCGGGCGGCGTTCCGCGCTGAGCCCCGGGTCGCTTCGTTGTCAGCTTGACCGACACCATTCTCAGCTGGCGTCGGACCAGTCGTCGGCGACGCGAGAGACGTGACCGCGTCACCGTCCGCGACGGCGAGTCGTCGGCGCCTGGCGTAACCCCATCTGCTGGGACGCGTTAGCTGCTGGACTGCACACCGCGCGCTGCGCTGCTCGCCCGCAGGTCGTGTCTCCAAGCGGCCCACTACGGGACACCGGGGGGCTACCGTGAGCGGACAACTCCCGCTACTTGATTCACAAGTGGCTGAGCGCCTCTAGCGGACCCAGGGCGTGGCAGGCGGTCCGCGCAATAGTTTTCCGGAACGGAGTGGGGACGCTCATTCGTACGGTCCTGAGCGTCATTCTAGAGGGGGCCACGACTCCGGGACGCCGACCGACCGAGACGCGGGTACGGGACGCCGGTACGGGACGCGGGTCTGGGACTGGATGATCTTCACTGCAGCGGGCTGCGCTGGCCTAGCATGCCCCCATGGACTCTTGGGCGACGGGGCGCAATATCAAAGAGCATGCGACAAACTTGTGCGTTGAATTGTCCACAACCCTTGCTGCTAATGCAGCAAAAATCATCGAGTTCGACATTCAAGCCTTCAATCGAGCCCCAGGCCGACAACACCACGCGGGTCAACCACCCCGCCGGGTCGATCTTGCTAATGCCGAGTTGGCAGAACGATGGCTTAGTCAATCAGACGTGCAGGCGCGCATGCCCGATGGTGTTCGCATGGAAACAGAGGAGAATCCGGCCCGACCCTTCGGCTCTGACTTTCGGTCCCTATTTCTACGCGTTGACGAATTGGATGGCACCTCTAATGCCGCCGCCACCGCGCAGAACTGGAGCACAGTCGCACTCGCATTTGTTTGGGATCAGACGTACGCGAAGCACGTCCTGGCGGGTGGAGCTATCGCCCTGCCGGACGGGCACGCTGTCAGCTTTACTGACCGGACTCGACACCGCGCCGACGGCACCCCGCGCCCACTGGAAGCATCGGTCTATCTGCACAAGTGGGATACATACGCGGATCGAACAATTGGAGATCCCACACCGGTTGACGTCCGTACGTTGGGCGAAATCCCCGACCCGCCACATGATGGCGAGCCCGATGTCGTGCTCATCAACGCATCCGCAGGAACAGTGCGCTGCCCAAGAATTCTGGATCGGTATCCAGCCCTACTGCGGAGCACATCTTACCGGAGCTTATGTGCAGGTACGCCCATCACCTATGCGGCCGCGAGAGGTTTGACTGGAATGATCGTTGACCCTGGCGAGTCCACCTTGCATGACTCAGCACATCTTTTTATATTGGCAGCTCTCGGTTGGACCATTATGGACCTGGAAACCAGGGAGACGATCAACCTGATCGCCATTGCCGAGGAGTTTGCACTTGTCCCGGGCTACGTTAAGGCACTACCGCCAACTGTCGCATTCCGCCAGGAGAAGGCGCTAGAGCTATTGGGAGCGGTTCAGCCAGCATGACCCAGTCTCCAGCCCCCACTATCCTTCACCTGAGCCCGCACCCGGACGACGAGATGCTAGGAGCCGGTGCCGTATTACTGGCGGCCCGTCGGTCAGGTTTACGGGTTATCAACCTAGTCTGCAGCCTAGGCAGACCGCCGGATCATCAACGACGGCGTCAGGAAGTTGAGTGCGCAGCACGATTGTCGGGGATTCAGCTGGAGGTTTTACAGCCACCCCTAGGGCTGTCTCGCGGCGACGACCTTGAGGCTGCCGAGGAGTTGCTTTGCCAGACTCTGCGCCAGTTGATTGACGAGTACCGCCCCGCGCTCATCATTGGACCACATGAGCGAGACGCGCACCATGCGCACGAGCTGGTTGGGCGGGTCACCCGACGTTCCATCGAAGACAGCGGTCACAAGGGCCCTTGGTGGGCTTGGGGTCTTTGGGCCGACCTCTTGCAGCCGACACTCTACTTCTCTTATTCGGACGATTTGATGTCCGATGCGCTCCGCTGCCTACAGTGCTACGCCGGAGAGAATGCGAGAAACGACTACATTCGGCTTGCGCAAGCAAGGGGGACGGTACAGTCCGTTATCGGGTCAGAACGCATTTTTGGTTTTGGCGCCGGCCGTGCAAGCGAGTTGCCTTATGCGACCCTATTCACGGAAGAGATATTCAACGGGGGGTGGAGACTGGGAGTCAAGCGAGTCGTCGATGCCACTTCGCAACATTCATGGATCGACTGAAAACTAACCCTTAAGCATCCCCTCGTTCCGCTAGGCTGCGCCCGGATTCTCTGAAGAGTCCGCTGTAAGTGTGGGCTCAGTTTCAACGTGCTGTTCGTAACGGCCGACTGCCTTTGGGCGCCGCTTGGCAGTACGCCACGGCAAGATTAGTCGGTATAACGCCGCCATCGCCAGCGCGCCAAGCAAAAGAATTTGGTTTAGGCCTTGCCGATGGCCCGCAAGAAGGTCCTTCACCTCCACGACCTTGTAGCACGAAGCGACGACAATAAAAAATACGCTCACCGATACGGCGCGCCAAGGCCTTGGTGCACGAGTTGAACCGGCTGCTATCAAGGCTCGAATTTGGTTGCCTCGCGCGAAACTGGCGACCGCATAGCAGGCGAACACCGCCGCACACCCCCACCAGAAGTCGGTCAAGGATCCCGCACCAAAGTGTGGTGGCTCAGAAACGCGTCTCACTTGGATAAGGAGGTATGCATACAGGCAAACCGCCGCCACGTCGCTGTAGAAACGAACCTTGCCAGCCAGGCCGTCGGGGTCATATGGCGCTTCGCTGACGCGACGCGACAGTGCTATCCAGCTGCTAAGTGCGATAAAGAAGACTAGTACCAAAGCAAGTGTGGCAGTCCGGCTATCGGCAGCTGTGGCCGTTAGGATCACGTTCTCATACTTCAAGAAGGCCTGCCCCAAGACGACGCCCAGCAATACCTGCACCATCCGCTCGAGCCAGACGGAGGTCCGCTCCGCGACCTTCTCCCGCCCAGGTAGCGTCTCTTGCGGCGGGCCGGCGCTATCAGCTTCATGCATCTTCTCTCCCAGAGGCGCCTCGCCGGGACTCATTGTCGCCGACGATCCATCACAGTGTCTGCTCCCCGCCAACTTTGCCGAACCGAGGTCAGCAAACTAGGCAGGGCCGAGGAGTCAAACTGGTTATGGGTGATGCGCGCAGAGGATCGCATACGCTCGGCGGTCAACCGATAGTGCGTCTTCTGGACGCCGGCGATGCTGAAGGTACCCCGTACACCCGACTCCGATGTTCGGGCTGGACTTAGTGGGTAGATGCCGCGGTAGGGCGCTATTCGCCACAGCGAAGGTCTCGCTCCGTCCGTGATCCGCGCGTCCGCCCGGGGAGGGGCTCCCGCTGAGCCAGTCGCGGAAGCTGGATACCGATCCCTGTGGTATGCGCCAGGCGGTGTCGTCGGGCAATCCGTCGGTACTGAGCGCACGGACCACAGGGGAGGTCATTTTGTGGCGGCCTCACGCCGAGTAGGCGTTGAATCGCATGGCTGTTTTGGACGACCGGCCGGGTGTCCCATAGGCCGCCCTTAGGGACACCCGTGCGAGGTCACTGCAAATGCGGCTGGGGCCAGGGAACCAGCGGCGGCAGCCGGTGACCCGGTTGCGGGACGCCGTCGGCGTCGCGAGACGTGTGGTGCTGTTCGTGGCTTCCGGCGGCGTGGGCCATGGCGGCAAGGACGAGGGTGAGGGCGTGGCGGTCGAGGCCGGTGACAAGGTCGCCGAGGTCGACCGGGTGGCCGTCGGCGATGCTGGCGGCTGCGCGCAACACCCAGCGTTGGCTGCTGGTGCCAGTGATTGTGCCGATGCGCATGGCCCCGTCGAGTTCGGGCCAGGCGATGTGAGCCCACAGCCCCTCCCCGTCGACGTTCCCATCGAGGGTGATCAACCCAGAGGACTGTAGCTGCGGTAACCAATGGCCGGAGGTGATCAGCAGAAGGACCGCGGCCTCGTCTGAGTAGTCGCCCAGTGCGGCCCGCAGGAGTGCGTTCTCCACGTCGACCGGGTCGAGGTCGGCGGCTCTGGGCTCGAAGAGCACGGGTTCTCCTCTCCCGGCCGGCGTCAGGTTCCGGTCGAGTGTGCCGACAGGGTCTGACAGCGCGGCCGGCCCTATGAATCACGCCTGAGTCGAGCGTGGCCACGGTCGCCCGCCGCCCGGGGCGTCCGTCCGGACTCTGTGGACGGGGAACCGTGCTCACACGTACCCCTTGCCCCGGAGGAACTCCGTGCGGGAGAAGCGCACGTCAGGCAGGCCAACAGCCGACCTCCAGTAGTTGTCCAGTTCACGGCGGCGCTGCTAAGTCGCGCGGTGGTCACCAGGGACCGGAGAACCGCTGCGCACGCGCGGCCCGCTCAGGTCGGCAGGGGGCCACTCGCGGCGACCACTAGATCAACCGGCCGGAGAAGAACCGGAGAGAGCCAGACAAAGCTGGCTGTGACGTGTCACCAACGGGCCGGAAATGGCGCCTTCTGTGGTGACAGCACCGCCAGCACCGACGACCCCGGGAGCCAGCCATGCCCGACCCCACCGCCGGCCACCAGCCCGAGCTGCTCACCATCACCGAGGCCGCGGACATGCTCCGCGCACCCGTCGCCACTCTCAGGTACTGGCGCCACCTCGGCACCGGACCGCGCAGCTTCCGACTCGGCCGGCGCGTCCTCTACCGCCGGGCCGACCTGCGCAGCTGGATCGATGCCCAAGCAGACCCATCACCGCGCCCATAGCCCCGCGTCTGGCAGAGCGGCGGAACAAGGGCCTGGGGGCGCTGCGTGTTCGGGGCAGGCATCCGGTGCGGCCGTCGCGGGCGCCTGCGCCAAGCAAGGGGCTGCGCAGCATGGAAGGCCGAGGGCGGTACGGATGCAGCGGACGGGCCATCCGCGCAGCGGCAGGCCCCGTCTAGGGGCTTACAGTCCGCACTGGGTCCGCAGAAAGTCCGCAAGATGCCCGTATCCGGCCGTAGAGGGTCAACTGCTTTCCTCTCCAATAAGCGCAGGTCAGGCCGCCGATTTGAGGGAAGCGGGCAGGTCAGCGAGACGCCTGTCAATCATGTCCGGGATCACGACGTGCAGCCGGGAGCCGTCGGGAAGCATCGCGTCGACGAACGGCGTCGACATGTCGAGGCGTCGACCCGAGGTGCGCAGCATCCGCTCGACCAGGTCGGCCAGCTCCCCGGCGCCCAGGATCGTCGTCGTCAGCTCGCTGCGGCCGTGCCGGGCGACGAACACCCGGCCCGGCTCGTTCACCCAGATCTCCTCGACCTCGGGATCGTCCAGGTAGCGCTGCAGCGGGCCGAACCCCGCGACCCGGTCCAGCACGTCGCGGACGACGGACTCGGGGTCGCCGATCGGCGGCAGGGTCGAGGTCAGCGACCGCTCGGAGTAGTCGGCGACGACGTCGCGCACCAGCACCCGCACCGGCGCCGGATCGACCAGCGGGTCGAGCCCGCGACGGCGGATGAGCTCGCGCACCTCGCCGTCGACGACCTCGAGCGCACTGGTCGCAGTCGGCACACGCACCCCCATCGAGCACTGACGGTTCCGGAACGCGGGGACCATAGGAGAAGGGACGCGTTCCGTGGGACGCCCGACCGGGTGCCTGTGGACAGCTCACGCTCACGGGCCGGCACGGACCACCGGAACGGGTGTCGCCCGGGCGGGCGGCGCCGCCGCTTGACGGCGACCCTAGGGTCGCCCTGAGCAGGGGGAACTCGACGTCCATCGTCCGCGCACGTGCCCACCTCGGGATCCCTCATGAGCCTCTGGCTGCCCTCCTGGCGCCGCGCCGTCTGCCTGACCGCGCTCGTCGCCCTGTTCGCCGTGACCGGCCTGGCGGGGGCCTCGCCCGCGCGGGCCGCTCCGGGGGTCCCGGCCGGCGGCTGGCAGATCGTGACGATGGGCGACTCGTACAGCTCCGGCGAGGGCGCCCCGCCCTTCCGGTCGACACCCGGGTACGGGGACAGCTACGCCAGCGGCTGCCACCGCTCGCCCTGGGGGCACGCGGGCTTCGCCGCCACGCTCTCCGCGTGGACCGGCTGGGACCAGGCCAACGTCGCCTGCAGCGGCGCCGGGGTGCAGGACGTGGTCGACGGCTACCGCGGCGAGCCCTCCCAGCTGGACGCGCTGGGCCCGCGCACCCGGGTCGTCACCCTGAGCGTGGGCGGCAATGACGTCGGCTTCACCACGATCATGGCGGCCTGCGTCCTGCAGACCCTCCGGCTCGGGATCGCCTGCGCCACGGAGCTCGCGAGGGCCGAGACGGCGCTGCGGGAGCTCACGTCCCCGCAACCCGGCGGTGTCTCCCGCCTCGAGGCGTTCTACCGCGACGTCCTCACCCGCGCGCCGAACGCGAGGCTGCTGGTCACCGGCTATCCGCTGCTGTTCCCCACGTCCGCCGACGCCGCGCAGCCCTGCTTCGTCGCCCCGCGGTACTGGGCGACGATCAACGACCTGACCGTGCGCGGCAACGCGCTGATCCGGCAGACCGTCGAGCGGCTCGGCGGGACCTACGTCGACCTGGAGCCGACGTTCCGAGGCCACGGCGCCTGCGTCCGCGCGGGCGAGACCCCGTGGATCTGGCAGGTGATCGGCATCCCCGGTGACATCTGGGGAACCGGGAACTTCAGCTTCCACCCGACGGCCGCCGGGCAGCTCGCCATCGCCGGCGCGCTCGGTCGGGCCCTTCCCCGCGCGCGGGTGCCGCAGCCGGCCGGGGTCGCGCCGCTACCGTGACGCACCTCCGACCCGAACCTGGGGAGCCAGCCATGAACCACGCCCGCACCAAGCAGATCGGCTGGTGCGCCTTCCTCCTCCTGGCCGTCGCCGCCGCGCTCGCCGCCTGGGGCTACGACACCGGGTCGTCCAGCGGCCGCGGCCGGGGTCTCGAGCTCGCCTGGCACGGCCTGCTCGCCCTGATCGGGCAGGAGGACGTCTCCGGCTGGCGGATCTGGGTCGCCCGCGGCCTCGCGCTCGCCGGGCTGGGCCTGCTCGCCTGGTTCGTCGTCCGCCGGGTGCGCGGTCGGCGCCCGGCGGGCGCGGCGCCGGCCCCGTTCCACCCGCCGCAGGACGGCGTTCCCGGCCCGCCCTGGCAGCCGGCGACCGAGCAGCCGCGCCTGCCGGAACCGCAGCCGCAGGTCCGGTGGTCGACGGACGGGCCGCAGCCCGCCCCGCCCGTCGCGCCGGTGCTGTCCTGGGGCGCGGAGACCAGCGGCCCGACGGTGCTCCCTGTGCTCCCGACGGCCCCGCCGAGCGCCGCGTCCGGGGCCCCGGTCCCCCCGGCCGACGCCACCCGCGAGGTGATCATCCCGCCCCTGCCGCCGGGCTGGGCGCGGAACTGAACCCCGGACCGGGCCGTCAGAAGGCCATGACCGACCGCACCGCGTCCGCCGAGGCCGAGCCGCCGTCCCCGGTACCGGTCACCCGGCCCGACTCCATGACGTAGTAGGTCGTCGCCGCGGACAGGGCGAACCCGACGTGCTGCTCGACCAGGAGCACCGACAGCCCGCCGCGCCGGGCGAGGGCCAGGATCGCGTCCTGGATCTCGGTGACGACGCTCGGCTGGATGCCCTCGGTGGGCTCGTCCAGCACGAGCACGCGGGGCCCGGTGATGAGCGCCCGGGCGATGGCCAGCTGCTGGCGCTGACCACCCGACAGCAGGCCCGCCCGCCGGGCCAGCAGGCCGCGCAGCGCCGGGAACAGGTCCAGCGCCTCGTCGGTGCGCTCCCGGCCGTCCCGCCGCCCGTCGGCCACCAGTTGCAGGTTCTCCGCCGTCGTGAGCTGCGGAAAGCTCTGCTGGCCCTGCGGCACGTAGGCCAGGCCGCGGCGCACCCGCTGGTGCGGCCGCAGCCGGGTCACGTCCTCGCCGTCGAGCAGCACGCTGCCCGACCGCGGCTTGAGCATGCCGACCGCGGCGCGCAGCAGCGTCGTCTTCCCGGCGCCGTTGTGCCCGAGGACGACGGCGATGCCGTCCCGCGGGACGACGACGTCGACCCCGTGCACCACCTCGGTCCGGCCGTAGGCGACCCGCAGGTCCCGGAGCTCGAGCATCAGAGCACCTCCCCCAGCGCCGGCGCGGGCTCCGCCGTGTGGCCGGGCCCGAGGTAGACCTCCTGCACCCGCGGATCGGCCTGGACCTGCGCGTAGGTGCCCTCGGCGAGCACCTTCCCCGAGGCCAGCACCGTCACCGAGTCCGCGTAGGACCGCAGGAACTGCATGTCGTGCTCGACGACGATCACCACGTGGTCGCGGCGGATCCGGCGCAGCAGCTCCCCCGTCTGCTCGCGCTCCTCGCCGCTCATGCCCGCGACCGGCTCGTCGAGGAACAGCACGGTGGCGTTCTGCACGAGCAGCATGCCGATCTCCAGCCACTGCTTCTGCCCGTGCGCGAGCTCCCCCGCCGGGCGGTCGCGCAGGGCGGTGAGCCCCGTCGTCTCCATGGCGAGCTCGACCGTCGGCGGGATGCCCGACCGCGCCCGCAGCAGGGTCCGCCAGTTCCGAGCCGCGCCCGCGGCGATGTCGAGGTTCTGCAGCACCGTCAGCTGCTCGAACACGCTCGCCGTCTGGAAGGTCCGCCCCACCCCCGACCGGGCGATCCGGTGCACGCTCTTGCCCAGCAGCTGGACACCGTCCAGGCGCGCGGAGCCGGTCGCCGGCACGAGGCCGGTGACGGCGTCCACCAGCGTCGTCTTTCCGGCGCCGTTCGGGCCGATGAGGAACCGCAGGTCGCCCTGCAGCACCGTCAGGTTCACCCCGTCGACGGCGACGAACCCGTCGAACTCCACCCGCAGGTCCCGGATCTCGAGGTAGTCCTCACGCATCACGCGCCTCCGCTGCGTACGTCGGCCGGGGTCGGTTCGGGGTCCGGGGCGTCCGGCTCGGGTACCCCCCGGGGCAGCTCGTCCGCCGCCGGTCGCCGCCGCCGGCTGCGGACGACGGCGGCGATGGAGCCGAGCCCCCCGGGCAGGAACGCGACGACGAGGATGAACAGGAAGCCCTGGACGTAGACCCAGCCCGACTCGATCTGCTCCGACAGCGTGCTGCCGGCGTAGGAGACGGCCAGCGAGCCGAGGACCGGGCCGAACAGCGTCGCCCGCCCGCCGACGGCGACGCCGACCAGGAAGCCGATCGACGGGACGACCCCGACGTTCTGCGGCGAGATGATGCCGACGATCGGCACGAACAGGGCCCCGCCGATCGCGGCGAACACCGCGGCCACCACGTAGGCGACCACCTTCACCATCGCGGTGTCGTAGCCGAGGAACCGGGCGCGCTCCTCGCCGTCGCGGACCGCGGTGAGCAGCTCGCCGTACCGGCTGCGCCGCAGCTGGTGGACGACGGCGACCATCGCGATGAGGACGCCGGCGGCGATGAAGTACAGCATCCGCCGGTTGACCGGGTCGTTGAGCGCGAACCCGAAGAACTGGCGGAAGCTGCTCAGCCCGTTGGAGCCGCCGATGGTGTTCTGCTGGCTGATCAGCAGCAGCGCGAACGCCGCAGCCGAGGCCTGCGACAGGATCGCGAAGTAGGCGCCCTTCACCCGCCGGCGGAACACGCTGAGCCCCAGCAGCAGGGCCAGCAGCCCGGGCACCGCGACGATCCCGAGCAGCGCCGTCGCCGGGCTGCGGAACAGCTCCCACCACCACGGCAGGTCGCTGCCGGTCACCATGAACGCCGGCCGCCCGCTCGGGCCCGCGCTGCTCAGCTGCAGGTGCATGGCCATGATGTAGGCGCCGAGGCCGAAGAACAGCCCCTGCCCCAGGGTGAGCATCCCGCCGCTCCCCCACGCCAGCCCGATGCCGACGGCGACCATCGCGACGCACAGGAACTGCGCCAGCATCCGGAGCCGGAAGTCCGTCAGCATCGCCGGCGCCGCCCCGAAGAGCACGATCGCCGCGACGGCGTAGGTGGCCAGCATGGCCGCCCGCCCGGTCCACGGCCCCCGCGCCCGCGGCGCCGACACCTCGGCCGCTGCCGCTTCCGCGGGGGTGGCACTGCCGATCACACGAGACTCCTCGACTTGACGCTGAACAGCCCCTGCGGCCGCACCTGCAGGAAGGCGATGACGCAGATCAGCAGCAGCACCTTGGCGGTGCTCACCGACTGGGAGTAGGCGAACGTCGCCTGCAGCACGCCCAGCCCGAAGGCCATGAGCACCGCCCCGCGCACCCGCCCGACACCGCCGGCGACGACCACCAGGAACGCGTCGACGATGTAGGTCTGCCCCATGTAGGGCTGCGTCGAGGCGATCAGGGTGAGCGCGACGCCGGCGATGCCGGCCAGGCCCGATCCGATGAAGAAGGTCAGCCGGTCGGTGGCGCGGGTGTCGATGCCCGACGTCTCCGCCAGGCCCCGGCTCTGCACCACCGCCCGGATCCGGCGGCCCAGCGCGGTGTAGCGGAGCACCACCCCGAGCACGAGCACCGCGGTCAGGGCCAGCCCCAGGATGAACAGCCGGCCCTTGGTGAAGGGCGCGCCGAACAGGTCGACGTTGCCCTTCAGCCACTCCGGCGTCCGCACCTCGACGGCGGGGGCGCCGAAGACGTCCCGGGCCAGCTGCTGCAGGACCAGCGCCACCCCCCACGTCACGAGCAGGGTGTCCAGCGGCCGGGAGTACAGCCGGCTGATCAGCGTCGTCTCCAGCAGCACGCCCAGCAGGCCACCGACGAGGAAGGCCAGCGGGAGCGCGATGAGGAGCGACAGCCCGGCTCCGCCGACCACCTGCTGCACCACGTAGGTGGTGTAGGCGCCCGCCATGAGGAACTCGCCGTGGGCCATGTTGATGACCCCCATCTGACCGAAGGTCAGCGTGAGCCCCAGGGCGATCAGGAGGAGGACGGAGCCGAGGCTGAGCCCGGCGTACAGCTGACCGAGGACGGCGTCCACGGGACTATCCCTGCCCGACCGGGGTCAGCAGTAGGTCTCGTCCCGCTCGAGCGAGGCGGCCCAGGCGTAGCCCTCCAGGCACGGGTCGGGCTCGATCGGGCCGGCGGAGGACCAGACGGTGTCGATCAGACCCTCGGGGTTGACCCGGCCGATGAGCGCGGTCTTGGCGATGTGGTGGTTGTCCCCGTTCACCGTCACCGGGCCCTCGGGGGCGGCGAAGCTGATGCCGCCGGCCGCCTCCTGGACGTCGTCGACCTCGAAGGACCCGGCCGCCTCGACCATGTTCCGCCACAGGTAGAGCGAGGTGTAGGCGGCCTCCATCGGGTCGCTGGTCACGGCGTCCGAGCCGTAGGCCTCCTGGAAGGCCGCGACGAACGCCTCGTTCTCCGGGCTCTGCACGGTCTGGTAGTAGTTCCAGGCCGTGTACTGGCCCACGAGCCGCTCCACCCCGATGCCGGGCACCTCCTCCTCCGCGATCGACACCGACAGCACCGGCATGGTCTCCGCGGTGAGGCCGACGTTGGAGTACTGGGAGAAGAAGCTGACGTTGGAGTCGCCGTTGAGCGTGTTGAAGACGGCGTCGGCCCCGGAGGACTGCACCCGGTTCACGATCGTCGGGATGCCCTCGACCGACCCCAGCGGCTCGTAGTCCTCACCGACGATCTCGATGTCGTACTCCTCCGCGTACGCCGTGATGATGGCGTTCGCGGTGCGCGGGAAGACGTAGTCGCTGCCGACCAGGTACAGGGACTGTGCGCCGAGCTCGGTCCGCAGGTAGTCCAGGGCCGGGATGATCTGCTGGTTGGTGGTCGCGCCCGTGTAGAAGATGTTCTCCGACGCCTCGAGCCCCTCGTACTGCACGGGGTAGAAGAGCAGGCCGTCGTTGTCCTCGAAGACCGGCAGCATCGCCTTGCGGCTGCTGGAGGTCCACCCGCCGAACACCGCGGCCACGCAGTCGCTCTGCAGCAGCTTGGTCGCCTTCTCGGCGAACACCGTCGGCTCGGAGGCGCCGTCCTCGGTGACCAGCTCCAGCCGCTTGCCGAGCACCCCGCCGTCGGCGTTGATCTCGGCCGCGGCGAGCTCCAGGGACCGGCGCACGGTCTGCTCGCTGATCGACATCGTGCCGGACATCGAGTTGAGCAGCCCGATCTTGACGCTGTCGCCCGAGGTGTCGATGCAGGACTCGACGTCGGCGGTCGAGTCGCCGTTCTCGTCCACCTTGGCCCCGCAGGCGCTGGCCGCGAGGAGTGCGGCGAGGGCGAACGTGACGGTCACCGGTCGGCGGAGGGCGGTCATGGGGCTCCTTGTCGTCGAGGCGCCGCGCCGGCAGGGGCTGCCGGGCGGGGCGGAGGGCAGCGACGGCGCGGCCTCGGCGAGGCCTCGGTGCTGTCCGACGACGGGGAAGGTAGGAACCCCGTGTTCCGGTGCTGGACGTTTGCTGTGAACGGGCAGTTAACGCGAATGTGCTGGTCAACACGTCGTCACGGTTACGACACGATCGCCGTGGCGCCCTTGCCCAGCCGCGCGGGAAATGCCCGCGGGGGGCTCAGGCGCCGGCGCGGACGCTGGTGGCGAGCAGCAGCAGCGAGGCGTCGGCCGGCTCCAGCGGCCGGGCGAACAGGTAGCCCTGGGCCGAGTCGCAGGAGCCCTCGACCAGGAGCCGCCGCTGCGTCTCGGTCTCCACGCCCTCCGCGACGATCTCCAGACCCAGCGTGCGGCCGAGGTCGATCATCCCGCGCACGATCGGCGGCATCACGCCGTCGTCACCGATGGTCGCCACGAAGGAGCGGTCGATCTTGAGGACGTCGACGGTGAACTGCCGCAGGTGCGCCAGCGACGAGTACCCGGTGCCGAAGTCGTCCAGCGCCAGCCGCAGGCCCAGCGCGCGCAGGGCCGCCAGGCACTCGCTGGCCCGCTCGGGGTCGCTCACCAGCGCCGTCTCGGTCACCTCGAGGACCAGCGCCGAGGCCGGCAGGCCGCTGGCGGCCAGCGCGTCGGTGATGTGTCCGATCAGGTGCGGCGAGGTCAGCTGGACGGCGGAGACGTTGACCGCCATCGTCAGGTCCCGGCCGTGCTCGGCGCGCCAGGCCGCCGCGGCGGTGCACGCCTCGTGCAGCACCCAGGCACCGATGGCCTCGATCAGCCCCGACGCCTCGGCCACCGGCACGAACCGCGAGGGGCACACCGGGCCGAGCCGGCGCGAGTCCCAGCGCAGCAGCGCCTCGAAGCCGGTCACCCTGTCGTCGGCGAGGTCCACGACGGGCTGGTAGGCCAGCCGCAGCTCTCCCCGTGCCAGCGCGCCCTGCAGTTCCTGCTCCAGCTCGCGCGCCGCGACGGCCGACGCGCGCATGGCGGGGTCGAAGACGACGGACCGGCCGCGTCCGGACAGCTTCGCCGCGTACATCGCGATGTCGGCGTCACCGACGAGGGAGTCGCTGGTCGAGGCCGCGTCGCCCACGGCGATGCCGACGCTGCCCGACACGGTGACGCTCTGCCCGTCCAGCGGGAACGGCTCGGCGAGCGCGTCCAGCACCCGCTGCGCCGTCGCGACCGCCTCGTCGGCGCCGGACTGCTCGACCAGGAGGGCGAACTCGTCGCCGCCGAGCCGGGCGACGGTGTCCTCGATGCGGACCACCCCACGCAGCCGGGCGGCCACCCCGCGCAGCAGCGCGTCTCCGGCCGCATGGCCGAGGGTGTCGTTGACGCCCTTGAACCCGTCGAGATCGATGAAGACCACCGCCGGACGGCCGCCGCTGCGCGCGCCGCGCCGCAGCGCCTGGTCCACCCGGTCGGCGAACAGCGCGCGGTTGGCCAGCCCGGTCAGCGCGTCGTGGAAGGCCTGGTGGGCCAGCGCCTCCTCGGCGCGCTTGCGGGCAGTGATGTCCGTGATGTGGATGACGACGCCCCGCACGTCCGGGTCATCGGTGAGGTCGGCCAGCCGGACGCCGTACCAGTACGCCTCTCCCTGCCGCGCGCACTCGAGCTCGGCGTCCACCATCTCGCCGGCGGCCTCGATCGCCCGCAGGAACATGGCCAGCGCCTCGCCCGGGTCGGCCCCGAGTTCCCGCACCAGGTCGGCCGACTCGATCCCGCGACCGCGCTGGTACTCCGCCGGCAGGGTCGCGGGGTCGCTGAGCAGCTGCCCGTTGCGGCCGAGCACCACCACGGCGTCGGAGCTGTGGGCCGCCAGCGCGGCGCTGTAGCGCTGCTGCGAGACCAGCCGGGCGCGGGCGGCAGCCTCGGCGCGCACCAGCAGCATCGTCCGGGCGAACAGGAGCCCCACGAGGAGCACGCTGACGACCAGGAGCAGCCCGGGCTCCTCCTCGACGCCACCCATGTCGTTGACCGCCTCCATGCCCGTGGGCACGAGGAGGGCGCAGAGGCAGATCGCCAGGCGGCCGAGCACACCGCGCGCCGAGTCCTCGCGGTCGCGCCGGGGGTCGATGGGTCGCTCCGACGGCCGCGACACGGTAGCCAGGGCGATCAGGACGGCCCCGGCCATCCACCCGCTGTCCAGGGACAGGCTCATCACCGTGGCGTTCGCACCCAGCAGGTACCCGATGTCGCAGACCAGCCAGATGCCGGCTCCGGCGGCGACGACCAGCGGAGAGGCATCCCGCCGCACGAACAGCCGTAGGGCCAGCCCGATCAGCAGGGCGTCCAGGGCGGGATACAGCGACCAGACGATGCGCGTCCCCGTCGGCAGGTGGGCGTCGGAGGCGAGCGAGGCCAGCGACAGATGCCACACGACGGTCAGCGCCGCGAGGAACACGACGACCGCGTCGATGAACCCGGCCAGCAGGTCCTCGGTCCGGCGTTCCCGAGACCCCGCGAGCCGCCACAACCCGCTCGCCAGCGCGGCGTAGCTGCTGAGGTACAGGGCGTCCGAAGGAGCGACCTCGGCGCCGAGGTCCAGCTGGGCCTGCGCCCACCAGGAGAGGTCGGCGAGGAGGAACAGGGTCAACCCGAGGGCCAGCAGCATCGCCGCGGTCCGCCGGTGGGCGGGCTGCCGGCGGCTCCCCCACCACGCCAGGGACGCGGCGGCCAGTTCCACGCCGTGCGAGATCGTCGACCCGAGGACGCTGCCGTGGCGCGCGACGTAGAGCACGAGCAGCACCGTGACCGCCAGACCGGCGAGAGCCGGTGCCGCGCGTCGAGCTGATGCCACGCCTGTCCCCTCCACCCGGTGGTCCATCCCGTCGGGGAAGGCATCGGCGGCGGTACACCGGGTCTGCACCCGGGGCGGCCGGGGCTCCCCCGGAGGGGTGAGGAGGCCGGCGGAGGCGTTTCCCGAAGAGGCCGGGGTTCAGCGCAGGACGGCGTCGATCAGGTGCGGTCCGGGCGCCGCGAGGGCGGCGCGCAGCTGGTCGGCGAGCTCCTCGGCCGTCGCGGCCCGCGTCGCCGGCACGCCCATGCCGCCGGCGAGGGCGACGAAGTCCAGCCCGGGACCGCCGAGGTCCAGCAGCCGCCCGGCCCGCTCGCCGCCGCCGGAGGCACCGACCCGGCCCAGCTCCCCCTGCAGGATCGCGTAGGAGCCGTTGTCGCAGACGACGACGGTGACGTCGAGCTGCTCGCGGGCCATCGTCCACAGCGCCGAGATCGTGTACATCGCGCTGCCGTCGGCCTGGATCACCAGCACCGGCCGGTCCGGGGCGGCCACGGCCGCGCCCACCGCCAGGGGCAGCCCGTCGCCGATCGCGCCGCCGGTGAGCGACAGCCAGTCGTGCCGCGGCGCGCCGGACGTCAGCTCGGCCAGGCCGACGCCGGAGGTCAGGGCCTCGTCGACGACGATCGCCCGCTCCGGCAGCAGCGCCCCGACCACCGCCGCCATCGACCGCGGGGTCAGCGGCCCGCTCGGCAGCTCCGGCCGGGAGGCCTCCAGCAGCTCGGGTTGCACCTCCCTGGCCACCAGATCTGCCAGCTCGCGCAGCGCCGCGACGCCGTCCTCCCCGGGCTCGGAGAGCACGTGCACCGTGCAGTCCACGGGCACCGGGGTGCCGGGGGTGTCCGGGTAGCCGAAGAAGTGCACCGGGGGCAGGGCACCGGCCACGACGAGGTGGACGGTGCCGGCGAGCGAGGCCATCGCCATCTCCGGCGGATAGGGCAGTCGGGGCAGGTCCGGCAGTCCCGCGCCGCGCACGGTGCGCGCGGGGAACGTCTCGCTCATCAGCCGCGCGCCGGTGCCCGCGGCGACCTGCCCGGCCGCCCGCAGCCCGGCCTCGGACGCGACGACGTCCCCTCCGACGAACAGCACCACCGGCGCGCCGGAGCGCAGGACGGCGGCGACCTGCGTCAGCCGGTAGCCCGTCGGCACCGGCGCGTACCGGGCGGCGGGCGGGGCGGCGGGCTCGGCACCCTCGGACCACGAGACGTCGGCCGGCAGCAGCAGCGTGGCCACCTGCCCGCGGGCCGCGGCGGCCACCGCGTCGACGGCGTCCGCGGCGACGTCGGCCGGCGACAGCGACCGGCGCACCCAGCCCGAAACGCTGCCGGCGATCGCGTCGACGTCGGACTCCAGCGGCGCGTCCAGCCGCTTGTGCGACCGGGCGTGGTCGCCCACCACGTTGACCAGCGGCGCGCCGCCGCGGCGGGCGTTGTGCAGGTTGGCCAGCCCGTTGCCCAGCCCCGGCCCCAGGTGCAGCAGGGTGGCCGCGGGCCGGCCGGCGATGCGCGCGTACCCGTCGGCCGCGCCGGTCGCCACCCCCTCGAACAGCGTGAGGACGCCGCGCATCTCGGGCACGTCGTCCAGCGCGGCGACGAAGTGCATCTCCGACGTGCCGGGGTTGGCGAAGCAGACGTCCACCCCCGCTCCCACGAGGGTCCGGATCAGTGCCTGCGCTCCGTTCACGCCCGCGACCCTCGCACGCGGGCGCCGCCTCCGCTGGGCCAGACTGACCGCGTCCGCCGCCGCACCGAACGAGGAGCCATGACCACCCCGCAGCCCGCCACCGCCGCCACCCGCCCGCACCCCGCGTTCAGCGCGCTGGTGGGCCTGACCTCGCTCGGCGTGCTGCTCCAGGGGCTGTGGGCCGGCCTGTTCATGGGCACCGACGACGGCAGCACCTGGGTGTCGGTGCACCAGCACGGGGGCGAGGTCACGGTCGTGCTCGCGCTGCTGGCGACCGTCGCCGCCGTCGTCCTCGTGCGGCACCGGCGGGCGGTCGTGATCGCGACCGCGGTGCTGTTCCTCGCGCTGGTCGTCGAGTACTTCCTCGGCTACTTCGCCGAGGACGCCCGGGGCAACCTGGTCGTGCACGTCCCGCTGGCGATGCTGCTCATGGGGCTGGCCGTCTACCTGCCGGTGCTGGCCCGCCGCGGCTGACCCCCGCGCCCGCGCCGCCGGAGGTTCGCCCTCGCCGCCGCCCGTCGAGCCGCGCCAGGCCCTGGCTCCACGGGCGGTGGGGCGGCTCCACCTCCGGGCGTGCCGGTTCAGCGCTTGAGCTGGTACTCCCGCAGCAGGCTGCGGCTGATGATCGTCTTCTGGATCTCGCTGGTGCCCTCGCCGATGAGCAGGAACGGGGCCTCGCGCATGAGCCGCTCGATCTCGTACTCCTTGGAGTAGCCGTACCCGCCGTGGATGCGGAAGGACTCCTGGGTGACCTCGGCGGCGTACTCGCTGGCCAGCATCTTGGCCATGCCGGCCTCGACGTCGTTGCGCTGGCCGGCGTCCTTGAGCCGCGCGGCGCGCACCATCATCTGGTGCGCGGCCTCGACCTTGGTGGCCATCTCCGCGAGCTTGAACGCGATCGCCTGGTGCTGGGCGATCGGCTTGCCGAAGGTCTCCCGCTGCTGGGCGTACCGGATGCCGAGTTCGAACGCGCGGATCGCGATGCCGCAACCGCGGGCGGCCACGTTGACGCGGCCGACCTCGACGCCGTCCATCATCTGGGCGAAGCCCTTGCCCGGCACGCCGCCGAGGATCGCGTCGGCGCCGATCCGGTAGCCGTCGAACACCAGCTCGGTGGTGTCGACGCCCTTGTAGCCCATCTTCTCGATCTTGCCGGGGATGGTCAGCCCCGGGGCGACCTCGCCGAAGCCGCGGGGCTTCTCGACGAGGAAGGTCGTGAGGTTCTGGTGCGCCTTCTCGGCGCCCTCGTCGGTGCGCACCAGCGTGGCGACCAGGCTGGAGGAGCCCCCGTTGGTCAGCCACATCTTCTGGCCGTCGATGACGTAGTCGTTCCCGTCGCGCACGGCCTTGGTCCGGATCGCCGCCACGTCGGAGCCCAGGCCCGGCTCGGACATCGAGAAGGCGCCGGTCACCTCGCCGGTGGCCATGAGCGGCAGCAACCGCTCCTTCTGCTCCGCGGTGCCGTGCTGGCGGAGCAGGTAGGCGACGATGAAGTGGGTGTTGATCACGCCGGAGACGCTCATCCAGCCCCGGGCGATCTCCTCGACCGTGAGGACGTAGGTCAGCAGGCTCTCGCCGAGGCCGCCGTACTCCTCGGGGATCATCAGCCCGAAGATCCCCAGCTCCTTGAGCCCGTCGACGATCTCCTGCGGGTAGGTGTCGGCGTGCTCGAGCTCCTGCGCGACGGGGATGATCTCCTTGTCGACGAAGCTCCGGACCGTCGACAGGATCTCCTGCTGCACGTCGGTCAGGTCGGCGGTCTGGGCGAGACGGGCCATCTGGTGTGCGCTCCTCCGGGACTCCGGTGTCCTTTGTTACCCGCGAGTATGCGGGACGGCGGGCCATGGTTCTCCGTGGCTCCTGTCACCTGGTTCCCCGCGAGGCTAGCGTCGGCGCCGATGAACGCCCGCCGCCGGTTCCTGACCGCCGTGGCCGCCACCGCCCTCCTCCTCGCCGGCTGCGGCGGGGAGGACGACGCCGGCGGCCAGGACGGCGTCCCCACCGGCGAGCCGGCCCCCGCGCAGGCGGCCGAGTCCGTCGCGGCGGCGCTCGACCCCGCCACCGTCGCCCACACCGGGGAGGCCGCGCTCGCCGTCGCCCTGCGCGCCACCGATCTGCCGGCCGGCTGGTCGGTGCAGGCCAACCCGGTGCCCGACGGGAGCGACCTGGCCGGCAACCCGAGCCTGGCGGGGATCTGCGGGGTCGCCTTCGCCTCGGAGGAGCGGCGGGTCGTCAAGTTCCCGGTCGTGGGCCTGGACCCGCAGGGGGCGCCGTCCGTCGTCTCCGAGGCGATCGGCTACGACTCGGCCGCGGCGGGCGCCCTCGCGCTCACCGAGCTGCGCGACGCGCTCTCCGCCTGCCCGGCCGGCGACCGCACGTTCGTCGAGCCGCCCCTGGTGGAGTCGCTGGCCGAGGACGTCGTCGTCGCGCGGTACCGCCTCGCCGACGGCACCACCCAGGACGTGATCGCCCAGGGGCGTGGCGCGGTGGTGTCGGTGCTCATCGCGGAGGATCCTGCGGCGGGCGCGGCCGCCGCCCAGGGCATCGCCGGACGGCTTCGGGCGCTGCCCGCGGCCGCGGTCGGCCAGTGACCGGGAGGACCTCATGAGCAGCGACGGCGACTTCTACCGCGGCGACCCGCCGGCGCCGGGATACGTCCCGCAGCCGGGCTACGGCCCGCAGCCCGGCTACGGCCCTCAGCCGGGGTACGGGCCACCGGGCTACGGGCCGCCGGGCTACGGGCCACTCCCGGGCGGCCCCGTGCCGTTCGGCTACCGGCGGCCGACCAACACCATGGCGATCCTCGCGCTGGTGTTCATCTTCGTGTTCACGCCGGCGAGCCTCGTGCTCGGGCTGATCGCGCGCCGGCAGATCCGCGAGACGGGCGAGGAGGGCGACGGCCTGGCGCTGGCCGGCGTGATCGTCGGCGGCATCTCGGTCGCCTTCGGTGTGCTCGGCCTGCTGCTGTTCGTCGTGCTGGCGGCGTCCGTCAGCCCCTGACGGACGCCGCCGGCACGACGGTCACTCCTCGGGCGGGGTGAAGGTGGAGGTCCGGGACATGCCCGCCGCGCGGCCCTTGCCCGCGATGACCAGGGCCATCTTGCGGCTGGCCTCGTCGATCATCTCGTCGCCGAGCATCGCCGAGCCCTTCTTGCCGCCGGCCTCCGACGTCGCCCAGTCGTAGGCGTCGAGGATGAGCTCGGCGTGGTCGTAGTCCTCCTGCGACGGCGAGTAGATCTCGTTGGCCGCGTCGACCTGGCCGGGGTGCAGCACCCACTTGCCGTCGAAGCCGAGGACGGCGGAGCGCTTGGCCACCTCCTCGAACGCGGGCACGTCGCGCACCTGCAGGAAGGGGCCGTCGATGGCCTGCACGCCGCGGGCGCGGGCGGCCATGAGGATCTGCATGAGGATGTAGTGGAACGGGTCGCCCGGGTAGTCCGGGTGCAGGGCGCCGACGACCAGCGACTTCATGTTGATGCTGGCCATGAAGTCGGCCGGGCCGAAGATGATCGTCTCGATGCGGTCGCTGGCGAACGCGATGTCGTTGACGTTGATCAGGCCCTGCGCGGTCTCGATCTGCGCCTCGATGCCGATCCGGCCGACCTCCAGGCCGTTGGCCTTCTCGATCTGGGTCAGCAGCAGGTCCAGCGCCTTGACCTGGGCGGCGTCGGCGACCTTCGGCAGCATGATGCAGTCGAGGTTCGCGCCCGCGCCGCCGACGACCTCCAGCACGTCCTGGAACGTCCACTCCGTCGTCCAGTCGTTCACCCGGACCGTGCGGATCTTGTCGCCCCACCCGCCCTCGTTGAGCGCCGCGACGATGTTCTTGCGGGCACCGGGCTTGGCCAGCGGCGCGCAGGCGTCCTCGAGGTCGAGGAAGACCTGGTCGGCGTTCAGCCCCTTCGCCTTCTCCAGGAACCGCGGGTTGCTGCCCGGGACGGCCAGGTTGGAACGGCGGGATCGGAGCTCGGCCACGGTGCCTCCGCGAGAGTCGGTGGATGGGTTTGTTACCGGAGAGTAGCGACGGCGGGAACGCCCCGCCGTCCCAGGGCGGGCCTAGGTGGCGGGCTCCACCAGGGTGGCCGGCCGGCTGCCGCGCACGACCAGCGCCACCCCCGCCACGACGAGGACGACCCCCGGCAGCGCCAGCAGCGGCGGCAGCTGCCCGAGCAGGACCAGCGCGAACAGCAGCGCGCCCGGCACCTCCAGCAGCACGACCAGGCTGACCATCGTGGGCCCGACCGAGGCGAGCACGAGGTTGAGCAGCGTGTGGCCGAACAGTTGCGCGCAGACCGTGATGGCCGCGATCAGCCACCAGTCCCGGGCGGAGAACCCCCCGATCGGGGTACCGGTGACCAGGGCGGCGACCGCGACGGCGACCGCGCACACCCCGTAGCAGACGACGGCGTAGGCCGAGGTCGACAGCCGCTCCCGGGCCCGCGCGCCGGCCAGCACGTAGCCGCCGGCACAGATCGCGCCGAGCAGGGCCAGCGCGTCTCCGGCCAGCGCCCGCGCGCTCACGGTGACGTCGACGCCGGCCACGAGCGCGACCCCGACGACGGCCAGCACCAGCCCGCCCCAGACGGCGCCCGGCAACCGGACGCCGGCCAGGTGCGCGGCGAGCGCGGTCCAGATCGGGGTGGTGGTCACCAGCGCCGTGGAGGCCGCGACCGACGTCATCGACAAGCTGGGCAGCCAGGCGGCGAAGTGCGCGGCGAGGAACAACCCCGCGACGACGGAGCTGCCCAGGTCGCGCGGCCGCAGCCCCCGCAGGGTCGCGCGCTCGCGCAGCCCGAGCACCGGCAGCAGCACCGCCGCGCCGGCCGCGTTGCGCCAGAACGCCAGCGCCAGCATCGGCGCGGTCAGCAGCGTGGTCAGCGGCGCCGAGAGGCTGATCCCGACCACCGCCAGCGCGAGCAGCCCCACCTCGCGGGTGCCGGGCCGCCGCACCGCCCAGGACGCGGCGGTCGCCTGGCTCATGGCACGCGGATCCGGCCCGAGGCGATCGGCACGACCGCGCCGGCCACCGTCACGGCGACGGCCACGCCGGCGGTGGCGGTCGCCGTGCAGGTCAGCACCGACGGGCGGCCCAGCAGCTCGCCCTGGTGGACGACGTAGTCGCTGTCGCCCTCCCCCGGGAGCAGGCAGGTGGCCACCAGCCACACCCCCGCGCCCAGGGCCGCCGACCCGGTCGCCGGGTCCTCGCCCCAGCCGAGCCCCTGCGCGAAGACGCGCGCCCGGGCCGTGGCGGTGGTGTGGTCCCAGGAGAAGACCGAGACGCCGTGCCCGCCGAGCCGCTCCAGCGCCCGGGGGTCGGGGACCGCCCGGTCGACGGCGTCGGGGTGCACGTGCAGGTAGGCGAACGACAGCCCGCAGCCGGCGACGTCCGCGGGGTGGCCGGCCGGGTCGGGTCCCAGCTCGAGGGTCGGCCGGCCGCCGCTGAGTCGGGCCCCGTCGCGGTCCACGACCACGTCGAGCACGCCGGCCCCGCACTCCTGGCGCAGCGTGCCGGCCGGCAGCCGGCCGGTGCGGACCAACGTGTGGGCGGCGCCGACGCTGGGGTGGCCGGCGAAGGGCAGCTCGGTGCGCGGGGTGAAGATCCGCACCGCGTAGTCACCGCCCCGGTCCGGCGCCGAGAGGAACGACGTCTCGGAGAAGCCGAACTCGGCGGCCAGCGCCTGGCACTGCGCCGTGGTCAGCCCGTCGGCGTCGAGGACGACGGCGAGCTGGTTGCCCGCGAACGGCCGCGGGGCGAAGACGTCGACGATCTCGAAGGCCAGCGCTGGCGGGGCGTCCACGTCCGCCGACGGTAGCCTCAGCGCCCATGACGACGGTGACGCGGGCGTACGTCTCGCGACTCGCCGGGCTGGCGGTCTTCGACCCCAACGGCGACCGCGTCGGCAAGATCCGCGACGTCGTCATCGCGCTGCGCGTCGGCACGGCCAGCCCCCGGGTGCTGGGCCTCGTCGTCGAGGTCGTCGCGCGGCGGCGGATCTTCGTGCCGATGGGCCGGGTCACGGCGGTCGACCCGGGTGCGGTGGTGCTGAGCTCGGGCACGATCAACCTCAAGCGCTTCGAACAGCGCCGAGGCGAGACCCTGGTGCTGGGCGAGCTGCTCGACCGCTCCGTGACGATCATCGAGAACGGCCGGCCCGCGACCGTCGTCGACGCCGGGATGGAGCAGCAGCGCACCGGCGAGTGGCAGATCACCCGGCTCGCCGTGCAGGAGCCGGGCCGGATCGGCCGCCGGGGCCAGCTGCACCAGCTGGCCTGGGACGAGGTCTCCGGGCTTGCGCTGTCGGAGACCACCCAGGGCACCGAGACGCTCATCGCGACCTACCGCGAGCTCAACGCCGCCGACCTCGCGCACGCCCTGCAGGACCTGCCGATCAAGCGCCGGCACGAGGTCGCCGAGGCCCTGGACGACGAGCGGCTGGCCGACGTCCTCGGCGAGCTGCCCGAGGCCGAGCAGGTCGTCATCCTCGGCACCCTCGCCGACGCCCGCGCGGCCGACGTCCTCGAGGAGATGGACCCCGACGACGCCGCGGACCTGCTGGCCGAGCTGTCCAACGTCGACCGCAACCGGCTGCTGGAGCTCATGGAGCCCGACGAGGCCGCACCGGTCCGCCAGCTGCTGCAGTACTCCGAGGACACGGCCGGCGGGATGATGACCAGCGAGCCGGTCATCCTCACCCCCGACGCGACCATCGCCGAGGCGCTGGCCCGGGTGCGGGCGCCGGAGCTCACCCCCGCGCTGGCCAGCCAGGTCTACGTCTGCCGGCCGCCGTCGGCCACCCCCACCGGCCGCTACCTGGGGCTGGCCCACATCCAGCGCCTGCTGCGCGAGCCCCCGTCGAGCCTGGTCAGCGGGGTCCTGGACGACCTGGAGCCGCTGCGCCCGGACACCCCGCTGGCGCTGGTCACGCAGTACTTCGCCACCTACAACCTGGTCGCCGCGCCGGTCGTCGACGAGCAGGGCCGGCTGGTCGGCGCGGTCAGCGTGGACGACGTCCTGGACCACCTGCTGCCGGAGAACTGGCGCGAGCGGGCGCGGCGTGGCTGACCCCGGCCGGCGGCTCGACGTCCCGCGGGGCCAGGCCCGCGGCCTCGGCAACTTCCTGCGGCTGGACCCCGACGCGGTCGGCCGCTTCGCCGAGGGCATCGCCCGGTTCCTCGGCACGGGGCGCTTCCTCGCCGTCCAGACGCTGATCGTGATCATCTGGATCGTGCTCAACGTCGCCGCCGTCCGGCTGCGCTGGGACCCCTACCCGTTCATCCTGCTCAACCTGGCGTTCTCCACGCAGGCGGCGTACGCGGCGCCGCTGATCCTGCTCGCGCAGAACCGCCAGGCCGACCGCGACCGGGTGCAGGCCGAGGAGGACCGCGCCCGGGCGGCGAGCACGCGCGCCGACACCGAGTACCTGGCCCGTGAGCTGGCGGCGCTGCGGGTGGCGGTCGGCGAGCTGGCCACCCGCGACTTCATCCGCGGCGAGCTCGGCCGGATCCTCGAGGACGAGAGCGAGGAGCGGGAGAAGAAGGCCCGCAAGAAGAAGGAGCGGGACAAGGAGCGGGAACGGGAGCGCGAGCGCGAGCGGGAGGCCGGGCGCTGACTGCCCGGCGGACCTGTCGGTACCCGGCGGCACACTGCCGGGCATGCGCGCGCACTCCGTGCTGCCCTCGCCGGTCGGTCCGCTGACCGTCGTCGCCGACGACGGCGTCCTCGTCCGGCTGTACCTCGACCCGCCCGGTCCCGAGGCCGCCCTGGGGCCGCGGGACGACGCCGCGCTGGCGCCCGTGTCCGCCCAGCTCGGCGAGTACTTCCGCGGCGAGCGCGAGGCGTTCGACGTGCCGCTGCGGCCGGTCGGCAGTGCCTTCGAGCGGGCGGTGTGGGCGCAGCTGAGCGCGATCCCCTACGGCGAGACCCGCTCGTACGGGCAGGTGGCGCGCGCGGTCGGCGAGCCGGGCGGGGCCCAGGCGGTCGGGCTGGCGTGCGGGCGCAACCCGCTGGCGGTCGTCGTCCCCTGCCACCGGGTGGTCGGGGCGGACGGCGCCCTGGTCGGCTTCGGCGGCGGCCTGCCCCGCAAGCGGTTCCTGCTCGACCTCGAGCAGCGCGAGGCCCGGCTCTTCTAGCGTCCCATCAACCGTTGTTGACGGAATCCGGTCATCAACGTAGGTTGATGGACGTGGTCGACCTCCCGCCCGTGCCCGACGCGGACGACCCCGAGGCGGCACTCGCCGCCGTCGTGGCGCTCCGCCGGCTGGCGACGCGGCTGGAGGTCGAGGCGGTGACCGAGGCCGTCGACCGGGGCTGGACGTGGGCCCAGGTCGGAGAGGCGCTCGGGATCAGCGCACAGGCCGCACACAAGAAGCTGGCTGCCGAGGTCCGCGCACGGCGCGGACGGTGATGGAGGAGACGACGATGGGTCTGGTCCGCGCGATCCGGGACATCCGCACGATCAAGCGCCTGCTGACCGGCGCGGAGGCCGAGGCGCGCAGCGCCGGGGAGGCGGTACCCGGCCCCGAGCACCTGCTGCTGTCGGCCGCCGCGCTGCCCGACGGCTCGGCCGCGCGCGCCCTCGCGCGGCTGGGCACCGATGCCGCCGCCCTGCGCTCCGCCGTGGCCGCGACCCACGCGGAGGCCCTGACCGACCTCGGCCTGGAGGCGGGCACGGCTCCCGCACCCGCCCTCGCCACCCCCGCCGCGGGGCCGATGCGGACCAGCCCGCAGGCGCAGCAGGTATTCCAGCGGGCCGTGGAGCTCTCCAAGCGCGCGTCACCGGCGGGGCTGCGCGGTGTCCACGTGCTCGCGGCGGTCGGCGAGCTGGAGCGCGGCACCGCGGTCCGCGCGCTGCGCCGGCTCGGGGTGGAACCCGGGCAGGTGACGGCGGCGGCGCGCGCCGAGGAGGACGTCCTCGCCTGAGCTCACGCCAGGACGTGCACCAGCGCGCCCGTTCCCCCGGCCAGCACGAGGACGACGATGAAGGGCGCCCGCAGCGCGAGGGCCAGGGCGGCGACGGCCAGCCCGGCGAGCCGGCCGTCGACCACCAGCTCGCCGTCCGCGGTGCCCGCCTGCACGGCGACCAGGGCGGCCAGCAGCGCCGCCGGCACGAAGTCGACGACCCGGGCCACCCACGGCTGCTCCACCCAGCGGGCCGGTACCGAGAGCCCGGCCAGCTTCAGCAGGTAGCAGCCGAGGGAGGCGCCGAGCACCAGCGTCCAGAGCGTGCCATCGCTCACGCGGCGCCCTCCCGCCGGCGGGGCGGGCCGGCCAGCGCCACGGCGACCACCGCCGCGATCACCTGCACCCCGGGCGCCACGACCGGCGTCAGGAGGAGGGCGACGACCGCCCCGCCGAACGCCACCCGGCGCTGCACCGCCGCTTCCGGGAACCCGCGCAGCAACCGCGGCCACAGGAGCGCGAGGAAGGCGGCCGGGACGACGGCGTCCAGCGCCGCCTGCGCGGTCTCCCCCAGCGCCGCCGAGCCCAGGGCCCCGACGACCGTGGTCGCGTTCCACAGCAGGTAGACGCTCGCGCCGGTGGCGAGGAAGCCGACGCGGGCGAGCCTGCGCTCGGGCGCGGCCACGGCCATCGCCGTCGTCTCGTCGATGACCCAGTGCGCGCTGGCCGCCCGGGACAGCACGCCCCGGGGACGCAGCAGCGGCACGAGCCGCACGCCGTACACGGTGTTCCGGGTGCCCAGCAGCAGGGCGCTGCCCGCGGCGGCCAGCGCACTGCCGCCCGCGCCCAGGACGCCGACCAGCGCGAACTGCGAGGCCCCGGTGAACATCAGCATCGACAGGGCCGTCGCCTGCCAGACGTCCAGCCCCGCGGCGGCGGCCGCCGCACCGAACGCCACGCCGTACAGCCCGACGGCGACGCCCAGCCCGATGGCGTCGCGCAGGACGGCGGTGCGGGCGGCGTCGGACACGCCTGCCGAGGCTAGGCGGCGCGGGACCGCCGCCGCCGGACGGTGCGGTCGAGGATGCCGAGGGTGGCCTTCAGCGCGCTCTCCGGCACGATCGGCATCGCCACGAACGGCCGCAGGTCCTCGCGCAGGTTCGACCAGTCGCAGTAGGACGTCACCCGGGTGCCGCCCTCGGCCGGCTCGAGCCGGTAGCCGTACACGTGGCCCAGCGGGGGGTCGATGAGCGCCCCCTCGATCGCCCAGGCGATCGCGCGGTCCGGCTCGTAGACGGTGATGGCGACCTCGATGTCGTACCGGCCCAGCGGCATGTCACCGAGCGCCTCGCGGTCCATGTGCACCACGAAGCGGTCGCCGACAGCGGTCACCGGCTCGCCCTCGGCATCCATGAGCATCCCGGAGGCGTCGATGTCGACGTGTCCCTGCGGGTCCCGGAGGACGGCGAACACCTCGGCCGGGGAGGCGGGGACGACGCGGCTGACCTCGATCCGTTCGGCGTCGGCGGGGACCTCGGCGGCTGCGGACCGGCTGGGATCGCTCATGCGGGGAGCCTCGCACGCGGTGCGCAGCAGATCACCCCGACGGCGGACGGCTCGTGCCGCGCACCGCCGTACAGTGGCCGCAGACCCGTGTGCGCAGGTCGCGCCGAGGCCGGAGGCCGGAACGGGTGCCCCGTCGAAGGAGACACACATCCCGATGTCCGACACCCTGACCGGCCAGCCGGCGCTCGATGCAATCAACGCCGCCCTGGCCACCGTCCAGGACCCGGAGATCAACCGGCCCCTCACCGAGCTCGGCATGGTCAAGGACGTCCAGATCGGCGCCGACGGCTCCGTCCGCGTCGACGTCTACCTGACCGTCGCCGGCTGCCCGATGCGGGAGACCATCACCAGCCGGGTGACCCAGGCCGTGGGCGCCGTCGCCGGCGTGACCTCGGTCCGGGTCGAGCTCGACGTCATGAACGACGAGCAGCGCGCCGAGCTGCGCAAGACAGTGCGCGGCAGCGACACCGCCGACCCGGTCATCCCGTTCGCCCAGCCGGGCTCGCTGACCCGCGTCTACGCGGTCGCGTCGGGCAAGGGCGGCGTCGGCAAGTCCAGCGTCACCGTCAACCTGGCCGCGGCACTGGCCAAGCGGGGCCTGTCGGTGGGCGTCGTGGACGCCGACATCTACGGCCACTCCGTGCCGCGCATGCTGGGCGTCGACGACAAGCCCACCCAGGTCGACAACATGATCATGCCGCCGCAGTCCTACGGCGTGAAGGTCATCTCCATCGGCATGTTCACCCCGGGCAACACCCCGGTCGTGTGGCGCGGGCCGATGCTGCACCGGGCGCTGCAGCAGTTCCTCGCCGACGTGTGGTGGGGCGACCTCGACGTCCTGCTCATGGACCTGCCGCCGGGCACCGGCGACGTCGCGATCTCGGTGGCACAGCTGGTGCCCAACGCCGAGATCCTCGTGGTGACGACGCCGCAGCTGGCCGCCGCCGAGGTGGCCGAGCGGGCCGGCGCCATCGCGACGCAGACCCACCAGCAGGTGGTGGGCGTCGTGGAGAACATGTCGTGGCTGGAGCTGCCCGACGGCTCCCGCATGGAGGTCTTCGGCGCCGGCGGCGGCGAGGCCGTCTCCGACGCGCTGACCCGCACGCTCGGCGCCCGCGTGCCGCTGCTGGGCCAGATCCCGCTGGACACCCGGCTGCGCGAGGCCGGCGACAACGGCGCGCCGATCGTGCTCGCCGAGCCCGAGTCCCCCGCGGCGCAGGCCCTGGAGAAGATCGCCGACGCGCTCGCCGTCCGCCAGCGCGGCCTGTCCGGCATGTCCCTGGGCCTGACCCCGGTCAAGCACTGAGCTGACGCATCGAGAGGTCGCGGTCCCGCCCGGGACCGCGGCCTCTCGCGCACTGCGGGTGTTCCTCGTGCGTTGCCGACGCTGCAGGACCCGCAACGCACGAGGAACACCCACAAGGCCTCGCCGGAACCGTGCCAGCGCGGCGCCGGCGTCAGGTCAGGTCGCGTCGAGGTCGAACGGCGGCGGGGTGCCCGCGTCGCGGGGGCGGACGGCGTCCTTCCGGAAGGTCACCGCGCCCGCCCCGGCGGTCTCGGCGGCCAGCCCGCCCGAGCCGTTGCCCCGCGCCGTGCCCCGGGCGACCGGCGGGCCGTCGTCGTCGGCGAGCAACTGGTCGCGGAGGAACGTCTTCGGGTGGTACTTGCGCAGGTCGAGGTCGCGCAGGCCGGCGAGGTCGTCGCCCAGCGACTCGTCGACCTGCGCCCGGACGCCGGTGATCGCGGTGCGCAGCCGCTTCAGCCCCGACGCGGCCTCCTTGGCCAGGTCCGGCAGCCGCTCCGGCCCGAAGATGAACAGCGCGGCCAGCGCGAGGACGACGATCTCTCCCCAGCCGATCGAGTCGAACACGGCTCAGGCCTCCCCGAGCGTCGCCTGGACCGTCGTGGACTCCTCGCCGCCGCGCACGTACTCGATGGTCACCGTGTCCCCCGGCGCGTGGACATCGACGGCCACCGCGAGCTCCTCCGAGCTGCCGACGCGCATGTCGTCGACGGCGATGATCACGTCCTGCTCGCGCAGGCCCGCCTCGGCCGCCGGCCCCTCGGGCTCGACGTTGACCACGAGGGCGCCGTCGCGCGTGCCGTCGGTGACGGACCGGGCGTTGACGCCGAGGGTGGCGTGCACGGCCTCCCCGTTGGCGATCAGCTGCTCGGCGATGAAGCGAGCCCGGTCGATCGGGATCGCGAAGCCCAGCCCGACGCTGCCGCCGCCGAGCGAGGCGATGGCGGTGTTGATGCCGATGACCGCGCCGGTCGCGTCGACCAGGGCACCGCCGGAATTGCCGGGGTTGATCGGCGCGTCGGTCTGCACCGCGCTGATGACGGCGTTGGTGTCGCTGCCCTCGCCGGACAGCCGCACGGGCCGGTCCAGCGCGCTGACGATGCCGGTCGTGACCGTGCCGGCCAGGCCCAGGGGCGAGCCGATGGCGATCACCGGGTCGCCGACGACGAGGTCGTCGACGCTGCCGAGCGAGGCCTCGAGCAGGCCGGGCTTCTCGACCTTGATGACGGCGATGTCGCTGGCCGGGTCGCGCCCGACGATCCGCGCCTCCGACCCGCTGCCGTCGGAGAAGACGGCGCGGATCTCGGCGTCGTCGTTGCCGTCGGCGCCGGAGATCACGTGGTTGTTGGTCATGATGTAGCCGAGGTCGCCGTCGACGACCACGCCGGAACCGGTGGCCCCGGCGTCGCCCAGGCGCACCTCGATGGAGACGACGGCGGGGGTGACCGCCGCGGCGATCTCGGCGACCGACCCCGGCTCGCGGACGACGCCCTCGTTCACCTCCGACAACTGCGTGTCGGCGTCGAGCAGCGGGGACTCGGCGGCCGTCCGCGTCAGCCAGTAGCCCAGCGCGCCCCCCAGCGCCCCGATGACCAGCACGGCCAGCAGCACCAGCGCGGAGATGCGGATCGACAGGTCGCGGAACCGCAGCTTCTTGCGGCCCTTGCCGTCGACGACGACCGGGCCTTCCTGCTCGGCCTCGTCGGGGTAGACGGCCGGACCGGTCAGCGCCGCGGGCGCGTGCGGGTCCCGCCACGGGTCGGTCCGCGCGTCGGACTTCCACCACGGGCCGGCCGAGGTGCGCCGCCGGCCGAGCCGCCCGCCGGGGGGCTCCTGGAGCCCGCGCCGGTCGGTGCCCGCGGGTGCGAAGGCCCGGAGCAGCGCCTCCGGCGGCGGGGGTGCGGCCGGGCGCGGTGGCAGGGTGGGGCCGCCGCCGGCGAAGGTGCCGCTGACCGCTGCCGGCCTGCCGAACGCCTGGCTCAGCGCCGGGCTCGCCTCGGGCCGGGCCGGCCCGGTGGAACGCGGCCGCACCGGGGGCGGGTCGAACCCGCCCGCGCGGCCTTCCGGCCGGGTGAAGGCCTCGTCGGGGGAGCCGTCGACGGGCCGGCGGTCGTCGCCCTCGGGGGACGGCGGGGTCTCGGGCAGCGGGTCCTCCCCCGGGGCGCGGGGCGGTCAGGAGCGGGGCGGTCAGGGACCGTCGGTCGTCACCAGTGTCTCAGTGCGCGGGCGCCGCGGGGATCAGGGCGCTCCGCCGGCCGCTCCGGCGCGGGCCAGGGCGGTCTGGGACCCGTCGGTCAGCGTGCGCACGACCGGCGGCACGACCTCGCTGCGCTCACCGGCGTGCGAGCCGGCGACCGGGGATCCCGGCGGATCGACCCGTTCGGCGGGGGCGGGCAGGCTCAGGGCGAGCGCGGTGACGCCGATGCCCAGGCCGGCCAGCGCGCCGGCCATGCTGCGACGCAGCCAGCGGGCCTGCCCGGGGCGCACGGCTGGGGCGGGGTACGGGTCGAGCGGGACCGACCAGGAGCCGGAGTCGTCGCGGAGGGTGAGCTGCCCCGGGCCGATGCTGAGCGCGCCCGGCCCGCCGGCCCCGGGGACGTCGGTGGTGAAGGGGATCGCCCGCAGCCGGCTGAGCAGGTCGCCGGGCACCGCGACGTCGGTCGCCCCGTGCAGCGCCTCCTTGGCCTCGCGCTGGGCCTGCACGGCCATCCGGCAGGAGACGCAGCCGGTGAGGTGCCGGGCGGCGCGGGCGGCGGGTCCACTGGCGAGTTCGCCGTCGACCAGCGCGGCGATGGCCTCCTGCGCCAGGTGGCTCTCGGGAAGGCCCATGCCGCTCATGCCGCGCCACCCTCGGCCGGAACCGGTCCGCGGCGCGGGGCGAGGTGGGCCAGGGACTGTCGCAGCTGCACCCGCCCGCGGTGGATGCGGCTGCGCACCGTGCCGAGCTTGATGCCCAGGGTGGCGGCGATCTCCTCGTAGGTGAGGCCCTCGATGTCGCACAGGACCACGGCGACGCGGAACTCCGGTGCCAGCGCATCCAGCGCCGCCTGCACCTGCGGGTCGAGGTGGGTGTCGGCGTAGACCTGCTCGGGACCGGGGGCGGTGCCGGGCAGCCGCTCGGTGTCGTCGGGGAGCGCGTCGAAGCGGATGCGCTGGCGGCGGCGGACCATGTCGAGGAAGAGGTTGGTCGTGATGCGGTGCAGCCAGCCCTCGAAGGTGCCCGGCGAGAAGTCGGCCAGGGACCGGAACACCCGGACGAAGGTCTCCTGCGTGAGGTCCTCGGCGTCCTGCGCGTTGCCCGACAGCCGGTAGGCCAGCCGGTACACGCGGGCGGAGTGGTCGCGGACGACCTGCTCCCACGTGGGTGCCACCCAGACCGCCGGCTCGGCGGCCTGCTCCTCGGGAACGGGCGGGGCGGACTCGGACACGGCACCAGGATCGCAGACCGCGGCCCCGTTCTCCTGCCCGGCAGCGGTGGATCCAGCCCCGACGGGGGGCTGATCGGTCGTTCGCGAGGTGCGCACGGAACGCACAACGACCCGGCACCGGGCGGGCGTTCCCGTTCACAGCGACTTCACAGGCCACGCCGCCCGTACGGCCGACGACCGCCGCCACTACCCTCGGCCGGTGATGAGCGCCCGGGGAGGGCCGCCGATCGGCGGCGAGGGCGGCGACCCCTCCGGCGGCGAGGCCGGCAGGGCCTACGCCGACCGCTTCGCCGACGAGACGCCCGCGCTGTCCGCCGCGCGCGCCCGGGCCGCGCAGCTCGACGGGCCTCCCCCGGTCACTCCTGCCGTCGGCGCGACGCTCGCCGTCCTGGCCGCCGGCGCGGGCGCGCGGGGCGTCGTGTCGGTCGGCAGCGGCGGCGGCGTCGGCGGGCTGTGGCTGCTGCAGGGCATGCGCGGCGACGGCGTCCTCACCTGCCTGGACTCCGACGCCGAGCAGCAGCTGGCCGCGCGACGGGCGTTCGCTGACGCGGGCCACCCGCAGGGCCGCACCCGGATGATCTTCGGCACACCGGGCGAGGTGCTCCCCCGGCTGTCGACCGGCGCCTACGACCTCGTGGTCTGCGCGACCTCGCCGACCGACTACGCCGACGAGCTGCCCGGACTGGTCGGGCTGCTCCGCCCGGGCGGGGTGCTGATCTGCCACGGCCTGCTCGAGGGCGGCCGGGTCGCCGACCGCTCCGTCCGGGACCCGGAGACCGTGGCCTGGCGCGACGTGGCCCGGCGGGTGCGCGAGGACGAGCGGCTCACCTCCGCCGTCCTGCCGGTCGGCGCCGGCCTGCTGGTGGCCAGCACCGCCCGCTGAGGATCAGCCGAAGGGGTGCTCGGCGACCGGCTCCCACGGCCCGCCGAGGTAGCGCCACAGGCCCAGCCCCCGCGCCGGCACCGTCCCCGGGACGAACGCCGCGGCGAGCTCGGCGTGCAGCGCCCGGGCGATGCCGGGGTCGACCTTGTTCTGCACGGTGACGTGCGGGGCGTGCCACTGACGGTCCTGCGGCGTCAGCCCGTCCGCCCACGCGTTGGCCAGCCCGGCGCGCAGGTCGTCCAGCTCGGCCGAGGCCAAAGCGTAGGCGACCCCGCGGCCGAGGAACCGCACGCCGGTCACCTCGACGTCGAACGGCGGGCGGGCGGCGGCCGCGGCCAGGTCGGCGTCCACGGCCGCCAGACGCTCGCCGGGCAGCGCGTGGAACAGGGTCACGTGCGCGGCGAGGTGGTTGCGCGCCGCCGGGAAGTGCGCGGCCCGCAGCCGGTCGAACCGCCGCTGCGCCTCCTCGCCCAGCAGCAGCGTGACGACCAGAGGTGCGGCATTCATCCCGACGCCCACTGCCCCCTGCGAGGGCCCGCCGCGAGCTCGCGCGTGGTGGGGGGCAGGGGGTCCCCCATCACAGCAGGGCGCGCGCGCCCTTGCCGAGCACGGTCACCCCGCCGGCGCTGACGTCGTAGCGCTCGCGGTCGGCGTCGAGGTCGACGCCGATCCGGGCCCACGGCGGCACGACCACGTTCTTGTCCAGGATCGCGCGGCGGACGTAGGCGCCCTCGCCGATCTGCACGCCGTCCATCAGCACGCTCTCCTCGACCCGGGCCCCCCGGTCGATCCGCACGCCGGGTGAGACGACGGAGTGGTGCACCGAGCCGCCGCCGATGATCGCCCCCGCGCTGACCATCGACTCCTCCGCGCGGCCGCCGAGGACGAACTTGGCCGGCGGCAGTTGCGGCGGGAGCGTGAGGATCGGCCAGCGGTCGTTGTAGAGGTTGAAGATCGGCGTCACCGACACCAGGTCCATGTGGGCGTCGAAGTAGCTGTCGATCGTCCCCACGTCGCGCCAGTAGCCGTGGTCGCGCTCGGTCGCGCCCGGGACGACGTTGGTGGAGAAGTCGTAGACCCACGCGTCGCCGGCCTCGGCCAGCATCGGCATGATCGACCCGCCCATGTCGTGCACCGAGTGCGGGTCCTCCGCGTCGGCCCGCAGCGCCTCGAGCAGGGCGTCGGTGCTGAACACGTAGTTCCCCATCGAGGCGAAGACCTCGTCGGGCGAGTCGGGCAGACCGGGCGGGTCCGCCGGCTTCTCCAGGAACTGCCGCACCTTGCCCTCGGCGTCGGCGTCGATGACCCCGAACCCGCCGGCCTCGCTGCGCGGCACCCGCAGCCCGGCGATGGTCACGCCCGCGCCGGTCTGCATGTGCTGGTCGATCATCTGCGCCGGGTCCATGCGGTAGACGTGGTCGGCGCCGAAGACGACGACGACGTCGGGCCGGGCGTCGTAGATCAGGTTGAGGCTCTGCAGGATCGCGTCGGCGCTGCCCAGGTACCAGCGCGGGCCCAGCCGCTGCTGGGCCGGGACGGGGGTCACGTAGTTGCCCAGCAACTGCGACATCCGCCAGGTCGTGGTGATGTGCCGGTCGAGGCTGTGGCTCTTGTACTGCGTGAGGACGGCGATCTGCCGGATGTCGCCGTTCACGAGGTTGGACAGCACGAAGTCGATGAGCCGGTAGTTGCCGCCGAAGGGCACCGCGGGCTTCGCCCGGTCCTGGGTCAGGGGCGCCAGGCGCTTGCCCTCGCCACCGGCCAGGACGATGCCGAGAACCCGAGGACCGCCGCGCATGCGGGCAACGTATCCGCTGGGCAGGCCGGTCAACCGCTCCCGCCCACCGGTACCGCTCCGGCGGGTGAAGAAGAACCTGCTCGCCGCCCACCCCTCGCAGGCTCGGGGCGGGGCACGACCTCGCCGTCCTCCTAAGCTTCGTCCGTGCGCATCGGCATCGTCACCCGCGAGTGGCCCCCGGACGTCTACGGCGGCGCCGGCGTGCACGTCGAACACCTCGTCGCGGCGCTGCGCTCGCTGCCCGCGGGTCCCGATCTCGACGTCCACTGCTTCGGGGCCGACCGCGGCGACGCCGTGGCCCACGCGGTGCCGGCCGGGCTCGCCGGGGCCAACGGCGCCCTCCAGGCCCTGGGTACCGACGTCGAGATCGCCGCCGCCCTGGACGGGGTCGACCTGGTGCACTCCCACACCTGGTACGCCAACGGCGCGGGGATGCTCGCCGCCCTGGTCCACGGGATCCCGCACGTGGTCACCGCGCACTCCCTGGAGCCGCGCCGGCCGTGGAAGGCCGAGCAGCTGGGCGGCGGCTACCGGCTCTCGTCCTGGGTGGAGCGCACCGCCTACGCCTCCGCCGACGCGGTGGTCGCGGTGAGCGCCGGCATGCGCGACGACGTCCTGGCCGTCTATCCGGAGCTGGACCCCGCGCGGGTGCACGTCGTCCACAACGGCGTCGACGCCGAGGCCTACCGGCCGGTGCCGGCGCCCGACGTCGTCCGCTCGCTGGGCGTGGACCCCGACCGGCCCTACGCGCTGTTCGTCGGGCGGATCACCCGGCAGAAGGGGCTGCTCCACCTGCTGGCCGCCGCCGACCGGCTGCCCGCCGACGCGGCTCTGGTGCTGTGCGCCGGGGCCCCGGACACCCCGGCGGAGCGCCAGCAGGTCGCCGAGGCCGTGGCCGCGCTCCAGGCCCGCCGCAGCGGCGTCGTCTGGATCGAGACGATGCTGCCCCGCGCACAACTGGTGCCGCTGATCACCGGGGCGACCGTGTTCGTCTGCCCGTCGGTGTACGAGCCGCTGGGCATCGTCAACCTGGAGGCGTCCGCCTGCGGCACCGCCGTCGTCGCCAGCGCGGTGGGCGGCATCCCCGAGGTCGTCGACGACGGCCGCACCGGGCTGCTGGTGCCCTACGACCCGGCCGACCCCGGCGCGTTCGAGGCGGGCCTGGCCGACCGCACCGCCGAGCTGCTGGCCGATCCGGCGCGGGCCGCGGCGATGGGGGCCACCGGCCGCGAGCGCGTGCTGTCGGAGTTCGGCTGGGCCGCCATCGCGCAGCAGACGGCGGCGGTCTACAGCTCCGTCCTCGGCTGACGGCGGCCGGCGCGGCGCGGCGGCGCTGGTACCGTCCCGTCCCGCCGGCCTCCGCGCCGGCGACGCTCCGGCAGCGAAGTCCGGTGAGAAACCGGCGCTGTCCCGCAACTGTGAGGGCCACCCCCGTGGCCCGAGCCAGATCGCCTGCCCCGCGTCATGTCCGCACCCTCGAGGCAAGGGTCGCGCGTCCGGGCGTGGGATCCCGGGGGGCGGCACCTGCCCCGCCGCTGGAGGCCTTCCTTGCCCCGCTCCCCCTTCCCCTCCCCGCGGCGCTCGCTCGCCCTGCTGCTGCCGGCCGCGCTCCTCGTGCTCACCGCGTGCGGCGAGGACTCCTCGGCCGACGACGACGGCGGATCCGCCTCCGGCGGCGACGGCAGCTTCCCGGTCACCGTGTCCAGCGACGCCGGCGAGATCACGCTCGACGACCGGCCGGAGGCGATCGTCTCGCTGTCGGCCACCGCCACCGAGATGCTCTTCGCCATCGGCGCCGACGACCAGGTGGTCGCCGTCGACGACACGTCGAACTTCCCGTCCGGGGTGCCGACGACGGACCTGTCGGCCTACACGCCCAACGCCGAGGCCATCGTCGGGTTCGCCCCCGACCTGGTCGTGCTCAGCGACGACATCAACGGCATCGTCGACGCGCTCGAGACCCTCGACGTGCCCGTCCTGATGCTGCCCGCCGTCGACGACCTCGAGGGCAGCTACGACCAGCTGCGACTGCTCGGCGAGGCCACCGGCAACGGCGACGGCGCCGACGACGTCGTGGCCGACATCCAGGAGCGGATCGACGCGGCGGTGGCCTCCGTGGACGGCGCCGGGGAGGGCCGGCGGGTCTACCACGAGCTGGACCCGAGCTTCTACAGCGCCGACAGCACCACCTTCATCGGCAGCGTCTACGCCCTGTTCGGCCTGGAGAACGTCGCCGACGGCGCGTCCGGCGACAACGACGGCTACCCGCAGCTGTCGGCCGAGTACGTCGTCGGCCAGGCGCCGGAGCTGATCGTCCTGGCCGACACGGTCTGCTGCGGGGAGTCCGCCGCGACCGTCGCGCAGCGGCCGGCCTTCGACACCGTCCCGGCGGTCCAGCAGGGCCGGATCCTGGAGGCCTCCGACGACGTCGCCTCCCGCTGGGGGCCGCGGATCGCCGAGTTCACCGAGTCCGTCGCCGCGGCGCTCGACGGCTGACCGCACCGGCATGGCGACGACGGTGAAGGGCACCCGGGACGGCGGGGCGACGGCGGGGGCTCCCGCCGGCCGCCGGTCCCCGGGCACCGTCGTCGTCGTCGGCGGCTCGGTGGCGGCGCTGCTGGCCGCCGTCCTGGCCGGGATCTGGGTCGGCGCCCTGCCCCTCCCCCCGGGCGCGGTCCTCGCCACCCTGGCCGACCGGGCGCTGTCGCCGCTGGGCATCGACGTGCCCGGCGGCCTGACCGGCACGGAGGCGGCGGTGCTGCTGGAGCTGCGCCTGCCCCGGGTGGTGCTGGCCGCCCTGGTGGGCGCCGGGCTGGCGATCGCCGGCGGCTCCTACCAGGGCGTGTTCCGCAACCCGCTGGCCGACCCGTACCTGCTGGGCGCCGCCGCGGGGGCGGGGCTGGGCGCGACGCTGGTCATCGCGTACGCGCCCGGGGTGACGGTGGCGGGGGTCGGCGTCGTCCCGCTGGCGGCGTTCGCCGGCGCGCTGGCGGGGGTCGGCGGGGCGCTCGCCCTCGGCGCGGCCGCCGGGTCCAACAACGCCACCCTGCTGCTGGCCGGCGTCGCGGTGGCCGCCTTCCTGGCGGCGGCGCAGACGCTGGTCCAGCAGCAGAACTCCGAGGACCTGCAGAAGGTCTACGGCTGGCTCCTCGGGCAGCTCGGCAGCGCGCAGTGGTCCGACATCCGGCTGGTCCTGCCCTACCTGGTGCTGGCGTCGGCGGTCCTGCTGCTCTGCGCCCGCCCGCTGGACGTCCTCGCCGTGGGCGACGACGAGGCCCGGTCGCTCGGGGTGCACCCGACCCGCGTGCGGCTGCTGGTCATCGCCGCGGCGTCGCTGGCCACCGCGTCGGCCGTGGCGGTCAGCGGCCTGATCGGCTTCGTCGGCCTCGTGGTGCCGCACATCGTGCGCCGCCTGGTCGGCGGCTCCCACGTGCGGCTGCTGCCGGTCTGCCTGGTCGGCGGCGGAGCGTTCCTCGTGCTGTCCGACGTGATCGCCCGCGTCGTCCTCGCCCCCGCCGAGCTCCCGCTGGGCGTGGTCACCGCGTTCATCGGCGCCCCCTTCTTCGCCGGGCTGCTCTGGGCCCGCGGGCGGCGGGGATGACGGGGGCAACAGGGGCGACGGGGGCGACGGCCCCCGGCGGGGCGCGGCTGGAGGTCCTCGGCCTCGGGGCCGCGCACGGCCGCACCGCGGTGCTGCACGACGTCCGGCTCACCGTCGACCCGGGCGGCTGGCTCGCGGTGATCGGGCCGAACGGATCGGGGAAGTCCACGCTGCTGCGCTCGGTGCTCGGCGCCCATCCGCACTCCGGGCAGGTCCGCCTCGACGGCGCCCCGCTGACCGGGACCGGGGTGCGCGCCCGGGCCCGCCAGGTCGCCTACGCCCCGCAGCAGCCGGTGCTGCCGGAGGGGCTGACCACCCGCGACTACGTCTCCCTCGGTCGCACCCCGCACCGGGCACTGCTGTCCGCGCCGCGCGCCGTGGACCGGCGGGTGGTCGCCGAGGTGATGGGCCGGCTGGAGCTCGACGGGCTGGCGGAGCGGCTGCTGACCACCCTCTCCGGCGGCGAGCAGCAGCGCGCGGTGCTCGCCCGGGCGCTGGCCCAGCAGCCGCGGGTGCTGCTGCTCGACGAGCCCACCGCGGCGCTGGATCTCGGGCACGCCCAGCAGGTGCTCGACCTCGTCGACTCGCTGCGCCGCCAGGACGGGATCACCGTGCTCAGCACCCTGCACGACCTCACGCTCGCCGGGCAGTACGCCGACCGGCTGGCGCTGCTGTCGGCCGGCCGGGTCGTGGCCGAGGGCCCGCCGGCCGACGTGCTCACCCCCGCGGCCCTGCAGCGCTACTACGGCGCCCGGGCGCACGTGGTGGCCGGCCCGCACGGACCCGCCGTGCTGCCGCTGCGCGGACCCGGCTGACGCCGTCCCGGCCGCTCCGACGCGCGGAGCCAGCGGGAGAGGTGACAGGCTCATCCGTCGTGAGCACACGACCGCCCGGCCCGGACGGCGATCCCGTGCGCTCGCTGCTGCACGTGTCGCACAACCTCCCGGCCGCGCGGCTGGGCACCGTCGTCGCCGAGCACGCCGCGGGCCTGGGCGCCCGCGAGGCCGTGGTCTACCTCGCCGACTACGCCCAGCACGTGCTGCTGCCGGTGCCCGGCGACGGGGTCCCGGACCGGCAGCCCGTGACCATCGACGGCTCGACGGCGGGCCGGGCCTTCCGCCGCGTGGTCCCGGTGCGCTCCGGCGGCGCGGAGGGGCCGGCCCGGCTCTGGATGCCGCTGCTGGACGGCGCCGAGCGGCTCGGCGTGCTGGAGCTGGTGCTGGACGCCGATGCCGGCGACGGCGTCGAGGAGGAGGCCCGGCCGTTCGCCTCGCTGGTCGCGGAGCTGGTCGTGACCCGGGACGCCTACAGCGACGCGTTCGCCCGCCTGCGCCGGCGCACGCCGCTGAGCCTGGCCGCGGAGATCCAGTGGGACCTGCTGCCGCCGCTCACCTACGCCAGCGACCGGGTCGTGATCACCGGGGCCCTCGAGCCGGCCTACGAGATCGGCGGCGACACGTTCGACTACGCCGCCAACGACCCGCTCGTCGACCTGATGGTGCTCGACGCGGTCGGCCACGGGCTGCCCGCGGCGCTGCTGGCCGGCGCCGCCGTCGGCGCCTACCGGCACGGCCGCCGCCGCGGCCTGGAGCTGCCCGAGATCGCTGCCGGGATGGACGCCGTCATCGCCGGGCAGTTCCCGGCCAGCCAGTTCGCCACCGCGGCGCTGGCCCGCCTCGACAAGCGCACCGGCCTGCTGCAGTGGGTGAACTGCGGGCATCCGGAACCGCTGATCGTCCGCGACGGCGCGCTGGTCCACCCGCCGTCCTGCCCGCCGGCCCGGCCGCTGGGCCTGCAGTCGGCCCCCGCCGAGCTCTGCACGACCCAGCTGCACCCCGGGGACCGGGTGGTGCTCTACACCGACGGCGTGGTCGAGGCGCGCTCGCCGTCCGGGGAGTTCTTCGGCGAGGAGCGGCTGGCCGACCTGGTCGTCCGGGCCCAGAGCGCCGGCGAGCCCCCGCCGGAGACCATGCGCCGCCTCATGGGGAGCGTGATGCAGCACCAGGCCGGCCAGCTCCAGGACGACGCGAGCATCGTCCTGGTCGAGTGGCGCACCGGAGCCGAGGACAGGCTGCGGCTGTGAGCGCACTCGGAGAGGACGAGGACGTCTCGAGCGAGGTCGCGGCGCCGCTGCCCGACGTCGTCGTCGGGCTGGTCGCGGCGCCCGGCGCGGCGGCCGAGCTGGCCGGCCGGCTGGCGCCCGAACTGGCGGCGGAGCTCGCCGCGCAGCACCCCGAGGTCCGCTGGGACGTCCGCGCCGTCGAGGACGGCCTGGTCCGCCCCCCGGCCGACGACGACGCCATCGTCGCGGCGACCCGCGCGCGGCTGCTCGCCGAGGACTGGGACCTCGCCGTGGCGCTGACCGACGTGCCGCTGGAGGTCTCCCGCCGGCCCGTCGTCGGCACGGCCAGCCCGCTGCACGGAGTCGCGCTGATCTCCCTGCCCGCTCTCGGCGCGGTGGGCCGCCACCGCCGGGCGCTGCACACCGCGGTCGACCTCGTCCGGGCGCTGGTCGGCACGGCCGACGGCGAGGTCGACGCCGGCGACCGGGCCGCGCTGGGCCGGCGGCTGCGGCAGCTGGCCGCGGACGACGACGGCTCCGACGGGCTGCTGTACACGGCGCGGGTGCTCAGCGGGAACCTCCGGCTGCTCGTCGGCATGGTGCGGGCCAACCAGCCGTGGCGGCTGGCGATCCGGCTCTCCCGGGCCCTCACCGCCGCCGTCGCCGCCGGGGTCTTCGCCCTGATCACCGCCGACGTCTGGCGGCTCGCGGACTCCTTCGGCGGAGTGCGGCTGACCGTCGTCGCGCTCGGCTCGGTGGTCGCCGTCGTGGTCACGCTGATCATCGGCGCGGAGCTGTGGGAGCGGCCCCGCGGCCGCCGGGCGCGCAAACAGGTGCTGCTGTTCAACGTGGCCACCGCGACCACCGTGGTGATCGGCGTGCTGTCGCTGTACGCCGTGCTCTTCCTGCTGGCCCTGGCCGGTGGGCTGCTGCTCGTCGTCGAGCCGCTGTTCGCCGAGGGGCTCGGGCACGACGCGCACCTGTCGGACTACCTGGAGCTGGCGTGGCTGGTCTGCTCGCTGGCCACCGTGGGCGGGGCGCTGGGTGCCGGGCTGGAGTCCGACGACGCCGTCCGCGAGGCGGCCTACACCCACCGTTCCGGCGGGGCGGGCGACGCCCCCGGTTGACCGGCGCCTGTGGCGGGCATCACCAGGGTGTGGGGACCATCGCGGAGCGGTTCGACTCGGCGCTCCAGCGCGCCGGGACGCCGGGCCTCACCGGACCCGAGCTGCTGCCGGTGCGGCTGATGCGGGCCTGCGCCGAGACCCTGCCCGTGGACGGCGCCGGACTCAGCGTCGAGGACGCGTCGGGCCGGCGGCTCCCCCTGGGCGCCAGCTCGCCGGACGCCGCGACGGCCGAGCGCCTTCAGTTCATGGTCGGCGCCGGGCCGTGCCTGGCCGCGCACCACAGCCGCGAGCCGGTCTTCGCCATGACCGCGGACCTGCGCCGCCGCTGGCTGCCCTTCGCCGAGCTGCTGCTGAGCCGCACGCCCTACCGGGGCGTGGTCGCACTGCCCCTGCCGCTGTCGCTGGCCGGCAACCTCGCCATCGACCTCTATTTCACCGACGACGCGGCCGTGCCCCGCCTGCCGGTCTTCGAGGCGATGGCCACCGGTGGCCTGATCACCTCTGCCCTCAGCGAGGCGGCCATCTGGTCGGACTGGGAGCACGCGCACGGCCCCGAGTGGCTGCGCACCCCGGCCGCGAGCCGCCGTGCCGTGGTCTGGGAGGCGCTCGGCAGCCTCGCCGTCGCCCACGGCACCGACTCCCGCGGTGCCCTGGACCTGCTCCGCGCCGCCGCGTTCTCCGCCGGTCGCCCGGTCGACGACGTCGCCGCGGACCTGCTCTCCGGCCGGATCTCGCCCACCTCGCTCGCCCCGCCCGAGGCCCCGGCGACCTGAGCCCGGCATTCCCCCCGCCGGTGTGGGCTCCGCCGCCTCCGGACGCGGAACAGCGCTGCCGCGCCACCCGCTGCACCCAGGGTGGAGACCGCCGCACCGTCGTCCCCCGCCCGCCCGCCGTCCCCCGTCGTCCCGCCGTCCATCGGGGACGTGGCGTCCATCGGGGGCGCGCCGTCCTCCGGGGTGGTCCCGTCCCCGACCCCCCTGCTGGACGTCCGCGAGATCTACGCCGAGCCCGCCGCCCTCGACTCGGCCCGCGGCCGGGAGGTGCTCGCCCGCTTTCCCCGCGCCGAGGTGATCGAGGTGCCCTCGCACTGGCAGATCCCCGACCTGCACGGCAACGCCGGCAACGTGGACCGCTGGGTGCGGGTCAAGAGCGAGACGCTGGTGCTCGGGGTCAAGAAGTCGCTGTCGGCGCGGGCGAACAGCCGCTCGTCGAACTGGATCGCGCCGTCGACGGCGAACGGCTGCGCCATGGCGTGCGCCTACTGCTACGTCCCGCGCCGCAAGGGCTACGCCAACCCGATCACCGTGTTCACCAACATCGAGCAGATCACCGGCTACCTGCGCCGCCACGTCGCCCGGCAGGGGCCCAAGACCGAGCCGGACCAGTGCGACCCCGGCTCGTGGGTCTACGACATCGGCGAGAACAGCGACTGCTCGGTCGACGCGCTCGTCAGCGACAACGTCGCCGACCTGGTCGCCACCTTCCGCGAGCTGCCGACGGCGAAGGCGTCCTTCGCCACCAAGTACGTCAACCGGCGGTTGCTCGGCCTCGACCCGCGGGGGCGCACCCGAGTCCGGTTCTCGCTCATGCCCGACGCGGACGCCCGCGTGATCGACGTCCGCACCAGCCGCATCGCCGAGCGCATCGCCGCCGTCGACGACTTCGTGGCCGCCGGGTACGAGGTGCACCTCAACCTCTCCCCCGTCGTCCTGCGGGAGGGCTGGGAGGCCGACTGGGCGCAGCTGCTCCGGCAGCTGGACGACGGGATCGGCCCGGCGGCCAAGGCGCAGGCCGCCGCCGAGGTGATCCTGCTGACCCACAACCGGGACCTGCACGAGGTCAACCTCGGCTGGCACCCGAAGGCCGAGGACCTGCTCTGGCGGCCCGACCTCCAGCAGCCCAAGCGCAGCCAGAACGGGCAGTGGAACGTGCGGTACCGCAACGACGTCAAGCGGGCCGGCGTCGAGCGGCTGACCGAGCTGGTCGGCCACCACGCGCCCTGGCTGCGAATCCGCTACGCGTTCTGACCGGTACCGAGCGTGTGCGATCCTGTGAACTCGGAACTGGGCGGTTCGGGAGGTGGTCGGTGCCCGAGACCCTCCCCGGGGCAGCCGCGTCGTCGCTGCTGGACTCCCTGCCGGACACGGTGGTCGCCGCCGACGGGGAAGGCCGGATCGTCTACGTCAACCCGGCCGTGACCGCCCTGCTCGGGCACGACCCGGCCGACGTGCTGGGCCTGCCCCTGACGGCGATCATGCCCGCGCGCTTCCACAGCGGGCACGGCGCGCACATCACCCGTTTCCTCACCACGGGCGAGGGCGAGCTCGTCGGGAACATCACGCAGCTGCCGGCCCTGCACGCCAACGGGCACGAGGTGTCCATCGACGTGACCCTCGGGCGGGTCGACCTGCCCGACCTCGGCGCCGCCGTCGTCGCCGTGTTGCGCGACGCCAGCACCACGATCCTGCTGGAGCGTCAGCTGCAGGTCAGCCGCTACCTCGCGGCGACGCTGCGGGTTACCACCGCCCTGACCGAGGCGCCGAACGCCGACGTCGCGTTCGAGCACCTGCTGCCCAACCTCTGCGCGGAGCTGGACTGGGACTGCGCCACCCTGTGGCAGCCCGACGACGCCGCTCAGCGGCTGGTCTACGGCGGCATCTTCGCGGTGCCCGGTGTGGACGTCGCCGCCCTGCACGCGGCCAAGCAGACGCTGACGTTCCACCGCGGCCAGGGGCTGCCCGGTGTGACCTGGCGCCGGCAGACCCCCCAGTCGATCGAGGACCTGCAGTCGGCTCCGCCGGCGTACGGCGCGGCGGCGGCGCGGTCGGCCGGGTTCCGCACCGGCGTGGCCTTCCCCGTCCTGCGCGGCGACGAGCTGCTGGGGGTCTGCGAGCTGTTCACCCGCCAGCCGCGGCCCGTGCCGCCGGAGCTGCTGGAGGTGCTCGGCAACGCCGGCCGCCAGATCGGCCAGTTCCTGGGCCGGCTGCGCGCCGAGTCGGAGATGCGCGAGCTCGCCGACACCCTCCAGCGCAGCCTCCTGCCCGCGACGCTGCCCACCGTGCCGGGGCTGGACCTGGCCGCCCAGTACCGGCCCGGCGGCTCCGCGCTGGTGGGCGGCGACACCTACGACGTCGTCCCGCTGCCCGACGGCCGCTGGATGGTGCTGATCGCCGACGTCTGCGGCACCGGCGCCGAGGCGGCGGCGGTCACCGCGCTGACCCGGCACACGGCCCGCGCCGCGGCCGCCGGTTCCGGCGACCCGGCGGAGGTGCTCGCCGCGGTGCACGCCGCCCTGCTGCACGAGCAGGCGGGCGGACCGCTGCGCTTCGTCACCGCCGCCTGCCTGGTCCTGGAGCCGGGCCCGGGGACGGTGCTGGGCCGGCTGAGCATCGCCGGCCACCCCCGGCCGCTGCTGCGCCGCGGCGAGGGCTGGGAGGAGGTCGGCGTCGTGCACCCGCCCCTGGGCGTGGGCGACGACGCCCGGTTCGAGTCGGTGCCGCTGGTCCTGTCCCCCGGCACGTCGCTGGTCCTCTACACCGACGGCGTCACCGAGGCCCGCGACTCCGCGGGGGTGCAGCTCGGGGAGGCCGGCCTGATCGGCCTGCTCTCCCGGCCCGGCGCGGACGCCGCCGACCGCATCGCCGAGACCATCGCCTCGGCCGTCGCGGCCCGGGTGGCGGGGTCCCGCTACGAGGCCGACGACCTCGCGGTCCTCGCCATCACCGTTCCCTCCCGCTAGCGGTTTCCGCCCGCGCGTTGGCGGCAGCACGCCGCCTCGGGCACGGGCTGCGCGCGGCCGCCTACCGTGGCGGCATGGCGCGGGTGGCGGTGGTGGGCGCCGGGCTCGGCGGGCTGGCCGCGGCCGCCCGGCTCGCCGCCCTCGGCCACGACGTCCTGGTGCTGGAGCAGGCGGCCGCGATCGGCGGCAAGCTCGGCTGGTACGCCCGCGACGGGCACGGCTTCGACACCGGACCGAGCCTGGTGACCCTCCCCCAGGTGTACCGGGACCTGTTCGACGCCACCGGGGGCCCGCTGGACGAGGCCGTCGACCTCGTCCGGCTGGACCCCGCGGTCGCCTACCGTTTCGCCGACGGGACCCGCCTCACCGTCCCCGGGCACGCCGCCGCGGTGCCGGCCGCCCTGGACGCGGCGCTGGGCGGGGGCGCCGGAGCGCAGTGGGCCGGGCTCATGGCCCGGGCCGAGCGGATGTGGCGGGTCACCGAGCAGCCGTTCCTGCGCTCGCCCCTGGCCGGCGTGGCGACGCTGGCCCGGCTGGCCCGCAGCGGCCGGGACGTCGCCACCGTCGCGCCGTGGCGCACGCTGCGCGGGCTGGGCCGGTCGCACCTGCACTCGGCCGAGCTGCGGATGCTGCTGGACCGCTACGCCACCTACTCCGGCTCCGATCCGCGGCGGGCGCCGGCGGTGCTGGCCACCGTGCCGTACGCCGAGCAGGCCTTCGGCTCCTGGTACGTCCGGGGCGGCCTGCGCCGGCTGGGCGAGGCAGTCGCCGCCCGGGCCGTCGAGCGCGGGGCGCGGATCCGGGTCGGGGCGGCGGTCGAGCGGATCGTCGTCGAGGGCGGGCGGACGGCGGGCGTCGCGCTGGCCGGCGGCGAGGTGGTGCGCGCCGACGTCGTCGTGTCCGGGGCCGATGCCGCCGCGCTGTACCGCGACCTGCTCCCCCCGCTGCCCGCGACGCGGCGGGTGCGCGGGGACCTGGTGCGCAGCACCCCGTCGTTGTCGGGCTTCGTGCTGCTGCTCGCGCTGCGCGGCCGCACCCCGGGCCTGGCCCACCACACCGTGCTCTTCCCGGGCGACTACGACGCGGAGTTCGACGCGGTGTTCGGCGCCGGGCGCTCGCGCGGCGTGCCCCGGCCGGTCGAGGACCCCACCGTCTACGTCAGCGCCCCCGACGACCCGGCGACCCGGCCCGAGGCCGACAGCGAGTCCTGGTTCGTGCTGGTCAACGCGCCGCGGCACGACCCGGCCGGTGGGGTCGACTGGGACGAGCCGGGGCTGGCCGACCGCTACGCCGCCCGGGTGCTGGAGGTCATGGCGCAGCGGGGGCTGGACGTGCGGCACCGGGTGCGATGGTCCGTCGTCCGCACCCCGGCGGACCTGGCGCGCGAGACCGGCAGCGTCGGCGGCTCGATCTACGGCACGTCGAGCAACGGGGCCCGGGCGGCGTTCCTCCGCCCGGGCAACGCCGGGCCGGTTTCCGGGCTGTTCCTGGTGGGCGGTTCCGCGCACCCCGGCGGGGGGCTCCCGCTGGTCGCGCTGTCGGCGCAGATCGTGGCCGGCCTGGTCGGACCGGCCTGACGGCCCGCGCAGCCTGCTCAGCCGCGCGCGGCGCCCAGCCCGAGGAGCGCGGCCAGGCCGAGCGCGCTGCGGGGCGCGTACGCCGTGCGCCACAGCCCCCCGTGGACGGCGGCGTGCGCCTCGTCCTGCCACGGGTGCTCCTGCCGGGGTCCGCCGCCGGTGTGCAGGTCGTGCACCAGCAGCGCGGCCATCAGGACGTTGGAGGTCGCGGGTTCGAAGACCTCGACGCCGAACCGGTGGGCTCCGGCGTAGGCGGCGGCCAGCGCGCGGTTCTTCAGCACCGAGCGGGTGCGCGTGGGCGGCGCGACGTTCATCGAGACCGTCGTCCCGGCCTCCCGTGCCGTGGTGGCCCGCCATCGCTGCAACCGCTTGGCCAGCGCGTAGTTCGGGCCCTGCTGGGGAACGAGGCTGTCGTTGATCCCCGGGTCGGCGCCGGGGACGTAGGCGCGCCGCAGCAGGCGCCCGGCGCTGGCGGTGCGCAGGGGGCGGACCAGCAGCTTCGCCGCCGTCGAGCGGCCGGCGTAGGCGTGCACGGAGTGCTCCACCGCGGCACCGGGCACGGCGAACACGTCGGTCGGCGTGGCGAGGAAGGCCAGCGCGAGGTCCGGCCGCTCCCGCTGGAGGCGGAGGGTGAGGGCGTCGACGGCGGTGGACACGCGGACGTTGTCGGCGCCGTCGGCGTACACGTAGTTGCCGAGCACGAGGGCGCCGGGCAGACCGCTTCCCCACTCGGCGACGGCGGGCACCTCGGCCACGAGGTCGACGCCGGCCGCCTCGGCCAGGTCGCCGTCGGACCGACTGCCGACGGGGACCAGGAGGGTGCCGGCACCCCGCGCGGCGGTCTCCAGCACCCTCCGCCACAGCGGCGGGCGGGGCAGGTCCGCCGCGGCGACGCGGGCACCCCAGCGCAGCAGCGCGGGAAGCGGGCCCATCTCGGCGCCGGCGCCGAGGACGACGACGGTCCGGTCGGGCAGCGCCAGCCACTCGGGATGCGCAGCGACCGCCCGCACCGCCTCGGCGGCGGAGGGCTCCATCACCCCGTCGGCCACCCAGCCGTCGAGCCGGCGGGCCAGGTCGTCACCGCGCAGTCGGCCGCCGCGGAAGGGCACGGAGAGCTCGCGCTCGGGCTCGGCGTGGCCGCGCACCTCGCGGGTGTCCAGGGCGCGCGCCGCCGGGGCGGTCGCGAGGGCGGCCAGCGGCTGCTCCGCCCCCTCCACCGCGACCCGCATCCGCTCGTGCAGCGACGTCAGACCGGCGGCGGCGATGGTGCGGGCCCGGTCCGGACGCTCCAGGCCCGCCTCCACCAGGCGGCGGAAGTGCACCAGGTAGCCGGCCCGCCAGTTCGTCTCCTGCTCGGCGGCGAGGGCCCCGGGCGGGTCGATCGGCCGCAGCGCGTCGGCGACGACCGCGCGCCCGACGGCCGCGGTGCTCCGCCGCCCGTCGGCACCGGCCGGGAAGACGACGCCGTTGTCGCCCGCCACTCAGTCCACCGCTGCCGGGAGGGGGTCGACCGGCGCCCCGGCCTCGAGCCAGCGCAGGAGCAGCCGGGCGCCGTAGCCGGTGCCGCCCTTGACCACCTCGGCGTCGTCGGAGCCCGCGCGGGCCGGTCCGGCGACGTCGAGGTGCGCCCACGGGAGGTCGCCGGCGAACGGCTTGAGGAACAGCGCCGCCGTCGTGCCACCCGGGTTGCCCGGGGCGTTGTTCGCATCGGCGATCGTGCTCGTCAGCGCGTCGGCGTAGTCCTCGGCCAGGGGCATCCGCCAGAGCCGCTCGCCGGTGGAGCCCGCGGCCGCGGTCAGCGCCTCGGCCAGCCCGTCGGTGGTGGCGTAGAGGCCCGCCGTCCGGGTGCCCAGCGCGACCTTCATCGCGCCGGTGAGGGTCGCGACGTCGACGAGAACGGTCGCGCCCAGCTCCAGCCGCGCGTGGGCCAGGGCGTCGGCGAGGACCATGCGGCCCTCCGCGTCGGTGTTGAGCACCTCGGTCGTGCGGCCGCCCACGTGCCGCACCACGTCGCCCGGCCGGTAGGAGTCCCCCGACACCGCGTTCTCGGCGGCGGGGACGACGACGGTGACGGCGACCGGCAGCTGCAGGCGCACCGCGGCGTCGAACGCGGCGAGCACCGCCGCGCCCCCGGCCATGTCGGTCTTCATCTCGCGCATGCCGCCGGTCGGCTTGATGGAGATGCCGCCGGTGTCGAAGGTGATGCCCTTGCCGACCAGCACCGGCCGCCGGCTGCCGGCGCCCGGCGGCCGGTAGTCGGCGACGACGACCCGGGGTGGGCTGACCGAGCCTCCGCCGACGGCGAGCACGCCGCCGAAGCCGCCGGCGCGCAGCTCGTCGGGGCCGAGCACGGTCACGGTGACGTGGTGCAGCCCGGCGAGGCGCTGCTGCGCCTGCTCGGCGAGCCACGCCGGTGTCTTGGTGTCGGCCGGGGTGTTGATCAGGTCGCGGGCCCAGGCGACCGCCTCGCCGGTGATGCGGCCGGCGGTGGCGGCGGCGGCGACACGGGGGTCCGGGGCGGCCGCGGCGACGACCGCCACCTCCGCCAGCCGCGGCGGGTGCGGCGTGCTGGTCAGGCGGAAGCGGTAGCCGGCCAGCAGGGCGGCCTCGACGGCCGCCCGCACCTCCTCGGCGCCGGCCGGTGCGACGCCGTCGAGCGGGAGGACGAGCCGGCGTGCCCCGTGCTCGGCCAGCGTCTGCGCCCGCCGCACGGCGGTCGCCACGTACGAGCGCAGGTCCGGGAGGGTGCCCGAGCCGACGCCGACGGCGACCACGCTGCGTGGCCTGCGGCCGGGCACCGGCAGGTTGGTGATCGTGCCGGCGCCGCCGGTGTTCCCGGTGTCGCGCAGGGCGCCCGCCAGCAGGTCCGCGTCGACCGGTGTGGGCCGCCCCGGCTCCGGCTCGGTGAGCCAGGCGGGGAGCGCGCTCCCGCTGCCGACCGGCACGGCCAGGACGTCGTCCGCACCGAGCGACGGCAGGTCGGGCAGGACCTCGACCCGCGGGAACGGCGCGGCCCCGGCCGCCGGCATGCTGCCGTCGGCCGGGGCCACGTCGCCCGGTGCGGGGCTGCCCGAGGGCAGGCTCGCCGCGGTGTTCAGCTGGTCGCGCCCTTCAGTGCCTCCGAGAGCGCCGTCGCCTCGTCGGGCGACAGTTCGACGACGAGACGCCCGCCGCCCTCGAGCGGTACGCGCATGACCAGGCCGCGCCCCTCCTTGGTGACCTCCAGGGGACCTTCACCCGTGCGCGGCTTCATGGCCGCCATGCGTGCCTCCTTCGCCGGCCACCCGTCCCCTTCGATGGCGACGGTGTGGCTCCTCTCCGTGCAGTGAGCTGCACCCATGATCCCGTATCCCTGCCCGCGAGACCAACCTGGGACACCGTTCAGGTGAGGGCGCGGAAACAGGTGGCCACGTGGTCGTCCACCATCCCGGTCGCCTGCATGAGCGCGTAGGCCGTGGTGGGGCCCACGAAGGCGAAGCCGCGGCGCTTCAGCTCCTTGGCCATGGCCACCGACTCGGGGCTCGTGGCGGGCACCTCGTCGAGCGTCGCCGGCCGGGTGCGCGGCCCCTCGGGCGCGAACGACCACAGCAACGCGGTGAGGCCTTCGGGCAGCAGTTGCGCGGCCCGGGCGTTGGCGATCGCGGCGTCGACCTTCGCGCGGTTGCGGACGATGCCGGCGTCGGCCAGCAGCCGGGCCCGGTCCTCCTCGCCGAACTCCGCGACGGCGTCGATGGAGAACCCCGCGAACGCGGCGCGGAAGGCGGGCCGCTTGCGCAGGATCGTCAGCCACGACAGGCCCGACTGGAAGGCCTCGAGGCAGAGCCGCTCGAAGAGGGCGTCGTCGCCGCGCAGCGGCACCCCCCACTCCTCGTCGTGGTAGGTGACGTACTCGGGTGCACTGTCGCCCCAGCCGCATCGAATGGTGTCCACGGGCAGCAAGCTAGCCCCTCCGGCCGACCGTGGCGGCGGCACTGTCCACAGCCGCCTTCTCCATCCACAGGCTCCTTGAGCTGCGGTTTCTGTTGGAGCGGACGACTATTCTTCGCACATGTGTTCGAGATTCGAGGGTGACGCCGTGCCCACCGAGGCCGCTGGATCGTCGTGCCCCGACCTGTTCGGACTGGGGTTGGACGAGTTGGCCGGGCGGGTGCGGGACGGGCTGGCGGCGGTGAACCGGGCGGCGGCGGAGTTGACCCGGCTGGTGCGGATGGCCGACGCGCGACAGCTGCCGGAGCGCGACGGCCTGCGGTCGATGACGTCCTGGCTGGTGGGGCATGCCGGGATGGCTCCGGCGGCGGCGGCGCGGGTGGTGGCGCACGGCCGGGCGCTGGCGCACCTGCCGGCGATGGACGCCGCCTACGCCGCCGGGGCGGTGACCGGTGAGCACGTGACCGAGGCGGCGAAGGCGGTCACGCCCCGGCGGCTGGGGCAGGCCGCCGACGCCGGGATCGACGTCGGCCGGATCGATGCCGCCCTGGCCACCGTCGCCACCTGCCAGCCGTTCGCGAAGCTGGGCGAGGCCGTGGAGCGGTACCTGGCGCAGCTGGATCCCGACGGGCCCGAACCCGATCCCGCCGTCGAGCGGGAGTTCACGATGACCACCCACGCCGACGGGTCGGTGTCGGGCCGCTTCCACCTCGACGCCGTGGGCGGAGCGAAGGTCAAGGCCGCGATCGAGCCGATCGCCGCCACCTCGCGCACCGCCGGCGACGACCGCACCCGCCGCCAGCGCTACGGCGACGCGCTGGTCCAGCTGTCGGATCTGGCCCTGGCCGGCGGCGAGCTGCCGGTGCTGCGGACCCGCAAGCCGCAGATCGGCGCGATCGTCGGCCTGGACGCCCTGGTCGACCCGGACGTGGGCCGCGCTGCCGGGCAGCTGGACGTCGGCGCGCTGCTCTCCGCCGCCCGGGCCCGCTGGCTGGCCTGTGACTCCGACGTGGCCCGCATCGTCCTGGGCCCCGACGGGGTGCTGCGCGATCTGGGCCGCGAACACCGGGTGGTCGACCGGCACCTGCGCCGCGCGGTCGACCTGCGCGACAACGGCTGCGTGTTCACCGGCTGCACCGCCCCGCCCTGGTGGTGCGAGGCCCACCACCTGCTGCACTGGGCCTTCGGCGGCAAGACCGAACTGGAGAACCTCGCCTCCCTCTGCGAACGCCACCACGCCAAGGTCCACCACGGCTACCGCATCGAACGCCTTCCCGACGGCACCTGGCGCACCCGGCGCCCCGACGGCACGCAGATCCACATCCCCCACCGCTTGCCGCCAGAGGACCCCCTCATCGGCCACGACGACACGTCCAGCGCGGCCCTGATCGACCCCGGCTCGCTCCTGCTCGCCGGAGTCTGACCGGCCTGCCCGTGCTGGCAGGACCGGCCCGCCGCCACACCGCGCCACCTCAGCCGCCCACCACCCCCCGGTGAGCGGCCACAGGCGCGCGCCCGCTGCACCAGCGCCCGAGCCCACGGGGTCAGGGGACCGGCGTCTCCACGGTCGGCTGCGCGGCGGTGCGGGGCTGGTTGCGGCGGGTCGCCAGCGCACAGCCCGCGATGACCAGCGGCAGCCCGATCGCCAGGCCGAGGGTGAACGGCTCGTCGAGCAGCAGCACCCCGAGCAGCACCGCGACCGCGGGGTTGAGGAACGTGATCACCAGCGCGCGCTGCGGACCGACCTCGCGGATGAGCGCGAAGAACAGCGACAACGCCAGCGCCGTGCACACCACCCCGAGCACGCCCACCGACAGCAGCGCCGACGCGGGGGCGTCGGCGACCTCGTCCAGCCGGGTCAGCGCGAACGGCGCGTACACGACGGCGGTCACCAGCAGCGCGATCGAGCTGGCCGCCACCCCTGGGACGTCGGCGAGCTTGCGGGTGACGATGAGCGGCGCCGTCCCGTACCCGACGACGACGAGCGCGACCGCGAGCAGCGGCACCCACTGCGCCCCGCCGACGTCCAACCCGAGCAGCAGCGCGATGCCCACGACGCCGAGCCCCATGCCGGCCAGCCGGACCGGGGTGAGCCGCTCCTCCCCCAGCAGCCGCCCGGCGATCGCGGCCACGAAGGGCACCGCCGCCACCAGCAGCCCGGTGAGCGAGCTCGACAGCGACTGCTCGGCGTACCCGAGCAGGAGCCACGGCCCCGTCATCTCCAGCACAGTGAACGCCAGCAGGGGCCGCCAGTGCCGCAGCGCCGGCCGCAGGTGGCCGCGCGCGATCGTCCACGGCAGCAGCAGCGCGGCCCCGATCACGCACCGGCCGAACACCACGACGACCGGCGACAGGTCCTCCACCGCCACCTTGATCAGCAGGTACGGCACGCCCCAGATGACCGACATGGCGAGGAACAGCACCCATCCCCGCCGGCTCACCGAGCACCCCCGCTGACGTTCCGCACCCGGCCATCATGACGACCCCCTGGCCGTCGCCCGCCCCGGCCCGGCAGGCTCGCCCCCATGAGCACGGCGGCCGACGGCGAGCGGCGACTCGCGGCCCTCGCCGAGGCCCTCTCCGGGGAGCCCGGCGTCGAACCGCCCGGTGCCGGCCCGCGCCGCTTCGGCTCCGCCGCGCTGAAGGTCGACGGCTCCATCGCCGCCATGGCCGTGGGCGGCTCCCTCGTGCTGAAGCTACCGAGGGCCCGGGTCGAGGCACTGCTCGCCGACGGCACCGGGACGCCGTTCCGCAGCGGCCGCGGGTCGCCGATGCGCGAGTGGGTCACCCTCGGCCCGGATGACACCACCGATGTCGAGCTCGCCCGCGAGGCACTCGCGTTCGTGCGGAAGGCCTGACCGCCACCGTGTCCGGCTACGGCTCCTTCCTCGCCTTCGCCGCGGTGCTCGTGCTCGTCCCGGGTCCCGACACCGCTGTCGTCGTCCGCAGCACGCTGACCGGCGGGCGGCGCCGCGGCACGTGGAGCGCGCTCGGCATCACCGCCTCCAACGCGGTCCAGGGCACGGCGGCCGCAGCCGGGCTCGCCGCCGTCGTCGTCCGCGCCGAGCCGCTGTTCCAGGCGATCCGCTGGGCGGGGATCGCCTACCTGACCTACCTGGGCGTGCAGTCGCTGCGCTCGGCCCTGCGCGGGCGGTACCCGGCCTCGGACGAGGGGGCGTCGGTCGCCGGCGTCGCCGTGCGCGGCTTCCGCCAGGGGTTCCTCAGCAACATCACCAACCCGAAGGTGCTGGCCTTCTACCTCGCGGTGCTCCCCCAGTTCCTCGGGGAGGCGGCCGCCGTCCCCGTGCTCCTGGCGTTCGCCCTCACCCATGCGGTCATCGGGCTGGCCTGGTCGCTGGTCCTGGTCACGGGCCTGCACCGGTCACGGGCGGTGCTCGACCGCCGATCGGTGCGGAGGTCGATGGACGCGCTCACCGGCTGCGCCCTCCTCGGCTTCGGCGCCCGGCTGGCCGTCTCCCGCGGCTGAGGCGGGCGCCCGGCTGGCCGTTCCCCGCGGCTGAGACGGGCGACCGGCCGTCTCCCGCGGCCGAGGCGGGCGGACGGCAGTCCTCAGACCCGGCCGGCGAGGTAGTCGCGGCGCCGCTCGGCCGGGAATCGCTCGATCGCGTACCGGAGCATCGTGCGCGGCATGCGGGCGTACCGCGGCCCGAGGAACGCCTCGGCCCGCGCCGGGTCCCGGTTGCCGACCTCCCGCAGCATCCAGCCGACGGCCTTGTGCACCAGATCTGCCGGGTCGGTGAGCAGCCGGTCGGCGATCCGCAGGGTCGCCTCGGGATGCCCCGCCCGCACCCCGGCGAACGTCGCCATCACCGCGATCCGCCGGTCCCAGACCGAGTCCGATCCGGCCAGCTCGTCCAGCAGCGGCCCGTCCAGCTCACCGCGGTCCAGCAGCCACGGCCCGAGGAGGTAGGGCGCCGAGGCGTCCACGAGGTCCCAGTTGTCCACGCGGTCGCGGCGGGCGAGGTACAGCTCGACGATCCGGGCGCGCTCGCCGTCGTCGGCCTTCTCGAAGCGGCGGACGAGCACGAACAGCGCCGTCAGCCGCTCCTCGTGCCACGGGCTGCCGAACAGGTCGTCGACGTCGGCGAGGGACGTCCCCGCGGCGTGCCGGCGGGCGATCGCGCGCTGCGGGGGGACGGCGATCCCGAGGAACCGGTCGCCCTCCCCGTAGCCGCCCGGCCGCACCTGGAAGTACCGGGCCATGCCCGCGGCGCGCGCGTCGTCGGCGAGCTCCGCCAGCTCGGCCCGGATCGCGGCTGCCGACACCGGCTCAGACGGGGTAGGTCCGCGCGAACTCGGCGAACCGGCGCAGGGAGCGCCGCACCCCGAGGACGACGAACGGCTTGACCAGCGGCCAGCCCGCCACGCCGAGCAGGCCGAAGGGCAGCCACAGCTGCTCGGTCCAGACGAAGGCCGACCCCCCGCCCTCGCGCGGCTCCACCTCGAAGATGCCGGGCCCGCGCACGATCCGGCCGGTGTGCTGGACGACGACCCGGCTCGGCGGCTCCCACTCGGTGATCACCATCGTGTCGAGCACGCCCACGTGGCGGCGCCGGCCGGGCAGCTTCACCCCGGTGCGCGCGGCCAACCGCCCCTTCACCCCCTGCGCCGGACCGCCGACGGTCTCGACGTCGGTGGCGAGCATCCATTCGCCCTGCCGCGTCCAGTCCGTCAGCGCGGCCCAGACCCGCTCCGGAGGGGCGTCGATGTCGATCCGCTCGGTCAGCTCACGCACGGGGAGGCGCTCCGTTCCCGCTCGGGGCGGTGTCGGCGGATGGGGCGGTGTCGGCGGATGGGGCGGCGGACGGGTCCGCCGGTGCGGGTGCCGCCGGGTCCGGGGAGGCCGGCGCGGGATCGGCCGCCCCCAGCCGGGCGCGCAGCGCGGCGAGCTCCCGGTCGCGCTCGTCGAGCGTGGTGGCCAGCTGGTCCAGCAGCCAGTCGACCTCGGTCATCCGGTAGCCGCGGGCGGTCACCGAGATCCGCAGGACCCGCACGTCGTCGCCGGTGACCGCGCGGTCGGCGGGCAGCTCGACCGGTGAGCGGTCCAGCTCCGCCGGCGGCTGCGTCTCCCCCCGGCCGAGGAGGACCGAGGCGCCGAGGAAGAGCAGCCCGCCCACCAGCAGCACGGTGACGACGAAGACGACGACGGAGAGCACGTCAGTCGTCGACCGGTCCGCTGTCGCGGGGCGCCCGCATGCCCCCGCCGTTGTCCCCCGGCTCGCGCCCCTGATCGGCGGCCCGGATGACGGCGACGACCTCGTCGACGTCGTCGGTCAGGGTGAACAGGTCCAGGTCGGCCGCGTTGATCGTGCCGGCGGGGACCATGGTCGACCGGATCCAGTCGATCAGCCCCGACCAGTAGGCCGTGCCGAACAGCACCACGGGGAAGCGCGTGACCTTGCGGGTCTGCACCAGGGTCAGCGCCTCGAACAGCTCGTCGAGCGTGCCGAAGCCGCCGGGAAGGATGACGAACGCCTGCGCGTACTTCACGAACATCGTCTTGCGGATGAAGAAGTAGCGGAAGGCGATGCCGACGTCGACCCACTCGTTGAGCTCCTGCTCGAACGGCAGCTCGATGCCGAGGCCGACCGAGAGGCCGTCCGCCTCGCACGCCCCACGGTTGGCCGCCTCCATCGCACCGGGACCACCGCCGGTGATCACCGCGTACCCGGCCCGCGCGAGCGCCGCGCCGACCTCCACGCCGGCGGCGTAGAACGGGTCGTCGGGCTTGGTCCGGGCGCTGCCGAAGACGCTGACCGCCTTGGGCAGCTCCGCGAGCAGGCCGAAGCCCTCGACGAACTCGCTCTGGATCCGCAGCACGCGCCAGGGGTCGGTGTGCACCCAGTCGGTGGGGCCGCGGCGGTCCAGCAGCCGCTGGTCGGTCGTCGTCCCGACGGTCCGGGGGTCCGGCTCGCCACCGCGCAGCATCACCGGCCCGCGGTGACGGGTCGGCCGCGGCCTGCGACCCTCGGCCGGCTCGGGCGTGGTGGTCATGGGGGGGAGGTCCTCCGGGGGATCGGGAGTCAGGCGGGCGGGGCGGAGAGGTAGGCGACCAGCGCGTCCTCGGCGGGCTGCAGCCGCTCCACCAGGACCGACTCCTCCCGGGTGTGCGCCAGCTGGGGATCGCCCGGGCCGTAGTTGACGGCGGGGATGCCGAAGGCGGCGAACCGGGCGACGTCGGTCCAGCCGAGCTTCGCGCGCGGGGGGCGGCCGACGGCAGCGACGAACGCCGCCGCCGCGGGCTCGGCGAGCCCCGGCAGCGCACCGGCGGCGTTGTCCACCACGGTGAGCGTCACGCCCGCGGCGAGCGCGTCGGCGAACACCTCGCGGACGTGGGCCTCGGCGGCGTCGGCGTCCCGGTCCGGCGCGTACCGGAAGTTCACCGTCACGCGGCACTCGTCGGGCACGACGTTGCCGGCGACCCCGCCCTCGATCCGCACGGCGTTCAGGCCCTCGCGGAACAGGCAGCCGTCGATCTCGACCTGGCGCGCGTCGTAGGCCGCGAGCGTGCCGAGGATCGGCGCCGCACCGTGGACGGCGTTCACCCCGAGCCAGCTGCGCGCACTGTGCGCCCGCCGGCCGGGCACCTCGAGCACCGCGCGCAGCGTCCCCTGGCACCCGCCCTCGATCTCGCCGTCGGTGGGCTCCAGCAGGATCGCGAGGTCGCCGTACAGCCAGCCGCGCCGCTCGCGGGCGACCCGGCCGAGGCCGTTGCGCACCGCCTCGACCTCTTCGTTGTCGTAGAGCACGAAGGTGAGGTCGTGCGCGGGCTCGGCACCGGGGACGCCGAACCGGGCGGCCAGCCGCAGGATCACGGCGTCGCCGGACTTCATGTCGCTGGTCCCGCAGCCGTGCAGCCGGTCGCCGTCGAGCCGGCTGGGCACGTTGTCCGCGATCGGGACCGTGTCCAGGTGCCCGGCCAGCACGACCCGGCTCGGGCGGCCGAGGTTGGTCCGGGCGAGCACCGAGTCCCCGACCCGCTCCACCTCCAGCCCGCCCAGCGCGCGCAGCGCCGCCTCGACCGCGTCGGCCAGCGCGCCCTCGTCGCCCGACACCGAGGGGGCGTCGACGAGTGCACGGGTGAGCGTGAGGACGTCGGCGTGGAGATCGAGGGGAGGGACGGCGCTCACGGTCGCCGAGCCTAGATGACGGGCCCCTCCGCTCCCCGCCGCTCGCACGGTCACGGCAGGCCCCTGCGCAGCGGCCGGGAACGGGCCGCTGGGTACCGTCCTGCACCGTGACTGACGCCGCACCCCGCTCCGCCGTCGCCGCCGGGCTGGCCACCGTGACCCGCTCCGGCACCGTCCTCGACGTCTGGTACCCCGAGCCCACCCTCGGTGCCCCCGCCGGCGCCGCGAACGGCACCGCCCAGCTCGGCGCCCTCGAGCTGTCCGGGGAGCTCGGCCCCGACTACGGCGGGCTGGTGCGCACCGACGACGCGCGCGGCGTGGAGGTCGTCGCCGTCCGCACGGTGATCACCGACCTGGCCGCGCCGCCGGTCGACACCTACGACGTCTGGCTGCGCCTGCACCTGCTCAGCCACCGGCTGATCCGCCCGCACGGCGCGGACCTGACCGGGATCTTCGGCCTGCTCACCAACGTGGCGTGGACCAGCGCCGGGCCCGTCGAGGCGGCCGGGTTCAACGCCCACCGGCTGCGCGCCGCGGTGGGGAACGTGACGGTGTTCGGCGTCGACAAGTTCCCGAAGATGACCGACTACGTCATCCCCTCCGGCGTCCGCATCGCCGACGCCGACCGGGTCCGGCTGGGCGCGCACCTGGCCGAGGGGACGACGGTCATGCACGAGGGCTTCGTCAACTTCAACGCCGGCACGCTGGGCCCCTCGATGGTGGAGGGCCGGATCAGCGCGGGCGTCGTCGTCGGCGCCGACAGCGACATCGGCGGCGGCGCGTCGATCATGGGGACGCTCTCCGGCGGCGGCAAGGAGGTCGTCTCCATCGGCAGCGGCTGCCTGCTGGGCGCCAACGCCGGAGTGGGCATCTCTCTCGGCGACGGGTGCGTCGTGGAGGCCGGCTGCTACGTGACGGCGGGGTCCCGGGTGACGCTGCCTGACGGCTCCACCGTCAAGGCCCGCGAGCTCTCCGGCCGCAGCGGCCTGCTCTTCCGGCGCAACAGCGTGAGCGGCGCCCTCGAGGCCCTGCCGCGCGCCGGCGAGTGGGGCGCGCTCAACGCCGACCTGCACGCGAACTAGGGCCCGGCGCCGCTTCCAGGGTTCGGCCAGGGAGCCGACCTACCCTCGGAGGCGATGTCCAGCCCCCGGCACCGCCGCCCCCGGTCGGGTGCGCGCCGCACGACCGGGCGACGGTCGGGCGGTCCGCGCCCGCGACCGCGGCCGTCGGGGGCGACGCGCGCCCGGAGGCGCCGCGGCCGCCGCCGGGTTCCCCCGGCCCTGCTGGGCTGGGGAGCCGCCCTCGTCGCCCTCGCGGTGGTCGTGGTGCTCGGGGTCCGGATGGCCGGGGACCGGACGCCGGCGTCGGCGACCGGCCGGTGCTCCGTCGCGGGCAGCGAGCTCGAGCTCGACGGGGAGCAAGCGGCGTCGGCGGCCACCATCGCGGCGGTGGCCCGCTCGCGCGGCCTGCCCGAGCGGGCCGTCGTCATCGCGCTGGCGACCGCCCAGCAGGAGTCGACGCTGCGCAACCTCGACCACGGCGACCGGGACTCCCTCGGCCTCTTCCAGCAGCGCCCCTCGCAGGGCTGGGGATCGCCCGAGCAGGTCCGGGATCCGGTGTACGCCGCGGGGAAGTTCTACGACCGGCTGGTCGAGGTGCCCGGCTGGGAAACCGGGCGCCTCACCGAGGTCTCGCAGTCCGTCCAGCGCTCGGGCTTCCCCGAGGCGTACCAGAAGCACGAGCCGATGGCGCAGACGCTCACGTCGGCGCTGCTGACCGGCGGGCTGAGCTGCTCCTGGGAGCCGCAGGAGGTCGGCGGCCGGCTGAGCGAGCGCACCTCGGCGGCCGCCGGGCGGGCCGAGCGGGAGCTCGGGGTCTCCGCGAGCGAGGAGTTCGGGGCCGTGTCCCTCGACCCGGCCGCCGGCTGGCTCGGGGCCACATGGGCGGTGGCCCACGCCGAGGGGCTGCAGGTCGAGTCGGTCGCCTACGCCGGCCGGACGTGGACGCCCGAGGGCGGCTGGGCCGACTCCGGGGCCGGCGCCGGGGCCGTCCGCCTCGAACTGCGCGCCTGAGCCCCCGGTCTCAGGCCACGCGCAGCCGCAGGGCGTAGAGCTCCGGGTGGTCGGCGAACGCCGGCTCCCCGGGCAGGCGCCGGTCGGGGATGCCGACGCTCCAGGTCTGGGCCAGGGCGAGCAGCGACACGACGGCGAGGACGGCGAGCAGGACGACGAACAGGGTCATCGGAGGACCTCCGGGTGCGGGGGCGCGGTGCCCCGGGACGGGAGCGCCGTCCCGATGTCCGCGGCGGCGCGACACGACGGTGCGCCCGGCCGCTTGCGCGGGGGTGGCGGTGCACTGGCACCGCACTGGAGGCCTGCGGACGGCGTCTGCCCGACGGGTCCCGGGTCGAGCCGGGCGGTCGCCGCCGGAGCCGCCCCACGGCGCGGCTCCACGGGCGGAGGACCGGCCCCACGTCGGCCCGGGAGGGGCCGGCGACCGCGGCCTCAGCCGGCGAGGCGCTCCACCGCGGCGTCGATCCGCTCGTCGCTCGCCGTCAGCGCCATGCGGACGTGCCGGGCGCCGGCCGGGCCGTAGAAGGAGCCCGGCGCGGCGACGATGCCCAGCCCGGCGAGCCAGTCGATCGTCGTCCAGCAGTCCTCGTCGCGGGTGACCCACAGGTAGAGCCCGGCCTCGGAGGCGTCGATGCGCGCCCCCGTGCCCCGGACCGCAGCGGCCAGCCGCTCGCGGCGGGCGCGGTAGCGCTCCCGCTGCCGGTCGACGTGCGCGTCGTCGGCCAGCGCGGCCGCCATGGCCGCCTGCACCGGCCCGGGCACGAGCAGGCCCAGGTGCCGGCGCACGTCCCAGATCCGCCGGACCAGCGCGGGGTCGCCGCAGAGCAGCCCCGCCCGGTAGCCCGCGGCCGTCGACTGCTTGGACAGCGAGTGCACGGCGAGCAGACCGGTGTGGTCGCCGCCGGCGATCTCCGGGTGCAGCAGCGAGCGGGGCTCGGCCTCCCAGCCGAACACCGCGTAGCACTCGTCGGCGACGACGGGCACACCGTGCTCGCGCCCCCACGCGGCCCAGCGGCGCAGCTCGTCGTCGGACAGCACCCGCCCGTGGGGGTTGCCCGGGGAGTTGATCCAGACGAGCACGACGTCGCCCGGCTCGGCGGGCGGCACGTCGCTGCGCAGTACGGACAGCCCCGCCACCACCGCGCCGACCTCGTAGGTCGGGTAGGCGACCTCGGGGATCACGACCGTGCCGGTGCGCAAGCCCAGCAGCGTCGGCAGCAGCGCGACGAGCTCCTTGGAGCCCACCGTCGGGATGACCGGCGGGTCGGCGGCGAGCGGGTCGACCACCCGGACGCCGAGCCGGCGCTCCAGCCACCCGGCGGCCGCCGTCCGCAGCTCCGCGGTGCCCAGCGCCGTCGGGTACCCCGGCGAGTCGCCGGCGGCGGCCAGCGCTGTCGAGAGCACCTCGGGGGTGGAGTCGACCGGGGTTCCGATGGAGAGGTCGACGACGCCCCCGGGGTGCTGTGCCGCGCGCGCCCGCGCCCCCGTCAGGGAGTCCCACGGGAAGTCCGGCAGCCCGCCGACGGGCCGCCCCGCGACCGGCGGGGTCAGTGCCCTTCGCCCTGGGGCGGCAGCGCGGCGACCAGCGGGTGGTCGTGACCGACCTTGCCGGTCTTCGCCGCACCACCGGGGCTGCCCAGGTCGGAGAAGAACTCCACGTTGGCGTTGTAGAAGTCCTTCCACTTGTCCGGGACGTCGTCCTCGTAGTAGATGGCCTCCACCGGGCAGACCGGCTCGCACGCACCGCAGTCGACGCACTCGTCGGGGTGGATGTAGAGCATCCGGTCGCCCTCGTAGATGCAGTCCACCGGACACTCGTCGATGCAGGCCTTGTCGAGCACGTCGACGCATGCCTGGGTGATCACGTAGGTCACGGTGTTGCCTCCCGAACGCGCAGCTCGACCGGGCGTCAGCCACGGTCACTCCTCGCCGCACAGTATGACGCCCCGCGGAACCGTGGGCGCGCGCGGCCGGGCGCGTCACCCGGTGGAGTCGCCGTCGGGGCCCGCATCGCAGGATCACGGGCATGGGACAGAGCCGCGCACCCCTCGACGTCGCCGGGCTGGAGCACCTCGCCGCCCGGGGCTGGCGCGGCTGGGACTGCGCCCCGCTCGGCGACTGGCTGCTGCGCGCCGGCGGCGGGTTCACCGGCCGCGCGAACTCGGCCCTGGTCGTCGGCGACCCGGGGTGCCCGCTGCCCCAGGCCGTCGAGGCGGTGGGCGGCTGGTACCGCGAGCGGGGCCTGCGCCCGGCGGTGCAGTTGCCCGGGGTCCGGTCCCGCGCGGCCGGCGCCGCCTTCGCCGCGGCCGGCTGGGAGCGCGACGAGGACGTGCTCGTGCTGACCATGCCGCTGTCCGCGCCGCCGGACGACGGCCGGGTCCCCGTCGAGCTCTCCCCCACCCCGGACGACGCCTGGCTGGCCGGCTACCGCCACCGCGGGGCGCCGCTTCCGCCGGCCGCCCGCCGGGTCCTGACCGACGCCGAGGAGGTCGTCTTCGCCTCCGTGCGCCCGGAGCCCGCCCCGGCGCCGCCGGCGGCCGTCGCCCGCGGCGTGGTGACCGACGGCTGGCTCGGCGTGGGCGCGGTGACCGTCGACGAGGCGCACCGCCGGCGGGGCCTGGCCACGGCCGTGACGACCGCGCTCTACCGCTGGGGCGCCGAGCGCGGCGCGCGCTGGGCGTACCTGCAGGTGGCGGCGTCCAACGCGGCCGCCCGGCAGCTGTACCGCCGGGACGGCTTCATCGAGCACCACCGCTACCACTACCGGCGCGCGCCGCTCCCCTGAGCGGGCGCACCGTCCGGCGGCGCCGGCGCGCCGGCCGGTGCGACCGGCCGCGGCATCGCCAGGACCCGGCCGACGGCGACGGAGGCGCCGAGCACGCCGAACAGCAGGAACGCCAGCCCCTCCCAGCCGCCGGTCAGCACCAGGTCGCCCTCGGGGCGCCGCTGACCGGCCGGCAGGACCACCACCAGCCACACCAGCGCCGGCAGGACGGCCGCCACCCGCGAGCCGGTGAGCCGGTGGGTGATCCAGACCAGCAGCAGGTTGGCGGCCAGCGCGGCCGGGATGGAGACCGGCACCGGCACGCCGCCGATCCGCAGCGGCAACCAGAGGAGCTCCACGAGGGCGGCCCAGACGGCCACCACCGTGGCGGCGAGCCCGCCGGCGACCGCCCTCACCCGCCGAGCCCGGCGAACAGGTCGTCCTCCCAGCCGTGCGGTCCCGGGCCCGCCGGACCGCGCTCCCCCCGCACCAGCCGGTAGTGCTCGACCCCGAGCACCTCCTGGCCGAAGTTGTTGGAGAGCGCGAAGAAGGGCCCGTCGACGGTGATCTGCGTGGCGTGCGCCCGCATCGCGGCGTGCTTGGCGCCGGCGGCGTCCCGGCCGTCGACGGCGGCGGTGACGACCTCGTCGGGCACGGCGAACGGGATCTCCTCGACGTCGCCCAGCTGCTCGAACGGCGAGGCCTCCCCCAGCGACGCCATGGCCTCGGCCCCCTCGCGCAGCACCGAGCGCGGCACGCAGCACCAGTAGACCTTCGCGACCGACCACGGCTCGCCCAGCTCCGGCCGGTAGCCGGGGTCCGCGGCGGCGTCGACCGCGGCCATCGCCACCCGGTGGGCCTGGATGTGGTCGGGATGGCCGTAGCCACCGTTGTCGTCGTAGGTGACCAGCACCTGCGGCCGGGTCTCCCGGACGACGGCGACGGCGTGACCCACGGCCTCGTCCAGGTCGGCGTTCCAGAAGGCGCGGGGCTTGGCGTTGGCCTCGGTGCCGATCATCCCGGAGTCGCGGTAGCGCCCGGCGCCGCCGAGGAACCGCCAGTCGGTGACCCCGAGGGCGGCCATCGCCGCGGCGAGCTCGCCGATGCGGAACCCGCCGAGCTGGTCGGCCTGGTCGGCGGCGAGCTGGGCCAGCCCCGGGACGAGGACCTCCCCCTCCTCGCCCAGCGTGCAGGTGAGCAGCGTGACCCGGGCGCCCTCGGCGACGTAGCGGGCCATCGTGGCCCCGTTGTTGATCGTCTCGTCGTCGGGGTGGGCGTGCACCAGCAGGAGGCGGCGGTCGATCACGGCGAGATCCTGCCGGATCGTGCCGCGACCGCGCGCCGTCCCCCCGTTCCGGGCCGGCACACCGTCACTCCGGGACGACGGTGCGCGCCTCGGCGAAGTGGCACGCGGACGGGTGGCCCTGCCCCCGGTCGACGAGCGCCGGCGGCTCCTCGGCGCAGATGTCCCGAGCCTTCCAGCAGCGGGTGCGGAAGCGGCACCCCGACGGCGGATCGGCGGGGCTGGGGACGTCGCCCTGCAGCAGGATGCGGTCCTTCTGGCCCCGCAGCTGCGGCTCGTGCAGCGGCACCGAGGACAGCAGCGCCTGCGTGTAAGGGTGCGACGGCGTCGTGTAGACCTGCTGCTCGGTGCCCTCCTCCACGATCGAGCCGAGGTACATGACCGCGACCCGGTCGGAGATGTGCCGCACGACCGACAGGTCGTGGGCGATGAAGAGGTAGGAGAGCCCGAACTCGTCCTGGAGGTCCTCCAGGAGGTTCACCACCTGCGCCTGGACCGAGACGTCGAGGGCCGACACGGGCTCGTCGCACACGATGATCTCCGGCTGCAGCGCCAGGGCGCGGGCGATGCCGATGCGCTGGCGCTGGCCGCCGGAGAACTGGTGCGGGTAGCGGTTGACGTAGTCGGGGTTGAGCCCGACCCGGTCGAGCAGTTCCTGGGTGCGCTGCAGCCGGCCCTTCTTGGGCGCGATGTCGGCGTGCACGGACCAGCCCTCGGCCACGATGTCCCCGACGGTCATCCGCGGGTTCAGCGAGGCGTAGGGGTCCTGGAAGATGATCTGCACCTCGCGCCGGTAGGCCTTGAGCGCCCGCCCGGACAGGCCGGTGACGTCCTCGCCCTTGTAGACGATCGACCCGGCGGTCGGCTTCTCCAGGTGGACGAGCAGCTTGGACACCGTGGACTTGCCGCAGCCGGACTCGCCCACGAGCCCGACGGTCTCCCCGCGGTGCAGCGTCAGGTCGACCCCGTCGACGGCCCGGACGTGACCGACGGTCCGCTTGAGGACGACGCCCTGGGTGAGCGGGAAGTGCTTCTTCAGCCCGCGGACCTCGAGCAGGGGCTCGCCGAGGGGGCCGCGCGGACCCGCCGGCGTGGCGGCGACGGACACCGCGGTCGCACCCGCCGGCTTCGCGAGGTCGAGCCGTGCCGTCCGGTCGGACTCCGTGCGGTCGTCAGGCACCGAGGACCTCCTCGCTGTAGTGGCAGGCCGCCTCGCGACCGGGGACGACCAGCCGCAGCGGCGGCTCGTCGGTCGCGCACTCCCGGCCGGGGGCCGCGGCCGCGCCCAGCCGCCGGCGCGCGCACCGCGGGTGGAAGGCGCACCCGCTGGGGATGGCGGCCAGGTTCGGGGGCTGCCCGACGATCGGCTGCAGCCGCCCGCCCTTGGCCTCGACCTGCGGCACCGAGTTCATCAGCCCCTCGGTGTAGGGGTGCGCGGCGTCGGTGAAGACGTCGTCCACGGTGCCGCGCTCCACGATGCGGCCGGCGTACATGACGGCGACGTCGTCGGCGACCTCGTTGACCACGCCCAGGTCGTGGGTGATGAGGATCAGCCCCATCCCCGTCTCCCGCTGCAGGTCCTTGAGCAGGTCCATGACCTGGGCCTGGACGGTGACGTCGAGCGCGGTGGTCGGCTCGTCGGCGATGAGGATCCGCGGGTCCAGGGCGATGGCCATCGCGATCATCACGCGCTGGCGCATGCCCCCGGAGAACTGGTGCGGATAGTCGTCGACCCGCTTGGCCGCCGCCGGGATGCGGACCCGCTCCATGAGCTCGATCGCCCGCCGCTTGGCCTCCTTGCGGGAGGCGCCCTGGTGCACGCGGAACATCTCGCCGATCTGCCATCCCACGCTGTACACGGGGTTCAGCGAGGACAGCGCGTCCTGGAAGATCATCGAGATGCCGGGGCCCCGGATCTTGCGCTGCTCCTCGGCCGACATCGCCAGCATGTCGCGGCCCTCGAAGCGGATGCCGCCGGTGACGACCGCGGGCGGGGTGTCGAGGATCCCCATGATCGCCTGCGCGGAGACGGACTTGCCCGACCCGGACTCGCCGAGGATCGCCAGGGTCTGGCCCTCGCCGAGGGTGTAGCTCACACCGTTGACGGCGTGCACCACCCCGGAACGCTGGCGGAACTCGACGTGCAGGTCGTCGACCTCGAGGAGGGTGGCACCGGGCACGGCCGCCCGGGCCGCCGGCGGAGAGGTCTCGGGGGCGGTCATGCGCGCTGCCTCGGGTCGAGGGCGTCGCGCAGCGCGTCGCCCATCAGGATGAACGCCATCACCGTCAGGGTCAGGATCAGGCTGGGGAACAGGACCAGGTGCGGCGCCGTCCGCAGCAGCGACTGCCCGGCCTCGATCTGCAGCCCCCACGAGTGGGTCGGGCGCTGCAGGCCGACGCCCAGGTAGGTCAGCGTCGCCTCGGCGGCGATGAGCACGCCGATGGTGATCGTCGCGTAGACGAGGACCGGCGCGACGGCGTTGGGCAGGATGTGCCGGACCAGGATCCGGCGGTGGGACGCCCCCATGGCCCGCGCCGCGGCCACGTAGTCGGCGCTCTTGACCGCGATGACCTGGGAGCGGACCAGCCGCATCGCCGTCATCCAGCCGAACAGCGCCAGCGCCAGCGCGACGGCCGCGGGCCCCGGCTTGTTGATGATCGGGATGTTCGTCGTCGGCCCCACGCGCAGCAGCACCAGCGCGCCGAGCACGAGCGGCAGCGCGTAGAAGATGTCGGTGACCCGGGAGAGCAGGCTGTCGGTGGCCCCGCCGAAGTAGCCGGCGATGGCTCCCATGACCACGCCCAGCACCAGGACGAAGAGGACGGCGAGCACGCCGATGATCAGCGAGTTGCGGGCCCCGTAGACGACGGTCGCCATGTAGTCGCAGCCCTGCTGGTCGAAGCCGAACCAGTGCTGCGCCGACGGCTTGTCCAGGGAGTTGCCGAGCGCGCAGTCGTCCGGGTCCGCGCCGCGGGCGAACAGCCCCGGGAGGAGCGCGAGGAGGATGAACAGCACGGCGAGCACCGAGCCGATCCAGAAGAGCACGTTGCGCTTCAGCGAGTCCCACGCGTCGGACCACAGGCTGTTCTGACGCCCGCTGGCGACGTCGACCGACGGGCTCGCCAGGCCGGTGGTGGTCCCCGCCTCGACCTCGTCCTTGCGCAGTTCGGCCTGCTGCCGGTCAGTCATAGCGGATCCTCGGGTCGAGGACGGCGTAGAGGACGTCCACGATCAGGTTGAAGAAGATGAAGAAGAAGACCATCAGCGTGACGATGCCGACGACGACCGCGCCCTCCTGGTTGTTGATCGCGTCGAAGACGGCGCGGCCGATGCCGGGGAGGTTGAACACCGACTCGGTGACGATCGCCCCGCCCATGAGCGCGCCGATGTCCGCGCCGATGAAGGTGACGACCGGGATCAGGCTGTTGCGCAGCGTGTGCCGGATGATCACCCGGCTGCGCGGGAGGCCCTTCGCCTTCGCCGTCCGCACGTAGTCGGCGCGCATGTTCTCGGCCACGCTCGTGCGGGTCAGCCGGGCGACGTAGGCCAGCGACCCCGCCGCGAGCACCAGGCCGGGCAGCAGGAAGCTGCCCCACCCTTCGCTGGTCCCCGAGATCGGGAACCAGCCGAGTTGGAGCCCGAAGACGAACTGGGCCACGAAGGCCAGCACCAGGATCGGGATCGAGACGATGAGCGTCGTCGAGACCAGCACCACGTTGTCCAGGAACCCGTTGCGGCGGATGCCGGCGAGCACACCGGCGACGATCCCGATGATCGCCTCGAACAGGATGGCGACGACGGCGAGCCGGACGGTGACCGGCAGTCGCTGCTCGATGGTGTCGATGACCGGCCGCTGGCTGAAGTCGATGCCGAGGTCGCCCTGCACCAGGTTGCCGACGTACTTGCCGTACTGCACGAGCAGCGGGTCGTTGAGGTTGAACTCGTCGCGGATCTGCGCCTCGACGGCGGGCGGGAGCGAGCGGTCGCCGCCGAGGGCGGCCACGGGGTCGCCCGGGAGGGCGAAGACCATCGCGAAGATCAGGAACGAGGCGCCGATGAGCACCGGGATGGTCAGCAGGAGTCGGCGCGCGATGTAGCGGCCCATGGTCCCCCTCGGGTGATGCGCCGCCGGGAGTGCCGGTGGCGCCACGGTTCATCGTGCCGCTTCCGCGGCGCACGCGCCGCCGGGGGCGGCCGTCCTGGTCGGACGAGCGCCCCCGGCGGTCGGTGTGGGTTGTCCTGTCCTGCGGGTCAGCCGGCGATCGTGACCGCGGCGGCGTCGATGCGACCGAAGGCGTCGATGATCACGTTGTCGACGCGCTCGGAGTGCGCACCCTGGTTCACCCGGTAGAACAGCGGGGCCGACGGCATGTCCCGGACCAGGATGTCCTCGGCCTGCTGGTACAGCTCGATGGCCTCGTCGTCGGTCGCCGCCGCGTTGCCCTCCTCGAGCAGCGCGTCGAACTCCGGGTTGCTGTAGAAGGTGTAGTTCGAGCCGCCGATGGCCGCGGTCGAGTACAGCGGGCCGAGGAAGTTCTCCGGCGTCGGGTAGTCCATGATCCACGCGTCCCGGAACGGGCCGGTCATGCCCTGCTCGCGCCGCAGCGGCAGGATCTGCGCCTGCGGGAGGTCGCCGCGGAGCACGTACTCGATGTCCAGGTTGTCGCGGAGCTGGTTGCCCACGGCCTGCATCCAGGCGTCGTGGCCGGCGCCGGCGTTGAACCACAGGTCGACGGGCTGGCTGCGGTCGAACCCGGCCTCGTCGAGCAGGCGGTTGGCCTCCTCGACGTTCAGCTCGCAGACGTCGCAGGCGTCCTCGCGGAACCCGTTGACCACGGGGCTGATGAAGGACGTCGCCGGGGTGCGGGTGCCCAGGAAGATCGCGTCGGAGATGGCCTGCCGGTCGATCGCCATGGAGAAGGCCTGGCGGACCCGCGGGTCGGCGTAGCGCTCGTCGTACGTCGGGAAGCTCAGCGACGTGATGTCGCCGTACGTCGTCTCGATGAACCGGTCACCGAACTCGGCCTCGGCGGACGCGAGGGCGTCCGGCGGGAGGGTGTCGATGATGTCGACCGAACCGCCCTGCAGGTCGGTGTAGGCCGTGTCGACCTCGGTGTAGACGCGGTACTCGACCGACCCGGCGTTCGCGGGCTCGTCACCGGCGTAGTCGTCGAACCGGGTCAGCGTGATGCCGCCGCCGGCGCCGGGGACGAAGGGCTCCTCGGCCTGGAACGGACCGTTGCCGATCGGCTGCTCGCCGAAGGCCGCCGGGTCGTCGAAGAACGCGGGGGGCAGCGGGAAGAAGGCGGTGTACCCGGTCGTGGTGGGCCACTGCGCGTACGGCGCGGAGAGCTCGACCTCGAAGGTCAGGTCGTCGACCACGCGCAGGCCGCTGAGCTCGCTGGCCACCGGGTCGCCGGTGATGTTGCCCTCGGCGTCGGTGGGCGCCTGCAGGTCGTCGTAGCCGGCGATGTTGGAGAAGAAGTACGAGTTCTGCTGGGCGTTGGGGCTGTAGGCCGTGTAGTTCCACGCGTCGACGAAGGACTGCGCGTCGACCGCGGAGCCGTCGTGGAACGTCCAGCCGTCGTTGAGCGTCACGGTCCAGGTCGTCGAGTCCTCGGACTCGATGGACTCGGCCACCCCGGTGAACTGGACCTGGGCGTCCGCGTCGTAGCGGACCAGCCCGGTGAACAGCGAGTCGAGCACCTGGTTGCCCTCGGACTCGGCGGTGTTGCCCGGCAGCAGGGGGTTCTGCGGCTCGCCGATGTAGATGCTGAAGGAGCCGTCGCCCGAGGCGCCCGACCCTCCGTCGTCGTCGCCGCCACAGGCGGACAGCAGCATCGCGCCGGCGAGACCGGACGCGATGAGCGCGGCAGAGCGCTGGGTGAACTTCACGTGGGAGGCCTCTCTCGTCCCGCGCGGACGCGGGGTTCGGACTGGTTCGACCAGGAGCCGGCACGAGGGTCGGCCACCTGGCGGTCAGCGGTCGGGCGGTGGACGGCCGCGAAGGCTCCGTGCACGTCCAACAACGCTAGGGAGCCACCGGGAGGGCCGCCACCTGAGTTGCCCTTTTGTGACCTCTGCTCACGATCTCATTGCCCCACCGCAAGCTCTCCGTGACCCGACCCCCCGGACAGGAGCACTTGCGGTCACATCGACGGACCCCCGTACGGATTACGGCACTCACCCTGCGTGTCGGGCGGGGTCGGCCCGGGTACGCCAACCGTGAGGTCGACGAGAGGAGCTCAACCATGAGCGCGATGGACAAGTTGTCGAACAAGGCACAGGAACTGTCCGGCAAGGGCAAGCAGGCCGCCGGCGACGCGACCGACGACCCGGACCTGAAGGCGGAGGGTCAGAAGGACCAGGCCGCCGGGAACCTCAAGCAGGCCGGCGAGAAGGTCAAGGACGCCTTCAAGTGACGCGGCCGGCGGCTGCTCGTCAGCCGCCGGCGCGAGGGGGGTGCGGGCTGCTGCCCGCACCCCCCTCGTCGTTCGCGGGTCGGCCGGACGCCGGGTCCAGCACCCGGACGACGTCGGGCAGCAACGGCCGGTCCGCGGGGATCCAGTCCAGCGCGCCGAGGTCCGCGGCCACCACCCACCGCAGCTCGGTGTGCTCGTGCGGCGTCACCTCCCCGGCCGCGACCCGGCCCCACCAGACGCGCAGCGTGGAGACGCCCGGGGCGCCGCCACCGACGACGCCGTCCAGCGGGACCTCGCCGAGGAACGCCTGGGGCGCCACCTCCACGCCCAGCTCCTCCCGGCACTCGCGGACCAGCGCCTCGAGGTCGGCCTCTCCCGGCTCGACCTTGCCGCCCGGGAACTCCCAGCAGCCGGCGAACGGGCCGTCCGCGCGCTGGGCGACCAGCACGCGGTCGCCGTCGACGAGGGCCACGCCGACGACCTGGACCACGTCGAGGGCGCGCCGCGCGGCCGCCGCGGCGTAGGCGTCCAGGTGCGCCCGCATCGCGCGCACCAGCGGTCGGCGCACCAGCAGCCGGTCGACCACACGACCCGGCGGGCCCGGCAGGGCCGGTGTCCACTCCACGCGCTCCTCGACCAGGGTGCCGGCGCCGGTCGCCGAGAAGGAGCGCGTATGGGTCGGTCCGCGCCGCCCGCCGGAGTACACGTCGCGGTAGGGCCGCTCGGACGCGACCTCCTCCAGCGGCGCCCCCCACGGCCGCCCGAGGGCCCGCGCGACGTCGAAGGCGACGGTCAGCGGGGCCTCCACCAGGGTGGTGAAACGCAGGTGGGGCACCGCGTCACCCTGCCAGAGCGGCGCGGGACGGCAAGATGAGGCGATGCGCATCACCGCCCGCGTCGACTACGCCGTCCGCGCCGCCCTCGAACTGGCCGCGGCGGCGCCCGACGCGCTCACGTGCGACAAGATCGCCACGGCCCAGGACATCCCCTCCCGCTTCCTCCAGTCGATTCTCGGCGACCTCCAGCACGCCCGGCTGGTCACCAGCCAGCGCGGCCGCGAGGGCGGGTACCGGCTCGCCCTCCCCGCCTCGGAGATCTCCATCGCCCGGGTGATGCGCGTCGAGCAGGGCTTCCTCGCCGAGGTCCACGGCCAGCGACCCGAGGACGTCTCCTACCCGGGCACCGCGGAGCCGCTGGCCGCGGTGTGGGTCGCCGCCCGCGCCGCCTACCGCCGCGTCCTGGAGGAGGTCACGCTCGCCGACGTCGTCGCGGGCAAGCTCCCGGCCGAGGTCAGCGAGCTCGCGGCGGTCGAGGACGCCTGGCGGTCGTTCAGCGACTCCCCGGGGGAGTGACCCGGCCGGGCCTGGGCGAGACTGGCGGCATGAGCAGTGCCTCCGCCGCCGGCGTCACCGTGTTCCTGACCGGGCTCTCCGGCGCCGGGAAGTCCACGATCGCCGACGCCCTGGTGGCACGGCTGGAGGCCGACGGTCGCCCGGTCACCGTTCTGGACGGCGACGTCGTCCGCACCCACCTGTCCAGCGAGCTGGACTTCAGCCGCGCCCACCGGGACCTCAACATCCGGCGCATCGGCTTCGTCGCCGGCGAGGTGGTCAAGCACGGCGGCACGGTGGTCGTCGCCGCGATCGCCCCGTACGAGGCGGCCCGGGAGGAGGCGCGCGAACTGGTCGAGCGGCACGGCCGGTTCCTGCTGGTGCACCTGTCCACCCCGCTGGAGGTGTGCGAGGGGCGCGACGTCAAGGGCCTGTACGCCAAGGCCCGCGCCGGGGAGATCCCGGGCTTCACCGGCATCGACGACCCCTACGAGGCGCCCGCCCGCCCGGACCTCGTGCTCGACACGTCGGTCACGCCCCTCGCCGAGTCCGTGGCCAGGATCCGGGCCGCGATCGACGCCGCCGCAGCCGGCGCCCCGGGCGCGGTCGCCTGAGTCACACCGCCCGGGGGCCCGGGTGTGAGACGATCGGGGCGTGACCGGTGGTGGCGTCCTCCTCGTCGCGCGCCGTCACATCGACCTCGCGCGCGTCAGCAGCGCAGCCTGTCTCGCCCCGCGCTGAGACCAGTCCTCCCCCGCAGCACCTGCTGCGCCCCCCGACCTGGCAGCGCCTCCCGCCGGGCACGACCGGCGGACGACGGCGCAGGAAGAAGTGCCCTCCGTGTCCTCCCCCACGCGAACCAGCAACCGACCCCAGCGGGGTCAGGGCCAGTGGGCGCTCGGCTACCGGGAGCCGCTGAACCCGAACGAGCGGATGAAGAAGGACTCCGACGGGCTCGAGGTCCAGCAGCGGATCATCGACATCTACGCGAAGGCCGGCTTCGACTCCATCGACCCGGGTGACCTGCGCGGCCGGATGCGGTGGATGGGGCTCTACACCCAGCGCGCCCAGGGCATCCCCGGTGGCAAGACCGCCGTCCTGGAGCCCGAGGAGCTCGAGGACTCCTACTTCATGATGCGCGTGCGCATCGACAGCGGGCAGCTGAGCAGCGACGCGCTGCGGGTCATCGGCGGCATCAGCACCGAGTTCGGGCGCGACGTCGCCGACGTCACCGACCGGCAGAACGTGCAGTACCACTGGATCCGCATCGAGGACGTCCCCGAGATCTGGCGGCGGCTGGAGACGGTCGGGCTGAGCAGCATGGAGGCCTGTGGCGACGTGCCGCGCGTCATGCTCGGCTGCCCGCTGGCCGGCATCCTCGAGGACGAGGTCATCGACGCCACCGACGTCATCCACGCGACGGTGGACAAGTACGTCGGCAACCCCGAGTTCAGCAACCTGCCGCGCAAGTGGAAGACGTCGATGTCCGGCTGCGTCGACCACTGCACCGAGCCCGAGATCGACGACGTCGCGTTCGTCGGCGTCGTGAACGAGGCGGGCGAGGCCGGCTACGACCTGTGGGTCGGCGGCGGGCTGTCGACCAACCCGATGTTCGCCCAGCGGGTCGGCGTCTTCGTCCGGCCCGAGGAGGTGACCGAGGTGTGGGCCGGCGTCACCTCCGTCTTCCGCGACTACGGCTACCGCCGGCAGCGCACCCGCGCCCGCATCAAGTTCCTGATGGCCGACTGGGGTCCGGAGAAGTTCCGCCAGGTACTGCAGGACGAGTACCTGCAGCGGCAGCTGCCCGACGGCCCCGCGCCGGCCAAGGCCAAGCACGACCAGCGCGACCACGTCGGCGTCGCCCGGCAGAAGGACGGCCTCAACGCCGTCGGCTTCGCGCTGCGCACCGGCCGGATCAGCGGCTCGCTGCTCACCACCATCGCGGACCTCGCCGACGAGTACGGCCAGGGCCGCGTCCGGACGACGACCCAGCAGAAGCTCGTCATCCTCGATGTGCCCGACGAGAAGGTGGAGGCGCTGGTCGCCGCCCTGGCCGAGCACGACCTGCTGGTCCGCCCCAGCGCGTTCCGCCGCGGCACGATGGCGTGCACCGGGCTGGAGTTCTGCAAGCTGGCGATCGTCGAGACCAAGCAGCACGCGCAGGATCTCTACGCCGAGCTGGAGAAGCGGCTGCCGGAGTTCGACGAGCCCATCGGGATCAACGTCAACGGCTGCCCGAACAGCTGCGCCCGGTTCCAGACCGCCGACATCGGCTTCAAGGGCTCGATGGTCAAGGACGACTCCGGCGAGATGGTGGAGGGCTTCCAGGTGCATCTGGGCGGCCACCTCGGCGTCGACGCGACCTTCGGCCGCAAGTTCCGCGGCCACAAGGTGACCAAGGCCGAGACCGCCGACTACTGCGAGCGCGTGCTGCGCGGCTACCTGCAGCGCCGCGAGCCGGGCGAGCGGTTCGCCGCCTACGTCGCGCGCGCCGAGGAGGACTGGCTGTTGTGAGCGAGGACGACGGCGGCGGGTCGGGAAGGCAACGCCAGCTGCCGGTGTTCCACTGCCCGTACTGCGGTGACGAGGGGCTGACCCCGCACGGGGACGGCGGCGAGTGGCACTGCGCCGCCTGCCTGCGCACCTTCACCGTCCGTCTGACCGGGACAGGAGTGCCGTCGTGACCACCGCCGTCCGTCCCACACCGGAGATCGCCGGCCCCCAGCTCGCGGCCGCCGCGGACGCCCGTTTCGACGGCATCGCCGACCCGGTCGAGCAGGCGCTCGCCGTCCTGGCCTGGGCCGGCGAGACGTTCGGCGCCGGGTTCGCCGTCACCTCGTCCATGGCCGACGGGCTGCTGGCCCACCTGGCCTCCCGGTCCGTCCCGGGCGTCAACGTCGTCTTCCTCGACACCGGCTACCACTTCGCCGAGACCATCGGCACCCGCGACTGGGTGAGCGGCGTCCTGCCGATCACGCTCGTCAACGTGACCGCGCCGCAGACCGTCGCCGAGCAGGACGCCGAGTACGGCCCGGAACTGCACCAGCGCGACCCGGACCTGTGCTGCTCGCTGCGCAAGGTCCAGCCGCTGGCGCAGGCGCTGGCCGGGTACGTCGCCTGGGGGTCCGGGGTGCGCCGCGACGAGGCCCCGACCCGCGCCGGCACCCGGCTGGTCGACTGGGACGCCAAGCGCGGCATGGTCAAGGTGAATCCCCTGGCCGCCTGGACCGACGCCGACGTCGACGCCTACATCGCCGAGCACCAGGTGCCGGTGAACCCCCTGCAGGAGATCGGCTACGCGTCCATCGGCTGCGCGCCCTGCACCCGGCCCGTCGCTCCCGGCGAGGACCCGCGCGCGGGGCGCTGGGCCGGCCGCGGCAAGACCGAGTGCGGCCTGCACACCTGACGCAGGGGGGCGAGAATCAGCGCGTGCCCCGACCCCCGCGCCTGTCCCCCGACGACGTGACGGCGGCGCTGCGCGATCTGCCGCTGTGGTCCGGCGACGCCGAGGGCCTGCGGCGCGAGGTCGAGCTGCCGTCGTTCCCCGACGCCGTCGCCGCGATCGTGCGGATCGGCTTCGTCGCCGAGCATCTCGACCACCACCCCGACGTCGACCTGCGCTGGCGGACCCTGCACCTGGCGCTGGTCAGCCACTCCGAGGGCGGCGTCACCGAGCTCGACCTGGACCTCGCCCGCCGGATCGACGCCCTCTACCCCGGCTGAGCGGGCCCGCCTCAGGTCGTCGCGACCGTCTGCGGCTCCCAGGAGAAGACCTCCGGGGTCCGCGGGTCCACGGTCAGCCGGAGCCACTCGGTGGCCGTGTCGCCGAAGGTCTCCAGCCGGGTCAGGTTGGGCACCCCCGCGTACCTCCGCTCCTCCTCGTAGCGGTGCTCGTCGCCGTGGGCCAGCAGCACCGGCCGACCGAACGCCGCGGCCTCCCGGACGATGAGGTCCCGCTCGGCCTGGAACCCCGGGGACGCCACTGGCTCGGCCTGCAGGAGGAGGACGACGCCGGCCGCGTCGGTGCGCTCGGCCTCGTCGAAGGCGGCCGCGATCCACGCGAGGTTGGCCGCGCGACGCGCCTCGAACTCGGCCACCCGTTCCGCCGGACGGTCACCGATCCCCGTCCACGGGGCGAGGCCGTTCTCGCTCCCGACGACGTGCACGGTGGCGAACACGACCCGGCTGCGCTCGAACAGCACGTTCTCGACGTACGCGGCGTGCCCGGGTTGCGCTTGCGACTGCGCAGTCACCGGCATCGCCTGCGTTCCCAGCGTGCGGCCGGGCTCCGGATAGAAGACGTCCCGCACGGCCTCGAGCCGCTCGGTCGGCACATAGCCACCCGCCGCAGGCCGGTGGCAGTCGGTCCACTCGTTGTCCCCGGGCGTCAGCACGAAGGGATCGTCGAAGGTGCCGTAGAGCGCCGCCAGGTCGGCGAACCGCGCGTCGTCGCAGGTCGTCGACCCGCTCTTGACGTCGCCCGCGTGCAGGACCAGGCGGACCCGCGGGTCCGCGTCGATGTCGTCGACCAGGGCGGGGAACTCCAGCCGCTGGGCGTCGCCGTACGGGGTGTCGCCCAGCAGGGCGATCGTCGTCGGTGCGGCACCGCGAGGTCCACCGGGAGCGGCGGCGGCTGGAGCGGCCAGCGAGAGGCAGAGGCCTGCGGTCAGCGCGGTGGCGCTCCACCGGGCCACGGATGCGGTCGTCATGACCGGAACCCTCGGGCCGGATCGCCCGGCGCGGGTGAGACGCGGGTGAAGTCCGAGCGAACCCCTGCCGGTGGCCGGCGGGACCCACCGCGCCGTGCGGTGCGGCGCGCGCGGCAGGCACGCCCGCGGGGTCGGGCGAGCGGGGAGGACCGGACCCGGTCGGACGACCGCACACGTTCACGCAATGGATGCCCGGAGGTCCCGTGGCGGTCCCTTCCGCCACCGAGTGTCGAAGCCAGACGGCGGCTCCATCCGCCGCCGCACGACCTTCGGGAGAACCTCCACATGACGATGAACCGGCGCTCGTTCCTGACCAGCGGTTCTGCCCTGGCGGTGGCGACCGCGTTCGGATCGACCCTGCTCGGCGCCACCGCCGGCCCGGCGTCCGCGGCACCGCCGGCACCCGGCGGCGGTCGTCCCGGGGCCGGCTACGGGCCGCTGCGGCCCACGGCCCCCCGCGGCGGCGGTCCCGAGTACCTCGCCGTCCCCGCCGGCTTCACCTACAGCGTCCACGGCATCACGGGTGCGCCCATGTCCGGGTACGACCACCCCCACCCGCACCAGCTCGACGGCGCCGCCGCCTTCGAGCTCGCCAACGGCAACGTGGCCTACCTGCGCAACTGCGAGGACCGGGCGCCGGCCGGCGCGCCGCAGCAGTTCTCGATCAGGGACCGCACCAACGCCTACGACGCGCGTGCGTACGGCGGGGTGACGACGCTCGAGTTCGACAGAAACCTGAACCACGTCGTCCGCGAGTCGATCGTCCTCACCGGCACGACGGTGAACTGCGCCGGCGGGATCGTCTCCGTCGACGGCGTGCAGGGGTGGATGACCTGCGAGGAGACGACGGTCGGTCCCGCCAACGGCTTCGAGCAGAAGCACGGCTACACCTACTTCGTCCCCGCTGCCGCCGAAGGTCCGGTCCGGGCCGAACCGTTCCGCCAGATGGGTCGCTTCGCCCACGAGGCCGTAGCCCAGGACGCCGCCGGCGTCGTGTACCTCACCGAGGACCAGGGCGACACGAGCGGCTTCTACCGCTACCTGCCCGACGACCGCTCCCTCCGTACCGGCCGGCTGCAGATGCTGGCGGTCGACGGCCAGCCCACCTTCACCGCGTTCACCGGACAGCAGCAGGGCGCGACCTTCCCGGTGACGTGGGTCGACATCGCCATCCCCGACCCCGAGCTGCCGGCCCAGCCGCGGACCGCTGTCCAGGGCCGCACCCTCGGAGCCGCCTACTTCAACCGGCTCGAGGGCATCTGGGCGGGCGCGGGCACGATGACCTTCGCCTCGACGTCCGGCGGCGCCGCCCGGCGCGGTCAGATCTGGCAGTACGACATCGCCCGGCAGACGCTGTCGATGATCTTCGAGTCCACCGGCAGCGACGTCCTGGACTCGCCGGACAACCTCGTGGTCACGCCGCGGGGCGGGATCATCCTGTGCGAGGACGACGCCTCGGGCGACGGCGACACCCACCCGCTGGCACCCGGGCTCACGGACGTGAACCGCCTCATCGGCCTCAGCGCCGACGCTCAGCCCTTCGAGCTCGTCGTCAACCGCTTCAACGACGCCGAGCTCGCCGGTGCAGCGTTCAGCCCCGACGGTCGGACCCTGTTCTTCAACGTCTTCGGCAACGGCGCTGCCGGACAGGGCTTCACCGTGGCCCTGCGCGGCCCGTGGAACGCGGGCCCGCTGTAGGTCACCCCGGTCCGACGACGCCCCGGCCGCCCGCCTCGCGCGGGTGGCCGGGGCGTCGTCACCCGCTGACGGGGAGGACCAGCAGGCGGAGCAGGCGGTCGGCCTCGGCGTCGGGGTCCGCGGTCAGCCCGGTGTGCACCGGCCCGGTCTGGACGACGGTGCTGCGCGGCGCCGTCAGCCACCGGAACCGCGACCCCAGCGCCTCCCGGCCGGCCGCACCGGAGGCGCCGTCCGCGGCACAGACATCGGCGACGGCCTGCAGCGCACCGGCGATCGCCTCGACGTCGGCGGTCGGGTCGAGGCCGCGGAGCCGGGCCGGGTCCAGGTGCAGGCGGCAGCCCAGGTAGTCCCGCTGCCGGCAGTAGACGATCACGCCGGCGTTCAGGAACTCCCCCCGCTCCACCCGAGGCACCACCCGCAGGACGGCGTACTCGAAGGTGTCCCTCACCGCTGGGCTCCTGCGCTCCGATTCGTCCCTCACCGCTGGGTCACCCCCTCGGGCGGCGGCGGGCCCAGCCACGCCGGCCGGTTGCGGCCGACCACCGGACGCTTCCGGCCGGCCACGCCCGCGGCCGCCGCCGCGACGAGCCCGGGAAGCCACGCGTCCCGGGCCGCCAGGCGGGCCAGCAGCTGGTCGACGTACCGCTCCCGCACCCGCCCGGGCGGCTCCGGCCCGGCCCCGGTCAGGGGCCCGCCCCGAGCCTGCGAGGGATGGGGGGACCGGGGTCCTTCCTCCTCCAGCCACGCGTCTGGCACCTGCGCGAGGACCTGCTCGAGCACCTGACGCGTCACCAGCGGCGCCAGGTCGGCGTCGGCCGCGCGCACATCGGGAGAGCACTCGACCAGCGCGTGCTGGGTCGCGTCGTAGGGGCGGGAGACCGCCGCCGCGGCGCCCGGCCAGCTGTGGTGGAAGGTCAGCGCGGCGCCGTGGTCGATCAGCTGCAGCCGGCCGTGCCAGAACAGCATGTTGGGGTTGCGCCAGGAGCGGTCCACGTTGCCGACCAGCGCGTCGAACCACAGCACCCGGCCGGCCAGTTCGGCACCGACCTCCGCCACGCCGGCCTCGAAGTCGAGCGCGCCCGGCAGGTAGTCCAGCCCCAGGTTGATCCCGGCCGAGCGCTGCAGCAGCTCCTGCACCTCCTGGTCCGGCTCGCCCACGGCGAGCTCGGGGGCGACGTCCACCGTCACCAGCGCCGGCACCGGCAGGGCCAGCGCCCGGGCCAGCTCGCCGCAGACCACCTCGGCGACCAGCACCCGGACGCCCTGCCCGGCGGCCCGCCACTTGACCACGTAGGTGCCCAGGTCGTCGGCCTCCATGAGCCCCGGCAGCGAGCCACCCTCACGCAGCGGGGTGACGTAGCGGGTGGCGGTGACGGCGGGCAGCACAGTGCCGGCCAACCTAGCCGGTGGGTTCCGGCGGGGCACCGCAGACTCGGCGACATGGGACTCCTGCGCGCCGTGACCCCGGCCGGCCTCGCCGACGTGCCGTTCACCTATCCGGAGGTGGGCGCGACCGCCGATCCGGTGCTCCCCGCCGGGTACCGGCACTCCGAGCACACGGTCGTGGTGGGCGGCGGGCGCGACGTCTTCGACCGGGTCGTGGCCGCGGTGTTCGCCTGGCGGGTGCAGCGCAGCGTCGGCCTGCGGGTGCGCGCGAGCGGTCCGCCCACCGAGCCCGGCACGGTCGTCGTCCTCACCGCGGGCCTGGACCGGCTCGGCTACGACATCCCCTGCCGCGTGGTGTGGGCACGCACCGCGGGCGACGAGCAGGGGTTCGCCTACGGCACCCTGCCCGGGCACCCGGAGAGCGGCGAGGAGGCGTTCCTCGTGCGGATCGCGGCCTCCGGAGAGGTCACCGTGCGGCTGCGGGTGTTCTCCCGGCTGGCCTCCCCCTCCGCCCGGCTGGCCGGCCCGCTCGCGTGGCGGGTACAGGCCCTGGCCACCCGGCGCTACCTCGCCGCCCTGCGCCGGGCCGCCCGCAGCTGAGCCGGCGCGTCAGGGGACGCGCCGGGCGGCGACCGCCGCGGCGATCCGCTCGACCAAATCCGCGGGGACCGGCCGGGCGTAGCGCAGGTGGACGGCGTCCTTGCCCGACCGCAGCGGCGCGACCTCGGCCTCCAGGTCGCCGTCGAACACCGGCACCGGGTACAGCGCCGCGTGGGACTTCCAGGCTGCGAAGTGCAGGCCGTACCGGTCGCCCAGCATCGCCGCCGGCATCCCGTAGCGGATCGTCTCGGTGGCGCCGGGCATCCCCCGCAGGACGGCGGCACGGACCTCGAGCAGCACCGCCTGCGCCGCGGCGGGGAGCGCGGCCAGGTACTCCTCGACGCTGGTCGGTGCGGTCACGGTGGGCTCCTCGGGATCCGGGCGTCGCCGATGAGTCCGGGCGCTCCGGCACGTCCTACCAGGGAAGCGACTCCCGAGGAGGCGGCATGGGGCTGGCGGACGACGTCCAGACGGTGGTGACCGGGGCGGTCGCCGGGGACCAGGTGCCGGGCGCGGCGTGGCTCGCCACCCGCGGCGGGGAGGTGGCGCGCGGCGCCGCGGGCGCGCACGCCCCCGGCGGGACGGACGCGGTGCGTCCCGACTCGGTCTTCCGCATCTCCTCGATGACCAAGCCGGTCGTCGCCGCCGCCGCTCTCGCGCTGGTCGACGACGGCGTCCTCGCCCTCGACGAGCCGGTCGACCGGCTGCTGCCCGAGCTCGCCGGCCGGGTGGTGCTCGCCGACCCGGCCGATGCCTCCGCCGGCACGGTCCCGGCCCGCCGGCCGATCACGGTGCGCGACGTCCTCACGTTCCGCCTCGGGCTCGGCATCGACTTCACCGCCTCCTGGCCGACCCCGACGGTCGAGGCGCTCGGGGGCATCGGGATGCCGGCGGGGCCGCCGCAGCCGCAGGCCGCGCCGCCGCCGGACGAGTGGCTGCGCCGGCTCGCCACCCTGCCGCTGGCGTACCAGCCGGGCGAGCGCTGGCTGTACCACGTGGGCGCGAGCGTGCTGGGCGTCCTCGTGGCCCGCGCCGCGCGGCGTCCGCTGCCCGAGGTGCTCGCCGAGCGGGTGCTGGACCCGCTCGGGATGTGCGACACCGGCTTCGGCGTCCCCGAGCACGCCCGCGGCCGGCTGGGCCCGCACTGGACACCGCCGGGCGACGACGGCCGGCGCGACTGCTTCGACGCCTCCGACGGGCAGTGGGCCCGGCCGCCGGCGTTCCCCGACGGCGGCGACGGGCTGGTCTCGACCGTCGACGACGTGGCCGCCTTCGCGGGGATGCTGGCGTCGGGTGGACGCGCGCCCGGCGGCGAGCGGGTCCTCGCCCCGGCGACCGTCGCGGTGATGCTCACCGAGCAGGCTGGCCCAGTCGACGACGAGGGCGGCGGCTGGGGCCTGGGCATCGGCGTCCGCCGGACCGACGAACCCGGCGGGCGGTCGGCCGGCTCCTTCGGCTGGGACGGCGGGCTGGGCAGCTCCTGGTGGACCGACCCCGTCACCGGCGCGACGGCGGTGCTGCTGACCAACCAGATGTGGGCGTCGCCGGAGCCGCCGCCGGTGTTCGACGCCTTCCGCGCGGCCGCGTTCGGCCCGCGCTGACCGCCACCCCGTGCAGTTCCGCACTTCTGCACCGGTGCAGAAGTGCGGAACTGCACGGCTCGGGGACGTCGCCGGGATCCGCTAGTCGACGATCTTCCAGTAGGAGTCCTTGCGGCGGATGCGGCCATCCGGCGCCAGGTCGAACAGGTCGCACCCGCGCACGCGCACCTTCTCCCCCGACGTCGAGGTCCCGGTCAGCAGCCAGCGGGAGACCGCGTGGTCGCCGCAGGCCCAGTGCTCGTCCTCGCCGTAGTGCACGTCGGGGATCCCGGCGAACCGCCCGGCGAACCCCTCTCGGACGGCCGCGCGACCGCTGTAGCGCGTGCCCCAGGGCTCGGTTCCCCGCGGCGTCTCCAGCACGCAGTCGTCGGTGAAGAAGGACATGATCCGGTCCAGGTCGTGCGCGTTGAACGCGTCCACGAGGCCCTGGAGCCCCTGCTCGTCGCTCACGCAGCGACCGTCCCGCGGTGTCGGCCCCCCGGGAAGGGCCCTGCGTCCCTGGGCCCGCTAGAGATCGCGCCGCTCGAGCAGCACCGCGCCGAGCGCCCAGGCCGCGAGGGCCCACCCGGCGGTGACCGCCAGGCCGACCGCCCACGTCGTCGACACGGCCAGGAAGGGGTCCTCCCCCACCCGCAGCGCCGGCAGCCCCTGCGAGGCCACGGTGGCCCACCGGCCGCCGGCCAGGGCGAGCGCCGGCGGCAGCACGAACACCAGCGCCATCCCCAGCCCGACACCGCCGGCAGTGGCTCGCAGCAGCGTTCCGAGCCCGACCCCGAGCACCGTCACGAGGACCGCACCGGCCACCTGCAGCCCGAGCGCGCGCAGCACCGCGGGGTCGGTGAGGGAGACCCCGCCCGGTACCGCCACGAGCACCCGCGCCGCCACGGCGCAGCCGACCGCCGCCACCGCGGTGAGCAGCGCGGCCCACGCCGAGACGACGGCGGTGGTGGCGGCGAGCCACGCCGTCCGGCGGGGCACCGCGACGAGGGCCGAGACCGCGCTGCCCGTGCCGAACTCCGCGCTGACGGCGAGGACCCCCAGGACGACCAGGACCAGCTGCGCGAAACCGAAGCCGGTCAGCGCCACCTCGACCGCGACGTCCGCCCGGGACGACGTCGGGGTGCCCGCCGCGGCCAGCCAGCCGAAGCCGGCCGCGACGACCAGGTGGACGGCGGTGCACCACCAGGTCGACCGCACCGAGCTCAGCCGCGTCCAGGCCGCAGCCACCAGGCCCGCCGTCACGGAAGTCCCGGGAGCCCGGCGCGGTACTCGACCTCGCCGCCGGTCAGCGCCAGGTAGGCGGCCTCCAGCGAGGCGACCACCCGGGTCAGCTCGTGCACCGGCACCCCGGCGGCGTGGGCGACGTCCCCGACGTCGGCCGGGTCCAGGCCCTCGATCCGCAGCGCCCCGTCCAGCTCCAGCACGACCGCCGCACCGGCCCGTCGCAGCGCCGAGGCCAGCAGCGGGGCCGCGGGGCTGCGCACCCGGACGGCCGCGGAGGCGCCGAGCAGCTCCGCCATCGGGACGTCGGCCAGCAGCCGCCCGCGACCGAGCACGACGAGGTGGTCGGCCGTGTCCTCCATCTCGCTCATGAGGTGGCTGGAGACGAGCACCGTGCGCCCCTCGGCCGCCAGCCCGCGGAGCAGCCCGCGGACCCAGCGGATGCCCTCGGGGTCCAGCCCGTTGACCGGCTCGTCGAGCAGCAACACCTCGGGTTCGCCCAGCAGTGCGCCCGCCATGCCCAGGCGCTGGCCCATCCCGAGGGAGTAGCCGCCGACCCGGTCGTACGCCACCGCGGCCAGGCCCACGAGGTCGATCACCTCGGCCACCCGCCGCCGCGGCAGCCCGTTGGACCGGGCCAGTGCCAGCAGGTGCGCGTGCGCCGTCCGCCCGGGGTGGCGGGCGCGCGGGTCGACGAGCGCCCCGACCCGGCGCAGGGGCCGGTCCAGCCGCCGGTAGGGGACGCCGAGCACGGTCGCCGTCCCGGCGGTGGGCCGGGCCAGGCCGAGCACGCAACGCATCGTCGTCGTCTTTCCGGAGCCGTTCGGGCCCAGGAAGCCGGTGACCCGGCCCGGCTCGATGCGGACCGTGAGGTCGTCGACGGCGACGCGGTCCCCGAAGACCTTCGTCAGCCCGACGAGCTCGATCACGCCGCGATCATGGCGATCCGGAGGCACCGAGGGGAGCAGGCGCGGCGGCGTCGTCCCATCAGCAGGGACGGTCCGTTTCCGCAACTGAGCCCAGCGGGTAGCCGCAGGGCATCGCAGTCGATGCCATTACCCCTGGAGTAGCCATGCCCCCCGAGCGCCATGCCGACCAGTCCGCCCCCGCCCCCGTCAGCCCGACCGGCGTGGGGTACGAGGGTCCGCGCACCGGTCGCGACCCGCGTGGCCAGGCCGGCGACGTCCTCACCACGCCCAACGGGGTGCCCCTTCCCGACACCGACCACTCGCTCAAGGCGGGTCCGCGCGGCCCGGTCCTCCTCGAGGACTTCCACCTGCGCGAGAAGATCATGCACTTCGACCACGAGCGCATCCCGGAGCGCGTGGTGCACGCCCGCGGCGCCGGCGCGCACGGCGTCTTCACCGCCTACGGCACCGCCGGCAAGCTGACCCGCGCCGCCGTCCTGGCCGAGAAGGGCCTGGAGACGCCGGTGTTCGTGCGCTTCAGCACGGTGCTGGGCTCGCGCGGCTCGGCCGACACCGTGCGCGACACCCGCGGGTTCGCGACGAAGTTCTACACGAAGGAGGGCACCTGGGACCTGGTCGGCAACAACATCCCGGTCTTCTTCATCCAGGACGCGATCAAGTTCCCCGACGTCATCCACGCCGGCAAGCCGCACCCCGACCGGGAGATCCCCCAGGCGCAGTCGGCCCACGACACGTTCTGGGACTTCGTCACCCTCCACACCGAGGCCACCCACCACACGATCTGGAACATGAGCGACCGCGGGATCCCGCGCAGCTTCCGGACGATGGAGGGCTTCGGCGTCCACACCTTCCGGCTGGTGAACGCCGACCGGCAGACCTGCCTGGTCAAGTTCCACTGGAAGCCCAAGCTGGGCGTCCACTCCCTCACCTGGGAGGAGGCGCAGCTGGCCGCGGGCTTCGACCCCGACTTCCACCGCCGCGACCTCTACGACTCCATCGAGAACGGCGCCTTCCCCGAGTGGGAGCTCGGCGTGCAGGTCTTCCCCGACACCCCGGAGGAGACCTTCGAGGGCATCGACCTGCTGGACCCGACCAAGATGGTTCCGGAGGAGCTCGCGCCGGTGCAGCCGATCGGCAAGCTGGTGCTCAACGCCAACCCGACGAACTTCTTCGCCGAGACCGAGCAGGTCGCGTTCCACACCGGCCACCTCGTCGCCGGCATCGAGGGGACGAACGACCCGCTCCTGCAGGGTCGCAACTTCTCCTACCTGGACACGCAGCTGACCCGTCTCGGCGGGCCGAACTTCACCCAGATCCCGATCAACCGGCCGCACGCGCCGGTCAACGACATGACGCGGGACGGCTTCCACCAGCACGCCGTCCACACCGGGCAGGCGCCCTACACGCCCAACAGCGTCGACGACGGCAGCCCGTTCCCCGCCGAGTGGGCCGACGCCGCCTACATCCAGGTGCCGCGGAAGGTCAGCGGCGAGGTCGGCCGGACCGCGCCGGCCTCGTTCGACGACCACTACTCCCAGGCGGCGCTGTTCTACGCCAGCCTGACCAGCATCGAGCAGCAGCACATCGCGGACGCGTACACGTTCGAGCTCGGCAAGTGCTATGAGCAGTCGATCAAGGAGCGCGGGCTGGCCGTGCTGGCGAAGATCGACACCGACCTCTGCGCCCAGGTGGCGGCCGGCCTCGGCCTGCCGGCTCCGGCGCCGGAGCCGGTGGAGCCCGGCGCCCTCTCCCCCGCGCTGCGGCAGATCAAGCCCGAGCCCTTCCCGATCGACGGCCGGATCGTCGGCGTGGTCGCCGGCCCGGGCGCGGACCTGAAGGGGATCGCGAAGCTGCGTACCGCGCTCGAGGCGGAGGGCGCGCTGCTGCGGGTGATCGCCCCGCACGGCGGCCAGCTCGTCGACGGCAAGGACGTGGAGATCGTCGAGCGGACGTTCGCCACCGGCCGCTCGATCGAGTTCGACGCGATCGTCGTGGCCGACGGCGCCCCCAAGGACGGCGACTTCCGCGCCGTCACGATGCTGCAGGAGGCCTTCCGCCACCTGAAGGGCATCGGCGCCTGGGGCGACGGCGTGGAGGTGCTGCGCGCAGCGGGGATCGACCCGGAGGCGCCCGGCGTGATCACCGGACCGAAGGCGACCGCGGCCATGGCGGCGGAGACGATCGCGGCCCTGGGCATGCACCGCGCCTGGGACCGCACTCCACTGGTGAGCAACAACGTGGTGCCCCCGGCGCCCACCGCCTGAGCCGCTGCCGCTGCGGTTGCCGTTGCCGCTGCCGTTGCGGTTGCCGTTGCGCGGGGATCAGGCTCCCTGATCCCCGGGTGTCCTCCCTCACCGTCCGCGGTGAGGGAGGACACCGCACGATCAGGGACCCTGATCCCGGGCGGGGCGGCCCCCCTCCCCTACAGGCGGCAGAGCAGCAGCACCTCGTCGCGGTCGTCCCCGGGGGCCACCCGGATCGCGCCGGGCATGCGGCCGAAGACCTCGTAGCCGAGCCGCTCGTAGAAGCCCTCCAGCCCGTAGCCCCCGCGCACGGTCAGGTGCAGGAACTCCAGCCCGCGAGCCCGGGCCGCGTCGTGGACGCCGGCCATCAGCACCCGCCCCAGCCCCTGCCCCTGGCGGGACGGGTGGACCTGCACCCGCAGCACGGTCGCCCAGTGCCTCCGCAGCGGGCTCACCGACGTGGACAGCACGGCGAACCCGGCCGGCTCGCCGTCGACCCGAAGCACGCACAGCGCCTGCGTCCCGCCGTGGACGCGCTCGACCAGCCCGTCGAGCACCGGCGCCACGACGTCGCGGGTGACCGGGGCGACGAAGCCGACGGCGCCGCCGGCGTTGGTCACGTCCGTCCACAGGTCGAGCAGGCAGGCGCGGAGGTCGTCGTCCACGCGGGTGGACACGGTGACCTCGACGTGCGGCATCCTTCGATTCTCCCGACGGCTGCACGAGCCGCCGCGCGCGCCCCCCTGGGCAGCGCGGCCCGGGTGGGGCAGGCTGCGCCGGGCCGTCGCCTCCGGCGGAGCACGACGACCGGGTAGGGGCACACGTGACACGCGGGCGACGAGCGCGGTCCTGGGCGGCTGCGCTCACCGGACTGGCCCTGCTGGGCGGCTGCACGACCGAGGTCGCGGGCTCCGCCGCACCGGCCGGGAGCCCCGGGGCCGACGGCTTCGGTGACCCCTACTTCCCGCTCGACGGCAACGGCGGCTACGACGTCGACAGCTACGCCCTCGATCTGCGGTTCGACCCCGGGAGCGACGAGCTGAGCGGCACGGCCACGATCGTCGCGACGGCCACCCAGAGCCTCTCGGCGTTCAACCTGGACCTGTTCGGCTTCGAGGTCTCGTCGGTCACCGTGGACGGCGAGGACGCCGGCGTGGGCCGCGACGGCGGCGAGCTCACGGTCACCCCGGCGGCCGACCTCCGGCAGGGGGCGCAGTTCACCACGGTCGTCGCCTACGAGGGCGTGCCCGAGCCGCTGGACGACGGCCTGGGCGTCGCCGGGTTCGTCCAGACCGACGACGGCGCGGTGGCCGCGGGGCAGCCCGACGTCGCCGCCAGCTGGTTCCCCGTCAACGACCACCCGGCCGACGCGGCCTCGGTGGACGTGTCGATCACCGTTCCCGAGGGGCTCGAGGGGATCTCCAACGGCGAGCTCGTCGACTCCACCACCGACGACGGCTGGACGACCTGGCAGTGGTCGGCGGCCGAGCCGATGGCGCCCTACCTGGTCACGCTCGCGGTCGGGGAGTTCGAGATCGAGGAGTACGAGCAGGACGGCATCCGCTACTGGGACGCGATCGACCCGGCCCTCGCCGAGTACGGGGCCTCGGGGTCGGCCACGGTGTTCGACCTCGCGCAGGAGTCGCTGGCGCTGGCGCCGGACGTCGTCGCCGTCCTCGAGGAGTGGTTCGGGCCGTACCCGTTCGCGGTCGCCGGCGGCATCGTCGACGACGTCCCGGAGATGCAGTTCGCCCTGGAGAACCAGACCCGCCCCGTGTACTCGCCCGTGTTCTTCACCGACGCCGACGACGGCGAGATCGTGGTGGTGCACGAGCTCGCCCACCAGTGGGCCGGCGACAGCGTCCGCCTCGCGGGCTGGCAACACATCTGGCTCAACGAGGGGTTCGCCACGTACGCCGAGTGGCTGTGGGCCGACGCCCAGGGCACGTCGACGCCGCAGGAGTTCTTCGACGACCTCGCCGCGGTGCCCGCCGACCGGAGCTTCTGGCGGGTGGCCATCGGCGACCCGGGGCCGGAGTCCGACGCCCTGTTCTCCGAGGCCGTCTACCTGCGCGGCGCCATGACGGTGCACGCGCTGCGCACGGAGCTCGGCGAGGACGCGTTCGCCGAGCTGGTGCTCGAGTGGTTCGGCAGCGAGGGCGGCCGGGCCGTCACGACCGACGACTTCGTCGCGCTCGCGGAGGAGATCTCGGGCGCCGACCTCGACGACTTCTTCGCCCAGTGGCTCGGCGCGGGCAAGCCCCCCTCGCTGGAGTGACACGACCTCTGGACCCACGCCGGGCGGCCTCCCTGCAGGGGCCCGCGGCGAGCTTGCGAGGCGTGGGGGGCAGGGAGGTCCTTCATCCGCTCGGGCCGAAGCGCTCCAGGCGGATCGTGGCGGCCGGGACGCCGAGCCCCACCAGCAGCTGGCTCGCCGCCTCGGCGAAAGGGTCCGAGCCGCAGACGTAGACGTCCTGGCCCGGCTCCCAGAGCGGAACGAGGTCCGGGCCGGTCAGCCGCCCGGCCGGGCGGATGCCGGTGGCCTCCCGCGTCGTCAGCACGACCGCGCCGTCCGCCTCGAGCTCCGCGACGTACGGCAGCTCGGCGCGCGTGCGGGTCGAGACGAGCAGCCGCAGCAGCTCGAGCCGGCCGAGCTCGCGCGCCGTCCGCAGCATCGACACGAACGGGACGACGCCGGTGCCGCCGGCCACGAGCAGCGCCGGGCGCTCCCCCTCCCAGACGAAGAACCCGCCGAGCGGACCGCGCACCTCCAGCTCGTCACCGGGCTCCACGACGTCGGCGAGGAACGTGGACACCTCGCCGTCGTCGAGCCGTTCGACGAGCAGTTCGACCAGCGGGTCCCCGGGCGCCGAGGCCACCGAGTACGACCGCTGGGCCCGGTAGCCGTCCTCCGCGGTGAGCCGGACGACGTAGTGCTGCCCCGCGAGGTGGTCGACCCGGTCGGGGACGGCCAGCCGGAGCTGGACGGTGCGGGGGGTCGGCCGGTCGACCTCGCGCACCGTCGCCGTCCGCCACCCGCCCGCCGGCGCGCGCCGGCCCCAGGCGGCTGGACCGGGCTCAGTCACCTTGGTAGCGCTGCTCGAGCCACGGGTCGCCGCGGTCGTGGTAGCCGTTCTGCTCCCAGAAGCCGGGCTGGTCGCGGTGCATCAGGGTCAGCCGGGTGACCCACTTGGCGCTCTTCCAGAAGTAGAGGTGGGGCACGAGCAGCCGCACGGGGCCGCCGTGCTCGATCGGCAGCGGCCCGCCCTCGTACTCCCAGACCACCCACGCCCTGCCGCCGGTGACGTCCGCCAGCGGCAGGTTGGTCGTGTAGCCGGTCTTGGACGTCGCCATGACGAAGTGCGCCTCGGCGGTGGGCCGGGCGGCCTCGAGGAGGCTGTCGACGCTGACCCCGGCGAACCAGGTGCCGAACTTCGACCACGTCGTCACGCAGTGGATGTCGCCGCGGTACTCCGACCGCGGCAGCGCGTGCGCCTCGTCCCAGTTCCAGGTGGTCGGCTGCTCGACGCGGCCGTCGACCGTGATGCTCCAGGTCTCCGGGCTGATCCGCGGGGTCGGCTCCGCGGTGAGCACCGGCCAGTCGGTGCCGGCGTCGTACTGGCCGGGCGGCAGCCGCGGGTCGCGCTCGCGGCGGCGGCCCAGGAAGCCGCGGGTGGGTCCAGCCACGGTTCGTCGTCCTCTCGTCGGGGGTTCCCAGCCTGCCGCAGGGTCGGCCAGGTCACGATTTGGTGACCGACCGACGATCCCACCGCGGAATCGGCCGGTTAGGCAAGCCTTACGAGAGCTGTGTCACCGCGCGTTTACTTGGCCGCAAAGAGCGGCACGACCTAGCGTTGCCCGCGTGGTGACGGTGACGACGCAGTCTGGCCAGCGCAGGGCGCCCAAGGCCGCGAAGACCAGTTCGGTCTTCAAGAAGGTGGTCATGGCGGTCAGCGGCATCATCTTGGTGCTGTATCTGATCGCGCACATGATCGGAAACCTCAAGGCCTTCTCCGGCCGCGAGGACTTCAACCACTACTCGGAGTGGCTGCGCACCATCGGCAACCCGGCCCTGCCGGGCGCGACGGTGCTGTGGATCATCCGGATCGTCCTGCTGGCGGCCGTGCTCGCGCACATCTGGGCCGCGGTCTCGCTGTGGCGCCAGGCCAAGCGGGCGCGCCCCCAGGGGTACGTGACGAGGAAGGCCGTGGCCCAGAGCTACGCCTCCCGCACGATGCGCTGGGGCGGCGTGATCATCGCCGCCTTCGTGATCTGGCACCTCCTGGACCTCACCTTCGGCGCGGTGAACAGCGAGGGCCACGACGGCTCCCCCTACGACCGCCTGCTGGCCAGCTTCCAGAACCCCGTGTCGACGATCTTCTACGCGATCGCGGTGATCCTGCTGGGCATGCACCTGCGGCACGGCGTGTGGAGCGCCACGCAGACGCTGGGCCAGAGCAACCGCCGCCGCGAGGTGACGGTGAACTACGCCGCCACCGCCTTCGCCACGGTCCTGACGCTCGGGTTCCTCCTCACGCCCTTCTCCGTCCTCTTCGGTCTGATCGACTAAGTCTCCGTGACTAAGGAAGCCACAGGCATGCCTCTCGACCTCTTCTCCGTCGGCGACCCGATCGCGGACACCAAGGCGCCCACGGACGTGCCGATCGGCGAGCGCTGGAGCGAACGACGCTTCCGCGGCCGCCTGGTCAACCCGGCCAACCGCCGCAAGATGACGGTCATCGTCGTCGGCACGGGCCTGGCCGGCGGGTCCGCCGCCGCGACGCTCGGCGAGGCCGGGTACCAGGTCAAGTCCTTCTGGTACCAGGACAGCCCCCGCCGCGCGCACAGCGTCGCGGCGCAGGGCGGTATCAACGCCGCCAAGAACTACCGCAACGACGGCGACAGCGTGCACCGGCTGTTCTACGACACGGTCAAGGGCGGGGACTTCCGCGCCCGCGAGAACAACGTGCACCGGCTCGCCGAGGTCAGCGTCAACATCATCGACCAGGCCGTGGCCCAGGGCGTGCCCTTCGCCCGCGAGTACGGCGGCCTGCTCGACAACCGCTCCTTCGGTGGCACGCAGGTCTCCCGGACCTTCTACGCCCGCGGCCAGACGGGCCAGCAGCTGCTCTACGGCGCCTACCAGGCGCTGGAGCGGCAGATGGCGGCCGGCAACGTCGAGCAGTTCGCGCGCACCGAGATGCTCGACCTGATCATCGTCGACGGCCGCGCCCGCGGCATCGTCGCCCGAGACCTGGTCACCGGTGAGCTCAGCACGCACTACGCCGACGCCGTCGTCCTGGCCACCGGCGGGTACGGCAACGTCTTCTACCTCTCCACCAACGCCAAGGGCTCCAACACCACGGCGATCTGGCGGGCGCACAAGCGGGGCGCGTACTTCGCCAACCCCTGCTACACGCAGATCCACCCGACCTGCATCCCGGTGCACGGCGAGTACCAGTCGAAGCTCACGCTGATGAGCGAGTCGCTGCGCAACGACGGCCGCGTCTGGGTGCCCAAGGAGCGCGGCGACACCCGCGACGCGCGGCAGATCCCCGAGGACGAGCGCGACTACTTCCTCGAGCGTCGGTACCCGGCGTTCGGCAACCTGGTGCCCCGCGACATCGCGTCCCGGGCGGCCAAGACCGCCTGCGACGAGGGCCGCGGCGTCGGCCCCGGCGGGCTGGGCGTGTACCTGGACTTCGCCGAGGCGATCCAGCGCCTGGGCCGCAAGGCGGTCGAGGCCAAGTACGGCAACCTCTTCGACATGTACGCCCAGATCACGGGCGAGGACCCCTACGCCACGCCCATGCGGATCTACCCCGCCGTGCACTACACGATGGGCGGCCTGTGGGTCGACTACGACCTGCAGTCGACGATCCCCGGCATGTTCGTGATCGGCGAGGCCAACTTCTCCGACCACGGCGCCAACCGGCTCGGCGCCAGCGCCCTCATGCAGGGTCTCGCCGACGGCTACTTCGTGCTGCCGTCGACGATCACCGAGTACCTCGCAGACGGTCCCTTCCCGAAGGTCGACGACAGCCACCCGGCCGCCCAGGAGGCCGTGCAGGGGGTCACCGCCCAGATCGACCAGCTGCTGTCGATCCAGGGCACCCGCAGCGTGGCCTCCTTCCACCGGGAGCTGGGCCAGCTGATGTGGGACCACTGCGGCATGGAGCGGACCGACGAGGGCCTGCGCAAGGCCATCGACCGGATCCAGGAGCTCCGCCAGGAGTTCTGGACCAACGTCAAGGTGCTGGGCACCTGGGGTTCGTTCAACCAGAACCTGGAGCAGGCCGGCCGGGTCGCCGACTTCATCGAGCTCGCCGAGCTCATGTGCATCGACGCCCTGCACCGCCGCGAGAGCTGCGGCGGGCACTTCCGCGCGGAGAGCCAGACCCCCGAGGGCGAGGCCCTGCGCGACGACGAGAACTTCGCCTACGTCGCCGCGTGGGAGTGGACGCCGCAGGGCACCGCCCCCGTGCTGCACCGCGAGGACCTCAACTACGAGTACGTCCACCTCGCCCAGCGGTCCTACAAGTGACGAACCACCGGAGCAACCTGTGACCTTGACTGAGGACGGCCCCCGGGCCGCCACGGCGCCGCACGAGAAGCCGGGCATGCGCCTGACGCTGCGGATCTGGCGCCAGCAGGACGCGTCGGCCCCCGGCAAGATGGTCGACTACCGCCTGGACGACGTCTCCCCGGACATGTCCTTCCTCGAGATGCTCGACGTGCTCAACGAGCAGCTGATCATGGAGGGGCAGGACCCGGTCGCCTTCGACCACGACTGCCGCGAGGGCATCTGCGGCATGTGCGGCGTCATGATCAACGGGCGCGCGCACGGCAACGGCCTGCACGAGGGCCACCCCCAGACGACGACCTGCCAGCTGCACATGCGGTCGTTCAAGGACGGCGACGTCATCGACATCGAGCCGTGGCGCGCCAGCGCGTTCCCGGTGATCAAGGACCTCGCCGTCGACCGGCGGTCGTTCGACCGGATCATCCAGGCCGGCGGCTACATCAGCGTGCCGACCGGGACGGCCCCGGAGGCACACGCCGTGCCGGTGCCGAAGAAGGACGCCGACTTCGCGTTCGACGCGGCCACCTGCATCGGCTGCGGCGCGTGTGTCGCGGCCTGCCCGAACGCGTCGTCGATGCTGTTCACCGCCGCGAAGATCACCCACCTCGGGCTGCTCCCCCAGGGCCAGCCCGAGCGCGACGACCGCGTGGTCAACATGGTCGCCCAGCAGGACCGCGAGGGCTTCGGCGGCTGCACCAACATCGGTGAGTGCTCGGCGTCCTGCCCCAAGGGCATCTCGATGGAGACGATCTCCCGGCTCAACCACGACCTGCTCGGCGCCCTGCGCGCAGGAGTCCGGCCGAAGAGCTGACAGCAGCACAGCACGCGCCGGCGGGCGGGGACCTCTGCGGAGGTCCCCGCCCGCCGTCGTTCCGGGCAATAGCGCGGAATTGCACCGGGCAGAAGCGCGAAGTTGCACCGCGCAGAAGCGCGGAATTGCACAGGGGGCGCCGGGGACAGGGGCGCGACAGGCCGGGCGCAGGGCGCCCGGGACTACAGGCGCTCGAGGATCGTCGCGTTGGCCAGGCCACCGGCCTCGCACATCGTCTGCAGCCCGTAGCGGGCGCCCCGCTGGTGCAGCGCGTCGACGAGCGTGGTCATGATCCGGGCCCCGCTGGCCCCCAGCGGGTGGCCGATCGAGATGCCGCCGCCGTGCACGTTCACCTTGTCGGTGGTCACGCCCGTCTCCGCCTGCCAGGCCAGGACGACGGACGCGAACGCCTCGTTGACCTCGAAGAGGTCGATGTCGCCGATCGACAGCCCCGCCCGGCGCAGCGCCTTCTCCGTCGCCGGCATCACCGCGGTCAGCATCATCAGCGGGTCGTCGCCCACCACGGTCATCGTGTGGATCCGGGCCCGCGGCCGCAGCCCGAGCTCGCGGGCCTTCTCGCTGGTCATGACGAGCAGGGCCGCCGCACCGTCGTTGAGCGGACTGCTGTTGCCGGCGGTCACCCGCCAGTCGATCTCGGGGAACCGGGCCGCCGTCGCCTCGTCGGCGAAGGCGGGGCGCAGGCGGGCCAGGGCCTCCAGGTCCGTGCCGCGCCGCACCGTCTCGTCGGTGGTGACCAGGGCGAGCGAGCCGTCGGCCTGGCGGGCCTTGACCGGCACCACCTGGTCGGCGAACAGCCCGGCGCCCCAGGCCTCGGCAGCGCGGGCGTGGCTGCGGGCCGCGTAGGAGTCCAGCTGCGACCGGGACAGGCCCCACCGCGCCGCGATGAGCTCGGCCGCGACGCCCTGGCCGACGCCGCCGTCGGGATAGCGCGCGGCGTAGCGCTCGCCGGCGAAGTCCTCGACGCCCTGGGCCGCGCTGCCCATGGGGACCCGGCTCATCGACTCGACCCCGCCGACGACGGCGACGTCGTAGGCGCCGGAGATGACGCCCTGGGCGGCGAAGTGCACCGCCTGCTGGCTGCTGCCGCACTGCCGGTCGACCGTCGTCGAGGGCACGGCCTCCGGATAGCCCGCCGCGAGCGTCGCCCGCCGGGCGATGTTGGCCGCCTGCTCCCCCGCCTGCGACACGCAGCCGACGATCACGTCGTCGATCAGCGCCGGGTCGATCCCCGCCCGCTCGACGACGCTGTCCAGCGCCCCGGCGAGCAGGTCGACCGGATGCACCCCCGACAGGGACCCGCCGGGCTTCCCCTTGCCGACCGGCGTCCGGACGGCTTCCACGATCACCGCGTCCCGCATCGCGGGCCTCCCTCGGTTCGATTATCCAACCAACGAGCGGCACGCTAGCGGGAGTCGGTTTGATGTGCAAACCTTGGGTCATGGCCGCCGACATCGACTTCCTGCCCCGGGGCGCCTGCTCGATCGCCGCCTCGCTGGAACTGGTGGGCGAACGCTGGTCGCTGCTCGTCATCCGGGAGGTCGCCTGGGGCAACCACCGGTTCAGCGACATCGTCCGCGGCACCGGCGCCCCCCGGGACCGGCTGGCCGCCCGGCTGAGCGCCCTGGTCGCGGCCGGGGTGCTGGAGAAGCGGCCCTACAGCGACTCCCCGCCGCGGTCGGGCTACCACCTCACCGCGGCCGGCCGCGACCTGCTGCCGGTGCTCCAGGCGCTCCTGCAGTGGGGCGACCGGTGGGCGCGCGACGAACCGGCGGTCCGGCTGTCGCACGCCCCCGGCGGTACCGCCGAGCACCCGATCGACGCCGAGTGGGTCTGCCGGACGTGCGGCCGGCCGGTCATGGAGTCCCGGGTCTCCCGCGAGCTCACCCCCGCCGGGCGCGCCCTGGCCGGATTGCCCATCACGGAGGAGCACGCCCATGAGCACTGATCTCACCCCCGCCGAGGCGGCCGCCGACGTCCCGGAGTCCTGGGGGGAGCCGCGGTCGCGGACCGTCACCTGGTACGACCCCCTGCGCACCGCGGCCGGCGGGCTGGAGCGCTCCGGCCTGGAGACGCTGGAGGCGTTGCGCGACGGCCTGCTGGCCCCGCCGCCGATCGTCCCGCTGATGCAGATGGACCTGATCGCCGTCGAGACCGGCCGCGTCGAGTTCTCCTGCCTGGTGGACGAGTCGGTCTACAACCCGATCGGCGTCGTGCACGGCGGGCTGGTCTGCACGCTGCTCGACACCGTCGCCGGCTGCGCCGTCCACTCCACCCTGCCGCGCGGCACCGGCTACACGTCGATCGAGCTCAAGGTGACCTACCTGCGGGCGGTCACCGCCGCCAGCGGACCGCTGCGGGCCGTGGGCCGGGTGGTCAAGCCCGGCCGCCGGGTGGCCTTCGCCGAGGGCGAGGTCTTCGACGCGGCCGGCCGCAGCGTGGCGACGGCGTCGAGCTCGCTGCTGGTCTTCCCGGTGGAGGGCTGACCCCTCACCGCTCGGTGCCGGGGAGGATCCGCGCCATCAGCTCGGCGTCGACGAGCCCCGCGACCCCGAAGCGCCGGCCGATCTCGACGAACTGCGGAGCGACGGCGGCGAGGTCGACCAGCAGCGCGCGGGCGGCGTCCTCCCGGCCGGCCAGCCCGGCCACCACGGCCCGCCACAGCACGTGGTCGGGCTCGGTGTAGGGGTCGGGTACGCGGAGCTCCTCCAGCACCCGGTCCGCGGTGACGGGGTCTCCGCCGATCGCCTGCTGGAAGGACCGGACGACGTCCTGGTAGCGGGCCAGCCGGACGACGAGCGCGTCGAGTTCCCCCACCGGGTCCTCGGAGTCGTCGACCCGCAGGTCGACGACGGTGTCGTGCCAGGGCCGGCCGGTGGGGGTGGCCCGGACGACGAAGACGGCCGCCGAGCGCCGCCCCCGCACGTCGCCGCCGGAGTCCTCCCCCGCGTGCAGGGCCAGCAGCAGCCGGTGGGCCAGGGCCCCCTGCGAGGTCTCGAACGTCGCGACCATCGACTCCCACACCTCGGGCGAGGTGACCATGTTGGCCAGGGCCACGCACCCCTCCCCCACCTGGTGGCCGGCCTCGGTCACGCAGCTGTCCCCCGTGTAGACGGCGAGGTCCCCGGACACGTGCAGGACGGCGACCTGCCGGCGCTCCGGGTGCGGGTCGACGCTGCGCAGCGCCGTCAGCACCTCCTGGGCGGTGAACCCGCCGCGCATGAGGTCCAGGCCGATCTGCCCGTACATCGGCTCGGCCATGGACTGGCTGGCGATCACACCCTGGCCCGGCAGGGCGAACGGCACGCTGCTGCCCACGGCGAACGCCTGCGACTGGGTGGCGACGCCCATCTCCCCGGTCGTGGTGTCCCGGGCGACGATCGAGTAGGTCACGCGACCGGCCTGCCCCCCGCGACCGGTCCGCCAAACACCGGCCCGGTCCTGCGGAGACCTTGCGGGCGCGGGCGGCCGGCTGCGGTTCGGGGGCGAGAGTCCTCCCTGCCGGCGGAACAGCCCGCCGGCGTCGCCGGCCTGGGCACGTTCGGCACGTTCACCGACAGCGCCGCCCCGGTCCCGGCCGACGTCTCGACCGGCACCGTCTCCATCGACGTGAGCCGGCGCGGCGCGACGGTCCCCACGACCTCGGCCGGCTTCGTGCCGGGCGACTCGATGAGCCGGGCGGTCGACCTGGTCGACGACGGTTCCGCGCCGCTGGCCCGGGTGAGCTGGCCTCGGCGGCGACCGCCGCGAGCGTCCTGACCAGCGACGCCACGGACGGCCAGCAGCTGTCCGTGCGCTCGTGCACCGACGCCTGGACGCAGGGCGGCGCCGCCGCTGCCCCGACCTACATCTGCGCCGACCGTCTCGACGCCGTACGCCGACCCCGCCACGACGCCGGCAGCGGGTGCCGGCGTCGTGGCGGGGATCAGGAGCCGTCGGTCGCGGACACCTCGGCGGCGACGTTGCGGGGCGCCGGGGCGAGGTTGCCGTCGCCGCGCTGGGCGGACGTGCGCAGCGGGGGCTGCGGCACGCCGGCCGGGTCCGCCTTGCCCCACTCGGTCTCGACGTCGCTGAGCAGCGCCTCGAGATAGGAGCGCAGCTGCGTCCTGGTCGCCCGCGCGAAGGCCTTGAGGTAGGCGACCTGCTCCTCGAGCTCGTGGGTCGTGCGCTCGCCCGCGGGGCTCTGCGCCGGGGGGCTGCCCACCAGCCGGGTCGCGGCCTCCTGCGCGGCCTGGATGATCGCGCCGGCGTTCTCGCGCGCGCGGCGCAACTGCTCCTCGGCCTGCGCCCGGGCGTCGTGCGTCATCTGCCGGCTGAACTCCTCGGCCTCCGCGACGTAGTTGTCGGCCGTCTGCTGCGCGCTGGCCAGCAGGCGCACCGCCTGCTCGCTGGGCGGCGGCGGGGTGAGCACGCCGGACACCTGGGCCTGCAGGGCGTGGACCTGGTCGCGCAGCTCCGCCTTCTCGGCGTGCAGCGCGGCCATCTCCTGGGCCACGCCCGCGAGGAAGCGGTCGACCTCGTCGTCGACGTACCCCGGGTGCACCATGGTCGCCCGGTGGAAGCGCACGTTGTGGACGTCCCCCGGGGCCAGCCGGCGGCCGGCGTCCGGACCGGGGACCTGGTCGGTGCTCATTCGGTCACCTCTCCCTCGAGAGTGGGGCTGGGTCGGCTGGGCGAGAAGACCTCCGAGCGCACCCGCTCGGCGGGGACCCCGTGGGCCAGGAGTCTGCCGACGGTGTCCTCGACCATGGGGGCGGGTCCGGCCACGTAGGCGTCCCGGTTGGTCCAGGGCCCGTGCTGGAGCGCCACGCCACCGACGTCGCCCTGCTCGAGCGGCGACTGCTTGTCCGCCGAGACGGCGAAGGTGACGGTGAGCCAGTTGTGCTCCGCGGCCAGCCGCTCGAGGTCCGCCCGGTCGTAGAGCTGCTCCTCGATGCGGGCCCCGACGAACAGATCGACCCGCCGCGGCGGGCCGGTGCGGGCGACGTGGTCGACGATCGACTTCAGCGGGGCCAGCCCCATGCCGCCGGCGACGAGCAGCACGTCCCGCTCGGACTCCGCGTCGAGGGTGAGGTGCCCCAGGGGCGGGCCCAGGCGGACCACGGTCCCGACGCCGACCCGGCGCACGAGGGCGGTGCTGACCGGGCCGCCGTCGTGGGCCTTCACGTGGATCTCCAGCAGCCCGTCCGCGCGGGGGGCGGTGGCCGGCGAGTAGTAGCGCCAGAGCTTGGGCCGGACGTCGGTCTCCACGGAGATGGACTGCCCGGGCTCGTACGGCAGCTCCTGGCTCGGCCGCAGCCGGAGGACGGCGACGTCGACGGTCCGCCGCTCGTGCTCGACGACCTCGGCCTCCCACCACGCGGGCTGGTCCACCGACTCCTCGGCCGCACCGATCATGACGTCCGCGACCAGCCCGTAGGCCGCGGTCCAGTCGCGGGCCAGCGCCTCGTTCCAGTCGTCGTCGAAGTGCTGGAGGGTGGCCAGGAGGCTGGCGCCGACGGCCGGGTAGTGGGCGGCGACCGTCCCGAACTTGCGGTGGTCGCGGCCCAGCTGCTGGAGGATCGGCACGAGCGAGTCCAGGTCGTCGACCCGGGCGACGACCTCGCCGAGCGCCGCGAACAGCCGGTCGCGCTGGTGGGCCATCGACAGCGGGAAGAGCGCCCGGGTGGCGGGGTGGCTGAGGAACAGGTGCGAGTAGAAGTACAGCGGGGCCTCGTCGCCGACCGCGGCGGCCTTGGCGAAGTTGGCCCGCATGGCGGGGATGTCCACGGGACGCTCCTCGGCGGCTCAGGCCGCCGTCTCGGAGGCGACGACCTCGTCGCGGTGCGCGGTCAGCGCCGCACCGACCGCGCCGATGTCCGCCTCGCCGACACCGAGCGCCGTGAGGGTCGCCACCAGATGCGCGACCACGCGGTCGAAGGCCTCCGGACTGATGTCCCGACCCTGGTGCGCGGCGGCCAGGTCGCGCCCGGTGTAACCGGCCGGCCCGCCGGTCACCTGCACGAGCAGGTCGGTCTGGTGGCTGTGCAGGCCGGCGAGGTCGACGCCCTCGAAGTAACCCGCCAGTTCCGGGTCGCCGAGGACCCGCCGGTAGAAGTCGTCGACCGCGGTGCGGATGCCGGCCGTCTCGCCGAGCCGTTCGTAGAGCGACACCACTATCTCCCGTTCTCCCCCGTGACGTCGTCCGTGGCGAAGCTGCCCGGACCGCATGGCGCCGGGCGTCGTCCCCGGCGACTCCGTGGCCGACGCTGCCACACCGCCCGGGCCCCCGGCAAAGTCGCGCGCCTCCACTCCGGGCCAGGGCTCGTTAACACTGCGTGACATCCTAGGCGCCGCGCGGGCGCGACGGCCACGCGCCGAAGCAGCGACTTTGACTCACAGTGATCGAATGATGACCCTGTGATAGCCGATCAGGCCGGGGGCGGTGGTGCGCCCTCCTCGAGGATCCGCAGCCGCTGCTCCACCTGCGCGAGCCGCTCGACGAGGGGGGCCTCGCCGGTCGTCGGGATACCGCGCGGCTCGGCCAGGCCGGCCAGGGCGGCGGTCAGCCGGCCGACGAGGGACGCGGCCTCCGTCGGGGTGAGGCGGACGGTGCCGGCGCAGCGGTCGTCGCGCCAGAAGCTGACCGTCAGCAGGCCCGCCTCCACGTGCGGCGAGACGCGGACGGCCCGGCTCAGGCCGCGGGCGCTCTCCCACGTCCACTTGTCGGCGGGGAACGGCACCACGGTCATGGGCCGAGGGTGATCTTCCGGCGTCGCCGCGTCAACGACGTGCTCCGCGGCCGACCTGCGGGTTCACCGGCGGGAAGCGGGGTAGGGGGCTGTCGACGCACAGGACATCGACGGCCTCGCGGCCGGAACAGGAGTCGACTCATGGGCAAGGTGTCGTTCGCGCTGGGTCTCGGCGTGGGGTACGTGCTGGGCGCCCGCGCGGGGCGTTCGCGGTTCGAGCAGATCCAGCAGGCTGCGGTGCACCTGAGCGAGCGCCCGCAGGTGCAGGAGGCCGTGGGCAAGGTCCGCGAGAGCCTGCCCCCGACGCTGCAGAACGCGGTCGGCGGCCTGACCAGGACCTCATCGGCCGGCGGCCCGTCCTCCGGCGGTTCGGCCTCCGGTGGTTCGGCCTCCGGCGGCTCGTCGAACGGGCCGGCGCCCGCCGGGTCCTACCCCCTCGAGGACGACGAGGAGGTCGTGGCCCAGTCCTACTCGGCGCTGCGGGAGCGCAGCCCCGGAGCCCCGACGACCCAGGACCCGGGCAACACCACGGGGCCGGTCCCGGTCAACGCGGCACCGGAGGACGAGGAGCCGGTGGCACAGACCCACTCGGCGTTCACGGAGCGCTCCGCCAGCGCGGCTCCCACCGAGCACGACCGCTGACGGCCCGCCCCCGGCGTCAGCTCGACGGCGGCGCCGGGGGCTGCCCGGTCGGCGGCGTGCCCTCCGGCCCGCCGGCCGGAGGCGCACCCCCGGGCGCCGCTCCCCCACCGGCCGGTGCGGTCGTGGTGTCGACGCCCACCGCCAGCCGGACGGTGTACCCGCTGCGCACGCTGCCGGTGACCGTGGCGAGCTGGAGTGCGCCGCCGTCGTCCCCGAACACGTTGTCCCCGGCCAGGCTCACCCGGGACAGCGAGGCGACCGACGCCTCGTACCCGCCGGTCGCGTAGACGGCGTCGCACACGTCCTGGGGCAGGGCGACCTGTGACGTGGCCACCGCGGCGGTCGAGTCCGCGATCGCGTCCCGATCCGGGTAGACCTCGAGGTCGATGTGCGGCCACCGCCCCTCGTAGCACGCCGGGAAGATGCTGGTGAACCGCACGAGCCCGGCGGAGTCGGCCACCTGGACGCCGCGCAGGAAGTTCTGGTCGGAAGCGCCGTCGGAGTACAGCGAGTACCCGCCCTCGCGCGTGCAGTGCCACACGTACACGGCCGCGCCCTCGAAGGGGACGCCGCCGGCCAGGTCGCCGATGGTCAGCTCCAGCGTCATGGGGACGCCCTCGGCGGCCCCGGAGTACTCGCCGAAGCTCTCGCGGATGTCGCTGCGGACGATGCCGCTCTGCTCCAGTACGTCCGGGCCGTTCGAACCGTCGCCGGGATAGGGGCCGGCGGTCTCGTCGGGGATCTCGCCGGCCGCCGCCGAGGCGCCCGCCGAGGTCGAGGACGGCGACGCGGCCGCCGTCGCGCCGTCGCCGCCGCACGCGGCCAGCCCCAGCGTGGCCGCACCGACGCCGAACATTCCGAGCAGCCGACGGCGGCTGATCAGCGTGCCCACGTCGAAGCCGAGCCCCTGGTCGACGAGCTCCTCGCCCGGCCGGGGCAGCGGGCGCCCCCCGTACGTCGGGGCGCGGTCGGGCGGGGCGGAGCTCATGCTGCGGGTCCTCTCGTCGGGGGTCGGGCCCAGCGTCGCCGCCGACCCCGCGACCGACCTGGCTGGTCGCTGTGGAGCCGCTGGGAGCGGCACGCGCGGAGCCCCTTCCCTCCGACCGACGTCCGTGGTCGACTGCGCCCCACCGCCACGCGGCGGCGCGTCAGCAACGGTGCTGGAGGCGCTCATGGACGACATGTCGTTGGAGGCCGACGCCGGGGCTCATCCCCCCCGCGTCCCCAGGGCGCAGCGGCGGACCACGCCAGGTTCCCGGCCGTGACCGCGACCGCTCCGCGCAGAACCGGGGCGGTCACCCCCGGGCGCGGCACGACGGAGACGCCTCCCCGCCGCGCCGCCATCGCGGCCCGCACCCTGCGCACCGACCGCTGGTGGCTGCAGCCCCTGGTCACCGTCGTCGTCCTGGTGCTGTTCATCGCCTACTCGACGGTGCGGGCGTTCCAGAACGCGCACTACTTCTCCGAGCCCTACATCTCGCCCTTCTACTCGCCGTGCATCACGACCGACTGCGAGGGCGACACCTTCCCGGAGCTGTTCACGGGGCCGAGCTGGATCTCCCCCGCCATCTACATCCTGGTGATCCCGCTGGGTTTCCGGCTCACCTGCTACTACTACCGGAAGGCCTACTACCGGTCGTTCTGGCAGTCCCCGCCGGCCTGCGCGGTCGCCGAGCCGCACCGCCGCTACACCGGGGAGACCCGGCTGCCCCTGCTGGGCCAGAACCTGCACCGCTACTTCTTCTACGCGGGCCTGGTCTTCAACGTAATCCTGACCTACGACGCCGTCCTCGCCTTCCGCGACGAGACCGGCGCCTGGGGCCACATGGGCCTGGGCACCCTCGTGCTGCTGGCCAACGCCGCCCTGCTGTGGCTGTACTCGGTGTCCTGCCACTCCTGCCGGCACATCGTGGGCGGCCGGCTCAACTCCTTCTCCCGGCACCCGCTGCGCTACCGCTTCTGGACCGTCGTCTCGAGGCTCAACGCCCACCACATGAAATTCGCCTGGGTGTCGCTGTTCGGCGTCGCCTTCGCCGACTTCTACGTGCTGCTGCTCGCCACCGACACGATCTCCGATCTCCGGTTCTTCTGAAATGGGGCGCAACTGATGGAGCTGGAGCGGCACGAGTACGACGTCATCGTGGTGGGGGCCGGCGGGGCCGGCCTGCGGGCCGCGATCGCGGCGCACGAGAGCGGGGCGCGCACGGCCGTCGTCTGCAAGTCCCTGCTGGGCAAGGCGCACACCGTCATGGCCGAGGGCGGCATCGCCGCGGCCATGGCGAACGCCTACCCGGAGGACAACTGGCGGGTGCACTTCCGGGACACCATGCGCGGCGGGAAGATGCTCAACCACTGGCGGATGGCCCAGTTGCACGCGCAGGAGGCCCCCGACCGGGTGCGCGAGCTCGAGGACTGGGGCGCGCTGTTCGACCGCACCCCCGACGGCCTGATCAGCCAGCGCGACTTCGGCGGCCACCGGTACGCGCGCCTGGCCCACGTCGGCGACCGCACCGGCCTCGAGCTGATCCGCACGCTGCAGCAGCGCACGGTCGCGCTCGGCATCGACGTGTACATGGAGTGCACGGTGACCCGGCTGCTGACCGGCGAGAACGGCGTCACCGGGGCGTTCGGGTACTGGCGCGAGTCGGGGCGCTTCGTCGCCTGGTCTGCCCCCTCGGTCGTGCTGGCCACCGGCGGGATCGGCAAGTCCTACAAGGTCACCTCGAACTCCTGGGAGTACACCGGCGACGGCCACTCCCTGGCGCTGCAGGCCGGCGCGACGCTGGTGAACATGGAGTTCGTCCAGTTCCACCCGACGGGGATGGTCTGGCCGCCGTCCGTCCGCGGGATCCTGGTGACCGAGAGCGTCCGCGGCGACGGCGGGATCCTGAAGAACTCCGCGGGCAACCGGTTCATGTTCGACTACATCCCGGACTTCTTCCGCAAGGAGACCGCGGAGACCGAGGCCGAGGCCGACCGCTGGTACGACGACAAGAAGAACAACCGCCGCCCGCCGGAGCTCCTCCCCCGCGACGAGGTCGCCCGGGCGATCAACAGCGAGGTCAAGGCCGGCCGCGGCACCCCGCACGGCGGGGTCTACCTCGACATCGCCTCGCGCCGGTCGGCCGAGTACATCCGCAAGCGGCTGCCGTCGATGTACCACCAGTTCAAGGAGCTGGCGGAGGTCGACATCACCGCCGAGGCGATGGAGGTCGGCCCGACCTGCCACTACGTGATGGGCGGGGTCGAGGTGGACCCGGACACCGAGGCGGCCCGCGTGCCGGGGCTGTTCGCGGCCGGCGAGGTGGCCGGTGGCATGCACGGGTCCAACCGGCTCGGTGGCAACTCGCTGTCGGACCTGCTCGTCTTCGGCCGCCGGGCCGGGCTGGCCGCGGCCGAGCACGCCCGCTCCCGCCCCGGCCCGGCCCCGCTGCCCGACGACGACCTCGCCGACGCCGCCCGGGCCGCGCTGGCGCCGTTCGAGCGGGAGGGCGGCGAGAACCCCTACGCCGTGCAGCACGACCTGCAGCAGACGATGCACGACCTGGTCGGCATCATCCGCACCGCGCCGGAGATGGAGCAGGCCCTGGAGCGCATCGCGGCGCTGCGCGAGCGGGTCGGGAACCTGTCGGTGGAGGGCCACCGGCAGTACAACCCCGGCTGGCACCTGGCGCTGGACCTGCCGCACATGCTGCTGGTCAGCGAGTGCATCGCCCGCGCCGCCCTCGAGCGGCAGGAGAGCCGGGGCGGGCACACCCGCGACGACTTCCCGGCGACGAACGACGAGTGGTCGCGCACCAACCTCATCTGCTCGCGGGCCTCGGACGGCACCGTCGCGCTGTCGCGACAACCGCTCCCGACGATGCCGGCCGAGCTGGCCGAGGTCTTCGAGGAGGTGCCGGCATGAGTTACGACGCGACGTTCCGGGTGTGGCGCGGCGACGCCGCCGGTGGGGACCTGCAGACGTTCACGGTGGAGGTGAACGAGGGCGAGGTGGTGCTCGACGTCATCCACCGCCTCCAGGCCACCCAGGTCGGCGACCTCGCCGTGCGGTGGAACTGCAAGGCCGGCAAGTGCGGATCCTGCAGCGCGGAGATCAACGGCCGGCCCCGGCTCATGTGCATGACGCGGATGAGCACCTTCGGCGAGGACGAGACGGTGACGGTGACGCCGATGCGGACCTTCCCCGTCGTCCGGGACCTGGTCACCGACGTGTCCTACAACTACGAGAAGGCCGCCCAGATCCCGGCGTTCACCCCGCGTCCCCGCGAGGCCGACGGCAGCCACCGCATGCAGCAGGTCGACGTCGAGCGCTCCCAGGAGTTCCGCAAGTGCATCGAGTGCTTCCTCTGCCAGGACACCTGCCACGTCATCCGTGACCACGAGGAGAACAAGGCCGTCTTCGCCGGCCCGCGCTTCCTGATCCGGCTGGCCGAGCTGGACATGCACCCGCTGGACGTGGTCGACCGCAAGCACGAGGCGCAGGACGAGTTCGGGCTCGGCTACTGCAACATCACCAAGTGCTGCAGCGAGGTGTGCCCGGAGGGCATCCACCTCACCGACAACGGCATCATCCCGCTGAAGGAGCGGGTGGTGGACCGCCGGTACGACCCGCTCACCTGGCTGGGGTCCAAGATCCGCCGCCGTCGCCCGGACTGACCCCGCGGGCACGGCACGCGACCGTGCCGGGGAGTTCCCGACGGTGCCGGCCCGATCCCGCCGGCACCGTCGCGAACCCACCGGCAGGGTGCGCTCGTGGCGGCGACCGGGTCAGTACATCCCGTCCCCGGCGACCATGCCGGCCGCGGGGAGCGGACGGCGGACGACGGGCCGGACCCGGCGCGCACCGGGCAGGCGGCGGGTGTAGCTCTCGGCGTTGCCGCGGATGTGCACGAGGTCGTCCTCGGTGGCCGCCCGGACGACCCGGGCCGGCACCCCGGCCACGACCGACCACGCGGGCACCCGGGTGTTCGGGGTGACGACGGCGCCCGCGGCCACGATCGACGCGGTCCCGATGTGCGCCCCGTTCATCACGACGCTCCCCATGCCGACCAGGACGTCGTCGTCGATGCGGGCCCCGTGCAGCACCACCCGGTGCCCGACCGTGACCCCGCGCCCGACGACGAGGGGGAAGCCGGGGTCCGAGTGCAGCACGCAGCCGTCCTGGACGTTGGTCTCGGGTCCGATGACGATGGCCTCCTCGTCGGCGCGGGCGACCGAGCCGTACCAGATGCTCGACCACGGACCGAGGGTCACGGCCCCGACGACCACGGCCGTCGGCGCGACGAACGCGTCGTCGTCGATCTCCGGCCTGCCGAACGGCAGCTCCGCGATGTAGTTGTCCCGGTCCATGTCGCGCTCCCGATCCCGGTCGGCGCGCGCTCCGTCCCGGCACCCTGCCGCCGCGGCCGACCTCCGCCGCGAGTGTCGTGGATCACACCGCGACGTCCCAGGGGTTGCGCCGCGGCGGCGGCGTTCAGTCCTCGTCGGTGCCGTCGGGGATGAACAGCGCGGCGGTGGCCGCCAGCAGCGCGGCGACGGCGCAGATGACGAAGAGGATCCGGTAGGCCGTCAGCGACGGGACCGCGTACGCGCCGACCGAGATGGTGATGGCCGCGAGGAGGCTCCCGCCGATCGCGCTGGCCAGCGAGCTGCCGACCGAGCGGATGAGCATGTTGAGCCCGTTGGCCGCGGCGATCTCCCCGCGCGGGGTGAACCGGTTGATCAGCGAGGGCATGGCCGCGTAGCCGATGCTCGTCCCGATGCCGACCACGGTGGCCCCGAGGATCACCTGGGTCAGCGACCCGGTGAACACGATGCGGGCGACCCAGCCGAGGGCCACGATCACGCCACCGAGGGCGAGGACCCGGGACGGCCCGCGCCGGGCGATCAGCCGCGCCGAGATGGGGGCGAACACCAGCATGCAGAGGCCGCCGGGCAGCATCGCCAGCCCGCCGACGATGATCGAGGAGCCGAAGCCGTAGCCGCTGGACTCCGGCGCCTGCACGTAGGACGCCGTCCCGATCAGCGACGCGAACAGCGCGAACCCGAAGAACAGGGTCGCCACGTTGGTCAGGACCATCGGGCCGCGGCGCAGCGTGGCGAGGTCCACCAGCGGCTGGGCGATGCGGGTCTGGGACCAACCGAAGACGCCGAGGAGCACCACGGCGAGCGCCAGCAGGCCGATCGTGCGCGCCGAGCCCCAGCCCCAGTCGGACCCCTCGGCCAGGGGCAGCAGCAGCGAGACCAGGGTGGCGGCCAGCAGGCCACCGCCGACGAGGTCCACCCGGCCCCCGGTGCGGACGGGGCTCTCCGGAACGACGACCAGGATGCCGACGAAGGCGACCACGGCGGCCGCTCCCGTGATCCAGAACAGGGCGTGGAAGTCGAAGTGCTCGGCGATGATCCCGGCGAAGGGCAGCCCCAGCGCACCCCCGACGCCGAGCATGGCGCTGATCAACGCGATCGCTCCGCCGGCCCGCTCCCGCGGCAGCAGCGCACTGAGCAGGCCGATGCCCAGCGGGACGGCCGCCGACGACAGGCCCTGGATCGCCCGGCCGGCGATGAGCACGGCGACATTCGTGCTCGTCGCGGTGACCAGCGAGCCGACGACCAGGGTGCCGAGGGCGACCAGGAGCATGCGACGGGTCCCGAACATGTCGCCCAGGCGACCGAAGAGCGGAACGGCGACCGCGGACACCAGCAGGGTCGAGGTCAGCAGCCACTGCACGGTGTCGGCGGAGGTGTCGAGCTCGGCGGGCAGCGTCGCCAGGACGGGGATGAGCAGCGACGAGGCGAGGGACACCACGAGGGCGCCGATGCCGACGAAGAGCAGCCAGGGCCACGTGCGGGCCGGCGGCTCGACGGTGCCGGTCGGTGGGGCGAGGGTCTTCGTGGTCATGGGAACTCCCTGGTGCTCGCCGGAGACGGAAGGGCGCCACGGCGTCGTTGCCGGCGGTGAGAGGCGTCACAGTCGTTGCACAATGCAACGAACTCCGCCGTAGTCAACGCCGTTGACACGACGCTGTCAACGCCGTTGACATGCGTGCGACGGTGGTGAGGTGAGCATCACGTCGACCGCCGCAGGGCCCACCACCCGCGAGGCCATCGCCGCCAGCGCGCGGACGATGTTCGCCGAGCGCGGGTTCACCGCGACGTCGGTCCGGGCCATCGCCGCGGCCGCGGGCGCCGACCCGGCCCTGGTGATCCGCCACTTCGGCTCGAAGGAACAGCTCTTCCTCGAGGTCCTGGGGCCGACCCGCGCACCGGGCCCCGAGCTGGAGGGCCCGCTGGCGGAGCTCGGCCGCACCCTGGTGGCGTACGTGCTCGACCCCGCGCGGGACGCCGAACGGCGCGCCTACGCGACCATGGTCCAGGCGTCGGACAACGAGGCGGTGCGGGCCACCCTCCGCACCGCCGCCCGCACCTCCTTCATCGACCGGCTCACCGCGCGGCTCCCCGGCGCCGACGCCGCCGTCCGCGCCGAGTTGATCGGCGCCCAGATCGGCGGGCTCATGCAGGCATGGCCCACGATCGAGCCCCTGCTCGGCGCGGTCGGCCGCGCCCGCGCCGTCGATCTCTACGGCGCTTCCGTCCAGGCCCTGGTCGACGGCAGCCACTGACCCGCGAGCCGCCGGCCGGTGCCGCGAGCGGCGGAGTCGTACCGTCGAGCGGGTGAGCATCGCCCCGCCGTCGACCGTCTCCCTCGACGACCGCTTCGCCCGCGCGCTGCCCGAGATGGCGCTGCCCTGGCACGCCGAGGAGGCACCCGAGCCGCGGCTGCTCGTGCTCAACGAGCCGCTAGCCGCCGAGCTCGGTCTCGACCCGGCCGCCCTGCGCAGCGACGAGGGGGTGCGCCTCCTCGTGGGCACCGCCGTCCCGGCCGGCGCACGGCCGGTCGCGCAGGCCTACGCCGGGCACCAGTTCGGCGGGTACAACCCGCGCCTCGGCGACGGGCGCGCGCTCCTGCTCGGCGAGCTCACCGACGCCGAGGGTCGGGTCCGCGACCTGCACCTCAAGGGCTCGGGTCCCACGCCGTTCTCCCGCGGCGGGGACGGCCTGGCCGCCGTCGGCCCGATGCTGCGCGAGTACGTCGTCAGCGAGGCGATGCACGCCCTCGGCATCCCGACCACCCGCTCGCTCGCCGTGGTCGCCACCGGCCGGCCGGTGTACCGGGAGACCCCTCTGCCCGGCGCCGTGCTCGCCCGCGTCGCCAGCAGCCACCTGCGGGTGGGCAGCTTCCAGTACGCCCGCTCCACCGGCGACCCCGACCTGCTGCGACGCCTCGCCGACCTGGCGATCGAGCGCCACCACGGCGGGGCCGCGCAGGCGGGGAACCGCTACCTGGCGCTGTTCGAGGCCGTCGTCGCCGCGCAGGCGTCGCTGGTGGCGCGGTGGATGCTCGTCGGCTTCGTCCACGGGGTGATGAACACCGACAACACCACGATCTCCGGCGAGACCATCGACTACGGCCCCTGCGCCTTCATGGAGGCCGTCGACCCCGACACGGTCTACAGCTCGATCGACGCCGGCGGGCGCTACCGCTACGGCTCCCAGCCGCTGATCGCGGAGTGGAACCTGGCCCGGTTCGCCGAGTCCCTGCTGCCGCTGATCGACGACGAGCAGGAGCGGGCCGTGGAGCTCGCCGTCGCGGCGCTGCAGGGGTTCCGGCCGGCGTACGGCGACGCGTGGTCGGCCGGCATGCGGGCCAAGCTCGGGCTGCCGGCGGGGCTGGACGACGCCGTGGCCGCGCCGCTCGTCGACGACCTGCTCCGGCTGCTGCAGGCCGGGCACGTCGACCACACGTCGTTCTTCCGCGGGCTGGGCTCCGCCGCCCGTGGGGAGGCCGGGCCGGCGCGCGACCTGTTCCTCGACCTGGCCGGCTTCGACGCGTGGGCGGAGCGCTGGCGGGCACTGGCGCCGGACGCCGAGGCCATGGACCGGGTCAACCCGGTGTACATCCCCCGCAACCACCTGGTGGAGGAGGCCCTCGACGCGGCCACCGCCGGCGACCTCGGGCCGCTGGAGCGGCTGCTGGAGGCGGTCACCCGGCCGTTCGAGGCGCGGCCCGGCCTGGAGCGGTACGCCGCCCCGGCACCGGCGGACTTCGGCGCGGCCTACCGGACGTTCTGCGGCACCTGAGGGCCGCGCTCAGCCCAGGACGTCGCGGGAGACGTCGGTGACGATCGCCCGGAACGTCGTCGTATCCACCTCGTCGTCCACGGTCACCCGGACGACGTCGGCGACCTGCTGCTCGCTGGTGGGCCGCAGGGCGGCGACGCGGGCGGCGGCCACCAGGTGCAGGTAGCGCACCCGGTGCGAGTCGGGGTCGGGCGTCGGGCCGTTCTGTCTCGCGTGCATGGACCGACGGTGACAGCCGAGCCGCCGCCCACTGGGGACCACCGCCGGTCGGAGCGGACCGATCCGTCTCCGTCGTCACACGGGCCACGCGGATCCCGTCGGGACAGAGCCTGCCGCGTCAGCCGGGGTCGGGCGTGAACGTGCGCCGGGCGATCCGCCACCCGCCGGCCACGCGGCGCAGCTCGTCGTGGACCCGCCCGGTGCTCACGACCGAGGTACCGGCCAGCACCACGATCGAGGAGCGGCAGACGGCGGTGTCGCCGTCGACGTCGATGGCGTGGTTGAGCGACAGGCGGTGCATCGATCCGGGCGCGAGCGCCGCCGCGAACGCCTCGAGCGACGGGCGGCCGACGACGTCCTCCCCGCCGGTGCCGCCGCCGACGAACACCCCGTCGTCGGTGTACAGGGCGGCGAACTCCGCCGCCGCCCCCGTGTCGAGGGACAGGACGTAGCGGGCGTAGACGTCGCGGATGGCGTCCCGGTCGTCGGCGAGGGTCGGCATCCCCGGATGCTCGCATCCCGGCAGCCGTCGCTCAGGCCCGCGCAGGGACCCCCGCGACCAGCCGGCGCTGCTCGACGACCTGGGCGGCGAAGGACTGCAGGCGCGCCCAGACCAGGTGCCGGGTCGGGGCGAAGTTGTGCATGTGGGCGCTGCGCGGGACCAGCAGCAACCCGAGGTCCGGTGCCGAGCGGAAGACGGCCAGGTCCGCCAGCGGTTCGGCGGTGACGTCCTGCTCGCCGTAGACCAGCAGCACGGGCACCCGCACCGCCGCGGCCTGGCGGGCGACGGCGAAGGGCTCCATCAGCTCGGCGGCGCACGCGGGCACCGTCGCCGAGCGCCACGGCGCCGGGTGCCCGGGGTCCATGTCGGCGGCGACGAACGCGGGCGGCTCCTCGTGCCAGTGGAAGCTGGCGACGAAGTCGACGTCGCCCATCGCCGCGTACACCTCCTCCATCGGCGCGGCCCGGAACGGATGCCGCCTGCCCGGCTGCAGCGCCAGGCGGGTCTGCGTGAAGCTGCTGCCCAGCGCGGCGACGCCGGCGAAGGTCGAGTGCGCGGCCTGCGTCCACACGACGATGTGCCCGCCCATCGACTGGCCGGCGCCGATCGGCACCGCCCCGGGGATCGCGGGCAGCTCCGGGTCGAGCGTGCCGGACCGCAGCCGGTCGAGGACGGTGCGGACGGCCGCGTCCCCGGCCGCGGCGACCTGCGCGAAGTCCAGCGGCCGCTCGGGCACGGTGCTCTCGCCGACGCCGAGGTGGTCGACGGTCACCGTGACCAGCCCGCGGTCGGCGTGCCACCGCGCCTGGCTGTGGTCGGGGTGGCCGGTCAGGTCCAGGTCGAAGTAGTGCCGGCCGTACCCGCCGCCGGGGAGGAGGAAGAGGACGGCGTCCCCGGCGATGCTCTCGGGCAGGTACGCGGTGACCGCGAGCTCCCCCACCCCGTCGACGTCGATGCGGCGGTCCACGCTCCGGCACGGCATGACCGCATGACTACACGGTCGGGATGACCTGGGGGAACGGCTGGGAGAGGATCCCGGCATGGACCTCGGTGCTCTCGGCGCATGGCTGCCCCCCTCGATGAACGGTTCCACCCCCACCGCGCTCGCCGCGACGCTGGAGGAGCAGGGCTACCCCACGGTGTGGATCGCCGGCGGCATCAGCCCGGGCATCTTCGACGTCATCGAGGAGGTGCTCGCCGGCACCGAGCGGATCACCGTGGCGATCGGGATCGTCAACGTCTGGATGGAGACGCCGGAGTCGGTGACCGCCGGCTGGCACCGGTGCGAGGAGCGGTGGCCAGGCCGGCTCCTGGTGGGGCTGGGCATCAGCCACGGCCCGATCATCGACGCGTTCACCGAGCAGACCTATCGGAGGCCGCTGGCCACGATGCGCGAGTACCTCGACGCCCTCGACGCGCAGACCGACCCGCTTCCGCCGCAGCGCCGGGTCCTGGGCGCGCTCGGCCCGAAGATGCTCGCCCTGGCGGCGGAGCGCACGGCCGGCACGCATCCGTACCACGTGACCGTGACCAACACCGCCGCCGCCCGGGCCGGGGTGGGCACCGGCCCGCTGGTCGCGCCGGAGCTGCCCGTCGTCCTCACCACCGACGTCGCCGAGGGACGCGACCAGGCCCGCTCGCAGCTCACCCACTACCTGCAGCTACCGAACTACGCGAACAACTGGTTCCGGGCGGGCTTCACCGAGTCCGACCTGGCCGACGGCGGCAGCGACCGGCTGATCGACGCGCTCGTCGCCATCGGCGACGTGGACGCGATCGCCGCGCGGGTGCGCGAGCACCACGACGCCGGCGCGGACCACGTCTGCCTGCAGGTGCTCGGCCCGCAGCCGAACGACGCGGCGGTCTACGCGGAGCTGGCGGGCCTCATCCGCTGACCGACAGCACCGCGGCCGGGCAGGTGTCGACGGCGTTGCGCGCCGCGGCCTCCTGCTCCGGCCCGGGCTCCGGCTCGAGCACGACGACGAGGCCGTCGTCGTCCTGGTCGAAGAGCTCCGGCGCGTTGAGCGCGCACATCCCGGCACCGATGCACCTACCCCGATCCGCCTCGATCCGCATGCGTCCTCCTGCTCGACCAATTTCGTGCACGTCGTGCATCTATGCACGATACGCATGACAACGCTAGCGTTCGGTCATCCCCGACGGACGGTCGTTCGTCACCCCGACGGAGAGGACGCAGCGATGAGCACCGACAGCGCGCAGACCGACAGCACGGTGGAGCCCCACCTGATCGAGATGCGCCGCCCGCTCGAGGCCGACATGGTGGAGCACCCGCCCGGCTGCCCGTTCGACCCGGCGCCGGGGCTGCTGGCCCGCCGGGGCCAGGGGGCGGTCCAGCCGATCACGCTGACCAACGGCCTGACGGTCTACCTGGTCACCGGCTTCGACGAGGGGCGCGCCGTCCTCGCCGACAGCCGGTTCAGCGCGGACAAGTTCCGCAACCGCGACGTCACCTCGATGCAGCCGGAGGAGGTCACGGCGCTGGGGACAACCGAGGCCGAGCGGGGCGTGTGCCCGGTCGTCTCCTTCGACGAGGCGCCGCCGCGCACCGACGGCTACTTCATCTTCATGGACCCGCCCGAGCACACCCGGCTGCGCCGGCTGCTCACCGGTCAGTTCACCGTGCGCCGCATGAAGCTGCTGGAGTCGCGGGTGCACGAGATCGCCGCGGAGCACATCGAGGCGATGCGGGCGGCCGGCACCGAGGCCGACCTCGTGCCGGCCTACGCGATGCCCATCCCCTCGCTGATGATCTGCGAGCTGCTCGGTGTGGACTACGCCGACCGGGACGAGTTCCAGCGGTACACGTCGGTCAGCACGAACGTGCTGGCCAGCGACGAGGAGAAGGCCGCCTCGGCCGCCGGGCAGTACGTGTTCATGGAGCGGCTGGTCCGGGAGAAGCGGGCGAACCCGGGTGACGACATCATCTCCGGGCTCATCAACGTGAGCGATCCGGCGCTGACCGACTCCGAGCTGGTCGACATCTCGCTGATGCTGCTCGGCGCAGGCCACGAGACGACGGCGAACATGCTCGGCCTGGGCGCGCTCGCGCTGCTGTCCCACCCCGACCAGCTCGCCGCACTCCGCGCGGACCCGGCGCTGTACGACAACGCCGTCGAGGAGCTGCTGCGCTACCTGAGCATCATCCAGCTCGGCGTCACCCGGATCGCCATGGAGGACGTCACCGTGGGCGGCGTCGAGATCCCCAAGGGGGCGACCGCCATGCTCGCCGCGCCGGAGGCCAACCGGGACCCGGCGCACTTCGACCACCCCGACCGGCTCGACGTGACCCGGCCGCGGCCGCCGCACCTGACCTTCGGCCACGGCGTGCACCAGTGCATCGGGCAGCAGCTGGCGCGCATCGAGATGCGGATCGGCCTGGAGGAGCTGTTCACCCGCATGCCCGAGCTGCGCCTGACCCTCCCGTTGGAGGAGGTCGACGTGAAGAACGAGATGCTGCTCTTCGGCGTGCGGTCCCTGCCGGTCACCTGGGCATGACGGCGCCGGCGACCGGTCGCATCGCCGCGTCCGCAGCCGGTCGCCGCGCCGGCCGGGCGGCCGCCGACCCGCACACCACGGGGGTGCGGGCGGCGGCCCACGGCGACCTGGATGCCGGCGGCTGACGTGGCGGCGGGTACACAGGTCCCCGTGACGGTGGACGGCGAGCCGACGACGGCCGGGCGGCGCGAGCGCAAGAAGAGCGCCACCCGGGCCGCGATCCGCGATGCCGCGCTCCGCCTGGCGGTGCGCGACGGCGTGGAGAACGTGACGCTGGACCGCATCGCGGGCGAGGCCGACATCGCCCTGCGGACGTTCTTCAACTACTTCTCCAGCAAGGAGGAGGCGGTCGTCGCCGGGGCCGCGGGCGACTTCCGCGCCTTCGTCGCCGCGTTCCGCGCCCGCCCGCGCGGCGAGTCGGTCCTCCAGGCCCTCCGCGAGGGGGTGCTGGACGTGATGGACCAGATGGTCTCCGACGAGCGCGACCACATCAGCGCGCTCGTCTCGATCCGCGGGGCGCCTTCCCTGGTCCCCCAGTTGCTCGCGGCCCTCGCCGCCCAGGAGGACGCGTTCGCCGAGGCCATCGCCGAGCGGGTGGACGCCGACACCGCGGGCTCGCTGTACCCGCGGCTGTGCGCGGCGACCGCCCTCGCGACCCTGCGGATCACCCTCGACCGATGGCTGGAGGAGTCTCCCCCGGGCGGCGTCCCCTCGTTCGCGACGCTGCGCGCGGAGATCGACCGGGGGATCGCCGAGCTCGCGGCCGGGCTGGACCGGCCGGGCGCACCGGAGTGACCCGGGGGGCGCGCCGCGCCCCCCGGGAACCGGTCAGGCGCCGAAGCGCAGGGCGCCGTCCAGCCGGATGACGTAGCCGTTGAGGTAGTCGTTCTCGGCGATCTGGTAGGCGAGCTTCGCGTACTCCGCCGGGCGGCCCATGCGCTTGGGGTTCGGCACGATCTTCCCGTACATCTCGTCGGCCTTCACCGGGTCCGGGAACGCCGGGGTGAGGAACGTGCCGGGCGCGATGCCCATGACGCGGATGCCGGCCGGGGCCAGGTCGCGCGCCGCGGCCAGGGTCAGGGCGATGACGCCGCCCTTGGCCATCGCGTAGCTGGTCTGGCCGGGCGAGGCCTCGAAGCCCGCGATGCTGGCGGTCATGATGACGACGCCGCGCTGGTTGTCCTCGAGCGGCTCGTTGCCCTGCATCGAGGCGGCCGCGCGGGACAGCACCCGGTAGGTGGCCGTGTAGTAGTACTCGGTCGTCTGGAGGAAGGCCTCCATCGGCATCGGCTTGCCGTCGCGCGAGACGATCCGCTGCGCGGCGCCGCCGCCGGGGCCGCCGTTGACGATGACGGTGACGCGGAGCGGGCCGAGGGACTGCGCCTTGGCGATCGCCGCGTCCACCGACGCGTCGCTGGTGACGTCGGTGTGCACGAACACCACGCCGTCCCCGAGCTCGGCCGCGATGGCGTTCGCCTTCTCCTCCGCGACGTCGGCGATGACCACCTTCAGGCCCTCGGCCACGTACTTGCGGACGGTCTGCTCGCCGAACCCGCCGGCGCCGCCGACGACGAGTGCTGATGCTCCAGTGAGGTCCACGGTCTCTCCAAACTCCGGGACGCGTGCCACCGACGCGTCGCGCGGGGCACTGTAAGTGGCTGCGATCACGCAGGGGACGGGAGTCCCCCGATCTCCCGGGGCCGACGCGCCAGTCTGCACGGCCCGCGCACCCGGATCGGGCGGCCCGGAGGCCCTCCGGGCGCCCGGCCGCACGCCCGGGCAGTCGGCGGGCGGGCAGGCAGGCGCTGAGCGAGGCGATCCCCCGGCGGTGCGACGGGACCGGGGACGACGACGGCGTCCGCCGGGCCGGCCGGCCGGGACGCGCGGGAGCCCCGCCCACCTGCCCTCCCCCGAGGCGGTGCGCGGGGCTCCTCGTGCGTTCCCCCTACCGCCGGTCCCCCCGTGACCCGGCGATGGGACCGACTCTGACGGTCGCGCCGCACGGTGCCCGCAACCGTTCCGCACGATTTCCGCAGGACGGCGGCGGGCGGCGCGGCCGCGGTCAGCGGCGGCGGTGCCGGTCGAGGAAGCGGCGCCGCTCGGCGATCAGCTCGCGGTCCTCCGGCGCACCGCCGAAGCCACCGTGGGGCATCGCCTCGAACACGTGCAGCTCCGCCTCGACCCCGGCCGCGCGCAGCTTCCGGTGCATCCGCACGGTGTTGGACAGGAACAGGTCGCGGGTGCCCGACTGCAGGAACGTGGGCGGGAAGTGCGCGACGTCGGCGAACAGCGGGGACAGCAGCGGATGGGCCAGGTCGTGCCCGTTCGCGTAGAGCAGGTTGACCTCGCGCAGGCTGCCGAGCACGTTGTCGAACTCGCGGTTGGTGTGGAAGGTGTCGCCGGACTCGGTCAGGTCGACCTCGGGGGTCGACAGGACCAGGGCGGCCGGCATCGGCAGGCCCTCCTCGTGCGCGCGGACCAGGAGCGCCGCGGCGAGGTTGCCGCCGGCCGACGCGCCGCCGACGAACACGTCGGCCGGGTCGCGCCGCTCCAGCAGCGCGCGGTACACGGCGACGCAGTCGTCCAGGGCCGCGGGGTACGGGTGCCGCGGCGGCATCCGGTAGTCGACGCCCCAGGTCACCATGCCGCTGGTCAGCGCGGTGCCCGCGGTCATGGCCCGGCACAGGTCGCCCCCGCCCATGATCAGCGCGCCGCCGTGGATGTCGAGGTAGACCGGGCCGCCGTCGTCGGCCGGCGCGCCCTGCGCCCGCGCGACGTAGGTGGGCACCCCGGCGATCAGCTCCTCGTCGACGTCGGCGGGCAGCTCGACCGCGAAGAACCGGTCGCGGACGAAGGCGTCCATCTGCGCGACGTGCCGCTCCCAGCCCTCGACGTCGTCGGGCGCGGGATAGCTCGCGGGCTGCCTCGGCACCGCGAGGGCCTGCTGCGCCTGCTCGCTGACGCTGGTGGGAACCGGTGCGGCCGACTGCGCTGTCTCCGTCACGGGGCGACTCCTGGGCTCGGGGATGGGCTGGTCCGGATCCTGGCCCTCCCGGCGGCCGCCGTCACCCCCTCCGACCCGACCGACGCGTGGGGCGCGCGGGACCCGAGGGACGCGAGCGGTCCGCCGTCGGCGGTGCTGCGCCGATGGGAGGGGCATGCGCGCCAGCCACGTCGCCACCGCCCTCGCCGCCTTCACCGCCGGCCTCACCACCGCCGCCGCCCTCCGCCGGAAGGCCGACCGCCGGCTCCCGGCCGCCGTCCTCCCCGGGTCGGCCGTTCCCTCGCCCGCCGCCGCTCCCGTCGCCGCTCCGGCCCCCGCTGCCGCGGCCCTGCCCGCCGGTGACGACGCCGTCGTCCTGCCCTTCGTCCGGCCGGCCGCGCCTGCGCCCGCCCCGTCGGCGACGCCGGCCCGGTGCGGCGACAGCGGCGGCCGCACCAGGGCCGGCGCGCCCTGCGCGGCGCGCGCCACCGGCGGCGGCCGCTGCCACCACCACCGCGTCGCCGCCTGATCCCGGTCGGCGGGCAGGCGCGCGGGCGTCACATGTCGCGGTAGCGGGCGGCGGCCGCCAGCAGCTCCCGCAGCAGCTCGGGCGTCGCCTGCCGGCCCGGTCCGGGGAAGTCGGTGCCCGGCGCGTGGTAGACCCCGCCGTAGGCGGCCGTGTCGCGCTGGTAGCGCCAGCCCTCGGCCAGCGGGCCGACGTCGTGGGCGTCGTAGCCGATGGCGTCGAGGAACTCGGTCACCGACCGCTTCGCCGCCGCGTCGTCGCCGGCGATCGCGATCACCGAGCGCTCCGGGTGCCCGGCCGGCCGGGCGAGCAGGCCGAGGTGGACCGACGAGATGTTGTTGAAGGCCTTCACCACGCGCGACTCCGGCAGGTGCGCCTGCAGCAGCTCGCTGACCGTCGTCGACTCGTCGTCGAGCTCGGCGATCCGCCCGTCCCGCTGCGGGTAGTAGTTGTCCGTGTCGATCACGACCTTGCCACGCAGTGGCTCGACCGGCACCTGGCGGTAGGCCTTCAGCGGCACCGAGACGACGACCAGATCGCCGGCCGCCGCGGCCTGGGCCGGCGTGGTCGCCCGCGCGCGCGGGCCGAGCTCGGCGACCAGATCGGCGAGGGTCTCCGGGCCGCGGCTGTTGCTGAGCACGACGTCGATGCCGGCATCGACCGCCAGGCGCGCGAGGGTGCCGCCGATGTTGCCGCTGCCGATCAGTCCGAGTGTCGTCATGCCCCCCGCAAGTTCGGCCCGGCGATGGCCATTCCCGCGGACCACCGGCGGCGGCGCCTCAGGGCGTCGCGGTGCCGTGGACGGCCAGCGCGTGCCTGCGGAACGCCCGGCGGGACAGCTTCGGCACGATCCACCGGACCGGCGGCGGCGCGGCCGCCAGCATCGCCGCGACGGCCTCGGGGTCGCCCTCGTACTGCAGCATGCCGAGGACCAGCGACATCTGGTCCTTGCGGTTGCTGGCGCGGGCGCGCTCGCCCACCTCGTGCCACTCCTGCGCGGTCAGCGTGCGGGCGATGATCGGCAGCACCCGCTCCTCCTCCGCGTCGAGGTGCTCGGCCAGGTGCCCGGAGAGCCGGTCGAGCAGCTCGGCCAGCCGGTCCCGGTCCGCGGCGCCGGCCGTGACGGCCCACCGGGGGCGGAGCTCGTCGATCTCGGCGACGACAGAGTCGACCCGGGCGTGCTGCTCGGCCATCAGCCGGACCAGCGGGGCGAGCTCCTCGGGGACGCGGTCCAGCAGCTTGGGCCAGATCAGCTCGTCCTCGTGCGTGTGGTGGTGGTGCAGGGTGCGGGTGAGCAGCTCGACGTGGTCGGCGACCAGCCGTGCCCGCTTCTGGTCGTCCGCGGCGACGCCGGCGACCACCCCGCCGGCGAGCCGGAACTCGCGCCGGAAGAAGCGGTGGACGGTGATCATCTGGCGGGTGTCGATCGGGCCGGTCGGCGTCGTGGTGGTGGGGCTGGCGGTCATCGCGTGCTCCTGGGGTCGGGTGCGGTCGTCGGCGGGCCCGACTCTCGGCCGCGCCCCCTGGATCCCTCTTGCAGGCGGCTTGCACCGCCGGGGAGCTCAGAGGGAGAGGACGAGTCCCCTGCGCGGGTCGACGGCGCCCTCGAGCAGCGCGGTGTAGGCGCCGGCGAGGGCGTCGGCACCGGTCGCGTGCTCGAACCGGACCAGCTGCGGCAGGCGCGCGGTCGCGAACTCGGCCCAGGCCGCACCCAGCCGGCGGGCGAACGGCAGCTCGCCGAGATCGGCGGCCCGCTCCTGCGCCACGGTCGGCGCGAAGAACATCTCCGGCTGCGGTCCGGGCAGGTCGGCGCCCTCCAGGCTCGCGCGCTCCCAGTGCGTCGCGCCGACCATGATCGAGGCCCGCAGGGCCTCCCGGGTGGTCTCGTGGACGGCCGCCCGGATGCCCGGATCACCCGCCATGTCGACCAGCACGACGCCGCGGTCGCGGGGCAGGGCGGCGACCTCGTCGTAGGGCAGGACCTCGTCGTAGAGCCCGAGCGCGGCGGTCGACGCGACGTGGCCGGCGGAGGTCAGCCCGATCACCGACGGCGGGTCGTCCCGCTCGCGGATCGCCGCGGCCGTGCACAGGGCGGTCTTGCTCGACGCGGACGCCAGGACGACGGTCCCCGCGCCGTGCCAGGCCGAGCCGGCGAGCTGGTCGGCGATCAGCCAGCCGGTCAGGAACAGCGGCCGGACCACCGCCGCGGCGTCGTCGAGCGCGGCGGGGAAGCCTGTCGCGGGCACCGCCCGCAGGTAGCGGTTGTAGACCGCGGGCAGGGCCGCTCGGGCCGGCGAGGAGTCGACGAACCCCGGTCCGCCCGCGGTGACCTGGAGGGTGACCCGGGTGGACATGGGCCAGTAGCCGTAGAAGCGGTCCCCCACCGCGATGCCCTCGACGCCGGAGGCCTCGGCCCGGCCGAACCCCCAGGCGGGGATCCGGCCCCAGCCCTCGGGCGCGGGGAAGAAGTCCCAGTAGTGCAGGGCGTCCCCGAGGACGGCGTAGGTGAGGTTGTTCGCGGTGAGACCGAAGCGCTCGACGGTGAACTGCACCGCACCCTCGGCCACGTCGCTCGCCGCCGCCTCGCCGTCGTCGAAGCGGAAGGTGCGCGGGTCGTCGCGGTGGACCAGGAAGTCGGCCATGGCGTCGCTCTCCTCTGCTGGGCCGCCCGGGCCGCCGCCGGCTCGCGGTGGGCAGCGGCGCACCCCGCGGCCACCTCTCGCGGGCGGGACCATGGTGGGGGCCGGGCGGCCGGTTCCACCAGGCTCTGCGCGTCGGCACCCGGCGACCCGGATCGGGGTGCCGACCCCGGGGCTCAACGACGAGGCGCGGGAGCGGTGGACCTCCGTCGTCGACCCGTTCCCGCGGAGCCGCTGAGGTCGCCCGCGGCTGTGGTCTCGATCCAGTCGTCGATGGTCGCCCACCACCGGAAGAGCCAGTCGGTCAGCTGGTCCTCCTCGCGCGGCACCTCGGCCGCCGGGACGAACCACCACCGCAGGTGGAGGGTCTTGTCCATCGGCAGGGCCCGCCACAGGTCCCGCACCGTGTGGAGATGGTCCAGCCCGGTGTGCGCCACGAGGACGACGTCGGCGTGCGGGGCGGCGGTCAGCGCCGCGCGCACCCCGGCCGGCCGCGGCGGCAGCAGGTGCCGCAGTTCCTCGGCCCGGCGCGCCGCCGTCGCCAGCCCGCGGTCGCGCAGCCGCTCGATGGCCCGGAACCGGCGCCGCGGGGTGAAGTTCGCGCCCTCGGGGAAGATCAGCAGCGCGTCCTCCTCGCCGAGGTCCCGGGCCAGGTCGGCGATCGCCTCCGGCGACCCCGGCCCCGCCTCGGGACGGGGGCCCACGAAGTGGTTGGGCAGCCGGTTGAGGTAGACGTCGATGAGCGGGTCCCACTGCAGCAGGTCCTTGAGCACGATCCGCGGCCGGCGCAGGTGGTCGCGGTTCATCAGCGTGTGCACGAGGAGGAACGAGTCCCCCGGGCCGGCGTGCCGGGAGAGCACCACCATGGCGTTGGTCGAGCCGGGCACCCCGTCGTCCAGGGGCGACCAGGAGTCGCCGTCGGTGACCAGCCGCAGCGCGAACAGGTGCTGCGCCACCCGCATGAGGACGTCGAGGAGCAGGCGCAGCACCGTGTAGTGGGCCGCCTGCACGGCCCGGGAGCCCAGCCCGCGGCCGAAGCCGCTGAGCACCCACAGCACGCCGGCGGCCACCTGCCCGGCGACCTCCAGCGCCAGGTACACGAGGGCGAAGCCGAGCAGCCGCAGCGCGCGCCAGCGCCCCGGCAGGAACGCCGACGCGACGGCCGCGACGACCACGAACAGGGGCAGCAGCAGCACCGCGGCGACGAGCGCGGCGACGAGCAGGGGGCCGGTGATCCGGCGCACGGGGCGGGGTGGCAGCACGTCAGGCCCCCTCGGTCCGGTCCAGGTACTCGCGGGCCGCCGCGTGCGCGCGGTCGATCCGGTCCCGGACGGCGGAGAAGTCGCGGTAGCGCAGGTTCGCCGCCCCGGGCGGCGCGGTGTCCCCGGACGGGAGCACGTGCACGGTGACACCCGGCGGCAGGGCCGCCAGGTCACCGGCGAACCGGTGCCGGCGGGCGATCTCGAAGGCGACCGTCGCGACCTCCCACGGCCGGGTCGGCGGGCGCAGCGGGCGGTCGATCCGCCCGACGTGCAGCACGTAGATCGTGCCGGCGCCCAGGGCCACCGCCCGGCCCACCGGGATGCTGTGCACCAGCCCGCCGTCCAGGAAGTGCTCGCCGTCGATCTCGACGGGGGGCAGCAGGCCGGGGACGGCGCAGGAGGCGAGGACCGCGTCGAGCAGCGAGCCGTCGCTGAACCAGTGCTCGGCCGCCCGCTCGATGCTGGCCGCGACGCACTGGAACGGGACCTGCAGCTCGGCGAACGTCTGCACGGGCAGGTGCGCGGCGAGCAGGTCCCGCAGCGGCTCCCGCGGATGGAGGTGGGTGCGGGTCCGCACCAGGGTGCCCATCCGGGCGAACATCGATCCGGCGAAGATCCCCGAGGAGGCCAGCTCCTCCCAGACCGAACGCAACTGCTCCACGGCGGCCGGCGTCGGGTCGGCGGCGACCAGCGCCCCGTTCACCGCACCGACCGAGGTGCCCACGACCAGGTCCGGACGGACGCCGTGCTCGACCAGCGCCCGGAGCATGCCGACCTCGGCTGCCCCCAGCACTCCCCCGCCCCCGAGGACGAAGGCCGTGCCGCCCGGCCCGGACGACGTCGACACCATGCGGGCATCGTGCCCGGCCACGGCGGTGGAGGCAGCGCGAGCCGCCCGCCGGCAGCGACGTCACTAGGGTCGGCGGGGTGGCCTCCGACATCGATCCCGCGGCGGCCGATCGGCTGCTGACCACCACCCGCGCGGTCCGCCGCCGGCTGGACCTCGAGCGGCCGGTCGACCGCTCCCTCCTGCTCGAGTGCATCGGGGTGGCGCAGCAGGCCCCGACCGCCGGCAACGGCCAGACCTGGTCGTTCGTCGTCGTCACCGACGCCCGGAAGCGGGCGCGGATCGCCGAGCTGTACCGCGCGGCCGCCACCACGCTCTTCGAGGCGGCCCGGGCCCGCGCGCGGGAGACCGGCGACGAGCAGACCGCGAAGGCCTACGACGGGGCCCTGCACCTCGCCGGGGTGCTCGACCGGGTGCCGGTGCACGTCCTCCCGTGCATCCGCGGCCGGATCCCCGACGGCAGCTGGTCCAACGCGGCCGCCGCCGGGATGTACGGGTCGATCCTCCCGGCGGCGTGGAGCTTCATGCTGGCCGCGCGGGCGCGCGGGCTGGGCACCGCGTGGACCTCGATCCACCTGCTGAAGGAGCGGGAGGTCGCCGAGGTGCTCGGCATCCCCGAGGGCGTGACGCAGACGGCGCTGATCCCGGTCGCCCACTACACCGGCGAGGGCTTCTCCCCCGCCGCGCGCCCGCCCGCGGAGACCGTGACCCATTGGGACGGCTGGTCGGGATGAAGGTGCGCTTCGGGGTCGGGCTGGGCCCGCTCGGGGCGGACGAGCACCTGGCCGCCGTCGTGGACCGGCTGGAGGAGCTGCGGCTGGACTCGCTGTGGTTCTCCGAGCAGGTGTCGGCGCCGCAGGTGGACCCGGTCGTGGGGCAGGCGTTCGCGGTGGCGCGGACGGCCCGGCTGAAGGTCGGCACGGGCGTCGCGGTGCTGCCCGGCCGGCACCCCGTGCTGGTCGCCAAGCAGCTCGCCTCGCTCGCCCGCCTGGCGCCGGGCCGCGTCCTGCCGGTGTTCGGCCTGCAGCCGGCGCGCGCCGCCGAGCGGGCCTGGTTCCCCGTGCCCGAGGGCCGCCGCGGCGCCGTGTTCGACGAGGCGCTGCTGCTGGTGCGCCGGCTGCTCACCGAGGAGCGGGTCACCTCCGCCGGGGAGTTCTTCCCGCTGGAGGAGGCGTCGATCGGGCCGCTGCCCGCGAAGCCGCTGGACCTGTGGCTCGGGGGGTCCGCCCCGGCCGGGCTGCCGCGCGTGGGCCGGCTGGGCGACGGCTGGCTGGGCAGCTTCCTGACGCCCGGGGAGTGCGCCGCCGCCGTCGCCACGATCCAACGGGCGGCGGCCGAGGCCGGGCGGACCGTCGACCCCGAGCACTTCGGGATCAGCGTGCCGGTCGCCGCGGGCGAGCCCGACGCGCGGCTGCTGCGCGGCCTCGCCGGGCGCCGCCCGGACGTCGACCCGCGGATGCTGGTGCCCGCGGGCTGGGCGGAGGCCCGCCGCCTGCTGCAGTCCTACGTGGACGCCGGGCTGAGCAAGTTCGTCGTCCGCCCCGCGAGCCCGGGGACGCCGTGGCTGCCGTGGCTGGACGAGTTCGCCGCGGAGCTCGTGCCGCTCCAGACCTGAGGCCCGGCACGCCCGGGGAACCAGGACCGCGCCGCGGGTTCGGACCCGCGCGAACTGGGCAGGCTGGGCGGGGTGGCCGAGCCGGCCGCCGAGGTCGATGGCGGGAGCCGCGTGGAGCATTCCGAGGTCCTGATCGTGGGCGGCGGCAACGCCGGCATCTCCCTCGCGGCGAAGCTGCTGCGCGAGGGCGCCACCAGGGTCACCGTCGTCGCCCCGCAGCCGGTGCACCGGTACAAGCCGCTGCTGAACTACGTCGGCGGCGGCGAGGCGACGATGGCCGATCTCGAGCGGCCCATGGGCGACGTCGTCCCCGAGGGGTGCGCGTGGATCCGCGACGCCGTGGCCGCGGTCGATCCGGACGCGGGGACGGTGCGCACCCGCGGCGGGCGCATCCTGCGCTGCACGACGCTCGTGCTGTGCCCCGGCCTCGTCGAGGACTGGGCGGCGACGCCCGGCCTGCAGGAGGCCTACGCCGACGGCTGGGCGGCCTCCACGTACGTGCCGGGCAGCGCACCGCGGGTCTGGCCGGCCCTGACGGCGGCGCGGGACGGCTCGGTCGTCTTCACCGTGCCGCCGGAGCCGGCGTCCTGCGGCCCGACCGCGCTGAAGCCGCTGCTCATGGCGTGCGACCACTGGCGCCGCACCGGGGTGCTGGCCGACCTCGACGTCACGCTCGTCCTGCCCGCCGCGACGGCGACCGGGGTCCCCCGCGCCGACGAGGTACTGGAGCGGGCCTTCGCCCACTACGGCATCGAGGTGCTGCGCGAGGCCCGCGTCGAGAGCGTGGACGCCGACCTGCACGCCCTCACCGTCACGACGCCGACCGGCCGCCGGGTGCTCGACGACATCACCTTCGCCCACGCCGTCCCGCGCTACCGGGCGCCGCGGTGGATCGCCGACAGCGGCCTGGCGGCCGACGCGGACCCGGGTCTCGTCGACGTCGACCCGGCCACCCTGCGCCACCGCCGGCACGGGTGGATCTGGGGCCTCGGCGACGCGGCCGACCTGCGGACGCGCCCCTCGGGTGGCGCGCTGCGCACGCAGGTCGCCGTCCTGAGCGCCAATCTGGCGGCGGTCGACCGCGGGATGCCGCTGCAGCGCTACGACGGTTACACAGTCATGCCGATCACCGTCGGCCGGCACGCGCTGATGCTCGCCGAGGTGGACCGCGACGGCCGGCTCACCCCGTCGGTGCCGTTCCTCGACCCGATCCGCCCGCGGCGCACGACGTGGTGGTTCGACCGCTACGCCCTGCCGCAGGTGTACTGGCGGCGCATCCTCCGCGGCCGGGTCTGATCGAGGGCCGCTCGCCGCCCGACCGATGAGTTCCCGCCCCCGGCGCCGTCAGTCCGGGACCACAACCGCGCGAGAGGACCACAGATGGACGCCGACCAGGACCCGGCCGAGGAGTACCGCGAGATCGGCGGTCGCTTCACCCGTCTCGTCGAGGGGGTGCCCGACGACGCGACCTGGGACCGCCCCTCCCCCGTCGCCGGCTGGACCGCGCGCGACGTCGTCCGGCACCTGGTCGAGTGGTTCCCGGGGTTCCTGCGCGGCGGCGCCGGGATCGAGCTCCCCGCGGGCCCGTCGGTCGACGACGACCCGGTCGCCGCCTGGCGCACCTTCAGCGACGGCGTGCAGACGCTGCTCGAGGACCCGGCGTCCGCGGACCTGGTGCTGCGCAACCCGCACATCGGCGACGTGCCGCTGCCCCGCGCGGTGTCGCAGTTCTTCACCGCCGACGTCTTCATGCACACCTGGGACCTGGCCCGCGCGACCGGACAGGACGAGACCCTCGACGCGGAACGCTGCGCGGTGATGCTCGCGGGCATGGAGCCCATGGACGAGATGCTCCGCGCCAGCGGCCAGTACGGCCCGCGGGTCCGGGTACCCGCGGACGCCGACCCGCAGACGAAGCTGCTGGCGTTCATCGGCCGCGACCCCGGCTGACGGCGGAACCGTCGGGACGGCTCTGGACGGCGCCCCGGCCACACGCAGGCCGAATCGACGACGAGTGGTTCGGGCAGGCGCCCTCCACCGGTCCGGCCGGGACCTGCGGCACCGGCGTCGACCGGCGCCGGACACCGTGGCGGCCTCAGCCGCCGTCCGCGACGCCCTGCCCGCCGAGAGGCAGCGGGCCGCGGGCCGCGGACGGTTCCCAGGCGGCGGAGCGTGCGTCGTCCTGGCCGGGCATCCCGGACTGCCGGTCGTGGCGGATCGTCGACACCACCCGGACCGGCGTGACGTTGCAGCCGTTGGGACAGTCGACCTCCACGGCGTTGCCGTCCAACCAGCCGACGGCGGCCAGGCGCCGGCACTCCGGGCAGGTCTCCCAGGACACTCGCTCACTCATCGCCCGCGACCAATGCGAACACGGCTTCTCCTGACGCAGGGGGAGGTCACCGGGTCCGGGGCGACGACGGGGAACGGGAATCCGCTCTTGTCCCCGTCACATACCCCGGACCGGCGATACGATTCCCCTTCGGGGACCGAAATCGCTGCGATCGAGCTCGTCGATGACGCATCACAGCCGGACAGGGTGGGCGTGCACCATGGCGGGGACGCGAGTGGCCGAGATCCTCGCGGGTCTCGCCGCAGCCGGTCCGCCCGACACCTGGCCGCAGCTCCTCGTCGACGGGTGCCGGGAGGCCACCCACATGACCGGGATCGGGATGAGCTTCGTCGACGACGCCGGCATCGGCGAGGTCGTCGCCGCGACCGGCGGCGTGCCCCGGCGGCTGGCGGCCCTGCAGTTCGCCCTGGGTGAGGGCCCGAGCCTGGAGGCGTCCCGGTTGCACCGGCCCGTGCTGTGCCCGGATCTCCCGTCGGACGCGGACGCGCGCTGGCCGGCCTTCGCTCCCGGCGCCCACGTGGAGGGGGTGGCGGCCTCCTTCGCCTTCCCGCTCGGCGTCGGGGCGATCGTGCTCGGCGTGCTCGACCTGTACCGCGACGTCGGCGGCCCGCTCACCGGCACGGAGCTCCGGGACGCCTACGCCTACGCCGACGCCGCCGTGGCCGTCCTGCTGCACCTGCACGACCGAGCCCGCGGTGTCCACCTGAACGGCGCGCATCCCGACGGGTCGGGACTGACCGACCTCGTCGACCGCCGCGCGGTGGTGCACCAGGCGGTCGGCATGCTGTCCGCGCAGCTCGACCTGGCCCTGCCCGACGCGCTGCTCCGCCTCCGGGCGCACGCCTGGTCCCGGGACCGGGCCATCTCCGACATCGCCGCCGACGTGGTGGCACGACGACTTCGGTTCGATCACAGCCAGGACGGCACGGTCGACGGCCGGGAGGACACCGGGCCGGACGGCGAGCCGGGAAGGACTCCGCCATGACCGCCCGGGAAGAACTCATCGCCGATGCCCTGGTCCAACTCGCCGACACACTCGTCGACGACTTCGACGTCATCGACTTCCTGCACCTGCTGACCGAGCGGGCGGTCGGCCTGCTGGACGCCGACGCCGCCGGCATCATGCTCGCCGATCAGCGCGGTGGGCTCGAGGTGCTCGCCGCGTCGAGCCACGAGGTCCACCTGATCGAGCTGTTCGAGCTGCAGAACCAGGAAGGTCCGTGCCTGGAGGCCTTCCGCACCGGTGCCGCGGTGACGCGGACGGACCTCGCCGAGATGCGAGCCGCCTGGCCGTCCTTCACCGAACGCCTGGAGCAGGCCGGGTTCGCGTCCGCCCAGGCCGTCCCCATGCGGTTGCGCGACGAGGTGATCGGTGCCCTGAACGTCTTCCGGGTCACCCCCGGCCCGCTGGACGGGTCCGACATGAAACTGGCGCGCGCGCTCGCCGACGTCGCCACGGTCGGCCTCCTCCAGGAACGGGCCATCCACGCGCGCGAGCGGCTCGCCGAGCAGCTGCAGGGCGCGCTGAACAGCCGCGTGCTGATCGAGCAGGCGAAGGGCGTGCTCGCCGAGCGGACGGGCCTGGAGGTCGACCGCGCCTTCGCCGTGATGCGCACGCACGCCCGGCGCAGCGGCATCCCGCTGCACGCGGTCGCCGAACGGGTGGTGCGGGGGGGAGCCGACCTCGAGCTCGACCTCGGCACGGCCTGACGCCGGGGCGCGGAGGTCAGCGGTCGCTGCCGGGGCCGTCCCGATCGACGACGTCCAGCATGTGCCAGAGCCCGGTGACCTCGAGGGGTCGCACGACCGCGCGGACGGCGCCGCAGCGGACCCGCAGCGCCACACCGGTGCTCTCCGCCAGCCGGTGCCCGACGGCCAGCACGCGCAGGCCGACCGCCCCCAGGAAGGTCACCCGGCTCAGGTCGACCTCGACGCTGACGGGAGGCCGTGAGCGGTCCAGGACGTCGAGCAGCGCCTCCTGGAGCCCGGGACCCGTGAGGCAGTCGACGTCGCCGCTCACGGTGACGGTGCAGACATCACCCACCGTGAGCGACGTGACCTGCAGGACGGGGATGTCCTGCCGGGGGGTCATGGCGACGCGGTCGTCCCAGCACTGCCGGTCCGCCGGTCGTCGGCCGCCGTCCGCGGTAGGCACCCCGGTCGGGGCGGGCTCGGCCACGGTGGGTCCGCGCGGGCCCCAGAGCGGCGGCAGGGACGGCGGAACGGGAAAGGCTTGGCTCACAGCGACCTCCGGAAGGGCTCGCCGTCGCCGGGTCCGGGGCCACGAGAGGCGGCGCATCGTCAGCACCGCGTGCCACCGTTGTAGCGCACGCCCGAGTGGGCGAGCAGCTTCCGTGCGCGGCCCGGCAAGCCCCGGACCCAGCGTGCCGCCCCGACTACGGATCGCTCGGAGAGCAGCGGCGGCCTGCCTGCGCACGGGGGCACCGGAGCGGGCTGCCTCCCCGAGGACGTCGGCGGTGTCACGAAAGCGACTCGGCGCCGCCACGATTGCGCATCGGCGCTGCTCCGAGCCCGGACGGGCGCCCTACGGTCGGTCGATGAGGCGCTCCTCGGGCATCGCAGCCGTGGCGCTGGCGCTGGCGCTGCTGGTCGGCTGCTCGGGCTCGTCCGACGAGGACTCCGGCAGCGCGGACACGGGAGGCGGGGCCGGCGGCGGGGCGTCCGTGCCCGTCGGCCCGGAGGCGCCGGGCGGCGCGCCGGCGGTCCCCGTCGACACCGGGACCGACCGCCAGGTGATCGCGACCGCCTTCGCCTCCGTGATCGTCGAGGACCCCGCCGCGGCTGCCCGACGGGTCAGCGAACTGGTGGAGTCGGTCGGCGGCCGGGTGGAGGAGCGCAGGGAACAGGCGGCAGCCGAGGAGGACGGCGGCGAGGGCGCGGTCGCCGACCTCGTGGTGCGCGTGCCGGCGACCGAGCTGACCGGTGTCCTGGCCGACCTCGAGGACCTCGGCGACGTCCGGAACGTGTCGGTGACCCGTTCGGACGTCACCGCCACCGCGGTCGACCTGGATGCGCGGATCTCGGCGCTGCGGACCTCCGTCGCGAGGCTCCAGTCCCTGATGGAGGGCGCGGCCACCACCGAGGCGCTGCTGGCCGCCGAGTCGGCTCTGTCCGGCCGCCAGGAGCAGCTGGAGGCGCTGCAGTCACAGCGTGCGCTGCTGGCCGACCAGGTGGCGCTGTCCACGCTCAGCGTGCACCTGGCGCCGGTCGGCACCCCGTCCAGCAGCGGGAGAGCCGGCTTCGTCGACGGGCTCGGCGCGGGATGGGACGCCCTGGTCTGGGTCGGCAGCGCCGTCCTCGTCGTCCTCGGCGCCCTGCTCCCCTGGGTGCCGGTCGCCCTCGTCGCGGCCGGGGCGGTCCTCGTCGCCGTCCGCCTGACCCGGCGGCGAACCGCCGTGCGGGCTGGGGCGCCCCCCGCCTCACCCCCCGCGTGACGGGACGCGGGCCGGAGACCTTCCGGAGACACCGCACCGGCGGATCGCGCACTCGACCGCATCGGCCCGCCCAGCGAGAGGATCGACCGTGGGAGTCGGCCGTGCCCTCAGCGCGCGTCCTTGGACGCCTTCTTCCCGTGCTTGTTCTTGCCCGCCTTGACGGCGGACCCATCGACCTTCCCCGCGGCCTGCTGCCGAGCCTTCTTGCCCCCCTTCTTCCTGCTTCCGTCCGCAGCCGCGTCGACCCCCGCGCTGCTGCCGGCCGAGGCGGACGAAGCAACCCGGGACTTCTTCCCCCCGGCCGTGGGGTCCGTGCCCTCGCCGGCTGCGGACGCCCGCGACGTCGGCTCCCCCCTGGCCTCGGTGAGCAGGGCCCTGAACCCCGTGCCGGCACGGAAGACCGGGACCACCGACGCGTCCAGCTGGATCGCCTCCCCGGTCCGCGGGTTCCGGCCCGTGCGAGCTGCCCGCTCGCGGCCCTCGAAGGTGCCGAAGCCCGTCAACGACACGCGCTCGCCCCGGGCAACGCTGCTCTCGATCTCCTCCAGCACTCCGTTGACGGCAGCCACGGCCGTCGTCCGGTCGCCATCGAGCCGCTCGGCCATCTTGGCGATGAGGTCGGACTTGTTCACCGGGGCACTCCTCTGGATCGTGGGGAACACGGAGCAGTCCGGGAGGAGCGGACAGCCTGTCCACCTAAGCCGCGGTGACCGCCCCGCACAACCCGTCGCAGGCCCGGGCGCGGACCCCTCGCCAGCCACGAGACGACGGCTGCCCATGCTCAGCGCAACTGACGCTCGAGGAAGGCCCCCCGTCGGACACCGACGTCGGGCCCGCAGCCGGCCAGGCCGTCATCGACCGTTCGCGGACGTCCGCCGAGGTCCGAAGCCGCGCCAGAAAGGCGCATCTCCGTCGTTCCAGGTCAGACGTTGAAGCGGAACTCCACGACGTCGCCGTCGGCCATCACGTACTCCTTGCCCTCGATGCGCACCCAGCCCTTGGACTTGGCCTCGGCCATCGAGCCGGCCTCCATGAGGTGGTCGAAGGAGACGACCTCGGCCTTGATGAAGCCGCGCTGGAAGTCGGTGTGGATGACCCCGGCCGCCTGGGGGGCGGTGGCGCCGACCGGGATCGTCCAGGCGCGCGACTCCTTGGGACCGGCGGTCAGGTAGGTCTGCAGCCCGAGGGTGCGGAAGCCGACCTTGGCGAGCTGGTCGAGGCCCGGCTCGTTCTGCCCGATCGACTCCAGCAGCTCCGCGGCCTCCTCGGCCGGCAGCTCGACGAGCTCGGACTCGGTCTTGGCGTCGAGCAGGATCGCCTCGGCCGGTGCGACCAGCTCGCGCAGCTCGGTGATCAGCGACTCGTTGGCGAGCTCGTCGGCGTCCACGTTGAACACGTAGAGGAACGGCTTGGTCGTCAGCAGCGACAGCTCGCGCAGCGGCTCGGTGTCCACGCCGGCGGCGAACAGCGTCTGGCCGGTGTTCAGCACCTCCGATGCCGCGACCGCCGCCTTGTGCAGGACGGCGCGCTCCTTGTCCTTGCGCGACTCCTTCTCCAGCCGCGGGATCGCCTTCTCCAGCGTCTGCAGGTCGGCCAGCACGAGCTCGGTGTTGATCGTCTCGATGTCGTCGCGGGGGCTGACCTTGCCCTCCACGTGCACCACGTCGGGGTCGGTGAACACCCGGATCACCTGGCAGATGGCGTCGCTCTCGCGGATGTTGGCCAGGAACTTGTTGCCCAGCCCCTGCCCCTCGCTGGCGCCGCGCACGATGCCGGCGATGTCCACGAACGACACCGTCGCCGGGATGATCTTCTGCGAGCCGAAGACGTCGGCCAGCCGCTGCAGCCGCGGGTCGGGCACGCCGACGACGCCGATGTTGGGCTCGATCGTGGCGAACGGGTAGTTCGCCGCCAGGACGTCGTTCTTCGTCAGCGCGTTGAACAGCGTGGACTTGCCGACGTTGGGGAGACCGACGATCCCGATGGTGAGACTCACGGCTCACGAGCGTACGTGGGCGCATCGGGGCCTCCGCCCGCGAGCGTCACTCCGGCGCCAGCGACCCGATCACCGCGTCGAAGGTCCCGGCCCAGTCGTCGGCCAGCGCCTCCGGTACCACGCACAGCAGCAGCACCTCGCCGCCGACGGCGACACCGACGACGGACAGCGCCGAACCGTCGTCCAGCGGCACCTCACCCCGCAGCCGCACCGCCCGCTGGCCGCCCACCGAGCCCATCGATCCCGCGTCGATCTCCGTGCCGGCCGGCAGTCCCGCGGCCACCTGCCCGGGTACGTCGGCCGGCGCCTCGTTCCCCAGTCCCGTGTCCCCCGCGACGTAGACGAGCACGAGCCGGTCGGGCTCCTCGGCGGCGATCCGCGTCGCCTCCGCCACGTCGGACTCGTCGTCGAGCGCCACGTCGGCCAGGTCGGCCGGTCCGAAGGCCATCCCGCCGTCCTCGAGCGGGAACGCCTGCCAGTCCACCGGGAGCTCCGCGGTGTAGGGCACGACCTCCAGCGACCGCGCCGCCAGGTCTCCCCCGGCCGTCCCCTTCCCGCCGTCCTCGCTCCACGGCGACCACACCAGCGCCCCCGCGACCACGGCGGCGACCAGCGCCAGCGCCGCCACGGGCCACGTCCACCGGCGCGGCCGGCGGCTTCCCGGTGCGGGCCCGTCGGGTGCGGTTCCGGCCACCGGCGCCGGCGTGTCCCTCCGGGGCGCGGCCGGAGTGGCGCTCCGCAGCGGCGGCGGCGCGGTGCCCCGACCGGCCACCGGCGGCGAGGTACCCGGACCGACCACCGTCGGCGAGGTGCTCGGACCGATCACCGTCGGAGCCGCGGACGACACCGGGACGGGCACCGTCCGGGCGGTCTCCGGGGCCCCCGCGGCGCTCCGCAGGTCGGCGACGAACGCACCGCACGAGGCCGGCCGGTCGTCGCGGTCCTTCGCCATCCCCCGCGCGAGCACCGCGGCCATGGCGGCGGGCAGCTCGGGGCGCAACTCCGTCAGCGACGGCGGCTCCACGGACATGTGCGCCCACAGCAGCGCCGCCTCCTGGTCGCGGCGGAAGGGCGGGATCCCGGTCAGCAGCTCGAACGCCACGCAGGCCAGGGCGTACAGGTCGGCCCGTCCGTCGACCTCCTCGCCGCGGATCTGCTCCGGAGCCACGTAGTGCAGGCTGCCGAGGAACTGGCCGGTGCTGGTCAGCCCGGACAGCGACGACGTCCGCTTCGTCAGGCCGAAGTCGGTCAGGTACAGGTGCGCGCCGCTCGGCACGGAGCCGGCCGCGGCACCGGTCACCAGGAGGTTCCCCGGCTTGACGTCGCGGTGCACCAGGCCGGCCTCGTGCGCGGCGTCCAGCGCGGATGCCGCCTGGGCCAGCAACGTCAGCGCGGTGTCGACCGGGAGCCGGCCGCCGCCGAGCACGGTGTGCAGGTCGGCGCCCCGCACGAACCGCATCGCGATGTAGAGCAGGCCGTGCCAGTCGTCGGCCTCGTACACCGGCACGACGTGCGGGTGGTCCAACGAGGCGGCCGTCCGGCACTCGCGCACGAACCGCAGCCGGAAGCCGTCGTCGTCCGACAGCTCGGGCGAGAGCACCTTGAGGGCGACGGGCCGGTCGAGCCGGAGGTCGCGCGCCCGGTAGACCTGCCCCATCCCGCCGCGGCCGATCAGCTCCTCGACCCGGAAGCGCGAGACCTCCGTGCCCGGCTCGAGCAGCGGCTGGGAGAGCGGCATGAGGCATCCCCCACGAGGGGCGGGGACGCCGGGGCGCCCCCGCGGGGCCGGATGGACGGCGCAGCCTACCGCCGCGGCACGGCTGCGGGACCGGTCACGAGGTCCCCGGCGCTCCCGGGTCCACGCCGTCGAGGAGACCCGCCACCGGGGCCGGCAGGAAGTTGCGCCAGCCGGCGTCGGGCCAGTTGAACCAGCCGGACGACGCGAGGGTCCCCCCGTCGGGGTGCAGCGTCGTCCCGGTCATGTAGCTGGACAACTGCGACGCCAGGAAGACGACGCACCCCGAGACCTCCTCGGGCCGGCCCGCGCGTCCCATCGGGACGCTCACCCCGAGCGCGGTCGGGCCGTGGAGGTTCGCCTCGCCGATGTGCCGCACCACGTTCGGCGTCGGCACGTAGTCGGGCGCGATGTTGTTCACCCGGATGCCGTCGGGCGCGACCTCGAGCGCCAGCGACCGGGCGAACTGCTCCACGGCCGCCTTCGTCCCGGAGTAGACGGCGTAGCCGGGAGCCGCGCGGTGCGCCTCGACGGTCGAGAGGTTGATGATGCTCCCGCCCCGGCCGCCCGCCTTCATCCGCGGGACGGCGAGCGCGCAGGCGTGCAGCACCGGCATCAGGTTCATCCGGATGAGCGCCTCCCAGCCGCGGGGCGAGGAGTCGGCGAAGTCGGCGTGGAAGGTGCCGCCGGCCACGTTCACCAGGACGTCGGTCCGGCCCCACCGCTCGTCGACCGCGGCGAACAGCCGGGCCAGCTCGTCGGGGTCCCGCGCGTCACCGGTGTGGACGACCGCCTCGACGCCCCCCGCGTCGAACGCGGCCGCCAGCTCCCGCGCGGCCGACGCGTCGATGTCGAGCACGGCCGGCCGCACCCCGTTGGCGACCAGGTCCTCCACCGACGCCCGGCCCAGCCCGCCCGCGCCCCCGACGACGACGGCCACCGAACCGGCCAGCCCGGACCGCCGGTCGAACCACGACGTCCGTTCGCCCTCCTGCACGCCCGGCCGCCGACGATCAGGCCGCGGCGGCGTCGGGCAGGAACCGCTCCGCGAAGCGCCGCAGCCCGTCCAGCGCCTCGCGGGAGTTCCGCCACGGCTGCACGAGAACGCGCGTGACGCCGGCCGCCACGTAGCGCTCGACGTCCGCCTCGTCCGCCACGTCGCCGGTCAGGGTGATCTGCACGGGCGTCGTCCGGCCCGCCGCGGCCGCCAGCTCCCCGATCCGGGCGATCGAGGCCGGGAGTTGCTCCAGCGAATGGTTCATCGGCATCCACCCGGTGCCCACCGTGGCCGCCCGGCGCAGCGCCGCCGGCCCGTCGCCACCGATGTGGAGGGCGAGCGGCTGCTGCACGGGCTTGGGCTCGAAGGCGGTCGGCGGGAGGTCGAAGAACTCGCCGTGGTGCTCGACGACGTCCTCGGTCCACAGCCGGCGGCAGACCTCGATGGACTCGTCCACGCGCCGGCCCCGGGTGTCGAAGTCCAGGCCCAGCGCCTCCCACTCCGACCGGAGCCAGCTGGCGCCGATCCCCAGGTCGAGCCGCCCGCCCGAGAGGAAGTCCACGGTGGCCGCGCCGCGGGCGGTGAGGACCGGGTGGCGCAGGCCGATGTTGTAGACGTGGGTCCCGAGGCGGACCCGCGACGTGCGGGCGGCGAGGTGGCCCAGGACCGCCATCGCGTCGAGGACCGGGATGTTCGACGGGATCGGCGAGTGCTCCGCCCCCTGGTGGGGGCTCCCGGTCGCATCCAGCGGCACGATCACGTGCTCCGGCATCCAGACCGACTCGAACCCGAGCCGGTCGGCCAGTTCGGCCGCCTCGCCCCAGAACCGGGCGTTGATCGACGAGAGGTGGATCCCGTAGGCCAGGGGCGCAGCGCTCATGCCTGCGAACCTAGCGGCAGCCGACCCGTCGGAGGGCCGACCGCCGTGGACCCGGGGCGGCGCCCCGGGCCCACGGGCGTCAGCCGGCGAGCGCGGTCTCGATGTCGCTGCGGATCTGGTCGGGCGTGACGCTGGGCTCGTAGCGGCGGACGACCTCGCCGTCGCGGCCGATGAGGAACTTGGTGAAGTTCCACTTGACCTCGTCGGTGCCGAGCGCGTCCGGCTTGATCTTGGCGATGTGGTCGTACAGGCCGGGGGCGGTCTCGGCCGTGAAGTCACCCGGGTCGGCGGCACGCAGGTAGGACCACAGCGGGTGCGCGTCCGGACCGTTCACGTCGACCTTGGCGAACACCGGGAAGGTGACGCCGTACTGGGTCGAGCAGAACTCCTGGATCTCCTCGTCCGTGCCCGGCTCCTGGCCCATGAACTGGTTGGACGGGAAACCGAGCACCTCCAGCCCCTGCTCGCCGAACTCGCGGTAGAGCTTCTCCAGGCCCTCGTACTGAGGGGTCAGGCCGCACTTGCTCGCCGTGTTGACGACCAGCAGCACCTTTCCCGCGTAGTCGCTCAGGCGCTGGGTCGAGCCGTCGGCGGTGTCGACGGTGAAGTCGTGGGTCTTCATGCGGTGTCCTCTCGCGCGGTGGTCGGGCTGCAACCGCAAGCCTTACCAGAACGCGGGGTATTCCCGATCACGCTCCCGGCTGCGGCAGGAGCCCGCGCTCGACCGCGACCATCACCGCGCGGGTGCGGTCGTCGACGCCGAGCTTGGCGAACAGCCGCAGCAGGTGCGTCTTCACCGTCGCCTCGCCGATGAACAGCTCCCGGCCGATCTCGGCGTTGGTCAGCCCGCGGGCGACCCCGGCCAGCACCTCCAGCTCCCGCACCGTCGGCGCCTCCGCCGCCGGCGCGCGCATCCGCGACACCAGCCGGGCGGCCACCGGCGGCGCCAGCACCGTCTCCCCGCGCGCCGCGGCGCGGACGGCGTCGGCCAGTTGCGGCAGCGGCGCGTCCTTGAGCAGGTAGCCCGTGGCCCCCGCGGCGACGGCCCGGACGATGTCCGCGTCGGTGTCGTAGGTGGTGAGGACCAGCACCCGGACGGCGGGGTGCGAGCCGGCCAGCTTCTCGATGGCGGTGACGCCGTCCATCCGCGGCATGCGCAGGTCCATGAGGACGACGTCGGGCGCCAGCTCGGCGACCCGCGCCAGCGCCTCCAGCCCGTCGGCGGCCTCGCCCACCACCGTCAGGTCGGGCTGGGCGTCCAGCCAGCCGACCAGCCCGCCGCGCACCACGGGGTGGTCGTCGACCACCAGCACCCGGATCCCGCTCACGGCCCCGGCACCCGGACCGTCACCCGGGTCCCCTCCCCCGGCACCGAGGCCACGTCGACCGCGCCACCGACCTGCTCGACCCGCCCGCGCAGCCCCTCCAGCCCGGCGCCGCCGACCGCGCCCGGGTCGAAGCCGACGCCGTCGTCCTCCACGTGCACCGAGACCTGACCCGCGACCCGTGACACCCGGACGACCACCGCGCTGGCGCCGGCGTGCCGGCGCACGTTGGTCAGCGCCTCCTGCGCGCCGCGCAGCAGCACGACCTCCTCGTCGCGGCGCAGCGCCACCCCGTCGCCGAGCGCCGCGGTGTCGACCCGCACCGCCAGGCCGGTCTCCCGGGCGAAGCGCCCGGCCAACCGCTCCAGGGCCTCCACGAGGGTCGAGCCGTCCAGCGCCACCGGCCGGAACGCGGCGACCACCGCCCGCGCCTCGGCGAGGTTGTCGCGGGCGACCTCCTCGATGAGCCGCAGCCGCTCGCGCGCCGTCGCCGGGTCGGTCGCCACCTGCTCGGCCGCGCTCTGCGCCAGGACGACGATGCTCGTGTAGCCCTGCGCGAGGGTGTCGTGCACCTCGCGGGCCAGCCGCTCGCGCTCCTCCATCACCCCGCGCTCGCGCTCCACGGTGGCCAGCTCCGAGCGCGTGCTCTCCAGCGAGGCGATGAGGCCGGCCCGCTCCGCACTCTGGGCCAGGACCCGGCTGATCCACATGCCCAGCGCCAGGCTGAACACCAGACCGACCAGCGACTCCTGCAGGACCTCGGCGGTGGTCCGCCCCGACGGGCCGCCGAGCACCGGGCCGAGCGCACTGCTCACCGCCAGCAGCACCGTCCAGACGATGCCGACCAGCGTGCCCTGCACGACGAACCAGACCTGCGGATAGGCCAGGAAGAGCAGGTACAGCAGGGACGGGGCCAGCCAGCCGAGCATCCCGAACGCGGCGACCAGCACGACCAGGTACAGCAGCCCCCGCAGCGGCCGCCCGCCGCCGACGGCCGGGCCGCCGGCGAGCAGGTAGGCGACGGCGAGGACCGCGAGCACCACCAGGACCGGGCCGCGGGAGTCGGCGTCCACGGCGTCCCCGACCAGCGTCGAGACGACCGCCAGCACCCAGACCAGCCCCGAGATGACGTGCAGCCCGGTGACCGTCGTCCGCCACCCGGACGCGCTCAGCGGCTCGCCGCCGGGGTCCTCCCCGCACGGGGGGACCACGGCGGCGGCCGCGGCGCGGAACAGGCTCATGCCGGACGGCGCCAGCGGAAGGCGCGGGCACAGATCACAGCCCCGATGATCACCCATGCGGCCAGCACGAGGGCGGTCGTGCCGTGCTCCCAGTTCCCGGCGGGCTCCACCGCGGCCGCGCCGTCGGGCAGGAAGACCGACCGCATGCCCTGCACCATCCACTTCAGCGGCAGCAGCGACGACACCTGCTGCATCCACGGAGGCAGCTCGGAGTAGACGAAGAAGACGCCGGAGAAGAACTGCAGGACGACGGCGAAGGCGGTGATCCCGTTGCCGACCGCGCGCGAGCTCCCGCCCAGCGACGAGACGGCGATGCCCAGCACCGTGCCGGCGGTGGCGCCCAGCAGCACCACCCAGGCGAAGGTCGCCCAGTGCGCCGGCCCGGTCGGCAGCGAGACGTCGAAGGCCGTCGCGGCGACGAGCAGCAGCACCGCCATCTGCGCCACGGTGGTGACCAGCACCTGCCCGGCCTTGCCGGCGAAGTAGCCGAGGGCGGGGGTGCCGAGCGTCTGCAGCCGGGCCAGGTCGCCGCGCTCGCGCTCCTCGGCGATGCCCATGCCGACGGCCTGGAAGCTGGTCAGCATGATCCCGGTCGCCGCGATGCCGGCCAGGAAGTACTGCGCGAACGGGGCACCGCTGGGCGTCTCCTCGTCGGCGAACACCGAGGCGAAGATCAGCAGCATCACGACCGGATAGGCGAAGGAGAACAGCACCTGCGCCGGGTCGCGGAGGAACAGCCGCAGCTCCAGGCCGGTGCGGGCCAGGCCGATGGCGGCGGCCGACGGGGGCGCGGGGCGGGCGGGCGTGGGCCCCGGCGTCGGATGCTGTGTCGGGCTCGGCGACTGCGCCGTGGTCATCGGAGGGCTCCCTCGGCGGTCCGGCCCGTGGGCTCGCAAGCCGGGCCGGGCACGGACGCCGGATCGGGATCCGGGCCGACGAGCCGCAGGTAGACCTCCTCGAGGCCGGGGCGGGTCACGGCCAGCCCGGGCACCTCGCCGGCCGGATGGGCGGCGAGCAGGTCGCGCAGCAGCGCCGAGGGCTCGGCCGTGGCGACCTCCCGGGTGCCGCCGGCCTCGGTCCACGACACGGTGGCGGTCCGCCGCAGGTCCCCGCCCAGCTCGTCCGGCGGCGCCACCTCGACCAGCCGTCCCCCGGCGAGGACGCCGACCCGATCGGCCAGGTGCGCGGCCTCGTCGAGGTAGTGCGTCGTGAGCAGCACCGTCGTCCCGTCCTCGCGCATGCCCTCGACCAGCGCCCAGAACTGCCGGCGCGCAACCGGGTCCATGCCCGTCGTCGGCTCGTCGAGGAACACCAGCTCCGGGCGGCCCTGCACGCCGAGGGCCACCTCCAGGCGCCGGCGCTGGCCGCCGGACAGCCGGTCGACGCGCCGGCCCGCGGCCTCGGGAAGACCGACGGCGTCCAGCAGCTCCGCCGTCCTTCGCGGGTCGCCGTGGTAGCGGGCGTAGTGGTCCAGCGTCTCGCGCACGGTGAGCGCGTTGCCGGCGCCGGTGGTCTGCGCGACGACGCCGACGCGGTCGCGCCAGGCCCGCCCGGCCGTGGCCGGGTCCTGCCCGAGCACGGTCACCTCGCCGGCGTCGCGGCGCCGGACGCCCTCGAGGATCTCCACGGCGGTGGTCTTCCCCGCGCCGTTGGGGCCCAGCAGGGCGAAGCACTCGCCGCGGTGCACGTCGAGGTCGAGGCCCTCGACCACCGGCCGCCCGCCGTACCGCTTGAGGAGGCCGCGCACCCGCACGGCCGGTTCGCTGCCGCTGTCCGGCGGGCCGGCCGGGCGGGCCGCCGTCGTCGTCATCGCTGTCATGGCACGAGACTCCCGGCGGGCGCCGCCCGCCGGGACCGCCGAGCCGCTGGTCACGCGTCCACCGGTCGGTGGACGCCGACCCGGTCAGTACAGCGTGGCGTTGCTCTGCTCGGTGAGGTCGTCGAACAGCTCCTCGACCTCGGGTCGCGCCAGCGCCTCGGCGTAGATCCGTCCGAAGGAGACGCGGGTCGGCTCGTCCCAGGTGTCGGGCTGCCACAGCCCCGCGCGTGCCGCCGACCGGACGCAGTGGAAGGCCGCCCGGTCGATCTCCACGCGGATCACCAGCTTCGCCGGGCGGCCACCGGCCGACAGCCGGGCGCACACGTCGGCGTCGTCGATCAGGGTCGCCCGGCCCGAGATGCGGAGGACCTCGGAGGTCGCCGGCCGGATCGCGAGGATCGCCACCCGCGGGTCGGCCAGGATGTTGGCGAGGCTGAGCGCGAACTGGTTGCCCTTGCGCTCGGGGACCAGCAGCGTCCGGTCGTCGACGACCTCGACGAAGCCGGGGTGGTCGCCCTTCGGGCTCAGCTCGAGGCCCCAGTCGCCGACCGTGCCGAGCACCAGGAACGGGCTGCGGGCGAGAAACTCCCGCCCCTGGTCGCACAGCCGGTCACGGATCTTCGCGAAGGCGGTCGGGCTCGGCTCGGGAACGATCTCCCGCAACTGCTCGATCGTGCTGATCCGACCCATGACGACCTCCCGCAGCGTCTGAACAGTGGTTCAGCGTGGCAGAAGATCGGTTCAGCCGGCCAGCCCCTCATCGCGCGGCGCGAGCCGCTGGGCCAGGTGCTGCCCGGTGGGCGTGCCCGCCGTCGCCAGCCGCGCGGGCGCCCCTCGAACACCAACCGACCGGGCAATTCCGCGCTTCTGCCTCGGGGCAACTTCGCGCTTCCGCCCCGGGGCAA
>NZ_FOEE01000004.1:204063-365009 GCF_900110555.1 Trujillonella endophytica
TCCGCGCTTCCGCCCCGGGGCAATTCCGCGCTTCCGCCCCGGGGCAACTACGCACTTCAGCCCCGGGGCAATTTCGCACTTCTGCCCACCACGGCGGCGTCCGATTTCCGCCAGTGGACCGGCCGCGGGCCTGCCATGCTCGATGTCATGACGGCCTCCCTCGACCACGAGCGCTGCTACCGCGCGGTGGCAGGCCGCGACGCCCGCTTCGACGGCTGGTTCTTCACCGCGGTCGCGACGACGGGCATCTACTGCCGCCCCTCCTGCCCGGCCCGCACGCCGCTGGCGGCCAACGTCTCCTTCTTCACCACGGCCGCCGCCGCGCAGGCCGCCGGCTACCGCGCCTGCCGCCGCTGCCGGCCCGACGCGGTGCCGGGCTCGCCGGAGTGGGACGTCCGCGCCGACGTCGTCGCCCGGGCGATGCGGCTGATCGCCGACGGCGAGGTCGAGCGGGCGGGCGTCCCCGGGCTGGCCGCGCGCCTCGGCTACTCCGAGCGGCAGCTGCACCGCCACCTGGTCGGCGAGCTGGGGGTCGGCGCGCTCGCCCTCGCCCGCGCGCAGCGGGCGCAGACCGCCCGGGTACTGCTGGAGACGACGGCCCTGCCGGTCGCCGACGTCGCATTCGCCGCGGGGTTCGCCAGCGTCCGGCAGTTCAACGACACCGTCCGGGCGGTCTTCGCCTCCACGCCGTCGGACCTGCGCCGCCGCCGTCCCAGCGCGGAGGCCGGCACGCCCGGCGAGCTCACCGTGCGGCTGGCCGCCCGCCCGCCGTTCGACGCCACGGAGGTGCTGCTGTTCCTCGGCGCGCACGCCGTGCCCGGCCTGGAGGAGTGGGACGGGACGACGTTCTCCCGCGTGCTCGACCTGCCGCACGGGCCGGCCGTGGTGCACCTGTCCCCCGCCGGGGACTCCGCCGTCACCGCGCGGCTGCGGCTGGGTCGGCTGCGCGACCTCGGCGCCGCCGTGGCCCGCTGCCGGCGCCTGCTGGACCTCGACGCCGACCCGGCCGCCGTCGACGACGTGCTCGGCGCCGACCCCGCCCTGTCCGCACTCGTGGCCGCGGCGCCCGGACGCCGGGTGCCGACCTCCCCCGACGCGGCCGAGTGCGCCGTGCGCGCGGTGCTCGGGCAGCAGGTGTCGGTGGCCGGCGCCCGCACGCTCACCGCCCGGCTGCTGCCCCTGGCAGGGACGCCCCTGCCCGAACCGGTCGGCACGCTGACCCACGCCTTTCCCCGGCCCGAGGCCCTCGCGGCGGCCGACCTCACCGCGGTGGGGCTGACCGGCGCCCGCCGCGCCACCGTCACCGCGCTCACCGGGGCACTGGCCTCCGGCGACGTCGTCCTCGACCCGGGCGCCGACCGCGACGAGGTGATGCGCTCGCTGCTCGCCGTCCCCGGGATCGGCCCGTGGACGGCGGCCCTGGTCGGGCTGCGCGGCCTCGCCGACCCCGACGTGTGGCTGCCCGGAGACCTCGCGCTGCGCCGCTCCCTGGCCGCGCTCGGCAGCTCCGACGCCGACGCCGCCACCCGCTGGCGCCCCTGGCGCTCCTACGCGGTGCTGCACCTCTGGGCGCTGGCCGTGCCCGCCCTCTTCCGCCGACCCCTGCCCGCCCCCGCCGAACGGAGCGCCTCATGACCCCCACCCGACCGCCCGCCGCGGCCCCGGCCCGCACCGCCACCGTGGCCACGCCGCCCGGACCGTTCACCGTCGTCGTCACCGACGGGCCGGACGGCGACGTCGTCCTGGCCGGCGGCTGGACCGGCGACCTCGGCGACCTGCTGCCCGTCGTCCACCCCTCGCTGCGGCCGGAGTCGGTGGCAGCGGTCCCGTGGCTGCCCGTGCTCGACGTCGTCGAGGCCTTCCACTCCGGCGAGGTGGGCGCGATCGACGAGGTGGCGGTGCGCCAGCGGTCGGGGCCGTTCCTGACCGAGGCGTGGGAGGTGCTGCGGACCGTGCCCGCCGGCCGGCCCGACACCTATGCCGCCTTCGCCGCGCGCTGCGGCCGGCCCGCCGCCGTCCGCGCCGCGGCCAACGCCTGCGCCCGCAACGCCGCCGCCCTGTTCGTGCCGTGCCACCGGGTGCTCGGGTCCGACGGCGGGCTGGGCGGCTTCCGGTGGGGCACCGACGTGAAGCGCTGGCTGCTCGACCACGAGGCGGAGCACGCCGCGGTCCCTGTCTGAGACCCGGGCATAGGAAGCAATCCCCACGTTGCCGGCCGCGGAACGTGCGGAAAGCTTCCTATGCCTCGGCGCCGCGCCGCGGTTCTGTCGGTGGGGTGATGCACCCTGCCGGACGTGGACGCCGCCTCCCTCCTGCTCGGTCTGCTGCTGGGTGCGCTGCTGGCCACCGCGGTCACCCTCGCGGCCGTCGCCCTGCTCGCCCGCCGCCGGCCGGCCGACACCGGGCTCGAGCCGGTGCACGAGTCCCTGGATCACCTGCACCGGCTGCTGGCCGGGATCGAGCGCGACCGCGCCACGGCGCACGGGGAGCTGCGCGAGCAGATGGGCACCGTCGGGCAGACGTCGGCGCAGCTGCGCCACGAGACCGCCGCGCTGGTCACCGCCCTGCGCACGCCGCACGTGCGCGGGCGCTGGGGCGAGGTGCAGCTGCGCCGGGTGGTCGAGGTGGCCGGCCTGCTCGAACACTGCGACTTCGTCGAACAGCCCTCGGGCACGAACGACGCCGGCGCCGGGGTCCGTCCCGACCTCGTCGTGACCCTCGCCGACGGGCGCCAGGTGGTGGTCGACGCCAAGGTGCCGTTCACCGGCTACATCGACGCCGTCCAGGCCACCGACCAGGCGGTGCGTGCCGAGCGCATCGCCGACCACGCCCGCCAGCTCCGCGCGCACGTCGACGCCCTGGCCGCCCGCCGCTACCCGACCGCCTTCCGGCCCGCCGCGCCGTTCACCGTGCTGTTCGTCCCCTCCGACGGCTTCCTCACGACCGCGCTCGAGGCCGAGCCCGGGCTGCTGGAGTACGGCTTCGCCCGCGACATCGTGCTGGCCACCCCCAGCACGCTGCTCGCCCTGCTGCGCACCGTCGCCTACTCCTGGCGGCAGGAGCGGCTGGCCCGCGACGCCGACCAGGTGCTCGAGGTGGGCCGCCGGCTGCACGCCCGGCTGACCACCCTGTCGGGCCACCTGACCCGGCTCGGCTCCGCGCTGGGCACCGCGACGGCCCGCTACAACGACACGGTCGGCTCCTACGAGCGGTCGGTGCTCACCGCCGCCCGCCGCTTCGACGAGCTCGGCATCGCCGAGAGCGAGGTGCCCACCCCGCCGCCCGTCGAGGCCACGGTGCGCGCGCTGCGGCCGCCCGTACCGCAGGGGGAAGGCGACGCACCCGGCTCGCTGACCAGCCGCGACGGCACCGGCGGCTGAGGGCGCAGGCGCGCGGCACCTCCCCCGGCACTCCCGGCACCACGCGCCCCACCGCTCCCCGCCGACACGGGGAGTGGTGCCTGCCGCCGACCCGGTTGGGCAGATGTTGCCCGCGCGCGTCAGGCCTCGCCTGCCACCGAACCGCGGCGCGGCTCGCTACCGTTTCCCTCGACAGGGAGCCCCTCCCCGGGCTCCCCGCGAACGGGACGGGAGGTGCGCCATGGCCTCGGTGAGCACTGCCGACACCTGGCGGGAGACCGGAGCGCGCTCCGATCGATCCGCCGGCGGCTCCGGCACGCCCCACGCCGGCCGCCCGACGCCGGGCGCGCGCCCGGCCCGCCCGCCGCTGCCGCCCCTCCCCCCGCTCCCCCCGCTGCCCTCGCACGGCCGCTCCGGCACCCCCGGGCAGCGCCCCGCGGCCGCCGGCCGCCCCCCTTCCCCGCCGCCGCGCCCGGTCGGCCAGGGCCGCCCCGTCCAGCGGCCGGCCGTCCCCCCCGCGCCGCCGCACGATCCCGGCGACTACGGCCGCGCCACCCCCGGCTATCCCCGCTCGTCGGCCAGCCTGTCGGCGGCGGACGCCGGACGCCGCGGCGGCCGCCCCGACCACGACGAGGCCGGCCTGCCCGCCGGGAAGCAGCCGCGGTCCCCCCGCCAGCACGCCGAGCCCGCGGTCCCCGAGACCGGCAGTCGCCTGCGTGGCGTGTTCGCCGTCCTCGCCGTCCTGGTCGTCACGCTCGCCGCCGGGTTCGTCGACACGACCGGCGGTTCCGAGCTGGGACTGATCACGCTCGTCGGCCTCGTGGGCAGCACCGCGCTGGCCACCCTGCTGGTCCGCCGCCGCGACATCACCACGATGGTGGTCGCCCCGCCGCTGGTGTACCTGCTGGCCGTGACCGTCCTCGAGTTCCTCGACCGCGCCCCGGGCGACGGTCTCAAGCAGGTCGTCGCGAAGGTCGGCACCGAGCTCGCCCTCGGGCAGGGCTTCACGGTGATGGCCGCGGCCACCGGCACCGCGCTGGTCCTCGCCCTGGTCCGCTGGGCCGCCCGCAGGTAGCCCGCCCCCGAACGCCGAAGGGCCCCTCACCGGAGATCCGGTGAGGGGCCCTTCGCTCGTGCGCCCCCGTGGCGGGGGTCCCGTCGTCAGTCCTCGGTCGCGCGCCGCACCCGCAGCTCGTGGGGCAGGGCGAAGACGAGCCTCTCCTCCGCCGCCTTGACCGTCTCCACGTCGCCGAAGCCGCGCTCGGCCAGCCAGTCCAGCACCTCGTCGACGAGCACCTCGGGCACCGAGGCACCGCTGGTGACGCCGACCGTGCCGACGCCCTCGAGCCACGCCGGGTCGATCTCGGCGGCGTAGTCGACCAGGTGCGAGTCGCGGGCGCCGGCCTCCAGCGCCACCTCGACCAGCCGGACCGAGTTCGACGAGTTCGTCGAGCCGACGACGATCACCAGGTCGCAGCCCGGCGCCATCTGCTTGACCGCCTGCTGGCGGTTCTGCGTGGCGTAGCAGATGTCGTCGCTGGGCGGGGCCTGCAGCGTGGGGAAACGCTCGCGGAGCCGGTCCACGGTCGCCAGCGTCTCGTCGACCGAGAGCGTCGTCTGCGACAGCCAGACCACCTTCTCCGGATCGCGGACCTGCACGCTGGCGACGTCGTCCGCGCCGTCCACCAGCTGGATGTGTGCCGGGGCCTCGCCGGAGGTGCCCTCGACCTCCTCGTGACCGCGGTGGCCGATGAGCAGGATGTCGAAGTCGTCCTTGGCGAACCGCTTGGCCTCCGAGTGCACCTTGGTCACCAGCGGGCACGTCGCGTCGATGGTGCGCAGGGAGCGCTGCGCGGCCTCCTCGTGCACGGCCGGGGAGACGCCGTGCGCGCTGAAGACGACGACGGAGCCCTCGGGCACCTCCTCGGTCTCCTCGACGAAGACCGCGCCTCGCCGCTCCAGCGTGGCGACGACGTGCTTGTTGTGCACGATCTGCTTCCGGACGTAGACCGGTGCGCCGTGGATCTCCAGAGCCCGCTCCACGGCCACCACCGCGCGGTCGACCCCGGCGCAGTAGCCCCGCGGGTCGGCGAGCAGGACGCGTCCGCGCTGATCAGCCATGACCCGATGGTAGTGACAGGACCCACCTGCCCCCCGTCGCTCGCGACCCCGCGGCGGGACCCCGCAGGTGGGGCCGGGGCCAAGGTGACGGAACTCATGCCTCGACCGGGTACTTCGGGGGCGGTCACGCTGCCGGACGTGCGCCCCTGCGGCACGCTGGAGACATGTCCCGTCAGATCCCCGAGCCCATCCGCGCCTACGTCGGACTCGCCGCCACCGTCCTCGACGAGGCCCGCAAGCTCCCCGAGACGCTTCCGGGGCTGCCGGTGCGCGTCGTGGGCCTGGCGATGCAGACCGCGCTCAAGGTCCAGCAGCAGTGGGCGGGGCTGGTCGCCCGCGGCGACGAGGCCCTGACCGGGCTGCGCGGCGAGAACGAGCCCGGCCTGGCCACCTTCGACGACGACGTCGACGACGCGCCGGCGCCCTCCGCGCGCGCCTCGGCCTTCGACCGCGCGGCCGTCGACGTGCCCGACCACGACGACCTGGCCGTCGAGGACACCGCCGCGGCGCTCGACGAGACCGACGCCGTCGCGCCACCGGTCCTCGTCGACGACGAGGTGTCCGGGCTGGCCGCCGTGCCCGACCCGGCGGAGGTCGCGGAGACGCTGCAGGACATCACCGACCAGGTCGCCGCGCTCGACGAGGCCGCGGCCCTCGCCGACGCCGCGGCCGTGCTGACCGCCGAGGACGCCCTCGAGTCGGCGCTGCTGGAGAACGACGGCGCCGGGGAGACCGCCGAGGCACCGGCCGACACCGAGCTCCCGACCGCCGACGTCGAGGTCACCGAGGTCGACGTGCTCGGTCCCGACGGCGACGTCGAGACCGTTGCGGCGACCATCACCGACGAGGCGATCGCCGCGCCCGAGACCCCCGCCGACCTCGAGCCGGCCGCCGCCGCCGACACCCCCGCGCCCGACGCCGCGCCCGATGCCGAGGCCGTACCCGAGCCCGGTTCCACCGACGACGGCGGCGCGGCGCCCACCGACGAGCCCCAGGGCGGTGGCGACCTCCCCGGCTCCCAGGCCGCCGGTTCCGCCCCCATCAGCGGCTACGACGGCTGGACGGTCGCCCAGCTCCGCGGGCGACTGCGCGGCTACCAGCTGTCGACGGTCACCGACCTGCTGGCCTACGAGGAGTCCACCCGCGCCCGCGAGCCCTTCGTGCGGATGCTGCGCAACCGCCTGGAGAAGCTGGAGCGCCAGGCCGTCGACGCGAGCCCGCTCGCCCCGCGCGGCATGTAGCCCGGCGCCCGACGGCCTGCCGATCCGGGCACGGGCCGTCGGACCCGCATGGCACGCTCGGGTCATGACGGCTGACCGCGGGCGCGCATGACCAGCCCGTCGTCACCCGAGGCGCCGTGGCCGGTCCGCACGGTGGCCCGCAAGGTCGCCGAGTGGATCGGCCGGCTCGGCGAGGTCTGGGTCGAGGGGCAGGTCGCCCAGCTGTCCCGCCGGGGTGCGGGCACGGTGTTCCTCACCCTGCGCGACCCGGCGGCCGACCTGTCGGTGCCGGTGACGTGCGCCCGCGACGTCGCCGACCGGCCCGGGCTCGAGCTGGCCGAGGGCGCCCGGGTGATCGTCCGGGCGCGACCCGACTACTACATCGCCCGCGGCTCGTTCTCCCTGCGCGCCACCGAGATCCGCGCCGTCGGCCTCGGCGAACTGCTCGCCCGCATCGAGCGGATCCGCCGGCTCCTCACCGCCGAGGGGCTCTTCGACGCCGCCCGCAAGCGCCCGCTGCCGTTCGCCCCGGCGGTCGTCGGCCTGGTGACCGGCAAGGACAGCGCGGCGGAGCGGGACGTGCTCGTCACCGCGCGGCGGCGGTGGCCCGCGGTCCGCTTCGCCGTCCAGCACACCCTCGTGCAGGGGCCGTCGGCCGCCGGCTCGGTGATCGAGGCGCTCCAGCGGCTCGACCGCGACAGCGCCGTCGAGGTCATCGTCATCGCCCGCGGCGGCGGCTCGGTGGAGGACCTGCTGCCGTTCTCCGACGAGGGTCTGGTGCGCGCGATCGCCGCGTGCCGCACCCCGGTCGTCACCGCCGTCGGACACGAGACCGACACGACGCTGGTCGACCACGTCGCCGACGTCCGCGCCGCGACCCCGACCGACGCCGCGCACCGGGTGGTGCCCGAGATCGGCGAGCAGAGCCGGCTGGTCGCGACCCTGCGGGCCCGCGCCCGGCACGTGCTGTCCGGCCGCCTGGAGCAGCAGGAGCGCTGGCTGGAGGGGGTGCGCAGCCGGCCGGTCCTCGCCGCTCCGGAGCGGATGCTGCACGGCCGGGCGGACGACGTCGCCGCGCTGCGCGCCCGCGCCCTGCGCACGCTCACCCACCGTGTGGAGGGCGCCGAGCGCGACCTCGAGCACGCCCGCGCCCGCGTGGCCGCCCTCTCCCCGGCGGCGACGCTGGAGCGCGGCTACGCGGTGGTGCAGCGGGCCGACGGCGCGCTGGTGCGCGACCCGGCGGAGGTCGGCGACGACGAGCGGCTCACCGTGCGGGTGGCCGGGGGGCGGCTGCCCGTGCGGGTCGCCAGGGAGGATGGACGACCGTGACCACGCCAGCGGAGAGCACCCCGGCCGGAGACGACGCGCCGACGACCACCTACGAGCAGGCCCGCGAGGAACTGGCCGACGTCGTGCGGCGGCTGGAGGCCGGCGGGCTCACGCTCGAGGAGTCGCTCGCCCTCTGGGAGCGCGGCGAGCACCTCGCCGAGCTGTGCCAGCACTGGCTGGACCGGGCGCGCGAGCGGCTGGCCGCCGCGGCTCCCGCCAACGACGACCAGCGGTAGTCAGGCGGCCGCGCCCTCGCTCGCGACCGGGGACGGAATCGCCACGTCCAGCGCCGCGAGCAGCTGGGCGGCGCGCTCGCGCAACAGCTCCGACGCCGCGGGGTCCAGCACGCCGGGGCCGTCGCGCAGGCAGCGCTCGAGCAGCGCCAGGACGTCGGCGCCGATCGGCTCGGGCGCGGGCCTGCGGGCGGGAATGCGCGTGACCATGCCGCAGGGGCACGACCCGCCGGTGGAGGGCGCGCGGTGGTCGCCACCGCGGCACACGCCGATTCCGTTCATGCCGGACTCCTCACCGAGCACGGGAACCCCGCACGTCGCGCGGGGCCGGGCGACGAGAGTCCCGCCCACCCCACGCGTCACACGGCGCGGCGCACCGCAGCGTCACCAAGTCGTGACGTGACACACACCGTTCAGTCGGCTACCGCGCGCACCGCGGCCGCGACGGTCTCCAGCTCCGCCGCGCTGCCCGACCCGGTCACCAGCACGGTGACGTCGCCGGCCACGCGCGACAGCGCCGTCTCGCCGCGCTCCGTGCTCGACCGGGTCCACTCGCGCCCGCCGATCTGCACCGTGCCGCGGACCTCGGACCCGGCGAGGACGTCGTCCACCTCGGGGGCGTCCGGGTCGTCGCTGGTCACGTAGCCCACGTACTCCTCGGACGGGGTCACGTAGTCGACCCGCAGGGTCACCGGGTCACCCGGGGCACCCCGGACGTCGGTGTCGGTCGCCCGGTAACCCTCCGGCAGGCCGACCGGCGCCTCGAGCGGGTACGTCGCGTACTCGGCCGCGCGACCGATGCTGGGCGCGGGGTCCATCGCCGCCACGGGGGTGTCCGGCTCGTCGCGCAGGAAGGCCAGCCACGCCACGATCACCAGGCAGATGACCACGAGCGGCGCCAGCGAGCGCAGCATGTTCCCCGCGCTCATGCGGTTGGCGCGCTCCACCGCGGAGGCCGGCGGCGGCAGTTCTTCCGAGGCCGACTGCTGCTGCTGGTCCGGCGGGCCCGCTGTGGTCATACCCCTAGGATCGCAGCACAGCTTCCCCGCTTCGCCGCCGTCGTCCCGTCGACCGCGCGTCCGTGGCCCCCTCCGAGACCGCGAGGGGCTCCGGAAGGGGTTCCTACGTTGGAGGTCCCGTGTCCCTGCCGCTCCCCGATGGCCAGCCGACCACCAGGCGCGCGAGCACCTTCCTCGCCGACCGCCCGGCGCCGGACCGCAACCTGGCCCTGGAGCTGGTCCGCGTGACCGAGGCCGGGGCCATGGCAGCCGGTCGCTGGGTCGGCCGCGGGGACAAGAACGGCGGGGACGGCGCCGCCGTCGACGCCATGCGCGCGCTCATCGGCACGGTGAGCATGCGCGGGGTCGTCGTCATCGGCGAGGGCGAGAAGGACGAGGCGCCCATGCTCTACAACGGCGAGTCGGTCGGCGACGGCTACGGCCCCGAGACCGACGTGGCGGTCGACCCGGTCGACGGCACCACCCTCATGGCCAAGGGCATGCCCAACGCCATCTCGGTCATGGCCGTGGCCGACCGCGGCGCGATGTACGACCCGTCGGCGGTCTTCTACATGGAGAAGATCGCGGTCGGCCCGTCCGCCGCCGACGTCGTCGACATCACCGCACCCGTCGCGGAGAACATCCGCCGGGTCGCCAAGGCCAAGCACTCCTCGGTCGCCGACGTGACGGTCTGCATCCTCGACCGACCGCGGCACCAGCAGCTGGTGCAGGAGGTCCGCGAGGCCGGCGCCCGGATCAAGTTCATCAGCGACGGCGACGTGGCCGGCGCGATCGCCGCGGCGCGCGAGGGCACCGGCGTGGACATGCTCGTGGGCATCGGCGGCACGCCCGAGGGGATCATCGCGGCCTGCGCCCTCAAGTGCATGGGCGGGGCGCTGCAGGGGCGGCTGTGGCCCCAGGACGACGCCGAGCGGCAGAAGGCGATCGACGCCGGGCACGATCTCGACCGGGTGCTCTCCATCGACGACCTGGTCACCGGCGACGTCTTCTTCGTCGCCACCGGCGTCACCGACGGCGAACTCCTGCGCGGCGTCCAGTACCGGGCGGGCGGGTGCACCACCCAGTCGCTGGTCATGCGGTCGCGCTCGGGCACGATCCGGCTGATCGACAGCCTGCACTCGCTGGAGAAGCTGCGCGCCTACTCGGCCGTGCCCTTCGACCGCAGCGACCTCGCGGACTGACCGGCGCCCAGCCCCACCAGCCCGCTGCGCGGGCTTCCCGTCCCGGCCACTCTGCCGGCGGTCTCCTGACGTTGCGGGCGCGATCGCCCCGGCAACGTCCCGAGGTCGCCGGCAGGGTCGCTGCCGAGCCGGGTCCGGACCCCGGTGGACCCGGCGCCGGCTGCGAACCGGTCGCGTCTCAGCCCCACCACTTCCGCTTCGCCGGCTCGCCGGGCGCCAGGCTGCGCAGCCGCAGGTCCCCGAAGACCGTGCGAGCGCTGACCACCACCAGCGGCGTGCCGGCGGCGCGCGGCACCGGCGCGAGCTGGGTGCGCTTGTCGCCGAAGACGGTCCAGCCGCTCAGCTCGGCCTCCACGCCCTCGTCGACGACGACGTCCACGTCGCCGAAGACGGCGCCCAGCCGCAGCTCCACCCGGTCCGCGCTCGTGCGCAGCCCGCGGAGGTCGAGCCGGATGTCGCCGAACACGGTGGCCACGGCCTGCGGCAGCCCCGTCGTCCCCTGCAGGACGACGTCGCCGAACAGCGACGTCATCCGCTCCGGAGCACGCGCACCGACGACCGCCGCGGCCGCCGGTGCCGGTGCCGCCGTCCCTCCCGGGAGGTCCGCCACCAGCCCGGCGAGCTCGGCGGTGGTCACGGCCCCGTGCGCCGCGGCGGCACGCTCGCCGAACTCGTCGACGTCGATGCGGCCCTCGGCGAGCGCGGTCTGCAGCCGCGCGACCACGGCCTCGCGGTCGGCGTCGGAGGCCCGGACCGCCGGGGGGCGATCGGCGTCGTCGTCGGTCACCCCCCGACCGTAGACGGCGACGGCCCCGCCGCCCGGAGACCGGGCGACGGGGCCGTCGACTGCGTTGGTGCTCAGCTGCTGGGGTAGCGCCCCAGGCAGTAGTCGTCCGGCGCGGTGGCCGCATTCCGGCCCCCGCAGGTGAGGCCGTACTGGTAGTACGCGTCGAGACCCGACGCGCCCTCGAAGCCGCGCATCACGTCGCAGGCGAACATCTCGCCCTCCTCGCACAGGTCGGCGAACTCCTGGATCTCCGGGGGCGCGCCCGTCGGCGCCGGGCCGGCCGCGGGCAGGTTGGTCGAGCCACCGCCCGAGCCACCGCCGGAACCGCCACCCGTGCTGCCGCCCGAACCGGTGCCCGAGCCCAGGCGCGACTCGCAGGTGCCGGACTCGTACTCGATCCGGCCGCCGCAGGTGCCGCCGTACTCCTCCCACGTCGAGTCGACCGGGGTGTCGAGCCACAGGTCGTCGCAGGCCCCCATGTCGCCCTCGTAGCAGGCGTCGGCCTGGTCCTGCCAGTCCCCCTCCTCGTCCGGGCCGAGGCCCGTGGGCGGCTCGCCCTCGGGGAGGTCGTCGGAACCCGAGCCACCGCTGGAGGTGGACGGCCGGGACGACGAGGAGCTGGACGACGAGCTCGACGACGAACTCTCGCTGGTCGACGTCGAGGCCGAGGTGGTGGACGGCGACGACGTGTTGTCCTTGTCGTCGTCCTTCAGCAGGAAGAACAGACCCACGCCGACACCGGCCAGGACGACCACGACCGCGACGATGATCGCGATGAGCTTTCCGCTGCCGCCGCCCGAGGAACCCCCCGGGCCGCCGGGGCCGTAGCCGGGCGGGGGCCCACCCGGACCGCCGGGGCCACCGTACTGCGGCTGCCCGTACTGGGGCTGGCCGTACTCCGGCTGGCCGTACTGCGGCTGCCCGTACTGGGGCTGGCCGTACTGCGGCTGCCCGTACTCCGGCTGCGGCTGCTGCCCGTACTGGGGCTGGCCGTATTCCGGCTGGCCGAACTGCGCGGTCTGGTCGCGCTGGTCGCCCGGCTGGCCGTACTGACCCGGCTGGAACTGCTGCGTGGGCGGAGCGGGCTGGCCGATCTGCTGGGTGGGCTCGTCCGCGGGGCCGCCCTGGCCCGGCTGCTGGCCCCAGCCCTGGTCGGCAGGCTGCTGACCCGAGGGGTCGGAGCCACCCTGAGGCGGATACGGCGGCTGAGACATGGTGCGGACTCCTCGGGACGGCGGAACGGCTCACGGCGGAACGTGGCCAGGGGATGCTATGTGGCCCGCTGGGGCCCGACCAGCACGGTCGGGTCACGTCGGGCCGCGGAGGCACCCTCGGCGTCCGCGGTTGCGGAGGACTTGCGGACTGCTGGGAACGCGCCGGGGAACCCCTCGTCGGGGCACCGTACGGCCGCGGGAGCCCGTACGGGCCGCGGCGCGAGCACCGCCTCCTCCGGAGGGGGCAGCGTGCGGCATCTAGGGTCCCTCCCGGAGCACCCATCCCACTCACCTCACGGGAGCGCAGCCATGCCCCCAGCCGATCAGGCCCCCCAGGGCGGTCCCCGGACCGCCGACGCGGAGTACCGCGTCGAGCACGACTCGATGGGGGAGGTGCGCGTCCCGGCCTGGGCCAAGTGGCGGGCGCAGACCCAGCGCGCCGTCGAGAACTTCCCCATCTCGGGCACGCCGATCGAGCGTGCCCTCATCGGCGCGCTGGCGGCCATCAAGGGCGCGGCTGCGAGCGTGAACGCCGACCTCGGCGTGCTCGACGCCGAGATCGCCGGCGCCGTCCGCGAGGCCGCCACGCGCGTGGCCCAGGGCGAGTTCGACGAGCACTTCCCGATCGACGTGTTCCAGACCGGTTCCGGCACGTCGAGCAACATGAACACCAACGAGGTCATCGCGACCCTCGCCACCGAGTCCCTCGGCCGGCCGGTGCACCCCAACGACCACGTCAACGCGTCGCAGTCGTCCAACGACGTGTTCCCCTCGGCCATCCACGTGGCGGCCACCAGCGCGATCGTCCGCGACCTGATCCCGGCACTGCAGCACCTCGAGCTGTCGCTGTCGCGCAAGGCCGACGAGTACGTCGGCGTGGTCAAGAGCGGCCGCACCCACCTCATGGACGCCACGCCGGTCACCCTCGGCCAGGAGTTCGGTGGGTACGCCGCCGCCGTCCGCTACGGCATCGAGCGGCTGCGGGCCTCCCTCCCCCGCATCGGCGAGCTGCCGCTGGGCGGCACCGCCGTCGGTACCGGCATCAACACCCCGCCCGGGTTCGCCGCGAAGATCATCGAGAAGCTGGCCGGCGAGCTCGACCTGCCGCTGACCGAGGCCCGGGACCACTTCGAGGCGCAGAGCTCGCGCGACGGCCTGGTCGAGGCCTCGGGCCAGCTCAAGACGATCGCAGTCGGCCTCGTCAAGATCGCCAACGACCTGCGCTGGATGGGCTCGGGACCGCGCACCGGCCTGGCCGAGATCAACCTGCCCGACCTCCAGCCGGGCAGCTCGATCATGCCCGGCAAGGTGAACCCGGTGATCCCGGAGGCGACTATCCAGGTCGCCGCCCAGGTCATCGGCAACGACGCGGCGGTCACCTTCGCCGGGACGACGGGCGTCTTCGAGCTCAACGTGACGCTGCCGCTCATGGCCCGCAACGTGCTCGAGTCGATCCGGCTGCTGGCCAACGTCAGCCGGGTGCTCGCCGACCGCTGCGTGGACGGGATCACCGCCAACGTCGACCGCTGCCGCGAGTACGCCGAGTCCTCCCCCTCGATCGTCACGCCGCTGAACAAGTACATCGGCTACGAGGAGGCGGCGATCGTGGCCAAGCAGTCGCTCAAGGAGCAGAAGACGATCCGGCAGGTCGTCCTGGAGCGCGGCTACGTCGAGCAGGGAAAGCTCACCGAGACCCAGCTCGACGAGGCCCTCGACGTCCTCTCGATGACCCACCCCTGACCCGTCCCCGGCGGGGATCGGGGGCCGTCTCCACGGCCCCGATCCCTGCCGAGGCGGTGCCACCCGGTGGCAGGACGCTGCCGGATGAGTAGCGTCCCCCTCGATGAGCGAGACAACGAGCGCCGGTGACGTAGCAAGCCCCGACGTCGCCCTGCGCTACCCCGGTGGAGAACTGCCCCTGCCCGTCGTCCCCTCCACCGAGGGTGCCGACGGCTTCGACACGAGCAAGCTGCTGGCCACGACCGGCCGCGTCGCCCTCGACATCGGCTTCGTCAACACGGCGGCCTGCACGTCGGCCATCACCTATATCGACGGCGACGCCGGCATCCTGCGTTACCGCGGCTACCCGATCGACCAGCTCGCCGGGAAGGCCAGCTTCCTGGAGGTCAGCTACCTGCTGATCAACGGCGAGCTGCCCACGGCCGACCAGCTGGCGACCTTCGACCAGAGCATCCGGCGGCACACGCTGCTGCACGAGGACCTCAAGCAGTTCTTCAAGGGGTTCCCGCTCGACGCGCACCCGATGCCGGTGCTCTCGTCGGCGGTCAGCGCGCTGTCGACCTTCTACCAGGACTCGCTGGACCCCTTCGACGAGGAGCAGGTGGAGATCTCCACCCTGCGCCTGCTGGCGAAGCTGCCGACGATCGCGGCCTACGCCTACAAGAAGTCGGTCGGGCAGCCGTTCCTGTACCCGGACAACTCCCTGGGCCTGGTCGAGAACTTCCTCCGGATGACCTTCGGCTTCCCGGCCGAGCCCTACGAGGTCGACCCGGAGCTGGCCAAGGCGCTGGACATGCTGTTCGTCCTGCATGCCGACCACGAGCAGAACTGCTCGACCTCGACGGTCCGGCTGGTCGGCTCCTCGCACGCCAACCTCTTCGCCTCGGTCTCCGCCGGCATCAACGCGCTGTTCGGCCCGCTGCACGGCGGCGCCAACCAGTCGGTGCTGGAGATGCTCGAGGACATCCAGGCCGACGGCGGCGACATCAAGCGCTTCGTCGAGCGGGTCAAGAACAAGGAGCCCGGCGTCAAGCTGATGGGCTTCGGCCACCGGGTCTACAAGAACTACGACCCCCGCGCCGCCATCGTGAAGCAGACCGCCGACAGCGTGCTGGACAAGCTGGGCGGCAACAGCCAGCTGCTGGACCTGGCCCGCCAGCTCGAGGAGATCGCCCTCTCCGACGACTACTTCGTGCAGCGCAAGCTCTATCCGAACGTCGACTTCTACACCGGGCTGATCTACCGGGCGATGGGCTTCCCGACCCGGATGTTCACCGTCCTCTTCGCCCTGGGTCGGCTGCCCGGGTGGATCGCGCAGTGGCGCGAGATGATCGGCGACCCCAGCACCAAGATCGGACGTCCCCGCCAGCTCTACACCGGCCCCACCGAGCGCGCGTTCGTCGAGCTCGGCGACCGCTGACGGGTCCGCACGTGTCCGAGCCGCCCGGGGAGGTCATCGTCCTGCCGCCGCTGCCGCTGGCGACGGGGCAGGTCCTCCCCGGCGGCGAGGGCGCCGCCGACGCGGCGCGGCGGATCACCGAGGTCGCGCTCGTCGTCCGCACGGAGGACGGCGCCGAGCACCGCGTCGTCCTCGTCGAACAGCACGGCGCCTGGTGGGCGCCGGCCCAGCCGCGGTGGACGACGTCCCCCGACAGGTCCACCGATCGGGCGACACCGGCCGGAAACCACCCTCACCCGGAGGGGTGAGCCGCACTCCCCCGCCCCTCCGGGCACCCGCCCGTCCCGTCGATACGACGGCGAGGCCGCTGCACAGCAGCGCGCCGGCCACGTAGGACGAGACCGCCGGGGGACGCGCAGTGCCTGCACCACGCACGCCCGCCTCCCGGGGTCCCCGAACTCCGGCCCGGTCCGCCGGGGCCCGGGGCGCCGTGGCCCGTCCCACCACGACGCGCACCCCGATGACCGCGCAGGAAGCCGCGGCCATCCGGGCCCTGCTCGCCGCCCGCGCCGCCGCCGGGCAGCAGGCCTCCGCCCGCCCCGCTCCCGGTCCGCGGAAGCCCTCCGGCAGCCGGTCCACCACCACCCGCCGCACGCCCTCGGGCACCCGCTCGTCGTCGGCCCGGCGCCCGGCCGCGCGGTCGGCGAAGCGCCGGCCCTCCCGCCCGTCCGCCTGGCAGCGCCTCGTCTCGGGCTCGGACGCGCAGCGGTGGAAGCGCCGGGCGCTCGTCGTCGCCCTGGGCGTCGTCCTCCCGGTCCTCGCCGGCACCCTCTCCCCCACCCCGCCCGCCCCGGCGACCGCCGCGGCGTCGGACCCCACCGGCGTGGCCGTGGCCACCCGTCAGGGCCTCGCCGACGCCGCCGCCCGCTACCGGCAGCTGCAGCAGGACCTCGCCGGACGCCGCGACGCGCTGGCCCGCGCCGAAGCCGCCGAGGCGCAGGCGCGCGCTGCCACCGCGACCGCGCAGGCCGCCGTGGGCGAGCTCGCCGCCGACCTCTACCGCCGGACGCCCGGGCAGCGCATGCCCCTCGTCGGGCTGGACGCCGACGATCCCGGGGCGGCCGCCGACGTGCTGTGGCTGCAGGGGATCGCCGAACACACCCAGGAACAGAACTCCGTGGACGTCGTCCGGGCCGCCCGCGCGCAGCAGGCCGTCACCGCGGCCGCCACGGCCACCCGCGCCGCGCGCCTCGCCGTCGACAGTGCGCTGGCCGAGTCCCGGACCCTGCTGGCCGAGGTCCGCAGGCAGGTCTCGGGGCTCGCGCCGGCGACGACCGCCCAGCTGGCCGCACTCGGCGCCGTCCCGGCCGCGGCGGAGCAGCAGGAGCGCAACCAGCAGGCGCTGCGGCGCTGGCAGGACCAGCTCGGCGCCCTCGCGCTGGCCGGCATCCAGCCGCCGACCGCCGCGGAGCTGGCCGACCCCGCCGCGCTGCCGCCCGGGTTCTCCCCCGCGCTCGACGGCACCGGCACGCCCGTCCCCGGTGTGGCGCTGGCCGTCGTCGGCAACCGGCCGGTCACCGTTCTGCCCGCGGAGACCGTCGCCGCCGTCAGCATCGCCTTCGCCCAGCTCGGCCGCCCCTACCTGGCGGGCGGCACGGGCCCCGACGCCTACGACTGCGGCGGCCTCACCACCGCCGCCTGGATGCAGGCGGGCTACGGCCTGCCTGCCGCGGCGACCGACCAGTGGGCCACCGGCGCGCCGGTCCCGGTCTCGCAGTTGCAGGTCGGGGACCTCGTGTTCGCCGACGGCGGCGCCGACGTGGGCATCTACGTCGGCGAGGGCCAGGTGCTCGGTTCCTCGGCCGCCGGCTGGTCGGTCGGCGTCCGGGTGATGGCCGGCGCGAGCGGTGCGATCCGGGTGACCCTGCCGGCTCCGGCCGCGGCGAACCCGGCGCTTCCCGCCGCGGTCTCCGGCAACGGGGCCTGCGGCGCGCCGCCGTCACCCGTCGGTCCGGTGAGCCCCGCGTGGGGCGGGTTCGGCAACGGCCGGATCCCCGCCGCGGCGCTGTGCGCGATCGGCGAGTTCCACGCCCTGCGCTGCGACGCCGCCGCCGGCTACGCCGCGCTGGCCGACGCCTTCGCCGAGGCCTTCGACCGTCCGCTGTGCATCACCGACTCCTACCGGTCCTTCGGCGCGCAGGTCTCCGCGTTCCGGGCCAAGCCGCGGCTGGCCGCCGTCCCGGGCACGTCCAACCACGGCTGGGCCCTGGCGGTGGACCTCTGCGGCGGCATCAACCGCAGCGGCAGCGCCGAGTGGCGGTGGATGTCGGCCAACGCCGGCCGCTTTGGATTCGTGCAGCCCGACTGGGCAGGTCCGGCCGGCGAGAAGCCGGAGCCGTGGCACTGGGAGTTCGGCCACCTGCTCGACTCCTAGGTGCAACTTCGCGCTTCTGCCCCGGGCAGAAGCGCGAAGTTGCCCCGGGCAGAAGCGCGAAGTTGCACCGGGCAGAAGCGCGAGATTGCACCGGGACCTCGGGGGCTTCAGAGCCAGGGCAGGGTGGGCAGCGCGCGCAGTGGCAGCCGGAGGCAGGGCTCCCCCGTCGACTCGGCCAGCCGCGCCGCGACGCCGGCCACCGCGCCCGCCACGGGGCGACCGGGCGTGAGCACCACCTGCATGTCCGGCATCGCCAGGCCGGCACCGGCCACCCGGTCGAGCACCCGCTCGGGCGCGGCGAACGGCGCCGAGGCGAGCAGCGGAACGGCCGGGTGCGACCACAGCGCCACCGGGCCCTCGACCCGCAGCTCGGTCTCCACCGCCGCCGACCGCGCCGTCGCCGCCGCACGGAGCCGGGCCGCGGCCGCAGGGTCGGTCGACGGCGCCGGCGTCCAGGGCAGCGCGACGTCGTCCCGGCGGACGACGACGCGCCAGCCCAGCGCGACCCGCCGCCCGTCGGCCCAGTCCAGGACGGCGACGCCGTCGGCCGCGGCCGAGGCGTCCGGCACGGGCCGGTGGGCCACCCACGAGCAGAGGGCGGCCGCGAGCGCGCCGGGCGTCGGGCGGACCCCCGCCGCGGTCATGTCCTCGGCCAGATCCCGCAGCGGGGTCCGGAGCGTCCGCTCGTCCTCCCGCACGACCACCACGGGGCCGTCCACGCGGTCGTCGGCGAGCACCACCCGCAGCCGCGGGGTGGCGAGGTCGGGCAGCACCTCGAGCGCGACGTCCCGCAGGTCCGCGGGGTCGACGGGAACAGGGCGGAGCCGGTGCAGCAGGCTCCCGGCCGACCGGCCGAAGCGCGGATCGGTCACCGGGGAACCCCGGCCAGCACCGACCGCAGCGCCTCGGGCAGCTCCGGCAGGGCCAGCACGCTGTCCAGTTCGATCGCCGAGAGGCGCACGGGCAGCACGTCGTCGTCCCATCCGGCGACCCGGCGCACGCGGGCGGCGGGATCGGGCCAGACGGCGTCGCGGGCCATCGCCACGTGCAGTTCGGTGAGGACGTCGGCCAGGTGGATCGCCGCGACGGGGTGCACCTCGTCGGCGGCCAGCCCGACCCGGACGGCGGCGGCGAGGGCGGCGCGGGCCGGGGCTGCCAGCCAGTACGGCACGAGCACCCCCGGCGTCGGGTCACCGGCGGCGAGGGCGCTCAGGTCGAACTCCCCGGAGACGTCCCCGGCGCCCTGCGGCGGAGGGGGCAGGCGGTCACGGTGGAGATATCGGCAGTCCGGGGCGGGGTCGGACCCTGACGGGCGCCTCCGAACGCGGCGATCCCGCCCCGCCCCGCCGTCCCCCGGGCAGAAGAGCGGAATTGCCCCGGGGCAGAAGCGCGAAATTGCCCGGGAACGGGCGGGGACGGCGCCGGCCCCGGCTCGCGAGGCGAACCGGGGCCGGAGGGGGCGAGCGTCTGCGACTAGTCGACGAGCTCGGCCAGCTGGGCCTTGAGCGCACGCTCGACCCGGTCGGCGTGCACGTTCATGTTGCGCACCGAGGTGCCCAGGTCGGCCGAGAGCTGGGTCTTGGTCAGCCCGCCCCACGTCGTCAGGTACCAGGTGGCCCAGCCCAGCACGTTCGGCTGGCCGGCCCGCTGCTCGCGGCGGGCGGTCGGGTCGGGCGCGCAGGCGGCGGTCAGGGCGTGGGACAGCAGGGTCTGCTCGGCCTCGCCCATGATCTCGTCGGGCGCCTCGTGGCTGTCGGGGATGAGGATCTCGGCGGCGTCGGGCGCGCCGTCCAGCGACTGCAGGTTGCGCAGCCCGTTGAGGGTGGCGACCGTCTGCGAGTTGCGCCGCAGGGTGGCCACGCTCTGCCCCATGTAGGCGGCGAGCTCCTTCTCCGAGGGCCGCCGCTGGTGCTCGGCGAGGAAGGCCGCGACGGCCTTCTGCTGCTTGTTCTCCGTGTCGGCGGCGGTGCGCCCGTGGGCGGCGCGCCCCAGGTCGTGTACCCACTTCGACAGCTGGGTGGCGAGGAACGCGCCGAACGGCACGGACTTGCTCTCGTCGAACTGCCCGACGGCCTTGAGGATCCACTCGTAGACCTGCTGGGTGAGGTCGTCGGAGTCGGGCAGGTGCATCCGGATGGTGCTCATGTTGCGCTGCAGGCGCTTGAGGCTGACCGGGGCGTAGTGCCGGCACAGCTCGTCGAGGAAGGACGGCGGCAGGTCGCGGGGGGCGCGGCGGCGGACGTCGGTCTCGGCGCGCAGGCCCACGGTCGTGATGCCGCGGCCGGCGCACCAGGCGCGCACCCAGTCGGCGAGCACGGAGCCCTGGCCGGGGTCGCCGTCGACGCGGTACAGCCCCTCGCCGGAGTCGAAGCTGACGGCGACCCGGTCGGGCAGGGCGGCCCGGAACTCCTCCAGCGGCAGTTCGCGGTCGACGCGGAAGTGGACCCGGTCGCGCGGGGTGATCGGGACCCGGGCGAAGCCCTCGGCCTCGGGGATCCCCCCGAAGACCAGGGGCTGGCGGACGCGGGCGGCGGGGTCGACGGCGGTCGAACCGGTGGGACTGGTCACGGATGCTCCAGGCGAGGCGTCGGGGAAGAGGTGCTTCGCGGCGGGCGGGTCAGGAGAGGGCGTACTCGGCGGCGCGGGGGGCAGGGACGTCGGCGCCGACCCCGAGGCTGGCCATCAGGCCGGCGGCGGCGGCGCGCTCGACGGGGCCCGGCTCGGCGGAGTAGACCGGCATGTGGTCGTACAGCGAGGTGAACAGCTCGCTGACGAACGCGTAGGCCGCCTGCGCCTGCGGCGAGAAGCGAGCCACGCCGGCGCGCGGGCCGAGCTCGACACCCACGGTGACGCGCACGGTGCGCTCGTCCTTGCCCAGCCCGCTCACCGAGACGGCGACGTCGGGATGCGCGGCCGCCAGGGCGGCCAGGCCGGCCAGGCAGCGGCGGGCCGACCCGCGCCGGGGGCGCAGGGCGACGTACACGACGACCGTGTCCGCCTCCTCGGCCGCATCGGCTGCGAGGAGAGCATCGGTGTCCGACGCCTCGAGGACCTCGTCGGACGAGGTCGTCAGGTCGACGGTCCCGGCCGTGACGGCCGGGTCTGCGCTGCGGTACATGGAATCGCCCCCTTGTCGTGCTTGGGGGCAACTCTGGCGGACGACGACGGCGACACGGGAACAACACTCGCTGTGCCAACGCCATCGTGCGGGGTGCACTTCGGCAGTTCTTGCCTGTGTCGTGGCACCGAGCACGCCCAGCCGCCTCGTCGTGGGCAACTATCACCAAACGACGAGGGGCCGGGCCGTGCACATCCGTCAGGTCGCGGGGGCCTCCGGAGCCCTCGCGGCGCTCCCCTCGGCCGGCGAGGCCGACGCGGCCGGCGCGAAGGCGGCCAGCGCACCCAGGGTGTCGGCGGTGACCTGCGCCGCGAGGAGGTTGGCCTCGGCGATCTGCCGGTAGACCTCCTCGCGATGGATGGTCACCTCGCGGGGCGCCTTGAAGCCCAGCCGGACGGTGCCGCCGCGCACCTCGACGACGTGCACCTCGATGTCGTCTCCGATGCGGATCGTCTCGCCGACGCTGCGGGTCAAGGTGAGCATGTGAACCCCTCCATGGGTTGTCGTGGCCTCCGTGGCGCCCCGCCGTGCGGGGGTCTCTGTCGTTATCGGCGCAGTGGCCGCCGGATGGGATGTGCGCTGTCGTTCAGGACCACCTGCGTGGCCCGCCAGGTGGCCGGGTTGATCACGACCGGTGCCCGCAGGTTGGCCGTGGCGGCCGCCGGCCCCTCCGCGGGAACCGTCACGAGACAGAACAGCTGCGCCTCCGCCGGGTCGGTCAGGCCGAGGTCGGCGCAGACCGACCGCGGCAACTCGGGCGCGTAGTCCGGGAAGTACCGGGCCGGGGCGATGGCCAGGAACCGCGGACCTTCGGCGTCGAGCGACTGCAGCCAGTAGAGGAGCCCGTCGCCGTCCGCCGTGACGAGCACGTAGTCACGGTGGTCGGGGAAGCCGGGCACCGGCTGGACCATGCCCAGCAGGGGCATCGTCGCGACGGGGGCGAGCGTCACGCGGTGCCTCCCTGCCGGTCGCGGGCGGGGGCGGTGGGCGCCGAGGGGCGGGCGGCGGTCACCGGAGGTAGTCCACGAGCGAGGGCTGGATGGCCTTGGCGGTCGCCGACAGCGCCGCCTCGTAGCCGACCTTCGTCAGGTTCAGTTCCATGATCGTCCGGGGCAGGTCGATCTCCTCGACCTCGCTGAGCTGGCTCTTGAGCGTCAGCTGCCGGTCCAGGTTGATCTGCTTGGCCGACTCCATCCGGGCCGACCGGCTGCCGATGTCGGCCGCTGCGGTGAGCAGCCGGTTGATCGCGACGTCGAGGTCGGCGAGGTCGGTGTCCAGGTCGCCGGCGCCGGCCGGGGTCCTGACGTGGGCGGCCAGGTCACCGACGAGGGCGAACAGGTCCCGGCCGTCGGCCGGGTCGCCGAAGGCCTCCAGGCCGGTGATGTCGACGCGGATCTGCTCGGTGTCCGACACCCGCCGCAGCTGGCCGACCGGGATGCCCGAGGCGGGGTCCGCGACCGGCACGCCGACGAACGTGCCATCCGCGTCGTAGGCCGCCTTTCCGGCGGTCGCGCCACCGAAGACGGGCCGGCCGTTCACGGTCTGGTTCGCGACCCCGATCATGCTCTCGCGCAGCGACGCCAGCTCCGTGGCGATGGCCGTGCGCGAGGCGTCGGACATGGCGCCGCCGTTGAGGCCCTGGACGGCGAGGTCCCGCACGCGCCGGACCTGCGTCAGCATCGTCTCGAGCGAGGAGTCGGAGGAGGCCAGCCAGCCCGTGCCGTCGGAGATGTTGCGGGCCTGCTGGGTGACGGCGCTCGTGTCCTGGCGGACCTGCATCGCCCGGTTGGTGCCCGTGGGCGAGTCCGACGGCGCGCTGATGAGCCGGCCGGACGTGAGCTGCTGCTGCAGCTTCGAGACCCGGTCGAGGTTCTGGTTGAGCCCGAGGAGGCTCGTCTGGGCGATGGCCCGCTGGGTGACGCGCATCGGTCAGGTCACCGCCCCACGATGCCGGTGCTGCGGATGAGCGTCTCGAGCGCCTCGTCGATCGCGGTGACCATGCGGGCCGCCGCCGAGTAGGCGTGCTGGAACGACATCATGTTGGTCATCTCCTCGTCGAGGTTGACGCCGGAGACGCTCTCGCGGGCGGCGTCGACCTGGTCCCGGACCACCGTCTGGACGGCCAGGTCGCGCTTCGCGACGCCGGAGACCACACCGAGGCCGACGATCATCTCCCGGTACGCGGCGTCCACTCCGCCGGGATCCAGGCTGAGCTCGTACATGGCGTCGGCGTTGTTGCCGTTGGCGGAGGGCGTGACGCCGTCCGGGCCGACGCCGGCGGCGGCGATCCGGTCCGGGCTGGTCACCCGAACGGTCAGGTTGGCGGCGGTGATCGTGCCGGCGCCGGTGGGCGTTCCGAGCAGCGGCCCGCCGGGCGCGCCGGTGAGGTCGAAGCCCGCGGCGTGCTGGGTGTTGAGCGTGCCGGCCAGGCTCTGCGCGAAGGTGTCCAGCCCGCCCAGGTACTGCGGGATCAGGTCGCCGAGCACCGCGAGCTGTCCCTCGGCCGTGCCGCCGACCTGCAGCCGGGACCCGCCGGGCAGCATCACCAGGCGGGGCTTGTCCGCGGTCGCGCCGGCCGAGCCCGTGGCCCCGTCCAGCCGCACGGCGGTCGCGACGTTGCCGTTGACCAGGGTGCTGCCCCCGACGGAGACGACGACGGTGCCGTCCTCCCCGGCGGTCGAGGTCGCGCCGACGCTGGCCGCGAGGGAGGAGACCAGCTTGTCCCGCTCGTCGGCGAGTTCGTTGGCGGGGAGCCCGCCGTTCGTGGCGAGCTGGATCTTCTGGTTGAGGTCGGCGATCGACGTGGCGGTCGTGTTCACGTCGTGGACGAGGGTCTGCAGGGCGTCGCGGGTGTCCTCCCACTGCTTGTCCAGGGAGGTGGCCGTGCTGCGGACTCCCGCCGCCAGCGTCTGGAGGCGCTCGATCACCTGGCCGCGCGCCGCCGAGACCAGCGGCGTGTTGGCCACGTCGCTGAAGCCGGCCCAGACGTCGGCGAGCATGCTCTGGATGCCGGTGTCGCCGGGCTCCCGGAAGGCGCTCTCGATCGACGCGAGAGCGCTGCTGGTCACGGTCAGCCGGGCGCTGTTCGCCGACTCCAGCCGGCCCCGGGCCTCGAGGAAGGCGTCGCGGATGCGGATGACGTTGTTGGAGTCGACGCCGGACCCGATGCCGTCGCTCACGGCGTGGATGGCCGGCGTCACCGCGCCGTTCAGGGCGGTGAGCTCCACCCGCTGGCGGGAGTAGCCGTCGGTGTTGACGTTCGCGATGTTCTGACCGGTGACGTCCATGCCGCGCTGGGCGGCCCAGAGGGCCGTCGTGGCCCGGCTCAGTCCGCTGAAAGTACTCACAGGGCTCCGTCCAAGGTGACCGCGCGGTTCGAGCCCGCGGTGGCGCGACCCGTCGCGCCGTAGGTGCCCACCGCGGGCGCGCGCTCGGACAGCAGCGCCTCGTCCAGGGCGGCCAGTCCGCCCTCGATCAGCTCGCGGTTGCTCTCGGAGAGGGCCCGCAGCTCGGTGACCAGCAGCAGGAGACCCTCGTGGTGCTTGCCGAACAGGTCGTTCCACGGCGCCGGCGCCGCCTCGGCCACGTGCCGCAGCGAGGGGTTGGCGTCCAGGCCGAGCTTCACCGCGATGGCCTCGGTGACGGCGGCCCGCTCGACCTCGAGCGTGCGCAGCTGGTCGAGGACCACCTCGATCTCGTGCGCGATGCGGGCCAGCCAGCGGGTCTTGCCGGAGACGATCAGGTACTGCTTCTCCTCCGCCTTGAACAGCAGCAGATCCAGCAGCTCCTGCTCGCGCCAGAGCAATGTCGACAGGTGTTGGTAGTCCACGTCCCCACCGCCTCCCTCGTCCGTCGCGGGCGCCAGCGGCCCACGTGCTTCGCAGACGAGGCTTCGGCATCCGGCGAACAACCCTCAAGCCGAGGGGCGCACGTTGTCAGATCTTCGCCGTCGGCCGGTGGTGCCGATCACCGCCGCACGTGCCGAGAAGGAGATCGTGCGAGCAGCCCGATCTCCGGCGAACGAGCGAGCCCCGGCCGCCCCCTCCTCCCGATCGCCCGGGGCGGTGGACGCCCTGGTGACCGAACACCTCCCGCTGTGTTCGTTCGCCGTCAACGCGGTCGCCTCCCGCATCTCCCTGCCCTCCCACGTCAGCCGCGAGGACCTGCTGTCGTGCGCGAAGGTGGCCCTGGTGGAGGTCGCGCGGCGGTTCGACCCCGGCGCCGGCGCGACCTTCGCCACCTATGCCCTGCCGCGCCTGCAGGGCGCGGTGCTCGACGAGCTGCGCTCCGGTGACTGGGCGAGCCGCTCGGTCCGGGCAGCGGCCCGCCGCACCGACGCGGCCGCCGACGCGCTGACGATCACCCTGGGCCGTCCCCCGACGCGCGAGGAGCTCGCCGAGAGCCTCGGGGTGCGCCGCGGGGACCTCGACAACCTCCAGGTCGACGTCCACCGCGCGGTCATGGTCAGCATCGACGCCGAGACCGGCGCCGAGGGCTCGGGCGGCCTCGACCTGCCCGACCCCGGCGAGTCGCCCGAGCGGGCCGTGCTGCGCGTCGAGCGGGCCCGGTACCTCCAGCAGGCGATCCGGGAGCTGCCCGACCGGCTCGACGAGGTCGTCGAGCGGAATTTCTTCGGCGGCGAATCGCTCACCGAGATCGCCGAGGACCTCGGCGTGACGCTCTCCCGGGTCTCGCAGATGCGGGCCCGCGCGCTGACGCTCCTGCACGCGGCGATGAGCGAGGTGTGGGAGGGCCGGAGCGTTCCGGCCGACGGCGGGGTCCGGGCCCGCAACCAGCAGCGCTCCTACGTCGACCGTGTCGCCGCGCGGAACGCGCCGCCGGCCTCGGTCCCGGTCGCCGTCCCCTCCCCCCGCCCGGCATGGGTGACCGCCCAGCGCTACGGCGTCTCCCGGCCCGCCTGACGCGGCCCGGCCACGACCGTTCCGTCCGAACCCCACCGCAGGAGTACAGCCCCGTGGAACGACATGACCTGCTGGCGCAGCTGCACCAGCTGATCCAGCCGCGCAACTACCTCGAGATCGGCGTGGACACCGGGCAGAGCCTCGGCCTCTCCCGGGTACCGAGCATCGGCATCGACCCGGCCTTCCACATCACCGAGGTGCTGGACACCGACGTCCAGCTGGTCCGGTCGACCAGCGACGACTACTTCCGGGACAACAACCCGACGGAGCGGCTGGGCGGCCACGCGATCGACCTGGCCTTCATCGACGGCATGCACTGGGCCGAGTACGCCCTCCGCGACTTCATCTACGTCGAGTCCTACACCGCCGCCACGAGCGTCGTCGTCATCGACGACGCGCTGCCCCGGAACGTCGCCGAGGCGGCCCGTGACCGCTACACCGCCGCGTGGACCGGCGACGTGTTCAAGGTGACCCGCGCGCTCCGGCGGCTGCGGCCCGACCTCGTCGTGCTCGAGGTGGACACCGAGCCCACCGGCACCCTCGTGGTGCTGCTCCCCGACGCGAGCTCGTCCGTCCTGGTCCAGAAGTACCCGGGACTGGAGGCCTCGATGACCGGCGCCACCGACCCGCAGGCCGTCCCCGACCGCGTCCTGCGGCGCACCGAGGCGGTGGATCCGGCACTCCTGCTCGACTGCACGTGGTGGGACACGCTCGTGCGCGAGCGCCGGGGCGATCTCCCTCCGGGCTCGCTGGCGGCCACGCTCGCCGGTCAGGACTGGGCGGCTCTGCGGCCCATCGGCCGGGAGCTGGCCTCCGCCGCTCCCGCCGCCGGCCGCTGACCGCTACCGCCGGGCCGATCCCAGAGAAGAGGTCGTCGACCATGAAGGTCCTGATGATGAACGCGGGCCACCTCGGCTCGGACTACTACCGGGTCAACGAGCCCGTCCGGGTCGTGCACGAGGCCGGGCTGGGCGTGGACGTGACCGTCAGCCGGGGCCTGGCGACGACCATGCGTCCCACCGGTGGGAACGAGCCGGTGGTGGACGACGTCGATGCCCAGGGCGCCGACGTCGTGGTGCTCCAGCTCCCCAAGACCGCGCAGATGCTGCAGTGCATCCACGTGCTCCAGGCCCAGGGTGTCGCCGTCGTCGTCGAGATGGACGACCTGCTGACGGGAGTCGCGTACGGCTCCGCCGGCTACGACGCCCTGGTCCGCAAGGGCATGGGGCGCCAGGCGCTGGAGTGCGCGCGGGCCGCCGATCTCGTGACGACGACGACGCCCGCGCTCCTGGCGGAGTACGCGCCGCACGGTCGCGGGGTGGTGATCCCCAACGCGATCCCGCGCCGCGTCGCCGAGCTGCCGCCGGCCTACGAGCGCGACCCCGAGGTGGTCACCGTCGGCTGGGCGGGCAGCGTGGCCGGGCACCCCTACGACCTGCAGGAGATGGGGTCCGGGCTCCAGCAGGCGCTGGACCGGACCCGCGACCGGAGCCGCTTCGTCGTCCTGGGTCAGAAGTGGGACGTCCAGGACCGGCTCCGCCTGTCGGAGGACCCGCCGGAGATCCCGTGGATCGACGACGTCGACGCGTACACGACCCTCATCGGCGACGTGTTCGACGTCGGGATCGCGCCGCTGCGGATCGACCGGTTCAACACCTGCAAGAGCTGGCTGAAGAACCTGGAGTACGCCGCGCGGGGCGTCTACTGCGTCCGCTCGCCGAGCGCCGAGTACGAGCGCCTGGGCCTGGGCCGGCGCGCCCGTGCACCCAAGGACTGGGCCAAGGCCCTCACCGTGGCGATCGAGGACCCCGAGCGGCGCCGCGAGCAGGCAGCGCGGGACCGTGCCGTGGTCCTCGACCGCCACCTCACCGAGTACACCGCCGGGAGCTGGGTGGCTGCCTGGCAGCGGGCCGCCGAGAACCGCGACCTGGCCCGGCGCAAGGGCGCGTAGCGACCCGACGGGGTGACAACGGCGGGAATTTGTCCGCCGTTCGGCTCAAGACCCGGCCGACCCCAGCCGTAACACCAACTGCAAGCCCCGCAGCACGGATGCAGCGGGTTCACCGAAAGCCCCGATTCCACGGAGGAACACCATGGGCATGAGCGTCAACACCAACGTCGCGGCACTGAACTCGTACCGCAACCTGTCGGTGACCAACGACCAGATGAGCAAGTCGCTGGAGCGCCTCTCCTCCGGCTTCCGCATCAACCGCGCTGCCGACGACGCTGCGGGCCTGGCCATCTCCGAGGGCCTCCGCTCGCAGATCGGTGGCATGAAGCAGGCCGTCCGCAACACCCAGGACGGCATCTCGGTCGTGCAGACCGCCGAGGGCGCGCTGGGTACCACCACCAGCATCCTGCAGCGCATGCGCGACCTGTCGGTCCAGGCGTCCAACGCGGGCAGCCTGAACGACAGCGCGAAGGCGAACATCCAGAAGGAGGTCAGCCAGCTCAAGGAGGAGCTGACCCGCATCGCCTCGACCACGAACTTCAACGGCACGAAGCTGCTCGACGGCTCGTACTCCGGGGTGTTCCAGGTCGGTGCCGACGCCGGCCAGTCGATCACGGTCGGCATCGGTTCGGTCGGCAAGGGCATGGACGCCGCGGGTCTGGCCGTCGACGGCGTCGACGTCACCGGCGTCGGCAAGTTCGCGGCCTCCTCGGCCGCCGCTGCCGGCAAGGTCAGCGTCGGCACCGCCGCCGCGAGCAACGCCAACGCCACCCTCACCTTCACCCAGATCGCCGCCGACGCGGGCGTCAACGACTTCTCCGGCGCCAGCGGCTCGGTGAAGGCGTTCTCGCAGATCACCGGCACGATCAGCTTCGGCGGCAAGACGTTCGACCTGTCGAGCGTCGACTACTCGGGCGTCACCGGTGCCAACCCCACGGCGCTGGCCACCAACTCGCTCGCCGCCCTCAACAAGGCCGCCAAGACGGCCTTCGGCCTGGACAGCACCGCCACGGACCCGTTCACGGCCGCGGCCGGCGCGCTGACCTTCACCACCCCGCTGAACGTCGCCGGCTACACCGACGCCGACGGCGCACTCAGCGGCACGGCGGCGGACCTCTCCAAGGCCACGCCGGTCTTCTCGGCCGGCTCGGGCGCCACCCAGGCCATCAAGAGCATCGACGCCGCCCTCCAGACGGTGTCGAGCATCCGCGCCGACCTGGGTGCCAAGCAGAACCGGTTCGAGCACACGATCAACAACCTGAACGTCGCCGTGGAGAACACGACGGCCTCGGAGTCGCGGATCCGTGACACGGACATGGCCCAGGAGATGACCAACTTCACCCGCACCCAGATCCTGACCCAGGCCGGCACCTCCATGCTGGCCCAGGCCAACCAGGCGTCGCAGGGCATCCTGCGGCTGCTGGGCTGATCTGACGCAGCACCACTGAGCACCACCCGGTGAGGGGGGAGGCCCCGGCCTCCCCCCTCACTGCTCGTCTCGCGACCGCCGGCCCGACCGGCGGAGAACCGGAGGTACCCCCCATGGCAGGCATGAGCATCAGTGGGCTCGCGTCCAACCTGGACACCTCCACGATCATCTCCCAGCTCATGCAGCTGGAGGCGCTCCCGCAGACGCTGCTCAAGACGAAGCTCACGGACGCGAAGGCCGACGCCTCGGCCTACCGCACCGTGAACAGCGTCGTCAGCACCCTGCAGTCGGCCGCCGAGAACCTGACCAAGGCGGCCACCTGGGCCCCGGTCAAGGCCACCAGCTCCAGCACCTCGGTGTCTGCGAGCGCGACCGCCGGCGCCGCCACCGGGCAGGTCAGCTTCCGCGTCGACAACCTGGCCGCCAACCACGTCCTCATCTCCAGCGCGGACTGGACGCCGTCGGCGTCCGCCATGACGCTGACCGTCGCCGACGCGGACGCCGACAGCGCGCCCACGCCGATCGAGATCCCCGAGAACGCCACGCTCGAGCAGACCGTCACGGCGATCAACGCCGCCAAGGCCGGCGTCACCGCCACGGCCGTCAGCACCGGCACCGGCTTCCGGCTCCAGCTGACCTCGACCACCTCCGGCACCGACGGCGAGTTCACCGTCAGCGGCGGTCCGGCGATGTCGCTGTTCACGCAGGCGGCGGACGCGAAGCTCACCGTCGGCGCCGGCGGCCCCTACGAGTACGCCGTCACGTCCACCAGCAACACCTTCACCGACCTCATGCCGGGCACCACCTTCACGGTCGGCAAGAAGGCGGAGTCGGCCACCGACACCGTGACCGTGACCGTCGGCAGCGACCCGGCCGCCCTGACGTCCGCCGTCCAGGCGCTGGTCACCGCCGCCAACAACGCCATCTCCAACATCAACACCTACGCGGACAACAGCGCGGGCAGCACCGCCGTGCTGCGCGGTGACAGCTCCCTGCGCGCCCTCGCCGGTCAGATCGCCGACGCGGTGGCCTACGCGGTCGGCGAGGACGGCTCGGCCGCCGTCGCCGGCCTGCAGCTCACCCGCGACGGGAAGATCACCTTCGACGCGACCGCGTTCGGCGACGCCCTCAAGGCCGACCCCGCCAAGGCGCAGCGACTGCTGAACGGATCCGGCGCGGACGACACCGCCGTCCCCGGTGTGGCGCAGCGCCTGCTCGCGGTCGCGAAGTCGGCCACCGACGCCACGACCGGCACGCTGGTGAACCTGGCCTCCGGCAAGGACTCCCAGGCGACCGACCTGCAGACGCGGATCGACGACTGGGACATCCGGCTCCAGATGCGCCAGGCGACGCTGACGTCCCAGTTCACGGCCATGGAGTCGGCACTCAGCAAGCTCAGCAGTCAGTCGACCTGGCTCACCCAGCAGCTCGGTTCGCTGCCCAGCTGGTCGTCGTCGAGCTGACCGCAGGAACCGCCGGAGTCCATGCCGGCGCCCCCTCCGCCGCCGACCTCCCCGTCGGCGGCGTCGCACCAACGATCGAGGAGTCCCCCGCATGAGTGCCGCTGCACTGCGCGCCCGTTACATGGGCGACACGGTCGCCACCGCCTCCCCCCAGCAGCTCCTGGTCATGCTGTACGACCGGCTCGCACTGGACCTGGAGCGCGCGCAGACCGCGCTCGGCGGAGGCGACCACGCCGAGGCCTCCCGCCAGCTGCTGCACGCCCAGGACATCGTCACGGAGCTGCACACCAGCCTCAAGGTGGAGCTCTGGGACGGCGGACCGCGGCTCGCGGCCCTCTACACCTGGCTCGGCACGGAGCTCGTGAACGCCAACATCAAGCGCGACGTCAACCGGGTGGCCTCGTGCCGGCAGGTCGTCGAGCCGCTGCGCGACGCCTGGCGGCAGGCCGCCGCCAGCCTCACGGTGTCCACCGCATGAGCACCGGACGCCCCTCCGCCGAGGGCCGCTCCACCGACTGGGCGACCGTCCTCGAGGAGATGGAGGGCGAGGTCCTCGCCGCCGAGGAGTCGCTGACCGCCGGGCGGACCGAGGACATCGCGGCCTGGGGCCGGCGCACCGCCGACTGGACGCCTCCCCAGCACCTCGGTCAGCTGCCCATGGACCTCCGGGAGCGGGCGGCCCGGCTGCTGCAGCACCAGCTCTCCGTCGCCGAGGAGCTCGCCGAGCGGATCCTGCAGTCCCGCCAGCAGCGCGACCTCGCGGCGCGGATGTCCTACGCCCGCACCCGGCCCGCGGCCGCGTTCGTCGACCGGGCCATGTAGCACCCGCTCCCCCAGATCGCTCCCACGACCGGGTCCGCCTCCACGGCGGGCCCGGTCGTCGGCGTTCCGGAGCATGTCGCGCGCGACGTGCGCCTCCCTCGGACGTCCCAGCGCCCCCACGACACCCGCGGAGCCCGTCCGTGCCGTGCGCCCCGGGCGTCACCCGTGTGGCGGACCGACGGTCAACCCCCGGGCCCGGCCTGCCGATGACCCCGCTGCACGGACAGCACCACTTTCGCCACGGATCGGCGGCCCCCCACTCGCTCGCGAGTGTCGTCTGCGTACCCGGAGGCCCGTCGTGTCCTGCCGTCCTGCCCGCCTGCGCGCTGCCCGTCCGCGCGCTGTCCGTCGGCGCGCTGCCCGATGATCGGCGGCGTCACCTCGTCGGCGCTGCACGCGGCCCTCTCCGGGCTCGCGCAGCGGCAGCGCGTCGCCAACGACAACATCGCGAACGTCAACACCCCGGGCTTCCTCGCCGGCCGCACCGACTTCGAGTCGACGCTGAAGAGCGAGCTCCGCACCGGGAAGACGCCCAGCGTCACCGGGGGCTCCACCGCTCGCTCGCTGGAGCCGACCAACACCAACGGCAACAACGTCAACCTCGACAGCGAGACCGTGATCGCCACCGAGACGGGGCTGCGCTACCAGCTGGCCCTCAACGCGCTCGACGGCAAGTACGGGCTGCTGCGCACCTCCCTCAGGACGCAGTGACGTGTTCGACGCCCTCAACATCTCCGGCACCGGCCTCTACGCGCACCGCAAGTGGCTGGACGCCGTCTCGGACAACATCGCGAACATCAACACGGTCACCTCGACCGACGGCGAGGCGTTCAAGGAGCGGTTCATCGTCGCCCAGGCCGTGGACTACGGCAGCGGCGAAGGCGGCGTGCGGGTGGCCGGCGCCGAGTTCGGCAGCGGCGAGGGCCGGCTGGTCTACGAGCCGACGCACCCGCTGGCCGACGACGAGGGCTACGTCCGCTACCCGGACATCGACCTCGGCGAGCAGATGACCCAGTTGATCATGGCGCAGCGCGGCTACCAGGCCAACATCGCGTCGATCGAGCGAGCGACCACGGCCTACGAGGCCGCGCTCAGGCTCGGAAAGGGCTGACCATGACCTTCCCCATCGGCGGCATCACGATCCCGTCGTTCCCGACGGTGTCGGCCATCGGCTCGACGCCCGACGTCGCGCAGCCGCCCGTCGTCTCGGCCGCGGACAACGGCTTCGCCGACGTCCTCACCGGAGCCATCGAGAACGTGCAGGGCGTGCAGGCCAACGCCGACGCGCTCGCCGTCCAGGCCGCCACCGGCGACCTCAAGGACGTGCACGACTACATGATCGCCGCCCAGGAGGCGTCGCTGACCACCGAGATGTTCGTGACGATCAAGAACAAGGCGGTCGAGGCCTTCACTGAGATCATGAGGATGCCCATCTGATGCCCGCTGCACTCGCCGGCCCCCTGGCGCGGCTGCGCTCCGCGTTCGAGACGATCAGTCTCGGGCAGAAGGTCGTCATCGGCCTGCTCGTCGCCGGGCTCGGGCTCGGCGGGTTCTTCTTCTACAACTGGATCACGACGCCGACGCTGGCGCCGCTGTTCAGCAACCTCGCCTCCTCCGACGCCTCGGCGATCGTCGAGGAGCTCAACGCGGCCGGCACCGACTACGACCTGGCCGACGGCGGAGCGACCATCCTCGTCGCCCAGGACCAGGTGTACGACCTGCGCCTGGCGATGAGCGGCAAGGGCCTGCCCGCGGGCTCGGACACCGGCTACGCGCTGCTCGACGAGCAGGGGATCACCACCAGCGAGTTCCAGCAGCAGAAGCAGTACCAGCGCGCCATCGAGGGCGAGCTCGCCAACACCCTGGAGGCCCTGGAGGGCGTCCGGCAGGCCGTCGTGCACGTGGCCCTGCCCGAGGACGAGGTCTTCGCCACCGACGAGGCCGACCCCACCGCGTCGGTCCTGCTGGACCTGGCGCCGGGCACCCAGCTGTCGGGCGAGCAGGTCCAGTCGGTCACCAACCTGGTGTCCTCGAGCATCGAGGGGATGTCCCCCGAGCAGGTCACGGTCAGCGACACCTCCGGCCAGCTGCTCTCGGCGGCCGGCCAGGGCGTCACCGCGGCCGCCGGCGACGCCCGCTCGCAGATGGAGACCGACTACGAGAACCGCCTGGCGGCCAACGCCCAGGTGATCCTCGACCGGGTGCTCGGCCCCGGCCACTCCGAGGTGTCCGTCCGCGCCGACCTCGACATGTCGCAGCGCGACAGCACCTCGACCACGCACTCCTACACCGAGGGCACTCCCCCGATCTCGGAGCAGAACACCAGCGAGGAGTACACCGGCTCGGGCGCGGCGGTCGGCGGTGTCCTCGGCCCGGAGAACGCCGCGGACGCCGGCACCGGGGACGGTGACTCCACGTACACCACCGAGTCCAACACCTCGAACAACGCCGTCGACCAGACCGTGGAGAACGTGGTCAGCGCTCCGGGCGCCATCAACCGGCTCACCGTCGCCGTCGTCCTCGACGACACCGTGGCCGGCAACATGAACCAGGCCCAGGTGCAGCAGCTGATCGGCAACGCCGTCGGCCTGGACGCCGCCCGGGGGGACGCCATCTCCGTCGCCTCCCTCGCGTTCAACAACGACGCCGCCGAGCGCGCCGCCGCGGAGATGGCGGCCGCCCGCGAGGACGAGAAGAACGCCCAGATGTGGTCGCTGATCAAGACCGGCGCCATCGCCCTGGGCATCGGCCTGCTCGTGCTGATCGTGTGGCTGCGCAGCCGCCGCCGCCGGGACGACGAGGACGACGAGCCGTTCGAGTTCGACGACGACGTGATGGCCGAGCTCGAGCGTCTCCGGGTGGCGAGCACCCGCGAGGAGACCCAGCTCCTCGACCGGGCCACCGACAGCCGCGCGCTGGAGCTGGAGGCCGCCGAGCGGGCCCGGGTCCGGGGCGAGATCTCCACCATGGTCAGCGAGCGTCCCGACGAGGTCGCGGCCATGCTGCGCGGCTGGCTGAGCGAGGTGCCGACGCGATGAGGCGAGCAGCCATGCGTCGCGTCGGGCGCGAGCCCGCCGATAGAGAAGGAACAGAGCGGCGCAGCCGCACGAGCCCCGCACCGGAGGTGTCCCGATGAGCATCGCCAGTGTCGAGCAACTGGTCGGCGCCGCGCCCGCCAACCTCCCCGCACTGCCCGCCGCCAAGCGCCCGGAGATGCCCGGGCTGCGCAAGGCCGCGGTCTTCCTCGCGCAGATGTCCAAGGACGAGGCCGGCGTCCTGCTGGGCAAGCTCCGGCCGCGCGAGGTCGAGGCGCTGACCCGGGAGCTGATGAAGCTCAACACGGTCGAGCCCGACGACGTGGACGGCGTCCTCACCGAGTTCCACGAGATGATGGCCGCGCAGCGCTTCGTCGGCCGCGGTGGCGTCGACTTCGCCCGCGAGATCCTCGCCGCCGGCCTGGGCGAGGACAAGGCCGAGGGCATCCTCGCCCGGCTCAACGTCGTCTACACCGAGGTGCCGTTCGCCTCGCTGCGCAACGTCGACGTCCGGCAGCTGGTCACCTTCCTCAAGGACGAGCACCCGCAGGTCATCGCCCTCGTGCTGGCCCACCTCACCCCGGCCCAGTCGGCCGAGGTGCTCTCGGGCTTCGCGCCCGACCAGCAGGCCGCGGTCGCCCACCGGATCGCCACGATGGACCGCACTACTCCCGAGATGGTGCGGCTGGTCGAGGAGGAGCTGGGCCGGCGGATGGGCTCGCTGCTGGCCCATCAGGACATGTCCACCGTCGGTGGCGTGGAGACCCTGGTCGAGATCATCAACCGCTCCCCGCGGCCCACCGAGCGCTCGATCCTGGAGTGGCTGGACGCCACCGACCCGGAGCTGGCCGAGCAGGTGCGCGCGCAGATGTTCGTCTTCGAGGACATCGTCACCATCGACGACCGGTCCCTGCAGCTGGTGCTGCGCGAGGTGGAGGCCAACGACCTCGCCACCGCGCTCAAGGGCGTGCGGCCGGACGTCCGCGACAAGGTCGTCCGGAACCTCTCCGAGCGCGCCGCCGAGAACCTCGCCGAGGAGATCGAGCTGCTCGGCCCGGTGCGCACCCGCACGGTCGAGGAGGCCCAGGCCAAGGTCGTGGGCATCATCCGGACGCTCGAGGAGCAGGGCGCGCTGACGATCACGAGGGGCGCCGACGATGAGTTCGTCGCGTGACGACGGGTCGGGCAGCACCTCGGTGCTGCTGAGGGGCGCCTCGGCGCGGGCCGCGACGCCGTACCGGCAGGCGGACGGCGTGGCCCTCGCCCCGCCGGTGCAGGCCCGGCCGCGGGTGGCCGAGCCGCTCCCCGAGCCCGAGGTGGTCGAGCGGCGCACCACCGTCCGCCGCGCCGCCGACGTCCCGGTGCCCAACGGCCGGGGCGTGCTCCGGCTGGGCGACGTCTACGCCGAGGAGCTGGCCCGGCTCCGCGCCCACGCGCACCGGGAGGGGTACGCCGCCGGCCACGCCGAGGGTGTGGCGGCCGCGGCCGGAGCGGTCGCCGACGCCGAGCAGGCCGCCCAGGCGCGGCTCGTCGACGCCCAGAACCGCTGGGAGCGCCGGCTGGTGTCGGCGACCGCGGCCCTGGGCGCGGCCGTCGCGCAGCTGGAGCAGGCGGCCGTGCCGGTCGCCGACGAGCTCCGCGAGGAGGTGCTGCAGTCGGTGCTCGTGCTCGTGGAGGACCTGCTCGGGCGCGAGCTCGCCACGGTCGACACGGCCGGCGTCGACGCGCTGCGCCGCACGATGACGCTGCTGCCCACCGATGCGCCCAGCACCGTCCGGCTGCACCCCGACGACCTCGCCGAGGTGCCGGCGGATGCGCTGGCCGCGCTGCCCGCCTCCGTCACCGTGGTCGGCGACCTGTCGGTCGAGCGCGCCGGAGCCGTCGCCGAGTGCGGCGTGCAGCGGATCGACGCCCGGCTGAGCACGGCCCTGGCCCGGGTGCGGGAGGTGCTGCGCGCGTGACGCTCGCCCCGGCGCTCGCTCGCGCCCGGCTCGCCGCCCGCCCGCTGCTCACCGGCTCGGTCGTCGGCGCGATGGGCCTGACCCTCACGGTCGAGGGCGTCCCCGCCGCGGTCGGCGACCTGGTCGAGGTGAACCCCGGCCCGCGCGGGCTGCTGGCCGAGGTGGTGGCCGTCGGCCGGGACCGGCTGACCTGCATGCCGCTCGGCGAGCTCGGCGGCGTCCAGTCAGGCGCCCCCGTGCGCACCACCGGCATGCCGCTGCAGGTGCCGGTGGGCCCGGCCCTGCTGGGCCGCGTGCTCGACGGGCTGGGCCGACCCATCGACGGCGGCCCCTCCCTGGGCGGCGGCGTGTCGTGGGTGGATCTGGCCAGCGAGACCCCGCACGCCCTGTCGCGCCGCCGGGTCGACGAGGCGCTCCCCGTCGGGGTGCGCGCCCTGGACACCCTGGTGCCGGTCGGCAAGGGGCAGCGGCTGGGCATCTTCGCCGGCTCCGGGGTGGGCAAGTCGACGCTGCTGGCGCAGATCACCCGCGGCACCCAGGCCGACGTCCGGGTCATCGCGCTGATCGGCGAGCGAGGCCGTGAGGTCAAGGAGTTCCTCGAGGAGAACCTCGGGGCCGAGGGGCTGGCGCGCACCGTCGTCGTCGTCGCCACCTCCGACGAGCCGCCGCTGGTGCGGCTCAAGGCCGCCTTCGTGGCCACCCGCATCGCCGAGGGCTTCCGCGACCAGGGCCGCGACGTGCTGCTGCTCATGGACTCGATCACCCGCACCGCGATGGCCCAGCGCGAGGTGGGGCTGTCGGCCGGGGAGCCTCCGGCGACCCGCGGCTACCCGCCGAGCGTGTTCGCGATGATGCCCAGGCTGCTGGAGAAGGCCGGTCCCGGCGCCGTCGGGTCGATCACCGGGCTCTACACCGTGCTGGTGGAGGGCGACGACCACAACGAGCCGATCGCCGACACCGCCCGCTCGATCCTCGACGGGCACGTGGTGCTGACCCGCAAGCTGGCCACCACGGGCCACTTCCCGGCCATCGACGTGCTCGAGTCGATCTCCCGCGTCGCCGGCGCGGTGGTGCCGGCGGCGCAGATGACCGACGCACGCGAGGCCCGCCGCCTGCTCGGCGCGCTGCGCGACGTCAAGGAGCTCATCGAGATCGGCGCCTACCAGTCCGGCAGCGACCCCCTGGTCGACCGCGCGCGGACGCTGTCCCCCGCGCTCGACGCCTTCCTGCGCCAGTCGATGGACGACACCACCAGCACCGCCGAGGCGTGGGACCGCCTGCACCGCATCGTGACCTCCTGATGGGGCGTGCCTGATGGGCAAGCGGCAGGCCTTCCGGCTCGCGCCGGTGCTCCGGGTCCGCCAGGCGGCCGAGCGGGCCGCCTCCCTGGCCCACGTCGAGGCCCAGGGCGCCGCCCGCGCGGCCGAGCGCCGCGCCGAGGAGATGGCCGAGGCGCTGCCCACCCGCGCGGTGACCGGATCGCACTCCGCGCAGAGCTTCTTCGCCGCGATGGTCGCATCACGGGCCGCGGCTGCCGATGTAGCTGCTGCGAGGTCGACGGCGCAGGCCTCGGCCGAGCACGCCGAGCTCCTGCGGTCGCGGTGGACCGCCGCCGCGCAGGAGACCAAGGCCCTGGAGAAGCTGCGCGACCGGCACGAGCTGGCCCTGCGGCACGCCGAGGACGCCGCGGAGACCCGGGCGGTCGACGACCTGGTCACCGGCCGCCACACCCGCACCACCGGAGAGGGAGAGGAGGAGTCGTGGAGGGCATGACCGCGGTCCAGGGCCGCATCGCCGAGATCCAGAACCGGATCCTGATGCTGTCGGCCAACCGGACCTCCTCCACCTCCGCCGCCTGGTCCGGCGCGGCCGCGGCGGCCGGGCTGACCGGCACCGCCGCGGCCGGGACGAGCACCTCCCTCGGCGCGGGCGACGGGTCCGCCGGCGCCGCCGTCGTGGCGGCCGCCAGCAAGTACCTCGGCGTCCCATACGCCTGGGGCGGCACCGACCCGGCATCCGGGCTGGACTGCTCCGGGCTGGTGCAGCGGGTCTACAAGGACCTCGGCATCGACCTGCCGCGCACGTCGGCCCAGCAGGCCACCTCCGGCACCCCGGTGGCGAGCCTCGCCGAGGCCCGGCCCGGCGACCTCGTCTTCTTCGACAACTCCTCCTCGCGGGCCGGCATCGACCACGTCGGCATCTACATCGGCGACGGCAAGATGATCGCCGCGCCGCAGGCCGGCGACGTGGTCAAGGTCCAGTCCGTCGGCAATCCGGACCTCATCCGGCGCGTGCTGCCCGACACCCCCGCGGCCTCCGGCGCCCCGGCGACCGCCGCCGCGGCCCGGGGCAGCGGCCTCGCGGGTGTCCCCTACTCCGACCTCTTCGCCGCCGCCGGCGCCAAGCACGGCATCGAGCCGGGGCTGCTGGCCGCGGTCGCGAAGACCGAGTCGAACTTCAGCTCCTCCGCGGTCTCCGCCGCCGGCGCCACCGGCCTCATGCAGTTCATGCCGGCGACCGCCCGCGGCCTGGGCATCGACCCGGCCGACCCGGCGTCGGCCATCGACGGCGCCGCCCGCTACCTGCGCCAGCTCACCGACCAGTTCGGCTCGACCAGCCTCGCCTTGGCCGCCTACAACGCCGGGCCGGGAACGGTCTCGCGCTACGGCGGCGTCCCTCCCTACGGGGAGACCCAGTCCTTCGTGACCAAGGTGCTCACCGCCGCGGAGGCGTATTCATGACAGCCCCAGCCCTGCCCGCCCTCCTGCCGATCGCGCCGGCGGCGACCGCCCCCGCCGCGGCGGCCCGGCCGTCGTCGGGCTTCGCCACCGCGCTCGACAGCGCCCGGAACGACGCCCTCGACAGCGACGCCGGCACCCCGGAGCCGGGCGCGCAGGCGTCGGCGCCCGAGGACGACGCCGCGGCCGCGGCGCCCGCCGAGGGCGCATCCACCCCCGCCGAGGAGACGCCCGCCGCCGTGCAGGTGCTCGACCCGGCCGCCTGGGTGTTCGCCATGGCCGTCGCCGCGGCGGCCCCCTCCGCGCCCGCGGTCGCCGGTGTGCCGGGAGCGGCGGCCGCCGATCAGGTCGGCGCCGTCGCCGCCACCGTGCCCGCCGCACCCGCCGTGCCCGCCACGGGCGCGCCCGTCGACGGCGTCCCGGCACCGCCGGTCCTGCCCGGCGTTCCCGGCACCGCCCCGGCGACCACTCCCGCGACCCCCGCGCTCCCCCTCGGCGTCGCCGCTCCGGGCGCCGACGCGGTGCCCGTGCCCGCACCGGCCCCCGCCGGGGCGCCGACGGCCCCCGTCCCCGCCGTTCCGCCGGTCGTGGGCGCGGGCGTGCCGGCGGCCGTCGATCCGGCCGCAGCGCTGCCGGCCGGGGTCGTGGTGGTCGCCGCCGCCGACCGGGCGCCGGCCACGGACGCCGCCGCACCTGCTGCCACCGACCTCTCCCTCGCGCCCCTCGCGGCCGGCCAGGAGCAGGCCGCGGCCGGGCAGGAGCAGACCGGCGCCGACCCGCAGTCCTCCGGGGACCGGCCCGCGGCCTCGCTGGCGCCGGTCACCGCCCAGGCGGCCCCGGCGACGGCGACCACGAGCACGGCCCCGACCACCGGCGCCACCGCCCCGGCGCCGCCGGCCCCGCCCGTCGCGGCCCAGGTCGCGCCCGTGGTGGCCCAGCTCGCCACCGGCCCGAACGGCAGCTCCACGATGACGCTGGTCCTCACGCCGGAGACCCTCGGCGCCGTCGAGGTCCGCGTCACCGTGACCAACGGCGCCGTCGACCTGACGCTGCGGCACGCCACCGAGGCCGGCCGCGCCGCGCTGCTGGACGCCCTGCCCGACCTCCGGCGCGACCTGGAGGCCTCGGGACTGACCTGCTCGAAGCTCGACGTGGACCGCGACAGCGGCAACCCGTGGACCTCGCAGCAGCAGAACGCCGAGCAGTGGGCCGCCGCCCGCGAGGCCGGTCCCGGCCGCGGCCGCCCCTGGCTGCAGACCCCCGAACCCGACGGCGCCTCCCCGGCACCCGTCGTCCACCCCGCGTCATCCGGACTCGACGTCCGGGTCTGAGAGAGGAGACCCCCGATGACCGCACCCGTGGGCGGCACGGTCGCGAGCGCCGCCACGAGCAGCGCCGCGACCACGGTGGACCGCAAGGACCAGAACAGCAAGGACATGTTCCTGCAGCTGCTCGTGGCCCAGATGCGCTACCAGGACCCGAGCAACCCTGCGAGCACCACCGAGTTCATGTCGCAGACCGCGACCTTCACCCAGGTGGAGAAGCTCCAGGAGCTCGCCACCCAGAGCGCCGAGATGCTGTCGCTGCAGCGGTCCCTGTCGGCCGGGGCCCTGGTCGGCCACGACGTCAGCTGGACCGACGAGAGCGGCGCGACCCGGACCGGGACCGTCAGCTCGGTCCGCTTCTTCGCCGGCGAGCCCGTCGCGGTCGTCGGCGACACCGAGGTGCCCTTCGGGCGCCTGAGCGAGATCTCCGCCTCGTCGGACTAGCGCCTCCCCCCGCCTCTCCCATCCGCCACTGAAGGGAACCCCCCGTGCTGCGCTCCATGTACTCGGCCATCGCCGGCCTCAAGGCCCACCAGGTCAAGCTCGACGTCACCGGCAACAACATCGCCAACGTGAACACGGTCGGCTTCAAGAGCAGCCAGGCCACGTTCGAGGACACGCTGTCCCAGCTCATGCGCAACGGCTCCGCGCCGACCGGCGACGCCGGTGGCACCAACCCCGCGCAGGTCGGTCTCGGCGTCAAGGTCGCCGGCATCACGACGAACTTCGCCCAGGGCACCCAGCAGTCCACCGGCCGGGCCACCGACTTCATGATCAGCGGTGACGGGTTCTTCGTGACCAAGGTCGGCAACGAGCAGCTGTACACCCGCGCCGGGTCCTTCGACTACGACGGCTCGGGCAAGATCGTCACGCCGGACGGCGCAGTCCTCCAGGGCTGGATGGCCGGCGCCACCGGCGTCGACACCAACGGGCCCATCGGCGACCTCACCGTGCCCTTCGGCTCGGCCATGACGCCCACCGCCACCACGACCGGCGCGGTCACGGGCAACCTCGCCAGCGACGCCGCCACCGGCGCCGAGTTCCAGACCCAGCTGCAGATGTACGACTCGCTGGGCGCCGCGCACCAGATCAGCTTCACCTTCACCAAGCTCGCGGCCGCCAACGAGTGGTCGGTGGTGGGCCGCGACGAGAACGGCGCCGTCGTGACCCCGGACGGCGACGCGGTGGCCGCCGGCAACCAGCCCGTGACGCTCACCTTCGACCCCGTCAGCGGCAAGCTGCCCCTGGCCGCCCAGACGATGACCCTCACCCCGTCGGCCGCAATGGCCGCCAGCTGGCCCGGGACGGTCTCGTTCAGCATGGCCGACCTGGCCCAGTTCGGTGGCAAGACGTCGCTGGCTCCCACGAACGTCGACGGCAACGCGATGGGCACCCTTCAGTCGATCGCGCTCAGCGGCGACGGCACGATCATGGGCGTCTACTCCAACAACAAGCGCGAGCCGATCGGCAAGCTCGCCATGGCCTCCTTCGCCAACCCCTCGGGCCTGGCGAAGGCCGGAAACAGCTCCTACCGCGTCGCCGACAACTCGGGGCAGCCCGCCATCGGCGAGGCCAACGCCGGGGGCCGCGGCTCGCTGGTGGCCGGCGCGCTGGAGATGTCCAACGTCGACCTCGCCGAGGAGTTCACCGGCCTGATCGTCGCCCAGCGCGGGTTCCAGGCCAACAGCCGCGTGATCACCAGCAGCGACGAGGTCCTGCAGGACCTCGTCAACCTCAAGCGCTGAGCACCGGCCCGGCCCACCCGTCGGTGGGCCGGGCCGATCTCACCCCCAGGGGTGGGGCCGCCACAGCGCATTCGGCTCAAGAGGTTCCTGACCTGCGCCGATGACAAGTACAGCCGCCCGGACGCCGCAGCGGCTGCTTCCCCCTTCGAACGAGCAAGAGGTCAGACCCGTGATCCGAGTGACGCGCCTGAACGGGGAACAGTTCGCGCTCAACCCCGATCTGATCGAGCGGGTCGAGGGCCATCCCGACACCGTCGTCTTCCTGGTCGACGGCACCAAGTACGTCGTCCGCGAGAGCGTCGAGGAGGTGCTCGCCGGCATCCGCGAGTACCGCGCCAGCATCCTCGCCACCGCCTACGAGATGGACCGCGGCACCTACCGCCCGGTCACCCCCGGCGCCACGCAGGCCACGGCGGACGACGCCGAGGGCTCGGTCCTGCCCTTCCCGGCCCGCGAGGAGCGCTGACCCATGGACCCCGCATCCCTGATCGGCATCGTCCTCTCGCTCGTCGCCCTCCTGGCCTTCATGGTCATGGAGGGCGCCGATCCGATGAGCCTGCTCTTCCTGCCGGCCATCATCCTGGTCATCGTCGCGACGTTCGGCGCCGCCATGACCGGTCAGACGATGGACGACCTGAAGAAGATGCCCGGCTGGTTCAAGATGGCCGTCCTGCCGGCCAAGGTGCCGCCGGCCAGCGACCAGATCCAGACCCTGGTCGGCCTCGCCGAGAAGGCCCGCAAGGAGGGCCTGCTCGCGCTCGAGGCCCAGGTGAAGCTGATCGACGACCCGTTCCTCAAGCGCGGTCTGCAGATGGGCATCGACGGCACCGACCCCGAGCAGCTGCGCGACGTCCTCGAGGCCGAGATCGCCGCCAAGAAGACCGAGGACAAGGTCGCCGCGAAGTTCATGACCACGATGGGCGGCTACGCGCCGACCATCGGCATCGTCGGCTGCATCGTCGGCCTGATGAACGTCATGGGCAGCCTCAGCAACCCCGAGGCCCTGGGCCCGATGATCGCCGCGGCGTTCGTCGCCACCTTGTGGGGCGTCATGGCCGCCAACTTCTGGTTCCTGCCGATGGGCGCCAAGATCCTGCGCGTCAGCGAGCTGCAGGCCGCCCAGATGGAGCTCCTCGTCGAGGGCATCGCCGAGATCCAGGCCGGCACGAGCCCGCGTGCCGTCCGGCTCAAGCTCAACTCCCTCATCCCGCCCAGTGAGGTCGCCAAGGAGGCCGCGTGAGCGGCAGCCACGGCGGCCGGCGGCGGAAGAAGCACCCGGAGCACGAGGAGCACGAGAACCACGAGCGCTGGCTCGTCTCCTACGCCGACATGATGACGCTGCTGCTCGTCCTCTTCGTCGTCCTCTTCGCGATGAGCCAGGTGGACAAGGACAAGTTCGCGGCCCTGGCCAGCGGCCTGTCCGAGGCCTTCGGGGCGCCGGTCCAGGCGATCACCGGTCCGGGCACCAGCGCCGACGCCTCGATCCTGCCCGCCCTCGACGCCGCGGTCGACATCCAGATCCCGGCCGCGCCCAGCGCGCAGGAGTCGATCGACTCCTCGGTCGCCGAGCAGACCGCCGCCGAGGCGCAGGCCCAGTTCGACTCGCTCGACGGGGTGCGCGAGCAGATCGACGCCGCGCTCACCGCCGCCGGTTACGCCGGGGCGGCGCGGTACGAGATCGACGAGCGCGGGCTGGTCGTGCACATCGTCTCCGACCCGGTGCTGTTCGACGCCGAGAGCGCCGTCCTGCTCCCGCAGGGCCGGGCCATCCTCGAGGCGATCGCGCCGGCCGTGGCCACGCTCCCCAACCAGCTCGACATCGAGGGTCACGCGAACCACCTGGCGGTGACGCCTGGCGGCCCGTGGCCGTCGAACTGGGAGCTGTCGGGGGCGCGCGCCTCCACCGTCGTCCGCTACCTGGCCGGCACCGGCGTGCCCGAGACCCGCATGGCGGCGACCGGCTACTCCTCGACCCGGCCGATGGTCCCCGAGTCCGACGACGGCGCCATCACCCTCAACCGCCGCGTGGACATCGTCGTCCTCTCCACGGCCTCCGCCGAGGCCAACGAACTGCTGCCCGGCCTCCAGGCCGGCGCATCCACCACCCCCGCCGAGGGAGGCAACCCGTGAGCAAGAAGAAGACCGACGAGACCGAGACCCCCGAGGGCGAGGCCAAGGGCGGCAAGAAGAAGCTGCTCGTGATCGTCGCCGTCGCCCTCGTGGCCCTCGGCGCCGGCGCCTACTTCATGTTCTTCGCCGGTGGGGACGACGGCGAGCCCGTGGCCGGCGAGGTCCTGCCGCTGGAGTCCATCGCCGTGAACCTCGCCGGGGGCGGCTACCTGAAGATCGGCATCGCCCTCCAGCTGACCGAGGAGGCCGCGAGCGGCGGCCACGGCGGCGGCGGGGTCGACGGCTCCAAGGCCCTCGACCTGGTCATCTCGACCTTCTCGCAGGCCCAGCCGACGGACGTGACCGGCGCCCGGGACGCGCTGAAGGAGTCCCTGCGGCAGCAGATCATCGACGCCTACACCGACCACGAGGAGGGGACGCAGATGGTCATGGACGTCTACCTCACGGAGTACGTGACCCAGTAGCCCGGCTCCTCGGGAAGCCCATGCTCCCCGTGCGTCACATCCTCCCCGGCTGACCGGCGGCGTCCCGCGCCGCCGGTCAGTTCGCGTCCGGGGCCCGCCGATGAGGGAGGGGTGACCCGCCCCGAGAACGGACCCGTCCCCGGGGGTGCCGGGACGCCGGCCGCCGGTGGCCGCCGGCGTGGCGCGCCCCGCACGTACGACTTCCGTCGCCCCACCAAGCTGTCCCGCGAGCACGTGCGCGTGCTGCAGATCGCGCAGGAGGCCTTCGCCCGCCAGGCGACGACGGTGCTGACGACGCTGCTGCGCACCGGTGCCCGGATGGAACTGCTGAGCATCGAGCAGCAGTCCTACGACGACTACGTCGCATCGCTGCCCAACCCCTACTTCCTGACGACGTTCACGCTGGAGCCGCTGAACGGCAAGGGCCTGCTGGCCTATCCGCTGGACATCGCGATGGCCACCGTCGACCACATGCTCGGGGGGTCGGGGAGCTCCGACCAGCCGGACCGTCCGATGACGGCGATGGAGGTCACCATCACCGGGCAGCTGCTCAGCCGGCTGCTCGAGGAGTTCGCCGCCGCGTTCGCGCACATCACCGAGCTCCAGCCCGTCCGCGACGGGCTCGAGTACAACCCCGCCCTGGCCCAGGCCGCCGCGGGCTCGGACACGGTGATGGTCGCCAGCTTCGAGCTCTCCGTCGGCGACCGCGACGGCCAGGCGACCCTGGTCCTGCCGTTCTCCTCGTTCGCCACCTCGCTGAACAACGCCACCTCGCCGCACCTGTCCGAGGCCGCCCAGCGCAAGCGCCAGCGGGCCGCCGAGCTCGTGGCCACCCGGCTGGAGCTGGTGCCGGTCGACGTGAGCATCCGGTTCAGCCCGCTGGAGGTCTCCTCCAGCGACCTGCTCTCCCTGGCCGTCGGTGACGTGCTGCTGCTGCGCCATCCGCGCGACAGCCCGCTCGAGGTCACCACCAACGACGTGACGTTCGCCTACGCGATCGCCAGCAACCACCGCCGCCGTCTCGCTGCCGCCATCGTCCCCACCCCGTACGCCGCGAAGGACTCCGCATGACCGCCTCGCTCGACACCGTCCAGGCCTCCGAGACGATCGCCGCCGTCGTGGTGGCAGCCGCCTCCGCCGCGGCCGCGCTGGTCCCCTCGACCGTCGACCTGGTCGCCGGCGACGCGGTCACCGACCCCGACGCGGTGACCCTGCCGCCCACGGCCGCCGCGGCCGTGACGGCCCGGCTGACCGGCGAGGTCAGCGGCGACGTCGTCCTGATCCTGTCGGCGGAGGTCGTCGAGGCGCTGGACAACTCCCCCGTCGGCCCCATGGACGTCGCGACCGCGCTGCGGCCGGCGCTCGAGGCCGCGGCGTCGGCGCTGGGCCGGGTGCGGGTGGACTCCGAGCGCACCGAGGACCCGGTGACCGCCCTCGACGGCCTGCGCGACAAGGGCATGTACGTCGCCGTACCGCTGCTGGGCGCCGCCGAGGACGGCACCGAGGAGCACGTGGCCACCCTCGCGCTGCAGGTCACCCTCCCCCAGCCCCAGCGCACGCAGCGCGGCAGCCTCGAGCTGCTGCGGCACGTGGCCATGGAGGTCACCGTCGAGATCGGCCGCACCCGGATGACCGTCGGCGAGCTGCTCTCCCTGCACCCGGGCGAGGTGGTCGAGCTGGACCGCGCGGCCAGCGCGCCGGCCGACCTGCTGGTCAACGGCACCCTCATCGCTCGCGGCGAGGTCGTCGTCGTCGACGAGGACTTCGGGCTGCGGATCAGCGAGATCGTCAGCGACGCCGCCGAGCTCGGGGGCATGGCCCCATGACCTGGATGCTGATCCGGCTGGTGCTCTCGCTGGCCTTCGTCGGCGGCGTGCTGTGGTTCGCCGCCCGCATCGCCCGCAAGCGCGGCATGGGCCAGGCCAACGGCCTGGTCGAGGTCGTCGCCGCGCAGCGGCTGGGCCGGGCCAGCACGGTCAGCGTCATCCGGATCGCCGACCGCGTGCTGGTGGTGGGGGCGACCGAGCAGACGGTCACCCTGCTGGCCGAGATGGACGGCGAGATGGTCGAGGCCACCCTGGCCGACCGCGAGCTCGCCGCCATGACCGGCTCCGCGCCCGCCGGCGGCGGCGTCCCCGGCGCCCTCTCCCCCCGCCGCGCCCCCGGCGGCGCCCTGGCCGGGTCGGTCTTCGACCGCGGCAGCTGGGGCGGCTTCGTCCAGCAGATGCGCGAGCGGACGGTCCGGCGCTGATGACCTCCCCCCGCCCCGTGCTCGCGCGGACGACGTCGCCGGCGCTGCGCCGCACCGTCGTCCTGCTGCTGGCGCTGCTCGCCGGCGCGGTGGTGGCCGTCCTCCTGGCCGGCCCCGCCTCCGCGGCACCGACCGAGCCGACCGCCCCGACGGCGCCGACCGCGCCCGTCGCGCCGGCCGTCGACGGCGGCGTGGACATCTCCGTCGGCGGCGGCAGCGCGAGCACCTCGGTCACGCTGATCCTCGCGATCACGGTCCTGTCGGTGGCGCCGTCGGTGCTGCTGCTGGCCACCTCGTTCACCAAGATCGCCGTGGTCCTGTCGCTGACCCGCAACGCGCTGGGCCTGCAGTCCTCCCCGCCGAACTCGGTGCTCACCGGCATCGCCCTGTTCCTCACGCTGTTCGTGATGGGGCCGGTCTTCTCGGAGATCAACGAGGTCGCCGTCCAGCCGTACCTGGACGGCGGGATGTCGATCTCGCAGGCCTACGACGTCGGCGTCGTCCCGCTCAAGGAGTTCCTGCTCGACAACACCCGGGACGACGAGCTGGAGCTCATGGTCGGGCTGTCGGGCGAGGAGCAGCCCGAGGACCGCGAGGCGGTGAGCATGACGACGCTCATCCCGGCCTTCGTGCTCTCCGAGCTCAAGAGCGCCTTCATCATCGGGCTGGTCATCTTCATCCCGTTCCTGGTGCTGGACATGCTCGTCAGCTCCGCGCTCATGGCGATGGGCATGATGATGGTGCCGCCGTCGATCGTGTCGCTGCCGTTCAAGCTGCTGCTCTTCGTGGTGGTGGACGGCTGGGCGTTGATCACGACGTCGCTGGTCGGGAGCTACACGTGAGCGACGCCGACGTCACCCAGATCGCCATCCAGACGATGATGGTGGCGGCCAAGGTCGCCGCCCCCATCCTGCTCACCGCGCTGCTGGTCGGGTTCCTGATCTCGCTGTTCCAGGCGGCCACGCAGATCCAGGAAGCGACCCTGTCCTTCGTGCCGAAGATGATCGCCGTCGCGATCGCGCTGCTGGTCACGGGCAACTGGGTGCTGTCGGAGCTGGTCAGCTTCACGCACACCCTGTTCGACACCCTCCCGCGGCTCCTCGGGCGGACCTGACCGCCATGGACCTCGAGGTCCCGGCGGCCACCCTGGTGGCGCTGCTGCTGGCCACGGCGCGGGCGACCGGCTTCGTGCTGCTCGCCCCGCCGTTCAACACCCGCGCCATCCCGGCGCCGGTCAAGGGCGCCCTGGCGCTGGCGCTGTCGGTCGCCCTGTTCACCCGGATCGCCCCGGACCTGCCGGAGCCGACCGCCGGCTTCCTCATCGTCGCCGCGGTCACCGAGGTGGTGATCGGTGCGGGCCTCGGCTTCGTCGTCCAGGTGTTCTTCGCCGCCGTCCAGTTCGCCGGCGACCTCATCGACGTGTCCGGCGGCTTCACCCTGCAGCCGGCCTACGACCCGCTGTCGATGAACACCAGCGGCTCGATCAGCCGGTTGCACTACCTGCTGGCGACGACCCTGCTGTTCACCAGCGGCGGGCACCTGATGATCGTCCGCGGCTTCGCCACCTCCTACGAGGGGCTGCCGGTCGGCGGCGGGGTACCCACCGACCACCTCGCCGAGGTGCTGATCACCGCGTTCTCGATGATGTTCCTCGCGGCGCTGCAGATCGCCGGCCCGATGGTCGCGGTGCTGCTGCTGGCCGACGTCGCCCTCGCGCTGCTCTCCCGCGCGGCGCCGGCGCTGAACATCTTCGCGATCGGCTTCCCGGTGAAGATCATGCTCACCCTCGCGCTGCTGGGCCTGACCTTCCCGCTGCTGCCCCCGGCCCTCGACGCGCTGCTCGAGCAGGCCACCCGCGCCGTCGTCTCGCTGCGGAGCGGCTGATGGCTCCCGCGCGCCGGCCGGCCGCCCCCGGATCTGCTGAGGGGGTGAGCTGATGGCCAAGGACGGGCCCGGTGGGGAGAAGACCGAGGCACCTACTCCCAAGAAGCTCAAGGACGCCCGCAAGGAAGGGCAGATCCCACGGACCCAGGAGCTGGGCACGTGGGCCGGCATCGCGACCGCGAGCTTCCTCATGCCGATGCTGGTCGGCAACGCCTACGACGCGGTGGGCGAACTGTTCCTCCAGATCGGCGCGACGACCGACGACCCGCAGCCGGAGCGGGTGACCGGCCTGCTCGGGCAGGCGCTGTCGACGTTCCTCTCCACGCTGCTGCCGGCCGCCGTGGCGCTGATGGTCGTGGGGCTCGTCGCCTCCGCGGCGCAGGGCGGGGTCACGGTCTCGGCCAAGGGCATCAAGCCCACGCTGAAGAAGCTCAACCCCTTCCCGGGGATCAAGCGGATGTTCGGCACGCAGGGCATCTGGGAGGCGGCCAAGGCGGTCATCAAGACGGTGGCCCTGCTGGTCGTCGTGATCGTGACCAGCGACCGCGCGCAGGAACTCGTCTCCGCCGCCGGCGCCCTGCCGATCTCGGCGATCGTCGCGACGTTCACCGAGTCCGCCGTGCTCATGCTCCGGGTCGTCGCCGTCACCGGCCTGATCATCGCCATCGCCGACTACGTCATCGTCCGCAGGAAGATGATGAAGCAGCTCAAGATGAGCCGCTACGAGATCGAGCAGGAGCACAAGCAGTCCGAGGGCGACCCGCACGTCAAGGGGCAGCGGCGCGCGACGGCGCTGGCGATGTCGCGCAACCGGATGATGGCCGAGGTCGCCGAGGCCGACGTCCTGCTGGTCAACCCCACCCACGTCGCCGTGGCGCTGAAGTACGACCCCGAGAAGGGCGCCCCCCGGGTGGTGGCCAAGGGGGCGGACCTGATGGCCGCGAAGCTGCGCGAGCGCGCCGCCGAGGCCCGAGTGCCGATGGTGCAGGACATCCCGCTGGCGCGGGCGCTGCACGCCTCGTGCGAGGTCGGCCAGGAGGTGCCGCCGCAGCTGTTCACCGCGGTGGCCCGGGTGCTGGCCTTCGTCATGCAGCTGGGCACCCGCGGGGTCCGCGGCGGGTTCCACCGGCCCGGCTTCGAGGCCCCCGACCTCGAGGGCCTGCCGGTGGCCGGTCGCAGGAGGTTGCCCGCGGCGTCCTGACCCGTCCCGACCCGCAGCGCAGGCGCCCCTCCGGGAGGCGGCTGTGCCGATCCCGCACGCCCGTGGCCGCCGGGGCGGCTGGGACGGATGAGCCGAACGCGGGTGCCGGCTCGAGTTGAACTGCCGATTCATCTGTCGTGAAGGGCATGAGCAAGGCCGCCGTCCCCATCGGCGTGGTCGCCATCGTGCTCATGCTGGTGGTGCCGCTGCCGGCCGCGGTGCTCGACGTCCTGCTGGGCTTCAACATCACCTGCTCGCTGCTGATCCTGCTCGTGGCGATGCAGATCCGGAAGCCGCTGGACTTCGCCGTCTTCCCGGCGCTCATCCTCATCGCCACGCTGTTCCGGCTGGCGCTGAACGTCTCCTCGACCCGGCTGGTGCTCACCGACGGCTTCGCCGGCAAGGTGATCGAGGCCTTCGGGCACTTCGTCATCGGCGGCTCGCTGATCGTCGGCCTCGTGATCTTCGTGATCCTGACGATCATCCAGTTCGTGGTCATCACCAACGGTGCCGGCCGCGTCGCCGAGGTCGGCGCCCGCTTCACCCTCGACGCCATGCCCGGCAAGCAGATGGCGATCGACGCCGACCTCAACGCCGGCCTGATCAACGAGAACCAGGCCCGCAGGCGCCGGGCCGAGGTCACCGCCGAGGCCGACTTCTACGGCTCGATGGACGGTGCGTCGAAGTTCGTCAAGGGCGACGCGATCGCGGCCATCATCATCACGCTGATCAACCTGCTCGGTGGCTTCGCGATCGGCATCATGCAGAACGGCATGGCACCGGGCGAGGCCGTCGAGGTCTACTCGCTGCTCACCGTGGGCGACGGCCTGGTGTCCCAGATCCCGGCCCTGCTGCTCTCCACCGCGACCGGCATCATCGTCACCCGGTCGGCCACCGAGGGCGACATGGGCACCGACCTGCTCGCCCAGCTGGGCCGCTTCAAGCAGCCGGTGCGCATCGCCGGCGGCGCGGCGATCGCGCTCTGCCTGATCCCCGGGATCCCGGTGCTGCCGTTCCTCATCATCGGTGGGCTGTTCCTGGTCATGGCGTCCCGGATGAAGGAGTTCGTCCCGGAGGACGACGACGCCGAGGTGGCCGCGCCCGGCGAGGACGAGCCGCGGCCGGACTCCCCCGAGGCCATCGCCGAGAAGATGCGGGTCGACCCGCTCGAGCTCGAGGTCGCCTACGACCTGGTCGACCTCGTCGACTCCAGCCGCGGCGGCGACCTGCTGGACCGGGTCAAGGCGCTGCGCCGGAAGGTCGCCATGGAGACCGGCCTGGTCATCCCGCTGGTGCGCACCCGCGACAACCTGGACCTGCCCGCCTCCCAGTACGTGATCTGGCTCAACGGCGTCCCCGCCGCCAAGGGCAGCTCGCCCGCCGGCACCGTCCTCGCCATCGGCGACGGCCTCGAGGGCCTGCCCGGTCGCGCGACCCGTGAGCCGGTGTTCGGCCTGGCCGCGAAGTGGGTCCCGATCGAGCTTCAGCGGCAGGCCGAGATGGCCGGCGCCACCGTCGTCGACCGCTCCTCGGTCATCACCACCCACCTGGCCGAGGTCGTGCGGCAGAACGCCGCCGAGCTGCTGGGCCGGGAGGACGTCAAGCTGCTGGTCGAGATGGTCAAGCGGACCCACCCGATCGTCGTCGAGGAGCTCACCCCCTCGCTGCTCACGCTCGGGGAGATCCAGCGGGTGCTGCACGCGCTGCTGGCGGAGAACGTCTCCATCCGCGACCTGGTGCGCATCTTCGAGGCGCTGTCGGTGCGGGCGAAGACCTCCACCGACGTCGACGGCCTGGTCGAGGCGGTGCGGGCCTCGCTCGGCGCCGCGATCAGCCACCCCTACGTCACCCCCGACGAGCGCCTGCACGTGCTGACGCTGGACCCCGGCTTCGAGCAGCGACTGCTCGAGTCGGTCCGGCAGAGCGACGGCGGTCAGGTGCTGGCGCTGGACGCCGGCTCCGTGGACGCGCTCGTCACCGGTTGTTCCGGACACCTGGAAGAGGCCGAACGTCACGGCTTCGCCCCGGTGCTCGTGTGCTCTCCCCAGGTGCGGGCGGCCCTGTCCCGCCTGATGCGCCAGGTCCTGCCCCGGCTGCCGGTGATCTCCTACTCGGAGGTCTCCCGGACGGCCCAGATCGAGTCACTGGGAGTGGTGAACGGTGCCGTTGCCATCCGTTGAGGCGACCACGCGTGACGGCGCCATCGCCGCCGCGCGGGAGAAGTACGGCTCGTCGGCCCGGGTCGTCGCCGTGCGCAAGACGCGCAGTGGCGGGGTCATGGGCTTCTTCGCGAGCGAGCGCTACATCGCCGAGGTCGAGGAGGTGCAGCCGCGCCGTCGCGAGCCCGCGCCGCTGTCGGACTCCCGCCGCCGGATCGAGGCCGCGCTGAGCCGCGACGACCGGTTCGACGACGACGCGCCCGCCACGCCCGCGCGCCGCGAGCCGGCCGCCCGGCACGCTGCCGCCCGGCCCGTGACGGCCCGCGCCGCCGCGCTCGACCCGGTCGACGAGCTCGCCGGGCTGCTCGGCCACGGCGGGGGCGAGGCGCCCGAGGTCGGCACCTACTCGCGGGCCGGCTTCTCCCGGGCCGCGGCCGCCAACCGCCCGGGAGCGGCACCCGCAGCGGCCCCGGCCACCTGGTCGACCCCGGCTGCCGCCCCGCGCACCCCGGCTGCCGCCCGCACCGGTGCGGCCCCCACGGCCCGGGCCGCCGCGCCGCAGCGCAGCCGGGCCGGTGCCGCGGCGCGTCCCCCGGCCACCCCCCTGACCGACGACGTCCCCCTCGACGAGCCCGCCGGCCCGTCGCTGTTCACCGCCGCGCTGGCGCAGGTGGTGAGCGACGACTCCGAGGTCCGCGCGGCCGTGGAGGAGGCCGTGGCGACCGCGGCGCCGCACCTCCGTCCCGGACCGGCCGCGGCCGGCTCCCCAGCTTCCGGCCGTGGCGCCGCTCCCGCGCGTCCCCGCCGCAAGCCCGGTGCGCCGTCCGCCGGGTCGGCGCCCGCCGCGGGTGCCGGTCTGGCCGCAGCACTGGCCGCGGTCGAGCGGGCCGCCGCCGACCGGGCCGTCGCCGAGCGAGTCGCGGCCGAGCGCGCCGAGGCGACCCGGATGGCCGCCGAGCAGGAGGCCGCCCGCATCGCCGCCCGGCGCGAGGCCACCCGCCTCGCCCGGCAGCGTGCCGCCGCGGAGCAGGCAGCCGCGGAGGAGGCCGCGCGCCTCGCTGCCGAGCAGGCAGCGGCCGAGGAGGCCGCGCGCCTGGCCGCCGAGCAGGCAGCGGCCGAGGAGGCCGCGCGCCTGGCCGCCGAGCAGGCCACCGCGGAAGAGGCCGCGCGCCTGGCCGCCGCGGAAGAGGCCGCGCGCCTCGCCGCCGAGCAGGAGGCCGCGCGCCTCGCCGCCGAGCAGGAGGCCGCGCGCCTGGCCGCGGAGCAGGCCGCCGCCGAGGCGGCCCGGATCGCCGCCGAGCAGGAGGCAGCCCGCCGCGCTGCCGAGGAGGCCGCCGCCGCGGAGTCCGCCCGCGTCGCGGCCGAGCAGGAGGCAGCCCGCATCGCCGCCGCGCAGGCCGCCGAGGCCGCCCGGATCGCCGCCGAGCGGCAGGCCGCCGAGCACGAGGCCGCCCGCCGCGCTGCCGAGCAGGCCGCCGCCGCGGAGTCCGCCCGCGTCGCTGCCGAGCAGGAGGCCGCGCGCGCCGCAGCCGCGCAGGCCGCCGAGGCCACCCGGATCGCCGCCGAGCGGCAGGCCGCGCGCCTGGCCGCCGAGCGGGAGGCCGCGCGCATGCTCGCCGAGCAGGCCGTGGCCGCGGAGTCCGCGCGGGTCGCGGCCGAGCGCGAGGCGTTCCGCACGGCCGAGCCGATCACCGTCGAGTTCGCGATCCCGATGGAGGACGCCGGCGTTCCGGCGTGGCTGTCGGAGCCCGTGCTCGACGGCCCGGCGAGCGTGCGCGAGGAGGCGGTGGCCGAAGTGCTGCGCGCGGCACTGGCGCACGACACCTCCGAGGACCTCCTCACCGACATCCTCCGCGGCGTGCTGTCCAACGCCTCCCAGCGCCCGGCGCTCGGGGCCGGCACCGGGGAGCAGCAGACCTGGGTCGACGGCGCCGCCGAGGCCGACGAGTGGGAGGTCGTGGCCGACGTCCTCGCGCCCACGGCGAGCGACCCCGCCCCCCTGCCGATGGACGCCACCGCGATCCTGCCGCCGCTGTCCCTCCTCCCCCCGCGCAGCCCCGGCTCGCAGCTGGCGATCCCGCCGCTGCTCGGCGGTCGGCCGCCGGTCCCCCCGCCGCGGCGCCGTCCGGCGGTGCCCGAGCAGTCGGTCGCCCGCGTGGCGTCCTCGCGCGCGCCGCAGGGCCTGGCCACCGTCACCCCGCTGCCGGTGCCCCGCGCCGGCGCGTGGCAGGGCGGCAGCCCCGTCGTCGTCACCTCGGTCCGCGAGCGGTCCGGCGGCCTGGTGCCGGCCGGCGGCATGGTCGACCCGCGCATGATCGAGGCCGTGGGCGTCGTGAACCGGCTGCGGGCGCTCGGCCTGCCGGAGGCGCTGCTCGGCGGCGGCTTCGCGGCCGACATCGCGGCCACCGGCACCTACGCCGCACTCACCCGGGTCCTGGCCAAGCTGCCGGCGGCGCCGTCGGTGCCCAGCGGTCCCGGCGAGGTGCTGCTCGTGGTCGGCCCCGGCGCGGAGACCCTCGCGGCCGCGCGCTCGCTCGCCGCGGGACTCCGCCTGGACTCCGACCGCCTGCAGTGGGCCAGCCGGGGCGACCTGGCGAACCTGGTCCCGCACGCCTCCCGCATCGCGTCGGTGGACACGGCCCTGGAGCGCAAGCAGGAGGCGGCGCAGGCGGGCGAGATGACCGTCGTCGCCGTCGACGCGCCGCTGCGCTCGGGCGGGCGCACCTGGCTCGAGCAGATGCTGGCCATCTGGGCGCCGTCGGCCGTGTGGGCCGTCGTCGAGGCCACCCGCAAGGCCGACGACCTCGGCCCGTGGCTGGAGGCCCTCCCCCGGGTCGACGCCCTGATGGTCCAGGACACCGACCTGACCGCCGACCCGGCCGCGGTGCTCGCCCGCGCAGCCGCACCCGTCGCGCTGCTGGACGGCGCCCGGGCCACCGCGCACCGCTGGGCCTCGCTGCTCTGTGAGCGACTGGAGGCCGGCGAGGCATGAACCCGCTGCGCTGGGAGGTCCTCGGGCTCGCGTTCGTGCTGGCCCTGCCGGTGCTCGCCATGGGGTTGCGTGGCGACCTGACGCTCGACGACGTCGTCGCGCGCCTGCCGTGGTGCCTGGCCGCGGCGTGGGCGGCGGTCGCGCTGCTCACCTACGTCGCCCGCCCGCGGACGACGCCGACCCCCCGCGGCAGCGGTCTCGACGACGCGCGGGCCCCGTCGGACCCGGAGCCGGCACCGGCCCCCTGACCGCCCGCTCCCGCACTCCTGCGGTGTTGCTCGTGCGGGGTGTCGGCGACGTCCGGCGTGCTATTGCGGGTGTTCCTCGTCCGTCGCGGGTCCTGCAGGACCCGCCTTGCACGAGGAACACCCGCAATGCCGCCGTCCACAGGCGGCCCGGCCGTCCACGGGACGCGGGCGAGGTGCAGCGCAGCCCTCCGGGCACTCCACCCTCGCCTCATGGATCTCTGGCAGGACCGTGAGCTGCTCCTCCGCCGCGACCTGGTCGCCGATGGCTGGTCGGACGACGAGCTGGCCCGCTGTTACCGCACCGGGGAGTTGTCGCGCATCCGACGCGGCGCCTACGTGCCCGGCTCGGCCCCGCTCGAGCCGGCCACGCGGTACCGGCGCCTGATCACGAGCACCGTTGCGGGCCTCCGCCGCGACGCGGTCGTCAGCCACCAGTCCGCGGCACTCCTGCACGGCTTTCCCCTGTGGCGGGCCCCCCTGGACCGAGTGCACGTGACTCGACGTCCGCCGGCGTCCACCGACCGCAGTTCCGTCCTGCACGTCCACGTGGCCGCCTACCGCGACGAGGAAGTCCACCTGCTCGACGGTCTCCTGGTGACCGATCCGGTCCGGACGGCGCTGGACCTCGCGCGGACGCAGTCCTTCGAGACCGCGGTCGTCGCGCTGGACGCCGGCCTGCGCACGACGCTGCTCCAGGCGGCGCTGGTCCAGCAGCGGCTCGACGAGATCGGTGGCCTGCGCGGCAGCAGGGCCGCCGCGCGAGCGGTCGCCGCATCCGACCGGCGGAGCGGGAGCGTGGGTGAGACCCGCAGCCGCCTGCTCCTCCAGCGTCTGGGGCTGGCGCCGACCGGCCTGCAGTACTCCGTTCTCGGGGCCGGCGGCACGCCCATCGGCTGGACGGATTTCGTATGGGAGGGCCACCGCCGGCTCGGCGAGTTCGACGGGAAGGTGAAGTACGGGCGTCTGCTGCGACCGGGACAGCAGCCGGGTGACGCGGTGTTCGACGAGAAGCGCCGCGAGGACGCGATGCGCGACGAGGGCTTCGGGATGACCCGCTGGACCTGGTCGGAGATCGACGCGCGCATCCTCGGTCCGCGGATCCGCCGGGCCATGGACCGCTGCCCGCGGTGACCGGGCACAGGGCCGGCGCATTGCGGGTCTTCCTCGGCTGTTGGCAGTTCTGCAGGACCGCCGAGGCACGAGAAGAACCCGCAATGCCGCGCGGACGGCGGGCGCGGCCGCGTCACCCGGGGCGACGCGGCCACGGCCGTCAGAGCGGGAGGTCCTCCAGCATCTCGGTGACCAGCGCGGCGATCGGCGAGCGCTCGGACCGGGTCAGCGTCACGTGCGCGAACAGCGGGTGGCCCTTGAGGGCCTCGATGACGGCGGCGATGCCGTCGTGCCGGCCGACGCGGAGGTTGTCCCGCTGGGCGACGTCGTGGGTGAGCACCACCCGCGAGCCCGAGCCCAGCCGCGACAGCACGGTGAGCAGCACGCCCCGCTCCAGGGACTGTGCCTCGTCCACGATCACGAACGCGTCGTGCAGCGAGCGGCCGCGGATGTGGGTGAGCGGCAGGACCTCGATGAGGTCGCGGGCGGCGATCTCCTCGGTCACCTCGCGCGAGACCAGCGCGCCGAGGGTGTCGTAGACCGCCTGGGCCCAGGGCGACATCTTCTCGCCCTCGCTGCCGGGCAGGTAGCCGAGCTCCTGCCCGCCGACGGCGTACAGCGGCCGGAAGATCACGACCTTCTTGTGCGCCCGCCGCTCCATCACCGACTCCAGCCCCGCACACAGGGCCAGCGCCGACTTGCCGGTGCCGGCCCGGCCGCCGAGGGAGACGATGCCGATCTCCGGGTCGAGCAGCAGGTCCAGGGCGACCCGCTGCTCGGCGGACCGCCCGTGCAGGCCGAACGCCTCGCGGTCGCCGCGCACCAGCCGCACCTGCTTGTCGGGGGTGACCCGCCCGAGCGCCGATCCGCGGGAGGAGAGCAGCACCAGGCCGGTGTGCGAGGGGAGCTCGGCCGCGGCCGGGACGTAGGTCTCCCCCGCGTCGTAGAGCGCGTCGAGTTCGACGTCGTCCAGCGAGAGCTCGGCCATCCCGGTCCAGCCCGCGTCGACGGCGTCGACCACCCGGTACTCGTCGGTGTCCAGGCCGACGGCGGCCGCCTTGACCCGGAGCGGGACGTCCTTGGTGATCAGGCAGACGTCGCGCCCCTCGGCCCGCAGGTTCAGCGCGACGACCATGATCCGGCTGTCGTTGCTGTCGTTGCGGAAACCGGCCGGGAGCACCGACGGGTCGCTGTGGTTGAGCTCGACGTGCAGCGTGCCGCCCTCGTCGCCGATCGGCACGGGCGCGTCGAGCCGGCCGTGGGCGACGCGCAGGTCGTCGAGGATGCGCAGGGCCTGCCGTGCGAACCACCCCAGTTCCGGGTGGTGCCGCTTGTCCTCCAGCTCCCCGATGACGACCAGCGGGAGCACCACGTCCGAGTCGCCGAACCGGCGCAGCGCGCCGGGGTCGGAGAGCAGGACGGAGGTGTCGAGGACGAAGGTGCGACGAGTGGTCATGCGTCGACTCCCGTGGGGTGCGGCCTCATGGCAAGGCGCACCCCGGCTCGATGGCGGCCGGGCCCCGGCACAGAGGCCGGGCACCGGCCCCCCTGGTCGACGAACTCGTCAGCACCAACCGGGCCTCCCGTGGGCGGCGGGGGAATCCCCGTCGTCCATCCCGGACGCTAGGCCCGGCAGGTGACAGGAAGATGTCGCCCGGGCCACGTGTCCCTCGAACGGAGCACCAGCCGTACCACCCGCCCCAGGCGGCCGTCAGCCGTTCTCCCGCCGGAACCGGCGCACGCCGAAGACCCACCCGAGGACCACGAGGACGACGGTCAGCCCGACCCCCCACCACGCCGCAGCGCTGGTGTACTCGCCGTCGAAGAACGCCCGCGCGCCCTCGACGATGTGCTTGAACGGGTTGACGTCGCTGACGCCCTGGAGCCAGCCCGGCGCCAGGCTCATCGGCAGCAGGATCCCCGACAGCAGGAGCACCGGGAAGACGACGGCGTTGAGCAGCGGCGCGAACGCGTCCTCGCTCTTGAGGGTCAGCGCCAGCGCGTAGGAGACGGCCGACAGCGCCGCGCCGAGCATCGCCACCAGCAGGAGCGTCAGGACGACGCCGGCCACGGGGGCGCGCAGCCCGAACAGCAGCGAGACGAGGATCAGCAGCGTGCCCTGCACCAGCAGGACGAGGACGTCGCGGAGCACCCGGCCCAGCAGCAGCGCCGTCCGGCTGGCCGGCGTGACGCGCTGGCTCTCCACCACGCCGGCCCGCCACTCCGCGATCAGCGCGAAGCCGACGAACAGCGCACCGAACAGGCCCAGCTGCACGAGGATCCCGGGGACGAACAGCTGGTAGGCGTTGCCCGAGCCCAGCCGGCCGGCCAGCGGCTCGAGCAGCGGGCCGAACAGCACGATGTAGAGCACCGGCTGCATCAGGCCGATGGCCACCCACGCCGGGTTGCGCAGCGACAGCCGCATCGCGCGGGAGAAGACGGTCCAGGTGTCGCGGGCCAGGGCGCTCACCCGGGTGCCGGCGCGGTGGCGGGCGAGGCCCCCTCCCCGCGCCCGGCTTCCGGTGTTCACGAGGGCACCACCTCGGGGGTCGGCGCGTCGTCGGGCGAGGTGCCCTCCTCGCGCAGCGAGCGGCCGGTCAGGCCGAGGAAGACGTCGTCGAGGCTGGGCCGGCGGCTCTCCACGCCGGCGATCCCGATGCCCGCGGCGTCCAGCCCGCGGACCAGGTCGACCAGCGCCGGCCCCCCGGCCGGCACGCGGCCGATCACGCGTGCGCCGTCGACCTGCGCCGGCTCGGCGCCGGGCAGGTCCCCGACCAGCCTGGCCGCGTCGCCGGCCCGGGCGGGGTCGGCGACGGTGACGGTGAGGACGTCGCCGCCGACCTTGGACTTGAGCTGGTCCGGGGTGCCCTCGGCGACGATCGCGCCCCGGTCGATCACGAGGATCCGGTCGCACAGGGCGTCGGCCTCGTCGAGGTAGTGGGTGGTGAGGAAGACCGTCGTCCCACGGTCCTCGCGCAGGGACCGGATGTGCCCCCACAGGTTGGCCCTGGCCTGCGGGTCCAGGCCGGTGGTGGGCTCGTCGAGGAAGACCAGGCCGGGGTCGTGCACGAGGCCCATCGCGATGTCCAGCCGGCGGCGCTGACCGCCCGACATGTCCTTCGGCTGGCGCTCCCACAGACCGTCCAGGTCGAGGTCGGAGAACAGCTGCCGCCCCCGGACGACGGCGTCGGCGGTGCGCACCCCGTACAGCCGGGCGTGGTCGACGACCTCCTCCCCGGCGCGCGCCTCGGGCGCGGTGGAGCCGCTCTGCGAGACGTAGCCGATCCGCCGGCGCACCCCGACCGGATCGGCGATCAGGTCGCAGCCGGCCACGGTCGCCGTGCCCGCCGAGGGGGTGAGCAGCGTGGTGAGCATGCGCAGCGTCGTCGTCTTGCCGGCGCCGTTGGGTCCGAGGAAGCCGACGATCTCACCGGCGTCCACGTCGAGGTCGACGCCGGTGACGGCCTGGACCTCCTGCTTCCTCTTCCGGAACGTGCGGGCCAGCCCGCGAGCGTGGATCACCGGGGCAGTGTTCCGGTCACCGGGCGGACGTCCAAGACGATTCGGCTCCGCGCCCGGCGGGGTCAGCGCTCCCCGGGGTGTCGGCCGGGGGGCAGCGGAGGCAGGGTCGGCGCCTCCCGGGTGGCCGGATGACCGTCATAGCGGTCCGGGGGTGCGGCGCGCGGGTCGTAGCCGCCCGGGGGCGCCGCGCGCGGGTCGTCGGCACGGGCGGACGGGCGGACGGCGCCCCGCCGCGGCCGCGCGGCCAGCATCGCCCAGCCCAGGGGTACGACGAACACCGGCCACTGCAGCGTCAGGTCGCCGACCCAGAGGATGCCGGCGAGCAGCAGCACGGCGAGGCAGCCCGCCGTCCAGAGGCCGAGCAGTCGGGCCTCGCCGGGGCTGCGCCGCATCCCGTACCTCAGGCCGCCGGCAGCTCGCCGGCGACGACGGCCGGGGTCAGCGGCTCGTCGAGCAGGCGCAGGAACCGGTCGGCCGCCGCCTGCCCGGCGGGGGCGGCGGCCAGCCAGCGGGAGAGCAGGTCGAACCCCTCCACGTAGGTGGTGATGTAGGCGCGCCACAGCGGGTGGGTGAGGAAGCGCAACTGCTGCCGCGCCCGGTCCTCGCCGACCAGCGACCACCGCTGCAGGTGGGCGACCACCTCGTCGGGGTCGGCGCCGCGGTCGTGCAGCAGGATCGCGGCGTCCTGCCGGACCCGGTTGAGGGGCGCTGCCGCAGCGGAGATCCGCTCGGCGAGGACGCCGTCGAACCGCAGGCCCAGGTCGTCGAGCACCTCGGCCGCCCACGCCCCCCACCCGTCGCCGACCGAGGCCTGGACCCCGAGGTCGGCCAGCCCCTCGGCCATGAGGCACTCGGGGGTGTTGACCAGGAAGATCGTGTGCTCGACCCGGCCGGAGCGCTCGACCAGGCCCTGCTCCTTGCGGCAGTGCTCGGTGTGGTGGCCGGGGTAGGACTCGTGCGCCACCAGGTGCGGCAGCTGGCTCAGCCGGTGCGGCAGGTCGGCGTTGATGGCCACGCGGGAACGGTAGGCGCCCTCGTAGTAGTTGAACCCCGACCACGGCTTGTCGGTGACGACCTCGTACCGCACGGTCTCGGCCTCGGGCAGGCCGTAGCCGGCGCGCACCCGGTCGCGCAGCGCGCTGGACAGCGCCTGGACCGCGACCTCGAGCCGCTGCGGCGGGCACTCCTCGCGGCGCCGGTGGCGGGCGTACCGCTCGGCGAGCGAGCCCTCGCCGGGCAGCAGTTCCGCCAGCTCGGCGTGCGCGGCCGCGTAGTCGTCGGGGTCGCCCAGGGCCACGTCCACCTGGAAGTAGCTGCGCACCTCGTCGCGGAAGGCGACCGGCTCGCCGCTCATCTTCCGCGCGCTGCACTCCAGGCCGGTCAGCTGGCCGCGCAGGAACTCGGTGCGGTCGGGCGGCAGGCCGGCGGAGTCCAGCTCGGCCAGCAGCGCCCGCGCCCGGTCGCGCAGCCCGCGCGGGGTGGGGGCCGGCTCGTCCTGCACCGCGGCCCGGACCCGCGGGTCGCCGCTGTAGGCGTCGACGAAGCCGCTCTCCAGCCGGTCGAACCGCAGGCCCAGCCGCACGTACTCGAGGGCGAGGTCGGCCTGCGCGCTGCTCATGGACGCGAGTCTCGCAGGACCCCCGGCCGGCGTCGTGCCCATGCTGCTACCCGCCGTAGCGGCGGTGCCGGGCCGAGTAGGCGCGCAGCGCCCGGAGGAAGTCCACGCGCCGGAACTCCGGCCAGTAGACGTCGGTGAAGTAGAACTCCGAGTGCGCGGTCTGCCACAGCAGGAAGCCCGACAGCCGCTGCTCGCCGCTGGTGCGGATCACCAGGTCGGGGTCGGGCTGGCCCCGGGTGTAGAGGTGCTCGGCGATGTGGTCGACGTCGAGGATCTCGACCAGCTCCTCCAGCGACGTCCCGCGGGCGGCCTGCTCGGCGAGCAGCGAGCGGACGGCGTCGGCGATCTCGCGGCGCCCCCCGTAGCCGACGGCCAGGTTCACCGTGGCCCCCGGGCGGTCGCGGGTGTTCTCCTCGGCCTGCTTGAGGACGGCGACCGTCTCGGCCGGCAACAGCTCCAGCGCGCCCACCGGCCGCAGCTGCCAGCGTCGGTCGGCCGCCGACAGGTCCTCCGCGACGCCCTCGATGATCCGCAGCAGCGGGAACAGCTCGGGCTCGGGCCGGGAGAGGTTGTCGGTGGAGAGCAGGAAGAGAGTGACGACCTCGACGCCGGCCTCGTCGCACCAGCCGAGCAGCGAGGCGATCCGGTCGGCGCCGCGGCGGTGGCCGGCGTTCGGGTCCTCCAGGCCGATGGAGCGCGCCCAGCGGCGGTTCCCGTCGACGATCACGCCCACGTGCCGGGGGGTGTCGGCTCCTACCAGGCCGCGGGCCAGCCTGCGCTCGTAGACCTGGGTGAGCAGGTCGCGCACGAACTGACGCACCCCCACGCACGTCACCCTAGGCCCCTCGGCACGGCGCCGTGCGGCACCCGATCCCGTGCCGCGGCCACCCCGCCGGCTGCCGGGCAGCTCACAGGCGGCGTACGGCTACGGCGCCGTAACCTCGGTCCATGAGCCGCGCGCCGGAGGAACGGGACGAGGTCCGGGTCGAGGTCGAGGACGGCGCCGAGCTCGAGGGACCGCGCACCCAGGCCCTCACGGCCGTCCGCGAGGAGGGCGAGCGGGTCGAGCGCGCCTGGACCTCCGCCGACTTCGGGGACGACGGCGACTGGGAGCATCCCGACACCCGCCCGCGGATGCGCGGCTGGCTGCACCTGTTCGCGTTCTTCGGCGCGGTCGTCGCCGGCGCCGTCCTCGTTCCGCTGGCCTCCGTGCAGGGCGCCCGGGCCGGGTTCGCGGTCGCCGTCTACTGCGCGACCATCTGCGGGCTGTTCGGGATCAGCGCGCTCTACCACCGCCGCCGCTGGTCACCCCGCGGCTGGAAGATCATGAAGCGGCTCGACCACTCGATGATCTTCCTGTTCATCGCGGGCACCTACACGCCGTTCGCCCTGCTCGCGGTCGACCAGCCGACCGGCTACTGGATCCTGCTGCTCGTCTGGGCCGGGGCGCTGGCGGGTGTGTCGCTCAAGATGAGCTGGCCGACCGCTCCCCGCTGGCTCGGGGTGCCGCTCTACATCGGGCTGGGCTGGGTCGCCGTCTTCATCCTCACCGACATCCTGCACATCGCGGGTGTGGCGTCGCTGGTCCTGCTCGCGGTCGGCGGCGTGCTCTACACGATCGGCGGCGTCGCCTACGGCATCAAGAAGCCCAATCCGTGGCCCGGCGTCTTCGGCTACCACGAGGTCTTCCACGCGATGACGATCGTGGCGGCGATCTGCCACTACATCGCCGTGTACTTCGCGATCTACAACTCGCCGTTCCTCTGAGCTCCGGGCCGGCCCTCAGCTGAAGGGCGACCGGTCGTCGAGGCGGGTCGAGGCCCGGCCGGCCAGCCGCCACAGCCGGGCCACCACGTCGCGGTCGGCGTCGGTGACGAGGTTGCCCATCACCCGCAGCGCGACCGTCATCAGCCCGCGCGAGCGCATGCCCAGCGGACCGGCCGCCGGGAGGAACCGCGGCACGGTCAGCAGCCCGGCGAGGCGGCGGGCGATGGAGAACGCCTCGCCGTAGTGGCCGCGCAGGGTGGCCGGCCATGCGGTCGACCAGTCCGGCTCGTCGAACAGGTCGACGACGGTCCGGCCGGTCTCCAGGCCGTAGTCGATGCCCTCGCCGTTGAGCGGGTTCACGCAGCCGGCGGCGTCGCCCACCAGCGCCCAGTTGCGGCCGGCCACCCCGGAGACGGCGCCGCCCATCGGCAGCAGCGCCGACGCGGGGGCCCGCACCGGGCCCGTCAGCTGCCAGTCCTCGCGTCGCGCGGCGGCGTAGGCGTCCAGCAGGGGCCGCAGCCGGACGCCGGCCGGGCGGCGCGCCGTCGCCAGCGTGCCCACCCCGATGTTGACCTCCCCGGCGGCGGCGCCCAGCGGGAACACCCAGCCGTAGCCGGACAGCAGCTCGCCGGCCGCCCCGCGCAGCTCCAGGTGCGAGGAGATCCACTCGTCGGCGGCCCGCCCCGACGGCACGTAGCCGCGCGCGGCCACGCCGTACGCGGTGTCGCGGTGCCACTCCCGGCCCAGCACCCGCCCCAGCGGGGAGCGCACCCCGTCGGCGACGACGAGCCGCTCGCAGCCCACCGTCACCCGGGCGCCGTCCAGCTCCAGGACGACGCCGGTGACCCGGTCGCCGTCCCGCTCGACGTCGACGGCCCGCGCGCCCTCCAGCGGAGTCGCCCCTGCCTCCAGCGCGCACCCGCGGATCCGCGCGTCCAGCTCGGTGCGCGGCACGGCGCTGCCGTGGTCGGGGAACTCCCCACCGGGCCACGGCAGCTGCCACTCCCGGCCGAAGCCGGCCGCCCGCAGGCCCCGGTTGCGGGCGCGCGAGCGGGCCCAGTCCCCCAGCCCCAGCCGGTCCAGCTCCGCGATCGCACGCGGGGTCAGGCCGTCGCCGCAGGCCTTGTCCCGCGGAAAGACGGCGGCATCGGCCAGCACCACGTCCCGGCCGGCCCGCGCGGCCCACGCGGCGGCTGCCGCCCCGGCGGGGCCGGCGCCGACGACCAGGACGTCGGTGGCGGACGGCGGGACGACGACGCTGCTCACCGGCCCAGTGTCCCCGAGCCCGCCACCGGGCCCCGGCAGGCGCCTCTCAGTCGGGCCGGGGACCCCGCGCTCGGACCTCCTCGACCGCGGTCATCGCCTCGCGCAGCTCCGTGAGCCAGCTGTCGGCGTTGCTGCCCACCAGGCGCACGGCCCAGGCCAGGGCCTCCGACCGCGAGCGGGCCACGCCGGCGTCGACGAGCGTGTCGAGGACGAGCCGCTCGGGCTGGCGCAGCCGGGTCATGACCGGGACCGACAGCGTGGTGAACAGCTCGCGGACGTCGCCGCAGGCCGCGCCCCACGCCACCGACCGGCCGTACCGATCCTGCGCGGCGTCGGCGACCGCCATCCGCTGCTCGCGGGTCTCCTCCCGGAAGCGGGCGATCCGGCCGGAGCGGGCGGCGCCGGGGTCGCCCTCCCCCGCCTCGGGCTCGGGGAGCGCGCCGACCACCGTGATCTCGTCCCGGTCGATCGACAGCTCCACGGGGCCGGTGAACCAGCCGTCGGGCAGCCGCCCGGCGAACCAGCCGGCGACCTCGGTGCGCTCGACCGGCGGTGGCGCCTCCTGACCGCGCCCCCGGGCTCCGCGGCCGCGCCCCCAGGGACCGCGCCCCCCGCCGAACGGGGCGTCGGCGAACCGGTGTCCGTGCATGACAGCCTCCTCGTGCCGCGTGTTGATTACACGCTTACACGGTAGGCCGGACGATCGGCCCCGGCCAGGGTCCGCGCTCAGCTCGCAGCGAACCCCGGCCGGCGACCGGGTCGGGTCAGCGGACGGTGAGCCCCCGCCGCACGAGCACGCGCCGCTCCAGCGGGGCGAAGACGAGCAGCTCGATGGCGATCCCGACCGCGAGGATGAGCGCGATCGACGTGATCACCAGCGACATCTGGGACAGCTCACGGCCGACGTTGAGCAGCTGCCCGAGCCCCTGACCCAGCTGGGGCGAGTAGGTGATGAGCTCGGCGGCCATCAGCGACCGCCAGGCGAACGCCCACCCCTGCCGCAGCCCGCCCAGGTACCCGGGGAGCGCCGCGGGCAGCAGCACGTACCGGGTGCGGCCCAGCGCCGACAGGCCCAGCACGCGGCCGACCCGGTCGAACAGCGGCGGGACCTGCTTCATGCCGCTGAGCAGGCCGTTGGCGATCGAGGGCGCGGCCCCCAGCAGGACGACGGTGTAGATGGCGGCGTCCGTCAGCTGGAACCAGATGATCGCCGCGGGCACCCAGGCCACCGACGGCAGGCTCTGCAGGCCGCTGACGATGGGGCCGATCGCCGCGCGCAGCCACCGGCTCCACCACATGGCCAGGCCGAGGGCGGTGCCGATGACCAGCGACAGCGCGAAGCCGACGGCGCCGCGGCTCAGGCTGGTCCAGATCGCCTCGAAGGCCCGGCCGTCGGTCACCGACTCCCAGAAGACCTCCCAGACGTCGGCCGGCGACGGCAGCGCGTACGGCGGCTTGACCTCGGCCACGTAGGCGATCTGCCACACGCCGACGAGCGCGGCCAGGAAGACGATCGGCGGGAGCACCGACCGGACGAACCGCTTCCCCAGGCTCGGGCCCGGCGGCAGGGTCGCAGCGGTGTCGAGCGCATCCAGGCCGGCCTCGATCGCGCGGGTGCCGACGTCGGGCGACTCGGCCGCCCGGTTCCCGCTGGGCGTGGTGCTAGTTGCCATGACGGCTGATCTCCCGGTGCAGCTCGCGGGTGATCTCGGCCGCGAGCTCGCTGACGCCCGCCGACTCGATGGTCCGCGGCTGCGGCAGGTCGACCCGCCACTCCCGCACGATGCGGCCGGGCCGCGAGCCCATGAGGACGACGCGCTGACCCAGCCGCACCGCCTCCCGGACGTTGTGCGTCACGAACACCACCGACAGCTGCTGCTCGGCCCACACCCGGGCGAGCTCGAGGTGCAGCACGTCGCGGGTGATGGCGTCCAGCGCCGCGAACGGCTCGTCCATCAGCAGGACCGAGCTGTCCTGCGCCAGCGCCCGGGCCAGGGCCACCCGCTGGCGCATGCCCCCGGACAGCTCGTGCACCCGCTTGCGACCGGCGTCGGCCAGGTTGACCACGCCCAGCAACCGCGCCGCCTCCGCACGCCGCTCCACCCGGCCGACCCCGCGGGCCCGGAGGGCGAGCTCGACGTTGCCGCTGGCGGTCAGCCAGGGCAGCAGCGCCGGCTCCTGGAACATCAGCGCCGGCCGCTGCGCGCTGACCTCCACCTGGCCGGCGGTCGGCTTCACCAGGCCCGCGAGCAGGTTGAGCAGCGTCGACTTGCCGCAGCCCGAGGCTCCGACCAGGCAGACGAACTCGCCCGGCGCCACCGTGAGGTCGACCCCGTCGAGCACCGGCGGGCGGCCGCGCTCGAACACCTGGGAGACCCCGCTGACGCGCACGGCGGCGGCCGGACTCCCGGCGTCCGCCACCCCCTCGCCCCGGGACCGGACGAGCGGGTCCTCGGCGGTCAGCCGATCGGTGGTCAGCTGGTTCGTGGACATGGCGAGCCTTCCTGGCAGGGGTCAGGCCTCGCCCAGGCCGCCGGCGGACACCGGCTCCAGGTCGAGGTCGGAGAGGACGGCGTTGAGCGGGCGGAGGTCGTAGATGCCCTCGATGTCGACCAGCTCCGGGGTGGTGCCGGCGTCGAAGCTGTGCTGCGCGGACTCCTCCAGCGTCTCCGCCAGCGGGTCCCACGTGACGGAGAGGTTGGACCAGGCGCGGTCGAGCACCTCGGCGGCCAGCGCGGAGCTGCCGGCGGCCTCGAGCCCGGCGTTCACCGCGGTCTGCGCGGCCTCCGGGTCGTCCTGGGCCAGCTGGACGGCGGCGACGTGCCCGCGCAGCAGGGCCTCGACCGCCTCGGGGTTCTCCTCGAGGTACTCGGTGCGCACGATGATGTTCGTCGTCACGAACTCGCCGCCGGGCCACAGGTCGCGCTCGTCGACCAGCACGTGCGCGCCGGCCTCCAGCACCAGGCGCGAGGCCCACGGCTCGGGGAGCCACGCGCCGTCGAGGTCCCCGGACTGGAACAGCGCGAGGGTGTCGGCGTTCGCCGTCGGCGCGATGGTCACGTCACCGCCGCCCTCGATGCTGTTCTCCAGGCCCTCCTCGGTGAGCCAGGTGCGGAGCGCGACGTCCTGGGTGTTGCCGAGCTGCGGCGTGGCCAGGGTGGTGCCCTCGAGGTCCTCCGGCGCGTCGATCCCGTCGCGGACGACGAGCTGCGCGCCGCCCGACGCGGCACCGGAGATGATCCGGACGGCGTCGCCCTGGCTCTGCCCGTAGGCGTTGATCGCGGGGCTGGGGCCGATGTAGGCGGCGTCCAGCGCTCCGCCGAACACCGCCTCGACGACGTCGGGGCCGGCGTTGAACACCTGGGTGGACAGCTCCGTGTCGCCGAGCTCGGCCTCGAACAGGCCCTGCTCGACGCCGATCAGCGCCGCGGCGTGCGTGACGTTGGCGAAGTAGCCCAGGCGGAGCTCGGCAGCGGCCCCCGAGCCGCCGGAGCCGGATTCCCCGGAGTCGTCGGAGTCGTCCCCGCAGGCCACCAGGACGGCGGCGAGCGGCGTCAGGGCGAGCAGGGAGAGGGCGCGGCGGCGGGTCGTGCGGTGGATGGTCATCGGTCCTCGTCAGAGCGGAGGCACGCGGCGACGACGGGAGCGCGGGGCCAGGGAGGCACGCGTCGACGGACCGCGCGCCCGGGGGGAAGGGAGTGGGACGCGCCGGATCAGGCCGACGGACAGAGAGCGCTGCTCAGCCGGCCGTTGTCGACGTGGCGGCAGGCCACGAGGAGGGGCAGCTGAGGCACGGGCGGAAGAGTAACCCACACCAACCCCACCACATCAGTGGGGTATGCCGAACCGTGACGCCACGGCGCCCGCGACCCGGCCGCGGCCTCTGGCAGATATCGCCCAGGCGGCGAGTGAGCGCCCGATCACGGCGGCGATACGTTGCCAACGGACACGCCTTGGTTTCGTCGGTCCTGGACATTTCCACTTCTTGTTGGTATCCGGCGCGTCGGCGGACCCTGCCGAACATCAGCTCCACCCCCTCCGGAGGTCGCCATGTCCCGCCACCCGCACTCCGTCCGCCGCATCACCACCGCCCTCGCCGGGGGCGCCGTCCTGGGGGCCACCGCCGTCGCCGGCCCCGCGTCGGCGGCCCCGGGCTGCGCGACCGCCTGGGGCTCGCTGGCCGAGAGCGCCACCGGCTCGGCCGTCGGCACGCTCGACGAGATCCGCACCGGGCAGCACGCCTGCTTCGACCGGATCGTCCTCGACCTCGACGGCGCGGCGGGGACCCGGGTGGGCTACCGGGTCGAGTACGTCGGTCAGGTCGTCCAGGACGGATCGGGAACCCCCGTTCCGCTGCGCGGCGCCGCCGACCTGCAGATCGCCGTCACGCTCCCGGCCTACACCGAGGGCGGGGTCGCGACGTACGACCCGACGAACGACGCCGAGGCCGAGTCCGTGGCCGGATACCGCACCTTCCGCCAGGTCGCGTGGGCCGGGTCCTTCGAGGGCGTGAGCACCGTCGGCCTCGGCGTCCGGGCTCGGCTGCCGTTCCGGGTGATGGTGCTCGACGGCCCCGGGAACGACGCCCGCCTGGTCGTCGACGTCGCGCACACCTGGTGAGCACGCGGCCCGGGCGCCGTCCGCGTACGGACGGCGCCCGGGCCGGCGATCAGGTCGAGGTCAGCCGCGCGGGCCGGGATCCGGATCGTCGTCGCGGGGGGGCTCGATGGCCCGCGGCGCCCGCCGCAGGGTGTCGAGCAGGTCCTCCCCCGGCTCGTCGCGGCGCTCGCGCAGCAGCTGCTCGGGGGTGTCGGGGACGACGACGTCGGACTCCCCCGCCGACTCGTCGAAGCTTCCCGGCACCCGGTTGAGGTGCCGGGTCATCGACCGGACGAGGAACCCGACGGCGATGAGGCCCAGCACCAGCAGCAGCAGCCCGAAGGGCCCGGACTTGCCGACGTCGTCGGGCACCTGCTCGGTCGCGGCCCACAGGTCGGTCATCGGACGGTCACCTCGCTGCGGAGGCCGGCGAACAGGTCGTCCTCGGGCGTCGGGACGTCGACCAGCGTGCGCGCCAGCTCGTAGTCCTCGGTCGGCCAGACCCGCTGCTGCAGGTCCATGGGAACGGCGAACCAGCGCCCGGTCGGGTCGATCTGCGTGGCGTGCGCGACCAGGGCCGCGTCGCGCACCGGGAAGTACTCGGCGCACGCGACGCTGGTGGTGACCCGGTGGGAGAGGTCGTGCTCCGGATCCCAGTTGGCGAGCCACTCCGCGTAGGCCGAATCCGCACCGGAGGCGACGATCGCCTCGTGCAGGGCCTTGATCCGGGGCAGCGTGAACGTCATGTGGTAGTAGAGCTTGCTCGGCTGCCACGGCTCCCCGAGCCCGGGATAGCGGTCCGGGTCACCGGCGGCCTCGAACGCGTGGACCGAGATCTCGTGCGTCTTGATGTGGTCGGGGTGCGGATAGCCGCCGCGCTCGTCGTAGGTGGTGACGACCTGCGGCCGGAAGCGTCGGATCAGCTCGACCAGCGGGGCGGCCGCCTCCTCCAGCGGGAGGACGGCGAAGCAGCCCTCGGGCAGCGGCGGCAGCGGGTCGCCCTCGGGGAGCCCGGAGTCCACGAAGCCGAGGAACTCCTGCTCGACCCCGAGGATCTCCCGCGCGCGGGCCATCTCCTCGGAGCGGATCTGCGGGAGTCGTTCCCACACCTCCGGACGGTCGAGGGCGGGATTGAGCACCGAGCCGCGCTCGCCGCCGGTGCACGTGGCCACCATGACGCGGGCGCCCTCGGCGACGTACTTGGCCATCGTCGCGGCGCCCTTGCTCGACTCGTCGTCGGGGTGGGCGTGCACGGCGAGCAGCCGGAGCTGGTCTGCGTCGGTCACCGGGCCATCATCCCCCGGTTCGGGGGACCGGCGCCGCCGCCCGGCCACCCGGACGGGTGTGCTGTGCCACGCGTCACGCCGCGGCCGGTAGCTTCCGGCACTCCCGTCGATGCGTGCACCGCCTCCGACGCCGGTGTTAGCTTGGCGGATCGACCGTGAGCGCCGTCCGGCCGGACGGTGACCCCCGAGCCTGCAGGAGTACCCCCGCGTGACCACCCCCACTGAGAACGAGCAGGGCGTCTGGCTGACCCAGGAGGCCCACGACCGGCTGAAGGCCGAGCTCGACCAGCTGGTGGCCAACCGGCCGGCGATGTCCGCGGAGATCAATGCCCGCCGCGAGGAGGGCGACCTCAAGGAGAACGGCGGGTACCACGCGGCCAAGGACGAGCAGGGCAAGCAGGAGGGGCGCATCCGGCAGCTCACCGACCTGCTGCGCAAGGCCCGCGTCGGGGACGCCCCGACCGAGGCGAGCCACGCGGCGACCGGCACCGTCATCACGATCCGCTTCCAGGGCGACGACGACACCGAGAAGTTCCTGCTGGGCTCGCGGGAGATCGCCGGCACCACGGACCTCACCGTGTACTCGCCGGAGTCCGCGCTCGGTGCGGCGATCATGGGCGCTGCTCCGGGCGCGACCGTGACCTACCAGACGCCCAACGGCCGCGAGATCAGCGTCGACGTCGTCGCGATCGAGCCCTTCGTCCCCTGACCGGCGGCCTTCCCCTGCGCATGGGGCGCTCCCGCCGGGCGGAGAACACCGGCTTCGCGTGCGGTCACTGCTCGGCCCCCGTGCCGGCGAACACCGACGGGCACTACCGCAACCACTGCCCGTACTGCCTGTGGTCGCTGCACGTCGACGACCTGCCCGGCGACCGCGCGAGCGAGTGCCGGGGGCTGATGGAGCCGATCGGGCTGGTGGAGAAGTCGGGCAAGGGCTGGCAGGTGGTGCACCGCTGCACGGCGTGCGGCCACCGCCAGCCCAACCGGCTGGTCCGCGACGGCGCGGCGCCCGACGACCTGGACCTGGTGCTCTCGCTGCCCTGGCTGTAGCTCGGTCGCTCGTCGATCATCGGCGGGTGGCGGTCCGACGCGCGGTCGGGGGCAGCCACCCGCCGATGATCAACGCGGAATCAGGCGGCCAGGCCGCGGCGGCGCAGTAGCGGACCGGGGTCGGCGTCCCGGCCGCGGACCGCGCGGAAGGCCGCCAGCGGGTCGACCGAGCCGCCGACGGCGAGCAGCCGGCTGCGGAAGATCTCCCCGTTCTCCCGGCGCAGCCCGCCGTTCTCCTTGAACCACTCCACGGTGTCGGCGTCCAGGACCTCCGACCAGATGTAGGAGTAGTAGCCGGCCGCGTATCCCCCGGCGAAGACGTGCTGGAAGTAGGTCGTCCGGTAGCGCGGCGGCACCAGGTCGGAGGCGACGCCGGCCTGCGCGAGGGCACGGGCCTCGAACTCGGCCGGCTCCCCGATCTCGGTCTCCGGGGTGATCCGGTGCCAGGCCTGGTCGAGCAGCGTCGCCGCCAGGTACTCGAGGGTGGCGAAGCCCTCGCCCCAGAGCGCCGCGGCGTCCAGCGCGGTCACCACCTCGGCCGGCAGCGGCCGCCCGGTCTCCACGTGCCGCGCGTAGTGGTCCCGGACCTCCGGCCACATCGCCCACATCTCGTTGACCTGGCTGGGGAACTCGACGAAGTCCCGGGGGACGGCGGTGCCGGCGAAGCGCGGGTAGGTGACCGCCGAGCTCAGCGCGTGCAGGGCGTGGCCGAACTCGTGGAAGAGCGTGTCGACCTCCGACAGCGACAGCAGCGTCGGCTGCCCGGGCGCCCCCCGGTTGACGTTGAGGTTGTTGACGACGACGGGCCGGGTCCCCAGCAGGCCCGACTGCGTGACGAAGCTGCTCATCCAGGCCCCGCCGCGCTTGCCCTCCCGGGCGGAGAAGTCGCCCAGGTACAGGCCGACGGCGCCACCTGCGGCGTCGGTGACCTCCCAGACCCGGACGTCGGGGTGGTAGCCGGCCAGCTCCGGCCGCGGGGTGAAGCGGTACCCGTACAGCAGCTCGGCGGCGTGGAAGACGCCGTCGACGAGCACCCGCTCCAGCTCGAAGAACGGCCGCAGCGCCGCGGTGTCGACGGCGTAGCGCTCGGCCCGCACCCGCTCGCTGTAGAAGGCCCAGTCCCAGGCGGCCGGCTCGACGCCGTCGGCGGCCGCGACCTCCGCCAGGACCGCCGCCTCGGACCGCGCGTTGGCCACCGACGGGCCGACCATCGAGGCGAGCATCGCGTCGACCGCGGCCGCGCTGCCGGCGGTCTGGTCGGCGAGCACCAGGTCGGCGTGCGTGTCGAAGCCCAGCAGGCGGGCGCGGTCGGCCCGCAGCCGCGCGATGCGGACCGCCACGGGGCCGTTGTCGTGCTCCCCGCCCGAGGCGCGGCCCACCGAGGCCTCGTGCACCTGGCGGCGCAGCTCCCGGTCGCGCAGCTTGGCCAGCACCGGCTGCCCGGTGGGCAGCACCAGCGTGAGCAGGTACCCCGGCAGCCCGCGGTCCGCGGCGGCCCCCGCGGCCGCGGCGACCTCCTCGGGGCCGAGCCCGTCGAGGCGGGCGACGTCGTCCACCTGCACGGCAGCCGCCTCGGTCGCCGCCTGCAGGTTCTGGGCGAAGGTCGTCGACAGCTCCGACAGCTCCCGGTTGAGCTCGGTGAGCCGGGCCCGGCCGGCCTCGTCCAACCGCGCGCCGGCCAGCACGAAGTCGAGGTGGTAGCGCTCGACCAGCCGGTGCGACTCCGGGTCGAGCCCGGCGCCGTCCTCCCCCGCCCGCTCCAGCCCCGCGTTCACGGCGTCGATGCGGGCGAACAGCGCCGGGTCCAGCCGGATGGCGTCGGAGTGCGCGGACTGCAGCGGGGCGAGCTCGCGCTCGATCTCCCGCAGCCGCGGCGTCGACAGCGAGGAGGAGAGGTTGCCGAGCACGGCGTTCGCCCGGCGCAGCAGGCGACCGGACCGCTCCAGCGCGACGACCGTGTTCTCGAACGTCGCCGGCTCCGCGGCCCCGGCGATCGCCGCGACCTCCGCCCGCTGCTCCCCCATGCCCGCCAGCACCGCATCGCGGCAGTGCTCCAGCGAGATGTCGGCGAACGGCGGCAGCTCGAAGGGCAGCGACGAGGGCTGGAGCAGCGGATTCGCGGAGGTCACCGCCCGACTATGGCATCGGCCCTCAGCGACCGGGGGTCCGGCTGTAGAGCCGCACGGCCAGTGGCACGAACACCGCCAGGAAGGCGACGGTCCACAGCCCCGTGTACAGCACCGGGTGCTGCAGCGACCACGCGTCGGGCACCGGGGCACCGGCCGGGGTGTTCCCGAACAGGTCGCGGGCCGCCTGGACGACGGCGGAGACGGGGTTCCACTCGGCGAAGGTCCGCAGCACCGCCGGGAAGCTCTCCAGCGGCACGAAGGTGTTCGCGACGAACGTCAGCGGGAAGATCACCATGAAGCTGGCGTTGTTCACCACCTCCGGGGTGCGCACCAGCAGCCCGACCACCGCCATCAGCCAGCTGATCGCGTAGGAGAAGACCAGCAGCACGAGGAAGCCGCCGATCGCCTCGGGCACCGAGCTGTGGATCCGCCAGCCGACGGCCAGACCGGTCAGCGCCATCACCGCGATGGAGATGACGTTGAGCCCGAGGTCGGCGAACGTGCGCCCGACGAGCACCGCCGACCGCGACATGGGCAGGGACCGGAAGCGGTCGATGAGCCCCTTCTGCAGGTCCTCCGCCAGGCTGGCACCGGTGGTGGTGCTCCCCAGCACGATGGTCTGGGCGAAGATGCCCGGCAGCAGGAACTCGGCGTAGCTCACGTCGCCGGGCACGTTGATCGCGCCGCCGAACACGTAGCGGAACAGCAGCACGAACATGATCGGCGAGAGCGTCGCGAACACGATCAGGTCGGGCACCCGCTTGACCTTGATCAGGTTGCGGCGGGTGATGGTGACGCTGTCGGACACGACGGCGGCCAGGGCGTTCATCGGGCCGCTCCGGCGATCGCGACCGGCTCGTGCCCGGCCGGGGGATCGCCCCGACCGGCCGCGGCGTCGCTCCCGGTCTCCGACTCGGCACCCCGACCGGTGAGGGTCAGGAAGACGTCGTCGAGATCGGGCCGGCGCAGGCCGATGTCGAGCACCCCCACCCCGCTGCCCTCCAGCAGCTGCAGCGCCTCCGCCAGCGTCTCGGTACCGCCGCTGACCGGGACGCTCACCCGCCGGGACTGCTCGTCGACCTGCATCTCGCCGGCCGCGAGCGGGCCCAGCCGGTCGCGCACCCCGCCGACGTCGGCAGGGCTGGCGACGGTGACCTCGAGGCGCTGACCGCCCACCTGCGCCTTCAGCTCGTCGCCGGTGCCGCGGGCGATGACCCGGCCGCGGTCGATCACGACCATCGCATCGGCCAGGCGGTCGGCCTCCTCCAGGTACTGCGTGGTGAGCAGGATCGTCGTCCCCCCGTCGGCCAGGTCGGCGATGAACTCCCACATGCCCTGCCGGCTGCGCGGGTCCAGCCCCGTGGTCGGCTCGTCGAGGAACAGCACCCGGGGGCGCGCGATCAGCGAGGCGGCGATGTCGAGCCGGCGGCGCATGCCCCCGGAGTAGGTCTTCGCCGGCCGGGACGCGGCGGCCACGAGGTCGAACCGCTCGAGCAGCTCGGTGGCGCGGGCCCGCGCCTCGCGCCTGCCCAGCCGGTAGAGGCGGCCGACCATCTCCAGGTTCTCGAAGCCGGTCAGGTACTCGTCGACCGCGGCGTACTGGCCGGTGAGCCCGATGGCCGCCCGGACGCGGGCCGCGTCGCGCACCACGTCCAGGCCGACGACCTCGGCCCGCCCCTCGGTGGGCTGGAGGAGGGTCGCGAGGATGCGGACCACCGTGGTCTTGCCCGCCCCGTTGGGACCGAGCAGGCCGAGGACGCTGCCCTCGGGAACGGTCAGGTCGACACCGGCCAGGGCGGTGGTCGCGCCGAAGCGCTTCACCAGCCCCTCCACGACGATCGCTGGGGTCATGCCGGGCACGGTAGGCGCAGGCACCGACGGTTCCGGGAGGCGTCCCGGGGCGGGGAGGGCAGGTCCATGCTGCTCCGACGGCCGTCGCCGGCCGAACTCATCGGTGGCCGAACCCGGCCGCGGGACGGGCACCGGCGAGAACGGCGGAGACACCCGCCGCAGGTCGTCGTATGTTTGGCGAGGTGACGGACCCCGCCTCGACGGCACCCGCTCCCCCCGCCCCCACCACACTCGGCGAGCTCCGCGCCAGCGGCGCCGCCTTCCGGCCGGTCAAGGCCGAGATCCGCGCCAACCTGCTCGCCCGGCTGGCCGCGGGCGAGGCCTCGCTGCCCGGCATCGTCGGGTTCGAGGACACCGTCGTCCCCGAGGTCGAGCGTGCCCTCATCGCCGGGCACGACCTGGTCCTGCTCGGCGAGCGCGGCCAGGGCAAGACCCGGCTCATCCGCACCCTGGTCGGGCTGCTGGACGAGTGGACGCCGGTCCTCGCCGGGAGCGAGCTCAACGAGCACCCGTTGCACCCGATCTCCGTCTGGGGGAGGCGCCAGATCGCCGAGCACGGCGACGCGACCCCGGTCGGCTGGCTGCACCGCAGCGAGCGGTTCGGCGAGAAGCTCGCCACCCCCGACACCAGCGTCGGCGACCTGATCGGCGACGTCGACCCGATCAAGGTCGCCGAGGGACGCACGCTGGGCGACCCGGAGACCGTCCACTACGGCCTCGTGCCCCGCACCAACCGCGGCATCTTCAGCGTCAACGAGCTGCCCGACCTGGCCGAGCGCATCCAGGTCGCGCTGCTCAACGTGCTGGAGGAGCGCGACATCCAGATCCGCGGCTACCGCGTGCGGCTCCCCCTGGACCTGCTCCTGGTGGCCAGCGCCAACCCCGAGGACTACACCAACCGCGGGCGGATCATCACCCCGCTCAAGGACCGCTTCGGCACCGAGGTGCGCACCCACTACCCGATCGAGCTCGCCGACGAGATCCGGCTGCTCCACCAGGAGGCGCGCACCAGCGGGCTGGGCGCACCGGACTCGCTGCCGACCCTCGACTCCCCCGTGGTGCCCGAGCACCTGGCCGAGATCGTCGCCCGGTTCACCCGGCTGGTCCGCGAGTCCAGCTCGGTGGACCAGCGCTCGGGGGTCAGCGCCCGGTTCGCGATCGCCGCGCTGGAGACCCTCGCCGGCTCCGCCGTCCGCCGAGCCGCCGTCGCCGGGGAGACCCGGCCGGTGGCCCGTGTCGTCGACCTGCCGGCGATCGTGCCGGCCAGCCGCGGCAAGGTGGAGTTCGCCGACGCCGGCAGCGACCCCGACGACGACAGGGAGCTGGAGGTGCTCGAGCACCTGCTCCGCCAGGCGACCGCGCAGACGTTCCGCGCGCGCTGCGCCGGGCTGGACCTGACCGGCCTGCAGGAGCACTTCACGGGCGGGGAGACGGTGGAGTCCGGCGAGCTGGTGCCGGCCGCGGCCCTGCTGGGGCAGCTGGGCACCATCCCGAAGCTGGCCGAGCTGCTGGGCCGGCTCGGCGTGCCGGAGGGCGACCAGTCGGCCGAGCAGGCCGCGGCGGCTGTCGAGTTCGCGCTCGAGGGGCTCTACCTGACCCGGCGGCTGGCCAAGGACACCGACGGCGGCCGCACCGTGTACGGGGCCTGAGATGACGCGCCGGCCCGGGAAGGGCTACCGGTACGGCCGCTGGCGGGGCGGACCCGACCCGCTCGCGCCGCCCTACGACCTGGGCGACGCCGTCGACGAGATCGGCGACTCCGTCCTCGGCGGCAGCGGCGTCCGGGAGGCCATGCGCGAGCTGCTGCGCCGCGGCATGGCCGGCCGACGGGGCCTCGACGAGCTGCGCCGCAACGTGCGCGACCGACTCCGGCAGGCCCGCCAGGCCGGCCGGCTCGACGGCACGCTGCAGGAGGTCCGCGAGCTGCTCGACCGGGCGCTGGAGGCCGAGCGCCGGGAGCTGTTCCCGGACCCGGACGACGCCGCGCGGCTGGCCGAGGCCGAGCTCGACGCGCTCCCCCAGGACACCGCGGGCGCCGTCCGCGCGCTCAAGGACTACCCCTGGCGCAGCGAAGAGGCCCGGCAGGCCTACGAGCAGATCCAGGACACGCTTCGCCGCGAGGTGCTCGACAGCTCGTTCGCGTCGATGAAGCAGGCCCTGGAGAGCGCGACCGAGTCGGACCTGCAGGCCGTGCGGGACATGGTCGCCGACCTCTCCCAGCTGGTCGACGCGCACAACCGCGGCGAGCAGACCGACGAGGCCTTCGCCGAGTTCATGGACAAGCACGGGCAGTTCTTCCCCGACGACCCCCAGTCGGTCGAGGAGCTGATCGACTCCCTCGCCCGCCGGGCCGCCGCGCAGGAACGGATGATGGCCGGCCTCTCCCCCGACCAGCGGGCGGAGCTGGCGGACCTGATGGCGCAGACCATGCAGGACATGGGGCTGGCCAGCGAGATGGCCCACCTGCAGGACGCGCTGCGCCAGGCGCGGCCCGACCTGCCGTGGGGCCAGCGCGGGCAGGTGCCCGACGGCGAGCAGGCGCTGGGGCTGGGCGACGCCACCAGCGCCGTCGCCGAGCTGGCCGACCTGGAGGCGCTGTCCAACCAGCTCTCGCAGGGCTACGCCGGCGCCTCGCTGGCCGACGTCGACGAGGAGCTGCTGGAGCAGGCGCTCGGGCGCGAGGCGGTCGACGACCTGGCCGCCCTCCGGCAGCTGGAGCGCGAGCTCGAGCGGCAGGGCTACCTCAACCGCAGCGAGGGCAAGCTCGAGCTCTCGCCCAAGGCGGTCCGGCGGCTGGGGGCCACGGCGCTGCGCCGGGTGTTCGCCCAGCTGGACGCGACCGGCCGTGGCGAGCACGACGTCGCCGATGCGGGTGCGGCCGGCGAGCTGACCGGCGCCTCCCGCGAGTGGCAGTTCGGCGACGAGCAGCCGCTGGACGTCGTCCGCACCGTGCGCAACGCCGTGCTCCGGACCGCCGGGGCACCCCGCCCGGACCACCGGCGCGCCGTCCGCATCGCCGTGGAGGACTTCGAGGTCGTCGAGACCGAGCGGCGGACCGGCGCCGCGGTCGCCCTGCTGGTCGACCTCTCCTACTCGATGGCGCTGCGCGGCACGTGGGGCGCGGCCAAGTCGACGGCGATGGCGCTGCACTCGCTGGTGACCACGAAGTTCCCGCAGGACGCCATCCAGATCATCGGGTTCTCCTCCGTCGCCCAGGTGCTGCGGCCGGAGACCCTGGCCGAACTGAGCGTGGACACGCTGCAGGGGACCAACCTGCAGCACGGGCTGATGCTCGCCCGGCGCTTCCTCGCCCGGCACCGCGACGCCGAGCCGGTGGTCCTGGTCGTCACCGACGGCGAACCCACCGCGCACCTGGAGCCGGACGGGACGCCGTTCTTCTGCTGGCCGCCGATGCCCGAGACGATCGCCCGGACCGTCGCCGAGGTGGAGAAGGTGGCCCGCACCGGGGCGACGATGAACGTCTTCGCCCTGGACCCGGAGCCCGCGCTGGTGCACTTCGTGCACGACATCACCGCCCGCGCCGGGGGTCGGGTGTTCACCCCGGACGGCGACCGGCTGGGCGAGTACGTGGTGGCCGACTACCTGCGAACCCGACGGGGGCGGCGGGCTCGCTGAACCTCGTCCGCAGAGGCATAGGAGGCTCTCCCCACGCCGGCGCCGTCAGGACGTGGGGGAAGCTTCCTATGCCTGGGAGGTGCGGCCGGGGTGGGCGCCGCTGGAGCTGATGCCGGGGATCTCGCCGGCCCGGAAGGCGTCGACGAACAGCCGGTGGTCGGACTGGGTCTGCCGGGCGTAGCCGTGGGCGAAGTCCACGAGGTCGGCGAGGAACTCCTCGCGTCGGCCGCGGAGCAGCGCCGTCAGCGCCTCCTCGGTCTGGAAGGGCACGAGCGCGTGGTCGCTGTCGGCGTCCCCCACGCAGTGCATCTTCGCCGTCGCCCGGCCGAGCTGGACCAGCACCGGGGCCATCTCCTCGGGCTCGGTGAGGTCGTCCCACTCGAGGTCCACCTCGTACGGGGAGAGCTCGGCGACGACGAAGCCGACGCCGTCGATCTCGGTCCAGCCGAGGAACTGCGAGGCGTTGGCCTGCAGCGCGCGGCGGCTGACCGCCGTCCGGTGGCCCTCGTGCTCGAAGGCGTCGTGCAGCGCGGGGTCGCGGACGATCCGGCTGGGTGCGGCCACGTTGCCCTGCTTGAGCGAGAGGACGACGTCATTCTCCAGCGCCTGGTCGTACCCCTCCAGCAGCACGTTGTACGCCGGCAGCCCCGCGCTGCCGATGCCGAAGCCGCCGGTACCGACGACGTCCTTCACGTCGAAGGTGACGTCCCGCCGGCGCGGCGGCGGCGTGAGCGTCTGCCGGTAGCGCTCCAGTGCCTCGAGCACCCGGCCGCGCTCGTCGTCGTCCAGCCTGCGGTTGCGGCCGTTGTCGGCGAACCGGCGCTCGAAACCCTCCACGACGGTCATGCGGTCCAGCAGCCCGAGCCGGCTGCGCGCCGTCGTCGCCAGGATGATGTCGCGGACCGCCCCCTCGGTGTTGTCGCGGGTGAGCGCGAAGGAGCGGTCGTCGTCGGAGCGGGTGAAGGCCTCGACCTGGTCGAGGTACGCGTTCAGGTACGTGCGCAGCAGGTCCCCGATGACGTCGTCACCGAGCGCCTTGCTCCACGACAGCAGGGCGAAGCTCGCGGCGAAGCGGCGCAGGTCCCAGCTGACGTGCCCGACGTAGGCCTCGTCGAAGTCGTTGACGTCGAAGACGATCCGGCCCTGCGCGTCCATGTAGGTGCCGAAGTTCTCGGCGTGCAGGTCTCCCTGGATCCACACCCGGGAGGTCCGCTCGTCGCCCCAGGGGTCGTCGAGCTGCGCCATGTCGGCGTAGAAGAGGCACGCGCTGCCCCGGTAGAACGCGAACGGGTCGGCCGCCATCTTGCGGAACTTCGTCCGGAACGCGTCCGCGTCGGCGGTCATCAGGTCGCTGAACGCCTCCACGAGCGTGTCGACGATCAGCTGCGAGCGTTCACCGGTGGTTCCACGGGGCGGTACCCCGACGGGGGAATCTGGCACGGAGGCACCGTAGGCGGCGGCTAACCTGCGGAGAAGTCGTTGCACTGCGGGAGCGATGGAGGTGGCGGTGACGGAAGCGGGGACGGCGCGCCGGCTGGCCGCGGGCGTCGCCACGGTGGGCGGCGGCCTGGGGGTCACGCTGGGCGGACTCTTCGCGCTGCTGCGCGGCGAGGCCAAGCTGGCCCGGCGCGCGATCGGGGCCCGCACCACCAAGCAGCTGCCGCCACCGGGCAACGGCGTCTTCGGCCGCGGCCGCGGCAAGCCGCTCGTGCTCGCCGTCCTGGGGGACTCCACGGGCGTCGGGCTGGGCGTGCACCGCGCGGCCGAGACGCCGGGCGTGCTGCTGGCCGCCGCGCTCGCCGAGCTGGCCGAGCGGCCGGTCCGCCTCGTCGTCTTCGCCGTCGTCGGCGCCGAGTCCCGGGAGCTGCCCGAGCAGGTCGAGCAGGCGCTGGCGGAGAAGCCGGACGCCGTGCTGATCATGATCGGCGCGAACGACGTCACCACCCGCACCCGGCCGTCGGTCTCCGTCGGCTACCAGGCCGACGCGGTGCGGCAGTTCCGCGAGATCGGCGCCGAGGTCGTCGTCGCCACCTGCCCGGACCTCGGCACCATCCGACCGATCGCGCAGCCGCTGCGGCAGCTCGCCCGGCACTGGAGCCGGCAGCTGGCCGCGGCCCAGACGGTCGCCGTGGTCGAGGCCGGCGGCCGCACGGTCTCGCTGGGCTCGATCCTCGGGCCGACGTTCGCCCGCGACCGGGCCATGTTCGGCGACGACGAGTTCCACCCGAGCGCCCACGGCTACGCCGCCGCGGCCGCCGTCATCCTGCCGTCGCTGGCCGACGCGCTCGGCGTCTGGCCGGCCGCCGCCGATCGCGGCCTGCGCAAGCTGCGCCGCGACACCGTCCGGCCGGTCGAGCGGGCCGCCGCCCGGGCCGCCGACCGGCCCGGCACGGAGGTGCGGCCGACCGAGGTCCGCGGGTCCGGCACCGGGCCGCGGGGCCCCTGGGCCCGGTTGCGCCGCCGCCTCCCGCCCGAGCTGCCCACGCCCGACGAGGCCGAGCGCGCCGAGCAGCGGCCGGTCGGCTAGCCGAGGGCCGTCGCGTCCCGCCTGCTACCCGGGGGTAGTTTCGCGGTGACCGCACCGCCCCCTCGTCGTGGAGGACCCATGCCCGAAGCCGTCATCGTCGCCACCGCGCGCTCACCCATCGGACGGGCGTTCAAGGGCTCGCTGAAGGACATTCGGCCCGACGACCTCGCCGCCACGATCGTGCGCGCGGCGCTGGACAAGGTGCCCGCGCTGGACCCGACCGACATCGACGACCTCATCCTCGGCTGTGGCCTGCCCGGCGGCGAGCAGGGCCACAACATGGGCCGCGTCGTCAGCGTCCTGCTCGGCATGGACCACCTGCCCGGGACGACGATCACCCGCTACTGCTCCTCGTCGCTGCAGACCACCCGCATGGCCATGCACGCGATCAAGGCCGGCGAGGGCGACGTCTTCATCTCCGCGGGCGTGGAGACGGTGTCCCGCTTCGTGAGGGGCAACAGCGACTCCCTGCCCGACACCGAGAACCCGCTGTTCGACCCGGCCAAGGCCCGCGTGGCCAAGGCCGCGGAGAACGGCGCCGACTCGTGGACCGACCCGCGGGCAGACGGCGAGCTGCCCGAGGTCTACATCGCGATGGGCCAGACGGCGGAGAACCTGGCCCTGCACAAGGACGTCTCCCGCGAGGACATGGACCAGTTCGCGCTGCGCAGCCAGACCCTCTACGCGCAGGCGGCGGCCGAGGGCTTCTGGGAGCGGGAGATCACCCCCGTCACCGCGCCGGACGGCACCGTCGTCAGCACCGACGACAGCCCCCGCGCCGGCACCACGCTCGAGGGGCTGCAGGGCCTCAAGCCGGTGTTCCGTCCCGACGGCCGGGCCACCGCCGGCAACTCGTGCCCGCTCAACGACGGCGCCGCCGCGGTGGTCGTCATGAGCGACACCAAGGCGCGCGAGCTCGGCCTGACCCCGCTGGCCCGGGTGGTCTCCACCGCCGTCACCGGCCTGTCGCCGGAGATCATGGGCTACGGCCCCGTGGCGGCGTCGGAACTGGCGCTGCAGCGGGCCGGGCTGAGCATCGGCGACATCGACCTCGTCGAGATCAACGAGGCGTTCGCCGCGCAGGTCATCCCGAGCTACCGCGACCTGGGCATCGACATCGACCGGCTGAACGTGCACGGCGGCGCGATCGCCGTCGGCCACCCGTTCGGCATGACCGGCGCGCGCATCACCGGCACGCTGATCAACGGTCTGCAGACCCGGGACAAGACCTTCGGCCTGGAGACCATGTGCGTGGGTGGCGGCATGGGCATGGCGATGGTCCTGGAGCGCCTCTCCTGACGCAGTAGCCCGACTCGGCGACTCGGCCGCCGACCGACCCCGGACACGGCAGTGGCCCGGCCCCCTCGCGGGGACCGGGCCACTGTCACGTGGTGCGGGCTGTCAGTTGTCCTGGAGGTAGGACAGCAGCCGCAGGATCTCCAGGTACAGCCAGACGACCGTGACCAGCAGGCCGAAGGCGATGTACCAGGCGAACTTCGCGGGGGCGCCGCGGCGGATCGCCTCGTCGGCCATGTCGAAGTCCAGCAGCAGCATGAACGCCGCGACACCGATCACGACGACGCTGAAGAGGATGGCGATCGGGCCACCGGAACGGATGCCCAGCGGGTCGCCACCGGCGAAGATGCCGACGACGAGGTTCACCAGGACCAGCGCCAGGACGCCGAACATGGCGCCCACGACCCAGCGGGTCAGCTTCGGGGTGACCCGGATGGCACCGGTCTTGTAGACCACGAGCATGCCGGCGAAGACACCGAAGGTGCCGATCACCGCCTGCATCACGATGCCGGGGTAGATGTCGTTGAACGCCTCGCTGATGGCGCCGAGCGCCACGCCGTACAGGGCGCCGTAGGCCAGCGTGGCGACCGGGTTGGCGATCTGCTTGAACGAGATCACCAGGCCGAGCACGAACGCGATGAGGACCGCCGGCAGGGCCAGGCCCCAGGCGAGGTCCTGCGGCAGGAGCACCCAGGTGGCGGCCGCCGCGAGGACGGTGACGAGGAACGACAGGCCCGTCTTCTGGACGACGTCGTCCATCGTCAGGTAGCGGGTGTCGGTGCGCGTGTACGGGGCCGGGGCGGCGTACGGATCGTGGGGCGGCGCGCCGTAGGGCTGGGGCGCACCCGCGCCCCACGAGCCGTACTGCTGGCCCGCTGCGCCGTTCGTGGCGTTCGCGAAGCCCCGACCGAAGGCCGGGTTGTGGCTGGGCATCGTCATCTCCTCGAGGTGACTGGCGGTCGTGGGGCCAACGGTCCTGCACCCCACTCGATCTGTCCAACGCCGCGGGGGCGCGTCGCGTTCCTGACCTGCCCGGAGTCCCCCCGACGGGTGTTCCCGGTCACCAGCAGGTGCCCCCGGTGGGGTTCGAACCCACACTCGGACCCTTTTAAGGGGCCTGCCTCTGCCGGTTGGGCTACGGGGGCGCGGTGCGCAGGCTAGCCCGACGCCGCCGCGCCCGGCCTGTCCGCTCGACCGCCGGCGAGCTCGACGGCCCGGGTGAGCACCGCGTCGAGCATCGGTTCGGTGAGCCGCCCGGTGAAGGTGTTCTGCTGGCTGACGTGGTAGCTGCCCAGCAGGGTCAGCGGCCCGCCCGGCCCCTCGAGGGTCACCTCGACGCCGTGCCCGAAGGCCGGCCGCGGCCGGGGCAGCCGGTACCCCGCGCCCGCGAGCACCGGCCACAGCGCAGTCCATCCGAAGCCCCCGAGGACGACGACGACGCGCAGCCTCGGCAGCAGCGCCAGCTCCCGCGCCAGCCACGGGGAGCAGGTGTCGCGCTCCGCCGGCGTCGGCGCGTTCGCCGGCGGCGCGCACCGAACGGCCGCGGCGACCCGGACATCGGTCAGCTCGAGGCCGTCGCCGACGTGCGTGGACGTCGGCTGGTTGGCCAGCCCCGCCCGCCACAGCGCCGCGAAGATCCAGTCCCCGCTGCGGTCCCCGGTGAAGACGCGGCCGGTGCGGTTGCCCCCGTGGGCGGCCGGCGCCAGGCCGACGACGGCGACACGCGCGTCGGCCGGCCCGAGCCCCGGCACCGGCCGGCCCCAGTAGTCCTCGTCGCGGAAGGAGGCCCGCTTGACCAGGGCCACCTCCTCCCGCCAGGCCACCAGCCGCGGGCAGGCCCGGCAGCCGGAGATGCGCGCGTCGAGGACGGCGAGGTCGCGGGCGCCGCGGGCCGATCGGGCGACCCCTGCGGGCGTGCGGGTGACCGGGAACCCGGCGGGGTCGGCGTTCATCCGGGGATGCAGCGGCCCGCGGCGAGGGTGGGCATCGGGGTCCGTTCGTCAGCCCCGCGCGAGGGCGAGGGCGATCCCGTCGAGGATGTCGTGCTCGCTGACCACGACGGAGTCGATGGCGAACGCGTCCATGATCACCCGCAGCACCAGCGCGCCCCCGCCGATCACGTCGACCCGGCCCGGGTGCATGACCGCGTGGGCGGCCCGCCGCTCCCGGCTCGCGGTCAGCAGCCCCGCGGTGACCGAGCGGACGCCGGAGACCGGGATCCGCGAGCCGTGGATGGCCTCCGCGTCGTACTCCGGCAGGCCCAGGGCCAGCGCCGCCACGGTGGTGACCGAGCCCGCCAGCCCGACCAGGGTGGCGGCCTCGGCCACGGGCACGTGCGCCACGACCTCGGCGAGCGCGGCCCGGACGTCGGACTCGGTGCGCTGGATCTCGTCGGCGGTCGGCGGGTCGGAGTGCAGGTGCCGCTCGGTCAGCCGGACGCAGCCGATGTCGACCGACCGGGCCGCCCGCACTCCGGTCGCGTCGCCCAGCACGAACTCCGTGGACCCGCCGCCGATGTCGACCACCAGGTAGGGCGGCTCCGGCGCCGCGCCGCCGTGCGCGGTCACGGCGGCGTCGAGCGAGGCGGTGGCACCGAGGAAGGACAGGTGCGCCTCCTCGGCCCCGGTGACGACGTCCGGCAGCTGGCCGAGGGTGGTCCGCACCATCCGCTCGAAGTCGCCGCGGTTGGCGGCGTCCCGGCTGGCGCTGGTCGCGACCATCCGCACCGCCGTCGTCCCCAGCTCCCGGGCCTGCGCGGCGTACTCGGCGAGCACGCGGCGGGTCCGCTCGATCGCCGCGTCGGACAGCCGGCCGGTCGCGTCGACGCCCTCGCCGAGCCGGACGACCTCCATCCGGCGGAGCAGGTCGGTGTGCGCCCCCTCCGGCGGCACGTCGGCCACGAGCAGGCGGATCGAGTTGGTGCCGCAGTCGATCGCCGCAACGCGGGTCATGCGTCCTCCTGCTGCTCGGGCTCGCCGTGCCCGGGCCCGGCCTGCTCCGGCGCGGCGCACGGCCCCTTGGCCCACCACGGGGCCATCTCGGCGACCGCGCGGTCGCCGATCGGGTTGACGCCGGGACCGGCCGCCAGGCTGTGCCCGGCCAGCGCGTGCAGGCACTTGACCCGGTCGGGCATGCCACCGGCCGTGCTGCGGGTCTCCAGCACCGCCTCCCCGGGGCGCGCGGCGGCGTCGCGGGCGGCGAGGAACGCCTCGTGCGCGGCCAGGTACGCGGCGGCCAGCTCCGGGTCGGCGCCCAGCTCGTCCTGCCACTCGCGCATCCGCCCGGCGGACTCCAGGCGGCTGGCCGCGGCCGAGGCCCGGGGGCAGGTCAGGTAGTAGAGCGTGGGGAACGGCGTGCCGTCCTCCAGCCGGGGCGAGGTCTCGACGACGTCGGGCTGGCCGCACGGGCACCGGTGCGCCACCGCGGCCAGCGCGCGCGGCGGGCGGCCGAGCTGCCGGGCCACGACCTCCCGGTCGGCGGGGGTCACCGGCTCCCGGACGGGGCCGCCGGGGCCGCTCGGTCCGCTCACTCGTCCCCCAGGTCGTCGGCCGCGCGTACCGAGCCCAGCAACCCGTCGTACCAGGTCCGGGGGGCGGGGTCGGCCGCCTCGGGGACGGTGCCGGCATCGCCCTCGGCGTCCGCCTCGTCGACGACCCGCACGAGCCGATCACCCGGCGCCACGTAGAAGAAGCGCTCCCGGGCCTCGCGCGCCAGGACGGCGGGATCGCGCAGCTCGGCCAGCCGCGCCTCCTGCTCGGCGATCTCCTGGTCCAGCGCGGCCCCCTCGGCGGCCAGCGCGGCGAGCTCGGCCCGCCCGGCCAGATACTGCTGGACCGGCCCGGCCAGGGTCAGGGCCAGCAGCAGCACGAGGCCGACGAGCAGCACCGTGCGGCCGGTGAACAGCTGGTGGCGCGGTCGCGCCGGAGCCGCCGTCGTCCGCGCGGTGCGGCGGCCGGGCCGGCGCTGCTCGGGCCGGTTGCCGGCGCCGGACACCCGGCCCGTGGGCAGGGGCCGGGACGCCGCGTGCGCCAGCGGCCGCCCCGTGCTGCCGCGTCGGGGCCCGCGCCGGTCGCGAGGACCCGCCACGTCAGCCGCGAGCGGCCAGCCGCGGGAAGGCCGCCGCGCCGGCGTAACGGGCGGCGTCGTCGAGCTCCTCCTCGATGCGCAGCAGCTGGTTGTACTTGGCGACGCGCTCGCTGCGGGCGGGGGCGCCGGTCTTGATCTGGCCGCAGTCGGTGGCGACGGCGAGGTCGGCGATCGTGGTGTCCTCGGTCTCGCCGGAGCGGTGGCTCATCATGCAGCGGTACCCGCTGCGGTGGGCCAGGTTGACCGCGTCGAGGGTCTCGGTGAGCGTGCCGATCTGGTTGACCTTGACCAGCAGCGCGTTGGCCGCGCCGCGCTCGATGCCGTCGGCGAGCCGGGTCGGGTTGGTGACGAACAGGTCGTCGCCGACCAGCTGCACGCGGTCGCCGAGGGCGTCGGTCAGCGCGATCCAGCCGTCCCAGTCCTCCTCCGACAGCGGGTCCTCGATCGAGACGATCGGATAGGCGTCGACCAGCTCGCGGTAGTAGTCGGTGAGGAACTCCGCGGAGCGCGTGGTGCCCTCGAAGTCGTAGCCGCCGTCGGTGTGGAACTCGGTCGCCGCCACGTCGAGGGCGAGCGCGATGTCGGTGCCGAGCGAGTAGCCGGCCTTCTCGACGGCCTCGGCGATGAGGTCCAGGGCCGCGCGGTTGTTCGGCAGGTCGGGGGCGAAGCCGCCCTCGTCGCCCAGGCCGGTCGACAGGCCGCGGGCCTTCAGCACGGCCTTGAGCGCGTGGTAGGTCTCGGTGCCCACGGCCAGCGCCTCGGCGAAGGTGGCCGCGCCGATGGGCGCGATCATGAACTCCTGGACGTCGACGTTGCTGTCGGCGTGGGCGCCGCCGTTGAGGATGTTCATCATCGGCACCGGCAGCAGGTGCGCCGAGGGCCCGCCGACGTAGCGGAACAGGGGCAGGCTCGCGGAGTCCGCCGCCGCCCGGGCCACCGCGAGGCTGACGCCGAGGAGCGCGTTCGCCCCCAGCCGCGACTTGTCCGGGGTGCCGTCGAGGTCCAGCAACCGCTGGTCGACCAGCCGCTGCTCGCTGGCCTCGAACCCGACGAGCTCGGGGCCGATGACGTCGAGCACCCCGTCGACCGCCTGGGTCACGCCCTTGCCGCCGTATCGCTCGCCGCCGTCGCGCAGCTCCACCGCCTCGAAGGCGCCGGTGGAGGCGCCGCTGGGCACCGCTGCCCGGGCGATCGTGCCGTCGTCGAGGGCGACCTCGACCTCCACGGTCGGGTTTCCGCGGGAGTCGAGGATCTCGCGCGCGCCTACTGCGTCGATGCTGGCCACGGGGGCAGCGTAACGAGTCGCCCACGTCACCTCGGAGCACACCACGGTCACGGCACGGCGGGGCGCCTTGCCCCCCACCGCCCGGATCCGTCTACTGCCACGGCCCCGGCGGCCGCCGGGACTCTGCCGAGGAGCCCCGATGACGACCCAGCCGGCCCCCCGCGACGTGCGGACACCCGCCCGGTTCCGCCTCCCGCGGCCGTCGGGCGCCGTGCTCGCCGTCCTCCTGCCCGTCGACCTGGCCCTGATCGCCGCGTCGGTGGCCACCCACCGGGCCGGGAGCGGCACGCCGGAGGCCTCCGAGATCTGGTCGGTGGAGAACGACAGCGGGCTGGCCGAACTGGTCGGCCACGTCCACCTGCTGGCCCTGGCGGTCCTCCTGCTCACCCTCTGGCGGCTCGGCGGGCGGCCGGTGTGGATCGCCTGGGCCGCGCTGTTCGCGCTGGCCCTGGCCGACGACCGCTACCGGCTGCACGAGAACCAGGGGCACCGCCTGGCCGACCTCCTCCACCTCCCCCGGGAGCTGGCCGGGCTCCGGGCGGGAGACCTCGGCGAGCTGGTCGTCTGGGGCCTGCTGGCCGTCCTGCCGCTGCTCGCGATCGGCGGGCTGCACCTCCGCAGCGACCCCCGGACCCGCCGGGAGAGCCTGGGCCTGGGACTCCTGGTCGCCGTCTACGTCTTCTTCGGCGTCGTCGTCGACCAGCTGCACGCGATGAGCCGCGGCGGGGCCGGCGAGCACCTGCTCGGCACGATCGAGGACGGCGGGGAGCTGCTCACGCTGACCGTCGTCCTGGCGCACGTCGTCGTCCTCGTCGGCACCGCCCGACGGAACCGGCGCCCCGCAGACCGGGGCGGGTCGGCTCAGGAGCCGGTGCGGCGGCGCGCCTCGGCGTCGAGCTCCCCGGCGTAGCGGCGGACGGCCTCGCGCAGCGCGTCCTCCACGTCCCAGCCGCGGTCGGTCGCCGCGGCGACGACGGCCAGCAGCCGCTCGCCGAGCTGCTCGGGCGCGGCCACCGTCAGCTCGGCCGGCGCGGGCGTCGGCAGCCCCGCCCGGCCGGCACGGCGCACGAGCGCGGCCGCCCACGCGGCGGCCGGCTGCGAGCGGGAGACGCCCTCGGTCGGCGACCGGCGGCGCTTCTCCGCCTGCTTGATCTCGTCCCAGCCCGCCTCGACCTGCTCGACGTCTCGCGGGCCGGCATCACCGAAGACGTGCGGATGCCGGCGGACCAGCTTGTCGACCAGCTCGGCGGCCACGTCGTCGACGTCGAAGCGGCGCTCCGGGGCTGCCTCGGCGGCCACCCGGGCGTGGAAGACGACCTGCAGCAGCACGTCGCCGAGCTCCTCGCGCATCGCCACGGCGTCGTCGTCCACGATCGCGTCGTAGGCCTCGTGCGCCTCCTCGAGCAGGTACCCGCGCAGCGAGGCGTGGGTCTGCTCCGCGTCCCAGGGGCAGCCGCCGGGCGAGCGCAGCCGGTCCATGACGGCGACGACGTCCAGGAGCCGCGCCCCGGCCGGCTCGGGTGCGCCGGTGACCACGGGGAGCTCCCCCGTCGGCTCGCCCGCCGGCACGAGGCACACCACCTCGCCCGGCAGCGCCGCCGCGGCGGCGAGGTCGGCCACCTCGGCGACCTCGAAGCCCTCGGCGCGCAGCGCGGCGGCGGTGGCCGCGGCCCCGGGGACGGCGGCCAGCGGGCCGTGGCCGCCGACCGCGCGCCAGCCCGCCGGCCCCAGCAGCCCGGGCAGGCGGGGGCTGGTGGTGACGACGACGGCGACGGGCACCGGCCTCAGCCCTCCGCGTCGAGCAGCCGGACCACGCCGCCGTCGGACGCCACGACCGAGCCTTCCGCGAGCGAGCCGAAGCGGGGGTTCACGTCGATGTCGAGGTCCGCCTCGTACTCGGCCAGCAGGCCGGCGCCGGCGTCGGCCGCCTGGCTCAGCGCCTGCGCCTCCAGCTGGGGGCGGACCTCCTCGAACGCCGGGGCCGGCGATGCCTCGACGAGGACCACGAGCAGCCCGTCCAGGCCCTCGACGGGGGTGGCGAACACGCTTCCCGGCGCCGACTCCGCCACGCGGGCGGCCAGCTCGGCCGGCAGCTGCGTGGGGAGCTCGGCGATCGCGATCGGCTGCGGCGCCGGCAGGGTCGCGAGCTCGAGGTACGGGGCGGCCACCTCGGCGTAGCGGCCCGGATCGGCCTGCAGCGCCGCGACCACGCCGTCGGCCGTGGCCTGGTCCGGCACGTTGACGTATCCGACGGACACCTCCGGCGGCCGCTGGGTGAGGGCCTGGTCGTAGGCGGCCCGCAGCGTCGCCTCGGTCGACTCGTCCACCGCGCCCTCGGCCACCGCGATGTCGGCCAGGAGCCTGATCTGCCGCACGCGCTCGAGGGCGTCGCTGCGGTTGACGCCCTGCGCGGCCTGCTGCGCGAAGTAGTCCTCGGGGGTGCCCTGGCCGCGGAGGAGGTCCTCGAGCAGCTCGGTCAGCCCGCCCGGGTCCGGGGAGACCCCGAAGTGCTCGGCCGCCGAGTCGAACACCGCCCGGCGCACCAGCTGGTCGAGGACCGTGCGGGTGTAGGCCGGATCCTCCCCCGCCGTCACCTCGGGGTCCGCGCGGCGCTCGGCGACGGCCCCCTGCAGCTCGTCGACGGTGATCGTCTCGTCGCCGACGTAGGCGGCGACGCTGGGCGAGGTCCGGCAGCCCACCAGGCCGACCCCGGCGAGCACGGTCAGGGCGAGGACGGCGGCCGATCGACGGATGCGCACGATCGCGAGACTCCCACACCCGGTGTGACGCCCCTCGCACGTGGAGTCGTTCGATGCCGGTTTCCGGCATCGAGCGACTCCGCCAGCGTCAGGCGGCGCTCGCTGCGATGCTCCCGCGGCTGTCAGGCGGCGACCGGCTGCTCCAGCACCGCCCGCAGCGTGGCGTGCAGGTTCTCCAGGAGCGCGACGTCGCGCAGCGGGGTGCGGCGGTCGGGGCCCACCGGCACCTTGAGCGAGATCGTCTCGGCGACGGCCTTGTAGGTCGCCCCCTCGGCCAGCCGGGCCAGCCGCATCTGCCTGGACTCCGGCAGCACGACCGGGCTGATCCGGATCGCCCGGCCCTGCAGCGAGACCTCGGTGATGCCCAGCGCCCGCATCGCCACCCGGAAGCGGGCGACCGCGAGCAGGTTCAGCACCGGCGCCGGCGGGGCCCCGTAGCGGTCGGTCAGCTCGTCGAGCACGGCCTGCCCCTGGGCCTCGTCCTGGATGGACGCCACCTTGCGGTAGGCCTCCATCCGCAGCCGCTCGCCGGGCACGTAGTCGTGCGGCAGGTGCGCGTCGACGGGCAGGTCGACCCGCACCTCGGCGGGCTCGACCGGCGGGGACTCGCCGGTGACCTGGGCGCGGTAGTCGGCCACCGCCTCGCCGACGAGCCGGACGTACAGGTCGAAGCCGACGCCGGCGATGTGCCCGGACTGCTCGCCGCCGAGGAGGTTGCCCGAGCCGCGGATCTCCAGGTCCTTCATCGCCACCGCCATGCCGGCGCCGAGGTCGGTGTGGTTGGCGATGGTGGTCAGCCGGTCGACCGAGGTCTCGGTCAGCGGCCGCGACGGGTCGTAGGTGAAGTAGGCGTACGCCCGCTCCCGCCCGCGGCCGACCCGCCCGCGGATCTGGTGCAGCTGGGAGAGGCCGAACGTGTCGGCCCGGTCGACGATCAAGGTGTTGGCGTTCGGGATGTCCAGGCCGGACTCGACGATCGTCGTCGCGACCAGGACGTCGTACTCCTTCTCCCAGAAGCCGACCATGATCCGCTCGAGCTCGTGCTCCTTCATCTGCCCGTGGCCGACGGCGACGCGGGCCTCGGGCACCAGGTTGCGGATCTTGGCCGCGGCCTTGTCGATCGACTGCACCCGGTTGTGGATGACGAACACCTGGCCGTCGCGCAGCAGCTCGCGGCGGATCGCCGCGGCCATCTGCTTGTCCTCCCACGCGCCGACGTAGGTCAGCACGGGGTGCCGCTCCTCGGGCGGGGTGAGGATCGTCGACATCTCCCGGATGCCGGTCAGGCTCATCTCCAGCGTGCGCGGGATCGGGGTGGCCGACATCGACAGGACGTCGACCGCCGTCCGCATCGTCTTCAGGTACTCCTTGTGCTCGACGCCGAAGCGCTGCTCCTCGTCGACGATCACCAGGCCGAGGTCCTTGAACCGGGTGGTCGGCTGCAGCAGCCGGTGGGTGCCGACCAGGACGTCGACCTCGCCGGCGGCCAGGGCCCGCAGGGTTTCGGTGCTCTCGGCGTCGGACTGGAACCGCGACAGCGCCCGCACGGTCACCGGGAACTGGGCGAACCGCTCGGAGAAGGTCTTGAAGTGCTGGTTGGCCAGCAGCGTCGTCGGCACCAGGACGGCGACCTGCTTGCCGTCCTGCACCGCCTTGAACGCCGCGCGGACGGCGATCTCGGTCTTCCCGTAGCCCACGTCGCCGCAGATGATCCGGTCCATCGGCACCGGGTTCTGCATGTCGCCCTTGACCTCGTCGATCGCGGCCAGCTGGTCGGGCGTCTCCTGGAACGGGAAGGCGTCCTCCAGCTCGCGCTGCCACACGGTGTCCGGGCCGAACGCGTGCCCCTTGGTCGCCATCCGCGCCGAGTACAGCCGGATGAGCTCGCCGGCGATCTGCTTGACCGCCTTGCGGGCCTGGCCCTTGGTCTTCTGCCAGTCCGACCCGCCGAGCTTGGACAGCGCCGGCGCCTCGCCGCCGACGTAGCGGGTCAGCTGGTCGAGGGAGTCGGTGGGCACGAACAGCCGGTCCGGCGGCTGGTTCCGCTTGCCCGGGGCGTACTCGATGATCAGGTAGTCGCGCTGCCCGCCGTTGACGGTGCGGCTGATCATCTCGATGTACCGGCCGATGCCGTGGTGCTCGTGGACGACGAGGTCACCCGGCTGGAGCTGGACCAGGTCGACGGCGTTGCGGCGGCGGGCGGGCATCTTCACCGCGTCGCGCATCGTCGTGCCGCGGGAGCCGGTCAGGTCGTGCTCGGTGAGCAGCGCCAGGCCCACGCCCGGCATCGCGAACCCCGACTCGAGGTTGCCCTGGGTGACCGTCGTGAGCTGCGCAGCCGGCGAGGTCTCGATGCCGGGCACGAGCGCGGCCCCGAGTTCGGCCTCGGCGAGCTGGTCGGCGGCGCGCTGGGCCGGGCCCGCCCCGGCGAAGGTGACGACGACCCGCCAGCCCTCCCGGTGCCAGTCGCGCATCGTCTCGATCGCCTTCGGCACGTCGCCGGCGAACCGGTCGACGGTCGTGGCGTCGAGGGTGACGTGCGCGTCGTCGTCCTCGGCCCGGATCGTGAAGGCCCCGGTCGTCCACCACGGCAGGCCGCGGCCGCGGGCGGCGGCCTCGACGTCGACGAGGTCGCGGAACGAGGAGGCGCCCAGGTCCAGCGGCGCCTCGCCCGCCTCGGCGGCGGTGGCCCAGGACGCGGCGAGGAACTCCTCGGCGGTGCGCACGAGGTCCGCGGCCCGGCTGCGCACCCGCTCGGGGTCGCAGACGAGCACGTGGGTGCCGGGGGCCAGCAGATCGGTGAGCAGCTGCATCGGCTCCCCGCCGTCCCCCTCCCTCCCGCCGACCTCCAGCAGGGCCGGCGTCAGCGACTCCATGCCCTCGACCGCGATGCCCTCGGCCAGCTTGCCCAGCAGCTCGGCCAGCCCGGGGTGCTCCACGGCCAGCTCCGCGGCACGGGCGCGGACCGCGTCGGTGAGCAGCAGCTCGCGGCACGGCGGGGCCCACAGCGCCTCGGGGCGGTCGTCGAGCGAACGCTGGTCGGCGGCGGAGAAGTAGCGCAGCTCGTCGACCTCGTCGCCCCAGAACTCCACCCGGACCGGGTGTGGCTCGGTCGGCGGGAAGACGTCGAGCAGGCCGCCGCGCACCGCGAACTCGCCGCGCTTCTCCACCAGCTCCACGCGGGTGTAGGCGGCGTCGACCAGCGCACGGGCGACGGTGTCGAGCTCGGCCTCCTGCCCCGGTCGCAGCTCCACCGGGATCAGGTCGCCCAGGCCCGGGGCCAGCGGCTGCAGCACGCTGCGGACCGGGGCCACCAGGACGTCGACCGGCGGACGGTCGCCGGGGTGGGTCAGGTCGCGCAGGAGGGCCAGGCGGCGGCCCACGGTGTCGGCGCGGGGGCTCAGCCGCTCGTGCGGGAGCGTCTCCCAGGCCGGGAAGACCTCCACCCGGCGGCCGGGGACGAAGCAGCGCAGCAGCTCGGCCGTGGCGTCGGCGTCGCGCTCGCCCGCGGTGACCACGAGGACGGGCACGCCGGCCCCGTCGGCGCCCCGCCCGGCCGTGGCCAGGGCGGCCGCGACCAGGGGCTGCACCGGCGGCGGCGCGGTGACCGCCAGCTCGGCCCGGCCGGCGGCGGCCACCACGCGGGCCATGCCGGGATCGGTGAGGACGACGTCGAGCACGCCGCGCAGGGACACGAAGATCGGACTCCCGGGGTCTGGGTGGCCGCGCACGACGCGGACTGCGTCGGGGCCGGACGCCCAGATTAGTCCCGCGCCGCCGCGCACGCCGCCGGTCGGACGTCGTCCGCCGCTCCCCCATGCGGGTGAGCGGGGTCCGCGGTCCGGGCTCCGGGCACCCCGCGGACCCCTAGCCTCGGAACACAGCCCTCCGGGAGGACCGGGGCGCCGCGTGGGGCCACCTCGGTGCCGCGCGCCGCTGGGCGCTCACGAGGACGGGCAGGATGGAACTCAGCGACTACGGGGCAGCGCTTCGCCGCTTCTGGGCCACATGGGTGGGAATCACCCTCGCCGGCCTGTTCGCCGCCCTCCTCGTGGTGTGGGCGGTCCCACCGACCTACACGGCCACGGCCGAGGTCTTCGTGGCGAGCACGGTCGAGGGCACGAACGGCTCGCAGTTCGTCAACCAGCGGGTGACCAGCTACCCCGACGTCGCGCGGAGCCAGACCGTGCTCGGCCCGGTCATCGACGACCTCGGCCTGAGCGGGTCCGTGACCGGCCTGCGGGCCGACGTCGAGGCGGTCAACCCGCCGGACACGTCCCAGATCCACGTCTCGGTCACCGACCGCGACCCGTCCCGCGCCGCGGCCGTCGCCAACGCCGTCGCGGAGCGCTTCAGCCGGACGATCGAGGACCTGGAGCAGCGCGAGGACGGCGTCTCGCCGGTGAGCCTGACCGTGACCGACCCCGCGACCGTGCCGGGCTCCCCGGTCTTCCCCGTGCCGGGCCTGCTGCTCGGCCTGGGTCTCGTCGTCGGCCTGGCGCTCGGCGTGGCCGTGGCCGTGCTGCGCAGCCGGCTCGACACCCGCCTGCACTCCGAGGACGACGTCCGCGCCGCCTGGGGCAGCGGGGGCGACGACCTCGACGTCCTGGTCTCCCCCACGGGGCGCCGCCGGACGGTGCGCGGGCCGGTGACGACGCTCGCCCACCGGCTCGAGCCGGACGACGACGCGAGCGTCCGCACGCTCGTCGTCGCCGCTGCCTCGCCGGACGACGCGGATCTCGCCCACGACTTCGTGACCGACCTCGCCACCGAGATGGTGGCCGGGGGCACGCCGGTCGCCGTGACCGACGCGGACGGCGAGAACCCCTCGGCCGCGCCTACGGCGCAGGTCCGGCTCACCACCGCGTCCGTCCTCGCCCCCGCGCGCGAGTGGCGGCGCCTGACCCGCGAGAACGAGGGCGTCGTCCTCGTCGCGACCGCCGGCCGCGCCCGGGCCGACGACCTGCGGGAGGCCCGCTCCCTGCTGGCGGCCGCCGGCGCGACGCTGCTCTGCGTGGTGCTGCTCCCGGCCCGCCGGGAGCGGCCCGGCTCGGGCGACGACGCCGCGGAGCAAGGCCCGCCCGCCGTCGAGGCCCTGGCTCCTCCGGCGCCGATCGGCGCCTGACAGCCCCCTCGCGGACCGGCTTCCCTGCCGTCTACCGGCCCTGTTCCCGCTCGGGGACAGGGCCGGTTCCCGGCCCCGGCCCCGGCCCCCGGGTCCCGACATGCGGCGACCCCGCTGGGCGGCGTCCCGGTGGTCGGTCTCACCGCGATGCCCCGGCGGTCGGCGTCCCCGGCGATCGGCATCCCCCGATGCCCGGCAGCGGCCGTGCTCCCGAGTAGCAGCGGCATGCGGCGTCCGCCGAGCTCCGGGACGGTGGCCGGGCCGGCACCGACCGCCGGGTGTTGCCAGCCGCCGGCGCGCGGTGGCCGCCCGCCCCTGCCCACGGCCCGCGGCCCGCGGTCGATCGCGGGCGCGGTCAGCGCCAGGCGGCGGTCAGCGCGCGGTGGCGGTCAGCGCGTCGTCGGTGCGGGGAGCGGGCCGGGCGTCGCCTCGGCGCGCAGGCGCTCCCGGGAGCCGCGCTCGGCCACCAGGGAGATCGCGACGAACAGCGTGAAGGCCACGGAGGCGTCGAAGAGCCCGCTCTCCAGCACGCTGCGCCCCAGGAGGAACGCCAGCAGGCCCAGGAGGAGGACGCGGTGCGGCCGCGCGGCCGCGAGCACCCCGCGGAGGATCCAGAGGACCCACACCGCGGCCAGGACGACGCCGAGCCACCCGGCCTGCACGAGCAACGAGACCCAGCTGCTGTCCAGCGGCTGCGTGTCCCAGTACTGCCCCTGCACCCGGATGATCTTGACGGAGAGGCCGCCGCCGAAGGCGGTCTGCCACGCGGAGTCCGCCCACGTCAGCGCCGCCCGCCAGGCGATGAACCGGGAGTCCAGGGTGCTGGACCCGTCGCCGCCCCGCGAGAGGAACTCGCCCACGGCCCCGGTCACGGCGACGGCGACGGCGGTGCCCGCGACGAACACCAGGCTGCCGATCACGAGGCCGGGGCGCGGGCGCCGCAGGTGCACCAGCACGAGGAGCACCCCGAGCCCCAGCATCAGCAGCGCCGTCCGGGAGCCGCTCGCCCAGATGATCGCCAGGAGACCCGCGGCGGCCAGGCCGTGCGCCGGCCCCGCGTCGTCGAGCACCATCCGCCACGCGACGTAGAGCACGCCCACGCCGGCCAGCAGCGCCAGCTCGTTGGGGTCGATGGCCGGGATCCCGCCCGACAGCCGCCCGTCCGCGGACGACGGCAGCCCGGTGACGGCGGCGAGCACGGCCACCACGACGCACGCCCGGATCAGGGCCGTGAGCACGACGATCGCCGGCGCCGCCCGGAGCAGGAGGAAGACGGTGCCCCCCACCAGGGCGGCGCGCACCGCCACGACTCCCCCGGCGACCAGGTGGCCCGCGGTGAGCGCGCCGAAGACCGAGCAGGTCAGCACCAGGCCCAGGAACCACAGGGAGCCCGTGCCGAGCCGGTGGCGGACCCCGCTGTGGGCGAGGACGAACGCCAGTCCCAGCGCCAGCACCCCGACCACGGCCTTGGCCACGACCACCGGGTCCAGCGAGCCGTCGAAGTACTCGCCCCGGCGCCAGCTCACGCTACCGAGCACGAGCAGGAGCGCCGCCAGGAACACCGCCGCAGCCGACGGCCCCTCACCCCGGGGCCGGGGGGCGGGCCTGCGGTCGGCCGTGACCGTGGTCGGCGTGCTCACGAGCCGGCACCGTAGGGCGCGAGCGGGACCGGACGGCGGCGCGACGCGCGCTCGGGTGCGGCCGGCTCGTCGCCGGGGTTGCGGTCGGCGGCGAGCACCGCGGGCACCAGGAGCGTCTGGCGGACCGCGATCGCCGTCACCACCGGGCCGAGGGACAGGGCCAGCGGGCTCCAGACCACGCCCCCGTCGAGGACGAGGACCAGCAGCGCGACCGCCGCCAGCGACCCGATCTCGACCATCCGCAGCGCGAGCACCCGCCGCTGCCGGCCGTGGACCGACGCCAGGCTCGCGTACGGGAGGAGGGCGGCGCCGGCCACGGCGTAGACGCTCCAGCCGACGACCGCCGCGGTCGGGACGGCGTAGCCACCACCGGTCAGCAGGGGCGCCAGCCACGGCATCGTCAGGACGGCCAGCACGCCGATCGCCGCCACCACGACCGCCACGCCCCCGGCGGCGCGGTCCGCGGCGCGCAGGCCCGCCCGCGGGCCCCTCGGCCGGATCGCGACGAAGTGCGGGAGCAGGAAGGAACCCAGGCCGGCGACGAGCACCATCGTCGGGGCGGTGTAGACCCGCGCGGCCTCCAGCGGCCCGTAGGCGGCCGCCCCGGCCGCCGCGACCACCAGCAGGCGCAGGACGGTGAGGATCGCGGGCCGGATCGTCTGGGCGGTCGCGCGCCAGACGCCGAAGGAGACCACCGCGGCGAGGTCCGCGTCGCGCCACGGTCCCCGCGGGCGTTCGGCCGCCGGCAGCAGCGCCCACGCCACGACCGCCGCGCCGCTCTGACCGACGAGGAGGGCGACGACGAAGGACCCGAGCGTCAGCCCGCCCCAGGACGCCGCGACCACGAGCGTGCCGAGCGCGAGCATCAGGCTCGTGAGGTCCACGGCGGGGAGGGACCAGAACCGGCCGGCGGCCATGAGCAGCCGGCGGAGGAGGTCCTCGGCCATGAAGGCGACGACGGCCGGGCCCGCGAGGAGGCCGACCCACAGCGGCACCGCCCCGGTGGCGAGGGCGAGCAGGACGCCCGCCGCGCCGGCGGCCCCGGCGATCAGCGCCGCGTGGACGTGCAGGCCGGCGCGGATGCGCGGCTCGTGCCGGTCCAGGACCGTCAGCGAGTCCCCGACGAAGCCGCTGGAGACCGCGGTGGCCAGCACCAGGACGCCGTAGGCGAGGGAGAACGCGGCCAGCCCCGCCGCGCCCAGCTCCCGGGCGGCGGCGACCTGGAGGACCAGGCCGGCCAGCGCCTGCGTGCCCTGCCCGAGGAGGGCACCGGTCGCCTGGGACCGCAGCGGCCGCCGGCGACTGGACACGGGTCGATCCTCCCCCGCCGGCTCTGCGAGCAAGCCGTTTCCCGGGCGTGCGTCACCCCCCCGAGGGGGGCGCCGGACGGCTACGCGCTCGGGAGGAACGCCGCGACCAGCGCCGGGGCGATCCGCACCGCGTACTCGCGGGTCAGGTGCAGCCCGTCGGCGAAGACGGGCGTGCTGCCGACGACCGCCGGGCAGTCGCCGTCGACGCAGAACCAGGCCTCGGGGTCGACGTGCGTGGCGCCGGTGGCGCGGGCCACCTCCGCCTCGATCCGGACCTGCTGGGCGAACCGCCGGGGCGGCGCCTGGACGCAGTCCGAGGGCCCGCTCACCGTGGTGGCGCAGGTCTGCAGGTTGGCCCCCGACGGCGGCGCCGTCAGCACCACCACGCGGGCCCCCGTCGCCTGGATCCGCTCCACGATCTCGGTGAGTCCGTCCGCCCACGCCGTCGCCTTGTCGGCGTCCGGATCGGCCAGGTCCGTGTCGTAGGTGTGGCTGAGGACCACCAGGTCGGGAGTGGTCTGCTCGATGCGCTCGAGGGCCCACTCCCGGTGCTCGGCGCACTCGGTGAACGGCCGCCCCTGGTACAGGGTCATCGCCGTCACGTTCGGGCACTGCCCCATGGTCAGCGTCTCGATGGCCCAGTCCTGGGGCTCCATCGCCGCGCGCAGGCCGGGCAGCCAGGCGCCCGCCACCGAGTCGCCCAGAAGCACGGCGCGGTTGGTCGCCCCCGGGTCGCCGAACGTGCACTCGTCGACGTTCCAGCTGCCCACGTCGAAGCACCCGCCCCGCCACTGCTCCTCCAGGTAGCCGGGGAGCTCGTCGAGGGAGGGCTGCAGGTCCTCGGGCCAGGACAGGAGTGCGGTCGAGGTCAGGATGTCCCGCGTCAGCGGGTCCGCCGCCTCGCCGTCGGCCCCCGCGGCCAGCGCGACCGCGTTGGCCTGGGTCACCGCCGCGTCGTCCAGCCGGCCGGGCGGGAAGGCGACCGTCAGGGCGGCCGCGCCGATGACGACCGCCATCGCGGCCACCCCGGCCACGCGCCCGCCCCGGCGGCGGACCGAGGCGGCCCGCTGGGCGGGCACCGGCGGCCGGCGCCCCGGCAGCAACCAGCCGGAGTTCAGGACGGGCTGCTCGATCGCGTGGAAGGAGACGGTCGCCACGGCGACCGAGAGCGCGATGACCACCACGTGCGAGGTCACCGAGCCGGCCGCGAGGAAGACCCCGGTGAACACGACCACCGGCCAGTGCCACAGGTACAGCGAGTAGGAGATCCGGCCGAGGAAGCGGGCCGGGGCGCTGCCCAGCGCCCACCGGACGCCGGGACCGCCCGGGGCGTCGCCGAACGCGACGACCAGCGCGGTCGACAGGACCGGCAGCGCGGCGACGTACCCGGGGAACGCGTCGGCGGCGCTGATGACCAGGGCCGACAGGGCGATCCCGGCCAGGCCCGCCCAGGCCAGCGCCACCCGCAGGCGGTGCGGCAGCCGGACCAGCCGGTGCAGGGAGACGGCGACGAGCGCGCCGATCCCGAGCTCCCAGGCCCGGGTGAAGGTCGAGAAGTAGGCGGTGGCCGGCGAGGTCGCGCTGGCGTACACCGACCAGGCGAACGAGGCGACGACGACCGCGAGCATGACGCCGGCGAGCACCCGCCGGCCACGGCCGGCCCCGCCCCGCCGGGCGTACGGCAGCGCCGCGACGAGCAGGATCAGCAGCGGCCAGACGACGTAGAACTGCTCCTCGACCGCGAGGGACCAGAAGTGCTGCACCGGCGACGTCGCGGCCGTCTGCTGGAAGTAGTCCGTGCCCAGCTGCGCGAAGTGGACGTTCGCCCCGAAGAACAGCGCCCACGTCGCGTCGGTCAGCGTCTCCTGGAAGCGCCCACCGAGGAACAGCAGCCAGGCCACCAGGGTCGTCGCGGCCAACGTCGCCACCGAGGCCGGCAGCAGCCGGCGGGCCCGGCGGACGTAGAACGTGCGGAAGGAGATCCGCCCGGTGCGCTCGCGCTCGCGGACCAGCAGCCCTGTGATGAGGAAGCCGGAGATCACGAAGAAGACGTCGACCCCGACGAACCCGCCGGACGGCCAGCCGAGGACGTGGTCGGCCAGCACGAGGGCGATGGCGACCGCGCGCAGCCCCTCGACGTCGCCCCGGAAACGATGGGCCGGCCGGGGGGCCAGCGGCGGCTGCGGGAGCTCCCGGCCGGCGGGGCGCTCGGTCACCAGGGTCATCGGTCGCCTCCGACGGCACCCGGGAGGACCGCGGCACCCTCGGCCGGCGCGTCCGCGCGGGCCCGGTCGGCGGCGCGGGCGGCCAGGCCCAGCCGCGCGCGGTGGCGCACCAGGCGCGCGAGGACGTGCGCGCGGGTGTCGCGGGGACCGACGTAGGACCGCGGCAGCGTGAACCGGTCGCCGGGCAGGTAGTCCCCGGTCACGCAGGCGTTGTCGTAGCCCGCGGCGCGCACCGCGTCGGCCGCGGCGGCGTCGAAGGAGCCGTAGGGGTAGCAGAAGCTGGCGACCTCGGCCTGGAGCACGTCCTCCAGCACCTCTCGGCTGCCGCCGACCTCCGCGGCGAGGACCGCCGCCCCGGCACCGGCGAGGCGCGCGTGGGTCATCGTGTGGCTGCCGACCTCCTGGCCCGCGGCGGCGACCGCCCGGAGGCCGTCGGCGTCCAGGAGGTCGAAGCGCGGACCGGTGTCCCAGTCGTTGGCGCCGCCGAGGCGCCCGGCGACCGCGTAGACGGTGCCGGTCATGCCGTGCCGGCGGAGCACCGGCACCGCGTGCTCCAGGAAGTCGGCGTAGCCGTCGTCGAAGGTGAGCCCGACCAGGCCGCGGGCGGCGCCGCGGTCGGCCGCGCGCACGAGCTCGCTCAGCGACACCCCGCGCAGGCCCAGGGACCGCAGCAGCCGCAGGTGCCGGCCCAGGCGGTCCGGGTGGACCCGGAGCAGGTGCGGGTCGGGCTCGGCGGACGGGCTGATCGAGTGGTACATCAGCACCGGCGGCAGCGGCAGCCGCGCCGCGGCGTCGGGTCCCGCGGTCACCGGAGGACGCCCTCCCCGGTCGCCTGCAGCTCCGTGGACATGCCCTCGATCGCCGCCAGCGCCCGCCGGAGCACGGTGCTCGAGGTGTGCATCGTGTACGGGAAGTAGCGGACCTCGACGCCCACGGCGGCGAAGTCCCGCTCGAGCTTCAGACCCTTCGGGGTCCCGCGCCAGTCGTCGCCCTTGAAGATCACGTCGAAGCGGACGTCGCGCCAGGTGTCGATCTTGTCGGGGACGACCTCGACGTGCACGTCGTCCACGCACCGCAGGTTGCGGACGATCTCCACCCGCTCGGCGAGCGGGATGACCGGGGCGCGCCCCTTGGTCAGCAGCAGCATCTCGTCGGAGACCACGCCCGCCACCAGGCGGTCGCAGTCCGCCGCGGCGTGCTTGAGGATGTTCAGGTGCCCGATGTGGAAGAGGTCGTAGGCCCCGGGCGCATATCCGATCACTGGCACGTCAGTTCCCCCCATGGACGTCGAGTGCGGGCCGAGTCCACCACCGGTGACCACGCACCGTCACCGTTCCGGCGGTCCTGCTCACCCGAAGGGGGCGCTGAGCAGGACCGATACGCGTGACGGGCACCACCGAGGGTGACGGAGCCGAGGTCTGGTGCCGGCCCTCGAGGCCGGCTCCGGGGTCGCCCGGGAGCGGTCCGGGAGCCCCGACCGCGGCGAGCAGGTCGGCGGCGTAGCGGCTCGGCGCGTGCCGCCGGCGGGCCTCGGCGGCGTCGTCGAGGGCGGCGGCGCGCAGCCGGGTCCAGTCCTCCGCCACCCGGACGACGGCGTCGGCCCAGTCGTCGGGACGGCCGGGGTCGACGGCCTGGACGGCGGCGTACCCGGCCACGGCCTCGCGCAGCCCGCTGTGGGCGCTGACCACGAGCGGCCGGGCGGCGAGCACGGCCTCGACCGCGGTGTTGCCGAAGGACTCGTCCCCGACCGCGGGCACCAGGGCGATGTCGGCGGCGGCCAGGTGCGGCCACACGTCGGACCGGAACCCGAGGAACTCGACGCGCTCCTCCAGGCCGGCCGCGGCGACGGTCGCCCGCAGCTCGCGCTCGAACCACTCGTAGCCCGGGAAGACCGAGCCCAGCAGGTCCAGCCGGGCGTCCACGCCGCGGGCCAGCAGGGCCTCCAGCGTCGCGATGGCGACCTGCGGACCCTTCCGCGGCGACAGGCGGCCGACGAACAGCAGTCGCAGCGGCCCGTCCAGCTCGGGCCGCGCGGGGACCACGGAGGCCGGCCCGCGGACCGCGTTGTGCACGACCGTGCTGCGCCGGCGCAGGCGCGGGGCGACCTCGGCGAGCGTCTCCAGGGTGAAGGCGCTGTTGGCGACCACCCGGTGGGCCAGCGCCGGGCACAGCGCCATGCCCCGGCGCAGCAGGCGGCTCTGGGACCGCTCCGCCTCGTGCACGTGGCAGATCGCCCGTCGTCCGGCGAGCCGGGCCAGCAGCGGCCAGGAGGGCAGCGTCAGCGTGCTCACGTAGACCCCGGCGACGCCGTCGCGACGCAGCAACCGGACGGCGGGCCACGCCCCCCGGAGCGCGTCGGCGAGCAGCCGCAGGGCACCCGCGGGGCGCATCGCGGCGTGCCGGAGCACCGGCATCGGGCACGTCCGGACCCGGACCCCGAGCGACTCGAGCTCGGCCACCAGGGGTCCGGGCCCGGGCAGCACGACCGTCACCGTGTAGCGCTCGGCGAGGGCGGCCGCCGACTCCGCCAGCATCCGGTCGGCGCCGTAGAGCTCCGAGCCCGGGTGCACCACGAGCAGCGGCGGGCGGGCGCCGGTGGGATCGGCGCTCATCGGGGCAGCCGGTCCATCTCGCGGAACCACTTGACCGACGCCAGCAGCAGGAAGCCCGCCGCCGCCAGGAAGAGGACGACGTAGAGCGGCACGAACAGCCAGGTCCACCCGAAGAGGACGAACGCGCAGGCCAGGAGCCCGTAGTCGGTGGGCAGGGTCATCAGGGAGCGCCCGATGCCGACCGGGCCGGCGGTGGGCGCCGCGCGGGTGGCGACGCCGTGCTGGGCGCGCAGCGCCTCGTTGAGCATCGTCGCGAAGTAGGTGACGGCGTCGACGACGGCGTAGCCGAGGGGCACCAGGAGCACGACCGCGTCGACGTCGGCGAAGCGGTACAGCCCGATCGCCACACCCACGTGCAGGCCGGACGCCTTGGCGGCGTCGACCATGTGGTCCAGCCACTCCCCCGCGGGCGAGCCGCCGCCCCGCAACCGGGCCAGCTGGCCGTCGGCGGCATCGAGGGCGTAGCCGAGCACGAGGCAGGCGGCGACGGCCAGCCCCATCGGCACCGACGGCGACGTGGTCGCCACGAGCGCGATGCCGGCGGCGGTGCACGTCGCGCTCAGCGCCGTGACGGCGTTGGGGGTCAGCCCGGCGTGAAAGGCCAGGGCCGCGAACAGCCGGCCCAGCCGGCGGTTGACGAAGCGGGAGTACGCCGGGGCCCCGGCGGCGCCCTTCTGGGCGGACGACAGACGGTGCAGCGTCGCCCTCAGGCCGCCCGCGGGCGACTCCTCCGGGCGCGGGGGCGCCATCACGGTGCTCGAGCGGTCCACTGGTCCTCCGTGACGTGCCACAGGTCGATCGGCCGGGCGCGAGCCCGGCCGGTCGCCGGGCGCACCGGCGCGCGAGGACAGCATCAGCGGCGGAGGAGGGCGGCGGGGAGGTCTGCGGGGACGGCCTCACCCACAGTGGGCAGGCGCCGGGTGGTGGACGGCCGGATGCCGGGCCGGCCCGAGGGGGCCGGCCCGACATCGGGCTCACTGCGGGGTGGTCACCGGACGGCGGTGACGGTGATCCCCTCGAAGCGCACCGCGACCGGACCGGTCGCGCTGCCCGACAGGTAGGCCGCGATCCCGACCGACCCCGGGGCCTGGAGCTCGGCCGCACCGTCGGCGCGGACCAGCGTGGCCGTCGTCGGCTCGGCCGTGCCGGCCTGCCAGACGGTCAGCGCCAGGTCCGTCGTGCCGCTCCCGGAGACCCGGAACCGGAGCTCCAGCTGGGTGCCGGGGGTGTAGGTGACGCCGGCCAGGGTGGTCACCGGGCCGAGCACGGACTCCACACCGGCGACCTCGCGGACGATCGCGGCGCTGACGCCGCCACCGGGCAGCACCCGGACCCGGGCGTAGTACAGCGCGGTCCCGACCCGGCGCCCGGTCACGTGGGCGTAGACACCGGTACCGGTGGCCGGCACCGCGGAGAACGACACCGTCGTCCGGACGTCCGCACTCGCGGCGGCGACGCCGCTCAGGTGGGCGCCGGTGTTGTTGCCCGGGTTGACGGTCAGGACCGCTCCCCCGTCGGCGACCGCCTGGCGCGCGGCACCGGCCATCGAGGCCCAGGCCCCACCGAGGTCGGCGGTGCCCAGCCCGCCCGCCGAGGCGCGGTCGAAGGCGTCGGCGGCGATCTGCACGGCCGGCTCCTCGACCGGCGGGGCCGGCGGGGCGGTCACGGTGATCCGGCGGGTGGAGGTCGCCGTGGCGCCCTCGTCGTCGGTCACCGTCAGGGTGACGGTGTAGGTGCCCGCGGCGGCGTAGGTGTGCGACGCCGCCGTGCCGTCGGCCTGCTCGCCGTCGCCGAACGTCCAGGCCGCGCGGACCACGCGCCCGTCGGAGTCGGCCGACCCGGTGGCGTCGACGGCCACCGCGAGGTTCTCGGCCTGGGCCGTGAAGGCGGCGGTCGGCGCGAGGTTGACGTGCGCGGCGGCACCGACCAGGCCCACCCGGAAGGCGGTGACCCGCACGGCCGTCGCGGCCGTGGCGCTGCTGGGACGGTAGGCCGCCAGGCCCACCGAACCGGCCGCCTGCAGGGAGGCGCTGGTGTCGGTCCGCGTCAGCTGCGGCGCGGCCGGCTCCGCCGTCCCGGCCGCCCACGCCGAGGCGGTGATCGTGGTCGTCCCGACGCCCGAGACCTGCACCCGCGTGTCGAGCGACATGCCCGGCGTCCAGGTCAGCCCGGGGACCGTGACCTCCCCGCCGGGGAAGCTCTGCACCCCGCCGACGATCCGCAGCAGCGAGAGGTAGACCTTGCCGTCGGCGGCGACGCGCACCTGCACCCGGTACTCCGCGCCGTCACCGACCCGGCGTCCCGTCACGTAGACGGTCGTGCCGCTGCCGGTCGGGACCGACGTGAGGGTGAAGGAGGTCCGGACGTCGGCGCTGGTGGTGCTGACGCCGCCGAGGTAGGAGCCGGTGTTGTTGCCGGTGCCGGGCAGGGCCAGCTCCGCGACGCCGCCGGTCACCGACTGGCGCGCGGCCCCGGCGACGACGGTCCAGGCGCCGCCCACGTCGGCCGCGCCCAGGCCACCGGTGACCGACCGGCCGAAGGTGTCCTTGGCGAGCGGGGCGGTGGAGATCGGGGCGGTCACCGTGACCTGCTGGGTGGTGGTGCCGGTGGCGCCGTCGCTGTCGGTGACCGTCAGCGTGACGGTGTACGTGCCGGCCGCGGCGTAGGTGTGCGCCGCGGCGACGCCGGTGCCGGCCGGCGAGCCGTCACCCCAGTTCCAGCTGTGCCCGGTCACGGTGCCGTCGGCGTCGTCGCTGGCGGCGCCGTCGACGGCGATCCCCAGGTCCCGGCCGGTGGCGGTGAACGCGGCCCGGGGAGCGGCGTTGACGCGGACCGGCGCCACGGTGACCAGCGTCTTCGCGGTCGTGGTCGCGCCCCGGTCGTCGGTGACGGTCAGGCCGACGACGTAGGTGCCTGCGGCGGCGTAGGTGTGCGACGCCGTGGCGCCGGTCCCCTGCTGACCGTCGCCGAAGTCCCAGGCGTAGGCGGCCACGGAGCCGTCGCCGTCCACGGAGCCCCGGCCGTCGAGCGCGGCGGTGAGGCCGGTGCGCGTGACGGCGATCCGCGCCGTCGGGGCCTGGTTGGCCGTCGGGGCGGAGACGCCGCCGCCGGTGGCGTGCGCGGCGATCTGCTGCGCGGTGAGGGCGGTGCGGTACAGCGCGACCTCGTCGATGCGGCCGGTGAAGGTGCTGGCGCCGGCGATCGCACGATCGGCGCCGACCCGCAGGTAGCCGCTGTAGGACTGCCCGGTGGTGGCGTCGGTCCGCGATCCGACCAGGACGCCGTCGACGTAGAGCGAGATGCCCGCGGGGCTCATCGTCGCCGCGACGTGGTGCCACGCGCCGTCGTTGAACGAGGCGGTGCTGGTCACCGCCCGCGTCTGGGACGAGAGGCCGAACATGGTCGGCACCTTGACGGCGAAGGAGATGCGGCCGTTCGTCTCGAGGTAGACCTGCCGGTCGTACGACGTGCTGGTGCCCGTGGCCCGGTTGGCGAAGCCCATGATCCGGCCACCCGTGGTGGACGAGGTCTGGACCCACGCCTCCTGCGTGAAGGTGTTCGGCGCCGCCTGCGCGGTGCCGGTGGCCAGGGAGGCGGTCGAGCTGCCGTTGAAGGAGTAGGCGGTGTTGCCCGTCACCGCGCCGGCCTGGCCGCGGGTGACCCCGGCCCCGACCGTCATCGGCGCGGTGCCGATCGCGTCGGCGGCGGCACCCGTGGTCTCACCGAGCCGCCAGTGGTTCGACGCGCCGTCGGCCCGGACCGACTCGGCGTACGGGCGGGTCTGCCCGACCGGGGGGGCCACGGCGACCTCGACGGCGACCCAGGGGGTGGCGACGGTGTTGCCGAACGGGTCGGTCGCGGTGACGCGGTAGCGCAGGCTGCCGCTGACGCCGGCGTCCCCGGCCGACATGGCGGGCCGGTTCCACCAGGTGGAGGCCTGCACGGTCTCGGCGACGGGCAGGGGCTGACCCTCGCGCTGCACGCGGTAGACGAGGTTGGCGTTGTCCTGGTCCGACGTGGCCGTCCAGCCGACGGTGACCCGTCCGGGCGCCGGCGAGGTGGCGGTGGCGGTGAAGCCGTCGGTCGACGGGCCGACCGCGTTCGGGGCGGTGCCGGGCAGGGCGTAGCGGACGAGGCCCTGCTGGCCGATGCCGTTCACCCGCGGGAACTCGCCGCCGTAGACGACGTACCGGTCGTTGCCGGTGACCGACCAGCCGGCCTGGCCCTGGCCGGTGACGGTGCCCGGCGTCATGGTCGGGAACCAGGGCAGCAGCGAGCCGGCGGGCTGGCCGCGGAAGTTGCTGTTGGTGATGGTCGAGCTGCCGACGGTGCCGGTGGGCGCCAGGGTGAAGGCGACGCCGAACTTGTGCACCCGCGGGTTCTGCTCGACGAAGGCGCCGATGTTGCGGCAGTCGTGGCTGTGACTGGCGACGTACACGACGCCACCGGTGGCGTAGTTGGAGTACGAGTCACCGCGGCAGTCGTTGATCTCGACGATCGCGCCGCCGTCGGCCTGGACGACGAACGAGCCCTCGAGGTTGCCGGGGCCGTAGTAGTCGTAGGCGGTACCGATGACCAGGTTCCCGGACGTGCTCAGGCTGTAGACGGCGGAGTTGACGCCCTGGTTGGTCAGCCGCTGGTTGATCGCGAAGGGCATCGTCGCGCCCGACACCGGGTCGAGGGAGGTGACGCCGGTGGCCTTGACGCCGTTCATGGAGTCGAAGCGGCCGCCGGCGACGACCTGGCCCGTGCCGGAGACGGTGAGGGCGAGGACGGCGTCGCTGGTGTTGCGGTTGCCGTCGGAGTTGCCGGTGGCGGAGCCGACGCCGGGCACCGGGGCCCAGGGCAGCAGGCTGCCGTCGGCGGCGCTGACGGCCGCGAGCCGGCTGCGGCTGACGCTGCCGACCGCGGTGATGCTGCCGCCCATGTACACGGTGTCGTTCGTGACGGCGAGGGCGGCGACCTGGCTCTGCACGGCCGGCGCGAAGCCCGCGACGAGGGCACCGGTGGCGGTGTCGAAGGCGGCGACGCGGCGGCGGCTCTGCCCGTCGACGGTCGTGAAGTCGCCGGCGACGTAGACCCGGGAGCCGTCGGGCGAGGCCGCGACCGCGAGCACCTGGCCGTCGAGGGCGTGGGCGAAGGAGGTGATCAGCTCGCCGGTGCGGATGTCGTAGGCGAGCAGGTTGGCGCGCGGCGTCTCGTTGGTGCCGGCAGGCGCACCGGCCGGGCGGGCGCTGGTGAACTTGCCTCCGACGTACACGGTGTTGCCGACGACGGCCTGCGCCCAGGCGACACCGTTGATCTGCACGGTGGGCAGGGCGTCGGCGGTGACCGTGGTCGGCGTGCTCGCCGACGGGACCAGCGGCGCGGAGTCGGCCTGTGCCGTACCGGGGAGCAGCGCCAGGCTGCCGGCGGTCAGCAGGAGGCCGACGGTGCCCGCGACGACGCGGGCCGGTGCGCGCCGAGGCGCGCTCGAAGACGTGGACATGCGGTTTCCCCCGTGTACCAGGACCCGAGACCGGCGGCCTCCCCCTGGATGCCGTCGTCGAGTACCGAGAGTGACGATGACACCCTGTGCCACCGTTGACGATCACCTGACCAGGTGAGACCCAGGCGGTGACCTGCGGTTTTCTCCCTCACCGGGGTGAGGCCCATCACGCACGGTGATCGCTCGGCAACTCCCTGGTCGGCGGGCCGGCTCCGTGCGGAGCCGGCCCGGCCACCGGGGTCACGGCAGCTCGGTGACCAGCAGGTCGTCGAAGCGCACCGTCGTCGCGGCGGGAGCGCTGCCCGGCCGGTACGCGCCGATCCCGACCGCCCCGGGCCGCTGCAGCGCGGCGGTGGTGTCGGTCCGCGTCAGCTGCGGCGTCGTCGGCTCGGCCTGCCCGGCGACCCACACCGACGCGGTGACCACCGTCGTCCCGGTGCCCGAGACCTGCACCCGCGTCTCGAGCGACGTGCCCGGCGTCCAGGTCAGCCCGGCGACACGGGTCTCCCCGCCGGGGAAGGCCTGCACTCCGCCGCTCAGGCGCGAGAGCAGCAGGTACACCGCGCCGTCCGGCGCCACGCGCAGCCGGACCGTGTAGTCCTCGCCGGCGGCCACCCGCCGGCCGGTGACGTAGGCGTACGTCCCGGTCCCGGTCGGGGTCGAGGACAGCGAGACCGTGGCGCGGACGTCGGCGCGAGCCGTGCTCGTCCCCCCGAGGTAGGCGACCGCCTCGTTGCCCGCCGCGGGCAGCGCCAGCACGGCCGCACCCCCGACGACCGACTGCCGGCTCGCGCCCACCGTCGCGGTCCACGGGCCACCGAGGTCCGCCGCCCCCAGGCCGCCGGTCGTCGAGCGCTCGAACCGGTCGCCGGCCAGCGGCGGGGTGGTCCCCGGCGCGGCCACGGCGACCGCGCGGGTCACCGAGCCGGCGGCACCGTCGTCGTCGACCACCGTCAGCGTCACCTGGTAGGTGCCGGGCGCGGCGTACGCGTGCGTGGCGGTCGCGCCCGTGCCGGGCGCCGAGCCGTCGCCCCAGTTCCAGCTGTGGGCGGCCACCGTGCCGTCGCCGTCGGCGGAGCCGCGCCCGTCCACCGCCAGGGAGAGCCCCGTCGGCGTCGCGGTGAAGGCCGCGGTCGGCGGCCGGTTCGCCGGGGCGACGACCGTCACCTGCCGCTCGGTGCCGGCGGTCGCGCCGGCGGCGTCGGTGACCGTGAGCCGGACGGTGAACGTGCCGGCCCGGGCGTAGGCGTGCGTCACCGTCGCGCCGGTGCCCGTGGTGCCGTCGCCGAAGTCCCAGCCGTGGCTCCCGATCGTGCCGTCGGGGTCCGTGGAGGCCCGCCCGTCGAAGGCGGCGGTCAGCCCGTCCGCGGACGACGTGAACGACGCCTGCGGAGCGACGTTGCCACCGGCCCCCGTGCTGCCGAGCGCGTGGTGGCGGGCCACCTGCTCGGCGGTCAGCACGACCGGGTACACCGCGACCTCGTCGATGCGCCCGTTGTAGTAGGCGGCGCCCGACCACGGCCGGTCCGCGCCGATGTGCCAGTAGCCGCTGATGTCGAACGCCCCGAACGTGTCGGCGCGCGAGGCGACCAGGCGACCGTCGACGTAGAGCTTCATGCCGTCGGGGCCGACCGTGCCCGCGACGTGGTGCCAGGTGCCGTTGTTGTAGGCCGCCGGGCTGACCAGGCTGCGGGGGGCGTCCGGGTAGACGGCGAAGTTGACGCGTCCCGCCGTGTCCAGCCAGATCTGCCGGTCGTTGTTCCGGCTGAGACCCGAGCGCACGTCACCGAAGTCGACGATCACCCCGCCGGCCGTCGTCCGCGTCTCGAACCAGGCCTCGACCGTGAACGTGTCCAGGCCGCGCACGGGCGCCTGCTGGCTCACCAGCCCCGTCCTGCCGTCGAACCAGGTGGAGGTGTCGGCGTCGCCGCGCAGCGCCCCCTCCCAGCCGGTGCGGACGCCGCTGGAGATGGCCGCGTCCCCGGCACCGGCCTGGCTGAACGCGGTGCCGCCGGAGGCCTCACCCAGGGACCAGTGCTCGATGGCGCCGTCCGCGTGCACCGTGGCCGCGTAGGGACGCGACGTCCCGGTGCCGGTGACCGCGACGGTGGCCGAGGAGAGGTCGACGGAGTTGCCGAAGGGGTCCGCGGCCACGACCCGGTAGCTGTGCGTGCCGGCCGGAACGTTCCGGTCGGTCCAGCCCAGCGTCGGCCGCAGCCACCAGGACGACGGCCGGGTGAACGTCGCCGCCGGCGTCGCGCTGCCATCGCGGTAGACGGAGTAGCTCAGGGTGCCGTTGTCGAGGTCGCTGGCCGCGGGGAAGGCGACGCGCACCGTGCCCGCGGCGATCGCGGTCGCCGTCGTCCCGCCCGACGCCGTCGGGCCGACCCGGTTGGGCGCGAGCGACGGGACGGCGAAGCGGACCAGGCCCTGCTGCGACTGGCCGTTCACGCGCGGGAACTCACCGCCGTAGGCGACGTACGAGCCGTTGCCCGTCACGCTCCAGGCGGCCTGGTACTGGCCGGTGACCTGCCCCTGGGCCAGGGACGGGTACCAGTTCAGCTGCGCCGGGGCGCGCTGCCCGGTGAAGTTGAGGTTGCTCTGCGCCACGACGCCGTTGCTGCTCGCCGGCGCGGCGCTCAGCGCCGAGGCCCGCTGCTCGACCCGCGGCTCCTGCTCCGGGAACCCGCCGATGTTGACGCAGCTGTGCGTGTGGGAGGCGATGTAGACCACGCCGCCCGACGGGAAGCTCGAGTAGCTGTCCCCGCGGCAGTCGGCGATCCACCGCACCCGGCCGTTGCCCGCCTCCACCGCGAAGGAGCCCTCGAGGTTCCCGGGGCCGTAGTAGTCGTAGCCGGTTCCGTAGACGGTGGTGCCGTCGGTGGACAGGCTCCACACCGCCGAGTTGACGCCCTGGTTCGTGATCAGCCGGTTGATCTCGAAGGTGCGGGTGCCGCCGGTCGTCGGGTCGAGGGCGGCCACGCCGGTGGCCTTGGCGCCGTTCATCGTGTCGAACCGGCCGGCGGCGACGACCTGGCTGCCGCCCCCGGTCACGACGAGGGCCAGGACGTCGTTGCTTGTGGCGGTGGTGCCCGGAGCGGTCGGGTTGGTCGGGTTGCGGTTGCCGCTGGTCGGGCCGGTCCCGGGCACGGGCGCCCAGGGCAGCAGGCCGCCGTCCGACGCGCGGACCGCGGCCAGCCGGGTGCGGCTGGTCCCGCCGACCGCGCTGAGGCCGCCGCCGAGGTAGACCGTGCCGTCGGTGGCCGCGATCGCGGCGACCTGGCCGTTGACGCCGGGCCGGAAGGACTCCACGAGAGCGCCGGTGCGGATGTCGTAGGCGGCGATCCGGCTGCGCGGCTGCCCGTCGGCGACCGTGAAGTCGCCGCCGACGTAGAGGCGGGTGCCGTCCGGTGAGGCCGCGACGGCGAGCGCCTGGGCGTTGAGGCTCGGCGCGAAGGACGTGACCAGCGCACCGGTCCGGATGTCGTAGGCGAGGAGGTTGTTCCGGACCGTCTCGTTCGTGCCCGCCGGCGAGCCCGCGGGCCGGACCCGGGTGAAGGAGCCGGCGACGTAGACGGTGTCGCCGACGACGACCTGCGACCAGGCCACACCGTTGAGCTGCACCGTGGGCAGACCGTCGGCCGAGACGGTGACCGGGTCGGTCGGGGTGGCGGGGCTCGGAGCGGAGTCGGCCCGCGCGGTGCCGGGTGGCGTCAGCGCCCAACTCCCGACGGCGACCGCCAGTGTCGCCAGCGCCGCCACGGCGCGCCTGCGCACACCTGTCCCCACGATCCCCATGCGAGCCCCCGCTCAAGTTCCAGTACCGACGCGTCCCGATGAGACCGTCGATGGATACTAAGCGTGACGAGAGGCGGCCCGGCAGGGTGAAACCACCACTCGATACGGTCACGACCTGGGCTTTTTCACTCGACATGATGAGACGTGATGACGCTGGGTGATCGGTTCGGATCCCCGCGGGCACGGCGCCGGACGCGCGACGACCCCGCTCCCGCGGGTGCGGGAACGGGGTCGTCGACGAGCGGATCGGTGGCGCGGGTCAGCCCACCGGACCGGTGAACAGCAGCAGCGGGGCGCCGGCCTGGTAGCCGACCTCGACGGTGACGAGATCCCGGACGTCGGCCGGCACGGTGAAGACGTACACGCCCTCGCCGGACGCTCCGGGCTCCACCATGCCGGCGAACGAGGACCGCGAGGGGTCGTCCAGCGGCGAAGCGGGGGTCCGGTCCGGCCCGTAGGACAGGTTGACCGCGACGCCGTCGAGCGAGACGGCCTCGTCGGTGCCGTTCGCGATGCGCACCGTGATGCGCAGCGCGGGACCGGCGATGTTCCCCGGGCCGACCGCGGTGCCCTCGATCGCCTCGATCGAGGCGATCGTGGCGACGATGCCGTTGCCCACGGCCGCGGGGGCGTCGAGCGGCACCTCCGGCAGCGACGGCGGGAGCTCGTCGGCGTCCTCGGTCGGACCGGAGGGTGTCGGGGTCGGCGGCAGGGGCGCGATGGTCTCCTCCGGCGCAGCCGACGTGGGCACTGCGGAGGGATCCGCCGCGCTCGCAGCGCCGTCCCCGTCGTCGTCGCCCCGCGTGCTCAGCAGCCACACCAGGACCACGACGGCGACCAGCACCGCCGTCCCGGCCGCGACGAGCAGCCGCCGGCGCCGCGGTGCCGCGGTCCGCGTCTCGCCGGGCGCGACGTCGCTGTCCACCGTCATCGTTCCTCCCCCCTCGCGCCCCTCCGGGAGCGCTCCGTCCCGACCGCTGCCCGCGCGGCTCACTGCTGGGCCGCCGGCAGGTGCCTGGTCTCCGGCGACGGGGACGGCGAGGGCAGGTGCAGCACGTTGTCCGGGCGCGGTGCCACGACCCGGATCGGCTCGACGGGCCGGCCGAGCGGCAGGTCGGCGTCGGTCGGCATCCGCCGTCCGCTGGGCCGCCGGCGCGGAAAGCGCCGGGCGACCAGCATCTCGGCCAGTTCCTCGTAGCCGGCGGCGACGGCGTCCCAGTCGTAGCGCAGGGCCAGCTCGCGGGAGCGGCGGCCGGCCCGGGCGGTCCCGACGGGGTCGGCCTCGACGCCGGCGATCTCCCGGGCGACGTCGTCCGGGGTGGAGAAGTACCGGCCGGCGTCCGCGACGACCTCGCGGTTGAAGGAGCAGTCGAACGCGGTCACCGCGGCTCCGGCGCCGATGGCGCGCAGCAGCGAGGGGTTGGTCCCGCCCACCGAGTGGCCGTGCAGGTAGGTGGCGCTGTGGGCGTAGAGCTGGTCCAGCAGCTCCTGGTCCCAGACCCCGCCGAGGAAGCGCACCCGGTCGTCGGCCAGCGCGTGCACCCGGCGGGTGTACTCGTCGGCGTAGGGAGCCGAGCCGACCACGACCAGCGGCTTGGTGGCGGCGCTGCGCACGTACCCCTCGACGATCAGGTCGACGTGGTTCTCCGGCTCGAACCGGGCCACCACGAGGTGGAAGCCGCGCGGCTGCAGCCCCAGCTCGGCGAGCCGGTCGGACCCGGGCCGGATGATCGGCGCGCCGTAGGTGAGCAGCGTCGCCGGCGCGGCGAAGGCGTCCTCGTAGTAGTCGGCGATGCCCTGGGCGTCGGCGATGAGGGCGTCGGACCAGCGGACCGCCAGGGCCTCGGCCACCCGGTAGTAGCGCCGGCCCGCCCCGCCCCACTTGGCGCGCTTCCACTCCAGGCCGTCCACGTGGGTGGCGACCGGGATCCGGGCCGCGCGCAGCACCGGCAGCAGCGGCGAGTTCGCCGCGTTGAACACGAAGGCCGCATCGGTGCGGTGGGTGACGAGGTGCCGGACCGACAGCGCGGTGTGGCTGAGCGTCTCCAGCGACCGCTTGCGCGCGGCCGGCAGGTGGACCAGCTCCATGCCGAGGTGCTCGGCCGGAGGCAGCTCCGTGGCCCCGGGCGTCGTGCGGCAGTAGACGACGACGCGGTGGCCGTCGTCGACCAGGCGCCGGCCGATCTCCTCCACGGCGGTCTCGAAGCCGCCATAGCGCGCGGGCACGCCTCGCGTGCCCACCATGGCGATGCTCATGCGGTTCATCGGAGTCCGTTCGTCGGCGATCACTGCCCTGGTGGTCGGCAGGTCGCTTCTGATGCTGAAGACGCAGGTCGGGGCGGGCGTCCCCCGACGGGGTGAGGAGGAATTCCACCGAGCCCGCGCGGGGGCCCGGAAGCCGTCCGTCAGTAGGCCCCGGAGCGGCTCAGGACGGCGCGGAACGTCTTGACCAGGATCAGCAGGTCCATGGCCATCGACCAGTTCTCCACGTACCGCAGGTCCAGGCGCACGGCCTCCTCCCACGGCAGGTCGCTGCGCCCGGAGATCTGCCACAGCCCGGTCAGGCCGGGCTTGACGAGCAGCCGACGGCGGATCTGCGTGTCGTAGCGCGCGACCTCGCCGGGCAGCGGCGGCCGGGGCCCGACCAGCGACATGGACCCGCCGAGCACGTTGAGCAGCTGGGGCAGCTCGTCCAGCGACAGCCGGCGCAGCCACTTCCCGACCGGCGTGACCCGCGGGTCGACGCGCATCTTGAACAGCAGGCCGTCGGAGATGTTGTCCGCGGTCAGCGCCTCGACCTGCCGGTCGGCGTCGACGACCATGCTGCGGAACTTCAGCATCGTGAACGTGCGGCCGTTGACCCCCACCCGCTCCTGGCGGTAGAGCACCGGGCCGGGGCTGCCCAGCCGGACGGCGAGGGCGATGGCGATCAGCGCGGGCGCGAGCAGCAGCAGCGCGACGCCGGCGACGGTCCGGTCCAGGCCGCCCTTGAGCACCCGGCGCCAGCCCTCGAACCGCGGCTGCTCGACGGAGAGCAGCGGCAGCCCCTCGAAGGGACGGATGTGCAGGCGCGGGCCGGCGACCTCGATCAGGCCCGGGGCGACCAGCAGCTCGATGCCGGTGCCCTCCAGCTGCCAGGACAGCTGGCGCAGGTACTGGGCGGCCGTCTCGCTGGCCGAGGTCACCGCGATCGTGTCGGCGCCGAGCCGGGCGGCCATCGCCACGACGTCCTCCAGTCCGCCGACGGGCACGCCGAGCGCGGCGGCGACGCGGTCCTGGTCGCCGGGGGTCACGCAGGTGGCGACGACGTCCATCCCGGCGAAGCGCTCCCGGCGGACCCGGTCGACGAGCTCGAGCACCGCACCGCCCCGGCCGACCACGATGACGCGGCTGGTGCAGGACCCGCCCGCGCGCAGCCGGCGCAGCCAGCAGCGGGCCGCGAACCGGACGGCGAGGGTGGCCACCGTCAGTGCCGGGACGGCGACGACGACCAGGCCCCGGGACAGGTCGAGCACGGCGGCGTAGGACACCAGGGCCAGGCCGCCGAGGAGCAGCAGCCCGGCGCGTCCGACACCGCGGTACTCGTCGCTGCCGGTGCCGAATGCCCGCTCCGCGTAGGCGCCCGTGGCCGCCAGCAGGAGGGGCCAGGCCAGCACGAGGGCGGCGGCCGCCCACAGCAGCGGCTGCTCCACCGCGAGGGAGGCGCGGTGCGCCCAGAGGACGCTGCCACCGGCGATCGCGGCGGCGAGGGCGTCCAGCGTCATCAGCGACCGGGCGTACCGGCGCACCCATCCCGGCGCGTTCCGGCGGAGAACGGGCCGGGGCGTGAACGACACCCCCGGCGCCCCGGCCTGCACGGACGTGGAGCCCAGTCGAACGCGGTCGTGATCGAGTAGCACGGTTTCCCCCCGGACACCGAAATGACACTGTGTGGCCGCCAGCACGTTCCGATCACGCCCCTGACGTGCAGGTTCGTGCAGACCTACGCTTCCGCGCCACCGAGGACACTCACAGTCGGTGATCGGAGGGTCAACACGCACCGTGACCGTTCACCCCTATGAGGGTCGAGACTGGTCACGTAGCCACTACGGAAAGTGACGTCACGGGCGTCAGGTGCGGGGATGCACGACGTTCTGCGCCGCCTCGAGACCGCGCGTCAGCAGCTCCTCGACGGCGTCGGCGGCCTCGGCCACGAGCAGGTCGAGTTCCTTGCGCTCGGTCGCCGAGAAGTCCTTGAGGACGAAGTCGGCCGGGTCCTGCCTGCCGGGCGGTCGCCCGATCCCCACGCGCACCCGGAGGTAGTCACGGGTGCCCGTGGACCGGCTGATCGAGCGCAGGCCGTTGTGCCCGCCCTCGCCGCCGCCCCGCTTGAGCCGCACCGCGGCGAACGGGATGTCCAGCTCGTCGTGGACGACGACGAGGTCGGCCACGGGCAGCTTGTGGTAGTCCAGCAGTCCGCGGACGGGGCTGCCCGACTCGTTCATGTAGGTCGTCGGGCGCGCGAGCACGACCCGCCGCCCGGCCAGCCGGCCCTCGCCGACCAGGGAACGCGCCCGCGCGCCCTTGCCCGGGGAGAGCTTGACGCCCGCCCGGGCGGCGATCTCGTCCAGCACCATCGCGCCGACGTTGTGCCGGTTGCCGGCGTAGCCGGGGCCGGGGTTGCCGAGGCCCACGACGAGGAACGGGCCCTCCGACGGCGGGGACGCCGCGGGGGCGCCGGCAGTGCCGGCGCCCCCGCGGGTCGTGCTCTCGGTCAGCGGATGCCTCAGCTGTTCTCGGCGGCGTCCGTCGACTCGGCGCTGCCCTCGTCCTGGCCCTCGGTCGTGGCGTCGGCGTCGGCGTCGGACTCGTCGCGCTCGATGCCGGCCTCGGCCTCGGCCTCGGCGAGCTCGGCCTCGAGGGCCTCGGCGGTCGGCGCACCGAGGAACCCGATGACCAGCGCCTCGGGGTCGGTGACCAGCGTCGACCCGGCGGGCAGCACGAGGTCGCCCGCGGTGATGTTCTGACCGGCGGTGCGGCCGGTGACGTCGACCTCGATCGTGTCGGGCAGGCGCGTCGCGTCGGCCTCGATGGAGACGGCGTTCATCTGGTGGTTCGGGATCGAGTCGATGCCCGGCTCGCCGACGATCACGATCGGCACCTCGACCGTGGTCTTCTCGCCGCGGCGGACGGTCAGCAGGTCGACGTGCTCGTGCACCCGGGTGAGCGGGTCGCGCTGCACGGCCTTGGTCAGCGCGAGGTGCTCGGTGCCGTCGAGGTCGATGGTGATCAGGGCGTTGCCGCCACCGTTGCGCAGCACCGCGGCGAACTCGCGGGCCGGCAGCGAGAGGTGGATGACGTCCTGGCCGTGCCCGTAGAGGACGGCGGGGATGCGACCGGCCCGGCGGGTGCGGCGGGCGCTGCCCTTGCCGAACTCGGTGCGGGCCTCGGCGACGAGGCGGTAGTCAGCCACGGTGGTGTGCTCCTAGCTAGGGGGTCTGCGGGCCGGCGCACGACCGCGGCACACCCCGGAGGGCACACGCACGTCGATAACGGAGAACGGAATCTCCCTCGCCGGGCGAGAGTGAGGATACCCGCTCTGCTGCGGGAGACGCACAGCGGTCCTCGGGAGCGGAGGCCCGGAGGGTCTCCCGAGCGAGGACGGGCGAAGGCGCTCCGCGAAGCGGGTCCGCCGGAGTGGGGGCCCGGAGGGTCCCCCGAGGGCGGACGGGTGGGGCTCAGCGCAGCCGGGGTACGGCTCCTGGCCGCGGTTGGAGCCCGGAGGGCGACAGTGTCACGAGGCGCCGTCGAAGAGCGAGGTCACCGAGCCGTCCTCGAAGACCTCCTTGATCGCGCGCCCGAGCAGCGGGGCGATCGAGAGAACCGTGAGCTTGTCGAACCGGCGCTCGGGCTCGACCGGCAGCGTGTTGGTGATGACGACCTCGCTCACCCGGCTGTTCTTCAGCCGGTCCACCGCCGGGCCGGAGAGCACGCCGTGCGTGGCGGCGACGATCACGTCCGCGGCGCCGGAGTCGAAGAGCGTCTCGGCGGCCTTCACGATCGTGCCACCGGTGTCGATCATGTCGTCGACGATGATGCAGACGCGGCCCTCGACCTCGCCGACCACGCGGTTGGCGACGACCTCGTTGGGTCGCATCGGGTCGCGCGTCTTGTGGATGAAGGCCAGCGGGACGCCGCCGAGCTTGTCGCTCCAGCGCTCCGAGACGCGCACCCGCCCCGCGTCGGGGGACACGACGGTCACGTCCCGGCCGGCGCACCGGTCCCGCACGTGGTCGACCAGCAGGTCGAGGGCGAACAGGTGGTCGACCGGGCCGTCGAAGAAGCCCTGGATCTGGGCCGTGTGCAGGTCGACCGTCATGAGCCGGTCGGCGCCGGCGGTCTTGAACAGGTCGGCGACCAGGCGGGCGGAGATCGGCTCGCGGCCGCGGTGCTTCTTGTCCTGGCGCGCGTAGGGGAAGAACGGCGCCACGACGGTGATGCGCTTGGCCGAGGCGCGCTTGAGCGCGTCGACCATGATCAACTGCTCCATGAGCCAGGTGTTGAGCGGCGCGGTGTGGCTCTGGACGACGAAGGCGTCGCAGCCGCGGACCGACTCCTCGAACCGGACGAACAACTCGCCGTTGGCGAACTCGTACGCCGCCGTCGGCGTCGGCGTCACACCCAGGTGGCCGGCGATCTCCTCGGTCAGCTCGGGGAAGGCCCGGCCGGAGAAGAGCATCAGGCTCTTGCTGGTGGTCTGCCGGATGGCGCTCATCGGATCGACTGCCCTCACTCGTCGGAATGCGTCTCGGGAACCGCACGTCGGCTCTCGTCGGTCCGGAGTCGAGGGTCTGCCGCCCCTGCGGCCCCTGCATCCCCGGCCGCCGCTGCGGCCTGCGCGGCGGCGGTGCCCGGGCGGCGGCGGCGGACCCAGCCTGCCACATTCCGTTGACGCGCCCGCGCCACGCCCATGGCCCCCGGGGGGACGTCGTCGGTGATCACCGAACCCGCCGCGGTGTACGCGCCGTCGCCCACGGTGAGCGGCGCCACCAGCATGGTGTCCGACCCGATGCGGACGTGGTCGCCGATCGTCGTGTGGTGCTTGGCGACGCCGTCGTAGTTCACGAACACGGTCGCCGCGCCGACGTTCGACCCGGTGCCGATCGTGGCGTCGCCCACGTAGGACAGATGCGGCACCTTCGAGCCCTCGCCCACCGTGACGTTCTTCGTCTCGACGAACGCGCCGACCTTCGTCCCGCGGGCGAGCCGGGTCCCCGGCCGCAGGTAGCTGAAGGGTCCCACCGTGGCCCCCGGGCCGACGACGGCGCCGGAGCAGTGCGAGCGGACGACCGAGGCGCCCTCGGCCACCTCGCAGTCGGTCAGCGTGGTGTCCGGCCCGACGACCGCCCCGGCCGCGACGCGGGTCGTGCCGTGCAGCTGCGTCCCCGGCTGGAGGAGCGCGTCGGCCTCGACGGTGACGGTCACGTCCACCCACGTCGTCGCCGGGTCGACGACGGTGACCCCCTCGACCATGAGGCGGTCGAGCACCCGGTCGTTGAGCACCCGCCGGCGGGCGGCCAGCTCGCGGCGGTCGTTGCAGCCGAGCACGTCGACCGGGTCCTCGGCCCGCCGGCCGCCGACGAGCGCGCCGTCGGCGACGAGCAGGCCGACGACGTCGGTCAGGTAGACCTCGCCCTGGGCGTTGTCGCCGTCGACCCGGGCGAGCGAGTCGCGCAGCGCAGCGGCGTCGCCGAGGTACACGCCGGCGTTGACCTCGCGCACGGCCCGCTGCTCGGTCGTGGCGTCGCGCTCCTCGACGATGGCGCGCACCGCCCCCTCGCCGTCCCGGACGATCCGGCCCAGGCCGGTGGGGTCGTCGACGACCGCGGTGAGCACGGTGAGCACCGCGCCCGACGTCCGGTGGGCCGCGACGAGGTCGGCGACGGTCTCGGCCCGCAGCAGCGGGGCGTCGCCGTTGACGATCAGCACGGGCCCCCGCAGGTCGGGGACGGCCGCGAGCGCGACGGCGGCGGCGTGGCCCGACCCGCGCTGCTCCTCCTGCACGACCGCACGCGCGGCCGGGGCGACGGCGGACAGGTGCTCCACGACCGCGTCGCGGCCGGCGCCGACCACCACGATCGTGTCGCCGGCCCCCAGCGGCGCGGTGGCAGCCAGGACGTGGCCGAGCATGCTGCGACCGCCCAGGGCGTGCAGCACCTTGGGGGTGGCCGAGCGCATGCGGGTGCCCTGCCCGGCGGCGAGCACGACGACGGCGGCCGTGCCGGGACCCGCCTCCGCCTCGGTGGTCCGGACTCCCGGCTGGGGCTGGCTCATGGATCTCCTCGGAAGCGGGGCGGTCGGTGCGCGCCGGCGGCACTCGCGGCGATGCTGCTGGGGGACTCGGACTCGAACCGAGACTGCACGGCTCCAAAGGCCGGCGGGCTGCCGATTACCCCATCCCCCATCCGCGGTCGCTCCGGTGCCGGCGTCCGCGGGGCGCCGGGAGCGGCGCCACGAGCAGCGTAGTGAAAGGACGCCGGGCGAGGAGCCGGCCGGCGACGCCGGGCCGCTCACCTGCACGGTCGCCGACGGGTCCGGCCCCACCCGGCAGACATCGCTACGGCCACGTAGGTTACGGAGTCGTAACCACGGTCGGGGACGCTGCGGCGGACGACCGGTACGACACCGCCTCTGGAGGCCCCCCTGTCCGCTCCCACCCTCACCAGGCCCACGGCTGTTCGGCGCCCGGCAGACCCGGACGCCGGCCTGCCGGCCACCGCGTACGGCAAGGAGAAGGGCGCGCTCGAACAGATCACGCTCTACCTGTTCGTGATCGTCCCGTTCCTCGCCGTCGCTGCGATCGTTCCGGTCGTGTGGGGCTGGGGGCTGTCCTGGCTGGACCTCGGCCTCCTCGTCGGCTTCTACTTCATCCCGCTGCTGGGCGTGACCGTCGGCTACCACCGCTACTTCACGCACGGCTCGTTCAAGGCCGGCAAGCCGCTGCGGTACGGCATCGCGATCATCGGCTGCATGGCCATCCAGGGCCCGGTCGTGCAGTGGGTCGCCGACCACCGCCGCCACCACGCGTTCTCCGACCGCGAGGGCGACCCGCACTCCCCGTGGCGCTACGGCACGGACTCGCGGTCGCTGGTCAAGGGCATGTGGCACGCCCACCTCGGGTGGCTGTTCGACCGCCGGCAGAGCAACGCCGAGCGCTACGCCCCGGACCTGCTCAAGGACAAGGGCCTGAAGATCGTCAGCCGCCTCTTCGTCGTCTGGGCGTTCCTCAGCCTGGCGCTGCCTGCCGTCATCGGCGGCCTGGTCACCGGTTCGTGGGCCGGCGCCCTCTCGGCGTTCTTCTGGGCGGGGCTCGTCCGGACGTTCCTGCTGCACCACGTCACCTGGTCGGTCAACTCGATCTGCCACGTGATCGGCACGCGGCCGTTCACCTCCCGCGACCGCGCCACCAACGTCTGGCCGCTGGCGGTCCTCAGCGGCGGGGAGTCCTGGCACAACCTGCACCACGTCGACCCCACGTCCGCCCGGCACGGCGTGCTCCGCGGCCAGGTCGACATGAGCGCCCGGGTGATCTGGGCGTTCGAGAAGCTCGGCTGGGCGCACAGCGTCAAGTGGCCCGACCCCGTGCGCCTGGCGGCCAAGCGCCACGTGCCCGTCGGAACAGCCGGCTGAGCACGGCCGCCGAGCTCCCGCCGTCCCGGCGACCGTCCTCCCAACGGTCGCCCGGGCGGCGTCCCGAGGGAAGCCCCTCCCCGGCCGTCGCCCGGCCGCGTGTGCGGATGACCGGTGCCCAGCGCCGGCAGCAGCTCATCGACGTCGGCCGCGAGCTGTTCGGGCGGCGCGGCTACGAGGCCACGTCGATCGAGGAGCTGGCGGCGCGGGCCTCGGTGAGCAAGCCGGTCGTGTACGGGCACTTCGGCGGCAAGGAAGGCCTGTACGCCGTCGTCGTCGAGCAGGAGATGCGCCGGCTGCTCGACCGGTTCGCCGCCGCGCTCTCCGCCGGGGGCCACCCCCGCGAGTTGCTCGAGCGCGCCGCCCTGGTGCTCCTGGACTACATCGAGGAGGACACCGACGGCTTCCGGGTGCTGACCCGGGACTCGCCGATCACCGACGCGGCGGGGCACTACTCGTCGCTGCTCGGCGAGGCCGCGCACGAGGTCGAGCACCTGCTCGCCACGCAGTTCCGGCGGGGTGGCTACGACCCGCGACTGGCCGGGCTCTACAGCCAGGCGCTGGTCGGGATGGTCGCGCTCGTCGGGGCGTGGTGGCTGGAGGACCGGTCCCAGGGCAAGCGCGAGGTCGCCGCGCACCTGGTGAACCTCGCCTGGAACGGCATGGGGCACCTGGAGACCCGCCCGCGCCTGTCCGACGACGCCTGACCGCCCCCCTCCGGGGCAGAAGCGCGAAATTGCCCCGGGGCAGAAGCGCGGAGTTGCGCGGGGCAGAAGCGCGAAATTGCCCCGGGGCAGAAGCGCGGAATTGCGCGGTGCAGAAGCGCGAACTTGCCCCGGGGCAGAAGCGCGGAGTTGCCGGCGCGTCAGCCGACGAGGCGGGCGCCGGGCACCGGTCCGTGCACCGCACGGACCGTGCGGAACTGCCCCGTGCCCGCGAGCTCGGCGGCCAGGGCCACCGCGTCGTCCTCGTCGGCGGCCAGCGCGGCCACCGTCGGCCCGGAGCCGCTGACGAGGGCGCCGGCGGCACCCGCGGCGGTGGCGGCGTCCAGCGCGCGGCGCAGCTGCGGCCGCAGGGCGATCGCGGGCTCCTGCAGGTCGTTGTGCAGGGCCGCGGCCAGGGCGTCCACCGGACCGCCGTGCAGCGCCGCGACCACCGGGTCGGGCGAGGGCAGCTCCTCCCCCGACGGCAGCCGGCCGTCGGCGCGCAGCCGGTCGAGCTCGCCGTAGACGGCCGGGGTGGACAGCCCCGAGCCCGCGATGCCCAGCACCCAGTGCCAGGGCCGGCGGGCGAGCACGGGGCTGAGCCGCTCCCCCCGCCCGGAGCCGAGCGCGACCCCGCCGAGCAGGCTGAACGGCACGTCGCTGCCCAGCCGCGCGGCCAGGTCGGCCAGCTCGCCCCGGGTCGCGTGGGTGCCCCACAGCGTGTCCAGGGCGACGAGCGCGGCCGCGGCGTCGGCGCTGCCGCCTGCCAGGCCGGCCGCCGCGGGGATCGACTTGTCGATGGTGATGGCGGCCGCGGCGGGCACCCCGGCCCGGTCGGCGAGCAGCTCCGCCGCCTGCCACACGAGGTTGCGGCGGTCGGTGGGCACCCGGTCCGGCCCGGTGCGGCCGCCGGCGAACGGGCCGGTCACGTCGATCGTGAGCTCCCCGGCCGGGCGCACGGTGACGGTGTCGAACAGCGACACGGCCAGGAAGACGGTGCGCAGCTCGTGGTAGCCGTCGTGGCCCAGCGGAGCCACGGCCAGGTGCACGTTGACCTTCGCCGGTGCCCGGGCGACCACCGCGCCGTCGCCACTGATCCGGCCCGGTCCGCCGTGCGGCGCTCGGGTCACGCCGGCTCCGCCGCGGTGGCCGCGAGCCTCGCGAAGTCGGCGACCGACAGCCGCTCGCCGCGGACGGTGGGGTCGATCCCCGCCGCCCGCAGCCGGGCCTCGGCAGCGGCCGGGCTGCCCGCCCAGCCGGACAGGGCGGCCCGCAAGGCCTTGCGGCGGGTCGCGAAGGCGGCATCGACGACGGCGAAGGTGGCGGCGCGGTCCCCGGGCGGGGGCGGCCGTCGGTCCAGGGCGACGAGACCGGAGTCGACGTTGGGCTCCGGCCAGAAGACCCGCCGCCCGACGGAACCGGCCCGACGGACCTCCCCGTACCAGGCTGCCTTGACCGACGGGACGCCGTAGGCGGGGGCCCCGGGGGGCGCGGCCAGCCGCTCGGCGACCTCGGCCTGCACCAGGATCAGCGCCCGGCGCAGGCTGGGCAGCAGCTCGAGGAGGGTCAGCAGGACGGGCACCGCCACGTTGTACGGCAGATTCGCCACCAGTGCGGTGGGCGGGGGCCCCGGGAGCTCGCGGAGCCGCAGGGCGTCGGCCTCGACCACGGTGAGCCGGTCGGCGAGGTGCGGGGCGCGCTCGGCAACCGTCCGCGGCAGCCGGGCGGCCAGGCGCGGATCGATCTCCACGGCCGTGACCGCTGCCGCTGCCGGGAGCAGGCCCAGGGTCAGCGACCCCAGGCCCGGACCGACCTCGAGGACGACGTCGTCGGGGCGCAGCTCGGCCGTTCGCACGATCCGCCGGATGGTGTTCGCGTCGTGCAGGAAGTTCTGCCCGAGGGACTTCGTCGGACGCAGCTCGAGCTGCTGGGCCAGGTCGCGGATGGCGGCCGGGCCCAGCAGCCCGTCGGGCTGTTCCGGAGGAGTGCTCAGCTCTGGTCCGGCGTCAGCTGAACAGGCGCGAGCCGCAGTGCGGCCACTGACCCGCACCGGAGCGGTCGTAGAGCATCTGCGCCCGCATCGTCTGCTCCTCGGCGGAGGCGGCGGCCGGGTCGCCGCTGCCGCCGACCGCGGCCCAGGTGCTCCGCGAGAACTGGTACATGCCGCGGTAGGTGCCGGTGGAGCTGACCGCGTTCGGCCGGCCGCCTGACTCGCACGCCGCGAGCGCCGCCCAGTTGAGGCCGCCGGAGCTCGTCGCGACCGCCGGGGCGGCCGGGGCTGCCGGGCGGGGCTTCGTGCCGACGGTGACCAGCTCGTCCACGGGCGCGACGGCGACCGCGGTGGAGAGCTGCTCGCGGCCGGTCTCGACCCCGTCGACGACGGTGACCCGCCAGGTGGTGGCCTGCTGGCCCTCGACGCCGGCCTGGGTCACGGTCTCGTCGTCCTCGAAGGCCTCGGGGTCCTCGTTCTCGACCGTCCGGTACGGGATCGAGGTCGTCTCGACGACCTCGGCGACCTGCACGCGGAAGACCTGCAGCCGCATGAACGCCAGCAGCGGCTGGGCCGGACGCATGCTCGTGCGGTCCGTCGCCGACAGCGCCACGCCCTGCTCGGCGAGGAGGTCGGCGACCGTCCCGGCCGTCGTCGTCACCACGCGCTGCTGGCCGTCGACGACGAGGGTGACGTCCTTGGGCGTGGTGATCGACAGCTCCATGCCGTCGAGCGGGAGGCGCTCGCTGCGGCTGGCGGAGACCACGAGGCCGTCGGCCCGGAAGCCCAGCTGGTCCAGCGCCTCGTCCACGGACAGGGCGGTCACGTAGACCTCGCTCGGCCGGCCGTCGACGGTCAGCTGCAGCGGGCGGGCCCGCGTGACCACGACGGCGTCACCGTCGGAGACGGAGGCCTCGGGCTCGGGGAGCACGACGTCGTGCGCCTGCGGCTGCAACCCCTCCTCCTCGAGCACCTCGGCCACGGTGTCGGCGTAGGTGCGGACCTCCCGGGCCTGGCCGTCGACGGTCAGCGTCAGCGACTTCTGCGCGGCGTAGTACGCCACGGAGCCGCCCACGAGGCCGAGCAGGACCAGGGCGAAGAGGGAGAACTTGAGGGTTCGAGGCACGACACATCCACGGGGTCACGGGACCGGGCAGGGGGCTGCCTCGCCGGCGCACCGCCGGCTGGCGGTCCACCGGGCGGCTCCGCACCGGGCGGCCTCGCCCGAGCCCGCAGAGGCTCCGGCGACGCTGCCCGGGTCGGTCCCCACCCCGGCTGATCACGACACGATAACGGGATTGGTACGGGTGACAATGGTTCGGACAGGAGTGTTCCAGCGGGGCGACACATCGACTTGTTGGCGCGCCGACACGGACCGTGACGATTGTTGCGCGTGGTGCCGCTGGGACGAATGCGCAGCGTGAGGCTGGTGTGGGTGACCGAGGTCACTGCGTGGCGCCCCGCACAGCCGGGTACCGGCGCGCTCGCGTCAGCCGGCGAGCGCGCGCTCGGACAGCCGCATCGGCCGCAGCCACGTCACCAGGAACACCGCGACGGCGAGGCCCGCGGCCAGCGCCGAGAACCCGCCGGCCACCAGCGCCACGGGCCACAGGTCGACGCCCTCGGACACGCGGTCCCCCAGCCCCACGCCGGCGACCAGGAGGAGCGCGCCCAGCGGGAGCAGGGCCAGCACGCTCACCGCGGCACTGACCAGGTGGGCGGTCCAGGTGCGCAGCGCCTCGTCCACCGGCACGTCGGCGCCCTCGGCCGGCAGCGGACGCACCAGGGCCCGCAGCAGCGCCACCTCGGCCAGCAGCCACGCGCCGAGCGGGACGCCCAGGGCCAGCCACGCGACGCGGTCGGGCAGGTCGTCGCGCTGCCAGAGCAGCACGGTGGCGAGCACCTCCGCCACGACGACGGCGCGCATGGTCCACAGCAGCCACAGCGAGATCTGCTCGCCCCGGCGCGGCCGGCGGACGGGTCTGGCCGACTGCCAGCGCGGCCGCGGCCGGGTCGCCTCGGCCAGGACGACGCCCACGAGCAGCCCGACGGCGACGGCCGGCGCCCACAGGAAGACCGAGGCCTCCGCGAAGACGACGATGCTGCCCACCACGGCGACCAGGCCGAGCAGGAGACCGATGCGGCGCACCCGGCGCCCGTGCACCGCCTGCCGCCGCAGGGTCCGGCGGCCCTCCTCGGTCGGCGAGGTGAACTCGATCGACGCCGACGCCACCGCGCGCCGCCCGGCCGCCAGCGCCCAGCCACGGGCCAGCAGGACGCCAGGAACCAGCACGGCGATGAACAGCACGACGGCGATGAGGCGACCCACGGGACAAGTGTGCCTCGCTTCGCGCCCAACGGTCGCCGAGCCGTCGCGGTCACCGTGATCATCGGCGGGTGGCTGCCCCCGCCGGCGTGCCGACCAACCACCCGCCGATGATCAACTCGGCCAGGCGGCTAGTCCCAGGTGCCGAAGACGCGCTCGGCGTTCGCGGTCAGGGCCGCGCACAGCTGCCCGACCTCCACGCCCGTGACCTCGGCCAGCACGCGCACGGTGTGCGGCATCAACCGCGAGGCGTTGGGGCGACCGCGGTAGGGCACCGGCGTGAGGAACGGCGCGTCGGTCTCCACCAGCAACTGGTCCAGGGGCGTCAGCGCCGCCGCCTCGCGCAGGTAGCCGGCGTTCGCGAACGTCACCGTGCCGGCGAAGGAGAGCACGTGGCCGCGCGCCACGCAGGCCCGGGCGAAGGCGGCGTCGCCGGAGAAGCAGTGGAACACCGTGCGCTCCGGTGCCCCCTCGTCGTCGAGCACGCGGAGGATCTCGTCGTGGGCGTCGCGGTCGTGGACGACGAGCGCGACCCCGCGGTCCTTGGCGATCCGGATGTGCGCCCGGAACGACGCCTCCTGCGCGGCCCAGCCCTCCGGCCCGGTGCGGAAGCGGTCCAGCCCGGTCTCCCCGACCGCCCGCACCCGCGGCAGCGCCGCGAGGCGGTCGATCTCGGCGAGCGCGTCCTCGACGGCCGCGCCCTCGCCGGCCTCGTTCGGGTGGACGGCGACGGTGGCCAGCACGTTCGGGTGCCGCGCGGCCAGCTCCGCCGACCACCGCGAGGAGGGGACGTCGACGCCCACCTGCACGAGCCGGGGCACCCCCACCGCGGCCGCGGCGGCGATCTCGGCGTCGACGAGGTCGGCCTCGGGCAGCCGGTCGAAGCCGCCGACCCCGATGTCGAGGTGGGTGTGGCTGTCGACGACCGGCGCCGGGAGCGGCTCGGGATCCGGCGGCAGCTCCCCGCGCCGGTTGGCCCGGGAGGACGACGAACGGCTCACGCGCCGTCGCCCTGCAACCGGGCCAGCTCCTCCTCGACGATCGACTCGTCCAGCTTGGTGAACACCGGCGTCGGCGGGGCCAGCGGGACCCCCGGCTGCAGCGGGCGCGAGGCCCAGACCGCCGCCGCGGCGTCGTAGTCGCCGGTGATGACCGGGTACGGCGAGCCGTCGTCGAGGTCGGTCACCTCGTCGATGCGGGGCGCCGCCGACCAGACGCCGGTGCCGCCGAGCAGCTCGTGGACCTTCTGCGCCGAGTGCGGGAGGAACGGCGTGAGCAGCGCGTTGCAGTCGCTGATCGCCTGCAGCGCGGTGTGCAGCACGGTGTCGCGGCGGGCCGGGTCCTCCTTGAGCTTCCACGGGGCCTGGTCCGACAGGTACTTGTTGGCCTCGCCGACGACCCGCATCGCCTCCGCCGCCGCCGCCTTCTGCCGGTTGCGGGCCAGCAGATCACCGATGGGGGCGAAGGCGCCGCTCGTCGTCTGCAGCAGGGCGCGGTCGGCGTCGGTCAGCTCCCCCGGCGTCGGCACGGCGCCCACGTTCTTCGCCGCCATCGAGACCGAGCGGTTGACCAGGTTCCCCCAACCGGCGACCAGCTCGTCGTTGTTGCGCCGGCGGAACTCCGCCCAGGTGAAGTCGGTGTCCTGCGACTCGGGGCCGGCGGCGGCGATGAAGTACCGCAGCGCGTCGGCGTCGTAGCGGGCGAGGAAGTCGCGGACGTAGATGACGACCTGCCGCGAGGAGGAGAACTTGCGCCCCTCCATCGTGAGGAACTCGCTCGAGACGACCTCCGTGGGCAGGTTGAGCCGCCCCAGCGACCCCGGGCTGCCCCCCTTGTCGCCCTCGCCGTTGTAGCCGAGCAGCTGGGCGGGCCAGATCTCGGCGTGGAAGACGATGTTGTCCTTGCCCATGAAGTAGTAGGCGTCGGCGTCCGGCGTCTGCCACCACTGGCGCCAGGCCTCCGGGTCGCCGGACCGGCGGGCCCACTCGATCGACGCCGACAGGTACCCGACGACGGCGTCGAACCAGACGTAGATGCGCTTGTCGTTGCGGTCGCGCCAGCCCTCCAGCGGCACCCGGACGCCCCAGTCGATGTCCCGGGTGTAGCTGCGCGGCTTCAGGTCGGTGAGCAGGTTGACGCTGAAGTTCAGGACGTTGGAGCGCCAGTTCGTGCGGGTGCCCAGCCAGTCGCCGAGCGCCCGAGCGAACGCGGGCAGGTCGAGGAAGTAGTGCTCCTCCTCGACGAACTTCGGCGTCTCACCGTTGATCTTGCTGACCGGGTTGATCAGCTCGACCGGGTCGAGCTGGTTGCCGCAGTTGTCGCACTGGTCGCCGCGGGCGCCGTCGTAGCCGCAGATCGGGCAGGTGCCCTCGATGTAGCGGTCGGGCAGCGTGCGGCCGGTCGAGGGGCTGATCGCGCCCAGCGTCGTCTTCGGGAAGACGTACCCGTTCTTCAGCAGCCCCAGGAAGATCTCCTGGCTGACCGAGGCGTGGTTGGCGGTCGTCGTCCGGGTGAACAGGTCGTAGCTGAGGCCGAGGGACTGCAGGTCGCCCACGATGATCCGGTTGTTCCGGTCGGCGATCTCGCGCGGCGTGATGCCCTCGGCGTCGGCGGCGACGGTGATCGGCGTCCCGTGTTCGTCCGTGCCGCTGACCATGAGGACCCGGTCGCCGACCATCCGGTGGTACCGGCTGAAGACGTCGGAGGGGACGCCGAATCCGGAGACGTGGCCGATGTGCCGCGGGCCGTTGGCGTAGGGCCAGGCCACGGCCGTGAGGATGTGCCGATCAGTCACGGCACGAGACTAGGCGCCGCCCGCTCAGTGCTGGCCGGTCGAGGCCGGAGCGGCGACGTCGGGCGTGGGCGCGCCCGGGTCCAGCAGCGCCACCGCCAGCAGCGCGAAGCCCAGGACGGTCACGGTGACGGCGCGGAGGCTGCGCTGGTCCTCGGTCAGCTCCGGGCGCCGCTCCCGCGGGCGCGGGCCGGCGTCCGACCAGGCCGTCGCCGACGGCGCGGTGGCCAGCAGCAGCTTCCCGACCGGAACGGCGACCGCGCTCAGGACGACGGCCGGCACGGGCAGACCCGGGACGAGCCCGTCCAGCGACGACGTCGTCAGCCCGAGGACGAAGGCCACGGCCAGCACCCCCAGCTCCACGACGGCGACGCCCGTGAGCAGCCGCGGCCCGGACCCGTCCGCGAGCACGAGCCCGCCGCCGGCGCCGAACACGGCCCAGGCGGCCAGGGCGAGCAGCAGGAACGCGACCAGCGCACCCGGCGGACGGTGGGTGGCCACGAGCAGGCCGTCCAGCCCGGTCAGCGCGGCGGCGACGATCGCGACCGCCTCGACCACCGCGATGCCCGCGGCGGCCAGCACGGTCGCCGGGGGGCGGCGGCGCGCGACCGCGCAGGCGGGGACGTCGCGGGAGGGGACGTCGAGGGTGGTGCTCGCCACGGGGGTGCTCTCTGGCCGGGGACGGTCTGTCCCTGGTCAGGTCGTCCGGCCCCGCCCCCCGCTGTACGGCGGCGGGCGGGGGCCTCACCCCATGGGGTCAGCCGCCGCCGCTCCCCCGGGCGGCCCGGTCGTCGACCTCCCGCGCGGCCGCGGCGACGCCTTCCTCGCCGGCCAGCCGGCTGCGCCGCCGTCCGTACACCGCGTAGACGACGGCGCCGAGCGCCATCCAGATCAGGAAGCGGACCCACGTCTCGATCGGCAGGTTCGCCATCAGGTAGAGGCAGGCGAGGACCGACACGATCGGCAGCAGCGGCACGAGCGGGACGCGGAACGCCCGGGGCAGGTCCGGCCGGGTGCGGCGCAGCACGATGACCGCGATCGACACGAGCACGAAGGCGAACAGCGTGCCGATGTTGACCAGCTCGGCCAGCGTCGAGATCGGCAGGAAGCCGGCCAGCAGCGCCACGACGACACCCGTGGCGATCGTGATCCGGTACGGGGTGCCGTACCGGGGGTGGACGGCGCCCAGCGACGGCGGCAGCAGGTGGTCGCGGCTCATCGCGAACAGGATCCGCGACTGGCCGAGCAGGAGGATCATCACGACCGAGGTGAGGCCGGCGAGCGCGCCCACCGAGATGAGCGTCGACGCCCAGGTGAGCCCGACGCTGGAGAAGGCGTCGGCCAGCGGCGCGGTGACCGAGAGCTCGTCGTAGGGCTGCATGCCGACCACGACCAGCGAGACCGCGACGTAGAGCAGGGTGCAGACCAGCAGCGAGCCGATGATGCCGCGCGGCAGGTCCCGCTTCGGGTTCCTCGTCTCCTCGGCGGCGGTCGCGACGATGTCGAAGCCGATGAACGCGAAGAACACGATCGAGGCCCCCGCGATGATCCCGCCCCAGCCGAAGGTGCCCTGCGTGATGCCGAGCAGCTCGATGAGCGGCCGTTTCCAGCCGCCCTCCCCCTCCGGGGTCGGCTCGGCCGGCGGCACGAACGGGCTGTAGTTGTCGGCCTTCGTGTAGAAGAAGCCGACGACCACGATGAACAGCACGATGACGACCTTGACCGCCACGATCACCGAGGTCACGCGCGACGAGAGCTTGATCCCGAGCACCAGCACGCCGGTCATCACGAGGGCGATGACCATGGCGGGGATGTTGACCGTCGCGTCCTCCCCCGCGATGGAGGTCGGCAGCGGGGTCGCGACGTCCTCGAGCAACTGGTTGAGGTAGCCCGACCACCCGACCGACACCGTCGCCGCGCCGAGCGCCAGTTCCAGCACCAGGTCCCAGCCGATGATCCAGGCGAGCACCTCGCCGAGGGTCGCGTAGCTGAACGTGTACGCCGACCCGGCGACCGGCACGGTGGAGGCGAACTCGGCGTAGCAGACCGCGGCCAGCGCGCAGACCACGCCGGCGATGACGAACGACAGCGCGACCGCCGGCCCCGCCGTCGTCTTCGCCACCTCGCCGGTGAGCACAAAGATGCCGGTGCCGATGATCACGCCGACGCCGAACACGGTGAGGTCCAGCGCCGAGAGGTTCTTCTTGAGGCGGTGCTCCCGCTGCTCCGTGTCGCGGATGGAGTCCTCCACCGACTTCACCCGCGCGGTGTTCCTGCGATCTGTGTGGGTGGCCAACCGACGTCCCTCCCGGCTCGCGGTGCCCGACCTGCTGGTTGCCCGGCAGCGTCGCACGGGCGCGCCCGGCCCGCATGCCTACGCTGACCCTCCCTGATCGACGAGCGGAGAGGCGTGCCGTGACCGCGACCGACCCGTCCCGCGACACGCCGGACGGCCCCCAGCCGCGGCCCGCCGTCCCCACCAACCGGCCCCGCCCCGCCGGCGCCCCCCGGTCCGTCCCGAGCCGCCCCCCGGGGCAGCACGCCGTCGTCGACTGCGCCGTCTACGTCGACGGTCGCCGGCAGGCCCCGGTGGAACCCGGGATGGCGCTGCCGACCGCCGTCGAGCGGGGCGGGTTCGTGTGGCTGGGGCTGTACGAGCCGAGCCAGGGCGAGCTGGAGTCCATCGCCGCCCGCTACGGGCTGCACCCGCTGGCGGTGGAGGACGCCGTGTTCGCCCACCAGCGGCCGAAGCTGGAGCACTACGACGACGACCTGTTCATGGTGCTCAAGACGGCCACGTACGTGGAGCACGACCGGCTGACGGCGACCAGCGAGGTGGTCGACACCGGCGAGGTGATGGTCTTCGTCGGCGCGAACTACGTGATCACGGTGCGGCACGGCAAGCACAGCGACCTGACCGACCTCCGCCGCCGCCTGGAGCAGGAGCGGGAGCTGTTGTGCCTCGGCCCGGCGGCGGTGCTGTACGCGGTGGCCGACCTCGTCGTCGACACCTTCGTCGAGGTGGCCGACGCCGTGCAGGACGACGTCGACGAGCTGGAGGCGTCGGTCTTCAGCTCCGAGCGCACCGACGACATCGGCCGGCTCTACCAGCTGAAGCGGGAGCTGATGGCGCTGCGCCGGGCGGTCGCGCCGCTGGAGGTCCCGCTGCAGAAGCTGTCGGAGCGCCAGATCGACGTCGTCCCCGAGGCGATGCGCTCCTACTTCCGCGACGTGCTCGATCACGCCATCCGGGTCCGCGACGGGGTCACCGGCCTCGACGAGCTGCTGTCGTCGATCCTGCAGGCGTCGCTGGCCCGCACGCAGATGACCGACAACGAGGACATGCGCAAGATCTCGGCATGGGCGGGCATCATCGCCGTCCCCACCGCGATCGCCGGGATCTACGGGATGAACTTCGAGTTCATGCCGGAGCTCGAGTGGCGCTACGGCTACCCGCTGGTGCTCCTGGTGATCCTGCTGTCCTGCGCGTTGCTGTACCGGGGCTTCAAGCGCAACGGCTGGCTGTAACACGGCCTTCCGCGGCTCACGCGCCGCCCGCTCGCCGCTCGACCGAGGCATAGGAAGCTTTCCCCACGTCTTCGCCGCCGAGACGTGGGGTTTGCTTCCTATGCCTCGACCGTCCGCGGCGGATCGCGCGGTCATCCACACCGCGGCCGGTTTCCACAGGTCGCCAACGCCCACCGCTGAGGGCTGCTGGACCCCGCACCTTCCAGCGATGCAGTGGAGTGACCTCATCAGCGCCGTCCTGGCGCAGCACGGCGGGCTGGCGACCCGCCGCGACTTGCTGGCCCGCGTCCCCGAGACGGTGCTGGACGGGCATGTGGGCCGCCGGACCCTCATCCGCGTCTTCCCGCACGTCTACGTCCGGGCCGGCACCGCGGTATCCGACGACCTCCTCCTCCGGGCCGCGCTCCGCCACACCGGACCGGTCGCGGCGCTCAGCCACACGACGGCGCTGTCCGTGTGGGGCCTGGTCCCCCTCGAGCGCCCCCTACACCTGACGGTCGACCAGTCCGTGCGGAGAGCTGGGTCCGTCGATCTCGTCGTCCATCGTCGGATCGGCTTCCGACCGGAGGCTCCTCAGTGCGTCGAACGGAACGGGCTGCGGGTGACGACACTCCCCCGCAGCCTCGTCGACGCCTGGCCGCTCCTCCCGGTGCCCGACCGGCGACCCCTCCTCCTCGATGCGGCGCGCCAGCGCGTCGTCGCACCGGAGCCCCTCAGGCGAGCACTAGCGGAGCGACCCAACGTGGGCGGTCACCGCGCGCTGGCCGAGGCCATCGACCTGGTCGAGGACGGCTGCCAGAGCGAACTCGAGGCGCACGGCGTCCTGAACGTCTTCCGGCACCGCTCACTGCCGAAGGGCGTCGGGCAGTACCGGCTGGATCTTCCTCAGGGCCGGGTGCGCCTCGACCGCGCCTGGCCGGAGGTCAAGCTGGCGGTCGAGCTGGATGGGGCCAAGCACCACACGTCACCCGAGGACCGCCGCCGTGACCTAGCACGGGACACCGCGCTCGCCGCGATGGGGTGGGTCGTGCTCCGGTTCACCTACGCGGACGTCCTGCGCGACCCGGAGGGCGTGCGTCGTCGCGTCCTGGAGGTGTACGCCGCGCGCGCCGCCCAGCTGCGAGTCGGGAGCAGCGCCCAGGCATAGGAGGCTTTCCCCACGTCTGCGTGGCCAGGACGCAGGGAAAGCCTCCTATGCCTCGGACGTCGAGCCGCCCTTCGCGGCGACGACGGCGTCGTAGACCGTGCGCCGCGGCAGCCCGGTACGGACGACGACGGCGCGGATCGCGTCCTTGCGCGTGGCACCCGCGGCCTCCTCGGCGGCGACCTCCGCGGCGAGCTCCGCGGGCGTCCGCTCCACCGCCACCTCGGGCGCTCCGCCGACCACCAGCGTGATCTCCCCGCGCACCCCCTCGGCGGCCCACGCGGCGAGCTCCGCCAGCGAGCCGCGCCGGATCTCCTCGTAGGTCTTGGTGAGCTCCCGGCAGACGGCGGCGGGCCGGTCCGCACCGAGGGCCGCGGCCGCGTCGGTCAGCGCGTCGGCCAGCCGGTGCGGGGACTCGAAGAAGACCATCGTGCGCCGCTCCCCCGCCAGCGCCGCCAGCGCCGAGCGCCGCTCCCCGCCCTTGCGCGGCAGGAACCCCTCGAAGCAGAACCGGTCGACCGGCAGGCCGCTGACCGCGAGCGCGGTCGTCACCGCCGACGGGCCGGGCACGGAGGTGACCGGCACGCCGGCGTCGATCGCAGCCCGGACCAGCGTGTACCCGGGGTCGGACACCGACGGCATGCCCGCGTCGGTGAGCAGCAGCACCGTCGCCCCGCCGGCGAGGGCGTCCAGCAGCCCGGGCAGCCGGGCGAGCTCGACCGACTCGTGGAAGGTCACGACCCGGCCGGTGAACGTCACCCCCAGGTCGGCGGCCAGGCGGTGCAGGCGGCGGGTGTCCTCCACGGCGAGGACGTCGGCCGAGGCCAGCACCTCGCGCAGCCGCGGGCCGACGTCGCCGGGCTGCCCGAGCGGCGCCCCACCGAGCACCAGCCGTCCCGTCACGGCGCCGAGCCTGTCACGGCTCGACGGCCGGCCGCCCCGGACCCAGCGGCCGGCCGCCCCGGGCCCTCCCCCAGCGGGCCCGGCACGGGCCCGCGAGTGCGGCGGGGACGGGCCGGCCGGTCACTACCCTGTGCCCCATGGCGGTCCTGGCTCCCGAACGCGCGGAGCAGCAGCCGGCACCGCGCCCGCCGAGGCGGCGCCTCCCGCTCCGCCGGCTCGACCGCATCCCGCCGCTGCCCGGCGACAACCGGCTGGCCTGGGTGCTCACGGCGGTCCTGGGCGTGGCCACGTTCGTCAGCCGGATCTGGGACATCAGCTACCCGCGCGACCTGCTCTTCGACGAGGCGTACTACCCCCCCGAGGGCCAGGAGCTGCTGACCTGGGGGCACGAGTACAACCGCGGCTACACTTTCATCGTCCACCCGCCGCTGGGGAAGTGGCTGATCGCGCTCGGGATCAAGGCCTTCGGCTACGACTCCTTCGGCTGGCGCGTCCCGTCGGCGGTCGCGGGCACGATCGCCGTCGTCGTCCTCGTCCGGCTGGGCCGCCGGCTGACCGGCTCGACGCTGCTGGGCCTGGTCGCCGGCCTGCTGCTGGCGCTGGACGGGTTCTCCTTCACCCTGTCGCGGATCGGCCTGCTCGACGTCTTCCTGCAGGTCTTCGTGCTCTCCGCGGTCGCCTGCCTGGTCGTCGACCGCGACCGGGTGCGCGCCCGCGTGCGGGCGCTCGGCGAGGTGCCCCGCGCCGGCTTCCCCCTGGGCCCGCGCGGCTGGCGGCTCGCCGCGGGGTTCCTCTTCGGCTGCGCGTGCTCGGTCAAGTGGAGCGGCGTGTGGTTCCTGGCCTTCGCCGCCGTCCTGTCGCTGTTCTGGGACCGCGCCGCCTGGCGGGACGCCGGCGTTCCGCGGCCGACCCTCGTCGCGCTGCGCAGGGGCCTGCCGGGGGCGGCGTGGGCGCTGGCCGCCGTGCCGGTGCTGACCTACGTCGCGAGCTTCACCGGCTGGTTCCTCGGCGAGACCTCGCAGGGCAAGGCGTGGGCCCAGCAGAACCCCGACACCGCCTTCCCGTGGATCCCCGACGCCGTGCGCTCGCTGTGGCACCAGCACGCGGAGTGGCTGGACTTCCACACCGGCCTCTCCTCGCCGCACCCCTGGGAGTCGGGCCCGTGGACGTGGCTGGTCAACGGCCGGCCGATCCTGCTGTGGAACCCGCAGGGGCTGACCGACTCCGGCGGCGACCAGGTGGTCCGCTACATCCTCATGGTGGGGACGCCGACGCTCTGGTTCGCCTTCGTCCCCGCGCTGCTCTGGCTGGCCTGGCGCGTCGCCGCCCGGCGCGACCCGGCGGCGATCCTGCTCGCGGTGGTGATCGCCGCCGGCTGGGGCACGTGGTTCCTCGACGCCGACCGCACCATGTTCGTCTTCTACATGGCGCCGGTCGTGCCGTTCTTCGTGCTCGCCGTGGTGCTCGTGCTGCAGGACGCGCTCGGCCCGGCCACCGCGTCGGCCACCCGCCGCCAGGCCGGGCTGGCGGCGGTCAGCCTGTACGTGGGCATCGTCGCGGCCACCTTCGTCTTCTTCCACCCCGTGCTCACCGGGCAGCCGCTGTCGCACGAGGAGTGGCTGGCGCGGATGTGGTTCCCCTCCTGGTTCTGAGCCTGGCCCCGCTCAGTACCTGCGGTCGATCACCTGACCGGTGCGCGCGTCCCAGGTGATGTAGCCGCGCTCGAAGTCCGACCGCCGTCCGCCGGGGATCGAGTACTCGCCGCTGATCGGGTAGCCCAGGTAGGACAGCTCCCATCCCAGGCCCCGCCAGCGGGCGAGGATCGCCCCGTAGACGGCGTGGGCGCCGGTCCGCGGCGTCCAGTAGATCGAGCCGCCCTCGAAGTGGTTGAAGCGGCCGATCCGGTCCGGCGTCGACGTCTCGTCGGTCAGCGGGAAGGCCAGCAGCCCGCCCTCCCAGCCCATCCGCGCCCAGGCCTGGTAGATGGCGCCGTACACGCTGCGCGGGCCGAAGCCGGGCCGCCAGTAGATGCCGCCGTTCTGGAAGTCGTTGTACCGCCCGCGGCCGTTGGGCGTGGTCAGCTCCGAGGTCCTCGGGTAGCCGTGCGGGCCGAGCTCCCAGCCCAGCGCCGCCCACAGCCCGCGGATCTCGCCGTACACCGCGTGCGCGCCGGTCTCCGGCGTCCAGTAGACCGACGAGGTGTTGAGCCGGAAGTGGTTGTACCGGCCGCGGCCGTCGGGCGTCGTCGTCTCGTCGGTGACCGGCTCGCCCAGGACGACGTGGCCGCCGATGGCGAGGTAGGTCATCAGGATGGCGCCGTGCACCTCGCGCACCCCGGCGGCCGGTGACCAGTACAGGCGCCCGAACTGGTGGATGCGGTACCGCACGGCGGCGTCGCCGGACTCCACGGCCGTCGGTTCGCCCAGGAGGGTGCGCAGCGCCGGCTCGGCCGCGTACCGCCGGTCGATGGGCGTCAGGTAGGTCGAGGCCAGCGTGAGGTCGCCGTCGGGCATCACGAGGTCGCGCTGCCGGGGGGCGCCGTCGTTCCACCGCTCGAACGTGGCGACGTCGTCGCTGGCCACCGCAGCGGCGGCGATCGAGACCCGGGCGCCGGCGGTGACCTGCGCGGTCGATCGCGCCACCCCGTTGACGGTCATGGCGGCCGGGACGGAGGCCGTGAGCGTGAGGGTGCGCAGCCGCGGCCGGGCGACGAAGCTCGCCTCGGTCCGGACGCCGCGGGCATCGGTCGCCGAGGCGACGACGGACAGGCTGGTCTGGTCGCCGTGGTCGTCGAAGGGCCGGTCGAAGACCTCCCCGGGGAAGGTCTCGCCCGGGTGGTCGTGGCAGTAGTCGGCGCTGCAGTGCACGACGAGGATCCGCCAGGTGACGGTCAGCGGCGCGCCGGCGGAGTCCCTCGCGGTGGCCCGGGCCTGGACGCGGTTGCCCACCGCGAAGGTGGTCGTGGGCGCCGGCGCGGTGAGCACGAGGGTCGGTGCGGCCGCCGCCGGCGCGACCGTGAAGTCCTTCGTGCCGGTGGCCCCCAGGGCGTCGGTCACGGTCAGCCGCACCGTCGTCGTCGCCGGCGCCGTCGCGGGGTAGGTCCTGCTCACCCGCACCCCGGTGCCGGTGGTGCCGTCCCCGAAGTCCCACCGGTAGGTCAGGGCGTCGCCGTCGAGGTCGGTGGAGCGACTCGCGTCGAAGGAGACCGTCCGGGTGGCGGCGTCCGTCGTGAACGTGGCATCCGCCGTGGGCGGCCGGTTGCCCGGGACGTAGACCAGGCGCCTGAGCACGCTGCCGCCGATGTCGGCGTAGACGATGTCGCCGTTGGCGGCCGTGGCGAACGCCGCTGGCAGCCCGTTCTCGCCGCCGAAGCCGGCGGCCTCGGGCTCCCGGGTCACCCGGCCCTGGGCGTCGTAGCGCAGCGTGTAGATCCGCCCCGACGCGTAGTCGCCGAAGAAGTAGGCGCCCCGGTAAGCCTCCGGGTAGGACGACCCCGTGTAGACGATGCCGCCGGTGACGCTGGTGCCCATCGGCCCGTGCACGTAGGTGTACAGCGGGGCGGCGTTGGTCACGCCCGCGCAGCCGGGCAGGTCGCGGTAGCCCCCGGTCGTGGTGGCGCCCTCCCAGCACGGCCAGCCGTAGTTGGCGCCGGGCCGGACGAGGTCGACCTCCTCCCAGGTGTTCCAGCCGACGTCGCCGACGACCGGCGCGCCCGAGGTCGGGTCCAGGCTCATCCGGAACGGGCTGCGGAACCCGCTGGCGTACACCCGGCTCCGCCACGACTGCGGGGCGGCCGCGTCGTAGTACGGGTTGCCGGGGACACCGCGGCCGTCGGGCAGGACGTGCAGCACCTTCCCGTAGCCCTGGTCGACGTCCAGCGCGCGCAGCGCCAGCGGGTCGACCACGCGGAAGTCCGCGGCGTCGCCGACGGTCACCCACAGCGTGCCGTCGGCCGCGACGACGATGTCGGTGAGCGCGTGGACGTCGGCGTCCTGCCGCAGCTCGAAGATCACGCGCTCGGCGGCGAGCCCGGTGGGCTCCGGGGAGCCGGTCACCGTCCACGAGCTCAGCCGCGTCGTCCAGAGGCCGTTCACGTTCAGCGTGCGGGCCGTGTAGACCCGCTGGGACGTCGGGTAGTCCGCGGCGACCGCGATGCCGGTCAGCCCCAGGTCGGAGGTCGTGACGACGGCGAGGGTGGCCAGCGTCCGGGGTGCCCCGGCGGCCGAGACCCAGGCGACGCGGCCGTTCTTGCCCGTCGTGAGGTAGCTGCCGTCGGGCAGGAACTCGACGTCGGTGAGGACCTCGCTCTGGCCGCTGGGCAGGTCGCGGACGACGAACCCGGCGGGCAGGTACGGCGCGGCCGACGCCGTCCTCGCCGGGAGCACCGCGAGGACCCCCGCGACGAGGGCGAGGACGAGACCCCAGCGCAGCGCGAGCCGGACGACGGCCGGGCCCGCACGTCGCGTCTCCATGGTCACGGAGTGTGATCGCCTGTCGACCGACCTGCCCACCCGAACGCCGCCGTCTCCCCGGATCCGGCCGCCCGGGGGCGCCGACATCGGCGCTGCGCTCCGCGGGAGGACCCTCGTCGTCACAGTCAGTGAGGAAATCGACGCGCATCGCCCCTCGCCGGTGCGGTCGTCCCCTACGGTGGCCCGGAGGAGCCGACGAGGGGACGACGATGACCAGCGCTGCTGCCCGGCCCGCCGTGCTGACCGAGCTGGACGGCGACGTCTGGCGGATCACGCTGGATCGTCCGGAGACGGGCAACGCCATCGACCCGCAGCTGGCCGCCGAGCTCGCCGCCGGGTTCCGCGCGCGCCCCGACCCCGCGCGGACAGTGCTGCTGCTGGCGAACGGGCCGCGGTTCAGCGTGGGCGGCGACGTGCGGCTGTTCGCCGCGGCCGACGACCCCTCCCGGGTGGTGGGGCAGCTCGCCGAGGAGTGGCACGGGGTGGTGCGTGCGGCGCTCTACTCGCCGGTGCCCGTGGTGGCCGGCGTCCAGGGCGCGGTGGCCGGCGCCGCGGTCGGTCTGATCGGCGCCTGCGACATCGTGCTGTGCGCCCGCTCGACGAAGATCCGGCCGGCCTACGGGGCCATCGGCCTCTCGCCGGACGGCGGCACCTCCTGGGCCCTGACCCGGGCCCTCGGCGCCCCGCGGACGCTCGACCTGTGCCTCACCAACGGCTCCCTGACGGCCGCGGAGGCCCACGCCGCCGGCCTGGTCGCCCGCCTGGTCGAGGACGAGGAGGTGCACGACGCCGCGATCACCCTCGCGCACGCCGTGGCGGCCGGTCCGGTGCGCGCGATGGTGCGCACCCGCTCGCTGGTCCGGCAGGCGGCGATCACCACCCTGGAGCAGCAGCTCGACGAGGAGGCCCGGCTCATCGCCGAGTCGGCGGGCGACCCCGAGGGGCGCGAGGGCATCCGGGCGTTCGTCGAGAAGCGCAGCCCGGACTTCCGCGACGCCCGCTGACGGTCAGCCGGCCGCCCGGCGCGTCCGGGCCGCTGCGGCCAGCTCCGCCAGCACCGCCTCGGTCGTGGCGGGGTCGACGCACGCGTCGGTGATGCTCTTGCCGTACTCGAGCGCCCCCGGATCGCGCTGGTCGAGGTCCTGACGCCCGGCGACGAGGTTGCTCTCCAGCATCACGCCGCGGATGGCGGTCTCGCCTCCGGCGATCTGCCCGGCCAGGTCGTGCACCACCTCGACCTGCCGCCCGGAGTCCTTGCGGCTGTTGCCGTGCGACGCGTCGACGACGAGCACCTCGGGCAGACCGCGCCCCCGCAGCGCCGCCCGGGTGGACGCGACGTGCGCGGCCGAGTGGTTGGGGCCGGTCTTGTCGCCGCGGAGGATGACGTGGCCGGTCTCGTTGCCCGTCGTCGACAGCTGGGCGGTCATGCCGTGCCGGTCCACGCCCAGGAACTCGTGCGGCGCGCGGGCCGCCACCACGGCCTGGACGGCGACCTCGATGCTGCCCTCGGGCGAGTTCTTGAACCCGATGACGGAGGAGAAGCCCGACACCCGCTCGCGGGCGGTCTGGTCGGTGACGTTGCGGGCGCCGACGCCGTTGTAGGTGACCAGCCCGTCCACGTACTGCGGCGTGAGCGCGTTCAGCGGCTCGGCGGCCACGGGGACGCCCAGGGCGGTGATCCGGCCCATGAGCATCCGGGTCGCGACCAGTCCGACGCTGATCCGGTTGGAGCCGTCCAGATAGGGGTCGTAGGCGAACCCCTTCCAGTCCACCTCCGTGCGGGGCTTCTCGGTGTAGGTCCGCATGAGGATCTCGAGGTCCGCGCCGTGCCGCGCCCGCATCCGGGCGACGAACTCCGCGTACTCCAGCGCGGCGGCCGGGTCGTGGATCGAGCAGGGCCCGACGACGACGGCGAGCCGGGGATCGGCACCGGCGACGATCCCGGCCACCGCGCGGCGCCCGGCCCGCGTCGTGGCGGCGGAGGCGGCCGTCAGCGGCAGCACGGTGGCCACGGCCTCGGGGGTGACGACGACGCTCAGCCCCGCGATCCGGCTGTTCACCAGGTCGGCGACGTCGACCGGGTCGGCGTCCGCGAGGCCCAGCCGGCGCCGGACGTCGGGCATGAGGCTCGCCTGCAGCAGGTCGACCTGGTCGTTGACCCGCTGCTGCACGGCCAGCAGGTGCTCGGCGATGCGCGCCGCCTCGGCCAGCAGCCGGCCGGCCGGCACCTCGGCGCCCTGGTCCTGGTGCGGCATGCGCCGTCCTCTCGTCGTGGTGCGGGAGGCGCCCCCCGGACGGGGCGGCGCCTCCCCTGCGACGGTACGAGATCGCGCGACGCCGGCGTGCGGCCGGACGGCGCCACCTCGGGCCCGGGAACGGCTCAGGGCGCCCTCCGCGTGGAGGACGCCCTGAGTGTCAGCGGGTGGAGCTGAGGGGATTCGAACCCCTGACCCCCTCGATGCGAACGAGGTGCGCTACCGGACTGCGCCACAGCCCCTGACGGGAGCCAAGAGTACCGGCCGCCGTGCCCGGCGCCGCCACGGGGTGGCGGCGCCGGGTGTGTCGCGGGTGGTGCCGCTCAGCCGTTCGCGACGCGACGCGGTTGGTACTCGTCGATGTCGGCGAATCCGATGTCGTCGTCGTCCAGGCCGACGACGGCGCTGTTCTGCCAGCCGGCCGGCGCCCCGGTGCGGCCGCCGACCACGCGGCCCGGGCGCAGCGGGTGCACGGGCGCCAGCGGGAGGCTGGGGTGGCGCAGGCCGACGGTGTGGTGCGCCGGCTCGACGGCGACCTCGAGGTGCTCCTCCTCGACCGCGGCCGGGACCGGGCGGGCGGCGCGCCGCGCGGCGATCCGGGCGGCACGCCGGGCCGCGGCCTGCTCGCGCCGGGCCGCGGCGCGCAGCACCGCGAGGTAGGCCACCACCGCGACGTCGAGCAGAACCTGCACCGCCCAGATCCACGGCGCCACGACGACCGCGCCCACCAGGGCGAGCACCGTCAGGGCGACGAGCCCGGCGAGCGTGCGCCGCCGGACGGCGTGCACGTCGACGCGCAGCTCCCCCGTCTCGAGCAGCGCACCGCGGTCGATCTCGACCCGCTCGGTGGAGGCATGCACCACCGGGTCGATCACCCGCCGGCGCTGCAGAGTACGGCCGGAGTCACTTGCCATCGGTCGGCTCCGCTCGTCGCCCCGGGTGACCACCATCGGCACCAGAACGACGAACCAGAGGACGACCAGAGCGGCCAGCAGCACACCTGATCCCATGGAGAACACCACCCGTCACACGAGTCACTTGCCGCGGCAGGTTATGCAGGTCGGACGCGCATCCGCGGGAGGCGCGCGGTGTGTCGCCGGAGTGTTGTGTGACGGGAGTGCCGCCGGAGCGGCGTGTCGACACGGCGACCCGGGAGGACCGGTCGGTTCCGTGCTAGGCGGCGACCCCCGATACCCACCGCGGGCGCGCCTCAACCGTCGCCCCGCGCGAGCCGGCGACCGAGCACGCCGCCGGGGAGGTCCTCGGCCAGCAGGGCGTACGTGTAGTGGTCGCGCCAGTCCCCGTCGATGTCCAGATAGCGGCGGAACAGGCCCTCGCGCCGGAACCCGAGGCGCTCCACCAGCCGCTGGCTGGGGCCGTTCTCCGGGCGGATGTCGGCCTGGATGCGGTGCAGCCCCACCGGACCGAAGGCGTGGTCGCACACGAGCGCCACCGCCAGCGAGGCCATGCCGCGGCCGGCGACGGCGCTGTCCACCCAGTAGCCGACGTTGCCCGAGCGCAGCGCCCCCCGGACGACGTTGTCGAGGGTCACCTGACCGGCCAGCCGCCCGTCCACGCGGATCACGAACGGCAGGCAGAGGCCGATCCGGGCCCGCTGCAGCACGCGCCGCCGGACGGCCCGGTAGGCCGTCGGCGTGTGCCGCTGCGCCCACGACTGAGCGGAGCTGGGCTCCCAGCGCGTCAGCCACTCCTCGTTGGCCAGCCGCACCCGGCTCCACTCCGCGGCGTCGGCGCGCCGCAGCGGGTGCAGCTCGACCGGCCCCCAGCGCAGCGTGGCCGGCCAGCCGGGCCGGAGCGCCGGATCGCTCAGCACCGCAGGCTCGCGCGCACCGTCAGCCGCCGAGCAGCAGGGGCATGACGGTGACCAGCCCGCCGGCCGAGACCTCGGTGACGTCCTCGTCCACGACGATCAGGCAGTTGGCGCGCGCCATGCGGGCGAGCATGGCCTCGTCGCCGTCGCCCAGCGGCTCGACCACGTACCCGCCGTCGGGGTGGCGCATGACCTGGCCGTGCAGGTACTGGCGGTATCCCAGCGGCGAGTAGACCGGCTGCGCGGCGATCGCCTGCACGGTGCGGCGGAACAGCTGCCGCTTGCCCAGCATCAGCCGGATCGCCGGGCGGACGAACACCTCGAACGCGACCAGCGCCGCCACCGGCTCGCCGGGGACGACGATGACCGGAACCTGGTTGTGGCCGATCCGGCCGAACGCCTGCACGGTCCCGGGGTACATCGTCACGGGACGGAACCGGACGTCGCCCAGGCCGGCCAGGGCCTCGCGGACCATGTCGCCCTCGTCGGCGAACGTGCCCGAGATGAGGATCAGGTCGCTGCGCAGCGTCTGGCTCTCCAGCACCTCCGACAGCCGGCGCGCGTCGGCCGGCACGATGCCCGACCGGTAGGCGTCGGCCCCGGCGTCGCGGGCGGCCGCGGCCAGCGCGTAGCTGTTGACGTCGACGGCCTGGCCGGGCGCCGGGTCGCTGGCGATGTCGACGAGCTCGCCGCCGCCGGAGAGGATGCCGACCCGCGGCCGCGGCCGCACCAGCACCCGCTCGCGGCCGACGGCGGCCAGCAGGCTGATCTGCGCCGGCCCGATCGGTGTGCCGACCGCGACCGCGGGGGTTCCTGCGGCGACGTCGTCCCCGGCCCGGCGCACGTAGTCCCCCGGCCCCACCGCGGCGTGCACGGTCACCGTGACCACGCCCCGGTCGGTCCACACGGCCGGGACGACGACGTCGGCGCCGCCGGGCAGCAGCGCGCCGGCGGCCACCTTCTGCGCCAGGCCGGGGCCGATGGACGACGGGCCGGCCGCCCCGGCGGCGGTCTCCCCCACGACCGCGAGCCGCACCGGCGCCTCCAGGGTCGCCGCGGCCACGTCGTCGGACCGGGCGGCGTAGCCGTCGAGCGCGGACTGGTCGTAGGCCGGCAGCGCCCGCTTGCTCACGACCTCCTCGGCGCAGAGCAGGCCCTGCGCGTCGAGGACGGCGAGCTCGATCGGGTCGGGCTGGGGCACCGCGGCGAGGATCTCGTCCAGGTGCTGCTCGACGGTGCGCGGCAGCGTCGACTCGTGCGCGGCGGGGGGCGGCGGGACCGCCGAGGCGTCGATCTGGGCGGTGTGCTGCACCCCGCCCCCGGCCGGCACCGAGGTCCCCGAGCGCAGGTCGAGCGCGGTGGTGTCCCGGTGCTCCCGCACGGTCGCCCCGGCGCTGTCGTCGTCCACACCCATCACGACTCTCGATGCTCCCCCCTGAGGGGCCGAGGTCAGGCCTGCGACGCGCCCTCGGGCGGCAGCTCTGCCACGAACTCGGTCAGCCAGGCACGCAGCGGCGGGCCCAGGTCCTCGCGCTCGACGGCCAGCCGGACGACCGCCTTGAGGTAGTCCAGCTTGTCGCCGGTGTCGTAGCGGCGCCCGTCGAAGACCACGCCGTGCACCGGTTCGCCGCGCTCCACCAGGGTCGCCAGCGCATCGGTCAGCTGGATCTCCCCGCCGCGGCCGGGGGCGGTCTCGCGCAGCACGCCGAAGATCTCCGGCGCCAGCACGTAGCGGCCGATGATCGCCAGGCTGCTCGGCGCCTCGTCCACCGGCGGCTTCTCGACCAGCCCGGTGATGGTGACGACGCCCTGCTGCGCCTGCTCCTTGATGGCGACGGCGCCGTACTTGTCGATGTTCTCCCGGCCCACGTCCAGCAGGGCCACGACGCAGCCGCCGCGCTCGGCCTGCACCGCGAGCATCTGCTCCAGCAGGTGGTCGCGGGCGTCGATCAGGTCGTCGCCGAGCAGGACGGCGAACGGCTCGTCGCCGACGAACGCGGCGGCCTGGAGGACGGCGTGCCCGAGGCCGCGGGCCTCGCCCTGGCGGACGAAGTGCACCTGGGCGACGTCGGTGGACTCCGCGACGGCGGCCAGCCTGCCCTGGTCACCCTTCTTCTCGAGGGCGGTCTCGAGCTCCGGCACGCGGTCGAAGAAGTCCTCGATGGCGGCCTTGTTGCGGCCGGTGACCATGAGTACCTCGCCCAGGCCGGCGCGAGCGGCCTCCTCGACGATGTACTGCAGGGCGGGCCGGTCCACGACCGGCAGCAGCTCCTTGGGCACGGCCTTGGTGGCGGGCAGGAACCGGGTGCCCATCCCGGCGACGGGGATGACGGCCTTGCGCGTACCGCGCGTGCTCGGGCTGGACATGCGGAGCAGCGTATCCAGCTAGCCTTCGCCGGTGACCCCCGACGAGGTGGGTGCGGCCAAGGCCGACCTGCGGTCGCGCCTGCGGGAACAGCGCCGGGCGCGATCGGCGGCGGAGCGCGCGACCGCGGCCGCCGCGGTCACCTCGGCCCTGCTGCGGGGCCTCGCCGGCGTCCGGACGATGGCGGCCTTCGCGCCGGACGAGTTCGAGCCGGGCCACGGTCGCCTGCCCGCCGCGTTCACCCAGCTCGGGGCCCGGGTGCTGCTGCCGGTCGTCAGCGACGGCTCCCCCGAGCTGCGCTGGGCGGTCGACACCGGCCGGCTGGCCCCCGGCCGGTTCGGCCTGCTGGAGCCGCTGGGCCCGCGGCTGGGGACGACGGCGATCGGCGCGGCGGACGCCGTCGTGGTGCCGGCGGTGGCGGTGGACCGCTCGGGCGTGCGGCTGGGCCGCGGCGGCGGCTTCTACGACCGGGCGCTGGTGCACGCCCGGCCGGGCGCGCTCCTGGTCGCCGTGGTCTACGACGACGAGTTCGTCGCCGAACTGCCGGCCGAGCCGCACGACCGGCGGGTGGGCGTCGTGGTGACGCCCACCGGCGGCTGGCAGGTCCTCCCCGCGGGTCTCTGAGGGGTCGGGCGCGGGAGACACTTCGGTTCCGCCCGGCCGAACCGAGAGGTACTCATGAGTGGCACCGACGCCCGCACGCTCCGCGACCGGGTCCTGGACCCGGGGTCGTGGCAGTCGTGGGACGCCCCCGTCCCGGTCCGCGACGTGGACCCGGGGTACGCCGCCGAGCTGGTCCGCGCCGCGGAGAAGAGCCGCCAGGACGAGTCGATCATCACCGGCCAGGGGCTGCTGCGCGGTCGCCGGGTCGCCGTCGTCGCCGGGGAGTTCGGCTTCCTCGCCGGCTCCATCGGGGTGGCCGCCGCCGAGCGGCTGATCACCGCGGTGGAGCGGGCCACCGAGGAGGGCCTGCCGCTGCTGGCCGCTCCTGTCTCCGGCGGCACGCGAATGCAGGAGGGCACGGTCGCCTTCCTGCAGATGATCGGCATCACCGCGGCCATCGCCCGGCACAAGGAGGCCGGGCTGCCCTACCTGGTCTACCTGCGCCACCCGACCTTCGGCGGCGTGCTGGCCTCCTGGGGGTCGCTGGGCCACGTGACGATCGCCGAGCCCGGGGCCTCGATCGGGTTCCTCGGGCCGCGGGTGTACGAGGCCCTCTACGGCGAGCCCTTCCCCGAGGGCGTGCAGACCGCCGAGCACCTGGCCGAGAGGGGGCTGATCGACGCGGTCGTGCCCCACGAGGACATCGCCGACGTCGCCGACCGCGCGCTGAGCGTCCTCGCGGCCCGGCAGACCTGGCACCTCGACGTCCGCGACGCCGAGCGGCCGACCGCCGAGGACGGCACCGACGCCGACGACCCCGAGGACGGGCGGTCCGCGTGGGACGTCGTCACCGCGTCCCGGCGCGCCGACCGCCCGGGCGTGCGCCGGCTGCTGCGGACCGCAGCCACCGACGTCGTCGGCCTGTCGGGCACCGGCGCCGGGGAGAAGGACCCCGGCCTGCTGCTCGCGCTCGCCCGGTTCGGCGGCGCGCCGTGCGTGGTGCTCGGCCAGGACCGGCGGGGGCAGTCGCCGTCGGCACCGCTGGGGCCGGCGGCGCTGCGCGAGGCCCGGCGGGGGATGCGGCTGGCCGCGGAGCTGCGGCTGCCGCTGGTCACGCTGATCGACACCCCGGGCGCGGCGCTGTCGCAGGAGGCCGAGGAGGGCGGGCTGGCCGCGGAGATCGCCCGCTGCCTGCAGGACCTGGTGATGCTCAAGGCGCCGACGATCGCCGTCCTGCTGGGCCAGGGCACCGGCGGCGGGGCGCTGGCGCTGGTGCCGGCCGACCGGGTGCTGTCGGCGGCCAACGGCTGGCTGGGCCCGCTGCCCCCCGAGGGCGCGAGCGTGATCGTGCACCGCACAGTGGACCGGGCCGACGAGATGGCCGGCAACCAGGGCGTGCGGGCGACCGACCTGTGGCGGGCCGGCATCGTCGACCGGGTGGTGCCGGAGCGGCCCGACGCCGCCGACGAGCCGCAGGAGTTCTGCCTGCGGTTGGGCCGGGTGCTCGGCGAGGAGCTGGCCGGCCTGCTGGGTCGCGACGACAACGAGCGCTTCCGCAGCCGCCTGCACCGCTACCGCCACCTGGGCCGGTAGCGGCGGGTGGCGGCGGGTGGCGGCGGCGGTGCCGGACGGCGGCGCCGCCGGGATCAGGTGACCTGATCCCCGCGCGTCCTCCCTCACGGTGCGCGGTGAGGGAGGACGCCTCGCCATGAGGGAGGACGGTGTCCGAGCGGCCCGGCCTAGCGCTGCGGTGCGGCGTCGGCGCCGTGCTCGACCCGCAGGCTGTGGTCGGGGTCCAGGCGCTCGAGCACCTGCTCCAGCGCGTCCGCCAGCACCCCGGTCTGCTCCGGCGTCATCGGGTCGAACATCGCCGCCCGTACGGCCTCGGCGTGACCGGGGGCGACCTGGCGGACGAGGTCCCAGCCCGCGTCGGTGAGGACGGCGAGGTTGCCGCGGCCGTCCTCGGAGGCCCGCTCCCGGCGCACCCAGCCCCGCTCCTCGAGCCGGCCGACCGTGTGCGACAGCCGGCTCTGCGACTGGTTGGCCCGGCGGGCCAGGTCGCTCATCCGCCGCGCCCGCCCCGGCGCCTCCGAGAGCATCGCGAGGACGACGTACGCCGTGTGGCTCAGGCCGGCGTCGCGCTGCAACTGGGCGTCCAGGACGCGCGGCACCAGCTCGCTGACGCTGAGCCAGGCGCGCCAGGCGCGCTGCTGCTCGGGGTCCAGCCACCGGGTCGCCACCGGCCGACGGTACGTCCGCGTCCGACCGGCGGTCCCGGGCGTTCCGCCCTCCTTCACAGCACTTCGACGGTTGTGGAACATTCACACTCTCGTTCGTCCGCAGAGAGGTCCCGTTCATGAGTGGGTACGACTACGTCATCGTCGGAGCCGGATCCGCCGGCTGTGTCCTGGCCAACCGGCTGAGCGCCGACCCGGGGACGTCAGTCCTGCTGATCGAGGCGGGTGGCGGCGACCGCAACCCCTGGGTGCACGTGCCCAAGGGCCTGGCCTTCCTCGGCCCCGACAAGATGTGGATCAACCCCACCGTCCCCTTCGGGCCGCACGGGCAGACCGAGTACTGGACCCGCGGCAAGATGATCGGCGGCTCCAGCTCGGTGAACGGGATGGTCTACAACCGCGGGTCGCAGGCCGACTTCGACAATCTCGTCGAGCTGGGCAACCCCGGCTGGGGCTGGGACGAGATCCTCCCCGTCTACAAGCAGATGGAGGACCACAACCTCGGCTCCTCGCCCACGCGCGGCGAGGGCGGGCCCCTCGGCGTCACGGTGCGCACGAAGCCCGAGCAGCTCAGCGAGATGCTGATGGACGCCTACGGGGCGACCGGCGTCAAGCGCACCGACGACATCAACTCCTCCGACGAGGAGCGCATCGGCTACACCCCGGGCAGCATCAAGCGCGGCCTGCGGCAGAGCGCGGCCAAGGCGTTCCTGCACCCGGTGGAGAAGCGCCCGAACCTCACCGTGCGCAGCGGCGTGCAGGTGACGAAGGTGCTCTTCGAGGGCGACCGCGCCGTGGGCGTCAGCGCCCGCGCCGACGGCGCAGTCGTCGAGTTCCGGGCCCGCAAGGAGGTCATCCTCTCGGCGGGCAACCTGGGTTCCCCGCAGCTGCTGCAGCTGTCGGGTATCGGCCCGAGCTCCGTGCTGGGCGAGGCCGGCGTCGAGGTGCGGGTCGACAGCCCGCAGGTCGGCGAGGGCCTGCGCGAGCACCGCTGCTTCCCGCTGCAGGTCCGGATCACCGACAACATCGGGTACAACAAGGTGCTGGCGAACGTCGTCCGCCAGGGCGTCACCGGGGCCAAGTACCTGCTCGACCGCCAGGGGCCTATCGGCACCCCGGCCTACGAGATGCTCGCCTTCATCCGCGCCACCGAGGGCGCGACCCGGCCGGACGCCCAGGTGCTCGTCACGCCGTTCACGATGGGCTGGGCGCCCACCAAGTTCGCCGTCGAGAACCGCCCCGGCTTCTCCATGCTCGGCTTCGCGCTGCGGCCGACCAGCCTGGGCTCGGCGCACATCGTCTCGGACAACCCCGATATGCCGCTGCGCCTGGACCCCGGGTACCTGACCAGCGACCACGACCGGGAGGTCTCGGTGGGCATGTTCCGCCGGATGCGCGAGGTGATCCAGCAGTCCCCCATCGCCGACAAGGTGGCCATGGAGATCCAGCCGGGTGCGGTCGTGAAGACCGACGAGGACATCCTGGACTCCGGGTTCCTCTACGGCGGCCCGGGCTACCACGCCTCCGGCGCCTGCGCGATGGGCCCGAACGACACCGACGTCGTCGACAGCCGGCTGCGGGTGCGCGGCGTCCAGGGCCTGCGGGTCATCGACACCTCGATCTTCCCGGCCATGATCTCGGGCAACCTCAACGCCCCGATGATGGCCATGGCCTGGCGCGCCGCGGACTTCGTGCTCGAGGACAACTGAGTTCCCGGCCGCCCGTCCCGCCTACGCGGGGCGGGCGGCCGGTCATCAGCGGAGGCCGCCGCTGTCTCGCAGCAGCTCCAGTACCGGCGCGTACATGCGCGCCTTGATCGCGGCGATCGTGTCGCCGGCCTTGCCGGCGTGCGCGGCGGCGAGCTGTACCGCGGTGTCGCGGACGGCGTCCTCGGCAACCGCGGAGTCGACGATGCCGGCCGAGCGGGCCTCCGCACCGCCGTAGCGCCGGGCGGTCACCATCGCCTCGTGCGCGGTCTGCGGGGCCAGCCGCGCCTGGATGAGCGCCGACATGGCCGGGGTGAACGGGATGCCGATGTCGGCCTCAGGGAGACACCAGAACCCCCGGTCCACGCGCATGACCCGCAGGTCGTGGGCGAGCGAGAGCATGGCCCCCGCCGCGAAGGTGTGCCCCTGGAGCGCGGCCACGGTCACCATCGGCAGCGCCAGCACCCGGGCCAGCAGCGCGTGCACGGTGTCCACGTACTCGTCACCGCGGTCGGGGTGGGCCGACAGCCAGTCCAGGTCCAGGCCGTTGGAGAAGAACTTCCCCGAGGCGGTGGTCACGAGGGCGCGCGCCCCGTCGGCGCGCTCGACCTCGTCCAGCGCGGCGTCCACCGACGCCAGCCAGTCGGGATGGAAGCGATTCTCGGTGTCGCCGAGGTCGAGGACGACGACGTCGTCGTGGCGGTCGAGCGTGGGCATGTCGGGCCTCTCCGGTACGCGGGGTGGGTGGGCTGTGGGGACGGCGGCGGCGGTCAGGGCGGCGGACCGCAGTCGAGGACGGCGCCGACGGCCGCCGCGAGCTGCGCGCGGGTGTGCGGGGAGACCCGGCCGGCGCGGATCTCGCCGAACAGGAGCGCCGCGGGCAGCCGGACGACGCACCGGGTGAGCACCTCGACCGCCGCGGCGTCACCGCGGTCCCAGGCCGCACGGGCCAGGCGGCGCAGGAGGTCCAGGAGCTGCGCGTCGAGAGCCCGCAGGTCCGCGGCCACCTCAGGTGCGAGGCCGTCGGTGAGCAGCTCGTCGCGCCGGACGGCCACCAGCAGCTGCGCCGCGCGCAGGTCCTCGGCGGCGAGCCGGGCAGGGGCGTCGGCCGCGGCCTGTACCGCGCCCTGGACGTCGCCGGCGGCCAGCGCGTCGTCCACGGCGGCGCGCTGCAGGCCGAGGAACTGCCGGGCGCGACGCAGCCAGGCGGACCCGACGACCGTCTCCAGGGAGCCGAACGCGTGGTAGATGCTGCCGTTGGAGACGCCGGACCGCTCGGCCAGCGCGCGGACGGTGAGCCGGCCGCGGCCGCGCTCGGCCAGCAGCTCCTCGGCGGCGTCCAGGACCGTGTCCGGGGCGTGCACGCGAGGCCGGGGCACGGGCGACTCCTCCCTCGGGCGGCGTGGACGGGACGACTGTAGAGCAGTCGCTCCAATACCGGCCTGTGCTGCCGGGCGCGCGCGACGGAGCGGCCGGGCGCGGCCGGGTGATGGACGGACGGCGGACGAGGGCGCACAATTGGCAGTCGCCGGGTGAGAGTGCCAGCCCCGGCGCGCCCCACCCCCGCCCGACCAGGAGCCTCTCGCCGTGCCGACCTACCAGTACGCCTGCACCAACCCCGACGGCAAGCACGAGTTCGAGGTCGTGCAGTCCTTCACCGACGCCCCCGTCACCGAGTGCCCCGAGTGCGGCGCCGTGGTGCGCAAGGTCTACGGCTCGGTCGGCGTCGTCTTCAAGGGCTCGGGCTTCTACCGCACCGACAGCCGCGGCAGCTCGACGGCGAGCGAGAAGCCCGCGTCGTCCGCCCCGGCCGCGTCCGGCTCGGACAGCGGTAGCGGCAACGGCAGCGGTGCGAAGAAGGAGTCGGCGAGCACGACCTCCTCGTCGTCGTCGGGCAGCGGCTCCGGCAGCGGCGCGAAGGCGGCCAGCGCCGGCTGACCGGGTGGACGGCGCACCTGCCGTCCACAGCCCGACCCGCCGTCCACAGCCGACCGTGCCGCCCGCTGCGCCGGGCACGCGTCGGCCACCGTGGTCGGCATGATCCGCCTGCGCCGCCCCCGCTCGCTCGTCCACCTGCTGCGGCAGTGCCTGGCCGGGCTGCTCGCGGCCGCGGCGCTCGTGCTGGCGCTGCGACCGGAGCCGGCCCCGCCCGCCGTCGCCGGCGCGGGCGTCGCCGTCGTGGCCGCCGCGGCCGACCTGCCCGCGGGCACGCAGCTGTCGGCCGGCGACCTCGCCGTCGTCCGGCTGCCGTCGGCTCCGGGCGGTGCGGCGACCGAGCCGGGCGAGCTGGTGGGCCGCACGCTGGCGGGTGCGGTCCGCGCCGGCGAGCCGGTGACCGACGTCCGGCTGGTGGGCTCCGGGCTCACGTCCCTGCTGCCCACGGGCACGGTCGCCGCCCCCATCCGGACCGCCGACGCCGCGGTGAGCGCGCTGCCGCGCACCGGGGACAGGGTCGACGTCCTGGCCACCACCGAGGGCGACCCCCGCGCCCGCGTCCTCGCCGCCGGCGCGCTGGTGCTGCAAGCGGCACCACCGCCGGACGACCCGGCCGCCGGACTCCTGCTGGTGGCCGTCGACGCGGAGACCGCCGCCGAACTCGCCGCGGCCGCGACGACCGCCACGCTCACGCTGAGCCTGCCGCCTCCGTGACGCGCCGTGTCGGAGTGGACGCAGGCTGCCCCGCCGTGGGTGGATGACGCCATGCTGAAGGGTTTCAAGGATTTCCTGCTGCGCGGCAACGTCGTCGAGCTGGCGGTGGCCGTCGTCATCGGCACCGCCTTCACGGCGCTCGTCAGCCAGTTCACGTCGTCGTTCCTCGAGCCACTGATCGCCCTCGTCGGTGGTGGTGGCCTCGACGGCGGAACGTTCACGATCAACGGCCAGGTCTTCGACTGGGCCGCGTTCGTCAACGCGGTGATCACCTTCATCATCACCGCGGCGGTCGTCTACTTCCTCGTCGTGGTGCCGCTGAAGAAGATCATGGATCGGCGCAAGCGGGGCGAGGAGGCCGGTCCGGCGGAGCCCACGCAGGTCGAGCTGCTGGTCGAGATCCGCGACCTGCTGCGCGCTGAGCAGGGTGCCGGCCCGGGGGTCGACCCGTCCGGCCCGGGCACCACGAGCCAGCTGTAGTCCGACGGTCGGCCTCACTCCGGGGCGCCGCGGCGAGTTCGCCGGTCGCGGTGCCCCGCAGCGAGATCCTCACTCCCAGTGCGGCGGCCGGTCCTCCAGGTAGCGGCGATCGTCGTCCCGCGGATCGGCCGGCCGCTCTCCCCAGCCGACGTCCCGGTCGTCGGGTGCCCGGCCGGGCACCGCCGCGGGCGCGGCCGGGCGGGGCGGCGGCTCCTCCTCCGGCGGCTGCCCGAGGCCGTCGAGCACCTCGGCGCCGGGCAGCCCGGCCAGCACCTCCCCGGGCACCGCGAGCTTGCTGCCCCGGATGCCCGAGCCCACGACGACCAGGCCGGCACCGGCCACGGCGGCGTCCACCAGGATCGGCCACCCCTCGGGCAGGCCCACCGGGGTGATGCCGCCGTACGCCATCCCGCTCTCGGCCACCGCGACGTCCTGGGGGGCGAACGAGGCCTTGCGGGCGCCGAGGTGGCGCCGGACCAGCCCGTTCACGTCCGCGCGGGTCGTGGACGGCACCAGGCAGGCGGCCAGCGTCGTCTGGCCGGCCCGGCGGGCGGCGACCACGACGCAGTTCGCCGACGCCTCCAGGGGGACGTCGTAGGCCTCGGTGAACGCGGCGGTGTCGGCGAGGTCGTCGTCGATCTCGGCCACCCACGCGGCCCCGCCCAGCGCGGGCAGCGCAGCGGCGACGGGGGCACCGAGCAGGTGCGGGTGCTCGGTGGCGGGCAGCCAGGTGAGCGAGCCGAGGCGGGGGGCGGAGGCAGCGTCGGGCACGGCTCCGATCCTCCGGCACGTCCCTGCGTCCCCGCTCCCCCGGGGCAACTTCGCGCTTCCGCACCGCGCACTTCCGCCCCGGGGCAACTCCGCGCTTCCGCCCCGGAGCAATTCCGCGCTTCCGCCCCGGAGCAACTTCGCGCTTCTGCACCGCGCAGTTTGGCGCTTCTGCGCAGGTGGGCCGGATCGTCGCGCTTCCTGGCCGGATCCCGCTGGGCCGGACGGCGGGCCCGACGCCAGGATGGAGGTCATGATCGGCCGCCTGCACTCCGTCGTCCTCGACGCGCCCGACGCGCACGCCCTCGCCACCTTCTACGCCGAGCTCCTGGGGCTGGAGGTGAGCAAGGGCGGCCCTGGTGACGACTGGGTGGTGGTGACCGGCCAGGGGTACCGGCTGGCGTTCCAGCAGGCCCCGGACCTCCAGCCGCCGGACTGGCCGGACCCCGACCGCCCGCAGCAGTTCCACCTCGACGTCTTCGTGACCGACGTCGACGAGGCCGAGCCGAAGGCGCTCGCGCTCGGCGCACGGCGGCTGCCCGGCGGGGGCGGGGACTTCCGCGTCTACGCCGACCCGGTGGGCCATCCCTTCTGCCTGGTCTGGGACGCCGCGTGAGCGACGCCGCCGCCGTCGACCCGACCGCGGCCAGCCCGTTCATGGCCGCCACCGCCTTCGACGTCGCGGAGGCCACCGGCACCCGCGTGACCGGCACCGTGGAGACCGGGCCGCGGCAGCACACGCCGTGGGGCGTGGTGCACGGCGGCCTCTACTGCGCGGTGGTCGAGTCGGCGGCCAGCATCGGCGCGAGCGCGGCGGTGGCCGACCGGGGCCAGTTCGCCGTCGGCGTGAACAACAGCACCGACTTCCTGCGGCCGATGACGGCCGGGCGCCTCGACGTCGTCGCCGAGCCGATCCAGCAGGGCCGCACCCTGCAGCTGTGGCAGGTCGTGCTCACCCGGGTCGAGGACGGCAAGGTCGTCGCCCGCGGCCAGGTCCGGCTGCAGAACGTGCCCCTGCCGACGGCGTGATCCGTCAGCCGGCGGCGGTGCTCGCGGAGGGGAACCTCGTGCCGCGCGGCCTGACCCGGGAGGCGATCGAGCGGGCCGGCTCGGTCCCCGAGGTGGTGTCCTCCGGAGGAGAGGGATCGATCCGATGATCGGCACCCAGCGGTACGTCGCGCTCCCCGCGGTGGGCCACGACTGAGGGTCAGCCGCCCGGTACGTGCGCCGGGTCGAGGACGACGGAGAAGAACGCCCGCGGGTCCTGCAGCGTGGCCGGCGGCCGCGCGGCCGACCGCGGGACGACGCGGTCCCAGCGGGCCGGACGGCGGTGCGGCAGCAGCTCCTTGCCCTCGAACAGGTAGTCGCCGACCACCTCGCCGAGCAGCAGCCCCGCGCCCCGCTCGATCGGCAGCCCGACCAGGTCCCCGGGCCGGACCTCGTCGAGGAACGCCGACAGCTGCCGCAGGTCCTTGGCGGGGCGCCGGCCGGACAGTTCCTTCGACAGCGCCCGCAGCTCGGCCGGGGCGAGGCCCGTGGCGTCGACGTCGATCCCCGACTGGGTGCCCAGCCCGACGACGCCGGCGGCCAGGCAGGCGCCGAGCTCGTTGTGCGACCGCGGTCGCGCCACCCACACCCGCACCCCCTCGGGCTCGGACGCCGGCGGCAGGTCGTCGGGCTCGGGCCACACGTAGGGCAGGTCGTCGGGCTCGGAGCCGAACCGCTCGGCGAACAGCGGCCGGTAGAAGGCCGGCTCCTTGGCCAGCAGGTTCGACCGGTGCGACAGGTGCAGGGCCGGGTCGCCCAGCCACGAAGGCAGCAGGCCGGCGCGGTCGAGCTCCTCCTGGGGCGCGTCGACGACCTCGGGGGCAAACTCGCCGATCAGCGGGAACGTGGTGTCGGCGAAGCCGCGCTCCCGCCAGATCCGCACCATGGCCAGGCCGTAGGCGACCAGCGCCGGGGTGCGGCCCCGCCACATCCGCACGACCGGGTGGGAGATCCAGCCGTAGTCGGGCAGCTCGAGCGCGCGGAGGACCTGGAGGGTCTCCACGCGTTGCTTGCCCAGCCGCGGCGAGTCCAGCAGCCGCGCGCTCTCGGCGAAGTCGGCCACGGGCAGAAAGGTCTGCATCGCGTCGATCCTCGCCGAGGTGACCGCGAAGCGCCCGGTCAGGCGTCGAGCTCGCGCAGCGCCGTCTCCCATCGCTCCCGGCGGGCGTCGTCGTCCTGGTCCCACCAGGCCTCGCCCCGCTCCCCCAGCCCGGTCTTGGCCAGCTGCACGCGGGCCCGCGCGGCGGCGACGGCGGCCGCGTCGTCGGCCCGGCCGGCGGTGCGGACGCCCGCCCGGGCGACGCCGAGGTGGTGCAGCAGCCGGGCGCGGGCGTCCTCGGGCAGCGCCGGATCGGCCTTCCGCCACCGCCGCCCGTCGACGACGATCCAGCGCCCGTCGTCGGTGTGCTCGACCTCGCGGCTCACGTCAGGCGGGTCACGAGCGCCGGCAGGACGGCGCCGAGCGGGGCGTCCACCTTGACGTCGACCTTCGCGTCGCCACGGGTGGGGCCGAGGTTGACGACGGCGACCGGGATGCCGAGCTCGGCGGCCCGCAGGACGAACCGGTAGCCGCTCATCACGGTCAGGGACGAGCCGAGCACGAGCAGGCTGCCGGACTCCTCGAGCAGCCGGAAGCAGCCGCCCACCCGGTCGCGCGGCACCGTCTCGCCGAAGAAGACGACGTCGGGCTTGAGCGGGCCACCGCCGCAGGCCAGGCAGTCGACCATGACGAACCCGTCGAGGACCTCGTCGGGCAGCTCGGCGTCGCCGTCGGGGTTGACCTCGTCGGCGCGCGGGCCGAAGTCCGGGTTGGCCGCGCGCAGCCGCTCGTCCAGCTGCGCCCGGGAGGCGACGTCGCCGCACTGCAGGCAGATGGTGCGGTCCAGCCCGCCGTGCAGTTCGACGACGTCGCGGGCGCCCGCGGCCTGGTGTAGCCCGTCGACGTTCTGCGTGATGACCCCGCTGAGCAGGCCGGCCGCCTCCAGCTGCGCCACGGCACGGTGGCCCTCGTTCGGGCGGGCCATCCGCATCTGCCGCCAGCCGACGAAGCTGCGCGCCCAGTAGCGGTGCCGGCCCCGCGGGTCCCGGCGGAAGGTCTGCCAGGTCATCGGCGTGTGCCGCCGCAGCGAGCCGCTGGCGCCGCGGTAGTCGGGAATGCCGGAGTCGGTGGACAGACCGGCGCCGGACAGCACGAGCGCATCGCCGTCGCCCACGAGGTGGGCCAGCGCGTCGAGGTCCGGGACGGCGGTGGTGGGCGCGGCGGTCACCCGGCCATGGTCCCCCGGCCCGCGCCCGCGCGCCGCCGTCGCGTCAGGCTGTCGCGGGCAGTTCCCGCTCGAGTCGACCGAGCAGGTCGACGTAGACCCGGCGCAGACCCGCGGGCGCGAAGGTGCGCTCGAAGAAGCCGCCGATACCACCGGCGCCGTCCCACGTCGTCCGCACGCGGACGGTCGTGCTGCCCGCGTCGGCGGGATGGACCGTCCAGGTGGTCACCATGGAGGAGCGGGTGTCGCGCTCCACCAGCGTGTCCGCGTCGGGCTGGGAGACCTCGACCAGCTGCTCGCGCACGCGCTTGGACGTGGCGGCGAATCGCCAGCCGACGCGGGTGCCCGCTCCCTGCCCGCCGGCCTCCACCCGGTAGTCGGAGAACTGCTCGGGCAGCGCCCGGCTGCGGACCCCGGAGTAGTCGGCCAGCCCGGCCCGGACCCGGTCGACCGGAGCGTGCACGACGTGTTCGGCAGTTGCCACGACCTGTCCCATGCCCACCATCCTGCCGTCCGGGCCCGCGGGAGCGTCGGCGCCGCCCGTCGGTCGCGGTGTCAGGCCCCGCGCTCCTCCTCGTTCAGGTAGCCGCAGCGGTACCGGGCACCGGCCATGGCCTCGGTGAAACGGCCCTCCCAGGCGGGGTCGTCGGCCGGGAAGACGGTGAAGATCCGCTCCTCCAGGACGACGGGCAGCCCGTCCAGCCCGGTGCAGGAGCGGCGCAGCAGCACGCGGGTGTGCCCGTCGACCTCGTCGTGGGCCGGCGCCCAGCGGGCGCCGGCCACGGCCTCGGCCATCCGCGCGCGGTCGCGCCTGGGCAGGGCCTGGTGCGTGCCGCCGGCCGGCGACAACAGGCGACGCTCGGGCCAGGTGACCCAGACGATCACGAACGCCAGCCCGACGATCAGGGCCACCGCTGCCAGCACCGCGGTCATGGATGCGACGGTAGTGCGCTCCGGCGGACCAGCGGGGTGGCACGGGCACGCCCGGTGCGCTGTGGGATCGTGACGGCCGCGCCCCCGTAGCTCAGGGGATAGAGCATCGGTTTCCTAAACCGTGTGCCGCAGGTTCGAATCCTGCCGGGGGCACCGTGTGATGTCGCAAGACATCCCGGACGCCCGGACCCACGGAACGTGGGTTCGGGCGTTTGTCATTTGCGGGTGGGGCCGGGTGGTCGGCCGGTGGGCTGGTAGTCGCGGCTGGGGTCGAGAACGAGTTCGCGGAGTAGTTCGCCGGTGGCGGCGTCGATGACGCGGATGTCCAGGTCCTGGACGAGGAGCAGGACGTGGGTTCCGGCGTGGGTTCGGCCGATGCCGATGTGGTGCAGGCGGCCGGCCAGGCGCAGGGTGACGCAGCC